>JAJPJQ010000014.1 GCA_021324155.1 Pseudomonadota bacterium
CGGCACGGCTACAGCCAAACGGAGGTGGCGCGGCACCTGGGACTGCATTATTCGACAGCGAGCCGGATCGTGGAGAATTCAAGAAACAAGACCTGACCCCAAAGTTATGCTGCGACTGCTTCGCAAGCCGGCCAAACGTTGTACGGCGGCGCAAGTCTCGGTGTAGTCAATGAGGCACAGGTCGGGGTATACAGTAAGTCGGAAATTGCAAACGTGATTTACAATGAAATTCGCTCAATATACGATCCTGTGAATTCTGCGGGTATGCAAACGGTTTATTATTACTATGCTCAAACTATTATCAATACTTCACTCGAGGAATTCGCAGGCGGCGCTATTATGCCATCAATGGGCGATAATTACCTTAGCGCACCTATAAAGAATTCCGCTGAATTCGCGACTTATAGCAATATCTACGCGGCTGTAGACCGCGCGGTGGCGGACCGTGCAGCCGGTATAAATCCCGTTCCGGATGTAAGATATTTTACTAATAGGAGCTCGCTGGACTTGAGCCCACAAGATTTTTCCAGAGGTAAATACCCTCCTGTACAGTGGGCTGTGATCTTCGGTCCATTCAACAATAGTTTTCCGAATCCTGAGACGCCTTGGAAAACGGGCGGGTATCTATATCTTTGGTATAATGAGCGCGTTTCTACTCAAATCACGAAAGGTCTTTACCCAGATGCCCAATAAAGATTGGCTGTTTTTGTCTATAAAATTATTGCTTGCCGCTCTATCTGTCGCGCTTTTTTTTCGTGCCGATCCCGCTTGGTCCCAACGGCGTCTTGATGACTTTTTTGAAAGAGTAAAGAAAAATAATGATCCTCTATTGTACAATGAATGTACCGAAAAACTCGGGAAGGTACCAGAATATGGAAAGGCTGTTCTGTTGATTACTTTGAAACCGGAAGCCTACAATATTTGGCTTTTTGAGTTCGGCAGGGGTGCATTAATATTAGGTACCCACGTCGTACTTAAGGGTAATGAATTTGAGTTTATTCACGCGCCCGGAGGGCATTTCACAAAAGCAAGAGTACGGCGCATCGTTCAAGAGCAACTTCAAAGGCCTTTGAGGTATCTGAAGCCCGATAATATCACACAACTAAGTACCTCAGTGCCCGAAATTCAGTGTCCAGAAATTACACCAGACGATGCTATGCTGAAGATTCCGACTGAGCAATAATCTTCACGGAAGAGTCTTAGGGTCACTCATGAAAAGCGTGTCACGCTGACGCACCTCTTCTTCGCCGGACTTCTCCAGCCCTGCCACACCAGAGTCTAATCGGTCTCACACGACCAGACGTCAGTCACTCATCTGTGCTCTTCGGCACATCGTTGAGTGCGACTGCGGTCTCGCCAGCGCATTAACTTTTGCTCAGATTCTTCTCCGCAATAATTCTCATCTCCTACTCTCGTCGTATTTTTTCCGACTCATAACCTCCCTCCGCAAAATAATTCGCGAAATTCCATGAATCTCGCGACACGTCGCGGGTGATTACCCGATAGAGATTCGCGCGGAAAACCTGCTAAGCAATTACCACGGCGAAAATTTCGCCGAGGAATTAACCCCAAGTTCCGAATTTAACCAAAGAAGCTCCGTCTAATTAATCTTAGCGCGGATTTTTTTTATCCGCCGGTAGCGCGCGCAGGAGCGAAAAAGGAAAAAGATTTTGCGAGAAGCCGACGAAAAAAATCTCGAATCACCATTGTCCCCGCTCGAATACCGGCCGGAGCTGCCGGCCGATAAAACCGATAAACCGGAGCGACCGCTTCGCGCGCGCCATAGAAACGTCCTGACCGGCTATCACCGGCCCGCGGCCGACTACTTCATGACGCGGCCGCGCGTCGCCGGCAAATTTATTTTTGCCGGCGGTGAAAAGTTCTGGGTGCGCGGCGCGACCTACGGCACGTTTCGGCCCCAGGCAGACGGCAGCGAGGCGCTCGACCGCGAAGTCGTCGAGTGCGACTTCGCGCTCATGGCTGCCCACGGGCTGAACGCCGTGCGCACGTACACGGTGCCGCCGCGCTGGCTGCTCGACGCCGCGATGCGGCACGGGCTGCGCGTCATGGTCGGCATTCCGTGGGAGCAGCACATCGCCTTTCTCGACGACGCCGAGCGCCGCCGCTCGATCGAGCAGCGCGTGCGCACCGCGGTGCGCTCGCTGCGCGGCCATCCGGCGCTGCTTTGTTACGCGATCGGAAACGAGATCCCCGCGCAGATCGCGCGCTGGTACGGCGCGCGCAAGATCGAGCGCTTCATCCGGCGGCTCTACCGCGCCGCGAAGAGCGTCGACCCGGAGGCGCTCGTGACCTACGTCAATTATCCGACGACGGAATATCTCAACCTGCCGTTTCTCGATCTCGTCTGCTTCAACGTCTATCTCGAATCGAAGGAGCGCCTCGAGAAATATCTCGCGCGCATTCACAACCTCGCGGGCGACCGGCCGGTGATCCTCGCCGAGATCGGCCTCGACAGCCGGCGCAACGGCGAGTTCGCGCAGGCGGTGTCGGTCGAGTGGCAGATCCGCACAACCTTCGCTTCCGGCGCCGCAGGCGCGTTCGTCTTCGCCTGGACCGATGAATGGCATCGCGGCGGCTACGATATCGACGATTGGGATTTCGGGCTCACCACGCGCGACCGGCGGCCGAAGCCGGCGCTCGCGGCGGCGCGCAAGGCGTTCGCCGAGACGCCGTTCCCGGCGCGGGCGCACTGGCCGTTCATCTCCGTCGTCGTGTGCTCGTACAACGGCGAACGCACGATCCGCGACTGTCTCGATGGGCTGACGCGCTTGAGTTACCCCAACTACGAAGTCATCGTCGTCAATGACGGCTCGACCGACGCGACGGAAAAAATCGCTTCCGAATATAACTTTCGCGTCATCAGCACGAAGAATCAGGGTCTCAGCGCCGCGCGCAACGTGGGCTGGCGGGCGGCGGCCGGCGAGATCGTCGCCTACATCGACGACGACGCCTATCCCGACCCGCACTGGCTCGTCTATCTGGCCAACGCGTTCATGCATACGAACCACGGCGGCATCGGCGGCCCCAACGTGGCGCCGAGCGGCGGGGGACTGATCGCCGACTGCATCGCGCACGCGCCGGGCGGGCCGGTGCACGTGCTGGTCTCCGACGAAGAGGCGGAGCACATTCCCGGCTGCAACATGGCGTTTCGCAAGTCGGCGCTCGCGGCGATCGGCGGATTCGATCCGCAGTTCCGCGCCGCCGGCGACGACGTGGACGTCTGTTGGCGGCTGCAAAAAAACGGCTACACGATCGGCTTCACGCCCGCCGCGCTGGTCTGGCATCACCGGCGCGGTTCGCTCGCGGCGTACTGGAAGCAGCAGGCCGGCTACGGCAAGGCCGAGGCACTGCTCGAGCGGAAATGGCCGGAGAAGTACAACGCCGCCGGCCATCTCACGTGGGCCGGCCGCGTCTACGGCAACGGCCACACGCACGGGCTCGGGAAAAAATGGCGCATCTACTACGGCACCTGGGGCGGCGCGCTCTTCCAGTCGCGCCACGACGCGGCGCCGGGATTGCTGCTGTCGCTGCCGCTCATGCCCGAGTGGTACCTCGTGATCGTGGCACTGGCATGGCTCTCGGCCGTCGGAATTTTCTGGCCGCCGCTGCTCGGGTTCCTGCCGCTCTTCCTTCTCGCGCTCGCCGCTCCGCTGGCGCAGGCGTTCATCAGCGGCGCGCGCGCGCCGTTCTGCGACGCTTGGCACGTGAAATGCCTGGGCATGCGGGCCGTGATCGCCTGGCTGCATCTGCAGCAGCCGCTGGCGCGCCTGTGCGGGCGCATTCGCTACGATCTGACGCCGTGGCGCAAGCGCGGCGTTGCGGGCACGGCGTTTCCGGCGCCGCGGTCGTTTCGCCTCTGGAGCGAGGCGTGGCAGGGCGCGCCGGAAAGGCTCGCGGCGGTCGAACAGGCACTCCGAAGCCACGGCGCGTCAGTCGCGTGCGGCGGCGACTTCGACGAGTGGGACCTGGAAGTGCGCGACGGCGTCTTCGCGGCGGTGCGCATGCGCATGGCGATCGAGGAGCACGGCGGCGGCAAACAGCTCGTGCGCTTTCGGGCAGCTCCGGTGTTCGCGAAAGGCGTGGTGTTTCTGCTGATCGGCTGTATCGGCATGAGCCTCGGCGCCGCGCATGACCACGCCTGGATGGCGAGCGCGGCGATCGCCGTCGTCGCTGCGATTTTTTTCACGCGCAGCTTTCAGGACTGCGCCGCTGCGATGTCGGCCGTCGTCTCCAGCCTGAAGCGGCTGGGGGCCGGCGAGGATTGATGGCTGCTCGGCGCTACAGCACGCTGGCGGTCTACCGGCGGCTGCTCCGGGAGACCGGCGGCTATCGTCTTCATCTGGCGGCGATATTTTTTTTCAGCCTGCTCGCCGCGCCGCTGACGCTGCTGATTCCGATTCCGCTGAAGATCGCCGTCGACAACGTCATCGGCTCGCGTCCGGTCGCCGGCCGGCTGGCGGCTTTGCTTCCGGTCTCGATGGCCTCCGGCACGCCGCTGCTGGTCTTTTGCGTCGTTCTACTGATCGCCATCTACTGTCTGCATCAATTGCAGCAGCATGGAACCGCCGTGCTGAAAATCTACACGAGCGAGAAATTAACCCTCGCGTTCCGGGCCAAGCTGCTGCGCCAAGCGCAGCGGCTTTCGCTTTTCTACCACGACAGCCGTGGAACGACCGACTCCACGTATCGCATCCAGTATGACGCAACTGCGATTCAGTGGCTGCTGATCGACGGCGTCACCCCGTTCGTGACCGCCGCCTTCACGCTCTGCGGCATGATCTACGTCGCCGCGTCGATCGATTGGCAGCTCGCGCTCGTCGCGCTCGCGATCTCGCCGGTCCTGGCGTTGATCGTTTACGCCTACCGCGGCCGGCTGCGCCGCAAGTGGAACCAGGCGTACCAATTGCAGAGCTCGGCGATGTCGGTCGTGCAGGAGGTGCTTTCGGCCGTGCGCGTCGTGCGCGCCTTCGGACAAGAAGAGCGCGAGCACGAGCGTTTTATCCGCCATTCGAGCGAAAGCGTATGGGCGCGCATCCGCATCGCGTTTGACGAGGGCAGCTTCGGTCTGCTCGTCGGACTGACCATCGCCGTCGGCACCGCCGCTGTTTTGTTTATCGGCGCCGATCATGTCCGCGCCGGGGCGCTGACGCTCGGCGGGCTGCTCCTGATTATGGCGTATCTATCGCAGCTTTACGCGCCGCTCGAGACGCTGAGCTCGATGGCGACGCATATCGAGGCGTCGATGGTGAGCGCCGAGCGGGCGTTTTCGCTTCTCGACGAGCCTCCGGATGTCGTCGAAAAACCCGGCGCCTTTCCGATCGGCCGCAGCGACGGCGCGATCGCCTTTCGCCGAGTCGCGTTTGCTTACGAAAACGACCGGCGCGTGCTCGACGATATTTCCTTCGACATCGCGGCCGGGTCGCGGGTCGGCATCACCGGCATGACGGGCGGCGGAAAGACGACGCTGGTGAGCCTGCTGACGCGGTTTTTCGACCCGACCGCCGGGCAAATCCTGCTCGACGGCGTCGACCTGCGCGACTATAAAATCGCCGACCTTCGAAATCAGTTCGCCATCGTGCTGCAGGAGTCCGTGTTGTTTTCGGCCAGCATCGCGGAAAACATCGCGTACGCCCGGCCGGACGCCACTCAGGCCGAGATCGTCGCCGCCGCTAAGTTGGCGCACGTCGACGATTTCGTCGTCCGGCTTCGCGACGGATACGACACGCAGGTCGGCGAGCGCGGCATGAGCCTTTCGGGAGGCGAGCGCCAGCGCATCGCGCTCGCGCGCGCGTTCCTGCGCGATGCGCCGGTTCTCATCCTCGACGAGCCGACCAGCTCGGTCGACATGAAGACCGAAGCGCTGATTCTCGACGCCATGCAGCGGCTGATGTACGGCCGCACTTCGTTCATCATCACGCATCGGCCCGGTATGCTGAAAAACTGCGACGTCCATCTCGAGATTGAGAACGGCCGGTTGCGCGAAGTCGCGCGCGCCGCCGCCGCCGGCGGCAGCTAAGCCGGCGCAGCCGGCATCCTCGGTGTAAAGTGAAGCAGCGCCGCCTCATCGTGGTCGGAACTCTCGCCTCGAATCCCTACGCGGGCATGGCGTGGATGCACATGCAGATCGCCGCTGGACTGCGCCGGCTCGGCCACGACGTCTATTATTTCGAGACCACTTCGGTGTGGCCCTACGATCCCGAGCGCGCGACGGCGGTCAACGACTCGACATACGCGCTTCCTTATTTGCAGCGCGTCGCCGCGGCCTTCGATCTCGCCGACCGCTGGGCCTATCGGCGCAGCTATGCGGACAAGCAGTGGTTCGGCATCGACGGAGGCAGGGCGGAGGACTTGCTCGCGCATGCCGACGCTGTGCTGAATATCACGGGCGCCACGCGCTTCGCCGAAGAAGGGTTGCGCGTCGGCCGGCTCGTCTATGTCGGCACCGATCCGGGCGTGCACGAGATCGGCTTCGCCGAAGGCGATCCCGATACGCGCGCGATCGTCGAAGAGCATCACGATTGCGTTACCTACGGAGAGAACATCGGAAAATCGAGCTGCGCGATTCCGGCGCTGCCGCGGCTGCGGGCGACGACGCGACAGCCCGTCCTGCTCGATTTCTGGCGCGGCGGGCTGCCGTCGAAGAACACATTCACGACCGTCGGCAACTGGAAGCAGGCCGGGCGCGACCTCGCCTTCAGGGGGGAGACCTACTTCTGGAGCAAGCACCACGAGTTCGTGAAATTCATCGATGTTCCCAAGCGCGCTGCTCAGCCGGTCGAGCTGGCGACGGGATTGGATAATCTCGGCGCCGACGACGCGGAATTCCTTCAATCGAACGGCTGGCGTCTCGTCGACGCCCATCCTTTGACGCTGAGCCCGCAGCCGTACCGCGACTATATTTGCGCGTCGCGCGGCGAGCTTACGGTCGCGAAGGACTTGAACGTGCGGCTCAAAAGCGGCTGGTTCAGCGAGCGGAGCGCCTGCTATCTGGCCGCCGGGCGCCCCGTCATCACGCAGGACACAGGCTTCGATGCCGTTCTGCCCACCGGACGCGGCCTATTTGCGTTTAATACCGTGGAAGAAATTCTCGCGGCGCTCGACGCGATCAACTCCGATTACGAAAGAGAAAGCCGCGCCGCGCGCGCAATCGCCGAGGAGTATTTCAAAGCCGAAACCGTCCTGGCGCGCCTGCTGAGCGATTTGGGGTTGTGAGACGGCTCGTAAGACTCCTGTTTTGAAGCGATCTACGGCGGGAGATTCCCTCCTTGCAAATCCCCCGGTCCGCGGCTAAAGAGGATGCCAAGCGGCGTAGGCAACGCGCGGCGCCGCGCGGATATGATCAAGAATATCCTGGTTCCGCTCGACGGCTCGGAGCACGCGAAGGGCGCGCTCGACTATGCCCTGTGGATGGCCGAGCGCTTCGGCGGCGCGCTCTTCGGCCAGCACGTGATCGACACCGTGTCGATCGAAGGAACTTTTTTTCACGACATCTCGGGCTCGCTCGGCTTTGAGCCCTACATCGACATCTCGACCAAAATGCGCGAGGCGCTCGAGGAGCGCGGCAAGGCGATCCTCGAGGAATTCAGCCGGCGCTGCCGCGAGCGAAACATCCGCCACGAAGCCTTTCTAGACATCGGCCTCGTGCCCAACGAGATTTGCGAGCGCGCCAAGGCCGCCGACCTTGTCGTAATCGGGCACCGCGGCATCAACGAGGAATTCTCGACCGGCCTGCTCGGCGGGACGGCGGAGAACGTCACGCGCAAATCCCCGCGCCCGGTATTCGTCTCGACGCGATCCTTTCGCGCGATCGAGCGGCCGTTGCTCGCCTACGATGCGAGCCAGCGCGCCGGCGCCGCGATGGAATCGGCCGCGGAGTTCTGCGCGCGCTTCAAGCTGCCGCTCACCGTGCTGCACATCGCGCGCGACGAGACCCTGGGCGAAAAGGCGCTGCAGACTGCGCGCTCGTACTTGGCGTCCTACGAGATCGAGGCGCGCTACGAGCTCGCGCGCGGCTATCCCGAGCAGAAGATCATCGATTACCTTACGAACTTCGCCTACGATCTTCTTTTCATCGGCGCGTACGGCCACCGGCGCATCATCGAGCTCGTGATTGGGAGCGCGACGGAATATGTCTTGCGTAAGAGCCCGCGCCCGGTATTCTTAAGCAGGTAGAGAACAATGAAATTCATCGCCGCCGCGATCCAGATGCTCGCCTCGGAGGACAAGGAGGCGAATGTCACGCACGCCGAGAACGCCGTGCGCGAGGCGGCGGAGCGCGGCGCGCGCATGGCGGCGCTGCCGGAGGTCTTCAACTGGCGCGGCGACAAGGCGGACGAGAAGAAACACGCCGAGCCGCTCGCGGGGCCGACGGCCGAGCGCATGAGCCGGCTCGCGCGCGAATTGAAGATCTATCTTCTCGCGGGATCGTTTCTCGAAGAGATTCCCGAAGCCCGTAAGTGTTACAACACGAGCCTGCTTTTCGGTCCCGACGGCCGGCAGCTCGCGCGCTACCGCAAGATTCATCTCTTCGACGTTGCGATTGCGCGCGGGGTGACGGCGCTGGAATCAGAGACGCGCGAATACGGCGCCGACGTCGTCACCGCAGAGACCGAGTTCGGCCGCGTCGGCCTCACGGTCTGCTATGATTTGCGCTTTCCCGAGCTGTATCGCGGGCTCGTCGACCATGGCGCGAAGATCATTTTTGTCCCCGCCGCTTTCACCGCGTTCACCGGCGAAGCGCACTGGGAGCCGCTGCTGCGGGCACGCGCGATCGAAAACCAGGCGTATGTGATCGCGCCGGATCAGATCGGCCACAATCCGAAAAGCTTTTCGACCTACGGCAACTCGATGATCGTCGATCCGTGGGGCCGTATCCTCGCACGCGCGCCGGACAAGCCGTCTGTCATCACCGCCGAGATCGATCTCGACTATCTCGCGACAGTGCGCGAAGAGCTGCCCGCGCTCACGCACCGCCGGCTCCGCTGATTCCTCCTCCAGATAAACGGCACCAAAATTGGCATAAAGGTTGCGTCAAGCGGCGACCATGCTTGCACTGTGGCTTACGCTGATTTTTCTGATCGTCCTTATCGGCCCGTTCGCCAGCCGAAAAATCGAGGGCAATCTCGAGGCGTTTCTTTTCGTCATGGGAGTCGCGAGCGCCACGGTCTCGAGCGCCTGGGATGCGCATATAATACAGGAAGGCTTCGTCGCGCCGATCGAGATAACGCTCGCCGTGCTGATCGCCGGCGCGCTGTTCCACTACACGCGCGAATACCTCGACCGCATCATGACGCGAGTCCTTGTGACCGTGCCTCTGCCCGCGATCATCTTTGCCGGCGTCGTCGTGCTCGGGCTGCTCTCCAGCATCATCTCGGCGATTATCGCCGCGCTGCTCCTCGTTGAATTCATCAACGTGCTGCCGCTCCACCGCCGCGCCGAAGTGCATCTCGCGATCGTCGCCTGCTTCGCGATCGGCCTCGGCGCCGCGCTGACGCCGCTCGGCGAGCCGCTCGCGACCATTGCGGTCTCGAAGCTCGCCGGCCCGCCGCACCACGCGGACTTCTTTTATCTCTTCAATCTCCTCGGCATGTACACCATTATGGCCGTGACCTTGCTCGGGGTCGCGGGAATCTTTCTCGTGCGGCGGGAGCCCGAGGATGTTGAGGAGACGCTTAGCGGCGAAGCCGAGCCGGGCGGCTTAGGCGACGTGTTCGTGCGCGCGTTCAAGGTCTATATCTTCGTCATGGCGCTGATATTTCTGGGCGCGGGCTTCAAGCCGCTCATCGATAAGTATCTCGCGAACGTCTCCTCGCTCGTGCTTTTCTGGGTCAACATTGTCTCGGCGATCCTCGACAACGCGACGCTCACGGCCGCCGAGATCGGGCCCTCGCTCAGCGAAGCGCAGATCAAGGCTGCGCTGCTCGGCCTTCTTATTTCCGGCGGTATGCTGATCCCCGGCAACATCCCTAACATCATCGCGGCGCACGCACTCCGCATCAAAAGCACCGAGTGGGCCCGGCTCGGTGTGCCGCTGGGGCTCGTGATGATGGTCGCGACGATGCTCCTCCTCATAGTGAGCGTTATCTGATTGCGCTCGGCTTTTGAGCGGCAGCCAGATTCCACGCGAAAGCGGATCAATCACTCCGGCGCTATGATCCAGCTGACGATGAGGCCGACGCTCGCGGTAAATATCGCCGCCAGCGTCACGTAGCCGAGAATATTCAGCGCGCGGCTGTTCACCTGTCCGTTCATCACCTTATGATTGGTCGTCAGGCTCATGATCAATAAAAACAGCGGCGGCGTCGAGAAACCCTGCACGATCCCCGCCCACACAAGCGCCCTCATGGGGTTGATGCCGGCGAAGTTGATAGCCACGGCAATGAGCGTGAATGCTGCGATCGCCGCGTAAAACGCTTTCGCCTCGCGCGGCTTCGCGTTGAGACTATAGCGCCAGCGAAACGTCTGACAAAGATCGTAGGCTGCGCCGGCGGTCATTACCGGAACGGCAAGGAATCCGACGGCGACGATACCGACCGCGAACAGGATTCCCGCCGCCGGCCCTGCCAGCGGCGCAAGCGCCTGAGCCGCCTCGGCCGCGGTCTGAATATCGTTTTTGCCGGCGCGGAAGAGCGTCGCAGCGGTCGAGAGAACGATGAAGTAGATGATCAAACTCGAAAAAAACATTCCTACCATGACGTCGCGGCGCGTGAGCCTCAGCTCTTGGTCGCTGGCGCCGCGCCGCTCGGCCAACTTCTTCTTTCCCATGGCGATTTGTTCCTCGACCTCTTCATTCGACTGCCAGGTAAAAATATAGGCGGAGAGCGAGCAGCCGATCGCGGCGACCAGCAGCGAGAGGAATTCGCGATTGAATTGGATCGTCGGGACGAAAGTTCCTTTCAGCGTCGGTAGGAGCTCGGGGCGCGCCAACAGCGACGAGCCCAGATATGCGAGCAGGGCGAGGGCGAGCCAGCGAAATGTGTTCCGGATAAATGTGTACGAGCCCCAGAACTGCAGCGCCAGCACGACGGCGGCGACGATGACGACGGTGACCCGCTGCGGTACCGGAACGAGCACGTTGATCGCCGCCGCCATGCCGCCGAGATCCGCGGCAGCCTCGAAAACATTGCCGATCAACACGCCGACGAGAACGATGTAAAGAAACCAGCGCGGATACTGGCGCTCGATGACCGCAAAGAGTCCCTCGCCGGCAACCTGCCCCAGTTTCGAGGAGAGATAAACGACGGCGAACATCATCGGAAAGAGGAAAGGCACCGTCCAGAGAAACGAGAAACCAAACTTCGCGCCGGCGCTCGCGTACGTGCCGATGGCCGAAGGGTCGTCGTCCGCGGCGCCGGTGATGAGACCGAGTCCGATTGAACGCCAGAAGCCTTTGCGCACGTTGCTGTCGGACTGTTTTCGGTTTCGATTGCGCATCTAAAAAAAACGTACCCATCTCCCGTTCGCCGACAACCCGGGCAGAGGGCTGAATTTCTCCGCGAAATTACACCATAGCCGTAAACTGAATTGCAGTGCCCGTTGCTCAGCTTTTAGGCACGTTGCTTAAAGTCGAAGCAACTTAGACAGCGGCCGAACGCGCCGCGGCACCCAATTTTTAACAGAAATTTTATTCGCCGCTGGCGGCACGGCGCTTGCGTAGGGGCTTCAACGTTCGAGCCTAAAACTCCAGCGAGGAGACGATATGAAGCAGATCGAGGCGGTCATCAAACCCTTCAAGCTCGACGAGGTCAAAGACGCCCTTACCAAGGTCGGTATTCAAGGAATGACGATCACTGAGGTGAAGGGCTTCGGCCGGCAGAAGGGTCACACCGAGCTCTACCGGGGCGCAGAGTACTCGGTCGATTTTTTGCCCAAGGTGAAGATCCAGATTCTCGTGCCCGACGATAAGGCGGCGCAGGTCGTCGATACCATTTTGCAGACGGCGCGCACGGGAAAAATCGGCGACGGCAAGATCTTCGTCACTCCGGCGGACGAGGTCATCCGCATCCGCACGGGCGAAAAAGGCGCGGACGCCATCTAGAAATCGCGAGAGGAGAACAAGAGATGCGTAAACTGAAAACCATCGGTATGTTTCTGTGTTTTTCAATGATGATGGCATGGCTGCCGGCGCGCTGGGCCGATGCGCAGGAAGCCGCCAAGCCCGAAGCGCCGGCGGCTGCTCCGACGCCGAAGCTGCCGTCCTATTTTACAACCACCAGTGATGATCCGAAAAAGCCGGCTTGGCCCGATCCGACCGGCGCTGCCTCGGGCGTATGGGCTACACCGGCCGGCGACGCCAAGGGCGACATTCCTGAGAAACTGTCCGCACAGGATCTCTACGATCGGATGGCGCACAATCTATTCTCGATCAATTATGTGTGGATGTTGATCTGCGGCTTCCTCGTCATGTTCATGCAAGCGGGTTTTATGCTGGTCGAGACGGCGCTATGCCGTGCCAAGAACGCCGCGCACACCGCAGCGATGAATTTGATGATCTATCCTCTCGGATGCCTTGCCTTCTGGGTCTATGGCTTCGCCATCGGCTGGGGTAACTGGTGGAATGGTCCGGTAGCGCCGGGCTGGTATCCCGCGCTCGGGCCTGGCCTCTCGATCCTTAACGAAGGCATCGGCATCGGCGCCGCCGTCGACGCGGCGGGGAAGGCGACCGGTGCGTTCACCTACGGCCTGCTTGGCACAAAAGGCTGGTTTCTTACCGGCGCGGTCGGCGATGTCGGTATAATGGCGCTTTTCTTCTTCATGATGGTCTTCATGGATACGACAGCGACGATTCCGACCGGCGCGATGGCGGAGCGCTGGTCATGGAAAAATTTCTGCCTCTTCGGACTCTGGGTCGCGCTGCCCTATTGTATCTATGCGAACTGGGTTTGGGGCGGCGGCTGGCTCGCGCAAGGCGGCGTCAACTGGGGCTTGGGCCACGGCGCGGTCGACTTTGCCGGCTCCGGTGTGGTTCATGCTATGGGCGGTGCGATCGCGCTTGCCGGCGCGATCATCATTGGGCCTCGCATCGGCAAGTTCGATGCACATGGTAAACCGCAGGCGATGCCCGGTCACGACGTGCCGCTCGTTTGTCTCGGCACTTTCATCCTTGCCTTCGGGTGGTTCGGTTTTAATCCGGGATCGACCCTCGCGGGCACCGACCTCCGCATCAGCTTCGTGGTCGTGAATACGATGCTCGCCGGAGTCGTCGCCGCGCTCGCCGCGATGGTAACGCTCATGCTGAAAGGCCTCAAGCCCGATCCGACGATGTGCTGCAACGGCATGCTCGCGGGCCTCGTTGCGATCACCGCGCCGTGCGCTTTTGTCAACCCGATCGGTGCGTCGATTATCGGTCTCGTCGCCGGCTGGCTGGTTGTCGAAGCGGTTTTCTTCTGGGAGCGCCGCGGCATCGACGATCCCGTCGGCGCAATCTCCGTCCACGGCATCAACGGTCTCTGGGGTGTGATCTCCGTCGGATTGTTCGCGACGGGGGAATACGGCGCTGGTTGGAACGGCGTCGTACGCGAGGAGTTTGTCAAGCTGTATGGTTCCGACGGGGTGCGTGGCCTCTTCTATGGCGACGCATCGCAATTGTACATGCAGTTGGTCAACGCCGCTGTGGTAGCGGCGTTCGGTTTCGCTATGGCCTACGCGTGGTTCAAGGTCAGCGACCTCATCACGCCGATCCGGGTCAGCAAAGAGGTCGAACTGGAAGGGCTCGATGGCCCCGAGATGGGCGTTCTAGGTTATCCGGACTTCCAACTGCACCCGTCGACGACGCCCGGCTACGCGGCGGTGAGCCCAACTGCGGCCTCGGCGATGGCAATGGCGGCGGTGAAGAAGCCTGTCTTGGACTAGTCCTCAAACCAATCTAACTTTTCGGGGTGCGGTGGCCCTTTAAACGGCTGCCGCACTCCGCTGCTTTGACGGATCGATAAGCGAGCGGCTCCAGCGCGGGTCCGCTGCAAAGCGTCAGATCGTATGAGTTCGCGCTCTATTTTGATATCTAGTTTGTCAACTTTAGTTATCAATCGCCGTCCCTCTCCGCTTCCGCGGGCAGGGACGGCCGTGCGTTCTCGTGCGGTTATGCCGGAAATCGATTTTTTCCATCTCACCGACGCCGGCTGCGTGCGCGAAGGCAACGAGGATGCGATCGGTTGCTGGCCGTGCGAGGACGGGCTGGTTTTCGCCGTAGCCGACGGTCTCGGCGTCCACAACGCGGGCGAGGTCGCGAGCGCGCTGGCGCTCGAAGTGCTTGCCGATCAACTGCAAGACGAATCAGCCGGCACGCCCCTCGCGAAGCGACTCCGAAACGGCGTGCAGCAGGCGAACCTCCGTATCTACAACAAGAGTACGACGGTGCCCGAGCTGCGCCATATGGGCACGACGCTCACCGCGACGTCTGTCGTCGGCGATACACTGGTCACTGCGCATGTCGGCGATTGCCGTCTCTATCTTCTGCGCGACGGAAGTCTCGCGCAGCTTACCAAGGATCATACCTGGGTATGGGAGCAGGTGCAGTACGGCATCCTCTCCGTGGAAGAGGCGCGGAAGCATCCCAAGCGTCACATGCTGAGCCGCGCGTTGGGACAGGGTCTCATTGTCCCCATCGATACGCTCACGATGAAGGTCCGGCCGGGCGATGTTCTCATTCAATGCAGCGACGGCATTCACGGTTTACTGCCCGATAATGAAATAATGGAGGTCATGTCTTCCTCACCTCAGGCGGACGCCGCCTGCCGCGCATTCGTCCACCGTGCGCGCGATCGTGGCGGCGACGACAACTTGAGCGTGCAGATCGCCTGCGTAACCTCCTGCTCGCCATCGCCGCCAAAGTCGTCCTGGTGGCGCTTCGGCCGCTGAGCGAAAAACCACCGCCGCCTTGACCGCTTCTCGGCGCCGCCCTAGGATCAACACCCATGGCCGAGCTTTCCCCGGGACAAACTCTCGATCAATACGAGCTCATCGACGTCATCGCGCGCAGCGGCATGGCGACGGTATTTCGCGCGCGCGACCGCGACAGCGGCCGCGTCGTCGTAGTCAAAGTGCCCCATCTCGAATACGAGGCGGACCTTGTTTTTCACGAGCGCTTCCTGCGCGAGGAGCAGATCGGCCAGCGCCTCGACCATCCGGCGGTCATCAAGGTTTTGCGGCCGCGCGAGAAAAGCCGCGTCTACCTAGCCATGGAATACGTCGAAGGCGAGCTTTTGAGCGATCGCCTCAAGCGCGAATCGCGCCTGCCCATCGACAACGCGGTCGAGATCGCGAAACAGATCGCCGACGCACTCACGTATCTCCATGAGCAGAACGTCGTCCACCGCGACTTGAAGCCGGCGAACATCATGATTCAGGCCGGCGGCCGTCTGAAGCTGATCGATTTCGGCATTGCGCTCGATACGACTCTGAGAAAAATGACTTGGGCGCGCATGTCACAGACGATGGGGACGCCCGACTACATGGCGCCGGAGCAGATCAAGGGGCTGCGCGGCGACGCGCGCTCCGACATCTATGGGCTTGGCGCGCTGCTATATGAGATGCTAATCGGTAAGGTGCCGTTTGCGGCCGAGAACGTCTATGCCGCGATGCGCTCGAAGCTTCACGACGACCCGGTTCCGCCGCGCCGCCTGCGCAACGAGATTTCGCCGCAACTCGAGGAGGTCGTGCTGCACGCGCTGGAGCGCAACCCGCACGACCGCTTCGAGAGTGCCTACGAGATGAAAGAGGCGCTGGCGCATCCGGAAAGCGTCCGGCTCACCGGCCGGGCGAGCCGCCAGCGCCCGCGGTCGCGACTGCCGAAGTGGCTGCGCACAACGCTGATCGTTATCGGAGGAATCCTCCTGTATCTTTTGCTCCTCTGGTCGTTTTCGCATCTCCGCGCGTGGCTGCCCGCCCCGCATCCATAACATCGACTGCCCAAGCCTTGTGCTCAAAGTTTAAGCATGAGCCCTTTCCTTACGAAAAACAGCGCAAAATACCCCCTATTTTCAGACGCCGGCATGCTGGCACGTGCCTTGCTCGAATGCATTGACGATGAAGAAGGTCTTGATTCTCGACGACCGTCTTCTCGCCAGCGGTGACTTGTCGAAGTGTCTCACCGAGCTGGGCTTCGCCGTAGTGCGCGACGGTGCTTCCGGCGATGATGTGGCGGAGCGCGTCGATCGCGCGTCAGCGGATATCGTGCTCATGGGCGGAAGCGTCTTCACCGGCGGCGCTACTGCGGAAGACATTTTCTCCGTCGCGCCCAAACCGATTGTCCTATTCCAGGAGGCTAACGGTCGCAATCAAGAAGAGACCGGCAGTGGCGGCGGTTACGTTCTCATCCCTTTCGCCGCGCCCGAAGTTGCGGCGGCGCTTGAGCTGGCGGCAGCCGGCCTGGCCGATTTGAGCTCGCTTAAAAAAGAAAACGACGAGCTCAAAAAAACGCTCGAGGCGCGCAAGATGATCGAGCGCGCGAAAGGCGTGCTGATGAAGAACCGCGGCATCTCGGAGGCCGAGGCTTTTTCGCTCATCCAGAAAAAAAGCATGGACTTGCGCAAGCCGATGATCGACATCGCACAGGCGATCGTTCTCAGCGAAGAAGTAACCAAGCAAAAAGTTGAATAGCAAGGCGTGTCCC
The DNA here is from genome assembly GCA_021324155.1 of Pseudomonadota bacterium. GTDB lineage: Bacteria > Desulfobacterota > Binatia > UBA9968 > UBA9968 > JAJPJQ01. The sequence continues at coordinate 16,631 of JAJPJQ010000014.1, forward strand.
GGCATCAGGTGCCCGATTTCTAGGCGGGTGCCGAACGATTGGTCAGGAATCGAAGACGGCGGCACGAAAGATTTCAATGATTTCAACGAAGCCATGCTGGCCCGACATTTGCCTTATGCACAAGGGAGGAGCGTAACGAACTTTTAGTCCGCAAACATAATCTCGATCCGCCCATTCAAGGTAGTAAGGCGGGCCCTGGCAAAGGCGCCAAACGGAAGAAAAGTTTCGCGCCTTTTTTATTTGGCGGAGGTGAAATGGCTAAAAGGCATTTGATCGATACGACAGCTGCGAAAGTGTTCGACAATCTTATTTTCATCGCCGAAGTATTCGCGGACCGGGAAGAGGAAGAAATCCCCGATGTCCCGCTGCTCGAACTGGCGCGCTCGTTCGAGCTCAGGCATATCGGCGTAGCGTCGAAGACAACAGTGGATCGCAAATGCGTTATCGAATTACAGAAACAGGCCGGTTGGGTAATTGTGGGAGTTCCCGGCAAAGTGGACAGTATGCACCTCGATATTGCATCGACGGGTCCTTAATCGACATTGCCCTTCCTCGCCTCGTTTGAAGGGCGGAGCGGGGCCGGCTGCGGAAATTGCCGTGGCCGGCTCCGCGTAATAGCACATCATCGCAACGTCGCGATTGAAGCGAAAGGCGAAGACGCCGGAGGCATCGGGCGGCTTTTGTATTTTCGCGGCGGCGCGATGAACAAGATCGAAGAATATAAGAGCGAGAAGGACGGTCTCGACATCCTGACCGATGTCCCGCGCTATGCCGCGGAAGGCTGGGAGGCGATCACCGACGGCGACCGCGAGCGACTCAAATGGGCCGGTGTTTTCTTTCGCAAGCAGACGCCCGGCCGTTTCATGATGCGCGTGCGCATCCCGAACGGCATCACGAAGTCCGCGCAGATCAGGGCGATTGCGGAAATCGGCGAAGAGTTCGGCAAAGCCTTCATCGACATCACGACGCGCCAGCAGATCCAGCTCCGCTGGTTCGGCATCGAGGACGTGCCCGAAATTGGCGACGGCTAGAGCGGGTCGGCCTCGTGTCCTTGCAGACCGGCATGGACAATATCCGCAACGTCATCGGCTGCCCGGCCGCCGGGCTCACGCCGAACGAGCTCTTCGACGCCTCGCCGGTTGCGCAGGAGTTCACCGAGATATTCTTGGGCAACAAGGCCTACACGAACCTGCCGCGGAAGTTCAACGTGACCGGGTTTCGAGCATTCGGTGGTCAATATGTTCGTGATTCCCGCGGGCATGATGTCGGGCGCGAAAGTCTCTCTCGCCGACTGGTGGCTGTGGAATCAGATCCCCGTGACTTTGGGCAACGTCGCCGGCGGATTGATCTTCACCGGCCTGGCTCTGTACGCGACGCATAAAAAAGCCCTCGCGGAACAGCCGAGCCCTCTGTTGATGATGTCGAAAAGCGTACAGCTGCCCGCGGGAAAAATCGAGTAGAAGTTGGTTTCTCGGCAATTAATGGGTGTCGAGGGGAACGGCACCGCCCGTTTCCTGCTGTTTCGGTAGGCAGACTGCCCAAAAGATGATCAAAGTGACCGGAAAAAGATATTTTAGCGAAAAAATTAGCGACGATATTCGTTGATTTTTACGAGGCTTTCAGTGTAATGCTGCGTGGCATATTCATTGCTCACTCTCCCACGAGCAAAGACGAGGGTGTCTTTGCGCTTTTAGGCGGCGTTGCCGGGCATGCAGGGCTACATCGACGACTAACTAGATCAATGGGAGGATCTCTAATGTTTACCGCAAAGATATTGCGGGCAGCCTTGTTTTCTACGCTGCTTGTCGCGCCGGCATATTCATATGCAGCCGACCAGCCTCCACCCCCTGCCGGTACTCCTGCGCCCGCCCCAGCCCCCGATGGGCCGAAGCCGCTGAGTCCCGGCGTTCTCGGCCTGGAGCCTTTGATCGGCCCGGTCGACGATGCGGTCGATAATGCAAAAGGCGCGGTCTCGAAAGCGACCGGCTTCGACTTCAGCGGGTTCCTGGACGCCAGCTACACTTACAGCTCGAACCATCCAAGCAATGGCCATCCCAATAAGAGGCAGATCAGCGGCCGCTACTTCGACAAAGACCACAACAAAGTCGTTTTCAACGCCTTCAACATGACGATCGACAAACCGGAAAAAGACTGGGGCGTCGGGTTTCATTTTTCCGCAGACATCGGCCGCTCGGGCGAGCTTTTGAGGGAGGCGACGCTCTGGGGACCGCGCATCGTCGAGGAGCCCTCCGCGGAATTGCGCGAGGTTTATTTGACTTACACCATCCCCGTAGGCGAAGGGATCGCGATGAAAGCGGGTAAATTCGTCACCCCGCTCGGCACCGAGATTCTGCCCGCGCCCGGCAACTACAACAACAACATCTCGCGCTCATTCGCCTTCAACTTCGCCATTCCGATCACGCATCTCGGCACGCTGTTCACCTACCCGTTCTCGAAGACCTTCAGCGCGAGCGCCGGCCTCATCACGGGCTGGGACAATCCGGCGGACAACAGCAGCGGCCCGAGCTTTCTTGGCGGCATCAACTGGACGCTGAACGATAATTTCTCCTTCACTTCGAACGGCACGATCGGAAAAGAGTGGACGTCACCGGGCATCGGCATCAAGGCACACACCGGCGGCACCCGCGTTGTCTTGAGCAACGTCGGCACGATCAAGTTCGATCCGATTACGGTCTTTCTAGAATGGACGGTCGGTCAGGAAAATCATGCTCTTGTGCCGGCGGTCGGCGTTACGCGAACCAAGAGCGCGTGGTGGAATGCGTTGGCGGGCATCTTCTCTTATGACTGGACCGACCGCGTCAACACGTCACTCAGAGGCGAGTTCTTCTGGGATCCGCAGGCGGCGCGGACGTTCGGGTTGGGCGCGACCCACCCCGAGAAAAACGTGGCTCTCGGCGAGCTCACGCTCACCGGCGCTTATAAGTTCACCGCCAAGCTGCTCGGCCGGGCAGAAGTACGCCAGGATTTCGCCAATAAAGACGTGTATAAAAACGGCGCGGCCAGCGCCGACAAATACCAGACGACCTTCGCGCTCCAGGGGGTTTACACCTTCTAGCTCCTGGACCGGCTTCATCAATCGCCCGCCGGAGAATTGACTTTTGCTCTCCGGCGGGCGATTCTTTTTTTACGTCATCGCTGCGAATGGTCGAAGGTCACACCATTATTTCTTTTCGTTTTCGCCTTATCCTCTGGATCCTCGTTCTAGCCTCGCTGCTGCTGGTCTATTACATTCACCCGCGTTTTCGGCCACCCGTGCCGACGACAGGCGGCTCCCATCGCTCTGGGGACCTCGAGCTCGTGAAGCCGAAGAACGACATCGCCGCGCCCGACTTCACACTCGCCGATCCCGGCGGGAGGCGCGTCAGCTTGAAGGATTTCCACGGCAAGGTGGTTTTTCTCAATTTCTGGGCGACCTGGTGCGGCCCTTGCCGCGACGAGATGCCCATGATGGAAGCGCTGCATCGCGAATTCAAAGACCGGGGGCTCGCCGTGATCGCGGTCAATTTCAAAGAAGACAGACAATCCGTCCGCAGCTTCTTCGACGAGCTCGGGCTCACTTTTCAGGCGCTGCTCGATCCCGACGGAGACGTCAGCGCGCACTACGATGCCATCAGCCTGCCGCTCACGTATATCATCGATCGCGATGGCATGTTCGTCGGCAAGGCGATCGGCATCCGTCCATGGGACGGCGCGGAAGCCAAAGCGCTCATACGCGATCTGCTCGAGAAAAAGCCCGCGCCGCAAAAGGAAACCGCGGCGGTTGATCTTGCCCACCCTCGTGGGTAAAGTAGGCTTCTAATGGCGATCGCCACCATCGAAGAAGCGATAGACGAAGTTCGCCGCGGCCGCATGGTCATCCTCATGGATGACAAAAACCGCGAGAACGAAGGCGACCTCTGCATGGCAGCGGAGAAGGCGACGCCCGAGGCGATCAATTTCATGGCGCGCTACGGGCGCGGCCTCGTCTGCCTTACCCTCACCGAGGAGCGCGTTCGCCACCTCGGCCTGCATATGATGGTGTCGGAGAACACGTCGCCTTTCGGCACCGCTTTTACGGTTTCGATCGACGGCGTGAAGAACGTCACGACGGGCATCTCCGCGTCCGACCGTGCGAATACGATTCTCGCCGCGGTCGCTGACAATGCCGTGCCGGAAGATCTCGTCACGCCGGGCCACATCTTTCCGCTGCGCGCGCGCAACGGCGGCGTTCTGGTGCGCGCGGGGCAGACCGAAGGCTCCGTCGATCTCGCGCGCCTCGCGGGGCTCAGGGCGGCCGGCGTCATTTGCGAGGTCATGAACGACGACGGCACCATGGCGCGTCTCCCGGATTTGGAAAAATTCGCCGCCGAGCACGGGCTTCTGGTCGTGACGATCGCCGATTTGATTCAATACCGGCTCCAGAACGACAGCCTCGTCTACCGTGTCGCGTCGGCGCGCCTGCCGACGAAGTACGGCGACTTCCAGGCGGTCGTCTACAACACGCACGTCGACCCGAGCGAGCATCTCGCACTCATCAAAGGCGAGATCAAGCCGCAGCAGGAGACGCTCGTGCGCGTTCATTCGAAATACATCCCCGGCGACGTATTCGGCTTCGAGCTTTTGAACACCGGCGCGGTCATCGAGCGCTCGATGGAGATCATCGCCGAGGCCGGCAGCGGCGTCATTCTTTATTTGCAGACGGACGGGAAGGAGTTGCGGCCCGCGCGCCTCAAATATCCGATGCGCGGCGGCAAGAGCCAGACCGACATCAACCCGTCTTTCATTTACCAGGCGGATTTCCGCGAGTACGGTATCGGAGCGCAGATTCTGCGCGACCTAGGCGTGCGCAAGATGCGTTTGTTGACGAATAACAAAAAAAATCTCGTCGGCCTGTCCGGCTACGGTCTGGAGGTGACGAGCCTGATACCGATCTCCTCCGAGGCTCCGCCCGAAGAGTCGAACGAAACTGTGCGAGGCTAACGATGCCGATTTACGAATATCGCTGCGGCGCTTGCGAGTGCGCCTTCGAAGAGCTCGTCCGCTCGACGAGCGAGAAGATCTCCTGTCCCTCCTGTGCAAGCTCCGACGTCAAGCGGCTGCTTTCGGTCTTTAGCTCGGGCCGCGACATCCGGTCGTTCGCCGGTGGCGCCGAGCCGCCCAGCAGCGGCGGCGGCTGCGGCTGCACGCCGAAGACCTGCGGTTGCCATTAAAATATCGGATTGGCGATTTCAGGTACGAGCACTGAGATCAGTCTTGCTTCGGTGCTGTGAGATAGCTCGCGAGTGTGTTTTGTAGATTCCTCACAGCGACTTCCAGGTTGGGAAATAATTTCTCTTCGATCAGCTCGTTGTCGATGAAGAAGTCGAGCGACGGACCTTCAGTGAAATTCACATCGACGAGCCGCGCGCCGACGGGCTCGCCGGTGACGAGCAGGCGCACCGAGTAGCCGGCATCGATCAATAGGGCGCGCGCGCCGGCGGGAAGCGCGACGGATTTTTTGATCTTCTCGAGCCGCTCAGGCGGATAAGCGCCCACGCCCAAGCTGACGTAGTTCCAACCAAGCGGCGCCTGCGCGAGGTCCTTCAACGTCCGCGGGTTGATGTCGACCACGTTCTTTACCGCCTGTTCCTGACGGTAATCCTTCAGCAGCTCGTAGGTCCACTTCTCGATGACGCCTCGGCCGAGCCCGGTCTGCTTCTCGCGCTCTTTGACCGGGCCGCGGTCGATCCACCATTTTACCTCTTCGACGGGAGCGGTTTTCTCGTCGGGCATGTCAGAAGGGTAACGCTCGGAGGCGTGGTGTGTCAAATAGATCGTCGAGAAGATCGGCGGAAGGGTCACAATTCAGGTATTTGTCAATGGAAACTAAGGTTTTCACCCGATTGTGGATAACTCTCGATAAATTTATCCTTGGGCAAGGCCGAGACCGAGCCGAGAGGACAATGCAGCTGAGGTTTCGTACGGATAGGACCGGATTAGAACAATGGCACTTCGTGGAAGAATGCCCGCGTTGGCCGCAATACGAATTCGTGGAACAACTCGAAACGCCGCCGATCAGCCAGGTATGTGAGAAATGTGTCGAGCTCAGCGCGCTGGAATTCGCGGAGCGCGCCGCGCGTCGTGAGCGCGTGCATAACAGCGGCTCGATACGCCAGTCTACGCCTCCCGTTAAATCTTAAACTCTTCGAGCGTGTTCGGCGCAAATAGACTCTTCAAATCGAGCCGCGTCTTGATGAGCCCCTGCTCGTGCGCGTACTGCACCAGCGTCTCGAGCACGTGGCGGTTCGCTTCGAGACCATAAGGCCAGAGCTCGCCGGCGCCGAACAGCTCGCGCTCTTCCTCCATCTCGGCGATCGACCACGCGAGCATGTATTTGAGCGCCGAAAACTCGTACATCGACTCCTGACAGATATCCTTCGATTCCGCGAAAGCTTTGTACAGGCTCTGCGCCACCCACGGATGCTTCTGGTAAAAATCCTCCCGCAGCGCGACGGTGTGCATGATCGGGAAAATCTTCGTCCGCCGGTAATAATCCTTCTCGACGCGGGGAAAGTCGGGGATCAGGCGCGCGACGTTCGGCGAGCGGCGCACGAAAGGCGACGGCATGTGCGCGGATATCATCGCGTCGATCTCGCCGCTCTCTAGCATCGCAGACAGCGTCTTCTCGGGGCCGATCGGCCGGATGTCGATCGTCTTCGGCAGATCGTGCTGCACCTTATCCACGCGGCCGGGATGCTCCTCGCCGCCCGTGAGCCATTTCATCTGCTCCGGCTTGACGCCGTACTCGTGCTCTAGGATGCCGCGGGCCCAGATCGCCATCGTAATCTGATACTCGGGGACGCCGACGCGCTTTCCCGCCATGTCTTTCGGCTCTTTGATGCCGGACTTCGTGTTGATGTAGATACACGAGTGGCGGAACGCGCGCGAAGGAAAAACCGGTATCGCGATCAGCTTCGGCGCGCCTTTCTCGCGAGCCATCAGATACGAGCCCATCGACAGCTCCGCGGCGTCGAACTCGCCGTACCGCAGCATGCGCCAAAAAGTCTCCTCGACGCGGAGCGGAAGATACGTGAGATCGACGCCTTCAACCTCGACGCGGCCGTCTTGCAGGGCGCGGGTGCGGTCGTAGTCCCAGCACGAGAGCGTGAGTTTGATTTTCGCCATGAGCGCTCCTCGATGACAGATCGATTATTTGGCTGCGACGCCGGCGAGAAACTGCGTCGCGCCGACAACGAATTGGTCCTTCTCGCCGGCGAGCACGAGCGCCGCCTCGCCGGAAGCGAGAGTGGTGTGCTTGAGGATTTTGTAGCGGCGGCCGTGGAAGTCGACCTCCTGTCCGACGGGGTAGCGCCGGAGTTTGATGTAGTCGGAAACGGGCTCGATTCTTTCCATGGATTTGAATCTTCATAGCATATCGCGGCGGGGTGAAGCGAGCGGCCGAGCGGCGGAAGAGGAATAAACGCAGAGCAGCGTCAGTCTAATTGACAAGGTGGTAGACGGATACTAGAGTCCTCGGATGACGAGCGGACAAACACGCATAGCAGTGATGGGCAGCGGCGCCGTCGGCGGCTATTTCGGCGCGCGGCTCGCGGCCGCAGGCGAGAACGTCGCGTTCATCGCTCGCGGCGCTCATCTCGAGGCGATGCGCCGGGACGGGCTTTGCGTCAAAAGCGTCGGCGGCGACTTCCGCGCGCATGGGGTTTTCACCGATAATCCGCGCGAGGTCGGGCCTGTGGCGCTCGTGCTCTTCTGCGTCAAATCCTACGACACCGAATCTGTGTCCGCCATGCTTGCGCCGATAATCCGCCCGCGCACGGTCGTTCTCTCCCTGCAAAACGGCGTGGATAACGCGGATAGGCTCGCAAGCCGTTGGGGTCGTGACCGCGTGCTCGGGGGCGTCGTGTATCTCGGCGCGCAGCTTAGCGCGCCGGGAACGATTACGCACAGCGCCGGGGGCCGCATCGTCCTGGGCGCGCTCGATGCGCCGGATAGCGAGGCGGCGAGAGCGGCGGAATCGATTCTATCGGCTGCGCAGATCCCCTGCTCGGTCAGCCCGGAGATCCGCAAGGTCATGTGGTCGAAACTCGTGTGGAACGCGCCGTTCTGCGCCATCTCGTGTCTCGCGCGCGCGACGGTGAGCGAAATTCTCGAGTCCGAGCCTTTGCGCGGGCAGGCGGCCGCGTGCATGGAAGAGGTTCGCGAGGCGGCGCGCATCGCCGGCGTCGAGCTGCCGCCCTCGATCGTCGACGATACCTTCAATTTTTCGCGCGGCCTCGGCGGCTTCAAGCCGTCGATGCTGCAGGACCTCGAGGCCGGAAAGCCGCTCGAATACCAGGCGCTCAACGGCATCGTCGTCGATCTTCTCGCGCGCGCGGGCAAGAAAGCGCCAGTCAACGGCGCCTGCCGCGCGGTGTTGCAATTTCTGGACAGCCGGATTCGCGCCGGCAGGTGACAACAATGCGGAGACCCTTTCTGAACGCCGCCGCTTTCTTTCTGCTGCTTGTTTGTGTGTCCGCCGCGCATGCGCAAACCGCCAAGGACGATCTCGCCGCGCGCGGACAGTACATTTTTTCGCTGGCCGGCGGCTGCGCCTGCCATACGGAGCCGAAAGGAACGCCGAACGCCGGCGGCCGCGTCATCCCCCTGCCGTTCGGAAAGCTCTATTCCACCAACATCACGCCGGATAAAGAAACCGGACTGGGAAACTGGACGGATCAACAGATCCGCGACGCGATGATCAAAGGCGTGCGGCCGAACGGCGAGCGGCTCCTGCCAGCGATGCCGTACGAGGCGTACTCCGGCATGGCCGATGAAGACCTGCAGGCGCTGATCGCGTACCTGAGGACCCTCAAGCCGGTGCGCAAACAGATGCCGCGACTCAAGACGTGGCTACCGTTTTATCGCGGCGTCGGGACTTTTTTCTGGACGCGCTTCGTGGCCAAGTCGTACACGTCCGTGCCGAAGGCGCCCGCCGCCGGCGCGGAGCGTGGCCGCTATCTCGTCGAGCACGTCTCGCTCTGCATCGACTGCCATACGCCGAGGAACTCGATGGGCATCCCGCAGCCTTCGCTTTACCTAGCCGGGGCAAAAAAAGGCCCGCCGCTCAATGTCGAGGTGCCAAACATCACACCGGATAAGGGAACCGGCATCGGCGATTGGAGCCGCGATTCGATCGCCGATCTGATCCAGACGGGCACCAAGCCCGATCTCGACAATGTCCAGGGGCTGATGGCCGAAGTGGTCGAGGCCGGCTATAAAAATATGAAGCGGGAAGACGCGCAGGCGATCGCGGATTATTTGAAGACCGTGCCGCCGATCAACCATAAGACGAATTAACGTCGAGGAGGTCGCATGCCAGGCCGCTATCGCATCATCGACGGCGACGGCCATCTGCTGGACGGCCCCGAGAATTGCTACCGCCGCCATCTGCCCGAGCCTTACCGCAGTCGCAGCGGCTCGTTCTTTCTCCAGTTCGGCTGGGACATCCGCATGAACGCGAAGCTCGGCAAGCTCGACGCTAATCCGGAAACCTACGTTCGCGACATGGAAGCCGAAGCGATCGAGCTCATGGTCGCCTATCCGAGCCCGGCGCTGTCGATCGGACTCGTGCGTGAGTTCGATCTCGCTGTCGCCCTGGCGCGCGCGTACAACGACTGGGCGCATGAGTTCGGCCGGGCGGCTGGTGGACGCATCAAAGCCGCCGCTGTAGTCGCGCCGCAATCCGTGCCGGAAGCGGTCGAAGAGGTGCGCCGCGCGGTCACGCGCCTCGGTGCGGTCGCGGTCATGATGCCGACCTACGTGAGCCCCGGCTTCGATCTCGGCCAGCCGCAGTTCGATCCGATCTACGCCGCGGCTGAAGAGCTCGGCGTGCCGGTCGCGTTTCACGCGACGGCGCAGGTGTCGCAGGGCATGCTGCGCTTTCACAAATACCTCGGCGTGCATATGGTCTCGCACCCGTTCGAGCAGATGATCTCGATCATCTCGATTATCTCCAACGGCGTGCTCGACCGCTTCCCCAAGCTCAGGGTCGCGTTCCTCGAAGCCGGCATCGGGTGGGTGCCGTACTGGATGGAGCGCTTCGACGAAAAGTTTCACAAGCGCCGCGCCGACATGCCGCCGCTCAAGCTGCCGCCGAGCGAATACATCAAGGCCGGCCGGTGCTTCTTCACTTGCGAGGGTGAGGAGTCGGCGCTGCCGTTCATGATCGAACAATACGGCGATGACTGCATTCTGTACGCTTCGGACTATCCGCATTGGGACAGCGACTGGCCGCATACCGTAAAAATGGTTGTCGACCGCAAAGACGTTGCCGAGCGGAGCAAGGAAAAAATTTTGTGCCTCAACGCGTTGTCGTTCTATAACCTCAAATGACGCGATGAAATTTCGCCGCGGAAAAATCGCGCTGATCGTCTTCGCCGGAGTGTTGGCGGTCGCGAGCGCCGGCGCGCGCGGGGCCGAGACGTTTGCCAAGCCGGAAAAGGGCCGGCTCGAGATCGCGATCGCGGCATGGGGGCCGACGACGCTGCCGCTTCTCGTGGCGCAGGAAGCCGGCTATTTCGCGCGCCACGGTCTGACCGTCTCGATTACGCAGGTGAGCGCGAGCGCCGCCGTGCAGGGCGTCGTCTCCGGCGCCATCGATATTTACCAGGGCGGCGCGGCGGCTATCGCGGCGACGCTCGCCGGCGCGAGCATTATTTATATCGCCGCCGGTGTCGACCGCAGCTCGCTCGTGCTCTTCGGCCAGAAAGGGCTCACGGCTTTTGAGATGTTGCGTGGCAAAGCCGTCGCGACGACTTCTCCCGGTGCGTTCGGCGAGATCGCAATGCGCATGACGGCGCGAAAATACGGCATGGAGGTCGGAAGGGACATCAAGCTACTCTACCACCGCAGCGTGCAGGAGGCGTTGAGCACGTTTCTCGTCGCCAACTCCGACGGTCTTATTATCACGCCGCCGGCGACGGAGGTGGCGCGGAAGCAGGGGTATCCGGTGATGGTCGACTATTATAGGGACGGCCTCAAGATCATCGGTCCGGGCACGGCGGTCACGCGCGAGTTCGCGCAGAAAAACCTCAATACGCTCAAGGCCTATTTGCGCGCCTGCCTCGACGGCGTCAAGCGGGCGCTCGACGACGAAGAGTTCGCCAAGAAAGTCGATGCGAAGTACGAGAAGATCAGCGACGCGAAAACGCTTACGGAAAACTACCAGCAGGGCGCGCGCGTGTGGAACAAGGACATGACCATCGATCCCGCCGCAATCCGCCTCGTGCTCGACGATTCGTCCGATCCCAAGGCGAAAAGCGCCGACCCGAAGATATTCTACGACAACTCGATTATCGAGGCAGTGAACCGCGAATACGCGGTAAAATTATTCCCCGAAGCGGTGAAGTAATGTCCTGGGAAGACGACACATACGTGTGCGCTCGGTGCGGTGAGACGCATAAAGGCCTGCCGATGAGCTACGGCGCGAGCGCGCCGGCGCTCTGGTACATGATTCCGCCGGAGGAGCGCGCCGCGCGCGCCGAGCTGTCTTCCGATCAATGCATTATCGACGATCAGTACTATTTCCTTCTCGGCGGAATTTTTATTCCCGTCAAAGATACCGGCAAGCAATTTATGTGGCTTTCCTGGGTGTCGCTCGCGGCGGACGATTCGTCCGCGCCGCCGAGCTTTGGAACATGCACGGGCGCGAAAGCGAGCCGCCGTATGCCGGCTGCCTCGCTACGGAGTTTCCGGGCTATCCATCGACGCTGAATCTGAAAGCCGAGGTTTATACCCGGCCGGTGGGCGAGCGGCCCTTCATCCTCCTCGAAGAAAGCGATCACCCGCTCGCCGTCGAGCAGCGCGACGGCATCACGACCGCGCGCGTGCAGGAGATCGCCGAGATCGTGCGCCACGGCGGAGCGCGATCATGATGAAGCCGTTTTTTCGCGCTATCGCCGCCATTCTCGGCGCAGGCTTTCTTATCATGGGCGCTCTCATACTCATGAGCAATCTATCTTCGGCGAAGACACTGTCCAACGCCGAATGGCGCGGGCCGCTTTTCTTGCTGGGCTGGGGCGTGATGTTCGTCGCGATCGGAGCGCGGGGATATCTCAAGCGATAGCCGCGACGGCCGTTAAGGGATTCTGAACTTAGCTTGCCTCGAAATCCGGCGTGTCGTGTACTCCGTTTGGGTCAAGTCCCATTCGGTAACGTCACCACGTAGCTCAATCGCCAATGAGCCGCTGTCGATCGTCCAGCCCACGACCTCCGCGTAGAAATGGTCATAATCTGGCAGCATCTCCTTCGCGTGGACTTCGATAAAGTTATCGATTTCTGAAAGTCGAGTAGCCCCAAGGGGTGGCACAATGCGAAATAGGACGACTCTGGAGCTGTTGCTTCCCTCAAAGTCGGTTACGGCGATCATCCTGCTGTCCGGGGACCAAGCGACATTCGCATCTCTGCCGTAAGAGTAAAGCAGCGCGGGCTTGCCTTTGGTATTTCGTGATCGAAGCCAAATCTGATGTTGTTGGTATGTCCCCTCCAGTGAGTCTTGTTCGCTAAAGTTATAGAAAATCTCAAACCGGCCATCCGGAGAGAGAACGGGGATCTCAACCCCCGTGACCTGTCTCGGTTGAGTATATTCCCCAAAGGTGAGACCTGAGCGGTTGGCAAAGAAAACGGCGAGAACGACGGTCAGACAGCGAACAAACTGCGGCTGTCTCATGCCCTCTTAGACGGCGTACTTGATCGAATCTTCGACCCCCGCTTCCTTGAATCCCTTCAACCTTAGCTGGCAGCTGTCGCATCGGCCGCAAGCCCAGCCGTCCGGAGTCGGGTCGTAGCAGCTCCATGTGAGCGAATAGTCGACGCCGAGCGCAAGGCCTTTTTTCACGATCTCGGCCTTGGTGAGACGGATCAACGGCGTGTGGATTTTTATTTGCGTCGTCCCTTCGACACCCGCCTTGGTCGCGAGATTCGCCATACGCTCGAACGCCTGGATGTATTCCTCGCGGCAGTCGGGGTAGCCGCTATAGTCGAGCTGGTTGGCGCCGAAAAAAATGTCGTCGGCGCCGAGCTTTTCGGCGAGCGCGAGGCCGAACGAGAGAAAGATCGTGTTGCGCGCTGGCACGTAAGTGGCCGGGATGCCGGTGGCGATCTCGCCGGCGCTACGGCTCTTCGGCACCGCGATCGCGTCGGTGAGCGCCGAGCCGCCGATCGCGCGCAGGTCAAAAGCGATCACGAGATGCCTTTCGGCGACACCGAAAGCCAGCGCGACGCGCTCGGCCGCCTGAAGCTCGCGCTCGTGGCGCTGGCCGTAACGGAAGCTTAACGGGTGTACCTCGTAGCCCTCGCTGCGGGCGATCGCCATCGCCGTTGCCGAGTCGAGCCCCCCGCTCAGAAGCACCACGGCCTTCGCCGACATAGCGCCATCGTAGGGAGCGTCCATGAAAAAGACAAGAAGCCACGACTGTGATATAATGCGGGGCCAACGGGAGGCGAGTGCAAACCAATATGCTCTATCTCCTCAGACCGTATCCGCTCAACTGGGAGGGCGAGGACCGCCGGCGGCTCGAAATCTTCATCGATCGCCTATCGAAGGTCGAGCCCTACTTCGAGGCGCACATCCAGCGCGCCTGCTTCTACGCGCTCAACTTCGGGCGCTACATCGGCCTCTCCGACGCCGAGATGAGGCTGCTCTATCTCGCGACCTTCTTCCACGATGCGGGGAAAGTCTCGATTCCCGCCGCGATCCTGCAAAAGCCAGGACCGCTCACCCACGACGAGTTCGAGGTCATGAAGACGCATCCGGTTCTCGGCGCCGAGATGTGCCTGCAGCTCGGACCGCTCGAAGAGATCGCGCCGCTCGTAGGCGCGCACCACGAGAAGCTCGACGGCTCCGGCTACCCGCAGCATCTCACGGAAAAAGACATTCCGTTTCTGGCGCGCATCGTCGCGACGATCGAAATCTACGACGCGCTGCGCAACGAGCGCTCCTACAAGCCACCGTTCTCGCTCGAGAAAAGCGTCGAGATCCTGCGCGAAGAGGCGGCGGCCGGGCGACTCGACAAAAACCTGATCGACGCGTTCGTCAAATTCGGCGAGAGTCAGTACATCGATCCGCAAATGCTCGCGGTCGACTTCTTTCGCGAGCCGGAAGTCGATGTGCGCAGCAGCCGCGCAGCGCCCGTTGCGCAGCCGAAGGCAGATCTAAGCACGGCGCCCGAAGGCGGGCAGCTCACCGTTCTTATCGCAGAGGACAATCCCGACCAGATGGAGATCTTGCAGACAATGCTCGGCCAGGGACGCTACCGGCTCGTCTGCGCGATGGACGGCGAGGAGGCCTGGGAAAAGCTCGCCAGCGAGCCGGTCGACATCGCCTTGCTCGACATCATGATGCCCAAAATCACAGGGCTCGAAGTCTGCCGCCGCATCCGCGAAGACCCGCGGCTGAAAAACATTTACGTGATATTTTTGACGGCCATGGTCTCGGGCGAGGACCGCGTGAAAGGGCTCGAGCTCGGCGCCAACGACTACATGACCAAGCCGTATTACGTGCCCGAGCTGATGGCACGCCTGAGCGTCGGCGAGCGGCTCACGCGCGAGCGGCGCGAGATCGAGACACAGGCGGCGCGCGACCCACTAACCGGGCTGCACAACCGGAGAACGTTCGAGGAGCGGTTGAGCCACGAGTTCGAGCGCGCCAAGCGCTACAGCCGCCCGATGTCGATCCTGATGATCGACGTGGACGATTTCAAGAACATCAATGACCGTCACGGCCATCCCTGCGGCGACCGCGTGCTCAGGCGGGTGGCGGAAGTCATCGGCGCGAGAACGCGCAAGGTCGATATCGCCGCGCGCTACGGCGGCGAGGAGTTCGTGGTCCTGCTGCCGGAGATCGGTCTGGAGGGCGGCATCCAGGCCGGCGAAAAGCTGAGGCAGGAGATCGCCGCGATCCGATTCGACGAGCCCGCCGACGTTTCACCCACCGTGAGCATCGGCGTCGCGTCGACTTCCGCGCGTCCTTATCACGACGCGGCGACTGTCGTGCAGGACGCGGACCTCGCGCTCTATAAAGCGAAGGGGCGCGGCAAGAATCGCGTCGAGTTCGCCGCCGATTGAATTTCCGTATTACTTTACGACGAAGTCGGTCCGGTCGGTCGCTTTCAGTTCCGTGATGTGATCGGTCGAGACGACCCTTAGCTCCAGCGTGTGCTTGCCGGGCTTGATGCCAGTGAGCGTGCCCTTTTCGCCGGAGAACATCCCCATCAACTCGCCATCGACGTAAGCGTGCACGTGATCGCCGCGCTTTCCCTTATTGAGCTTGAACTCCAGCGGGACTTGGTCCCCTTTAAACTCTTGCCCGGTTTTCGGCGTGACGATCTTTACGCTCGCGCCCTCGGCCGGCTGCAGTTGGGATGACTTATGCCCCGGCATGTCCATTCCGGACATCCCGTTGTCTGCGGCGAGGGTCGGAGCGGCGGGGAAGATCAAGATCAAAAGCGCCGCCGCCGTTGTCCTCACCTTCATCAAGCCTCCCTATCTTTCTTTAGCGCAATGTAAATCCGCTCAAGCGACTCAATTCCTCGGGCCCCAGTACGCCCTCGTAGCGCCGGCCGTTGATGATCCACGTCGGGTAGCTGACAATCTGCATCTGGTGACACACCGGATTTTCGGGGCCGCGCGGGCCTTCGGCGCTGCATTCGACATAGGGAAGGCGGTCGGCGGCCGCGCCGAAGATGCGCTTCTGTTCCTTGCAATGCGGGCACCACGAGGCGCCGTAGAACTTCGCGTTCATCGCCGTCAGATGATCGGCGAGCGCCGCGAGCTTCGGGTCGGCACTCGATGTGGTTTCGAAGACGCCGGTGTAATTTAGATGTAGCAGCACGATGACGACGGCGGCGCCTGCTAGCGTCGTGACAATCCACGGAGTCCACGAAAAGCCGGACATGTCGGCAGGGCGCTGAAAGATGGTAAGCGCGAAGATCGCCGCCACCAAAGCGAACGAAGTCAGACAGTACGGGCACGCGGCGTGGAGCACGAGCAGCGATATGCTCGTAAGATACGCGCTGTAGAGCATGCCGAAAAACGCCACCAGGAACGCCGCTTTCCAGTGAAGCCGTGCGCGCTTGATGAACGCGATCGCGGCGAGCGCCGCATAGGTGAAGAATCCCCACAACGACGTCGGCAGGCCGAAGAGTTTCGCCCATTGGCTGCCGAGTACGACGTCGCAGACACTGCCCACCGCGCAGCCGGCGACCGCCTCGCCGCGCCATGCGGCAACCGTCAGATACGCGGTGAGCGCCATCCCGGCCGCCGCGATGGCCAACAGCGGCCAGTTGGGCGCACTCCGAAGCGGTTCTTTTGCCGCCTGCCCGTAAGCTCTCTTTTTGCGTGCTACCTTCGCCATGATTATCCGTTCTCGGCCAGCAGCTTTTTCGCGTCCGCTGCGAGCCGCTTGAGCGCGGCGGCATCGTTGCTTTCGTAGTATCCGCGGATCCGCGCCGAGCCGTCAACTAAAATGAAATGCGCATCGTGAAAAACTGCGCCGTCGACGTGCAGGGAATCGTCGGCGATCGGAATCGCGCTCAGGTGGAAGCCATCCTGAACGAGCCGATAAACGTCGTTTTTTTTGCCGGTTAAAAAGAGCCAGCGCGCGGAATCGGCGTGAAAAAGCTCCGCATATCGCGCGAGGACGGCCGGGGTGTCGCGCTCCGGATCGACGGAAAAAGAAACCAGTCTGAATCCGTCGCTTTTGAGATCGTTCTGCAGCTGCGCCATCGCGGCGCTCTCGAGCGGGCACGTATCCTGGCACGCCGTATAAATAAAATCTGCGAGCCAGATTTTTCCTTTCAAATCCGACAGAGTCACCGGTTTGCCGCTCCGATCGGTGAGCGCGAAGTCGGGCACCGTACCGAAGTCGCCAAGGCCTTCGAGGGGCCTCGCATCGGATTGCGTTCTTCTTCCGCGCGCCATCAGCAGGCCGCCCAGCAGAACGACGATGAGCAGCGCCGTAAGAATATAACGAAGGCTTCGGTGCGTCATTGCTTGGGAAATTTCTCGATCGGATAAAACACGTACGTGAGATGGAATTCTTTTATCGAATCCGGCACGGCGCCGGTGACGCGAAAGACGAGCGGGAACTCCTTCGTCTCACCCGGGCCGAGCGTCTCGCGAATGAAACAGAAGCACTGGACAATTTCCAGGTATTTCTCGGCGTCAGCGGGGTCGTCGATGTGGCGCGCCTTCCCGGTAACGATCCGCCCGGAGCGATTCGTCGCCGTATAAACGACCCGCAGCGTCTCGCCCGGCCGCGCGAGCACGGTGTCTTTCAACGGGCGAAAGTCCCAGGCGAGTCCCTCTTTGACTTCGCCGCTGAAACGCACGCGAATCGCGCCGGCGGTATTGGTCGCGACGCGCCACCGGCCGCTTTCTTTAACCAGGTCGACCCGGTCTTCGCCTTCGATCATCGGCAGTGCGTTTTGGGCGCGCAATTCTTCGAACTCGCGCGCGATCGCGCGCCGATCGTTCGGCGAAAGGGTTGCCAGGCGGCCGGCGTCGAAGTCTTGGGCGAGCCGCTGGACGGCTGGATTGTTCGCGTCGGGCGCGCGAAACGCGAAGCGCACGCTCGCGCGCTCGCGGTTGATGTCGGCGCGCACGTCCTTGAGCTCGATCATGCGCGCGAGGCCGCGCGCGACGTCCAGCGAGGCGCCGGAAAACGACGGGTTTTCCGTGAGATATTCGTCGCGGCTTTTGGCCTTGCGGTCTTCGGCGGAGAGCAGCGAATAAACTCGGCCGTAATCGCGCGCGTAGAGCGCGGCGAGATAGCGCCGCGTGAATTCCGAGGCGTCGCCGTCGGCGACCGGCTGGATGCGCCAGAAAGCGAGCGGAAGGATCGAGAGGACGAGCAGTGCGATGACGAATAATACGATCGAGCGTGCGTGCATGGGCTTTACTTCACCACAAAATGAACGGTATCGCTAGCGTCGAGCTCCGTCTGATGGTCTCCGGCGACGACGCGGAGCTCGAGCGCGTGATGTCCCGGCGTGATCCCCGTGAGCGTGCCGCTTTCGGTCTCGAACATTCCCATGAGCTCGCCGTCGACGTAGGCGTGCGCGTGCGTCCCGCGGCGGCCGGGCGTGAGACGGAACTTGAGCGGTACCTCGTCGCCGTGCAAGGTCTCGCCATCGCGGGGCGACAGAATTTTGATCGCCGCGCCCTCCGCCGGCGTGAGTACGCCGAACCTGGGCGCTGCGGCGAGCTGATGCGCGCTGTGGGCGCCGGGCGGCAGAATCGTGAGAAAGCCCGTGGCGACGAACACGATAATCGCGAGCACCGCTTCGGCGCCGATGCGCTGGAAGGCGTCGCGCGGGAACGGCGCCGGGTGCGGCGCGGCGATGAGATCGGGGAGGGTAAAATGCCGGTTGAGCGCGCCGAAAGCGAGCATCATCAAAAATAAGGCGAGCTTCAATAAAAGAACGCGGCCGTAGGCGGTCTCCAGGAGCGAATCCCAGGTCCCGACCTGAATCCAGCTTTGAAAAATGCCGGTAGAAACGAGGAGGACGACGCTGCGGAACGCCAGCCGTGAAAAGCGGGCGACTAAATTGCCGGTCCAGCCGGGCGACGTGGCGAACCGGCTGCCGCGCCAGAGCGCCCAGCAGAGCAGCGGCAGGCCGCCCGCCCAGACCGCTGCGACGGTCAGGTGAATTGCGTCGCAGGCCATCGCCATAAGCGGATATTCCCGCGCGGCGGCGGCGTGGCTGGTGAGACTCCGGCTCGCCGCGAGCGGTATAGCGGCGAGCACCATCCAGCGGCCGGCGCGCTCGGAGATATCCGTGTTTTGAAACGAGATGAGCAGCGCGAGCAGCAGCGCGCCGTAGATCTCGCGCCATAGCCAGACGTTTCCGCTTTGGGTTTTCATCACGTAGCGGAGGAGGACGTCGAGCGAGGGCAAGCCGCCGCCGGAAAGCTTTGCGCCTTGAACGATAAGCGCCGCGGCGGCGATCAAGAGAAAAGCCGCGGTGAACATCGCGGCAAACGATATTAGTTGCTTTCGCAGAGGACTTTCGCCGGGCGGCAGAACGAACGCGGCGGTTGCGAGCGAGCCGAGGACGAGCGCGGCCGTGAAATAAAGCGCGGCCGAAACGAGGCCTTCGATCGCGAGCATTTTTATTTTCCGCCGGCGACCGTAAAGCGCAGCACGCCGTCGGTCACATGCGTGTCGACGGAAAGCACCTGCCATTCGATGCGGTACGTTCCCGGAGCGAGCGCCTTCACCGCGACGGCGACGGTATCGTCGGCGATTCGGCGGAGATTGCCGGCGTTCATTTTTTCCCCCGCCGCGTTCTTTACGTCGATGTGGCTGAACTCGAGCTCGATGCCTTCGGTAAATTGAATCCGAATCTCGCGCGGCGAATCGCGCAGTACGGCGCCTTCCGGAGGGACGGCGACCATCGGATACGCATGCGCGTGCAGAAGCGCCGGCGCGAGTGCCGCGGCGAGGGCGAGCACGCTAGCGACGATTAAAGGCTTGAAAGACATATGTGGCCTCGAAGGAATTCAGGTCGCCGCGCTCGCTCTTTTCGTCGAACTTGACGCGGGCGAGATAAGAATCCGCCGCGGGCGGCGTGAAGCGAACGCGCCCCTCGGCATCCGTCGTGAAATCTTTCGCGCCGCGGGCTCCGGCCAGCTTCGGCACGATCGAGACGACTTTGCCTTCGGCCGGTTTACCCTTGTATCGAACTTGCAGAACGATGGACGCGCCACGCATGGCACTGGCTGCATTGTCCACTGGAACGATCTCGAGATCATCCCCGCCGCGCGCCTGCGGCGCGGCGGATCTGATTTTCTGCGCCTCGGCGAGCATCGGCAGCGCGAGCGCTGCGAACGCGCTGCGCGCGAAGCGCACGCCGCGAAAGCGCGGGCCATCGCCGTGCTGCAGATCGCGCTCCTGGCGCGCGACCACAGTGTAGACGCCCTCTTCATCGGCGACGAACTGCGCAACGTGGAATCCCTTAGGTCCCTTAGGGCCGGTGTTTTCCGGATCTTCGCCGAGGTCGATCATCTCGACCACGCTGGTCTTTCCCGATGGCGCGATCACGGTGACTTTGGTGAATTCCGCGTCCCATTTGCCGGCTAGCCGGTAGCTGCGATGCTCGTTCGAATGATTGCCTTGCATCAGCGCGATAGTTACCGGTTGGCCTTTCTCGACGATGGCCGGAGCGACCTCGATCCAGCCGTCGTGCGCGCGCGCCGCGCCGATCGGCAAGAAAATTATAAAAAAAGCCAGTGAGAAAACTCTCATCTTCTCTCCGTTCACGGGTGACTTCGGAACTGTGTTTCGGGTGAAGTCGCGCCGAGGCAGCTAAGCGATGCCGAGCTCGCCTTCGGAGCGGTCAAAAAAATTTACAAAGACGAAACTATGCCAGCGGAGGCGCTCGTGCGGAAACCGGGGAAGCGGTGGAAGACCGAAGTGAATCGACGGCCGAGGGAGCGAGCCATTGAACGACCTTTTCCTCGAACGTGAGAACGATCGCCGCTGCAACTTGCAGGTGGCAGGTCTTGGCGACGGCGAAAGCCTGACACGGGGCCGGGCGCGCTGAATGCGGATGCTCGAGAAGGTGATGAACCTGGTGTGGCGCGGAATAAAGGAGAAAAGCAAGGAACAACACCGCGACGGCGAGATAGGCCGGATGCTTGACGCGTCGATGGGCGTGCGGCGTCATTGTGTGAATGGTACCCGCGCGTTTAGTTGTTGTCAAACTTTAGAAGTTGAGCGCGGTCGACCAGGTCGTCCCCACCGTTACCTGAAAGCGGTCGCCGGTCGCGAGCAGGCTGCGTCCGACCGCCACGTCGAAATACGCCGGAAGATTGGGGCGGTAGCGGATGCCGATCTGGAAATTGCCGACCGCCTTTTCGCCTTTCGCGCCGCGTGACAAGCCGTAGATATCCCCGACGATGCGCCAGTTCTCGTTCAAGCCGTAGCGCAGCGCGACGCCGCCGAAAAACTGGTTCTCCAGCTTTGCTCCCTGCTGCCGGCCGACAACGGTGTAGCCGAGATTCAAATCGACCGCCGCGGGAAACCAATGCTTGGTCACGATCAAGAGAAAACCCTCGTCGAACTTGCCGGTCGATAGGCCGTTGTGGCTGTTCGCCGTCGGCACTTTGAGATCGAAAGTAAACGTCATGGC
This sequence comes from Pseudomonadota bacterium, assembly GCA_021324155.1. Taxonomy (GTDB): domain Bacteria; phylum Desulfobacterota; class Binatia; order UBA9968; family UBA9968; genus JAJPJQ01. The sequence continues at coordinate 37,801 of JAJPJQ010000014.1, forward strand.
CGGCACATAGCCCTTTTCGACTTCTTCGACGAAGTTGTATTTGGAATACAGGTGGAGATCTTCGAAGCCGCTGACTGGCGACTCGCCTTTGAGATCGGTGTTGGTCCGGTCGAGTGTCAAACCTAGCTCGAGATTTTTGAGCACGCCGAAACCCAGCGTCATCGCCGGCGCTTGCTGATCGCGCCCGCCGTTTTCCGGCACCGTGTGCGTAAAGCCGATGGAAAACTGCACGTTGTTTTGAGCGACCGGCCGCGCGTCGTCGACGACGAGCGGCCGCCCGGCGAAGGCGTCGGCGGAAAAAAAGCTAACGAACGCCGGGAGCAGTACGCTGAAAAAGGACTTCTTCCAAAACACGCCTGAGATTTTAATCGAAGGCAAGAAACTTTAACAGTTTAATTTTGGGCGCCGAAGTTTAACGCCGTCGACCAGGTGACCCCGCAGGTCGCCTGAAAGCGATTGCCCGTCGGCAAAAGGCTCCGTCCAATCGCAGCATCGAACATCGTGAACTCACCCATGTGATAGCGGAGGCCGAGCTGGAAATTGCCGTCGGCGTTTGCGCGGCGGACGGCCGGTGACAGCCCATAGATGTCTCCAACGACGCGCCAATTCTCGCTTACGTTGTAGCGCAGCGCCATGCCGCCGAAGAATCGGTTCTCGAGGTTCTCGCCTTTGCGCTTTCCCACGACGATATAGCCTAGATTGAGATCAACGGCGGCTGGAAAAAAATCTTTCGTGGCAAGGAACAAAAACGCCTCGTCGAATCTTCCGGTTGTTAACCCGCGATGTCTGTTCGCCGTCGGAACTTTCACATTGACGGCGAGTGAAAGGTCGTAAGTTTCGCCGGTCATAAAATCGTATTTGGCGTTGAGGTTGATATCCTGGAAACCGCTCAGCGGCGATTGCCTTTTAAGATCGGTATTCGTTCGCTGGATTGCGAGACCGACTTCGAGGCGTTTGATGACTCCATACGTAGCCGCCATGATCGGAAACTGCTGGTCGCGGACGCCCTTCTCCGGCAGGGTGTGGGTAAAGCCGAACTCCAATTCGATGTTGCCAGCCGCAACGGTGGCCGCGTCGTCGACGACGAGCGGCCGTCCCGCGAAAACCTCGCCAGAATGACAGACCACTGCGCACAGCAGGGCAGCGAAAATGAGCCCGCGGTTCACAGCGAAGGATGCCAATCGATGATCTTCGGCAAAACCGATTCGTGTCCGGTGATGAAAACGATGCCGACAATGAGGCTGAAAAGCGCGACGCACCCGCCGACCACGCGCAGGACCGTGATGTTGCGGCTCGCGAGCCGGAAGCCCGAGAGCGTCGCCATCGCGATCAGTGAATTCGAAATAACCAGCCCGATCACGAACGTGCAGAGCATGAGCGTACCGAGGAGTTTGCCACCCATTCCGGCAACGGCGAGGAACAGCAGCGCCTGCGTCGCGGTTTCGGCGCCGATGCCATGCAGCATGCCGATGCCGAATGCGGCGCGCGGGCCGTAGACGGAGGTCCGCGTGAGTACGAACGGCTGCGGGTTTCCCGCGAGTCGATGCTTAGCCCATGTTGCCGACGACCCGACGGCATCGAAGATCAGCATCCAGCGGCTGCGGAGTTTGAAGTCGTGGTGATGGTGGAACAGCGAATAGATGATCCAGACGGCGAGAAAAATCAGCGTGACGCCGACGGCCGGCCCCATGATGTCGTCTACCCATTCGGGCAGCGCGAGTCCGGCGAGGATCGCGAGGATGCCCAGGGCTATGACGATGAGCGCATGGCCGAGGGCGTATAACGTTGCGAGGTATAAGCCGGGCCGCCATTCGTCGACTGTGCCGGTGATGTCGGTGATCGCCGCGATATGATCCCAATCGATGCCGTGCGCGAGACCTAGCAGAAGCGTCGTAACAAGCAGCGCCGCAAAGCTGTGCGTTTCCATAGTCGTATCCTGATGTCGCGCGTCTGGGTAGCACTATTCTTATTTTAGTGTTACCTGTAGACAAAAAAAATTTAGTGGTGCGGTTCCACCGCAGTAGTCACGAGTTTTCCGTTTTCGACGCCTTTGGTCGAAATCAGCTTTGCGGCGACCTCGTGCACCTTCGCCGCACCGCCGCGGATCACGATCGCCTCGAGACAATTATGCTCGTCGAGGTGAATGTGCAGGCTGGCGTTGATTGCCACCTTCGCCTTGTGCTGCATGTCCGCCAAGATGTCTCCCAGATGATGCGTTCGGTGGTCGTAAACCAGGGTCACGACGCCGACGACGTCGCCGTCGCCCTGGCTCACCTTCTTCTGAATCAAGTGATCGCGGATCAGGTCGCGAATCGCCTCTGAGCGATTGGCGTAGCCCATCTCCGCGATGCTCCGGTCGAACGAGCGGAGCAGGTCGTCTTCGAGCGAGACGCCGAAACGCGAGACTCTCGACATACTACATAAGGGTCGTAGCACGTTCTTTAAAAACGTGTCAACCGCGCCGCCTTGACAAGACTTAGCGGTCGCGCATAATTGGTGCACGTGAGCCCGACCGTCAAAGCGCGAGCGATCGAAGCGCGGCATTGGACCGCCGCGGCCTTGTTGCTCGCTCTGCTGGCGCTCCCGCTTCATATCCACGCGTTCACTCCGACGCCGCAGCTGGCGCAGGAGTGCAGCTGCTATCAAGGCGCCCGGACCTGCGCCGTCGAGGTGCCACAGCCAGCGGACTTCGCGCCGTCGTTCCAGGCCACCGTCGTTCACGAGCAACAGCCTAGGCTCAACAGCCGCGTCGCTTTCGATTTTCATTCGATCCGCGCTCCCCCGTCAGTCGCTTCTCTTTAACTTTTCCCAGACAGAAAAATCTTGACCGTCTTTGCCCTCCCGCCGTTTGAGGGAGGGGAGACCTTTTACCTGGAGGGTGAGTATGAGCGCATTTCGCGATGTGGCGCGGACCGTTTCGTCGTGCGCGGTATTGCTGGTGGTTACGTTGCTGGCGGACCCGGCGCGCGCGCAGGAAGATGTCATTCAGTCTCTCAAGAACTCCCTGGCTGATATCCAGAGGCAGCTCAAAGACGCGCTCACGCGCATCGAGCAGCTGGAAAAAGAAAAAGCGGCGGCGGCTGAAAAGGTCGAGGAGGTCGAGTCCTCGACATCGTCGCGCTTGGGGCAGGTGGAAAAATCGGTTCAGGCGGTGCAGAGCGCGGCCTCGGCGCTGAACCCGGCGATCGGCGCGGTGCTCGACGCCAACGTCCAGCACCGAAGTAAAACCGGCGGCAATTTCGATTTCCGCAGCGCCGAAATCGGGCTGGCGGCGTCGGTCGACCCATTCGCCCGCATGTACGCGTTTATCAACGGAACGAAAGACGGCGTCGAGGTCGACGAAGCGGCAGCGATCACCACCTCGCTGCCGTGGAACTTGACGGCCAAAGGCGGACGCTTCCTCGCCGACTTCGGCCGCTTTCCCAAGACGCACGAGCACGAGCTGCCGTTCGTCAACGAGCCCCTCTCAATCGAGCGGTTTGTCGGCGGCGAGAGCCAAGCCGACGGAGTGGAAGTGAGCTATCTTTTTCCCACGCCGTTCTTCCTGCGCGCCACGATGGGCGGCATGAATAAAATCGGCGAAGCCAACGACCGGACCAGCAACGGCAAAAACCGCGCCTGGAGCAGATTCACCTATCTCACGCGACTTAATAGCTACCTGGACCTCAACGACAATAACAACGTAGAGTTTGGAACCAGCTTCGCGTACACGCCGAGCGTTCGCCTGCGCCACGATACATCGGGCGGCCCGCGCTTCCTCGGCGGCGTCGATCTGACCTACCGGTACCAGCCGCTCGGCAGCGTCATTTACCAGGGTCTCACAGTCGGGTCCGAGCTCTTCGTCAACAATGAGCGGCTATTCGCCGACGATGTGGCGCAGCGGCGCACAGCATTGGGCGGGTATAGCTACGCCGAGCTCAAGCTCAACAAGAACTGGTCAACCGGATTTCTCTTCGACTACGCCCCGGGCCTGTCGAGCCCGGGAAAGAAGACGATCGGGTATTCGCCGTTCCTTACCTGGAACATCAGCGAGTTCAACCGCCTTCGCTTCCAATTTACCCATGCCGACGATCATGTCCGCGAGGACAAGGACGATGGCGGCAATCAGTTCTTTCTCCAGTGGACGACCGTCATCGGCGCGCATACGCACGGCTTTGTCGGGCGTTAAAAAAAATGAACGAGGAGTTAACATGAAGCCGTTAATGAAAAAGAAAATTTTCATCGCCATTTTGTTCGCTCCTGCGCTGGCTTTGGTTCCGGCGCGCATTTTGTACGCGCAGTCGATCCGCGTGGTCGCCACATGGCCGGCGCTCGCCGACATCACCAAGCAGATCGGCAAAGAGCAGGTCAGCGTCGAAAGCCTCGCGACGGGAGTCGAGGATCCGCACGGCGTTCCTGTGAAACCGAGCTTCGTGCCGAAGCTCAACCGCGCCAACGTGCTGATTCTTACCGGGCTCGACGACGAGCACTCGTGGCTGCCGGCTCTGCTGGAAGTCGCGAGTAATCCGAAGCTCATGCCCGGACAGCCGGGCTACATCGATTGCTCGGTCGGCATACCCGTGGTCGACGCGCCGGCGCGCCTCGACCGCGCCGAAGGGGATTTGCACCCGAAGGGCAACCCGCACTATCTCCTCGATCCCGTGCGGGCCAAAACGGTGGCGCAGAATATCGCCGCGGGCCTTTCGCGGAATTTTCCGCAGCATCAGGCGTTGTTCGAGCGCAACCTCAAGGCGTATCTCGCCGAGCTAGACGACTGGATCGGACGCTGGCAAAAAATCGCCGCGCCGCTCAAGGGAGTCAAGTTCGTCGAATATCATCCTGAGTGGGCCTATTTCGCCAATCGCTTCGGTATGAAGCGCGTCGGCAGCGTAGAGATCAAGCCCGGGATCGAGCCGACGCCGAATTATCTCGTGAGCCTCGTCCAGGAGATCAAGGAGCAGAAAGCGCAGGTCTTGCTCTATGGCGCGCAAAACCCGCGCCTGCCGCAGCAGATTGCCGGCGAGACCGGCATCAAAGTGCTGCGGCTTTACAGCAGCGGCGGCGGGCGGCCCGAGACGGACACCTACATCAAATGGATCGACTACACCGTTCGCACGCTTGTCGGTGCGGTGGGGAACGGTTGAGCCATGATGAAATCTGCAACCGCGGAAGACGAAAAATTATCCACCAGAGCGGCGCCGCTGGTCGCGCTCGACGGCGTCGCTATCGGCTATAGCTCGGCGCCGGTCGTCGAAGGCGTCGATCTAGCGATACGTACCGGCGATCTCATCGGCTTCGCGGGCCCGAACGGGTCGGGAAAAACGACGATCCTGCGCGCGATCCTGGGGCTTTTGCCGCCGCTGCGCGGAAGCATTACGCGCTCGTGCGCGCTCTCCGCATTCGGCTACGTGCCGCAGAGCGCCGCGCTCGATCCGCAGTTTCCGCTGAATGTTTCTGAAATCGTCGAGATGGGCGCCTACGGCCGCGTAACGCGGTTCGGGATTCTGCCGCACAGCGAGCGCCGGCGGATCGCCGAAGTCCTGGAGCAGGTCGGACTGCCGCATCTCGCCGGGAAACCCTTCTTCTCGCTCTCCGGCGGGCAGAAGCAGCGCATCCTGATCGCACGTGCTCTGATGGTGAACCCAAAGATCATGATCCTTGACGAGCCGCTTTCCGGCGTCGACCGCGCCTCGCAGCGCGCGATCACCGAATTGCTCATCAAGCTCAACCACGAGCGGCGCCTCGCAATATTTTTTTCGAGCCACGATCTGGAAATGGTGCGCGAGGTCTCGGAAAAAATCCTGCGGATCGACAAGGGCAAAGTGTGGTGGGAGGAGAAAGGAGCGGTGTTGGCCTGAATGGAAACGTTGCTGCAGATTCTCAATCCATCCTATCTTCTCTTTCCGGCGCTCGTCGGCAGCGCGATTCTGGGGTTCGTATGCCCCTCTGTCGGCGCCTATCTGATCCTTAGAAGGACGATCTTTCTCGGCCTTACGCTGCCGCAAGTCGCCGCCGCCGGCGTCGCGTTCGCGTTTTGGATGGCTCAGCTCGGTTTCGCGGCGGCGTTCCCGGCGAGCGAGCGTTTTTTGGGAATGGCGGGCTCGCTCTTGTTCACGTTCGTCGCGCTGCTGCTGTTCGCGTATTTCGAGCGGCGGGGCAAGGGAACCGCCGAAGGCCGGCTCGCCGCGGCGTACGCCTTGGCCGGCGCGCTGACCATTCTCTTCATCGTCTTCAATCCCGCGGGCGAGATCGAGATCCTCGGTATGCTGAAGGGTGAGGTGCTTTCGCTCGCCAAAGGCGAGATCAAACTCCTCGCTGCCGTCTTCGGCTTCGTGGTCGCGGCGATGTTTCTTTTCCGCAGAGAGTTTCTGTTGAGCGCCTTCGATCGCGATCTGTCGTTTCTGCTGAAGGGCGGCAATACGCTCTGGGACGTCATTCTCTATTTGCTTGCCGGCCTCAGCATCGCCGTCGGCGTCATCATGGCCGGACCACTGTTGATCTTCGGCTTTTTGGTGCTGCCGGCGCTGGCGGCGAAGCCGATCGTCAAAGGCATGACGGCTTTCTTGTGGCTCGCGCCGCTGCTCGGGGTGCTGATGGCGTTTCTCGGTTTTTACCTCTCGGTCAAGCTCGACACGCCGCTCGGTCCGACGGACGTCGCGGTCGGCTGCGCCATGTTGTTTATCGCGAACCTCGCGCGCGCTCTTCCGTTGCGCTCGGCGGCTACAGCACTGATGGTCATCATCGCATCGCTGTTCGCCGGCTGTGCTTCGGTGCAGGCGCCCGCGGCGTTTCCGGCGCCCGGAAGCGCGCCGCTGTGGCTCGCGCGGCCGAGCAACGACACGAATCTCAACCTGGCTCTGCCGGAAAACAACCCGCTGCGCTCGCTCGCGGAGATGGCAGGGAAAATTCCCAACGAATCACGCCAAACCGTTATGGACCTGCTCCGGGACGAGCTGCAAAGCGAGCTCAAGCGGCGCGGCTTCCAGGTCTCGCGTCCAGAGGAAGCCGATAAGCGCATCGCCAATTTTCCGTTTGCCGCCGAAACCGCCGCCGGCAATGCGCGCCAGGGAAAGCTTGCGGGGCTTCTCCTATTGACGGACATTCTCCGCTGGAACGCCGACTCCAGGCAATTCATCGGCGTGATCGCGGATTTCAAATTAATCCGCATCGTCGACGGCGCGACGCTCTGGCAGCGCCGCTACCAGCGCGCGGTGCCGACGCCGAGCGCGACCAATCTCGCACAAGCGTCTTCGGACGCGGTGAAAATGGTCGTGCGCGATATTTTAGACCCGGCCGGCTCCTAATCCGCGCTCATTGCGACGCGAAATCGATTGCTGTTACACTGCCTGCATGCGCCGTGGTTTCCTCGCGCTCGCAGTCATTTCAGTCACGGTCGCCTTCGGCTTTGTATCGTGCAGCTGGCGCGCCGCGTCGAAGGTGATGCCATGGGCCGGCCGCACCCCGAAAGTCGCGCTGGTGCTTCCCGGGATCGGCGCGCGCGGCTTCGCCCACGTCGGCGTCATCCGCGTTCTCGAGCGGCAGAAAATCCCGATCGACATCATCGTGGGCACGGATACCGGCAGCCTGATCGGCGCGATCTACGCCGAGCGAAAAAGCGCGTCGGATTTGGAGCGCATCGCGTTGGCGCTCGAAGAAAATGACATCTTCGATTACGACTTCATCAATCCGACGCAGGGATTCGCGCGCGGCGAGCGGCTGGAAAATTTCATCGTGAAGCGGGTCTCCTCGCGCGACATCGAGCGGCTGAGAATGCCTTTCGCCGCGATGGCGACGGATCTGGAGACCGGCGCGGCGGTGGCGCTCACGTCCGGCTCGCTCGCGCGCGCGGTGCGCGCATCGACCGCAATTCCGGGGATTTTCGCGCCGGTCGCGCACGAGGGAAAGCTCCTCACCGACGGCCTCGTGCTTGACAACGTTCCGATCGGCACGGCGCGGAAGCTCGGCGCCGATGTCGTGATCGCGGTTGACCTCACCGACGGCATGCCCGCCGCGCAGACGAAAAATACTTTCGAGACTCTGCTGCAGAGTCTGTTTCTCGCCACGCGACAGTCGTCCGCGCTCGCATTGCGGCAGGCCGACGTTGTCATCCGCCCAAAGCTCGGCAACGCCGGCCTGATGGACTTCACGCGCAAGAAAGAGCTCGTCGCGCTCGGCATGGCGGCGGCGGAAGAAGCGCTGCCCGCGATCCGCAACAAAATCGGAATCAAATAATTCGAGGAGAGCGCCGCTAGGTCTTGGCGCTTTGCTCCTTGGTCTCTGCAGGCTTTTTGTGCGTCGCCTCGAGCTTCACTTTCACGATGCGCCGGCCTTCCATGTCGACGATTGTCAAACGGTAGCCGTTGTGCTCGACAACCTCGCCGCCGCGCGGAATGCGTTTAAGCTTCGCGAGCACGAAGCCGGCGAGCGTCAGGTACTCGGGCGACTCCTCGAACGGGAGATTGTAGTCGGTTTTTAAATCCTTCAATTGCGCCGAGCCCTGGATCACCAGCGAGCCGTCGGGCAGGCGCTCGACCGGCCCGCGCTCCTCACGGTCGTACTCGTCGCGGATCTCGCCGACGATCTCTTCGAGGAGATCCTCGAGCGTGACCAGGCCCTCGACCTCGCCGAACTCGTTCACCACCAGCGCGATCGCGATGCGACGGCGCTGGAGATCCTTCAGCAGCTGGCTGATCGGCAGCGAGCTCGGCACAAAGAACGGCGGATGCAGATGTTCGCGGATATGGAAGACCGCTTTTTCCTGGATCGCGCGCAGCAGGTCCTTGTAATAAAGAACGCCGACGACGCGGTCGAGCTCGCCCTCATGGACCGGGATGCGCGAGAAGCCGCTCTCGACGAAGCTTTTAAGCACCTCTTCGGAAGTGGCGTTGACTTCCAGCGCGTGAATCTCTGTACGCGGTATCATCACCGCCTTCACCGGCGTGTCGACGAACTCGAAGACGCTGTGAATCAGTTCCTTTTCCGTCTCGTTGAAAATGCCTTTCGCCGCGCCCTCGCGAATGAGCGATTTTACTTCCTCTTCGGAGATGAAGGTTGCGTCGCCGGCGCCTTTGCCGCCGAAGAGCCTCAGCACGGTGTTGCTCGACGCCGTAAGAATGGCGACGAACAACGCGGTCATGCGCGAGAAAAATTCGATCGGCCGCGCTACCATGAGAGCGATACTCTCGGAGTAGCGTAGCGCGAGCGATTTGGGCACGAGTTCGCCCAGGATCAGTGAGAAATAGGCGATCGGCCCGCTGACGAGGACGATGGTGAGCGATTCCGCCCACTCCTGGACAAAAGGAACTGGCGCCGACTGGATCAACGGCTTCAGATACTTGATGGAGGCAGCGCCACCGATCGCAGAGGCGAGCGTGGCCATGAGTGTGACGCCGATCTGCACGGTTGCGAGGAAGCGGTCGGGATCGTCTTTGAGGCGCGCCACGGCGGCGGCCGAGCGGACGCCTTTTTCCAAGAGGCTCTGGATGCGGGTCTTGCGCGTGGCGATGATCGCGATCTCGGAGGCGGAGAAAAATGCGGTGATCAATATGAAAACGAAAATCAGCGCGACCTCGAACCACAAGGTATCGAGAGACATAGAATAAGCCCCCTCAGGGTTCCGGAATATTCTCGAAACAACGATCATACCGGTTTTTGACCCGTCCGACAAAGGCTTGGAGAGCGGGTCGTCTTTGGAGTAGGATGGCGCGAAGGAACGCCGTGGCGAACAATCTTCGCGAAAAATCCCTGCTGCAAGGCACGATTACGCGCATCACTTATCAGGACGCGGACGCGCCCTATACGGTTGCGCGGCTGGAGGTCGACGACATCGAGGAAGTCACCGTCGTCGGCGGTATTTTCCCCGTGAGCGAGGGCGAGGAGATCAAGGTCGGCGGCAGTTGGAAAATACACCCGCGCTACGGCCTGCAGTTTCAAGCCGAGCACTGGGAGAAAATCGAGCCGGCTACTCTCGCCGGCATCGAAAAATACCTGGGCTCCGGGCTCATCAAGGGCATCGGACCGAGCTACGCCAAGCGGCTCGTCGCAGCGTTCGGCCTCAATACGCTCAAAGTCCTCACCGACGAGCCGAGCAAGGTCATGAAAGTCTCCGGCATCGGCCGCGTTCGCGCCGCGCGCATCCTGCGCGCTTGGCGCGAGCAGCGCGGGATGCAGGACGTCATGGTTTTTCTTCAGGGCCACGGCGTCGGCAGCTCACTGGCGCTGAAAATCTACCGCGCCTTCGGCGCCGAGACCGTCGCGCGCGTGAAAGAGAATCCGTACTGCCTCGCCGAGGAGATTTACGGCGTCGGCTTCATTCTGGCCGACCGTATCGCGTCGACGCTCGGCATCAGCGGCGACTTCCCGCTCCGCGTCCAAGCGGGACTCATGCACGTGCTCAAGAAATTCGCCGACGACGGACACTGCTATGTGCCGCTTAAGGCGTTGAAAGCGAACGCTGCCGCGCTGCTCCAGGTAGATGAGGACGTCGCCGAGCACGCGGTCGGAAAGCTCGCATTCGAGGGAAAGCTCGTCGTCGACGAGCGCGGCGACGACGAAGACAAGCGCGTCTACCCGCGCGATCTCTACGAGGCGGAGCGGAGCGTCGCCGCGCACATCCAGCGGCTGATGGCTAGTCCATCGGACATCAAAGGCTTGAAGGCATTCAACCTTTCCGCACTTCAACGCTCCGATTCCGCATCCGTGCTCCTCGAGCCCGAGCAACGCGACGCGATAGTCCATGCGCTTAGCCACAAGATGCTCGTCATCACCGGCGGCCCGGGCACGGGGAAAACCACGCTGCTCATCGCATTGTTAAAAATTCTCAAGCACGCGGAAGTCTCCTTCGCCCTGGCGGCTCCGACCGGCCGTGCGGCAAAACGCATGGCCGAGCTCTCCGGCGAAGAAGCGCGCACGATCCATCGCCTGCTCGAGTACAATCCGCACGAGGGTGGCTTTCTACGCGACGAGGGCGATCCGATCCAGGCATCCGTGATCGTGGTCGACGAAGCGTCGATGCTAGACCTACCGCTGTTCGATCATCTGCTTACCGCGGTTGCGCCGGAAAGTCACCTCGTTCTCGTCGGCGACGTCGACCAACTGCCGTCGGTTGGCCCCGGCGGCGTGCTGCGCGATCTCATCGATTCGAAGGCCGTGCCGGTCGTCGTGCTCAAGCGGATTTTTCGCCAGGCCGGCGAGAGTCTCATCGTTCAGAACGCGCACCGCATTCTCCGCGGCGAGCAGCTGACGCTCGAAGCCGACGCCGACCGGCGGGATTTTGTTTTCATCGTCCGCGAGCGCGAAGAAGACGCACTCGGCGTTATCCAGGAACTCGTGAAGGAGCGCATCCCACGCCGCTTCGGCGTCGACGGCGCGCAGGATATCCAGCTCCTGAGCCCGATGCATCGAGGACTCCTCGGCACCGTGAACCTCAACCGCGAGCTCCAGCAGCTGCTCAATCCCGCCGGCTTGAGCATCGAGCGCGGCGGCACGACTTTGCGGCTGAACGATCGCGTGATGCAGCTCAGAAATAATTACGACAAAGGCATTTTCAACGGCGACCTGGGGAGAATCACCGCCGTCAATATCGAAGAAGGGGAGCTCGCCGTAGACTTCGACGGCAAGCGGATTCCCTACAACGCCGACGATCTCGACGAGATCGGCCTCGCCTACGCGATCTCGGTGCACAAGAGCCAGGGCAGCGAATATCCCGTCGTGATCATTCCGCTGCACACGTCGCACTTCCCCATGCTGCACCGCAGCATCCTTTATACCGCGGTGACGCGCGGCCGCGAGCTCGTCGTGCTCGTCGGCAGCAAGCGCGCGGTCGCGATGGCGATACGGAATATCCGGATCGAGAAAAGATTTACGGGGTTGAAGGAGAGGCTGCAGGGGAATAGTTTTTGATATTTCAAAAAACCACATCCGGCCAACGAATAGGATGCTGGCTTGCAGCCGTTCTCGTGTCTACGTTGGTGCAGTGCGGCATTCCGGTCCGTCCTCAAGAAGTAATCGTCACAAAGGCTTCTGATTTTCGTCCGAGCGATCCGACCGACGTTCGTACGGTCGAGCAAGCGCTCGCGGCTATCATTAAGGTGTGCCGTGACGATTTGCATCTGCCGGTTGTCGATCCACTAAAAGTCGATTTGTTCCATAACAGCACATCCTATGCCTTCTTCCGTTATGGCCATGGATTGTTCCCGATCGATATCGGCAATCAGGTGGCTGCGGCAAAGCAGCAACAAATACTCATCGATCTGGGAAAGATCGACAGAGGCCAAGCATCTTCTATTTTGCTGCTGGCCCATGAGTACGGTCACGTGATTCATTATGAAATTGCAGGTGAGCACGGACCGCCGACCTTTGTTTGGGAGGGTTTCGCCGACTGGGTAGCTGCAAAAGTGCTGGACTCATTAGGATGGCAAGATTACGAGACAAGCGTGCACGAGGCCCGGCGCGAAGTGCTGCGTCAATGGGCGTGGCTTCCGGAGATACCTTACATTTTTAACAACGCGCAGTGGCGGCGCACGTTGAATCAAGACGCCGGCAGAGTCAGAACTTACGACCTGGCCTTCTTGACTATTGACTGGCTGAACCAAAGGAAGGGCTTTGCCGGCTTAAGGGAATTTCTTCTGCATGGAAGTTTCCAGGGCGCGTTCGGAATGACGGCCGAAGCTTTTGACGCAGTGCTAAAGAAGTCGTTGTCGGAAGCGGCGCCTAAAAAAACGTCTTTCAAAGTCCCTCGGCCGGAATGGAAGGTCGGCGACCGATGGACATATGCCGAGACAAATCATGGACGGAAAAGGGTAGTCACCAAAGAGGTCGGCCGTGATGAAAAGTTTCGCGGCATCGATGTATTTGTGGTTAAAACCGAAGACGGCGAGAGTCTTTACACAAAAAATGGACTTGGCTTCGTCGCTACGAGAAAGAACGGCAAAATCGCTTTGGAGGCTGACATTATCTACCCATTTGTCTTCTGGCCGCTGGAGCCCGATAAAGAAACGAGAATGCGCTTCACGGTTTGGAATGCAGCGGCGAACTCAAGCACGTTGTACAGACATGTAAAGGTTGCGGCGGGAAACGAGACAATTCATGTCAGCGCCGGCGATTTCGATACCATCAAAATCGAGTCTTACGAGCGTTCAGGCGGCGGGTTGCGTGCGGAATACTGGTATTCACCAGAGGTGAAATGGTTCGTGAAGACGAGAGTGTACAGCGCTATGGGTGTCAAAGAAGAAGCACTTACCCAAGCGAATGTTTCCCCGACTATTGAATGAAATTATTAAAATGTGTGGCCGCGCAGAAGGCATCCCAAAGCATCGTTGTTTACACTGCCCCCCAGCCGCCGCAAGCACGCCCAGAGCGTCGCCTGATTGCTCGTGACGACGGGCTTGCGAAGCTTTTCTTCCGTTGCGGCGATCGCTTCGATCATCGTCGTGTTTGTGCAACTCAACAAATAGCCGTCGGCGTCGTCGCGGCGGTTTTCCCAGGCGAGATCGCGCCAGCGCTCCGGCGCGACGGCGATGTAGTCGTCGCTCGCCGACAGGCCGTGGGCGAAATCGTGGATGACGTCGAAGCCTGCGGCGGTTAAATACTCGATCTCTTCCTCGTTGGTTTTCTTCACGTAGGGGCTCAGCAGCACGAGCTTTTTTAGGCCGAGGTGGCGCAGCGCTTCGACGATCGCCTGGGCGGTCGTGAGCGCCGCGCAGCGCGATGCTTCAGCGATCGTGTCGACGACGGCTTTTTCGCCGTCGAGACCGGCCTCCATCGAGCTCGCCGTGCAATGAAAAACGATCACGCCGGGCTTCGCGTCGGCGAGCGTCGTCGCCGCTTCCTTGATGACGGGCTTCAATTCCGCGAGCGGGCGGCGCCACTTGCCCGTCATGCGCAGCCGCGTGACGTGAATGCCGACGCCGGCCGGCGCGTAGCGGTGAAACTGCGGCTCGGTCAGCCGGTTGCTCGACGGGATGATCAGTCCGATGCGCGCGTTCATCTCAAGCCGCCTTGGCGACCGCGGGCTGGATGGACAGCGCGCGGTTTTTACGCACGATCAGCAGCGCCAGCGCAAGCCACACGAGCGTCATGATGATGTTGACGCGGGCAAAAGCGCCGGCGTCGAGCGCCAGACGAGCGCCGGCATAGACGAGGACCGCCGCCAGCACGTCGCCCGCGCGGACGAAGAACGTATCGATCGCCGCCTTCGCCTTGTACTTCGCCTCGCGGCTGGTCGGGAGAAAAAGCGTCTGGTGTGTCGTGTTCTGGAGCGAATAGTTGGTCGAGTTCTCGGCGATCTTCGCGAAGCGAATGTAGCTCAGCATCGGCAGCGCGGCGATCAGCGAATAACCGCCGAGCGCGATCAGCGGCAGGCAAACGAGCGCGCCGGCGCCGAAGTATTTTACGATCCGAGACACGAGCAGAAGCTGGATCAGCGCGGAGATTAGGCTTACCCAGAAATAAAAATTGCCGTAGAAGCGCCCGATGAACTCCCGGCGGATACTGGTTTCGCGCTCGGAAGCGGGGCCGGCGCGGTCGGCCGCGGCCTGCGCCAATGTTTCGCTCGGTTGCTGAGCGGCGTCCTGCGTGACGATTTTGCCCAGAATGTATTCGCCGGTCGTGTTGACGAGATTGAGCATGATCACCAACAGCGCGATGAGTGTGAGATAGGGCGTGCGCGTCACGAGATTGAAGCCGCCGGGCTTCCCGAGCGGCTCGTCCGCGTGCTCGTTTTTTGAGCCCGCGTGCCGGCCCGTCTTCCCACGGCGGTTCACCAGAATCGAGAAGCCGATGCAGAGGCAGAGAATGACGGCCGTGAGCGGTAGGAGCTGAAAGACACCGAGCGGCCGCATGAGCAAGCCCGCGAGCTTCGGACCGAGGATTGCTCCCAGCGAGCCGCCAAACGCGACGATGCCGAAGAGCCGCCGGCCCTGTTCCTGATCGTAGAGGTCGTTGGCGAACGCCCAGAACTGCGCGACGAGAAAGATGTTGAAGATCCCGACCCAGAGAAAGAATGGGATCGCGATCGACGCGCCGGCGCGCGCGAGCGCGTAAAAGATCAGCAGGTTGGAGATGAAAAACATCGTCACCCAAGAGATCAGGCGGATGCGATTCAATTTGGTCGCGAGATATCCATAAGCCGGCACGACGAGGAACAAGAGCAGCGCCTGGCCTGCGGAGGCGTAGGTCTTCACCTCGGCGCCGCCGCCGGTGAGAATCAGCGGCTCGCGCACCGTCTTGATGATGAGATAAGCCGTGAGGAGAAAAAATAAATTCAGCATCAGCAGCAGAGCCGTCCACGCCTCGCCCGCGCGCACGTCCGCGAACAGGCTGAAGAAGCGATCGAGCGCGGACTTCCGCTGTGCCATGAGCTATTCGGGCTTCAGGTTGTAGAAGCGCTGCCCGTTCTTGTAGAGCACCGCGGCCTTGTCGTCGGCGGTGAGCTCCGGGTTCTCCATCACCTCTTCGAGCTCGTGCTTGCAGAATTCGTTGTTCACCTCGTGGGGAAAGTCCGACGAGTAGATGAACGGCGAGTTGCCGACGCGCTTGATCGCGTGGCCGAGGTCGGGCTCGCTGCCTTCGCAGCCGACGAAAATCCTCCCGGCCTTGAGATGGCGGACGACGTAGTCGCTCACCCGCTCGCCCTTTTGCAGCTGCAAAAACTCGCCGCGCGGGTCGTGCTGGATGTGCGTCTCGTACGAGCGGTCGAAGCGCTCGAGGCAGAGCAGCAGCCAGGCGACGCCGCCTTCCATGAAGCCGACCTTCACGTTCGGATACTTGTCGAAAATGCCGTTGAAGACGATGCCGGCGAAGCTGATCATGAGCCCGAACGGATGGCCGAGCGCGTGCACCGGCGCGTACGGATTCAAATCGTCCATCCCAAGGTTCTCGTGCGCGCCGCCGTGGATGCCGATCGCGCAGCCGAGGCGCTCCGCCTCGGCGTAGATCGGCCAGTAGAGCTTGTGGCCGAGATTGAACTGAAATCCGGTCGAAGGCAGCATCACGCCGCAGAGGCCCAGCTCTTTCACGCAGCGCCGGAGCTCCTCGACGGCGGCGTCGGGCTCTTGGAGTGGGATAAGCCCCATGCCCTGAAAGCGCGGGCTGCGCTTGACGTATTCGCGCGCGAGCCAGTCGTTGTACGCGCGCGCGAGGTCGATCGCCCAGTCGCGGCTCACGATCTTGCCGTAGGCCAGTCCGCGCGTCGTATAGAGCACCGTCGCCTGGATGCCGACGTCCTCTAAAAATTCCATCCATTCCGGCGGGCCGGCGTTTCGGAAAGAGCCGGGCGGCAGATCGTGCAGGTTGGCGGAGTGCAGATGGTCGAGCGGCGGAAACGGATCGAAGACGCGGTTCGTGCCGATTTTTTTCCGGTAGCGCTCGGGCATCAAGCTCGCGATCGCGTCCAGGTCTTCGACGACGTGCCCGTCGCCGTCCACGATGATGCTGTTCGTTGTCATAGCTTCCTCCCGCTCAGATTAAACTAGCGCGCGCCCGGCAGCAAAGAAAAGTCGAGAAATTTCTGCGCATCGACATCGGCCGCGATCGGCCGCTCCTGGCGTAGAATATCCAGATAACCGCGCGCGACCTTCACATCCATGCGGCCGTCTTTCGTCAAAAGGGTCGTCAGCGTCTCGTACGTGCGCCCGGCTTCGGCCGGCGTCACCTTGAACTTGTCCGCGAGCATTCTGACCGATTCGTCGCGGTGCGCGCGCACCCACGCGGCGCCTTCGAGCACGACCGCGATCGTCTTCTGCACCAGTTCGCGCCGCGTTTTCATTTCGGCCTGCGAGGTGACTAGGCCGACATAGGGCACGTCGGCGAGGTCGCCGAGGAACTGAAACTTTTTAAATCCGAGCGTCACCGCCTTGTCGTCGAACGGCGGCGTCAGCACTGCGCCCGCGACCTGATGGCTCGTCAGCGCGGCGAAGCTCGAAGCGGTGCCGCCGGTCGAGATGAGCGAGACGTCCTTCTCCGGAATCTCCCATTTTTTCAGCGCGGCGAGAAGATAGTAGTGTGGCGAGTTGCGGATGCCGGAGATCGCCACGCTTTTGCCGACGAGGTCGTGTGGCTTGGCGATCTCCTTGCCGGTGACGAGAATCCACGGGCTGCCGTTATACAGGTTGAGGGCGATGACGAGCGGGAGCCCGCTGACCGCGGCCGAGATGCCCGTCGAGGGCGAAGTAAAGAAGTCGATATTCCCGTTGATCACCGCCTGCGGCATGATGCCGGTGCGCATCTGAATGTATTCGGCTTCGAGGCCGGCCTTCTTGATCAGTCCTTTTTCCTGCGCCACGTAAAACGGCATGTACGAGAACGCGAGCGAGGGAAACGCGATGCGGATTTTTTGTGCAGTGTCGGCGGCCCACGCGCCACTCGCCGCGAGCACAATGAAGACAAGAATCGCGGGAACGCTCTTCGCGTTCATCCCGCGGCCCGCTTTCCGTTCGCCCAGCTTTCGCGCGCGATATTGAGCGCGCGCGGCCGCGGCAGATCCTTCAGCGCGAAGAAGTCGACGGCGTTCTGATAGAGAACGCGTTTGCGCTGCTCGTCGTTCAGATCGCGCGCGTCGGCGATGTCCTTCACCGAGTAGGGGAAATGGCAGTCCCAATGGCAGTAGTCCGACGCGTAGAGCACCGTGCCTGTTCCGGCGGCGTCGAGCACACGGTCGAGGCCGCTCTCTTCCGACTCGCAGGAGACCACGAGCTGATCGCTCTTGATAATCTCGCTCGGCCGGCGCTTGAGCGCCGGCATCTGCGGCGCGAGCTTTTCGACGTGCTCGTCGAGGCGCTCCATCCAGTAGGGCAGCCAGCCCGCGCCGCCTTCCATATAGGCGACTCTCAAGCGCGGGAAGCGGTCGAAGACGCCTTCCCCGATCATATGCATCATCGCGATCATGAGCTCGAAAGGAAACGCTGTCATATGGACGTAGGTATACTTCGTGAAGCGTCGGCTGCCCGCGCCCATGACGCCGGAGACGCCGGGCACGCCGTCGTGGCCGGTCTGCGGATGGACGCTGAGGGTCATTCCGATCTTTTCGGCGGCGTCGTAGATGGGAAAGAACATCTCGTCGCCCATGTTGCGGCCGTAGACGTTCGTGGGGAGCATCGCCGAGATCGCGCCCCTGTCGGCGAGGAATTCGAGCTCTTTGACTGCCGCGTCCGGCAACTGGCAGGGAATCAAGCCGACAGCTTTGAGGCGCGCCGGGTCGGCCGCGCAGTATTCCAGCAGCCACTCGTTCACCGAGCGGCAGAGCGCCGCGGCGAACTCACCGTTCATAAGCCCGTTGACCGTGAGCGCGACCTGCGTGCCGAATAAGATCGCGACGTCGATGCCCTCGAGATCCATGTCCTCGAGCCGCGCCTTCGCGTTCGTCATTCCCGGGCGCGTCTTCCGTGCCTTGTCGGTCATCGGCCCGGTAACGCCCGGGCCCGGACCTTCCGAAGTCGGCCAGATGCGCCCTTCAAGCATCATGCGCATGTGGCCTTTGTTGTCGCGCAGCCTGACCGGCGCCTGCGCGCGCCATTTCTCAGGCAGATAGGGCTTCAGATCGACGTCGCCCTCGTTGACGTGGCCGTCGGCGTCGATCACCAAAGTTTCATCGAAATTTGTCGCCATGGTGTTCTCCCCGCTAGGTGGAACATAGTCGCTCTTTCGGGTCGTGTCAAAGCAGCGCAAGTAGTTGATCTAAGCGGACTTATCGGCTATGCAGGCAGTGGTGGTCGACACTTTTTTGCAAGCAATTCGCGACGGCAAAACGCCTTCGCGCGAGGAAGCGCTGCGCCTGGCGAACGCGCGCGGCGACGAGCTGGAGCAACTGCTGGAAACGGCCGCCGCTCTGCGCGACCGGCACAAAGGCAGAACGATTACGTTCTCGCCGAAGATTTTCATCCCGCTGACGAATCTCTGCCGCGATTTTTGCGGCTACTGCACGTTCCGCAAAGCGCCGGACGAAGCGGGCGCGAAAACGATGTCGATCGACGAAGTCCTCGCGGTCGCGCGTCGAGGAAAACTCCTCGGCTGCACCGAGGCGCTCTTCAGCCTCGGCGACAAGCCCGAGGCGATCTACCCCGAGATGAAGACGTTCCTGGCGCAATTCGGGCTGAAACGCACGCTCGATTATCTGTACGACGCATGCAAAACAGCTCTGGAACAAATTGGAATTCTGCCGCACGCGAATCCCGGCATCATGGGAGCGGGCGATCTCAAGCGCTTGAAAGAGGTCAACCCGAGCATGGGACTGATGCTCGAAAGCACGAGCTCGCGGCTCATGCTGCCGGGCGGCGCGCACGACAACGCGCCGGACAAGAAGCCTTCGCTCAGACTGCGGACGATAGCGGAAGCCGGCAAGGTCCGCATCCCGTTCACCACGGGAATTCTCATCGGCATCGGCGAGAGCTGGGAAGATCGCATCGATTCGCTATTCGCCATCCGCGAGCTGAACGAGCGCTACGGCCATATTCAGGAAGTCATCGTGCAGAACTTCCGCCCGAAGGCGGAGATTCCGATGCGCGACCGGCCGGAGCCTGATCGCGTCGACATGCTGAAGACGATCGCGCTTGCGCGGCTCATTCTCGGCGGCGCGATGAACCTGCAGGCCCCGCCGAACCTCACGCCCGAGGGATATCCGATGTATCTCCGCGCGGGCATCAACGACTGGGGCGGCGTCTCGCCGCTGACGCCCGACTTCATCAATCCCGAAGCGCCGTGGCCGGCGCTGGTCGAATTAGAAAAGCGCACGCGCGAAGCGGGCTACGCGCTGCGCGCGCGCCTTCCTATTTATCCCGAATTTATCACCAACGAATTCGTGCCTGCGGGACTGCGGCCGCACATTGAGGATCTCTCCGGGCCGGACGGGCTGGTCCAGGAAAGAATTGAGCGCAGGATGCTGCCGCGCGCCGGTGCAGAGAGCGCGGTGCATTCGTGACGCTCGCGATTCTCACGGGCGGCACGGGCGGTGCGAAGCTCGTCGAAGGCTTGTCGCATGAGGCGGCGCCGGAAGAGCTCGCGATAATCTGCAACACCGGCGACGATGTTGTTTTGCACGGGCTTCATATATCGCCCGATCTCGACACGATCGCGTACACGCTCGCCGGGATCGTCGACAAAGAAAAAGGCTGGGGCGTCGCAGGCGATACCTTCTCGGCGCTCGAATTGCTCGGCAAATACGGCGAGGAGAACTGGTTCAAGCTCGGCGACCGCGACCTCGCGCGCCACATCGCACGCACGCGCATGCTGCGCGAGGGCGCAACGCTAGCGGAGGCGACGGCGCGCCTTTCCGCCGCGCTTGGAATCTCGTCGCAGCTCTTGCCGATGTCGAACGACCGCGTCGAGACCCGCGTGAAAACACCCGAGGGAGAAATCTCGTTCCAGGAATACTTCGTGAAACGCCGCTGGGCGGTCGATGTGAGCGGCGTCGTATATAAGGACGCGGAGAAAAGCCGGCCGGCGCCGGGTGTGATGGACTGGATCCACGGTGCCGCCGCGGTGATTGTCTGCCCGAGCAATCCGGTCACGAGCATCGGGCCGATCCTCTCCGTTCCGGGAATTCGCAAGGCTTTGAAAGGGACGCGTAAACCGGTGATAGCGGTGAGTCCGATTATCGCGGGCGCTCCGGTTGCGGGACCGACCGATAAGCTCATGGCCGCCGTCGGTGTCGAGCCATCGGTTTTCGGCGTAGCGAAAAATTACGCCGACTTCCTCGATATTCTCGTACTCGCGCCCGAGGACCGCAACTGGCGCACGCGTATCGAAGCGGTCGGCGTCCAGACCGTCGAGCAGCCGATCCGCATGAACGATCTCGAGGACAAACGGCGGCTCGCGCGCGAGCTGCTGGCATTGCTGTGAAAATCGCGGCTCTTATACCCGCGAAAGGGTTCGCCAACGCGAAGCAGCGTCTGTCGGCGTGGCTTTCGGCCGAGGAGCGTGCGCTGCTCGCCGAGACGATGCTGCGTGACGTGCTCGCGGAAACACTGGCCGCGCAGGGTCTCGAAGCCGTTTACGTCGTGACGGGAAACGCGCGCGTGCGGACGATCGCCGATGTGCTCGGCGCGCAGGTGATCGTCGAAGAAGAAGAAACCGGCGAAACCGGCGCGGTGACGTTCGCACTCGCCGAGCTCAAGCGACGCGGCTTCGACGCGGCGCTTATAATACCAGCGGACATGCCGCTCGTGCGCGCGGCGGATATCGAGACCGTCGTCGCCGAGGTGCCGCGGGGGGAGAATCGATTCGCTTTACTGGTTCCCTCGCACGACCGGCTGGGGACGAATGCGCTTCTGCTCGCGCCGCCCGATGCCATCGGGTTACGCTTCGGCTACGACAGCTTCACGTATCACGTCCGCCAGGCGGTCGACCGCGGCCTGCCGCTGAAGCTCGTCGAGAATGAGCGCATCGCGCTCGATATCGACGAGCCGCAGGATATGCAGCGATTTCTCGCCAGCGGCGGCGGCCCGGGCGCGACCTATGCCCGCGTGATGGAAATGAGAGCGGCGGCGCGCGGGACCGGCGGGCCGTCGTGAGCCGTCTGGAAATCATCGGCGTTGAAGGCATCGATGAGGCGCGCCGCGGGGACTCGATCGGCGCGCTGATCGCCGAGGCATGCGCGCGCCAGAACGTCGCGCTCGCGCGCGGCGACGTTTTCGTCGTCGCGCACAAGATAGTCTCCAAGGCCGAGGGGCGGATCGTCCGCCTCGCCGATGTCGAGGCGTCGCCGCGCGCCGTCGAGCTCGGCCGCGAGCTCGGCAAAGACGCGCGGCTGGTGGAAATCATTTTGCGCGAGAGCCGGCGCGTCGTGCGCACCGGCGGCAACGCGCTGATCGTCGAGACGCATCACGGCTTTGTCTGCGCCAACGCGGGTGTCGATCTCTCGAACGTTGGGTTAGAGCAGGCGGCGCTGCTGCCGCGCGATCCCGACGCGTCGGCGCGAGAAATTCGCGCGGAGATCGAGCGGCGTACGGGCATCACGCCGGGCGTGATCATCAGCGACAGCTTCGGCCGGGCCTGGCGCTTGGGGACCGTCGATATCGCGGTCGGTGTTGCCGGGCTCGCGCCCATTAAGGACGAGCGCGGCACGAGCGACAGCTACGGCTACGAACTGCGGGCAGCCGTATGCGCAGTCGCCGACGAGCTTGCGGCAGCGGCCGAGCTGGCGATGGGGAAAAAAGACCGGATACCGGTCGTATTAATTAAGGGCTACGAAGGAAAGGGGGAGGATGGATCCGCGAAAGAGCTGCTGCGGCCGGAAGCCGAAGACCTCTTTCGCTGAGGATTTCTGAACATCTATGGATAAAGAATTTGTCATCGCGATCGTCGGCGGCACCGGCAGCATGGGCACGGCGCTGGCGCTGCGGCTGGCGGCGCCCGGCGTCCGCGTCATTATCGGCTCGCGCGAGCGCGAAAAGGCGAAGAGCGTCGTCGATTCGCTCAAGGATAAGATTTCCGGCGGGCGGCTCGAAGGCGACACCAACCAGGACGCGGTGAAGGACGCCGAGTTCGTCGTGATTGCCGTTCCCTACGAGGGCCACGCGAAGATCATCGCCGATCTTAAAGGGCAGCTCGCCGGCAAGACGTTGATCGACGCCGTTGTGCCGCTGCAAAAAGGCAGGCCGTTCGTGCCGCCCGCGGGTTCCGCGCTGCTCGAAGCGCAGACGATCCTCGCCGGCGAGGCGCCGGTGATCGGCGCGATGCACAACATTTCCGCGCTCGACCTCCAGGATACGAAGGCGCCGCTCGGCGACGTGCTTGTCTGCGGCGACGGCGCGGAGGCGAAAGACAAGGTGATGGAGATCATCCGCCGCATCGGCGCGACCCCGTACGACGCCGGCCCGGCGGGAAACGCCTATGTCGTCGAAGGAATCACCGGCGTGCTGATTGCTTTGAACCGGAAATACAAATCGAAGCACGCGAGCGTGAAAATTACCGGAATAGATCAACACTAAAATGAATCTGCCGGCGATCGCCACGACCACAGTCGGGAGTTTCCCACGGCCGAACTGGCTCGCCGAGCGCGAGCGCAGCGAGGTGACGTTCCGCCTCGAAGGCGAGCTTTTGCGCGAAGCGCAGGACGACGCCACGATCGTCATTCTGCACGAGCAGGAGCGCGCCGGCCTCGATCTCCTGACAGACGGCGAGCAGCGCCGGCCGCAGTTCATCAACCACGTGCTGGGCACTTTCGACGGCATCGATCTCGTCCATCGGCGCGACCGGGCGATCCGCCGGCGCACGGACGTCGAGCGGCCGGTGCCGCGCGTCATCGGACCGATCCGCCGACGCGAGGTCGCGGTCGTCGGCGATCTTCTTTTCGCCAGGGGACATACGTCCATGCCCATCAAAATGGCGGTGCCGGGGCCGATGACGGTCGTCGACAGCACCTTCGACGAATACTATCACGACGAGGAGAGGCTCGCGCTCGACGTCGCTGGGGCGATCAACGACGAGCTGCTCGCGCTGGAGGCGGCCGGCTGCGAGCTCGCTCAGATCGACGAGCCGGCGATGACGCGCTGGCACGAAAAGGTTGCGGCATACGGCCTGAAGGCACTCGACCGCTGTCTCGAAGGCATCGCGATGCCGACGATCGTGCATCTCTGCTACGGCTATCCCGGCAGCGGCAAGCGCCAGCACGAATACGAGTATCCCGAGCTGCTCGAATTGCTGATGAAGAGCCGCATTGGCGGCTTCTCGCTCGAATTCGCGCGCAGTGGCTTCGACCCGGCGGTGCTCGCGATCCTCCAGGACCGCACGATCATTTTCGGCTGTGTCGATCCGGGTGATACGCCTCCCGAGCCGCTAGAGAAAGTCGTCGCGCTGGCGCGCCGCGCGCTTGACTACGTCGAGCCCGAGCGGCTTCTGTTGGCGCCCGACTGCGGCCTGATGACGATTGACCGCGATCTCGCGCTCGCCAAGTGCCGCCTCCTGGCCGACGCCGCGCGCGAGCTGCGAAAGGGATGACGAGCGTCCGGTTCACCGATGACGCGCACGCTCTACACCATCGGACACTCCACGCGCGCGCTCTACGACTTCGAGGAGTTGCTGGAAGACTTCGGTGTCGCGCTGTTGATCGATATTCGAACGGTGCCGCGCTCGCGCCACGTGCCGCACTTTAACTCCGGAAAGCTTGCGCGCGCGCTCGCGCGCAAAAAAATTGACTATCGCCATTTGAAGCTGCTCGGCGGGCTCCGCAAGCCGTCCAAGGAATCGATCAATCTCGCCTGGCGGAACTTGAGCTTCCGCGGCTACGCCGACTACATGCAGTCGGAAGACTTTCAAGCGGGGCTCGCGGAGCTAGAGAGCGCGGCGGCGAAGAAAAAGACGGCGATCATGTGCGCCGAGGCGGTGCCGTGGCGCTGCCACCGCTCGCTCGTGGCCGATGCGCTCACGGTTCGCGGCTGGCAGGTGCGCCATATTCTGTCGAAGACGAGCCAGCAGATTCACCAACTGACGCCGTTCGCGGCGGTTGAAGGCGAGCGCGTCACGTACCCGCAACGTTGAAATTTTCCGGCAAATGGCTTAGACGAAAGAGCATAGGAGACGCACAAATGGACCACGGACCGACGACGGAAAAATTTCAGGCGCCGACGGACGAGAAGACCAAGGCGGGCTACGGCAAGTTTCTCCGCCCGAAGTCGGCTTACGATCTGTTCATGGAATCGGAAGGCATTCCGATCTACCGCGAGATCGGCGTGCGCCGCGTGCAGGACCTGCCGCGGCTCCCGTGGAAGCGCTTGGGAGGCAAGGGCACCTACATCCAACTCCTCGGCACCGAGGGACTTTGGGGCTGCTACGTCGTCGAAGTCCCCGGCCGCGGCGCGCTCAATCCGGAGAGGCACCTTTACGAGAAGATTTTCCTCGTCGTCGAAGGGCGCGGCACGACCGAGGTTTGGAGCGAGGGCAACGGCAAGAAGCTGACATTCGAATGGCAGCGAGGCTCGCTTTTCTCAATCCCGCTCAACGCCTCGCACCGCATCGTCAACGCGACGTCGAGCCCCGCGCTTTTGCTTGCGGGGACAACGGCGCCGAACATGATCAATATGGTGTCGAACCTCGATTTTATCTTCAACTGCCCGTATACGTTCACCGATCGCTTCGACGCGTCTGAGGATTATTACAAGTACAAAGAAGATGTTTCGCCGGACCCGGTGCGCGGGCTCGCGATGCGGCAGACCAACATCATACCCGACATCATCGGGTGCGAGCTGCCGCTCGACAATCGGCGCTCGCCGGGCTACCGGCGCATCGAGCCGCACATGACGGGAAACAACTTTTATCTCTGGATCGGCGAGCACCAGAACGGCCGCTATTCCAAGGCGCACGCGCACGGATCGGCCGCCGTGCTTGTCTGCCTGACGGGCAAGGGCTACACATACACGTGGCCGGCGCATCTCGGCCAAAAGCCGTGGGAGAACGGCAAGGGCGACCAAGTGAAGCGACAGGACTATGAGCCCGTCGGGCTTGTGAGCGCCGCGCCGATGGGCGGCAACTGGTTTCACGCGCACTTCGGCACGAGCAAAGAGCCGCTGCGCCTGTCGGCGTGGTTCGGGCCGAACGCGCCGGGCCGAGAGCGCGGCCGCCCCGGCGAGCAGCACATCGACTATGGCGCGATCGACATTAAGGACGGTGGCACCGCCATCCCGTATTACGACGAAGATCCGTACCTGCGCAAAGAATACGTCGAGACGCTGGAGAAAGAGGGCGTCAAGTCGCGCATGGAAGATTCCCTGTACCAAAAGCCGTAACCTTCGTTGTAAAGTTTTCGGTTATTAACATAGGGGCAGGCGATCACCTGCCCCTATGTTTTCTTAGGTGATAATGCAGAGCTTCACGAACGCCAGCCGCCACATCGTCGAAGAGGACGACATCAAGCTCACGAGCGTGGGCGTCGATATCGGCTCGTCCACTTCGCACCTCGTCTTCTCGCGGCTGGAGATGCGCCAGCAGGGGACGCGCTACGTCGTCACCAAGCGCGAGATCTTGAGCGAATCGGAGATCCTCCTGACGCCCTATCGCGACGACCTGACGATCGACGTCGACGCGCTGGGAAAATTCATCGAGCGGCAGTACGACCGCGCCGGTCTCAAGCGCGCGGATATCGATACCGGCGCGCTGATTCTCACCGGCGTCGCCGTGCGGCGGCGCAACGCGCGCGCGATCGCAGAATTGTTCGCCGCCGAGGCGGGCCGCTTCGTCGCCGTCAGCGCCGGCGACAGCCTGGAGAGCACGATGGCGGCGCACGGCTCCGGCGCCGCCGCGGAATCGGGCCGCACGCATAAGGTCTGCATGAACGTCGATATCGGCGGCGGCACGAGCAAGATCGCGATCTGCGTCGACGGCCGCGTGCGCGAGGTGACAGCGCTCGATGTCGGAGCACGGCTCGTCGTCCTCGACGGCAGCGGCGTCGTCACACGCCTCGAAGAGGCGGGGAAATTCTATGCGCAGGCGGTCGGGCTCGATCTCGCGGTCGGCAAAAAAGTCGACCCCGCGAAGCTGCCGGCGCTTGTCTCGCTCATGGCCGACCGGCTTTTCGAGGTCATCGAGCTGAAGCAGACCGCCGAGGAGCAGCGCAAATTATTTCGCCTGCCGCCGCTTTCCTACCGCGGCAAGGTCGACGAGCTGACGTTCTCAGGCGGCGTCTCGGAATTCATTTACGGCGGGAACGCCGGCGAATTCGGCGACATGGGGGCGCTGCTTGCGCGCGAGGTGAAGGAGCGCGCAGCGCGCCTCGGCATCGCTATTCGCGAACCGGCGGCGAAGATCCGCGCGACTGTCATCGGCGCGTCGCAGTATACTATTCAAGTCAGCGGCAGCACGATCTTCATTGACCCGCTCGACGCGGTGCCCATGCGTAACATTCCCGTAGTCGCTCCGGAATTTCCTTTGAACGGCGACGACATCGATCCGTCGGCCATCGAGAGCGCGATCGCGCGCGCCCTTCAACGCCTGGATCTTTCCGACGGCAAGCGTGCGGTCGCGGTCGGCTATCATTGGGACGGCTCGGCGACCTTCGCGCGGCTGGAGGCGTTCTGCTCGGGCGTCGAGCGCGGCTTGAAAGCAGCGCTCGATCGCGGTTTTCCGCTGATTCTCGTCAACGACGGGGACGTGGGCGGCACCTTCGGCCTGCATCTCAAGGAGGAGAGGAAGGTCGGCTATCCCGTCGTATCGATCGACGGCATCGCGCTCAGCGAGTTCGACTACGTCGACATCGGTGCGCTGATCCCCTCGTCCGGCGCCGTGCCGGTCGTCATCAAGTCGCTGGTTTTTCCGGCGACGCCTACGAACTAAAATTTGTTACCTGCCGAACTGAGATCCCAGTCGCGCCAGCGCGAGCCCGCCTAGCAATAATCCCAAATCCCGTAGCGCGATATCGTAAAAGTTGTGCAGCAACATCAGGTTGACGATAATCCCCAGTAGCCACAGCGAAACGATGTAGCCGCCGATACTCGGTTTTAGGAACACGATGATGCCGGCGACGATCTCGATCGCGCCGACGATCATCATGAACGTCGCGGGATCGATGCCGAGCGTATTCGGGAAAATGGGCGCGAGATATTGCGTCCAATTCGTTAGGATCCCGAAAAACTTGTCCGCGCCAGCGATAATCGGCGCCACGGTAAACGCGAACAGCAGAATTTCATAGGCCTGAAAGGCCGGGGAATCGGTCGCCGCCGCAGCATGGTGTAACTCGTGCTCGTGAACGTCCGTGTAGGTCATAGGTCTAGCCATATTTTCGCCCTCCTCATTCTACGGCTAGCACTTTAGGACGAAAGCTGAAGAAAAATTCCGTAAGGCTTATTACG
>JAJPJQ010000050.1 GCA_021324155.1 Pseudomonadota bacterium
CCGTGCTTGCCCATGTTCATCTTGACCGAGACGGTGTTCTTGTTCTGCACCATCACGCGATAGGTGCCGACATTGACCTTGCCGGTCTCGGGATCTCTGGTGATGACCCCGCAGCCGGTCCCGATGTACGGGCCGCCGTCGAGCTCGTGCCAGCTCGGCGTTGGGAATTTATAAAGATCGACTTCGCTGTCGACCATCTGATTCTCGCCGACGGGCCCGCCTTCGACCTGTTGCGCGGGGACAGGCTTGAATGCCGCGAGCTTTTTCCGCCACGCGTAGAGATACTCGATGCCGTTCAAATCCTCCGGCAGGCCCATCGCCGGCGCCGTGCGCTTGCACGTGCGAAATGCGTTCGAGATGATGCGAAACCCCGGCGGATATCCGGCGAAGCCGCCGAAGAGCAGTGCCGGTCCTTCCTTCTCCGCCGCGCGCTCGGTCAGGGCGCCGACTTCGATCTTGAGATCGGCGCCATCGAACTTCTTGATCTCGCCCATCTCTTCGAGACACTGGATGTACTCCCGCATATCGGTCACAGTACGCATGATTCCTCCAAAAAGTTCATCCTATTTCCCGGGCCCGATACTGTCAACACGCTGCCGGCCCTTGCTCTTTCACGCTGTTCCTGTATTCCTGAATAAATGCGTTTGCTGGTTTTCGTCGCGCTCTTTTTAGCGGCTGCGGCCGCGCCGGCCGCGGCGCAAAATTTTCCCGTGAAAGAAGCAATTCTCGACAACGGCCTGAAAGTTCTCCTGCTCGAAGACCACAAGAGCGCCGCGGTGACGTTCCAGGTCTGGTACCGAGTCGGCTCGCGCAACGAGATCGACGGCAAGAGCGGACTCTCCCATTTTCTCGAGCACATGATGTTCAAGGGCACGCCGAATGTGAAGCCCGAGGAGTACGCGAAGATCATCGCCAGGAACGGCGGCAACTCCAACGCCTTTACCTCTTACGATTATACCGTGTATTTCGCGACCATGAGCCGGGACAAAATCGGCATCGAAGTTGAACTCGAAGCCGACCGGATGGCGAACGCGATTCTCGACGGACCGACTTTCGAAAACGAAAAAGCCGTCGTCATGGAGGAGCGCCGTCTCAGAACCGACGACAATCCCGACCAGGCGCTCGCCGAAATCGCCAATGCGGTCATGTACATGGTTTATCCGTATCGTCGCCCCGTTATCGGCTGGATGTCGGACATTTTGAATCTCACGCGCGACGATCTGGTCCAGCATTACAAGACTTATTACTCGCCGAACAATGCCTTTATCGTAGCTGTCGGCGATTTTTCCAGCGACGAGATGCTCGCCAAAATCAAGCAGGAATTCGGCAAGGTGGCGCGCCGGTCGGACCCGCCCGCGGTCAAATTGGAGGAGCCGCCGCAGCAGGGCGAGCGCCGCGCCGCGCTCAAGAAAGAGGCGGAGCTGCCGCTGCTCTCGGCGTATTATCACGCGCCGAATTTGCTCAACCGCGACGCATTCGCGCTCGACCTGCTTTCCACGATTCTCGCGGGCGGACGCAGCTCGCGCCTGCATCACGATCTGGTTTACGAGAAACAGATCGCGACGGCCGTCGACGCCGATTACGAGGGCTACATGATCGGGCCTTCGATGGTGGGGATGACGGCGCAGGTCATGCCCGAGAAGGAGCCCGCCGAGGTGCAGCGCGCGATCGAAGCCGCCGTCGAAAAAATCAAGTCCGAGCCGGTCGGTGACCGCGAGCTGCAGAAGGCGAAAAACCAGGTTGAGGCGGCGTTCGTCTTCGGCCAGGACTCGATCTTCGGCCAAGCGCTGCGCATCGGGCAGTTCGAGTCGCTCTCGAAGTGGCAGCTGATCAACGATTATCTTCCCGGAATCCGCGCCGTGACGGCGCAGGACGTCCTTCGGGTCGCGAAGAAATATCTCCAACCCGATCAGCGGACGATCGGCGTCCTGATTCCTACGAAAGAATCCGACTCGTGAGAAGGCTTCTTGCGGCGGTCTTCATGACAGCTATTCTCGGCTCGCAATCTTCCGCGCAGGCGCGGCTCACCCCGTCGCGGACAACGCTCGCCAACGGAGCGGTCGTTCTCACGTCGGAGCAGAGGGCGCTTCCGATGGTGACGATGAGCCTGATGATCGCCGGCGGCGGGCGTCTCGATCCGGCCGGACGGGAAGGGCTCGCCAACTTGACGGCGCAGCTCCTGACATACGGCACCAAAAATCACACCGCCGTCCAGCTTGGCGAAGCGCTCGATTTTCTCGGCGCCTCGCTATCCGCCGGCTGCAGCGAAGAGGCGATCACCGTCAATTTCACGCTGCTGAAAAAAGATCTCGACGAGGGACTACGGCTGCTTGCCGAGGTGCTGACCGAGGCGTCGTTTCCGCCGGAAGAGATCGAGCGGCGCAAACAGGCGGTCATCGCGGGCATCCGCGCGCAGGACGAGCAGCCCGGGCAAGTCGCCGAAGTGAAATTTCTCGAAGCGCTCTTCCCCAAGAGCCCTTATGGACGCCGCGTCGAAGGAACGCCGGAATCGGTCAAGAGCATCGCGCGCGCCGACTTGACCGCTTTTTACGAGAACGAGCTTCGTCCCGACCGCGCCATCTTCGCGGTGGTCGGCGACGTGTCCGAGAAGGAGATCGTCGAGAAACTGAACGCGGCGCTGCGGTCCTGGCAGACGAAGGCGGCGGCCAAGCTGTCGTTGCCCAAGGTCATTCCCGGATCGCCGACGGTCATCAAAATCAACCGGCAGCTAACGCAGGCGAACATTATTCTAGGCCATGACGGTGTACCGCGCACGCATCCGGATTATTACGCGATTCAGGTCATGAACTACATTCTCGGCGGCGGCGGTTTTTCGTCGCGGATGATGGAATCGATCCGCAATCAGCGCGGTTTCGCCTATTCGGTTTACAGCCAGTTCGACCCGCGGAAATATGCCGGAAGCTTCCAGGTCGTGATGCAGACGAAGAACGAAAGCGCGGGCGAGGCGATCAAGATTGCGCTCGCCGACATACGAGAAATCCGCGAGCAAGGCGTGACCGAAACCGAGCTCAACGAGGCCAAGGATTATCTCATCGGCAGCTTCCCGCTGCGCTTCGACACGAATCGCAAGGTCGCCGCCGTGCTATCGCAGGTGGAATTCTACGGACTGGGCCTTGACTATCTCGATCGATATCCCGAGATCATTCGTAAAATAACCCGTGAAGACGTGCTGCGTGCCGCCAAGAACTATCTGCATCCGGAAAAGCTTATTGTGGTTGTCGTGGCCGACCAATCCAAGGCCGCTCTTCAGGCGCTTGACAGTGGAGGGGGGCTATAGTAAGACACCCTTCGTTTCGCTTACGGAAGGAGGAGAGGCGCGCGGATGAAAAAGGTCCTGGTCGTCGAAGACCATCCAGACATGCGCGAACTCCTCATCTGGCAGATGGAGCTGATGGGGTTTTCGGCGATCCCAGCCAAGCACGGCAAAGAGGGTGTGGAGAAGGCAGTCCAGGAGAAGCCCGAGCTGATCCTGATGGATATCATGATGCCGGGCATGGACGGTCGCGAGGCCACTCGGCTTTTGCGCTCGCATCCGGATACGCAGGATATTCCCATACTTGCAGCCACCGCTCTTTTCCGCGACGCCGATCTCAAGACCTGCATCGACGCCGGCTGCAACGACTATATCGTCAAGCCCTTTACGTTTCAGGAATTGCAGGGCAAAATCCAGGAATTCATCACCGATTCCCGCATGACCCTGCAGTAGTTTCCTTCGCCGCTCCTTCGTTTACCATTTCGGTTGGCATCGTTCCCGAGGTTGTGCCGTGACACGCCGGGAAAAAGCCGTCGCCATTGTCGAGCGCCTGAAACAGGCGGGGTTCGAGGCGTATTTCGCCGGCGGATCGGTGCGCGATATGCTTCTGGGCCGAGACCCCGACGATTACGATATCGCAACCGGCGCGCGCCCCGAGGATATCCGCAAAATATTTCCCCGCACGCTCGAAGTAGGCGCGCAATTCGGCATTCTTCTGGTTCTCTCCGACGGCGACGCCTTCGAGGTCGCGACCTTCCGTTACGACGGGCCGTATCTCGACGGGCGCCGCCCGAGCGAAGTCCGCTACGCGCGGCTCGAAGAGGACATTCACCGGCGCGATTTCACCGTCAACGGCCTGATGTACGATCCGCTGGACGATCGTCTCATCGACCTCGTCGGCGGGTGCGACGATCTCGCACGGCGCCGCATCCGCGCCATCGGCGATCCGCGCGCGCGCTTTCAGGAAGACCGGCTGCGGATGATCCGCGCGGCGCGTTTTTCCGCGAGCCTCGGTTTCGAAATCGAGCCGGATACGCTCGCGGCGATTCGCACTGAGGCGCCCCACATCACGCAGGTATCGTGGGAGCGCATCGGCGAAGAGGTCACGCGCATTCTCACCGAGGGCGGCGCCCGCCGCGGCTTCGAGATCATGGACGCGACCGGATTGCTGACGCGAATTCTCCCCGAGGTGGCGGCGATGCACGGCGTCGAGCAATCGCCGGACTACCATCCCGAAGGCGATGTGTTCGTGCACACGATGCTCGTGCTGAAGAATCTCGCAGAGCCTACGGAGACGGTCGCGTACGGCGCGCTGCTCCACGACGTCGGCAAGCCCGTAACCGCGGACCGCAAAGAGCATCGCATCACGTTCTACGGCCACACGGAACAAGGCGCGGAAATGGCGGTCGCGATCTTGAAGCGTCTGAAGCGTAGCCGCAGCGTATGGGAGCGCGTGGCGTATATCGTCAAGAACCATCTGCGGCCCGTGCAGGCGCCGAAGATGCGCGTATCGACGCTCAAGCGATTTTTCGCCGACCCGGGCATCGACGAGCTGCTGGAAGTGGTGCGCCTCGATGCGCTGGCATCGAACGGCGACCTGCAATATTATGATTTCTGCCGGCGGAAAATGGCCGAGCTGAAGCACGAGGAGATTCATCCGCCTCCGCTCGTCACGGGCAAGGATTTGATCGCGCTCGGCCTCGAGCCGGGGCCGATGTTTCACGAGATTCTGGACCGCGTCAAAGAAGCGCAGCTCGAGGGCGAGCTGCGCGACCGGCAAGCGGCGCTCGACTGGGTCAAAAAGGAGTACGGGGGGCGAGACTGATATGGAAGCGGCGAACGGCTTCAAAGTCGTCGGCAAGGGGCCAAAGCGCGTCGACGGCAAAGACAAGGCGACGGGCAAGGCGGCCTATACGGTCGATCTGGAGCTCCCGAACATGGCTGTCGGCAAAGTTCTGCGCAGTCCTCTTCCGCACGCGAAGGTTGTCAGGATCGACGCGGCGAAGGCCGCGAGGCTGCCGGGCGTCTTCGCCGTCATCACGCGCGACGATCTCTCCGCCCTCAATTATTATTACGGCGCCGCCTACAAGGACCAGCCGATCGTCGCGACCGACAAGGTTCGCTTCGTCGGCGATCCCGTTGCCGGGGTCGCTGCGGCGGATGCCGAGATCGCCGAAGAGGCGCTCGGCCTGATCGAAGTCGAATATGAAGAGCTGCCGGCGGTGGACGACCTCGACGGCGCGCTCAAAACCGGAGCGCCGATCATTCACGAGGCGCTCGCCCAGGGCGGCGAGCTGCACGGCTACCACTATCAGGCGCCGGAAAGATTCAAAGGCACGAACATCTGTTACCAGTTCAGTTACGCGAACGGCGATGTCGCCCAGGGTTTCAAGCAGTCCGACCACATCTTCGAGCATACGTTTACGTTTCCGCGCGTGCAGCATTTCTCCATGGAGCCGCACGCGATCATCGCCAATGTCGAGATCGACCGCATCACGCTATGGGCGTCGTCGCAGGACCCGTTCACGCTGCGCGAGCATCTGGCGGAAATCTTCCGCATGCCCCTAAGCCGCGTGCGCGTGGTGGTGCCGTACGTGGGCGGCGGCTACGGGGGCAAGCTCTCGGTCAAGACGGAGCCGCTCGCCGCCGCGCTGTCCTGGAAGGCCGGGCGCCCGGTGAAGATCGTCCTCTCGATCGAGGAGAGCTTCAAGACCGTGACGCGCCATCCGGCGCGCTTTCGCATCAAGACCGGGGTTACGCGCGACGGCAGGATGCTCGCGCGCGAATGCGAGATCTACATGGACACCGGTGCGTACGCCGACGCGGGACCGCGCGTCACGCAAAAAGCCGGCTACCGGGCCTTCGGCCCATATAAAATTCCCAACGTCAAGTCTGACGCCTACACCGTCTACACCAATACCGCGCCCGCCGGCGCGTTCCGCGGCTTCGGCACGCTGCAAGTCACGTGGGCCTACGAATCGCAGATGGACATCATCGCGGAGAAGCTGGGGCTCGATGCGCTGGAATTCCGCCTCAAAAATATGCTCGACAAAGGCGATCTCTACACGCCGGGCGATACGCCGGTCGATGCCGACCTCCGCGAAGGCTTGCTGCGCGTCGCGCGGGAAATAGGCTGGGGAGAAAAAGGGCCGGCCGGAACCGGCAAAGGGCTGAGCTGCTGCATGAAGGACGGCGGCGGTACGTACAAGTTCGCCTCCGCGGTCGCGAAGATGATCTCCGACGGCAGCGTCGTGCTGCTCACCGGCACCGTGGAACTCGGACAGGGCGCGCGGACGGCGCTCAGCCAGGTCGTCGCCGAAGAGCTCGCGGTGCCGCTCGAGTACGTTGTCGTCGCGCAGCTCGACACCGATACGACGCCGTACGACCCCGGCACGAACGCCAGCAGCTCGATGGTCGTCATGGGACTCTGCGTCCAGCGCGCGGCGCAGGACTTGAAACGCCAGTTGCTCGAATCCGCCGCCAAGGCGCTGAACGAAAATGCGGCGGATCTGTCCCTCCAGGACGGCAGCGTTCAGAGCCGCAGCGGCAAGAAAATTGCCTACAGCGCGGTGATCGCGAAATATTTCGGCGCCAATGCGGGCGAGATCATCGGCAAAGGATCGTACCAGGATATCAAGAGCAAGGACGCCGCGCTCGGCTCGCCGACGACTTTCTGGGAGATCGGCTGGGGCGGCGCGCAGGTTGCCGTCGATCGGGACACGGGCGCGATCAAGCTACTGAAGTACGTCTCGATCGCGGACGTCGGCCAGGCGATCCATCCGATTCAGTGCGAAGGGCAGGACGAAGGCGCCGTGATGTTCGCCGTCGGCCACACACTGCGCGAGGAGATGGTCTACAAGGACGGTCAGCTGCTCAACCCGAATCTTATCGACTATCACGTCCCGAACTTCCTCGACGTGCCGGAGGAGTTCGAGACCGTTTTGATGCAGAACAAAAACGGGCCTGGCCCGTTCGGCTCGAAGGGGATGGGCGAAGGCGGCCTGCTGCCGGTCGCGTCGGCCGTCGCCAACGCGGTCTACAACGCGGTCGGCGTGCGGCTTTACGATCTGCCGCTCACGCCGGAGAAAGTCTGGCGCGCGCTCAACGAAAAAAGCTCGGGCTGATTTCAGCTCGTCGTGATGTAGGGGATCGGAATCACCGGGTCGGGGAAGGGGACGTGAAGTCCGCGTTCGAATAGAACGAAGAAAAATAACCAGGCGCCGAATGCGATGGCAATCGTGATCGGCCATTTCTCGCGTCCGGCGATCTTCAAGTAGAGTATCGTCGCGAGCGGCACGGCGACGGCAAAGCCGAACAGCCAGATTGCCACGAAAAATCCCACCGTCCAGATCCCGATGCTCACGGTTCGCTGCTTCACAACCTCCCGCGGAAGCTCGGCGCCGACGCCGCTGTCGTCCGGAGCTTTGAAGCGCGTCTTGCCGGAAGCATCCATCAAAAACTGCACGATCGTCAGCGCCAGCGCCGGGATGCCGATGACCCAGGGAAACAAACCGGCGCGATAGCCGAAGTTCCGGCTCTGCCACAGCGCGAGCCCGAGCAGCACGACGACGATGAAGCTGAAGATCGCCGCGGTCTTCGCGCGGCCGGGATCGGCGACGGTCGCATTGGCGAGCGCCACGTCGGCAGCGGTCTCCCGCTTGGATTTTCTCTTCACGCGGTCTTTCACGACCGGGTAAAGAACGCCGAGCAAGGTAATGGTGAAAATGAGCAACACGCCCGGTCGCCAGATCCATGCCCAGCCGTAGTTGTCGGTCGCGAGGAACAATCGATTCTCCGCCAGCGGGCCGAGAACGAGACCCAGTAGCAGCGGCGGCCGCGGCCATTCGAGCTTCTCCAAAACCCAGCCGAGCGCGCCGAAGCCGAGCACGACCAGCATGTCCTCGAAGGCGTTCTTTTCGGCGAAGGCGCCGAGATAGATGAGGATCAAGATCAGCGGGATGATGAGGCTGCCGCGTATTTGCGTGATCTTCGCGAGCGGCTTGAGGAACAGAAAACAGACAGCGACCGTGATGATGTTCGAGATGATGATGACCCAGACGAAAGAGAAAGTGACATCGAGCTTGCCCTTCGGCGGCGGCAACAACATGTCGGGCCCCGGAACGATACCTTGAATGATGAAGCCGCCCAAGAGGATCGCCATAATGACGCTCGCTGGCACGCCGAAGGCGATCGTGGTGATCAGGCTGCCGCCGAGCGTGGAATTATTCGCCGCGCCGGGGCCGAGCACGCCTTCGATAGCGCCCTTGCCGAAGCGCTCTTTCTTCGGCGAGCTCTGCACGGCGTGCGCGTAGGCGACCCATTGAGTCGTCGCCGCGCCCATGCCGGGAATGATCGCCGTGAAAGTGCCGATCGCGCTGCAGCGCAGCACGAGCCACCAGTGGGTGAACGTGTCCTTGACGCCCTGCATGACGCCGCCAAGCTCTTCGACCTTGTCTTGCGCGATGCTCGTGCCTAGGACCGCTAACTCGATGGTTTCAGGGATGGCGTAGAATCCGATCGTCACCGGCACGAGACCGACGCCGTCCCAGAGAAACAGCTGACCGAACGTGTAGCGCTGGATGCCGGAAATCGGATCGAGCCCGATGGTCGCGAGCATGAGACCCAGCGCGCCGGAGATCACGCCTTTCAATACCGCCTCGCCGCTCAGCGCGGCCACAAAGGAGATCCCCAATAGCGCGAGCATGAAAAATTCCGGCGAGCCGAAGGTGAGCACGAGTGGACGGACGATCGGCACTGCGAGGACGATGCAGACGGCGCCGAAGATGGCGCCGAACAGCGAGCTCATCAGCACGGCGCCGAGCGCGCGGCCGGCTTCGCCGCGCTTCGCCATCGCGTGTCCATCGACGATCGTCGACGCGGTCGTCGGCTCGCCCGGCACGCCGAAAAGCACCGAGGTGATGTCGC
Source organism: Pseudomonadota bacterium (assembly GCA_021324155.1). Lineage (GTDB taxonomy): Bacteria > Desulfobacterota > Binatia > UBA9968 > UBA9968 > JAJPJQ01. The sequence goes on from JAJPJQ010000050.1 coordinate 9,200, forward strand.
CGGTCGTCGCCGTCACCGCCGTCATGCCGAGCAGAAAGGCGAATGCCTCGACCGGGGTCATTTTGAAGATGAAGGGGAGCATCAGCGCCATCGCCGTCGGACCGCCGAGGCCTGGCAGAATACCGACGATAAAGCCGATGAAGAGACCGACGCACATCAGGCCGAAAGTCGACGGAGCGAAGACCTGATAGAAACCCGAGACGAACGATGTCAACATCTCGAACATGCTACTCCCCTGATGTCCCGCTCATCTCCGGGATGACGCTCGATGGGAAAAAAACCCGACATCACGCGACGTTCGCGCCTCGACTACATGCGTGCTGGATGGGTGTCTTATTGCAAAAGGGGCGGCAAAGCAAGAAAAAACGCCCCCGAGAAAGGACTACCGACAGCTGGCTTTGCTCTTCGGGGGCAAAGGCAGGCTTACGGTGAATGTCGAGCCGCGGCCCGGCTCGCTCTCCACTTCGATTTCGCCGTCGAGCAGCTCGACGAGCTTCTTGACGATGCTGAGGCCGAGCCCGCTGCCGGGGTATTTCCGCCGATCGACGCCCTCGGCCATGTAAAAAGGCTCGAAGATGCGAGGCAGGTCCGAATTGCGGATGCCGATGCCGGTGTCGGCAACGGACCAGACGATCCGCTTCGGCCGTCTGGCGTTTTCAATACCGACGCGCAGTTCAATGCCGCCGGTTTCGGTGTATTTCACCGCGTTCGCGAGCAGGTTCTCGAGAATTTCTCTGAGTCGCAGACGGTCGGTCGTGACCCGCGGCAAGCCGCGCGCAACTGTGATTTCGAGACGCAGCCCTTTCTCGCGCGCCAGAGGCTCAAACGAAAGCTCGAGGTCGTCGGTGACGTCGCGCACTGCGAACTCCTCGGGATGAAGCGGAACTTTTTTCGCCTCCAGGCGCATGAGGCCGAGAATTTCATTGATGAGCTCGAGCAGCTCCCGCGCATACCGGCCGATGCGCGACAGCGCCTTCTGTTGCTGATCGCCGAGCTTCCCGTAAGCGCCCTCTTGTAAAAGTTGCTGCGTGCCGATCACGACGTTGAGCGGCGTTCGCAGCTCGTGAGCCATGGTATTTAAGAAATCGGTCTTAAGCTTGAAGGCGTTCTCCAATTCGGCGGATTTCCGCCGGACTTCTTCGAACAGCCGCGCGTTTTCGACGGCGATCGCGGCGCCGCCGGCGAGTTGCTGCAGAGACCCGATCTCATCCTGAGAAAATTGGCGTGCTCGGTACGTGAGAACGCGCAGCACGCCGATGACGTCGCCGTTCCGGGAAAGCAGCGGAACTCCAGCATAGCCGCGAAAGCCGTGACGCGTCTGCCTTTGCGCCGTGCTCGCATCCGCGGGAATCATGTCGGAGACCGTGACCGGTTGACCGCTCTGGAGGACCGATCGGGATAAGCCGCGGCCCGCGCCGTAAGCAGTCGGCTGGAGCGAGCCCGGCTCCGTGCCTGAGACTCCGAGGGACCGCCATTCGCCGTTGACGATCAGACGCACATCGGAGACGTCGACCTTCAACACGTCGCGGATTTTTTCGGTGAGTTTCTGCAACAACGTATCGACGTCGAGAACGGCGATATCCTGGCTGAGCTCCTTTAACACCTTCTGCATCTCCTCGCGGTTGCGCGATTCCTCGTACCGCCGCGAGTTTTGAACCGCCAGCGCAAGGATGTCGGCAATCGGCGTGAGGAGCTCGAGCTCTTTCCGCCCGAAGCGCTTCGGGACGAGGCTCCCCAAGTTTAAAACTCCGAGCAGTTCTTGCTCGGCGATGAGCGGAAGCATGATATACGAGCGGATGCCGACGCTCCGGTATCTCTGATGCGTGAGAGGAAAACGGTCGTCGTTCAGGATGTCCTCGCAGATAACGGACTCCGCGTTGCGCATCACCCATCCGGTGGCGGTTCCCATGACCGTGGAAAAGCCCTGCGGGATCGCGGGAGCCGGCAAGCGTGATTCTTCGGCGTATACGGCGAACTGCTCGGCGGTGTCGGCAAGATTGATCGCCGCTCGATCATAGGGGACGAGCTTGTGGATCTCTCGGCAAAGCGTTAGGCAGATATCGCTGAGATTCATAATCGCGAAAAAACGTCCCCGGCAATCAGCGCGCACGCGCGGAGCTCGCCCGCGCCGGCGCGTCGTAGGACACGCGGCGCGATACGGGTTGCAATCGCCTGAAGTCGTTCTCTGCTGGCCGAGATTGTTTTTGACCCGTTAGATTACTAAAATGAATGCGGAGATTGCAAGGGTTTTGTCAGAAGTTGACTATGCGCTCGATATATAAAAACTATATTGGAGGCCGGTGGATCGCGGCCGCGTCAGGCGAAACTTTCGAGAACCGCAATCCGGCGGACCAACGCGATTTAATTGGCTTATTTCCAGACTCGGCGGCGGAGGATATTGATGCGGCGGCGCGCGCGGCGCGCCGGGCGCTGTCTTCCTGGCGGCTCATTCCCGCGCCGAAGCGCGGCGAAATCATTTTCAAGGCCGGTGAGATTCTCAAACGCCGCAAGGAAGAGATCGCGCGCGCGATGACGCGCGAAATGGGAAAAATACTGAAAGAAACGCGCGGCGACGTGCAGGAGGGAATCGACACCGCGTTTTATGCGGGCGGCGAAGGGCGGCGGCTTTTCGGCGAGACCACGCCGGCGGAACTGCCGGATAAGTTCGCGATGTCGGTGCGGGCGCCGGTTGGTGTCTGTGGCCTCATCACGCCGTGGAATTTTCCCCTCGCGATTCCGACGTGGAAGCTTTTCCCGGCGCTACTCTGCGGCAATACCGTCATCTTGAAACCGGCCGAGGATACGCCGCATACCGCCGTGCTCTTCTTCGAGGTTCTCGAGGAGGCGGGCGTCCCGACCGGCGTTGTCAATCTGGTCCACGGTGCGGGTGAGATCGCCGGCGCCGCGCTTGTGAACCACCCGGAGGTCAAGCTGATCTCGTTCACCGGCTCTTCTGAAGTCGGCCGCGAGATCGCCGCTTCGTGCGGAAAAAATCTCAAACGCGTCGCGCTCGAGATGGGCGGAAAAAACGCGCAGATCGTACTCGAGGACGCCGACTTGGATCTCGCCGTGGAAGGCGCGCTGTGGGGCGCCTTCGGCACGACCGGACAGCGCTGCACCGCGACGAGCCGCCTCATCGTGCACCGGGACGTCAAACAGCGTGTCACCGACGCCCTCGTCGCGCGCGCCGAGAAGATCGTCGTCGGCAGCGGCCTGGACGAAAGCACGGAGATGGGGCCGCTCATCCACGAGGCCGCGCGCGAAAAAGTGCATGGCTATGTAAAGATCGGCAAGGACGAAGGCGCTCGTCTGTTGACCGGAGGGTCGCTGTACGAAGAGGAGAAATGGATTAACGGCTGGTTTTACCGGCCGACGATCTTTGACGGCGTCGCGCCGTCGATGCGTATCGCGCAGGAAGAGATTTTCGGCCCCGTCCTCTCGATCATCGAGGTGAAGAATTTCGAAGAAGCGATCGAAGTATTGAACGGCACGCGTTACGGACTTTCGAGCTCAATTTATACCCGCGACGTCGCGCGCGCGTTTCGCTCCATGCGCGACATCGAGGCCGGCATCACGTATATCAACGGGCCGACGATCGGCGCCGAGGTGCATCTGCCGTTCGGCGGTGTCAAAGACACCGGCAACGGCCATCGCGAGGCCGGCACGACCGTCTATGATATTTTCACCGAGTGGAAGTCGGTCTACGTCGACTACTCGGGAAAGTTGCAAAAGGCGCAGATCGACAACGCGGAATGAGCGAATTAAAAGTTCCTCACATCAAAGTCAAACCGCCTGGGCCGAAAGCCCAGGAGCTCATCCGGCGCGACGAGCGCTACACCGCCCCGGCGTACGGGCGCGTGTATCCGCTCGCCGTCAAGGAAGGCCGCGGCATTGCGATTGAGGACGTCGACGGCAATCTGTACCTCGATTTCACCGCCGGCATCGCCGTAACCTCGACCGGGCATTCGCATCCCAAGGTCGTCGCCGCGATCGAGCAACAGGCGCGGCGCTTTCTCCATTACTGCGGCAGCGACTTCTACTATGAGCCGATGGCGCAGCTGGCGGAAAAACTCGCCAAGTTGGCTCCGGGAGCTTCGGAGAAGAAAGTTTTCTTCACCAACTCCGGCACGGAGGCGGTCGAAGCCGCGATCAAGCTCGCGCGCTACGAGACGAGGCGGACGCACCTGATCGCGTTTCTCGGCGCGTTTCACGGCCGCACGCTGGGCGCGCTCTCGCTTACGGCGAGCCGGGCGACGCACCGCGCGCACTTCGGCCCGCTGCTGCCCGGCGTACATCATGTGCCTTACGGGATCGAAGGTCTCAAAACGATAGAGACGGAAATCTTTTCCCATGAGGCGGCGCCCGACGAGGTCGCGGCGATTTTCGTCGAGCCGATCCAGGGCGAGGGCGGATATGTCGTCCCGCCGCCCGAATTCCTTCCGACGTTGGCGGCGCTTTGCCGGCGCCACGGGATCCTGCTCGTGGCCGACGAAATTCAATCCGGCTTCGGCCGCACGGGAAAGATGTTCGCGTGCGAGCATTGGAACATCGAGCCGGATATCCTCTGCGCCGCCAAGGGCATCGCCAGCGGCCTCCCGCTCGGCGCGATGATCGCGCGGAGCGAGATCAGCACATGGAAGCACGGCAACCACGGCTCGACCTTCGGCGGCAATCCGGTCGCGTGCGCCGCCGCGCTCGCGACGATCGAGCTCGTCGAAAACGGACTCATGAAGAACGCCGCGGAAGCCGGCGCTTATCTGAAGGAAAAACTAGCGCGGCTGAAAATGTCGCGTTCGACTATCTCCGACGTGCGCGGCATGGGCTTGATGGTCGGTGTCGAGTTCGCGTCCGCCGAAGAGCGCGAGCGCGCCGTACTCGCATCGTTCGAAAAAGGATTACTGCTGCTCGGCTGCGGCGACCGCGTGATTCGCTTTTGCCCACCGCTGATCGTAACCAAGGCGGAAATCGATATCGGCGTAGAGATATTCTCGTCCGTGGTAAAGTAGCGGTAAGCCTTCGGTAGCGAAGCGCCCCAAAAACTTTACACTCCCCAGGCTCCGCTCAAATGGATATTGGCGCCGTTGACGTAGCGCGCCTCTTCGGAAAGTAAGAATCGGATAGTCGCGACGGCGTCGTCGGTGGAACCGACGTAACCGGCCGGGATGCGCTTCGCCATCGCCGCGGTTTCTTCCGCGGGCGCGCTGCCGGTGTCGATAAATCCCGGAGAGATCGCGTTGACGGTGACGCCGTGCGGCGCGGCGACCTTCGCCAGCGTGCGCGTGAGCACGAGCACGCCGGTCTTCGCGATATAGTGCGCGGTCAGGTTCGGCTGCGCGATCATTTGATCGGCGTTGGCCATACTGAAGTTGACGATGCGGCCCCAATTGCGCGTCATCATGCCCGGCAGCACGGCGCGGCTGAGGTAGAAGACCGGATGGAGGTTGTTGTCGAACATCGCATGCCAGCCTTCGACCGTCTCCTTCAAGAGATCGACACGATGATACGGACCCGCGCCGTTGATCAAGACGTCGATGCGGCCCCATTCTTTTTCGACGCGCTCGACCATCGCGGCGGCGGCTTTCGGATCGGACACGTCGCATTGCGCGGCGAACGCCTGGGCCCCGCTGCGTTTCGCGCTGTCGGCCACCGTAGCCGCCTCGTCTGCGCTCGTCCGGTAGCACACGGCGATGTTCCATCCGCCGCGCGCGAGATCGAGCGCGACCGCTCGCGCGATGCCGCGGGCACCGCCGGTGATCAAGGCAGTCTTAGCTCCCGTTTCGCTCATGAAAAATCCTTTAACTATGTCCGCACAAGGTTAAACATCGCGGAACTTCATTGCCGCACGGTCGACTAGCTGGCAATATAACAAACAGGCCCTCGGAGTCATAGGAGGAACGATGCGCCGGACGATCATCGCCGCTCTCTTCTTTCTCGCTGCCGGGAGACTTTTCGCCGCCGACATAACGGACGCCGAGCTGGCACAGCGCCTGCGCCTGCCGACGGGATTTGAGATCCATGTCTTCGCACGCGGCCTCTCCGGCGCTCGCTTTATGACGGTCGGGCCTGACGGATTGATTTACGTCTCGCTGCCCGGGTCGGGCAGCGTTGCGCGGCTCCACGCCGACGGTGGCACCGTGCGCGCTGAGCGCGTCATCACCGGCCTCGACCGAGCGCACGGCCTTGTCTTTCGTGAAGGCAAGCTCTATGTCGCCGGCACACGGAAAATTTGGCGCGTCGATCAGTTCCGCGGCGACAGTGCGCCTGGGCGATCGGCGGAAATCGTCTCGAACCTGCCCGACGGCGGCCATTCGACGCGCACGATCCTGTTCGGCGATGACGGCAAGCTCTATGTCTCGATCGGCTCCTCGTGCAACGTCTGCAAGGAGAAAGATCCGCGCAGGGCCGCAATCGTTCGGTACAATCCCGACGGAACCGGCGAAGAGATCTTCGCCACGGGGCTGCGCAACTCGGTCGGCATCGCGTGGCATCCGGCAAGCAAGGAGCTTTGGGCCACCGACAACGGGCGCGATTGGCTCGGCGACGATTCGCCGCCGGAGGAGATCAACATCATCCGCCAGGGAAAAAACTACGGCTGGCCCAATTGCTACGCCGACCGCGTGCTTGATCCCGAGTTCGGCAGCGAGGAAATCTGCCGGAAGACGGAGCCGCCGCTGGTAAAGATTCAAGCCCATTCGGCGCCGTTGGGCCTTGCGTTCTATACGGCCAAGCAATTCCCGGAAGCATATCGCGGCGATCTCTTCGTCGCGCTGCACGGCTCGTGGAACCGGAGCAAAAAAACCGGCTATAAAGTCATCCGCGTCAGGCTGAAAAACGGCAAACCCGCCGCGCCGGAGGATTTCATCACCGGCTGGCTCAGGCAGGAAAGCGGAGCGGAAACCGTCTGGGGCAGGCCGGTCGATTTGGTCGTCGGCGGCGACGGCGCTCTTTATCTCTCGGACGACGCTACGGGACTTATCTATCGTATCGATTATCAAAAAAAATAGCGCCGCAGGACTCGCCGCGAAGCAGTAGCGGTGAGACGTTCATGAGCAATGCTACTGGAGTCCGCTGGCAAAGTTGTGGTAAAAAGACGCCATGGCAGCCGATCCGCTCAGCATAACAGCCGTTCCGGCGCTCAGGCGGCCGGTCTTGGTTCTTGCCTTCGGCGGCTGGAGCGACGCCGGCGCGTCGGCGACGACGTCGGTCCGGTACCTCTCCGAGCAGATCATGGCGACCAAGTTCGCCGCCATCGACCCCGAAGACTTCTACGATTTCTCACTGCAGCGGCCGCAGGTGCGGCTCGCCGACGGCCTGCAGCGGGAGGTTCACTGGCCGACCTACGATTTCCACCACGGCGCCGGCATGGGCATCGACCGCGATTTCGTTTTCGGTATCGGCGGAGAGCCGCACCTCCGCTGGCGCGGTTTTTCCGAGACGATGCTGCGCGTCGTCCGTGAATGCAAGATTGAGCTCGTGGTCACGCTCGGGGCCTACCTCGACGAAGTCCTATACACGAGGCCCGTGCCGCTGACCGGCTTCTCGACCGACACGCAACTCATGAACGAGCTGGATCTGCTGCCGTCGCGCTATCAAGGACCCACCGGCATTATCGGCATCTTGGGCGACGCGTTTCGAAGAAACAATGTGCCGCACCTGAGCCTGTGGGCGACGCTGCCGCATTATCTCTCCGCCACGCCGAATCCGCGTGGCTCGCTCGCGCTCGTGCTGAAGCTCACGCAGTGGCTCGGGCTCCGTGTGGACATCGGGCCGCTCGAGCGCGCCGCGGCCGATTTTCAGAACAAGGTCAACGAAGCTGTCAATAACGATCCCAACCTCTCGGCGTTTATCCGCGAGCTGAAAAAGCGCGAGTTCGAGCAGTGAAGCTCTCCGTCGTGATGCCCGTCTACAACGAGGCGGCCTCGCTCGAAGAAGCTATCCGGAGAGTGCAGAGCGTCCCTTTTCCGAAAGAGATCATCGCCGTCGACGACGGCTCGACGGACGGCAGCCGCGACATTCTGCATCGCTTTGCCGCGGGGGCGATCGCCGCAGGCGCTGCCGATACATTCAAAGTATTCCTGCAGCCGTTCAACCAGGGCAAAGGCGCGGCGCTCCGGACCGGCATCGCGCACGTGACCGGCGAAGTCGTAATCATCCAGGACGCAGATCTCGAATACGATCCCGCCGATTACGAGCGGCTGCTGGAGCCTATCGTGCAAGGCAAAGCGGACGTCGTCTACGGCACGCGGTTTGCCGGCGGCGGTCCCCACCGCGTGATGTTTTTCTGGCACTATATCGGCAACAAGATGCTGACCCTCTTCTCGAACGCGCTCACCAACTTGAATCTCACCGACATGGAGGTCGGCTATAAGGTCTTTCGCGCCGAGGTCATCAAGAGCATCAGGCTCGAATCCGAGCGCTTCGGTTTCGAGCCCGAAATCACGATGAAGGTCGCGAAAATGGGCTGCCGCGTCTACGAAGTGCCGATCTCCTATTACGGCCGGACCTACGCCGAGGGAAAAAAGATCACCTGGAAGGACGGAGTCTCGGCGCTGTATTGTTTGATACGGTTTTGGTGGAAGGACTAAGGGACGGGCGACTCACGATGTCTAACGAACGCTTGACGAAGGCTATCAAAGTTTTCATCGGCGTCGGCGTGCTCGGGCTGCTTTTCGGCGGCGGCATCGCCTATCTTATCCACGCGCGGTCGTTCATCGGGGACTACGACCATTACGCGCGGATGGGGCGGGGCGTCGTGCAGGGCTTCAATCCGTACGACGTGGACGACGTGCGCTACCGTTGGCCGCCTTCGATGCCGGTCATCTTCGCGCCGCTGGCTTTCTTCGACGGGATCAACGATGCTGCCACGCGGGTAGGTTATTTATTTCTCACTTATCTTGCCTTCTTCGACGCTTTGCGCATTCTGATCAGGCGCATTTACGGCAAGCCGCTAAGTCTCTGGCCGATGGCTGGCCGCGTGTCGATCACCATGCCATCGATCGCCCTCGCGATTATCGTTTTGTCGCGCTTTATCACCGAGACCGCCAAGATCATGCAGGTTACGTTCATCCTGCTGTGGCTCGCCGTAAGAGCGACGGATTACCTTGAGCGCCGAAAGGAAGCGCGCGCCGCTTTCTTTATCGGCCTTAGCGCGGCGATCAAGCTCACGCCCGCGATCTGGATCGGTTATGCTGCTTTTCGGGGGCGCTGGAAAGCGGCCGTTCTCTCCCTTCTCGTGATCGCGTTTTTCTTCGTCCTTCCTTTCGCCGTGGTTGGCCCCGAGCGGACCCACGAATATTACGATTCGTGGCTCGCGCCGGGAAAATTGCTCAGCCCCATCCCGACGCGTGCTCACAATGTCTCGGCGTTCGCGATGTTCGACCGATGGATCGGCCACGGCCTCTGGCCGTGGGCCGACGTTCAGATCGACGGGCCGTTGTTTGCGAGCGGCAAACCGGCGGTTATGGTAGTTACGGCCGGGTTTCTTCTAATTCTCGGCTGCGCCTGGATCTACTACGCCGGCAATCCGTTCCAGGATGACGGCCGCGGCACCTCGATCGCGGACCGGGCGAGCCGCATTGTAGAGGAGGGGCTGGTGATGAATTTGTCGCTCTACGCCTCGCCGCTCACGTGGAAGCACTACTACGCGTCGCAGATCTACCTGCTGACCGGTTTGTTCGCGCTCTGGGCAGCCTCCGCTCCGGGTCGCAAGCGCAACATCGTGACCGGCCTGATCGTCGCCGGAGCGCTCCTGCAGTCGGGCCTGTTGCCCGGACTCCTAGAGGAGACCCTCGAACGTCAATCGATCATTACCCTGGGGAGTCTCTGCTACTTCGTTGCCGGATTGATTTTTTTGAAACGAAAACGCGTCGACGCGCCGGCTTCAGCGGCGCAGCCGGTACTTGAGTAGAGTCCACAGAGCCTGTAGGCCGTCCTTCCAGTTGATCTTCTTACCCTCTGCGACGCTCCGCGGCATGTAGCGGATCGGCACTTCGTGAATGAGAATGCGCCGGGCGGCGATTTTCGCCGTGACCTCCGGGCAGAACTCGAAGCCTTCGCATTGAAGATCGAGACTCTTCAGCAAGTCCCGGCGAAAGACTTTATAACACGTCGGCTCGTCGGTGATGTGAATTCCATAGAGGAGATTCGTCACCAACGAGAGAAATCTTCCGGCGATATAGAATTTCACGTTCGAACGAGGGTTCTCGCGTCGCAGGATTCGCGAGCCGTACACGACCGGCGTTTTGCCGTCGACGATCGGCTGAACGAGGGCGTGATAATCGTTGGGGTCGTATTCCAGGTCGGCGTCCTGAATGAGGACGATGTCGCCGGTCGCGCGCTCCAGGCCGGTTCGAATCGCCGCTCCTTTGCCGCGGTTGCCGTCGTGAAAAATAATTTTTGCGACGGGGGAAAAGTTTCTCAGGATTTCCCGCGTCCCGTCGACGGATCCGTCATCGACGATGATCAATTCCTTGTTCAAATCGACCGCCATCACGCGCTTGATGATCTCGGCGATCGTCGCGACTTCATTGTAGACCGGCATGATGATCGAAAGCTTCATAATGGCGGGCTGCGTGGCGCGGGTGACTTCGGATTCGATCAAAGAGCGATGTGCATCCGAAGCGTTTGACGCGGTATCGTCGTATTTCTCGGCCGTATGTGGATAAATCGTTTTCATGATCGACGTCGGTTAAATCTCGTCGACAGGTAGCCTGCGGGAAGCGCGCTGGCGAGCCATAACATTGCCGGTTGTTCCGTGGGAGCCGTCAGCGGGACTCTTCAATGATATCGCCGGTTGGTGTCAAACGTTTCGCGCCTCGCTCCACAATTCTTCCATGTAGTCTCGGAGTGCCTCTTTCAATGGAAACTGGGGCGCGTAGCCCAATTCCGCTTCGGACGAGCTCAGGTCGAGCGGGTATTCCGCGTGGCTTTCCGCCGCGGTGCCGGTCACGCGGATTTCGATGTTCGGCACGAGGTCGCGTGCGGCGCGCGCCAAATCGTCGACGCGTGTGACAACGCCGCTGCCGGCGTTGTAAATCCGCTGCTTCGGCGCTTTCGCCGAGCAGGCGAGATCGATCGCGAATGCGACATCCTTAGCATAAACGTACTCATTCGAGAAATAAACCTTCGCGTCGAGCGCGAACGGCGCGCCTTGGATGAGCTTGAGCGCGAGGTCGCGCATGACCATGCCCACCGTCGAGCCGCCCACGTAATGGCCGCGGCCGAAGACGCCGGCCGGGCGGATGATCACCGTATCGAGATCGTACAGATGCGTATAGGAATGCACCAGATGCTCCGAGCAGATCTTCGTTGTCGTGTAGAGATTGTGCCCGCCGATCGGCGCGTCCTCGCGGATCGGCGCCTTGATGTTCGCCCGGTCGTAGACGCCGAACGTGCTGACATAGACGACGCGGCGCAAACGGCGCAGCCGCGCAGCCTCCAGGGTATGGATCGTGGCGAGAATATTGTTCGTCGCGCCGGTGTAAGAGTTCTCGGCGACGCGCTTGCCGATGAGGCCGGCGGTCGCGACGACCGTGTCGATGTTCGAGCGCTCGAGCGCGCTCAGCAGCGCCGGCAGATCGCGCATATCCGCGGCGACGATCTCCGCGCGGTCGCGGCCGACGATCTTGTCGATATAGTCGCGGTTGGGCGACAGATCATAGATCACGACTTTATTGCCGGCGTCGGCGGCGCGTTTCGCGACATGGCAGCCGATCAGCCCGGCGCCGGTGATGAGGACGTTCATGGGATACCTCCTGGTCATCCAACCTTAGGCCAGCGCACGGCATGCGTCAATTGCTCTTGCCATCGACGCTGTTTTAAGGCTAGCCTCTATCCGCCGGAAAGGAGACAGCCATGAGGATGAGTCCCCAAGCCCCAATCTCCGCGTTGGCATTCGTTCTACTGGTTTTCGCCGTCTCAATCGCCGACGCGCAGTCGATCAAGATCAGGGTCGGCCGGACGACCGGCGGGAGCGGCTTTCACATACCGTCATACGTCGCGATCGACAAGGGCTTCTTCAAGAACGAAGGGCTCGACGCCGATTTCATCGCGGCGACCGCCGGCGTGCTTGTGCGCGCGACGATCGCGCGCGAGATCGAGTTCACGCCGATCCCCGGCGGCGGCTCGGAGGCGATGCTCCAGGGCGCGCCGATTGTCTTCATCGTCGGTGAGTCGCTGATCTCGCAGTGGACGCTCACGACCACGCCGGACATCAAGCGCGTCGAGGACCTCAAAGGCCGAACGCTGGGCCTAGGGCGGCCTGGCTCGGCGGACTATAGCGAGCTCGTGATCGTGCTCGGGAAGAATTTCAAGATGGAGCCGGGCAAGGACTACAAAGTAATCAGCTTCACGGGCGAGCCGGACCGCGTCGCGGCGCTCATTCAAGGCTCGATCCAGGGCGGCGTGCTCTCGTTCCCGCACGCCGCGCGCGCCGAGAAGGAGGGCATGAAAATTCTCGTGCGCACCGGCGACTACCTGCCGCGACTCGGCGGGACGTTCCTGACGCACAAGGATTACATCAAGGAGAAGCGTGAGGTTGTGAAGCGCTTCATCCGCGCGATGGTCAAGGCCGAGGACTACATCAAGGCGAACAAGCAGGGGACGGTCGACGTGATCGCGAAATATTTCGAGATCAAAGACCCGAAGGTAAACGAGAGCATCTACAAGCAGGTGTTCGACAAGTACAGCCCGGAGATGCCGGCGAACCTGATCCGCGACCTTTTCGAGTCGCGCACCACACCGGAGCTCGGCTGGCCGAAGGGCAAGCCGCTTCCCGATCCCGAGCAGTTCGTCGACCGCGGTCCTTTGAACGAAGTGCTGAAAGAGATGGGGCGGACGCCGGCGAAATAAAGATTGTGCATCCGCTCTTTTGGTTTTGTATTTTTTTCGGCGTTCTCGGTTTGTATGTCTTCGCGAGTCGAGTCGTCGCTCAAGCTATTGCCAAACGCTCGGCTTTAAACGCCAAGGTCATCGAGTATTCAATTGCTGTAATCGTCTTTCTTGTCTGTAACTACCTCTGGGTATATACAGGCGTTTACCAAGCCATTTCGGAGTTTACAGGGATATCGCTGGAGCGTGGCGCTGGTTTCTAATCAGATCAGAACGTCTTCGCCGTCTCAGGGCGCCAGCTCGCGAGGCGCGATTCCAATCGCTTGACCGCGAGCGTCAGGACGAGCGACAGCGCCATGAATATGGCGACGCCGACGAAGACGACGTCGACTTTATAGTTCGTCGCCGCCGACGCGATCATATAGCCGAGGCCGCGCGACGATCCGAAAAACTCACCGACCACGACGCCCAAAATCGCGCGCCCGATCGCGAGCCTGAGTCCCGCGATGATGTACGGCAGCGAATTCGGCACTACGACGACCTTCATCAATTGCCATTCGTTCGCGCCGAACGAGCGCACGACGTTCACGAGCACGCGGTCGACGTTTTTCACGCCGGCATAGGTGTTGATCAGCAGCGGAAAAACCGCGCCGGCGAACACGACGGCGATCTTCGACCAGATGCCGATGCCGAACCAGAGGATCAGCAGCGGCAGGAAGACGATGCGCGGCGTCGCATTGAAAGCCGTGACGTAGGGATCGAGCAGCGCCTCGAGCGTCTTCGACCGCCCCATAATGATCCCCAACGGCAGGCCGACGGCGATCGAGAGGCTGAGGCCGGCGACGAAGGCGAGCGCGCTGACATAGATGTGCTTTTCCAGTTCGCCGCTCGAAACGAGATGCCAGAACGCCGCCGCAACCGCCGAAGGCGTCGTAAAAAACAGCGCCATGCCGCGCGGCAGCGTGTACCAGAGCGGAACCGATTGCCAGACGAGCAGCAGCGCCGCGATGAAGCCGATGCCGAGAATGTAGGGCTCGCGCTCGAGATAAAATCGTTTCAGCGCCATTATCGTACCTCCTCGCCGGCGCGCCACGGCGCGAGCGCGGTCTCGAGCCAGCGCATGCCTTCGGTCAAGATCACCGCGATCACCGAGAGAATGAGAATGCCGACGAACATGTCAGGCAGGCGGTAGGTGTCGCCGGCCTGCGAGATCGCGAAGCCGATGCCTTCCGAGGCGGCGTAGAACTCGCCGACGGTGATGCCGACCAGCCCGCGGCCGATCGCGATGCGCGCCGCCGCCGCGAGATACGGCAGCGTGCTCGGAAGGATGACTTTGACGTACAAATCTTTTTCACACCCTCCGAAAGCGCGCACGACGCTGATGAGCAGCGGATCGGTTGACTTCACGCCGGCGAAGACGTTGAAGACGAACGGGAAGACGGCGAGCAGAAAGACCAGCACCGCTTTGCCGGTGAGTCCGACGCCGAAAAAGATGATCAAAAGCGGCGCGACCGCGACCAGCGGGCTCGCGTACATCGCCGTGAGAAACGGATCGAGCGCATATTCCACGCGCCGGTTCCAGCCCATGACGATGCCGAGCGGTATGCCGACGATCACTGCGGCCGAGAAGCCGAGAATGAACGCGCGGCTGCTGACGCCGAGGTCGTGCCACAGCTTGCCGGTCGCGATCTGATCGCGGAACGCGGCGGCGATGAGCGACGGCTTGGTGAAGAAGAAAGGATTCAGCGGAACGACATACGTCAGCAGCAGCTCCCACGCGGCGACCACAGCGACGAGCGACGCCACGCCCAAAATCAGCCGCCGGTGCTCGCCGTAGAATTCCCGCGCGCGCATATTATTTCTTTCCCACGAGCTCTTCTTTGAGAATGTCCCAGATGCGCGATTTCAGCACGTTGAATTCCGCCGTGAGCCGCATCTCGTAATCGCGCGGGCGTGGCAGCTCGACCTTGAGAATATGCTTGATCCTGCCGGGCCGCGCGCTCATCACCACGACGCGGTCCGAGAGGTAAGCGGCCTCTTCGATGCTGTGTGTGACGAAGAGCACCGTCTTCCGCGTCTTCTCCCACACCTGCAAAAGCTCGCTCTGCATGAGATCGCGCGTCTGCGCGTCGAGCGCGGCGAACGGCTCGTCCATGAGAAGCACCTCGGGATCGGTCGCGAGCGCGCGCGCAAGTCCGACCCTCTGCTTCATACCGCCGGAAAGCTCGTGCGGATAGTGGCTGGCGAAGCCGGAGAGGCCGGCCATGTCGATCAGCTCCGCCGCGCGACGGCGCCGCTTCTCAGCGTCGACACCTTTCAGCTCCAAGCCGAGCTCGACGTTGCCGAGCACGGTGCGCCACGGCAGCAGTCCGAACTCCTGAAACACCATCGCACGGTCCTGGCCCGGCCCGTCGATGCGCCGGCCGTTGAGTTCCATGACGCCCGCATCAGGTCGAATGAGCCCCAAAAGTATATTGAGGAAGGTGCTCTTGCCGCAGCCCGAAGGGCCGACGATGCTGACGAACTCGCCCCTAGCGACTTCGAGCGAGAGGTTTTGCAAGGCTGCGACGGGGTCGCGATTTTTCGGGCGGAAGGTGAGGCTTACGTCTCGCGCCTGGATGCATGGCTGCATGGCGTCCACGCGCGCTAATCTACACAAAAGGCTTGCCGCTCTACAAGAAGAAAGCGTCGTTTAGCCGCCCTTGAAAACAGCCGTCGCGGCGCGGTATAAAATCAATCAGCGTAGGAGGAGAAGTCTATGAAGATTAAAAAGGTCTACCACATCGGCTTGCCGGTCAATGACCTCGACCGCGCGACGAAATTCTACAGCGAAGTTCTTGGCATGAAATGCACCAAGGTCGGCTTCGACGTCGACAGCGGCGGCCCCTACAAGGAAGTCTACGGCATGTATCCGTCGATCTCGCGCCTGTTCTGCGAGGACGGCATGTGCCTCGTCCTCTTCCAGCGTCCCAAGCCGATCGAGCGCGGCGACTTCGACGATGGCACGGCGCACATCGCGCTCCAGACTAATAAGGAAGACTTCGATAATGCCGTCGACGAATTGAAGAAGGCCGGCGTCAAAGTGCTCATCGACAAGCCGGTCGCGCGGCCGACGGGGCGCGGCCTCTACTTCTACGATCCCGAGGGCAACTATATTCAGCTGCAGTGCCCGGAGTGATCGGCAGGTAATTTAATCACAAATACGATGTAGAGAGGTGAAGGCGGCGCGAGCGGCTTTCACCTTTTCTGTTTGCGACAAATCTATCGCGCGGCCACGCGCGAGGCGGTGTGAGGCTCGACCATCCAGTCCCAAGAACGCAGAGTACCCCCGTCTTTCAGCGTAATCCCGCGCGGGTTCGTCGGGTGGATGCCGTCGTATTCACTGAGGGTCACCGCGATGGATACGATTCCTATGCGGTGTGCGGGCATTACCTCGTCCGGCTGCGAGACGCCGTCGCCGTTGCGGTCGAACCACACGCTGATACCTTCCATTTCCGAGCTGGAAAGAACGCCGTCATCGTTATCGTCCAGCGCGCGCAGCGCGTCGTAGCCCGTGCGCCAGAAAATCTGAAACGTATAGCCGCCGAACATCTGCCGCGCGGATTCGATTCGGCCGCTCTCGTTTGGGTCCCAAACGAGAAACCCGAGCTCGGGCTTGACCCACGGCCAAGTCTCGCACGGCCCATAGCCGCGAAGATCGAAGTCGACAGATTTGTCGGGCACGAGAAGATCGGCGAGGTGCGCTTCCTGAAACGAAAACGCCATGGGCGTAAATAAGCCGTGCTCCATCGCCCGCTTCTCAAACCGTGCCATCGCCACCTTCGCTTGCACTAATTCTGTTTTATCGGCGGCCGTCAAACTTCCGTCTTGCGCAAGTCGGACCAGGCCCGCCGCGGCCTCGTGACCCGTAAGGCTTTTGCTTACGCCGGCCACCGGTACTTCCTGTGGCTTAGGATCTTTAGCTGTAGCGAGGGCGAAAGCTTTGGAATAAGCATTGCGGACGGAGCGGACGGTTATCCCGCGCAACTCCTGCGGCAGCGCTCCAGGTTTCTTCCTTTCGCTCCAACGCCAGAACTCTTCGAGGAGCGAAGCAAGGCCGAGCTGATATAGAGAGTTTTTCGGGTCGAGCTGTACAGCTTCCTTGAAGCTGCGAGCGCCGCGCGCGGCGTGATCGATCAATTCTGCATCGCTCAGCTTTGCGCCGGGATTGGTTTTCGGCTCGTAGTGGCCGTCTTCCACCATCCACTGCGACGCGGGGAAGAAACGGCCTTTATCATCACCATAACCCTCGTGCGCAGGCACTTGGTTGCGTTTAGAGGAAAATGCCAAGTAGTGAATGCGCGCGAGCGTATAATGGGCGTTGGCTTCGTTTCGATGCTTTAGTAGATAGGCCTCGGCATTCTTCACTAGTCGATCGACAGGCGTCATTTGCGGCATCACGAATTTAGCTTCAACGACTGCTGCGAAGGCCAAAAAGAAAAATATTCCGCAGAGTACATTTTGAAAAATTTTCGACATTTCTACCTCCCCGCCAATCTCCGCGCCACAGTAATGAATCCCGTGTGCGCCACCATGCGGTGCTGCGGGCGCATGCTCATCTCTTTGATGTGCCAGTAGCGGAAGAGTGTCTCGAAGGTTTCGACCGCGGCAAACCCGCCGTGTGCGCGGATGGAATCCACGAGCGTCTTCACTTGAATGACCGTCGGCAGATAGCTGAGCAGAATTCCTCCGGGGCGGAGCGCCGCCCAGGATTTTTCCGTTACCTGCCACGGCTCGGGCAGGTCGAGGATGATGCGGTCGACCTCACTTTCGGCGAGCGCCTCGGCAACGTTGCCGAGATTGAGCGTCCAGTTCTCCGCCGCGCCGTAGTAGCGCGCGACGTTTTCCTTCGCCATGCGCGCGAAGTCCTCGCGCAGTTCGTACGAAACGAGACGTCCTGAAGGCCCGAGCGCGCGCAGCAGCGCGACCGTGAGCGCGCCGGCGCCGACCCCGGACTCGACGACGGCAAGCCCCGGCTGGATATCGGCCCAGACGGGGATCGAGCCGATGTCCTTGGGATAGATCACCTGCGCCTGCCGCGGAAGATTGGGAATCAGCTGCGCGAGCGTCGGGCGGAAGACGAGGAACGTATCGCTCAGCGACGAGCGCACGAGCGTGCCTTCGTCGCGGCCGATCACTTCGTCGGCGGCGAGCTTGCCGTCGCGGATTTTTATTTCTTTGCCGCCGGCGAGCCGCCGCAGATATTCGCGCTCTTTGCGGTCGATGAAAATAACCGTCTCGCCGTCGCGCAGCGGACCGCTCGGATTCATACGCTCTCCATGAGAGGGATGAGCAAAAGTAAAGCAGCGGTGCGATGAAGTCAATGTAACAGAGGTAGCGCGGCGCCGGCGATTTTCTGTTGGCTTTTAAAATCTCGGGTGGTAGCTTCCACGCATGGCGGAACCCGCGCTCATCCAGCACCACCACGTTGAAGATTGGCACACGCCGAAGGGGCGCGCGATCCGCGAGGTCGTTTTCGGGATGAACGATGGGCTCGTGACGACGATCGGCTTTTTGGCCGGCGTCACCGGCTCGATCGCGCAGAGCCGCTACATTCTTCTCGCCGGCATGGCGGAAATCGTCGCCGGCGCGGTCTCGATGGCGCTCGGCGCCTATCTCGCCACCAAGTCGCAGCGCGAGTTCTTCCACTCCGAGATCGAGCGCGAGAAGTGGGAGATCGAAAAGATGCCGGAAAAGGAAGCGCAGGAGATCCGCGAGATCTACGGCGAGATGGGCTTCACGCGGCCGGAGCAGGAGATGATCGTCAACCGCGTCATGTCGAATAAGGATCTGCTCCTGCGCTTCATGACGCGCGAGGAGCTCGGTCTTTTCGAGGAGCATCTGGATGAGCCGGTGCAGGTCGCCGGCACGATGGGGGTTTCCTTCGTGGCCGGCGCGCTGCCGCCGATTATCCCGTATTTTTTCATGAGCAATGCCCGGACGGCGATCTGGGCCGCGGTTCTCGTCTCGGTCGCGTTTCTATTCGCCGTCGGTGCGGTTAAGACGCGCCTTACGAAGACGAACGCGTTGCGCTCCGGCCTCGAGACGACATCCTTGGGCATCGCCGCGTGCGCGATCGGCTACATTCTCGGCTGGGTCGCGGAAAAATTCATCTAGCGACGTATTTGCGGAAGCCGCGGATACCGAGCTCGTCGGTCAAATCCTTGATTTCCTGCGCGCGGCGAATGTCCGCGACGAGAATCGCGTCGGGCGTGTCTACCACGACGGTATTTTCCATACCGAGCAATGCGACGAGACGGCCGTCGGAGGCATATACGAGGCAGTTGCTCGAGCGGAACGGGAAGTGCGGCCCTACTCCGGCGTTGCCGGATCTTTTCTTCGGCAGCATGCGATGGAGCGCGTCCCAATTGCCGATGTCGCTCCAGCCGAAGTCCGCTTCGATGGTCACGACTTTCCCATCCGACCCGGCTTTTTCCATCACGGCGTAGTCGATCGATACGTTCGGCATTTTTCGGTACGCGCGCTTAAGCGCCGCGCGCGCGGCGGGCGAGAGGCGGGCAAGGCTGCGGCCGTGCGCGATCCCGGCGATGACGTCGAGCCTGCGCGCGACCTGCGGCGCGTAGCGGCGGAACGCCGCGAGAAACGTCGCGACGCGCGCGACGAAGATGCCGCTGTTCCACAGCGCGCCGGAGGCGATCAGCTTGCGCGCCTGTGCGGCCGGCGGCTTTTCGACGAAGCCCCTAACGCGGCGGGCTTCGGCGCGGCCGCCGCCTTTCGCCTTCACGATATAGCCGTAACCCGTTTCGGGGTACGTGGGCCGGATGCCGAGCGTGACGAGCGTGTCCGTTTCGGACGCGACGGCGATCGCTTTTTGCAGCGCGCGGGAAAACCGGCGCCCGTCGGATATCCAATGATCGGCGGGCAGGATCGCCGCGATCGCTTCGGGATCGCGCTCGAGCAGCTCGACGGCGGCGAGCCCGATGCACGGCGCGGTATTTTTTCCCAGCGGCTCGATCAGAAAATTGCTCTTCGGCAGCATGCGCAGTTCGCGGCGCATCGCGCGCTGCTGCTCGTCCACCGCGACGATCAGGATGTTGCGCGGCCCAAAGACCGGCATCAGCCGGTCCACGGTCTCGCGCACGAGGCTTTTGGGCGTGAGCAGCCGCAGCATCTGCTTTGGGCGGCTCGGACGGCTGAGCGGCCAGAAGCGGCTTCCTTTGCCACCGGCCATGATGACGGCGAAAAACTCGGGCTTCATTGTTCGACCCCGATGGGTTAGATACCATTAAAGCCGCGACAAAGCGATGAACCCTGTGACATCTTGGATTGTGCCCGCGGAAATCCGCGCGATACGCCTCGATGCCTTCGTGCGCCGCTGTCTGCCGCATCTCTCGGTCCGAGAAGCGCAGAAAGCTATCGAGGAGGGCGCCTTCTGGGTCGCCGGCCGCCGAGGCCGCAAAGGCGACAGCCTATCCGGCGGCAACGAAATCGTCTTCCGCGGCGATCCGCATTGGCTCGCGACCGCGCCGCCGCCCGAGCCGGACCTCGGCATCGTCGTCCGCTACGAAGACGACGCGGTCATCGTCGTTGACAAGCCGGCCGGCATCGCGACGCACGGCTTTTCCGGTCGCGAAAAGCGCAGCCTCGCCAACTTTCTCGCAGCCGCGCGCCCGGCTCTTAGCGGCGTCGGCCGGAGCCCGTGGGAGCCGGGGCTCGTCAACCGCCTCGATCGCGGCACCTCGGGACTCGTTATCGCCGCCAAAGATCAAGCGTCGTTCGAAAACTTGCGCGCGCAATCCGAAGCCGGCGCGATCCAAAAAATCTATTGGGCGTTGGTGTGGGGAGTCGCCGACGAAAGCGGTACGATCGCGGTTCCGCTCGCCCACGATGCGAAGGAGCGCGGGAAGATGAGGCCGGTTCCGCAGCAAGATCAAAAGGGCCGGACGCGCAAATGGCCCGCGTCGACGCGCTTTCGCCGCAGATTAAGCGTCCGTGGCTTCAGCCTGCTCGAAATCGAGATCGCGCGCGGCGTTACACATCAGATCCGCGCGCATTTGCAGAGCGCGGGCCATCCGATCGCCGGCGATCCGCTTTACGGCGGCAAACAGCGCGACGTGTTCGGTCTTAGCCGGCAGTTCCTGCACGCCCAATTAATAGAATTTCGCCATCCGGCCGAAGGCCGGACTATCCGCGTGGAATCGCCCCTTCCGGAAGATTTGAAACGCGTGCTGGCTGAACTGGGGATGCCGCTCTGACGCGGCTCAGCGGGATCAGCTCGCCGCCGCCTTGATGCCTTTTTCCTTGGCGCAGGCGGCGCAGTAATTCACCTGGCTGACCGGGTCTTCGACGAGACCCTCGTCGAGATTGTGTGCGATCCGCTTGCAGGAAAAACAGATGTAATAAATACCGTCGATGCTCTTGTTGATCTTCTCGCGGTTCAGCACCCGGCCTTTGAGCTTCTCGACCCGAATTCCAAGCAGCTCTTCGTAATTCTTTTTGATTTTCAGCCTGCCGGCCTCGTCGCTCGCGAGCCCTTGCTCTTCGGCCTCATCCTGGTTCTGTTCGTCGAGCGCGCTCGCGTTGCGCAGCTTTGCGGTCGATGTTTTTTTCTTCACCCGTGCCATGTTTGGAAAGTCTCCTCAAATCCAAAAGCCGGCGAGTCGATGACTGCCGGCTTGCAATTTCATAATGATCATACGATTTCCGGTTGTCAATAGAAACATCAGTAGCGCCGGCCTAAAGACTTGAGGCCTTCCCACGCCTCCCCATTGCCCGGCTCCATCGCCATCACTTCGCGGTAGCGAAGCTCGGCCTCGCGCGTCCTGCCGAGGCGCGTCAGCGCGCGTGCCTGCAGCAGCCGCCACGCACTGTTCTTGCGCTGCCGCAGCAGCGCCTGCTCGAGCGTCTCGACGGCGTCGTCCCAGCGTTCGAGCTGCACATATGCGTTGCCGAGCGTGCCGTAGAGGATCGACGACTTTTCGCCTTCCGGCGCCGCACGCGCGGCCTCGAGCAGCGCGACGGCGCGCGGATAATTTTTCCGCACGACTTCCAGCCGCCCGAGCGCGAGCAGGACGGCGGCGTGCTTGGGCTGGAGCGCCTCGGCTTTGCGCAGCCAGGATTCCGCTTCGTCGAGGCGGTTGCGCTGGAGCTCGACGGTGCCGAGCCCGAGATACGGGATGATCTCTTTCGGATTCGCCTCGATCGCCTTCAGGTAGACCTGTCTCGCTTCGCCAGTGTAAAGGTCCTCCGCCAGCGCCATGACTTTTTTCACTTTGCTGCGGTCGAGCGCCATGACGATCTGCGCCGCCCGCGCGGCTTCGGCGGTCTTATCCTGCGCGGCGAGGATCTGCGCGCGCAGCAGATGAAAATCGGCGTTCGCCTGATCGACCGCGAGCGCCTTCTCCACCTCGGCGAGCGCCCGGTCGTCCCAGCCGCTCGCGTGGAGCGCTTCGGAGACGAGGTAACGTCGCCGCTCGGGCGCGAGCGGGGCGTCGGCGGCCCACGGCGCCGGCGTCACGAGCGGCTCCATGATCTTGCGGTTCAGCTCCGAGGTATTGGCGCCGAGGCTTCGCGGCGCCGAGAATTCCAGGCGCGCGTTGTCGTCCGTGTTGTACTCGGCGCCGTCCGCCAGCTTCAGCAGCTCGGGACGTCCCATGCGGTAAAAGCCCAGGACGGAATAGGCGTCGGAAAGTCCGAGGTCGTGGAAGTCGTCGCGCAGGACCTCGTTGCTCGAAAAGATTTTCTGCGCGCGTGCGTAATCGAAGCGCAGCTCTTTGTGGCTGCCGACGAGAAGGAAATCGGTCTCCTGAAGGTTCCACACCGATATGTGCGGAAACGCCTCGGCGAACGTGCGCAGCACCATGCGGAAATCGTCCGGCGACATGGAGTAGTTGTGGAGCCACTGCGCGAACACGCCGTCGGGCGTGAGCTTTTGTCGCGCGGTCGCGTAAAAGTCGCGCGTGAACAAGCTCGCAATGCCGGCGATCCATGGATTCGACGGCTCGGAGACGATGAGGTCGTATTTGCGAGGCACGGCCATGAGATAATTGCGGCCGTCCGACGGGATCAGCCGCACGCGCGGGTCTTTCAGAATATTGTCGTTCTTCGCGCCGAAGTAAGCCGCCGCCTCGGCCATCGCCGGCTCGATCTCCAGCACGTCGATATTTTTCACCGGGAATGCGCCGACCGCCTTAACGGTCATGCCGGTGCCGAGACCGATGACGGCTATGTCGCGCGCGTCGGGCTGGAGCAGCATCGGCACATAGCCCGTCATGAGCATCGTAAGCGCGTCGCCGTAAGATCCGTCGACTTTGCCGTTCGTTTTGAAGTAGCGATAGGTCTTGAAGCGCATCTCGTGCACGCTGACCGTCGCGGTGAGACCCTCGCGGTAATAGAGCAGCCGGTCGCGGTGCATCTCTTCGAGACGGAGCGAATCGGTCGGAATGGGCTTATATCGTTTGGCGTAGACCGTGACGCCGCTCGTCATCACGACGGGATCCCAATGCGTGAAGCGCAGGCCGAAGACCAAGAGCGCGGCGGTGATCGCTCCGCCGATTGCGAGACGAAAGCTTCGACCCGGACGTACGTCGCCGATGAGCAGCGCGCAGCCGACCGCGAGATTCAGCAGGCCGCCGATGACGATGCTATGCTGGATGCCCGCAAGTGGCAGTAGGACGAAGCCGCCGATGAATGCGCCGGCGATCGCGCCGAGCGTGTTGCTGGCGTACGTGGTTCCCACGCTGCTGCCCACGCGGTAGACATTTTCCGTGAAGAGGCTCACCACCAGCGGGAACGTCATGCCGAGCAGCAGCGCCGGGATGAACATCACGGCGAACGCGAGCATCACCTGGATGGCGAGGAAAAGCGCGAAGGAATCGCCGAAGCTCTCGTGCAGGCGGAGAAACACCAGCGGCAGCTTCTCGAACATCGCAATCGTCGCCACCGCCGTGATGCCGACGCTCAGCTCGACGACGCCGAATGCCGTTACGCTGACGGGCTGGCGCCCGAAGATGCGCGCGTAAAGATATCCGCCGGCGGCGAGACCTACGAGAAACGTGAGCAGCATGGTCGTGAACGAATAGACCGAGCCGCCGATCACGAGCGTCAGCGCGTGCGTCCAGGCGTTTTCATAGATCATCGCCGCCGCGCCGGACAGCGCGATCGATGCGAGCAGCAGCCATTCGGTCGCCGTGCGACGTTCGGGCACGATTGCGCCGTCTTCGCCGGTGACTTCGGTTGCTTCGCCGTACGGCGCGACGCTTAGAATCATTACGATGAGTGCGATGACGACGTTGCCGATCGCCGCCGTATAAACAGTGCTGCTGAGCCCCAGCTGCGGAATGAGGTAGTAGCCCGCGAGCGCGCAGCCGACGACCGCGCCGAGGGTATTTGTCGCGTAGAGATCGCCGACGCGCTGGCCGAGATGGCTCTTGTTCCGGACGAAAACCTGGCTCAGCACCGGGAGTGTCGCGCCCATGAGAAAGGTCGGCACGGCGAGCAGGAAAAACGCGAGAATGAAAAGGACGATATTGAAAGCGCCGGGCGAGAGCTCGTAGAGCCAGAAGAGCGGCGCGTAAATTCCGCGCGCAGAGTAGAACAGCGACGGCGCGACGAATCCGTAAACGCCGACGCCGAGTTCCAGCGCTCCGTACAGCCGGAGCAGGTTTGTTCGCCGATCCGCGAGCCGGCCGAAGACGTAGCTGCCGAGCGCGAGACCGGCCATGAAGGCGGCGAGCACGGTCGCGACGGCGTAGGCGGTGCTGCCGAAAATCTGTGTCAGCATCCGC
Organism: Pseudomonadota bacterium; assembly: GCA_021324155.1. Taxonomy (GTDB): domain Bacteria; phylum Desulfobacterota; class Binatia; order UBA9968; family UBA9968; genus JAJPJQ01. The sequence goes on from JAJPJQ010000050.1 coordinate 33,814, forward strand.
ATCCAGACGACCTCGTATACCAGCGCGGCGGCGCCGGAAAGGAAGAAGCAGACAAACAGAGACGGGATCATCGAGGAATGGCGGCGGTCAGCGGCGTAGCTCGAGCCCGAGCCACACGGTCGCCGCGGCGATCACGAGAAGCGGCAGCGTCGAGCCGCGAATCCGCTTCGCTATCGAATCGAGCTCGCCGGGAGTGATCGCGTCGCCACCGTCGTAGCGGCGGACGAAGCGGAGCGCGACGCCCATGCTTTGATACGTGCTGAGGAGGATCAATATGAAAGCGAGAACGAGTTTCCATCCGAGCGTCGCGCCGAACGCTTGCGCGAACGAGCCGCGATAGGCGTCCTTCAAGTCCGTTACCTGGATCGCGCCGGTGAGCACCAGCACACCGAGGGCGCCGCATTGCACGGGGTTGTAAACTTTCAGGCTCCGGGCGAGGAGCTTGAGGCGGCCTTCATGGCCGGCGAGGGCAGTATAGCTCGGGAAGACGATCGTCCAGAGACCTGCGACGGCGCCGAGATACGCGGTGAGCGCGACGAGATGCAGCGTGGAAGCGATCATCCCCAGGCGAAGGAACCCTTTTTAGCGGGGCGGCCGGGCGCGTCGTAGTTGTCGCCGAGCTCGGCGAAGCGAGCTTTGATTTTTTCGAGCCCCTGGCGCCGGCGGTTCTCGAAGTCGCGCAGCTCCTTGGCGCGCTTCTCGCGGAATTCTCTCAGCTCGCGCTCGCGTCGCGCGCGAAACTCGGTCTCGTCCTTTTCCCAGCCTTCGTAAAAGTCCTTCAAGAGAGTGCGGATTTGATAATTCACGTTGTCGCGCACGACCATCGACTTGTGGCAGTGCGGACACCAGAGGACGTTGCCGACCATGAAGCGGCCGACGGGGAAATCGAAACTTTCATTGCATTTGTAGCAGCGGAGCGGTATCGACCAGGAATCGGCGGGCGGAAGCGGCGGCTCGATCGACTCATCCTCCAGCCTCTCGACCGCTGCCGGCGCGGCGGACTCCGCTGTCGCCGCGGTGGCAGCCGCGGGCTCGCCTTGCGGCTGGGCGGCGGGCTTCTTCGCGGCAGCGGGAGCCGGCTTGTCGCCTTTGCGGAAGCGCGATTCGAAGGTATCGCCGAACTGAATGTCTTGATGGATCGCCTTGGCGCGGCCGATCAGCGCTTCTTCGCCTTCGACGTTGTTAGGATCGGTGACGCAGCAGTCCACGGGGCATACCGCGGCGCACGCCTCGTAATCGTGGAAGCCGACGCATTCGGTGCAGAGCAGCGGATCGATGACGTAGAGCTCTTCGCCCTGCGAGATCGCATTGTTGGGGCACTCGGGCTCGCAAGCGCCGCAGTTGATACACTCGCTCGTAATCATCGTGGCCATGCAGCAATGCCTCTTGTAGGAATTTTGCTTTCTCGAACGGGAGCGCGATCATCCTAGTGGAAAACGACGCTCGATGCAAATTAACGGCGCCATGACGGACGTCCGGATCGGCACCTGCGGCTACTCCTATCCCGGCGCGCCGCCAAAAGGTTGGGACGGCGCTTTTTATCCCGCCGAGCGGCGGCGCGGCTTCGACGAGCTTTCCTATTACTCCGACTTTTTCGACACGGTCGAGATCAACAGCAGCTTCTACCGGCCGCCCGCGCCTGCGATGGCGCGCGCGTGGGCGGCGAAAACGCCGGACGGCTTCGAATTCTCCGTCAAAGCGTGGCAAAAATTCACGCACGCGACGCGGCTCGGCGAGCCCGGCGCGCCGCGCGAGCGCCGGGAGAATCCCACGGCGGACGACGTCGAGCTCTTCAAGCAGGCGATCGCGCCGCTTGCCGCGGCGGGCAAGCTGGGCGCGCTGCTATTTCAATACCCTGCAGGGTTTTATTTCACGCCGGCCAACGCCGAGCGCGTCGCGTGGACGCTGGAGGCGTTCCGCGATTTCGAGAAGGTTGTCGAGCTCAGGCATCGGAGCTGGAGCGACGGGCGGCCGGCGACCGAGAAGCTTCTCGCCGAAGGCGACGCCGCGTGGGCGGTCATCGACGAGCCGAAGTTCGCGTCGTCGGTGCGCCAGCCGTTCGCGCCGAGCCGCGGCGTTTTTTATCTCAGGCTCCACGGCCGCAACAGCGCGCAATGGTGGGAGCACGGCGAGTCGTGGGAGCGCTACGATTATCTTTACGGAGCGGAGAAAATGCAGGCGCTGGCGACGAGGGTGAAAGAGATCGCCGGCAAGCCGGAGGCGCGCAAGATTCGCGTTTACCTCAACAACCACGCGCGCGGGCGCGCCGTCGCCGACGGCCTGCTGCTCAAGCGCGCCCTCGGCCTCGACGTGCCGTCGTTACCGAGAGAACTGAGAGATGCATTTCCGGAGCTAACGGGTTAAATTTTAAAGTAAAGGGTTAAGAACCGGCTTGCCTAACCCTTCAACTCTGCAGCCCCTAAGCTCTTCAACGAGACGACTTCCGCCAACTCTTTAACGTTTGGCTTGAATGAGCTCGATCTTGTAGCCGTTCGGGTCTTCGACGAAGGCGATCTCGGTCGTGCCGTGCTTCATCGGGCCGGGTTCGCGCACGGTCTTGCCGCCCTTGCCGCGGAGCGCCTCGCATGTCGCGTAGATATCGTCGACGCCGACGGCGATATGGCCGAAGCCGTCGCCGACACTGTATTGATGCGTATCCCAATTATACGTGAGCTCGACGACCGCGCTGGAAGCTTCGTCGCCGTAGCCGACAAAGGCGAGCGTGAAGCGCCCCGACGGATACTCTTTTTTCCGCAGCAGGCGCATGCCGAGCAGGTCGCAGTAAAAGCGGATCGATTCGTCCAAATCATTGACGCGGATCATCGTGTGCAGGATTTTCATCGGCCCCTCCGTCCGATTATTCTTATACCGCCCGCCGACACCGCACAACGGCGTGCTTGATTGACAAGCGGACGGCGCGAAGATAGAAGCCGGTCTCGACATGGCGAAAAAAACCGCTTCGTGGATTAATTGGATCAAAGCGGGCGTGGGCCTCGGGCTGCTCGCGATCCTTTTCTGGAGTCTCGACTGGCGGCAGTTCGTCCACACGCTTTCGACGGCGAACTTCGGCTTCGTCGCCGCCGCGCTTCTTGCCTACACAGTCGGGAAAGTTCTGACGGCTATTCGCTGGGCGATGCTCGCGCGGCCGCCGGGATTCAAAAATCCGCTGAAAGAGTTCGTCGCGTTCTATTATATCGGGATGTTTTTCAACCTCTTCGCGCCGAGCACGCTCGGCGGCGACGCGGGCAAGGTTTACTATCTCACGCGCGAGAGGGGCGATGCCGGCGGCGGCGCCGAGACGGCGACACGCGCTGTGATCTCCATCCTCGCCGATCGCGCCATCGGCATGACGGTGCTGTTCTGGATCGCCGCCGTTGCGCTCCTCGCGTTTCCCGGCTATGCGGAGCTTTTTCCGCAGGCGGTGCGCTATGCGACTTATATCAGCGCGGTCCTGCCGATCGCCGCCTATGCGGCGTTTCCGCTCGTGGGCCGCCGGCTCGCAAAGATTCGCCACTCGCTGGCGCAAAAGCTCCATGACATGGGAAACGCGTACTGGCGGCGGCCCGACGTTCTCGCCGGAGCCGTGCTGCTGTCGCTGGCGTTCCACTTGATTCAAGTGGCGATCCAGGTTCTCATCGCCGACGCGCTCGCTTTCGAGCTGCCGTGGAGCTACGCGCTGGTTTTTTTTCCGCTGGTCGATGTCGTGGCGATGCTACCGGTTAGTATCAGCGGCATCGGGATACGCGAGGGCGGCTATTTGTTTTTTCTCGGCCGCATCGGCGTCGCGCCGGAGCGGGCGATCGCCAGCAGCATCGTGTGGCTCGCGATCGTCGTGGCGAGCGGCCTTGTCGGCGGTCTCGTGTTCGTGCTTTACCGCGAGCGCGCTCAGTCGATTTCCCCGTCTTGATCGATCGGCGGCGGCAGCTGCGCCTTCTCGATTTCACAAGCCTGAGGATCGCGCGTCGCACCTTTCATAACGATCGTCTTTCCATCCGATGAGGTTACGACGACTTTCATTTCGCCGTTCGCTTCACCGGCCCGCGCAAGGTAGTAGTCGTCCGGTTTGCCGCACGACAGCGGCATGCGGATGATATTGCGATCGAGTCGGTAGGCGACAACCTGCAGTGTCGGATTCAATAGCTCTGGCGTAGCGTAGAACCGGCTGCTTCCTGGAACGGCAGCTTCGACTTTGCCCACGAAATCAAGCATGCCGCCAAACGCCACTTCGCGCCTCCATACGGAAGGATTTGGAAGGATCAACACGAGATCGACGAGCGCGACTAGCAGGGCAAGGCTCTGCAGGCGGGCTAACTTCAGCGCGGCGAAACGAGCCTTGAGCGTCTCGCCGTCGGCGAGCGGCGCGAGCGCGCGCGCCGCGATCAGCGCGACCGCCGGATAGGCAGGGAGCAGATAGACGGCGCGCTTGATCGTCGAAATAAAGACGATGGCAAAGATCACTATCCACCAAGCATGGAGAAAGCGTCCGGTCGAGTCCTCGCGCCCGCCGCGGAAGCGATGGACGAGGGCCGCGATCAGCGCGAGGTTCCAAGGAAACAATCGCGTCGCGAGCCAGCCGAAAACCGCGAATTTGCTGTGGCGCGTCGAAAAGCCGTGCGTGCCGAGAATGTGCTCGAAGTTCTCGCGAAAGATCTGCACGTCGAGGAAGCGCTTGCCGCCGATATGATACGCGCCGGCATACCAGCCGATGTCGATGGCGAGCGTCAGCGTGACCCACGGCCACGACCAGAGTTGCCAAAGTTCCGCCAGCCGCTTATCGGCGGCGAGGAAAGCGATGATGCCGAGCGCGGGGAAAGCGGCGCCTGCTGGACCCTTGGCGAGCACGGCGAGCGCCGCGCCGATATAGCATATGGCGCGCTGCCATTCGCGCCTGTCGCGCTGCCAGAAGAAAAAGCCCGTGAGGGATGCCGTGACGCACGCCGCGAACACCATATCGACGCGCGCTTCGGTTCCGGACACCCAGAATTCGTACATGCCGAGCAGCGCGCCGACGGCCAGCCATGCGGTGCGCCGCCCGCCGATCGCTTTGCCCAGCATGAAAGTCATCGTGGCCACGGCGCCCGCCGCCAGCGCTGATGGGAGGCGCACCGTCCAGTCGGAAAGACCGAGCGGGAGCGCGAGGATGGCCGCGATCCAGTGGAACAGCGGCGGCTTCGAAGGGATGCCCTCGTTCGGGTCCGGCAGAATCCATTCGTGATCTTGAACGATGTCCTGCACGACGAGTCCCTCGCGCGCCTCGCCGTGATTCCAGATCGGCGGGAGCAAATACGTCCAGGCGGCGAGCGCGATAAAAATCGCCGCGAGAAAAAGGATGTCCCAGCGCGTTCCGCGCTCTGACGTGGCGACGGGCTTATCGTAAGTGAGTGTAGATACAGTGTTCAGCGCGTTCATGAAAACTTTACATCTAGCGGTTCGTTACCAGCGCGACGCCATCGGCGCGGAGCAAAACCTTCGCGCCGTGCAGCTCGAAGAGGCGTTTTTCTTTAACGAATACCAGAAGCCTTCTCTGCCCCCATTGTCGGTCAAATTCTTCGTAAGTCAACAGCGCCGGGTCGTAGCCTGGGGCGGGAGAGGGCCATTCTTTCGATAAATAAAAGCTGCCGAGGATTTCGCCGTCGCCGCGATGCGCGACGACAGCCATGGGCCGATGAAGGGCGAGGTAAAAAGGGAGGCTCGGAAGGTATGTGTCGTAAATCACGACGGGCACCGTCGCGTCCGCCGAGCGCACGACCGCCGCGGAATCATGCGCCAGCTCTTTGTCGGAGCGGTCGAGAGAAATCGGCGCAATCACACGGTGCCCGATAAAAAACAGCGCCGCGAAAGCGACGCAGCAAAGCGGCATCAACCGCTCGAGCGGCGCCGTCAGCGTCGTCCATGCGGCGGCGAAGAAGAGGAGCGCGGCGACGACTCCGACCGACGCGATTTCGGCGCGCGGCAGCTGAGTAACGAATTCCCGACCGGCGGCTGGGACGAGGGTCGGCGCGATCAGCCCGGCAAAGAAGTAGAGACAGGCCAGGCCGAGCAGCAGCCAGGCGGCAGCGAGAAGGCGGAGATCGATCCGCTGAAGGCCATAAGCCAACGTTATTCCGGCGAGTGCGGCGAGCGCCGGATAAATCGGCAGGAGGTATTCGGACATCTTCGAGCTGGACAAGCTGAAAAACGCGAACGGCACGACGGCCCATAACAGCGTAAACAGCGCGAAGTCATCACGCATCTGCCACAGCCTCGCCGCGATGCGCGGCAGGATGAGCGTCCAAGGAAAGAAGCCGACGGCGACGACGCCGAAAAAGTAATACCACGGCTTTCCGCGGTTGAAGTGCGGCGTGAGAAAGCGGACGAAATGCTCCTGGCCGAGAAAGTAGGCGAGGTATCCGGGGCGGCGCATCTCCGCGGCGGCGTACCAGGGCGTGACTATGAGCAGAAAGATCAACACGCCCCAGCCAAGCTCCATCTCTTTGAGCGCCGACCATTTCCGCCGCGCGGTGATATATGCGACCACGATCATCCCGGGAAAGATGAAACCGATCGGCCCTTTAACGAGCGTCGCGCCCGCCGCGGCGGCATACATTAGGAAGTGATAGCGCCGTTTAACATTCTGCAGTTCGGCTATACTCGCGAGATAAAATGCCATCAGCGCTGTCGTGATGAAGAATGCCAGGACCATATCGACGATCACGATGCGCGCGAAGATATTAAACTGCACTGCGGTCACGAGCACGAGCGCGCTCCAGAGCGCCGCCCACGCGCCGGCTATGCGCCGGACGAAGAAATAGGTGATGACGAGAATACCGAGCGCGGCCAATGCGGATGGCAGCCGCGCCGCCGTCTCGGAGACGCCGAAGAGCTTAAAGCTCGCCGCCGTTGCGGCGTAGAAGAACATCGGCTTTTCGATCCGCGGGAGAAAATTATAGTAGGGCGTGATCCAGTCGCCCGTCTCCAGCACTTCGCGGGCGATTTCGGCGTTGCGCCCTTCATCCGGATTGAAGAGGGCGGCGCCGCCGAGATCGTGGAACAGGACAAAAACCGCAGACAGCGCGAGAATCGCAGCTGCTATGCGGCTATCGTCGAGCAACGCGGCTAGAGAGCGCGGGCGGTCGGCCGCCGCTGCCGGTCTCACGGCTCGTCTCCTTCGTCCGGCGCATCGACGGTATCCGGCAGCCGGATGTCGGTGCCGGGAGCGACGGCAACGACCAAGAGCCGCTCGCTTCCGTCCCAGCCGGTCGTCTCGCTCGTATCGATCTCCGTCAGGCCGCGTTTGCCTTTGAGCATCAGCCACTCGTTCTCGCGGATGAGAATATAGTAGGGCGGCTTTGCGGGCCGCTGGAGCGGCAGAAACGACGGCAGATAGGCGCGGGCGTAGAACTGCGCGGCTTTGTTGGCGCCGCTGTAAAAAACGATTGGCATGCCGGCCGGAGTCTCGGCGCGGACGCGCGCCATGAACGGCCGAAAGCTGTAGTTGCCCGCGAGCGCCGGATGGAAGGTGCTTTGGATTGCGCTGAGCGAGATCATGAGCACGATAGCAAGACTCAATGCGACGGCGTTCCAAGCTCCGCGCCGTGCTTCGCCGATGATGAAGACGCCTCCCAGCAGCGACACCGCGGCGCAGAAAAACAGCGTCGTGCGAAAATCGTTCAAAGCTCCGGCCATGACCGTAAGGCTCTCGCGGCTATTTGGCCACACGAAACGCTGCGCCGCTGCGACCACGTCGAACCCGACTGCCTGGGCCGCGAGCGTTACGCCGGCGAGACCGAAGACGGTCGCGATCGCGTATACGGCCGTTTTGGCCCATCCGGTTTCCGCCGACACGCCGAGCGACAAGTCGCTCCACCATGCAGCGAACAGCAGCGCTACCGCCGGGTAAAGCGGAAGGATGTACACCGATCGCTTACCCAGCGCGAGCGACAAAACGACGAAGACGGCGGCGAACCAGACGAGCGGGTAAAGCAGCTCCTTTTCCGCCAGACGGCGGCGCTGCCGGAACAAATAAATCGCAAGGGCCGGAAAGAACAGACTCCATGGCGCCATGCCCGCGAAAAGCGCCGGCACATAATAAAAGATATTGTGATTATGGCCGGCGGCGCCGAGCGGCGTGCCGACGATCTCGTGGACGACCTGGCGGAGAAAAAACCTTTCGCCGCCTTGGAGCCATGCGAGAGAGTACCAGCTCCCGGCGACTACCAAGCCGAATGGAATGGAAATCCAGAGATAGAGCCGCTTAACGAAAGCGAGGTCGCGCATGAACCCGAGAAACAGCAGGGCGGCGATTCCGGGAAGCGCGGCGCCGACCGGCCCCTTGGCAAGGATTGCGAGGCCGGCAAAGAGTGCGAGCAGCAGGCTGCGCGCAATTCCACCGCCGGCTTTGTGCAAGAAATAAAAATACAGGAACGTGCAGAGCATGAAAAAAGTGAGCGTCATATCGACGCGAGCGCTGACGGCGGCGCGCCACCACTCGGGACTCGTCGCGAGGACGACGGCGGCGACAAGACCCGCGGTCGCGCCCCACAGACGAGCGGCGGCAAGATAGACGGCGAGAACACCGAGCGAGGCGAGCAGCGCGGAAGGGAAGCGCACGGTGAATTCGTTGAATGTTCCCGACACGAGCGAGGTGACAGCCGCGATCCAATGGAACATCGGCGGCTTGGACGGGATGTCGACGCCCGCGCGCAGCGGCAGGATCCAGCTGCCGTTGTGCCAGATCTCCCAGACGACGAGGCCTTCACGCGGCTCTCCCTTTTCATAGAACGGCGAGGCCCAGAGTGCCCAGATAAAGAGAATGAAGCAGAAGGCACAGACGAGAACCGCGCCCGCGGCCACCGACGGTACCGCCTCTACCTTACCATTTCGAGTTTTATGCTGCCTTGCCGAATCAGCGCTCATGGCGAGTGCGGCCGGCGCGCGCCAGCCGAGGTCAGGATTCGATGGCGATTTTCTTTCCGCCGGCTCGGAGCGAGCGCTCGCCCGCTTCCAGCACCGCGAGGACTTTCAGCGAGAACTCGCCGTCCGAAAGCGGCGCGCGCCGCTCGCGGATGCTGCCCAGAAAATCCGCCACGGCGGAAGCCAGCGGCTCCTCGGCGGCGATGCCTTCGAGTTTGCGTTCCGTCAAAACTTTCGACGGAATTGTATTCGCGTCCGGCGCTGCGCCGCCCGCGCCAGCGCCCGTCGCGTACTCGTAGAGCGTTGCCGCGCGCTTGTCGAATTTGCCCTCGTAGACGAGCATCTTTTTGCTGCCGACGACCGTGAGCTTCGCCGTGTTCTCGGGAAAAAGCCAGTTGTGATAGATGAACGCGGAGGCGCCGTCGGACATCTCGACCGTCGCCATGTTGAGGTCTTCGACGTCGGGTTGGAGATAACGATAGCCTTGGAGCGTGACGCTCGCCGGACGGCCCTTCAAAACGAACAAGAGGATCGAGACGTCGTGCGGCGCAGAGTTCCACCAGACGTTGGAGTCGCGCTTGATGCGGCCGAGGTTCAGCCGCTGGAGAAATACATGGTAGACGTCGCCCAGCTCGCCGCCAGCGGCGAGCTCCTGCGTCACGCGGATCGCGCGGTCGTAGAGAAACGTGTGGTCGACGAAGAGCACGGCGCGCTGCGCCTGCGCCGCGGCGACGAGAGCTTTTCCCTCATCGTAGCGGAGCGCTAGCGGCTTCTCGATCCAGATGTGCTTGCCGGCGTCGAGCGCCTTTTTGCCGAGCGAGAAATGCGTTGCCGGCGGCGTCACAAGCACGACGGCGTCGATTTTAGCGTCTTTAAGCACGGCGTCGTACGACCCAGTCGTAGAAATATCGGGAAAGGCTTTATGGCATTCCGCACGCAGGCCGGCATCGAGATCGCATATCACTGCGACCGAGCAATCCTTGGCCGCACGAAATTTCGGCAACAGCTTGCGCCCCCAGTAGCCGGCGCCCACGAGCGCGACGTTGATCGTCATTGCCTAACGAAACTCCTTAATGCGGAAAGGCGGACGTTCCTGCGCTTCAACGAAGCGCTCGAGGCTCCGCCCGTTGGCGTAGATCAGACAGGCAATGAGCAATAAGAGGAGCGCCGGAATCGTCCAGCCGAGAATTAAAAAAAAGGCGCCGACCGTGACCGTCAGCCACTGGAGTCTGAGAAAGGCGCCGATCCAGCGCTCGGCGCCCGCCACGGCGAACGGCAGCACGCAGATATCGCGCGCGACTTCGAAGACGCGCCCCAGCCCGTAGTGCGAAGTGCCCGCCTTACGCTCGCGGTCGACGATCTCCACTTCGGAAAATTCGTTTGCTTTCACGCCGAACACCACTGGCGAGAAGCGATTTAAAAATCCCTTGGGCACATATCGGCCGGCGATTACCTCGCGCCGGTACGCCTTCAGGCCACAGCCGCAGTCGTGTACCGGCACGCCGCTGACCAATCGGATCAGCGCGTTCGCCACGATCGACGGCAGGCGCCGGTCCCAGAAGCTGCCGACCCGTTCCCGCCGCCAGCCTGAGACGACGCGGTACCCCTGCGACAAGCGATCGAGCATCGCGGGAATATATGCAGGATCATTCTGATAATCGCCGTCGATCGTCACGATGATTTCGCCGGACGCGCGCGAAACGCCCGCCAGCAGCGCCCAGTTCTCACCGACATTCGTCTCGAGATCGGCGTAGTGAAAGCGCGGATCCTCATCGGCGATCGCTTTCATGATGGAGAGTGTGTCGTCGTTGCTCCAATCGTTCACGAAAATGATCTCATAGTCGCCCAGCGGCTCGAGCGCGTCGCGAATGGCCTCGTAAAGCGCCCGCACGTTTCCTTCTTCGTTGTGCATGGGCGCGACGACCGACAGCCGGAGTTTCTGCACGGAGAAGGTCAGTCGCGCGAGAAATATTCCCGCACCGCCGCGATGATGTAGTCGACTTCATCGTCGCGGAGCTCGGCGAAGACCGGCAGCGCGAGGTTCTCGCGCGCGTACCGCTCGGCCTCGGGAAGCGAATATTTCGGCAGCTTTTTGGCGATCCACGACTCATGGTGGTGCAGGCAAAGCGGATAATAGATGCCGTTGCCGATGCCTTTTGCGTCGAGAAATTTCTTCAGCGGCTCGCGGTCGGGCGTCTCGATTGCGTATTGATGGTAGACACTCGTACGATCGGAAAAGACCGGCGGCGTGCGCAGCGGCAGATTGCGGAAAGCGTCGTCGTAGCGCGCGGCGATCTCGCCGCGACGGGCGTTGTCGCGGTCGAGCGTCGGAAGCTTGAGCCGCAGCATGCCGGCCTGAAGCTCGTCGAGTCGGCTGTTCCAGCCGTAGATCTTGTGGTTGTACTTTTCCGCCTGTCCGTGGACGCGGAGCAGCCGCACGGATTCCGCGAGCTTGTCGTCGTTCGTGAGCACGACTCCGCCGTCGCCGTAGCAGGCGAGGTTTTTCACCGGTCCCAGGCTCATCGGCGTGATGCGTCCTAGACCGGCCGCGCGCTCGCCCTTGTACACCGCGCCCTGCGCCTGCGACGCATCCTCGATGACGGGGATATTGTTTTCGCCGGCGAGACGGACGAGCGAGTCCATGTCGCACGGCAGCCCGAGCATATGAACGGCGAGGATCGCGCGCGTGCGGGGGCTGATGGCCGCTCTGACCGAGCCGAGATCGGGACCGTAATCGCCGGCGGCCTTGTCGACCAGCACCGGCTTGGCGCCCACGCTGAAGATCGGCTCGATCACCGGCGCGGGCGCGTGTGCCGCGAGGATCACCTCGTCGTCCTCGCCGATCCCGAGCGCGCGCAACGAGAGAAAGATCGCGTCGGTGCCGGAGGCGACGCCGATCGCGTGCTGCACGCCGCAAAACGCGCCGAACTCGCGCTCGAAACCGGCGAGCTGTGGCCCGTTCAGGAGCCGCATCGATGTCAGCGTTTCGTCCCAGCGGGCGCGGAGGTCTGGCTCGATCTGGCGGTATTTCCGTGTGAGATCGAGTAAAGGAATATTCATCAAATCGATCGGTCTTTCGTAACGGGATTGCCGGCGGAGCTCAAAGCTGAAGCAATAGCCTTTACTACCTCAAAATCGCGAAAATGACAAATGTTCGCGGCAAAAAATGCCGCGGGTCGCATCGCGGCCTCTGTCGCGAAGTTGTCCTTGCGCGATGCGTTTGAAGCCGTAGCCGTTGCAATGCTATTGGATTTGCGGGAAGACACGGGAGGAGGAAACCCCTTATGAAATTGGAAAATAAGGTCGCGATTGTTACCGGCGCGGGACGCAATATCGGTGAAGAGGTCGCCGTCTGGCTCGCGCGCGAGGGCGCTCGCGTGGCGGTGATCGATCTCGATCGCGGCCGCGGCGAGAAGGTGGCGGCCGCGATTAACGCACAGCACAAGGACCACGCGATCGCCGTCGTGTGCGATGTCTCATCCTCGGCGGACGTGCAGAAGATGGTACGCACGGTGTCCGACAAATGGGGCGGCATCGACATTCTCGTCAACAACGCCGCATGGACCGACCGCAAGAACGTCCTCGACCTAACCGAGGAGGAGTGGGACAAGGTTATGGACGTCTCGCTGAAGAGCGTCTTTCTCTGCGTCAAGTACGCGGCGCGCGCGATGATCGATGGCAAGCGGAAAGGGCGCATCGTCAATCTCGCTTCCACGTCGGGCTATGTCGGACGGCCGGACGCGACCGCTTATACGGCTGCCAAGGCAGGCGTCCTCAACCTCACGCGCTCGCTCGCGGCGCAGCTCGCCACGCACGGCATCCGCGTCAACTCCGTGACGCCGAACCGCATCGGCTCGCCCGTGGGCGAAGACGTGGTGCCGGAAAACCGCTACGTCAAGAATCTCGTGGGGCGGAGGGGGGTGCCCGCCGACATCGCGGCCGCGGTATTGTTTCTCTGCACCGAGGAGTCGGATTTTATCACCGCTGCCGATGTGCTTGTCGACGGCGGCGCACTGGCGACGATGCCGTAAACACTGAGTAGTGAGTAGTTACGAGATCGGTTGAAAATTTTATTCTAATCACTACTCACGACTCATTACGCACTACTTAAACATCTCCTTGAACTTCTTGGTCCAGGTTTCGCGCTCCGAGGCGGAGGGTATCCTCATCGGCACGAGTTGATCGTCTTTGATGTTGTTCTCGAAGCGGTCCGGCACGTCGGGATGGAGGACGTAATCGCCTAGGTTCGCGATCAGCTGCTGCGATTCGGGGCCGAGGAAAAAATCCATGAAGAGCCGCGCCGCGTTCGGATGCGGCGCGCCGAGCGCCACGGCGACGTAGCTCGGCGACACGAGGTATTTGTCCATTCTCACATAATCGATCGGCCCGCCGAACTGATATTTGTCTTTGGTGTAACCGATCGCCAGCGGAAGCTCGCCGGATGCGAGCGTCGGGATCGCCTCCGGCGGGTCACGCGTCAGCCGCGGCCGCTGCTTTGCGAGACCTTCCACGACCGAACGCCATTTTGACCCGAGAATTTTTTCCAGATTGAGCAGGAACTGGAGGGTGGCGGAGTGAAGCGCCGGATTGGCCATTAGAAACTTCCGCTTCCATTTAGGATCCAGCAGATCCTCCCATGTTTTAGGCGCTTGTTCGGCGCTCAGCCGCTGTGTGTTGTAATTGATGGCGAAGACGAAAACACGCCAAGGCGTCATCCTGCGGCTCGCAACCAGCAGTTGTTTGAAATAGCCGCGAGTCGACGGGGCATCGAACGGCTCGAAGTAGCCCTTGGCGTCGAGCGCGGCCATTAACGTGTCGCTGCCGACGACGACGTCGAAATTCGAGCGCGCCCTCCTCGCGTCGGCCGCGGTGCGCTTGAGCAGCTCTTCGGAGTCGCCGTGCCAGGTCGAAATGCGTATATCGTAGTGCTTCTCGAACAGCTCGCGTATCGGTCGCAGCGCCTGACCGGGAATGCCCCCGTAGAGAACAACTTCGCGCTCCTTTTTTGCGGCCTCTACGATGGCGGCCGGCAGCTCATCGGCGCTGGCGACGGGCGACAAGACAGCGGCGATCGAGACGAGCGCGGTGGCGAGACACAAGCAGCGGAAAAGCCGCATGCAAAAGAGTCTAACCGTCCGCGGGGTGGGTCTGCAAGGGAACCGACGGGTGCGAAAAAAAGGCGACGAAGAGTCCGATCGACGAGCATGTGGTTTATTTTTTTAGCAGCCGTAGCTTGGCTGTAGGCCGACGCATACTATTGACTTGACTCAAGCCCGGCTTATATGTTCCGAGAGCGTCTCAAGCGCGACGCATAGAAAGGAGCTCAGCATGGCAAAGGCGAAGGTTTTCGTTTTCGCGCCCGCCGACCCGACTGGCGAGAGCGACAGGATACTCGAGTCCGCGGGCTGCGAGCTGAAGCAGGGCAAGGCGAATTGGGATACGCCGCAGGGCGACAGCGAGATGGAGATGGCGCGCCTGTCCGAGGGCACCGATGCGCTCGTCGGCACGTCGATCCGTAGCACGCCGATCACGCAGAAGATCATGCAGAGCTCGAAAAACCTGCGCATCGTTGCCAAGTACACGATCGGCGTCGACGACGTCGACGTGGACGCCGCGACGGAGCTGGGCATTCTTGTCACGCATTCGCCGACGGAATCCAACTGGGGCGGCGTCGCCGAAGGCGCGATCACCAACATGCTTGCGCTAGCGAAAAAGCTGCGCGAGCGCGACCGCTACTTGAAGGAGAATCCGACCAAGTGGCGCAACCTCGACTATCAGGGCCTCTACTTCGGCTCGCGCGCCAGCGACGGTTATCCGGGCATCACGCTCGGTATCATCGGCCTCGGTCGCATCGGCGGGCGCATCGCCAAGCTCATGCGCCCGTGGGAGATGAAGATCATCGCGTGCGATCCGTACGTGCCGGATTCCAAGTTCGCCGAACTCGGCGTCGAGCGAGTCGACTTGCCCACGCTGCTGAAGCGCGCGGACATCGTGACCCTACATGTCGTGCTGACGAAAGAGACGCGCCACATGATCAGCGCGCGCGAGCTCGCGCTCATGAAGCCGACCGCGCTTTTGATCAACACCTCGCGCGGCGCTTGCGTCGACGAGAAGTCGCTGATCGACGCGCTCGCGCAGGACAAGATCGCCGGCGCGGCGCTCGACGTCTTCGAGAACGAGCCGCTCGCGCCCGACAGCCCGCTCCGGAAAATGGGCGACAAGGTGCTCATCTCGCCGCACATGGTGTCGTCCAACGTCGGCAGCGGGCTCAAGCCCGGCGTCGCATGGGCGACGCGGTCGGTGATCACGGCGCTGAAGGGCGAGGTGCCGGACAACGTCTACAACAAAGAGGTCATTCCGCAGTGGCAGAGCCGCTTCGGCGGCAAGAGCCTGCTGTAAGACGGCGAGGAGAAATGCTTTCGCGCGCGATTCCGTTCGTCGCCGCGGCGGCGCTCAGCGCGTTTTTCGCGGGCGCGGCGTTCGCGGCGACGGTTTCGATCAGCGCAGCCTACCCGCAGCTCAACGGCGGGCAGACGCCGCTCTGGCTTATCGCCGACACCGGCATCGACCGGCGCTACGGCGTCGAAGTAAAGCCGGTGCTTATTCCCGGCGGCGCGCGCCTGACGCAGACGGTCGTCTCCGGCGATGTCGACGTGGCGCTCACCGGCGGCGCCGCGGTGAACGCGATGCTGTCCGGCGCCGACATCATCTACATCGGCATGCCGGTGCCGACGTTCGCTTTTTCTTTCTACGCCCGGCCCGAGATCAAATCGGTGGAAGATTTGCGCGGCAAGGTGCTCGGCGTCATCACCAAGGGCGCATCGTCCGACCACGCCTCGATCGCGCTGCTCCGCCGTCACAACATGAGCCAGGGAAAGGACGTGAAGGTCCTTTACTTCTCGCGGCAGGAAGACGCGCTCGCGGCGCTCAATCAAGGCATCGTGTCGGCGGCGGTCCATTCGGCGCCGACGACGCTGATGGCGCGGCGCCTGGGCTTCAAGGAACTGGTCAATATCGGCGCGCTGAAAATTCCCTATCCGTTCACCGGCCTCGCGGTGCGCCGGGCGCTTCTCAAGCAGAATCCAGCGTTAATCAGCTCGTTCCTCAAGTGCTACCTCGCCGGCATCAAGGTGGCGGTCGAGCAGGCCGAGACGGCGCGGCGCGTGCTCGCGCGCTATCTTGTGACCAAGGATCCGGAAATAATCGACGAAGCGTACAGAGGTTTCGCGCCACTCTTCCCGCGCGTGCCGTACGTGACCGAAGAGGCGATCCGCGGCGCCATCTCATTCACCGATCATCCCAAGGCGGCTGCAGCCGACCCGAAAGATTTTTTCGATAATCGGTTTTTGAAGGAGCTGGAAAGCTCGGGCTTCGTCAAAGAGCTTTACGGCAAAAGCTAAAAAGCGATCGCGGCGAAGTCTTCAATACCCCGGCGCGCGGTAGGTGGTGGCAGGCGGCGGGTATTGGCGGCGGATCTGCGCGTGATCCAGATGCGGCTCGCGCGGCCATTGGATTGCCACGCGATCGCTGTCGCTCAGTACGTTCTTGAAGCGATGTGGAATCCTGCGGTCACGGTGCCAGCCGTTATCACGGTACGAGCACCATTGGCCGGCGCTCGGATAATAGTACAGCTCGTAGGCAGGATAGTAAAAATACGTCTCGCCGCTGGCGTATGGGACGTGGGTTTGGGGCTGAGGCTCGGGCACATTACCGCCGGCGATGAGGAGGCAAGCCGCGCCAATCACAAGGATCGCTATCTTCTTCATGCGAACCTCCGCCGCCGCTTTGTTAAAGATCCCGAGTCGCGCCGAAATGCTGTGTCGTCATTCGGCCAAGGGCGCTGTCAACGGCAGGCGATTCTGCGCCGGTTCTTCGTTTCGTGGTGATCGGCGTCAACAATCCACCGTTTCGCCAGATCAGTTCGGTGCGTCGTTCATGAGCCCGCTTCGAGAGAGCTGCTGCTTCCATACGAATCGCCGGAACGGCGTCCGATTTCTATCGGGGTTTTCCAGATTTTCAGGTTGAGAAAACCTGAGAGGAGCTAGGGAACGTTCGCCGGTGAATTATGCGGCGAAGTAACTGCGGGGTCAGACAAACGAAACCGCGGCGAGTCTCGAAAAAGGAGGGGAAAGAAAACAGAGCAGGGCGGGGCGGGACCTCGTCGTCCATGAAGTCCCGCCCCGCCGATCAGTAGACGGCCTAATAGCGCGGCCGGTCGCGGTCGCGATCTTTATCTCGGTCGCGATCCCGATCGCGGTCGTTGCGGTGTCCGGGATAATCCCTGCGGATACGGTCGTGATCCAGATGAGGCTCGCGCGACCAGTTGAACCGTACGCGGTCGCGGTCGTTCAGTCTGTAACGGTCCGGCAGCCGGCGGTCGTGGTGCCAGCTTCCGCCGTCGTACCAATAGTACAGACCGACATTCGGATAAAAGTACACCTCGGCGTCGGGGTAGTAATAATAGGTTGCGCCGCCGGCGTAGGGTCCGGGTCCCGAATCCGCCGCGACATAGCAGCCCGCGAGGAACAGCAGCGAGCATGCGACGAGCGCAAGAAATAACGTTTCGGTTCTCTTCATATTTTATCCACCTCCAGTCTTTATGATAGCGCAAATGAGAGCCAGCGACGAGGGATGCAGGGCATTGGCCCAAAACACAGCGATTTTGCATCGGACGGCGCTACTCTGGCGATTTTGAATACGGCCCGACGTGGTAGCGCGCGAGCATGCGGTAAAGCGACCTGCGATCGACGTCGAGAAGCTTTGCCGCCCGCGAGATATTCCCGCCGGCGGTGTCGAGAACGTGCAGCACGTAGCGCTTTTTCATCTCTTCGAGGGGCGGCGTGTCGGGGAAATTGAACGACTGTTCCACGCTACGCGTCGATCGCGCCGCCTCCGGATCGCGAATCGCGGCGGGCAGGTCTTCCACCGCGAGCGCGGGCCGATTCGAGAGTATGAGCACCTGCTCGATCGTATTCTCCAGCTCGCGCACGTTGCCGGGCCAATCGTATGCCTCGAGCAGCGCCATCGCTCCTTCGGAAATGGAAGCTATCGGTTTGCCGTTCGATTGGGCGTAGCAGGCGAGAAAGTGGCGCGCGAGCGCGGGAATATCCTGGCGCCGTTCGCGGAGCGGCGGCACATGGATCGAGACGACGTTCAGGCGATAGAAGAGGTCCTCCCGATAGCGTCGCTGCCGCATTAAATCCTCGAGATCCTTGTTTGTGGCCGCGATCACCCGTACGTCCACCTTCGTCCACTTCTGACCGCCAACCCGGCGCACTTGGTGCTCCTGCAAGACGCGCAGGAGCTTGGACTGCATCGACAGACCGATGTCGCCGATCTCGTCGAGAAAGCAGGTGCCGCCGCTCGCCTCTTCGAAGACGCCTTTTTTATCGTTCACCGCGCCGGTAAACGCGCCGCGGACGTGCCCGAACAGCTCGCTCGCGAGCAGCGACTCGGTGAGCGCGCCGCAATCGACGGCTACGAAAGATCCGCCGGCCCTGGAGCTATGCTCATGGATGGCCCGCGCGATCAGCTCCTTGCCGGTGCCGCTCTCGCCGGTGATCAGCACAGTGCTGGCGGTCGGCGCCGCCCGCGCAATGGTTTTGTAAACTTCGACGATCGCGGGGCTGTTCCCGATCAAGGTTCCCAGCCGCGGAGACGGCGCGCCGCTGCTGTCGCCCCGTTCGCGCGCGACCTGCGGCTGCCGCAGCGCGCGGGCGACGGTGCCCTTGAGCTCGTCGAGATTCATCGGCTTCGAGATGAAATCGAAGGCGCCGTCGCGGATCGCCTCGACCGCGGTATCGATGTCGCCGAAAGCCGTCATGATGATGATGGGAATGGAGGCGTCGCGGCTATGCGCGATGCGCGCCGCTTCGAGGCCATTCATGCCCGGCATGCGGACGTCTAGGATGACGGCCTGGTATTGGGCTTGCGCGAGGCGGTCGAGCGCTTCCTCGCAAGTGTGCGCCGAATCGACATGGTAGCCCTCGTTTTCCAGCACCTCGGCGAAAAGCCGGCACGTCACCTCGTCATCGTCCGCTATAAGAATCCTGGTATTCACTGCTTCTCCATGTCGCCTCCGCGGCGGGCTCCCGCTCGCCGGGCAAAACGATCGCGACCGTCGTGCCGCGCCCCGGCTCGCTCGCGATGTTGATGCTGCCGCCATGGCTTCGGATAATCTCGTGCGAGACCGCGAGGCCGAGGCCGGTTCCTTTGCCGGGCGGTTTCGTGCTTACGAAGGGGTCAAACACCTTCGACAGCATCTCGGGAGAAATGCCGGTTCCGTCGTCGGCGATTTCGACGACAGCCGCGGCGGCATCCGCCCGCGTCGTCACCGTGACGCCGCCGCCGTCGGGCAGGGCGTCGAGCGCGTTGTCGAGGAGGTTGATAAGCACGCGTTGGAGCGAAGCATCGTCGCCGCGGACCGGCGGCAGACCGCGCGCGAGCTCGACCGCAACGGCGATGCCGTGCTGCTCGAAGATCGGTTTGAATAACTCCAGCGTCTCCCTTACGGTCCGGTTGAGATCGACGCGATAATGTTTTCGCAGGGAGTTCCGCGCGCGCGACAGATGCCGGTCGATGATGCCGACGATTCGCCGCACCTGGGCAGCGACGACATCGAGACGGCGGCGCGCGACGTCGGAAAGCGGCTCCTGCGCCAGCAGTTCGGTGTAGCCGAGAACCGAGTTGAGCGGCGTCCCGAGCTCGTGCGCGATCGTTCCGGTAACGCGGCCCATCGCGGCGAGGCCTTCCACGCCGCCGCGTTCGCGCTGAAGGCGCCAGAGCTCGGCGTTCCGCTCGATCAATTCCTGCGTCACCTTGGCGAGGCGCGCCTCGGCTTCGCGGCGCTCGGCGATCTCCATCCGGAGTTTTTCGTTGGTTTGAGTCAGTTCCGCGGTGCGCTGCCGCACCCGCGCCTCCAAGCCGTCGCGCGCTCGGCGCAGCGCGTCGGCCGCGCGATTGCGCTCGCCGATGAGCGAATTCGTCAGCAGCGCGACCAGAAAATAGACGGTGAGGCGGAAAAAACCGCTCGCTTGATCGTAACCGGACGCGGTTACCATATCGAGGCAAACTGTCGAGAGCACGGTCGCGAGCAGGCCCGGTCCGACGCCGCCGAACCATGTGCTCACAACGACAGCGGCGAAAAACAGAGAATACAGCGTTTGCCCCGGCAAGCGGGACAGCAGCCCCGAACTGATCGCCGCCACCCCAACGATGGCGGCGGCAGCGCCATAGTACGCCACGCGCGGCAGCCGATCCCCGGCGTCTAAGCGTGCAATCTGCAAATAATGTTTAATTGTATAAGGGCGGTATCTTTGAAATCCACGGAACATGGGACGTACATGAAAAGTATAGACCCAGCGATGGGCGATACAATCCGGCGGGGCCCGGCAGGCCGCATCAACATCGAGCAACCGCCGGGCCGCCTCACTACGGGTTCCGATCAACGCTGGTGCAGTGGTTGACTTGCCGAAGTCACGGAACCGCGCCAGATCGCTAGGATGCCCACGATAATTCCCACGATCACATCATCCACCATTGCATTTCGCGTCTGGCTGTAGCCGAGCACGAACGGCGAAATCAGCGTCCACAGTCCCACCAACGCCAAGACCCAGCTGATCACGGTCATTCCCTCGCTCTCTTCCGCCAACGCTCGCCAGATCGCCAGAATCGCGATGACGATGCCGACGATAACGTTGTCCCACAGGGCTTGCGTGACTCCCCGAAAGACTAGAACGAACGGCGAGATAATGAGCCATAGACCGAGGATGAAATTCACCCAGCTTACGCCTTTCAACTCTTTCATCGATATCACCTCCTTTTTTTGAAGCTTCCAATCTGAGTAATGAGCAAGCGGTATACCAGCGACAAACGTCGATTTTTTCGTTCGCAGCTACGAATTTATCTGCAAAAGTGCCACAGACGACCACGCAATCCGACCTCACGGCGCTTGCCACAGTGTAAATTCCTCAATGGATTCATTGCCGGCCGGCGGCTTCGATTGGCATCGAGATTGCGCTTACATCGTTTGGTCTAAGAAGGTGGAAAAAATTAGGAGGGCTGAATGTTGCGAAATATTTTCTATTTTATCTTGGCGGCGGCGCTTGGGCTGTTTTCCGCCGCGCCGGTGCAGGCCCAGAGCACGGCGCTCGTCGACGCCGCGAAAAAAGAAGGCGGCAAAGTAGTTATTTATGGCTCGCTCGAGGGCGACACCTTCGAGGCGGTGGCCAAAGCGTTTCACGAGCAAACAGGGTTGTCGGCCGAATATTGGCGCGCGTCGGCGACGAAAGTCATGGACCGCGCGCTGACGGAATACCGATCCGGTAAACCGCTCTTCGACATCATCTTAACCAACGATACGCCGATGCGCATCATCGAGAAAAACGGCATCTTCGCGAAGTATGATTCTCCGTCGGCGAAGGAATTCCCGCAGAGCGCAATCGATCCGCAGCTCGGCCCGCGCTACCGCAACGTGATCATCGGCGTCATTTACAACAAGGACCTGCTGCCGGCGGCGCGCGCGCCGAAGTCGCTCGAAGATTTACTGAAGCCCCAGTACCAGGGCAAGATCGTGATGCCCGATCCGACCGAGCACACGACGACCGCGCAGTGGCTCGCGAGCCTCTATAAAATCATGGGAAAAGAGCAGGCCTCCGATTTCACGAAGAAGCTCGCCGCGGCGCATCCCATTTTAGTTCAATCGTTGTTGCCGGCCGCCGAGCGCGTCACGACCGGCGAAACGCCGATCGCCGTGACCTACATCAAGTACGCCTACATCTTCGGCCAAAAAGGCGCGCCGCTCGATTACGTGCGGATGGATAAGTATCTCGGCGAAGGCCATTACGTCGATCTCAGCAACAAAGCGCCGCATCCGTCCGCCGGGAAGGCGTTCATCGATTTCTTTCTCGGACAGAAGAGCATGCAGACGATGGCGAAGATGGGCGAGTTCGTGAACCGCAAGGGCGTTTATCCGCCGCTTCCCGGCGCGGATAAAATCCAATTCGTCGCGCTCGACAGCTTCGACAAAAGTCAATTCCAGGCGCTGGACAAAGAATATGCGCAGCTCTTTCACCGGTAAGGATATATGTCTCTAATCGCCAAAGTCACGGAAGAAGCCGAGCGCGAGGGTGGCATCGTCGCCTACGGGTTCGACGCCGCAGGTTTCGATGTAAAGGAAGGCGAGATGCCGTATCCCGGACCGCCGGTGGAATTCCGGCGCTTCGGCGACGGCAGCTCGCTCGAAAACGCCGACGGGGTGATCATCCCGCAGGGCATTTTCGAGAAGATCGAGACGCGGAAATCGATGCTCGGACCGAAGACCGAAGTGGACGTAGACCCGCTGCTGCTCGAGCGCGAGCGGCAGGTCTTCAACCTCGTGCGGGCCGGCAAGTGGGTGTGCTTTCTTGTCGGCGATATCGTCGACGATGTGCCGCAGGGAATGCATCGCGAATCGATCCGCGACACCGACCTCTGTAAGCGGATCCTCAACGCGTTCTCCGTGGCGCGCCATCACCGCTACCGCATCGATCTCGGCAGTCCTCCGGAAATAAAAATTCGCGACGCGGAATTCCGACTCTATGCGCTTCGCTACGGCGAGCCGACGACGGTTTTCGACCTGCCGCATTTCCACCCCATCGAGCGGCACGTGATCATCGAGCTCGGCGATTATCCGGTGGGCTTCGAATTCGACGCGCAGCTTTTCTTTCTGCCATTTCGCACGAACGAAAAGAGCTGGACGACGGCGCGCAACGCGGTCCGGGCGGCGGCGCAGGCGATCGTGCGGTATCGGCAAAGCCGGATCGTGGAGATTCCGTCCTGGGTGGAAAATATCCGCTTCAGGAGCGAAGAGGGTCTCTACCGACAGATCAACGGCCTGCTGGAGAAAGTCAACCGCCTCGAGAGTCAGCTCCTCTCGTGGCGCAATTACAAGAGCATTCTCACCGCCACCGGTGCGCCGCTCAGCCACAAGCTCGCCGCGCTGTTGGAGAGCGTTTACGACCTGCGGATCGAATTCGACGCCGATTTTAGGGCCGGGGTTCTGGAAGACGCCCGGCATCATCCGGCGGCAGCGGTGAGCGTACAATCTTCGGCGGAAGCGGTAGACACCGACAGCGTCCGCGAAGCGTGCCGCCGCCGGAGCGAGCTCGGATTTTCCGCCGACTTTCCGGCCGTGCTGTTCATCAACTCGGATATGCGCGTCGAAGGCGTCGTCGAAAGATCGTTCGCCTCGGTGCCGAACGAAACGATCGAGTATGCCAAACAGGGCCACGTCGTGATCGCGCGGACGATCGACTTGTTGTTATTGACGCGGCAGCTCGAGAACGATCCGCATCGACAGCGCGAGCTCCTGCGCCGCCTGATTTCCGGAGACGGCAGGCTTGCCGCCGATGCCGGAAGCGGCGCGGTCTTTCCGCGCGGCGGCGGCGGCGAAGAGCAGCCGGCGCCCGCAATGCATTTCAGGGGATAATTGCTTGGCTTGCCGGGAATGACCCGCGGTTGGATCGAAGGAGAGCCGGCATAAAATAAGGCTGTAAGCTCAAAGTTTTCGGCGATTCGCGCGCCTTCAAGGAGAAGGATTCATGGCTCAAACCGCGGCTGATATTTTGATCGATACGATTCACGACTGGGGAGTGGAAATCGTCTTCGGCCTGCCAGGCGACGGGATCAACGGCATTATGGAGGCGCTGCGCAAGCGCAGGGAACAAATCCGTTTCATTCAGGTGCGCCACGAAGAGGCCGCGGCGTTCATGGCGTGCGCTTACGCGAAATACACCGGCAAGCTCGGCGTCTGTGTTGCGACTTCGGGCCCCGGCGGCATTCATTTATTGAACGGTCTTTACGACGCGAAGCTCGACGGCCAGCCGGTGCTCGCGATTACCGGTCATCATTTTCACGACCTCATCGACACGCACGCGCAGCAGGACGTCGATCTCGACCGGGTCTTCGAGGACGTGAGCGTCTACAACACGCGCGTCATGGGACCGGCGCACGTCGAGAACGTGGCCGACCTGGCATGCCGGACGGCGTTCAGCTATCGCGGCGTCGCGCACATCAATTTCCCCACCGACCTACAGGAGCAGGAGAGGGGGTCGCGCTCGAAACGCAACGTCGTCGACCATACCTCCGACGTCTGCGCGCACAGCGCGCGCCTTCCTGCCGAAGACGACATCATCCGGGCCGCCGTTACTCTCAACGCCGGCAAAAAAGTAGCGATCTTGTGCGGCCGCGGCGCGCTCGACGCGACCGATGAACTGGAGGCGACCGCAGACCGGCTGGGCGCGCCGATCGTGAAGGCGCTGCTCGGTAAGGCCGCGGTCCCCGACATGAGTCCTTTTACGACCGGCGGCATCGGCCTGCTCGGCACGAAGCCTTCGCAGGAAGCGCTCGAGGAATGCGACACGCTGTTCATGGTGGGCACGTCGTTCCCTTACATCGAATTTCTCCCCAAACCCGGTCAGGCGCGCGGCGTGCAGATCGATCTCGACCCTGCGCGCATTGGTTTGCGCTATCCCGTTGAGGTCGGACTCGTCGGCGACTGCCAGCGAACGCTCCGGCTGCTGCTGCCGAAGCTGGAGAGAAAATCCGACCGGAGCTTTCTCGAACGCGCGCAGGCGGGCGCGAAAGAATGGTGGAAATTGATGGAGGAGCGCGGCACGCGCAGGGACCGGCCGATGAAGCCGCAGGTGGTCGCGTGGGAGCTGGGCAAGCGGCTCACCGACACCGCGATCGTATCTTCGGACTCCGGCACGATCGCCACATGGTTCGCGCGGCAGATACCCGCGCGGCGCGGCCAGATGTATTCGCTCTCCGGCACGCTCGCGACGATGGCGAACGGCCTTCCTTATACAATCGCGGCGCAGATCGCTTATCCCGAGCGGCAATGCGTCGGCTTCGTCGGCGACGGCGGCTTTACCATGCTGATGGGCGAGTTTCTCACCGCCGTAAAATACCGCCTGCCGATCAAGATTGTCGTCGTCAAGAACAACACGCTCGGCATGATCAAATGGGAGCAGATGGTCTTTCTCGGCAATCCCGAATACGGCGTCGAGCTCCAGCCGATGGATTTCGTCGCCTTCGCGCGCGCGTGCGGCGCGACCGGCTTCGCCATCGACGATCCGGAAAGATGCGGCGCGATTCTCGACCAGGCGCTCGAGACGCCCGGCCCCGTTCTCGTCGAGGCGACGGTGGATCCGCTCGTGCCGCCTCTGCCGGCAAAGATCAATTTCGATCAGGCGAGGCACTTCGCCGAAGCGCTGGCGCGAGGCGAGCCCAATCGCAGCAAGATCGCTTGGACGGTCCTGGGCGATCGCGTGCGCGAGATGATTTGACCGGTGGACGATGAGCGCCATAGGAGCCAAACGCTGGGCGATCGCCGAAGGCTACATCCCGGGTTGGGGACACGGTCCTGCGCCTCAGATGACGAGCCATGAGACGGTCTGTTTATTGAACGCAAGCGACAGCGAAGCGCACGTCGCAATCACGATATTTTTCGCCGACCGCGAGCCTTGCGGGCCTTACCGTATCGTGCTGCCCGCGCGGCGTACGAAGCACGTGCGCTTCAACAATCTCAGCGATCCCGAGCCGATTCCGAAAGACACCGACTTTTCTAGCGTGATCGAGTCCGACGTCCCCATCGTCGTCCAGCACACGCGCCTCGACAGCCGGCAGGCGGAAAACGCGCTGCTCAGCACGATCGCCTACGCAGCCGCAGACTGATGGCGCGAACTCCCAACATCGACCGCATCGACGTTTCCGCGTACACGATCCCGACCGATTCTCCCGAATCCGACGGCACGCTCGAATGGAGCGCGACGACGGTCGTCGTCGTCGAGGCGCGCGGCGGCGGCAAGTGCGGCCTCGGCTATAGCTTCGCCGACACCGCCACAGCGCGCCTGATCGCCGACAAGCTCGCGCCTTTGCTCACCGGCGGCGATGCCATGAACGTGCAGGCCTCGTGGCTCGCCGCGGTCCGCGCGATCCGCAATCTCGGCCGGCCCGGCATCGCGTCGATGGCGATCGCGGCCGTCGACGTCGCACTCTGGGACCTGAAAGCGCGGCTTTTGGAGCTGCCGCTGATCGAGCTCTTCGGCAGAATGCGCGATTCGATCCCGGTCTACGGCAGCGGCGGCTTCACTTCGTATTCCATCCCGCAGCTTCAGGAGCAGCTCGGCGGCTGGGCGCGCGACGGCATCGCCATGGTGAAGATGAAGATCGGGAGGGACGCGGAGCAGGATGCCGAGCGCGTCGCCGCCGCGCGCGCAGCGATCGGCCCCGGTGTCGAGCTCTTCGTCGACGCCAACGGCGCATATACGCGCAAGCAGGCGCTCGCGCAAGCCGAGCGCTTTGCCGCGAGCGGGGTGGCGTGGTTCGAAGAGCCGGTTTCCTCCGACGACCTCGAGGGATTGCGCTTGCTGCGCGATCGCGCGCCGGCGGGCATGAACATCGCCGCGGGCGAATACGGCTACGACCTGCCGTATTTCCGCCGCATGCTCGACGCGGGCGCCGTCGACGTTTTACAAGCCGACGCGACGCGCTGCGCCGGCTTCACCGGCTTTATCGCAGCCGCGGCGCTCTGCGACGCCCGCTCGATGCCGCTCTCGGCGCACACCGCGCCGGCGCTTCACGCGCACGTCTGCTGCGCGCTCGCGCCGGTCCGGCACGTCGAATACTTTCACGATCACGCGCGCATCGAACACATGCTTTTCGACGGCGCGCTTTCGCCCGACGACGGCGCGCTGCGTCCGGATCGCTCGCGGCCGGGCATGGGCATTGCCTTTAAGCGAGACGACGCGGCGCGTTACGCCGCATGACGAAAGACGAATCATGGAACAACTGCAACAGTACGCTAACCAACAACACTACCGCCCGAATCACCACGCCGACGTGGTGCCGTCGCTGCCCGTCGATGTTCGGCGCCGGGCGAAGCTCCGGCGCGTCGAAGCCGCGCGGACGGCGAAATACGACTTCTCGACCGTCGACGGAAGCGCGCTCGCAGCGGAATTGCGCGAGCGCGTCCGCGGCGAGGTGCGCTTCGACGACGCGAGCCGCGCGCTGTACGCGACCGACGGTTCGAACTATCGTCAGACGCCGATCGGCGTCGTGCTGCCGCGGGATATCGACGATGTGGTCGCAACCGTCGCCGCCGCGCGGCGCCATCGCGCGCCGGTGCTCGCGCGCGGCGGCGGCACGAGCCTCGCGGGGCAGTGCTGCAACGTCGCCGTCGTGATGGACTTCTCGAAGTACATGCACGGCATCCTCGAGCTGGATGCGGAGAAGCGCCGGGCGCGCGTCCAGCCGGGCCTCGTGCTCGACGACCTCCGCGACGCGGCCGAGAAATTTCATTTGACGTTCGGCCCCGATCCTTCCACCCACAACCATTGCACGCTCGGCGGCATGATCGGCAACAACTCGTGCGGCGTCCATTCGGTCATGGCCGGCAAAACCGACGACAACATCGAAGAGTTGGAGATACTCACCTATGGAGGCCTCCGCCTCCGCGTGGGCAAGACCGACGAGGCCGAGCTTTCGGACATCATCCGTGCCGGCGGCCGCCGCGGCGAGATTTACGCGCGACTCAGGGCGCTGCGCGATAAGTACGCGGATCTCATCCGGAAAAAATTCCCCGACATTCCGCGCCGCGTCTCCGGCTACAATCTTCCCTGGCTCCTGCCCGAGAATGGTTTTCACGTCGCGCGCGCTCTCGTCGGCAGCGAATGCACCTGCGTCACGGCTCTCGAAGCCACGGTGCGGCTTGTGCCGAGCCCGCTGGTGCGCTCGCTGGTCGTGCTCGGCTATCCCGACGTTTACAGCGCGGGCGATCACATCATGGAGGTCCTCGCTGCGAAGCCGATCGCGCTCGAAGGCCTCGATGATAATCTCGTCCATGACATGAGAAAAAAGAAGCTTCATCCCGAAAACATTGAGATTTTACCCGATGGTAAGGGATGGCTGCTGGTCGAGTTTGGCGGCGACGATAAACAAGAAGCCGACGAGCGAGCACGGGCTCTGATCGAAAACCTCAAACAAAAACCGAATGCGCCGAGTGTAAAGTTTTTCGACGATCCGGCGGAAGAGCGCACGATCTGGCTCGTCCGCCGCTCGGGCCTGGGCGCGACCGCGCGCGTGCCCGGCGAGAAGGACACCTGGGAGGGTTGGGAGGACTCGGCGGTGCCGCCGGAAAAATTGGGAAATTATCTCCGCGATCTGCGGCGGCTGCTCACGAAGCACGGCTACGCCTGCGCGCTCTACGGCCACTTCGGCCAGGGCTGCGTGCACACGCGCATCGATTTCGATCTCGTCACCAAAGCGGGGATCGAGAAATACCGCTCGTTCATCCACGAGGCGGCCGATCTCGTGATCGGCTACGGCGGCTCGCTCTCCGGCGAGCACGGCGACGGCCAGTCGCGCGGCGAGCTGCTGCCGAAAATGTTCGGCCCAGAATTGATGCAGGCGTTCCGCGAGTTCAAGTCGATCTGGGACCCGGACTGGAAGATGAATCCCGGCAAGGTGGTCGACGCTTATCGCATGGACGAGAACCTGCGGCTCGGCGCCGACTACCGCCCGCCCGAGACTGCGACGCATTTCAAGTTTCCCGGCGACGACAAAGGGAGCTTCGCGCGCGCGACGCTCCGCTGCGTGGGCGTCGGCGAATGCCGGCGCGAGAGCGTCGGCACGATGTGCCCGAGCTACCGCGCGACGCGCGAGGAGATGCACTCGACGCGCGGCCGCGCGCATCTGCTCTTCGAGATGC
>JAJPJQ010000031.1 GCA_021324155.1 Pseudomonadota bacterium
AAGTTTTGCCTCCGAATTAGGGTTTTTACCCTATTGGCGTAAATAACAAGATTTCCTTATAAGCCCCATTCATAAATAGCGCAGACGAGTTCTTCTTCGCGGCCACCCCCGACCTCGAAAAAGCGCACGGCTGAACTACTGGCGTTCGCAAAAATCCTGGAAGGAGGAAGGTGTATGGGTGTGCGAAGATTGCCGGCGATCTTTGGGATGCTGATCGCAATGACGGTTTTGGGAATTCAGAGGTCAGAAGCGGCCACTACGGAACCGATCAAGCAAGGCGGTTGGATAGAAAAAGCCGACAGTGACAGGGTTCGAGACCGATTAAATGGCAAAAGCAGCGGGATTCCAAGCTTTATCAACAAGACGCCCCAACGAGGTCGATTCACCTTCAAGGCGCCATATAATACTAAAGGCGTCCGGCTTACTATACCTGAGGATTGCACCGGGTTACCAACCGACTGCATTAATTACGTCGGTTATTCGTATTGGCGAAATATGAACAACCACGACGGCCGCTCCTCTATGTGGATTTTTCTCGGAATAAAACAACCTACTTGTCCTTTTCCGAATCAAAACACAATCCGTAGCCGCGTAGCCCTATACGCATGGGATAAGGATCAAAGCGTTTCCGTAGTAGGCCGCGACACCGATGGAGAACCGGCGTTGCTAGACGAGAATTCCGAAGCGACTTTAGGTGGGACAGAAAGTGGAGAAGGTTGGTATTGGAGCGCAAGTAATGCGGACGCAGTGGATGCGAATTTAAATCCTACTCCGATCAATTACGCCACGTTATACATAACGAATCATGCAAGGAGTTCGACAGATTGCAACCTTGCACCCGTCGAGAAGAGACGAAAGCTATACCGATACGACGTTTACAATCACATCCTCAGTATCGTCGGTACGAGCGCAACGAATATCTTTGACATCAAAAGGCATTTTAATCCTAATGACTCAACCGATGATAAATATATTAATCAAGCGCATTCGAGCAATAACGACAACATCCATTCGGCGACGGTTTTTTGTCAGTTTATAAACACAAACACGACATGTACGGATGGTTTTCAAACGACAAACTTTCCCCTCGACAGTCACGGTAATCGTCCCGATGTGGCGATGGGGTGTATTGTCTATGACGAACCAGCGGATACTTTCACATACTTTCCACGCGAAGGAGCCGGAGATTTCGACGAATGCCAGATCGACAAAAGCGGGGAGTGGCTTTTGATAAAAGAAAATAGCCGTGTAGTAAACCCCGGGCAACCAAATGAGGAAACAAAAGTTGACAGTCGGATTATTAAACGCTCCGACATCGGTAATCCGATCAAATTGCCATATGATCCAGATACCAATACTTCCAACCCCCATCCAAACCAGCAGTTCTGGGCATTCGCGCATACCGACAACGGCTTCGGATATGTTGCCGGCGGTGCCCATGAGACGGTAGGACCTTCGGGCAAACAGAGGCAGGTGGATTTTGACCAAACTTCACCCTCAGGAGAGATACTTGACGGGCCCATCGTCTATCACGATATCGATACTACTGGTGTGCAAATCGCCGCGGGCCACATCAGCCACACAAACGCAAAGGATCCAGCAATAACAGCGGTCGAACTGCAACATGCCTGCGCCAGTAACATAATCCACGACAACATTAGCAAGCCGCAGCCCCGCTCAGATGAGATCGTCTGTTTCCGCCTCGATACGAGCAAAGATGTGCTCGTTGTCGCTCCAACAATGGCGAGCCATAAAGCTTCGGGAGGAGGAGACGATTACGGGAAAGACCCGAAAGGGAACCTAGATATCACCGGCCGTTATTTCATCTGGACGGCCAATATGTTCGGCAATCGTTTGGACGCTTTTATCGTCGAGGTACCGACGCAGTTGCTCGTCGGTGAACCGGATACGGGATCGCTGCCATTGCCATGGACGTCTCAACACATCGGGACTACCCCTCCAAATGGGACTACTGAAGCAGCAAACTTCGCTAACGAAACTTTTACCGTTACGGCCGCAGGCGCTGGCATCGGCGGCACCTCGGATGATTTTCTGTTTGTCTCTCAGCCGCTCGGCACCAACGACACGATAATTGCCCAAGTCGGCGGGCTATTGACAAAAGATTCCAACGGCAATCCGCAGAATACTCTTGAAATGGCCGGCGTCATGATTCGGGAGAGTACCGCAGCCAATGCATTAAGCATCTTTGTGGGCTTTACACAAAACAAGAAAACCGGCGTCTGCATTCAAACGCGAACGTCATCTACGACTTCTGCCAGCAAATGTGTAAAGAACAACGAGCCCCCGAAATGGGTGAAACTTAAACGCAGTATGGGAAATGTCTTTTTCCCCTATGTTTCCGCAGACGGGAATAACTGGACGCAAATTGGTTCTAAAAATGGGTACACTATCAGCATGTCGCCATCGTCAACAATCTTGGCGGGCATTGCCGTCACAAGTCACAATGCGAGCGTACTTACGACAGCCAGCTTTCGTCGACCTGTAGTTACTATCGACGCTGCTAATACCGCAAGTTTAGTCGCGTCGGCATCGACGAGAGTGCTAACCGACGACGGCCTAATGGCGTGGCAGGATCAAGATATCGGCAGCGTCGGCCTTGCGGGAAGCTCTAGCTTAGCGAGCGGAACCTACACGGTGAAGGGATCTGGATTCGGTCCTACGAATTCCGATCAGTTCCATTTTCTCTACCAAACACTCGAAGGTGACGGCACGATAATAGCCAAAGTCACGCAACTCCAAAATACGGCCGACGGATTCTCGGTCACAGCGTTCGCAGGCGTCATGATCCGAGAAACGCTCGATGCGAACTCGAAATTCGCGATGGCGACAATGCTAAAACCGAGTCTAGGTGCAACCATACCCGCGCTTTGGTACAGAACCCTGACCGGCATTTATCGCGCCGGGTCCACTGGCGGTTCCAACAATTTGCCTGTTTGGGTGAAGTTAACGAGAACCGGTTCGACCTTCACCGCTTATAGCTCCAGCGGCGGCAGTAATTGGACTTCTCTCGGTAGCATAACTATTGAAATGGCTACAACTGTGTACATCGGCTTAGCGGTAAGCTCGTACAACAACACAGCTCTCAATACTTCTAAGTTCACGAATGTTGAAGTGTTGCCGAGTGCAGGTGAGTCTACTGACGACGTCGTCCTTACGGATGACTTCGTTCACGGTAATACCACAGGCTGGACGTTGAGCCCGACGGGTTATTGGTCCGTGGTAAATGGTCAGCTAAAGGCTACGGGGACTACAACAGCGGGAGCAACGCAAACTTCAACAATAGAGCTGCCCGGATCTTCGACCTATTGGGAATCGACCATGGCCGTGCCCACAACGACCTCTTCGCATCACGGTCTAACCGTTGTTAATAACGACAGCACTTTCGGCGTAGCTCTGGCGGTTGACAACAACAATAATTTGTTGTGGCAGGTGATGATCGATAGCGTATGGCAAGGATGGAACACCTCAGGGACAGTAAATAATAGATCGAATGCGCATCGTTACGCGATTCAGCGGGAAGGCGATGCCACGTTTACGGTTTTAGTCGACGGCGACATCGTTATGACGGCAATCCCCGCCGGTCCGATGACTGTTTGGTCGGGCGGTGCCGCCTATGGCACGTTGTTTACTGATGCGTCTACAAGTGGACAACATTTAAACACCGTGTTCAGCAACGTGATAACGCGATAGCTGCGGGAAAGGATCATCAAAACTAGGGTGAACACCTGATTGAGACAAACGACTCTCATCGTATCCTAGCTTTATGATCAATGTGACGCCCAGTCGTTCGTTGGCAGTACAACCAGGCGGCGAACGACTGGGCGGCGCTTTAATAGGGCAAATTAAATTCCCTGCATTATCCATCCACGAGACCATTCTCCGCTACGAGTACTTCGGTGCAGCTCTCGTAGCGCAACATCCGCTTACAGCCGCCTATCAGCAATTAAAGTTGCTTCCTCGAGCAACGCGGCGGGAGTTGCAGAGAACGGCTGCACGCTCGTGCAGCGTTTCTCACCGCTCCCGTAAATGGCGCCGTAGATTGGCGCAGTCGCTAACCGGCGCGGCGCTGTTGGTGGCGATGGCTCAGACAGCAGATGCTGCGACCATTACTGTTACGACGAACAAGCCGGGGATAAAAGCCGACGGAAAATGCTCTTTGATCGAAGCAATCACTAACGCAAATAGCCACGCGGCAACTTATCCCGACTGTAGCGCCGGCGAGGGGATCGATACAATCATTTTGCAATCTAACTCGACACAGACCTTTACTCAAATCCAGTATGGGACATGCTGCAATGCGATACCGACCATTACAAGCAGTGTCACCATTGAGGGGAACGGAAGCATTCTGACTCGTAAAAAAAGCAAAGCTCAGTTTTTCTTAACGGATATTCGAACTGGCGGCAGTCTTACTTTGAAGAATCTTATCCTCAAAGGCTGGCTTGGAGGCGGCCAAGTAGGTGGGGCAATTGACAATGGAGGGATACTCGCGATCATAGCGACTACGATGACCGGCAATAGCGCGGAGACCGGCGGCGCTATTTTCAATGGGAAAAATGCTTTTATGCGTCTCGAATCGAGCACGATCTCAGGCAACGCCGGTATATTTGGCGCGGGCATCTATAATTTAGGCACCCTCACAATTTCAAACAGCACGATATCGGCCAATACCGCGCTGCGCGGCGGCGGCGGGCTGCACAACAACGGCGGCACGGTCACAATCGAAAACAGCACAGTCTCGGGCAACGCAGTCGTCGGGAAAAAATATTATTCCAGCTATGCCGGCGGTATTTACAGTATAGGAGGCTACCTCGGTATCGCCGATAGCATCATCTCAGGCAATACCGTCACGGGCGGTTCACGCGGCTTTGGCGCCGGGGGAGGGATCCATGTTTACCGCGGCAGCGCGGTCATCCGAAACAGCACCATCTCCGGCAACAAGGCTATAGGCGGTTCCGGAAATAACGGTTTTGCCGCGGGGCTGGAAAATATCCTCGGCAGCTTAGCGATAGAGAACAGCACGATTTCGGGCAACAACGCCACGGGCGGCTCCGGCGGACATGCAAGCGGCGGCGGTTTTATCAACGTCGGGCTGGCGACGGTACTCAACAGCACGATTTCTGCGAACAGCGCAGCGTCCAAATCGAAAAACAAATCTTCGTCACGAGTAGATGTGGGCGGCGGGATAAGTAATTTCAGCACGCTTACGATTCAGAACAGCACCATCACCGGCAACTTTGCCAAACATGGCGGCGGTATTTGGAACCAAGACACCGGAGGACAAGACCACCGCTCGTTTACTCACTTGTACCTCGATCGGACGATCGTTTCGGGCAATCAGGGAGGCAGCGGCTCAGAGATATTTAATTATGACCACTTTCATTATTTCACTCTGATTACCGCCGACAACTTCAATATCTTTGGCGCCAACAACGACCCGGGTCTATACGCCTTCACTCCCGGCGCCTCCGACATCATCCCCGCCACGGGCGTAATGATTAATGATATCCTTGCCCCTCTCGCCGATAACGGCGGGCCGACTCTCACGCACGCGCTCGTTGCCGGCAGCCCGGCGATCGATGCCGCGCCGGTGGACGCGGATTGCCCCGCGGAGGATCAGCGCGGCACGACGCGGCCGCAGGGCGCGATGTGCGACATCGGCGCGTTCGAGAAATGAGGCTCAACCGAGCGGTCACAGAGTCCCCAAATAAAAAAAGGGCGGCCAAAAGGCCGCCCTTTTTGTTTTATTGATCGCTCTCGCTGTTGGTTTTTACTTCCGCCGGATGCCGAACTTCCTGAACGAGCTCCAGATCGACGGCTCTTCCGCCGGCGTGCCCATCGTCCACTGGGGCTCGGGGGCGGCGACGGGCGCCGGCGCGGGCTCGCTCCGGCGGGTCCGCCAGCCGCGGACGCGCTGCACGGCGCCTTCGAAGTAGAGATAGATGACCGGGGTAATGTAGAGCGTCAGAAGCTGGGAAACGAGCAGACCGCCGACGACGGCCAAGCCCAGCGGCCGGCGCGATTCCGCGCCCGCCCCGTGGCCCAACGCGATCGGCACGGCGCCCATGATCGCCGCCATCGTGGTCATCATGATCGGCCGGAAGCGCACAAGGCAGCCTTCGTAGATCGCCTGGAACGGCGTCTTCCCTTCGTTCCGTTGTCCCTCGATCGCGAAGTCGATCATCATGATCGCGTTTTTCTTGACGATGCCGATGAGCATGATGATGCCGACGAAGCCGTAGACGTTCAGATCCATGTTGAAGAGCATGAGCGTGAGCAACGCGCCCAAGCCCGCCGAAGGCAGACCGGAGAGAATCGTCAGCGGATGGATGAAGCTTTCGTAAAGAATGCCGAGCACGAGATAGACGACAACGACCGCCATCAAGAGCAGGAACACCATGCTGCGGAGCGAGGATTGGAACTTTTCCGCCGTGCCTTGAAACGCCGTGGAAATGGTCGGCGGCAGCGTCTCGCGCGCGAGATCGTCGATAATTTGAAGGCCTTCGCTGAGCGCGACGCCGGGCTTCAGGTTGAACGATATCGTAACCGACGGCAGCTGCCCGGAGTGGTTGACCGAGAGTGGGCCTACGCTCTGCTTGAGATTCGCGACCGCGTTGAGCGGTATCAGCGCGCTGCCGGACGCGAGCGTCGCCTGGGCCGTGTTGTTGCCGGTATTAGACCGGATATAGAGCATCGACAATACCGAGGGATCGTTCTCGTAACGGGGGTCGATCTCGAGGATCACCTGGTACTGATTGCTGGGCGTGTTGATGGTGGAGATTTGACGCGAGCCGTACGCGCTGTAGAAGGCGTCCTGAATCTGCCGCGGTGAAAGCCCCTGCTGCGTCGCGCCGATCGTCGACGCCTTGTCGCGGTCGACGATGATCTCGAGCTGCGGGTTCTTCAGCTGCAAGTCACTGGTGACGTCCTGAAACTTGTCGCTGGCGCGGATCTTCTCTTCGAGCAGCGGAGCGTATTGATATAGCTCCTTCGAGTCCGGCGACAGCATCGTATACTGATAGAGGCTGCGCGAAAGCCTGGCCTCGAGTCGGATGACCGGCGGGTTCTGCAGCGACACGCGCACGCCCGGGATGCTCGAAAGCTTCGGCCGCAGCTTCTGAATGATCTCGTCCGCGCTCAGCGGCTCATGCGAGTGATAGAGGACAAAATTCGTGTACGGCAGGAAGACCGGCCGCTCTTCCTTCGGCCGTTCCGCTTTGGGCTTCAGCCGTATGAAGATCTGTCCCGCGTTGCCGGTTGCCGATTGGCCGCCGACGCCGACGCTCGAGCGAAAGCCGTCGACGTTGCCGTCCGCGGCCACGATATCGTTCAACTGTTTCTGCAGCCGCACCATGCTGGTAAACGAGGTGCCCTGCGCCGACTCGGTATTGATCAGAATCTGACCGGTGTCTTCGCTCGGGACGAAGCCCTTGGGAATGACGATAAAAAGATGCGCCGTCGCGACGAGCAGAACGAGCGAGATCCCCAGCGTCAGCAGGCGCGCCTTTAGCGCCCATTGAAGCGTCCAGTCGTAAGCGCTGAGCATGCCGTCGAAGAAGCGCCCGACGATCGCGTAGAGCCTGCCGTGGTGCTCCTCTTTGGCCGGTTTCAAGAACCGGCTGCAGAGCATCGGCGTAAGGCTCAGCGACACAAGCCCCGAGACCAGGATCGAAACGCAGATCGTGACCGAGAACTCGCGCAGCAGGCGGCCGAGCATGCCCGACATGAAAAGAACCGGGATGAACGCGGCGACGAGCGAGAACGTCATCGAGAGAATGGTAAAGGCGATCTCTTTGGCGCCTTGAATGGCGGCGTCGAAAGGCTTCTCGCCTTCCTCGACGTGGCGCACGATGTTTTCCAACACAACGATGGCGTCGTCGACAACGAACCCGACCGAGAGTGTCAGCGCCATCAGCGAGAGATTGTTCAAGCTGTAGCCCAACATGTACATGACCGCGAACGTGCCGATGATCGACATCGGCAGCGCGAGACTCGGGATGATCGTCGCCGACAGATTCCTCAGGAACAAAAAGATGACCATGACGACGAGCGCCACGGTGAGGCCGAGCGTGAACTGGACGTCCCAGATCGAGTCGCGGATCGAGAGCGTCCGATCGAAAAAGATCTCCAGTTTGACGGACGGCGGAATGTAGGCGTTGAGCGCAGGAAGTATCGCTTTGACCGCGTCGACGACCTCGACGACATTGGCGCCGGGCTGGCGGTTGACGGCGAGAACGATCGAGGGCGTTCCGTTGTACCAGGCGGCGATCTTGTTGTTCTCGACATCGTCGAGAACTGTGCCCAACTCGCGCAGCCGAACGGGCGAGCCGTTGCGGTAGGTCACAACCATCGGCTTGTAGTCGTCGGCCTTGACGAGCTGGCCGTTGGACTTAAGCGTTAGGGTTCGCTGCGGGCCGTCGAGCGTGCCGAGCGGCAGGTCGACGTTACCGCGCTGCACGGCGGCCAGGACTTCGTCGATGCCGATCTGCCGGTAGGCGAGCGCCGTCGGATCGACCTGGATGCGCACGGCGTATTTTTGCGCGCCGAAGACGTCGACCTGCGAGACGCCGCTCACCATGGAGATGCGCTGCGCCAGGACGTTCTCCGCGATCTCGTCCACCGCCGACATCGGCAGCGTTTCGGAAGTGAGCGCGAGCTGGAGCACCGGCGCGTCGGCCGGATTGGTCTTTCTGTAGGAGGGAGGATTCGGCATGTTCGGCGGCAGGTCGCGGAGGGTTCGCGCAATCTGCGCCTGAACGTCCTGCGCCGCGGCATCGATGCTGCGGTTCAAATTGAATTGCAACGTGATCTGCGTGCGCCCGAGCGTGCTGACCGAATTCATGGACTCGATGCCGGGGATCGTGGAGAACTGCTTCTCCAGCGGCGTCGCGACCGAGGACGCCATCGTATCCGGGCTGCCGCCCGGCAGGTTGGCGGTGACAACCAGAGTGGGAAAATCGACGGTCGGCATATCGGCGACCGGCAGCGAGCGGTACGCCATGACGCCGAAGATCAGGATGGCCGCCATGAGGAGCGTCGTCATGACAGGCCGGTGGATGAATGCTCCGGTAAGGTTCATGACACCGTCTCTTTTCTGCGCTTGCCGCCCTCTTCTTTGCCAGCGCCGCCCTTCTTTGGACCCTGCGTCGAATCTTTGGCCGTTTTTATCTGAATCCGGCTCTCCGGACCGAGAAGGAACTGCCCGTCGGTAACGACGCGCTCGCCGGGCTGGATGCCTTGTTCGATGACGGACTCGCCGTTAAGCGAGCGCCCGACGACGACAGGACGGACTTCTACCCCCGATTCGCCGCGCACGACGAAGATCTGCTGGCCTTTCTGGCCGGTCTGGACGGCCTCGGACGGAACGACGACCGCATCCTGATCACCCAGTTTCAGCACGGCTTTGACGAATTGTCCCGGCCAGAGGCGGCGTTCTCGATTGGCGAAGGTGCCTTTCAGTTTGATCGTCCCGGTCGTGCGGTCGACCAAATTGTCAACGAACGTCAAGTCGCCCTGCTCCGGGCGCTGCTCGTTCTCCGGAATGACCGCTTGCACGCCCAGATTCCCGGCGGCAAGCCGTCTTTTGACTTCCGGCAGATTCTGCTCCGGCAATGCGAAGGTCACGTAGATCGGGCTGATCTGATTGATCGTTATGAGCGGGGTAGGATCGTTGGTGCGGACGACGTTGCCTTCGTTCACCAGCAGGCTGCCGGTGCGCCCCGTCACCGGCGAGAAAATCCGGCAGTAGCTCAGCTGCACCTTGGCGTTTTCTACGTTAGCCTTGTCCGCCTCGACGGTCGCTTCGATCGAATCGGCGTTGGTCTTGATCTGATCGTACTGCTCCTGTGAGACGTACTGTTTTTTCACGAGCTCGGCGTAGCGCCGCGACTGCTC
Organism: Pseudomonadota bacterium; assembly: GCA_021324155.1. GTDB lineage: Bacteria > Desulfobacterota > Binatia > UBA9968 > UBA9968 > JAJPJQ01. Next base: position 9,916 of record JAJPJQ010000031.1, read on the forward strand.
GCGCGCGTTGGCGAGGACGGCCAAATCTTTCGCGAGATTCGCTTCCGCCTGCTTGACCGCCGCTTCGAACGGCCGCGTATCGATCGTGAAAAGGAGGTCGCCTTCTTTGACGTCCTGGCCTTCTTTGAAGTGAACTTTGGTGATCGCGCCCGCCACCTGCGAGCGGATGGATACGGTGGAATACGGATCCACGGTGCCGACCGCCTCGATCTGCAGCGGCATGCTCTTCTGCGTCGCGGCGACGACCGTTACGGGAATCGCCGGACGGCTGTCGCGGCTGCGGCCCGGTTCCGGCTTTTTCGCGCCGCTGGACATCTGGCCGTAGCCTACGTAAGCGCCGATCGCGATCACTAAAACTGCCAGCCAGACAAGTCGCTTCATTTTTCTCTCCGGCGACCGGCGCGCCGGTTTACGGCGTCCCCACGGCTTTTAACAGCTGCGCCTCGGCGACTTTGTAATTGTAGATCGAGTTGACGTAGTCGACCTCGGCGCTCGTATAGAGCTGCTGGGCGTCGGTGACTTCGATAATCGACCCGACGCCTACCTGATAACGCCCATTGGCCAAATCCAAATTCTCCTTCGCCGCATCCTGCGCGGATTTAAAGGAACGAATCCGTTCTTGAGCGCTTAACAGGTTAGCATATCCTTGCTCGACCTCTAAGGCAACTTGTTGTTTTTGTTGATCGGCCTGCGCGCGGATCGCGTAGTAGGTGCGGACCGATTCTTCTACTCTATTGGTCGTACGAAAACCGTCGAAAATCGGGATATTGATGCTGATCCGGACGTTGAAACTCGACTTTAGTGGGAAGACAGGGAGGTTATCGTCTTTCGTGAGAAATCCGCCGGGATTATTTGGGTCAGGAATCTTAGTAGTACGCGTAACAGTGTCATTGCTTACGTGCCTCCACGCCTCGTTTACATCGAGAATAACATCAGGAAGATGCCCGCGGCGATTGGTCGCAATCACCTGATCTTGGGCGCGCAATTGGGCTTCGAAGCTCTTCAGCTCCGGGCGGATATCGTACGCCTGCTTACGAGACTGGTCGAGCGTCAGCGGAAAGGAGACGGTCGCGAAATTTTGCACCTGGTCCGCGCTGAGGTCGGGAACGACGACGTTGTCCGGCAGATCGGGCAGGCCCATCGCGTTCTTGAGCGTCACCCATGCGACTCTTATCGTATTTTGGGCGCCGATCAGACCGGACTGCGCGTTGTAAAGGTTCGCTTCGGCGCGCGCAACGTCGATTTTCGCGCGCGTGCCGACTTCGAAAAAAGCGCGCGCCTGCTGCACGATGAGATCGCGGTCGCGCACGGTCTCTTCGGCCACGCGCGCGAGCGCGCGCGCTTGCAGGTACGAATAGAATGCCTGCTTGACGCCGAGCACGACGGTGTCGGCCGTGGTCTTGAGATTGTAGCGCGTCGCATCGAGGGTTTCGCGCGCCGATTGCACGGCGCCCTCGCGCTTGCCGAAATTATAGAGCGTAAAGGTGCCCGTCGGGGAGATTTGCACGAAGTCGTTCGCCTGTGCGGCGACTCCGCTGCCGCCGGACTGGTTGCTGCGCGACCACTGGCTGTTCAAGTTTATTGTCGGATAATACGCGGCGAGCTGCTGCCGGACGACGGCGGCCTGCGCGCCGATTCTCTCGAATGCCTGCTTGATGCTCGGATGATATTCGAGGCCGTTGGCCACCGCCTGATCGAGCGTGAGCACCGGGCCGGCATTCGGCGGGGGAACGACGACGGGTCCGGACGGCGGAACGACAGGCTGAGTAGGAGCCGGAGCGGCGGCGGCGTAAAGCGAAACGCGAAGGCAGATGAAAATCAACAGCGCTGTTAGCAGAGCCGGTGCAATTCTCGTTGCCGCCATAAACCCCCTTCGAAAACTTGGCAAAGCCGAATCGGGTTATACCTCTTTTTTTCCCCTATGCAAAGCAAAACGGCTATTTGACATTCCCACTATCGACCGAGTACACTGAACGCCTATTTAGCATAATGAACTATGATTCAGTCAAGCGCCAAGAACGCCAGCCGCAAGACTGTCCTCAGCACATACCGCACCCGCTCGCTCCTCGAAGCGACGCGAAAAGTCATCGCCGACGGCGGCTTCGATGCCGTCACGATGGAGCGGGTCAGCGCCGAGGCCGGACTCACCAAAGGCGCGGTCTATCTCTACTTCTCTAATAAGGAGCAGCTCATCCTCGCCGCCGTCGAAGAGATCTTCTCCGACATGGTCGAGCGCATCGAAGCGCAGGTCGACGCCGAAGCCGGCGCCTGGGAGCGGCTCGTGCAAACGCTGCGCGCGCAGATCATGATCATGGAAGAGCAGCGCGATCTCATCCGAGCGCTGCTCCTCGACCGCCGCCTCTTCCGCGACAGCCCCGGCGGCCAACAGGCGCGGCGTTTGTTCAAATACCGCGACCGGCACGAGGAGCGGCTCAAGCACTGCCTCGACGAGGGCGTCAAAAAGAAAACCTTCCGCGCTATGGATACGTCGCAGGCAGCCTTCTATATTAACGAGATGGCGGTCAGCACCGCATGGCGCCGGATGATCGGCCGGAGCTCGCAGACGCTCGAGCGCGATATAGAGCAGATGCTCGCGTTTATCGCCCTTTTGATTCACAAACATGCGCGCCATGCGGCCGGATGAAGCATGAAAACGGCCTTCCACACCGGTCTCGGCCTCCTGCTGCTCGGTGCTGCGCTTTACGGCTGCGGCGGTGACAGCGCCGCCTCGAAGCAGACGCAAGCGGCCAAAACCGAGCCGCCGCTCGCCGTGACCGTCACGCCCGTGCGCGCGCAGAAAGTCACGCGCTTCGTCGACGTTGTCGGCACGCTCTACGCCAACGAGGAAGTCACGATCTCGAGTGAGCTCGACGGCCGCGTCGCCTCCATCGGAGCCGACCTCGGCGACCGCGTCGAGCGCGGGCAGACCCTCGCCAGAATCGACGACGCGGAGTTTCGCTTCGCCATCAAGCAGACCGAAAGCAATCTACGGGAGAATCTCGCGAAGCTCGGGCTGGAAAAGACGCCGGCGGGGGATTTCGACGTCCAGCAGACCTCGCTCGTCAAACGCGCGAAGGCGGATTTCGACGACGCCACGCTCGCGCTCAAGCGCATGAAAGTGCTGCACGAGAAGCAGCTTGTCGCGGCGCAGGATTACGACACCGCCGAGACTCGCGCGAAGATGAGCGGCGCGAACTACCAGTCGAGCATCGAGGAGGCTCGCGCGTCGCTCGCCGCCGCCTTCGCCAAGGAGGCGCAGCTCGACACAGCGCGGAAAAAATTGCGGGACACGACGATCGTCGCGCCGCTTTCCGGCTCGATCAGCAAGCGGTCCGTCTCGGCCGGCGAGTACGTCAAGATCGGCACGCCGCTTTTCGTCATCGTCCAGGACAATCCGCTGAAGCTTCGAGGCATGATTCCCGAGCGCTTCGCGCCCGAGGTTCACGCCGATCAGGAGGTTCAGATCCGCGTCGACTCGTTCCCTGACAGCGCCTTCAAGGGCAAGCTGACCCGCATCAGCCCTTCTTCGGACGTGACGAGCCGCTCGTTCCTCGTCGAGGGCTTGGTGGAAAATCCCGACCGCCGCTTGAAGCCCGGCTTCTTCGCGCACGCGGCGGTGACGACGAAAGTCGACCCGAACGCGCTCACGGTGCCGCAGCAGGCGGTGATCTCGTTCGCCGGCGTCAGCAAAGTCTTCGTCGCCGAAAACAACGTCGCGCGCGAGCGCATCGTTCAGACCGCCGGCAGGGTCGGCAGCAATGAGGTCGAGATCGCCTCCGGAGTCAGACCCGGCGAACTCGTGATCATCTCGGGCCTCACGCGCGTCACCAACGGCGGCGCGGTCAAAGTCAGCGGTCCGGTAATGCCGCGCGACGGAGCGCCCCAGCCGTGAGTCTCGCCGATATTTGCATCCGGCGGCCGGTTTTCGCGACCATGCTGATCGCGGCGCTGGTCGTGCTGGGAATCTTTTCCTACCGCGGCCTCGGCGTCGATCTTTATCCCAACGTCGACATCCCGACCGTCACCGTCACGACGACGCTCAAGGGCTCCAGCGTCGAGGAGATGGAGACCGCCGTCACCAAGCCGATCGAGGACACGATCAGCACCATCGACGGCATCGACGAACTGCGCGCCGTAATAAAGGACGGCATCTCGGTGATCACCGTCCAGTTCATCCTGGAAAAAAGCGCCGACGTCGCGGCGCAGGAAGTGCGCGACAAAGTCTCGACCATCCTCTCGCAGCTTCCGACCGGCACCGATCCGCCTGTCATCCAGAAATTCCAGGTCGACGCGATGCCGGTCATGAAAATCGCGGTCTCCGGCAAGCGCAACCTGCGCGAGCTGAGCGAGATCGCGCGCAAGCAGATCAAAGAGGATATCGAATCGCTCCGCGGCGTCGGCCAGGTGATCATGGTCGGCCGGCAGGAGCGCGCGGTTACGATCGACGTCGACCCCGACCGGCTCACGGCCTACAATCTCTCGATTGCGCAGGTGAAGCGCGCCGTCCAGGCCGAGAACGTCGAGGTGCCCGGCGGCCGCGTCGATCAGGGGCGCCGCGAGCTCGTGCTGCGCACGATGGGCCGGATGCCGAGCGCCGCGGCTTTCAACGATCTCATCGTCGGCAACTTCCAGGGCCGGCCGATTCTCATCCGCGACATCGGCTCGGCGGAAAACGGCGTCGTCGAGCAGCGGAGCCTCGCGCGCCTCGACGGGGAGAACGCGGTCCAGCTCATCGTCCGCAAGCAGTCCGGGACCAACACCGTCGAAGTCGTCGACCGCGTCAAGGCCAGGCTCCAGCAGCTCCGCGGCGTGCTGCCGCAGGACATCCGCAGCGAGGTCATCGTCGATCAGTCGCGCTTCATCAAGGCGTCGTACGACGAGGTCAAGATGCACTTGATCCTCGGCGCGCTGCTGGTCGCGTTCACCGTCTTTCTGTTCATGCACGACTGGCGCAGCACGATCATCGCGTCGGTCGCGATCCCCGCTTCGATCATCGCGACGTTCACGCTGATGCGGATCATGGGCTTTACGCTCAACAACATCACCATGCTCGGCCTCATCCTCTCGGTCGGCATCGTCATCGACGACGCGGTCGTCGTGCTGGAGAACATCTTCCGCCACATCGAGGAGCGCGGCGAAACGCCGGCGAGCGCCGCTTCGAAGGCGACGCGCGAGATCGCGCTCGCCGTCATTGCGACAACGCTCTCACTGATCGTCATCTTCGTGCCGCTCGCGTTCATGGCGGGGCGGGTCGGGCGCTTCTTCTCGAGCTTCGGCTCGACCGTCGCCTTCTCCGTCGCCGTGTCGCTGCTGATCTCCTTCACGCTCACGCCGATGCTGAGCTCGCGCTTTTTGAAGCTCAAGCACGGCAACAAGTCTTCAAAGGATAGCCGGTTCTATTCCTGGATCGATATATCCTACGGCTGGATCCTGCGCTGGTCGCTGCGCTACCGCTGGGTCGTGATCGCCGCCGGCATCTTCACGGTCTTCTGGATCGTGCCGCTGTTTTCCGCGATCGGCAAAAATTTCATTCCCACCGACGACCAGAGCGAGTTCGAAGTCATCATCCAGACCCCCGGCGGCTATACGCTGGCGGAAAGCGACCGCCTGATGCGCGAGCTCGAGAGCCGCATCGCCAAACTGCGCGGCGTGACCAATATCATGACGACGATCGGCGACACGACCGGCAACATCAAGTCCGGTCAGGGGGACGTCACGACCGCGGATATCTACGTGCGGCTGACCGATCTCTCGCAGCGCGATTACACTCAGTTCGAGGTGATGGCCGACGCGCGCCGCATGCTTCAGGAATATCCCGACCTCCGCACCAGCGTGCAGGGCGTAAGCTCCTTCAGCGGCGGCGGCGTGCGCCAGACCGATCTCGAATTCAACCTCCGCGGCCCGAGCCTCGAGAAGCTGCAGGAGTACACCGATAAGCTGATCGCGCGCATGCGCGACATTCCCGGACTAGTCGACATCGATACGACGCTCTCGGTGCGCACGCCGGAGCTGCGCACGCTCGTCGACCGCAAAAAAGCGTCGGAGTTCGGCATCCAGATCGAGGATATCGCCGACACGCTCCAGACCTTCGTCGGCGGCGAGCCGATCTCGAAATACAAGGAAGAGGACGAAGAGTACGACGTCTGGCTCCGCGCCGTGAAAGACAAACGCGACGATCAGCAGGCGCTCATGAACCTGACCGTGCCGGGAAGAAACGGCCAACTCGTCCGCATCGCCAATCTCGTCGACCTGAAGGAAGACCTCGGGCCGTCGGAGATCGACCGCTACAACCGCCAGCGCAAAGTAACGATCGTCGCTAACCTGCTGCCGACGCTGCCGCTCGGCGAGGCGGTGCAGAAGATCAACGGCTTCGTGGGCGAGCTCGACCTGCCGCCGAATTACACGGCCGATTTTACCGGCCGCGCCAAGGTGCTGGCCGAGACCGGCCTCAACTTTCTCTACGCCTTCGGCTTGAGCTTGATCTTCATGTACATGGTGCTGGCGGCGCAATTCGAGAGCTTCCTCCACCCGGTCACGATCCTGCTCGCGCTGCCGCTGACGATCCCCTTTGCGCTTTTGTCGCTCATCCTGCTGCGCCAGCCGATGGACATCTACGCGATGTTCGGCCTCTTCATGCTCTTCGGCATCGTGAAGAAAAACGGCATCCTGCAAATCGATTACACGAACACGCTGCGCGAGCAGGGCATGGACCGCGACCAGGCGATCCTCGAAGCCAACCACGCCCGCCTCCGGCCGATCCTGATGACCACGCTGATGCTGATTTTCGGCATGCTGCCGATGGCGCTCGGGCGCGGCCCGGGCGCGGCGTCGCGCGCGTCGATGGCGAAAGTCATCATCGGCGGCCAAGCGCTCTCGCTCTTGATCACGCTCCTGATCACGCCGGTCGCCTACTCGCTGTTCGACGATCTCGGGCGGATCGGCTGGATCACCGGCGTAAGAGAGAAATTCGCGGTCTGGCGCGGGTCGCTGTGGGACAAGGCGACCGGAATTTACCAGCGCGCCAACGGCCGCAGCCGCCGCTCTTAAGGTTACAAGCATTTCATGCCGGGTCTCTCGTTCACCGCCTCGCTCGGGCGGTCGCTGCGTCATCGCAACTACCGTCTCTATCTAACCGGACAGCTCGTTTCGGTCTGCGGCACCTGGATGCAGCAGGTCGCGCTCAGCTGGCTCGTCTATAGGCTCACCGGCTCAGCGGCGCTGCTCGGCGCCGTCGGATTCGCGTCGCAGATTCCCATTTTCGCGCTTAGCCCGATCGGCGGCGTGGTCAGCGACCGCTATTCGTGCCGGCGCATTCTCCTGCTGACGCAGTCGCTCGCGCTCGTCCAGGCGCTGCTGCTCGCCGCTTTGACGATCACCGGCCACGTCCAGGTGTATCACCTGCTGCTTCTCGGCACCGTGCTCGGCGTCGTGTACGCCTTCGACATGCCGGCGCGCCAGACCTTGGTCAACCGGTTGGTCTCCGTGGAGGATCTTCCCAACGCGATCGCGCTCAACTCCTCGATGATCAACGCCGCACGCATCATCGGCCCGAGCCTGGCGGGCATTCTCGTCGCGGTGTTGGGCGAGGGATTCTGTTTTTTATTGAACGCGGTGAGCTACTTAGCGGTCCTGTGGGCGCTGCTCGCGATGGACGTCTCCGAGTCGGGCCGGCACACCCATCACCCGTCGATCGCGCACGCGCTCGCGGAAGGCGTCCGCTATATCGCGGGCGACGCGCCGATCCGCACGCTGCTGATACTTCTAGGAACGTTCGGGCTACTCGGCATGCCCTATACGACGCTCATGCCGGTCTTCGCCGCCAAGGTGCACAACGGCGGCGCCGACGCGCTCGGCGTCATGATGGGCGCGGTCGGCCTCGGCGCGCTTACCGGCGCGCTGTTTCTTGCACGGCGCGCGGAGCTTCGCGGCATCGGCAAGGTCATCGTCGCGGCGGCGGTCGGCTTCGGGCTCGGGGTAATGGCGTTTGCCGCCGCGCCGGTCTTCTCGCTGTCGCTCGCGGTCCTGCTGGTCGTCGGCTTTTGCTGGATGGTCTTGATCGCCGCGGCGAATACGGTGCTGCAGGCGCTCGCCGCCGAGCGCGTGCGCGGCCGCGTGATGAGCGTCTTCTCGATGAGCCTCGTGGGCATGGCGCCGTTCGGCAGCCTGATAATGGGCTTGCTCGCCGACCGCTTCGGCGCGCCGATCGTCGTCGCAGTCGGCGGCGGGTCCTGCGCCGTCGCGGGTCTCTGGTACGCGCGCCTGCTGCCGCGCATCCGCGCCGCGGCGCTGCCGGTGTTGATCGAGCGCGGCATCATTCCCGACCCCTCGGGACCGGCTGAAACGAGTGACGCGGCGGTGATCGCGGTCGAGGAGACGGAGCCAAGCGATCCAGCGCCCCGCGAGTCGGACCGATTAGGGTAGGATCGCGAAGATCCTCAGCGGCGCGCCCGTGCCGCCTTCGATCTTCATCGGCGCGGCGTAGATCATCGCGCCTTTGGCCGGAAGCTTGTCCAGGTTGGCGACGTTCTCGAAGATCGGCACATTCGCGCCGCCGAAGACCTGGTGCACGATGAAGTCGCGCGACGCGCCGTAGTCGATGCTCGCCGTGTCGATGCCCGCCGCGGCTATCTTGCGCTCCTTCACGAGAAATTCCGCGGCTTCTTTCGAATAGCCCGGGAAGCGGAGATTGTCGGTATCGCCTGCTTTGTCGCTGCCGAAATACTGTTGGCGGTCTTTCCAGAATTTTCCCCAGCCGGTGTACATGAGCACGATCGTTCCCGGCGCGATGCGCCCGTAGCGCTTTTCCCAGGTCTGCAGATCGGTTACCTGCAAGCGATAGTCGCGGCTCGCCTTGGCCTTGCCGCTTACGTCAACGACGATTCCCGGACCGATCGTCTTCGACAGCGGCACCTGATCGACCTTCCATTTGCCTTGAGCGAAATGAAACGGCGCGTCCATGTGCGTGCCGACGTGCTCGGCCGAGCTGTAATCGTACGCAGCGTACCAATGGCCGCCCGTCATGCCTTCGGTGTGCTTTTCGAGCTTGAAGCCGTGCGCGGTCGGCCAGTGCTGCGTCGCTTCGTTGAAGGGATAGGTCATATCGACGAGCTTTTTCTCGTCGACGGCGAGCGCAGCCGACGCATAGAGTGACATCAGCAGAACAAAAAGCGCCGTTTTCATGGTCCACCCTGCCCCGGCGCCAATCTCTCCAGCTCCTGTCTTGCGCCGCCGAATTGCGGATTGATGTTCAGCGCGGCCTCGAATTCCTGCCGCGCCTCTTCTCGTCTGCCGAGCCCGGCGAGAATACGTCCGAGCTCATAGTGCGCGACATCGTCGCTCGGGCAGAGCGCGAGTCCTTCGCGATAAAACGACTCGGCCTCGCGGGGATTCTTCGCCGCCTGCGCCTGCTCGAAGCTGCGGAACGCGCGGCGGCAGGCACGCTGCTTTTCTTGCTCGGCCAATTCTTTACGCATGCGGTCGATATCCTCTTCCTGTTGACGGATGATCTCGGCATTGCGACGGATATTCTCGTCTTCGCAGGAGAGCAGTAACAAGCCGAGTAGAGAAACCAGACAAGCGTAAACGAACCGTCCGCTCATTCGCGTTGGTCGCGTTTTTCTTCCAGCGCGAGAAAAATTTTCTCGGCCTTGATCGGCAAATCTTTCACGCGCACGCCGACCGCGTCGAAGATCGCGTTGGCGATCGCCGGCGCGACGGGAATGAGCGCGGTCTCGCCGATGCCCTTGGCGCCGAACGGGCCTTCCTTGTGCGGCACCTCGACGAGAATGGAATCGATCCGCGGCGTATCGCCGAGGGAGGGGATCACGTAGTCGATGAAGTTCGGGTTGATGAGCTGGCCGTTATCGTAAACCAATTCCTCGAAGAGCGCCTGCCCGATGCCGGTGATCGACGCGCCGGCGAGCTGCTGGCGGCAGCCGAGCACGCTGATCGCCTTGCCGACGTCGACGGCGGTGACGTAGCGGAGGAGCTTGAGCTTGCCGGTCTCGCTGTCGACCTCGACCTCCGCGGCCCCCGCGCCGACGAACCAGAACGCGGAGGTCGTCTTCTCGCCGCGCTCGTCGACGGTTTTCGTTTTGACTTGGCCTTGCCCGACGAGCGTGCCGCCGGGCATGCCGAAGCGCTTATGCATCACCTCTTTATAATCGAGCTGCGATTCCGGCAGGCGAATTTTCCCCTGCGCGAATCCGATCTGCTCGGGCGGCACGCCGAAGTCGTCGATCACGATCCGCTTGAGCTGATTTTTCAAGTCCTGCGCGGCGAGCTGCACGGCCTTGCCCATGTGGAAAGTCGAGCGGCTCGACGAGGTCGTGAGATCGTACGGCACGACGTCGGTGTCGACGCCGAGCACCTGGATGCGCTCGCGCGGGATCTCCAGCTCGCGGCCGGCGATCTCGGCCAGCGTCGTCTCGGAGCCCTGCCCCATCTCGATCGTCCCGGCGTAGACCGACGCGCTGCCGTCCTCGTTGAGCTTGACGACCGCCGAGGAGATCGACGGCGTGATCGTCGCCTTGATGAGGCATGCGATGCCCTTGCCGCGCTTGATATGCTTGTCCTTCGCCGGCTCCGGCTTTTCGTCCCAGCCGATCGCGCTCGCGACCTCGGTGAGACACTGCTTGAAGCCGATGCTGGTGAGCCGCTCGCCGGTGACGAAGGTGTCGTTCTCGTCGTAGCCGTTCTTCAGGCGCAGCTTGAGCGGATCGATCTTCAGCGCGTGCGCGATGATGTCCATCTGCGATTCGTGCGCCCAGGCGGACTGCGAGACGCCGAAGCCGCGGAACGCGCCGGCCGGCGGCTTGTTCGTGTAGATTGACATGGAGTCGATCTTCAGATGCGGAATGCGATACGGCCCCGCGGCGGTGTAGCCGGATTTCTTCGCGACGCGCGGGCCGATCTCGGCGTACGCGCCGGTGTCGAGCAGCACCTCGCACTCGCGCGCGACCAGTGTGCCGTCTTTCTTGACCCCGGTCTTCATGCGGATCACCGCGCCGTGCTTGGTGATCGTGTGAAAGACCTCCTCGCGCGAGAGCACGACGCGCACCGGCCGCCCCGCCTTCATCGCGAGCGCGACGGTGAGCGGCTCGACCTTGGGATAGACTTTGCCGCCATAGCCGCCGCCGAGATACGGCACGACCACGCGCACGCGCGCGACCGGCAGCTTGAAGATATTCGCGAGCTGCGTGCGCACGACGAAGGGGTTCTGCGTCGTCGCCCAGACAGTGAGGCGCTGGCCCGGCTCGACCTGTGCGATGCAGGCGTGCGGCTCCAAAAACGCGTGCTGCGCCGCGGGGAGCGTGAACGTGTCCTCAAAGATGTGATCCGATTCGGCGAAGCCTTTCTCGATGTCGCCGCGCCGCAGCTTGAAATGGGTGCAAATGTTGGTGCCCTCCACGGGACGAAGCTCCGCGAGATCGGCGAAGCCGGCTTCGGGAACTTTCACGTAATCGTGCACGAGCGTCGCGTTTTTCTTCAGCGCCTCGTGCACGTCGGTGACCGCGGGCAGCTCTTCGTAATCGATTTCAATGGCCGCGAGCGCTTCTTCGGCCGCTTCCGGCGTCAGCGCCGCGACCGCGGCGACCGGGTCGCCGACGTGGCGCACTTTGTCGACGGCCACGATCGTCTGGTCCTTGAAGACCGGACCGTAGTAAGGATCGAGCGCCGGATGGTCGAGAATGTCGTCGCGCGTGAGCGTCGCGACAACGCCGGAAATTTTCGTGGCCTTCGATGCGTCGATGCGGACGATGCGCGCGTGCGGGTACGGGCTGCGGAGAATGCGGCCATGGCACAGGCCGGGCAGCTTCATGTCGGCGAGATAAGGCGCGCGGCCTGTGACTTTGGCGAGGTAATCGAGGCGGCGGCTGTTCGTGCGCTCTTCCATAATTATAGCCCCGCCGCTTTCTTCACCGCCTGCATGATCTCACCGTAGCAGCCGCAGCGGCAGAAGTTGCCCGCGAGATAGTCGCGGATCTGCTCCTCGGTCGGACGCGGGTTCTCGTCGAGCAGCGCCTTGGCCGTGAGCAGAAAACCCGAGGTGCAGTAGCCGCACTGGAGCGCCCCCCAGTCCATGAAGGCTTCCTGCAGCGGGTGCAGCCTGTCGCCGTTCGCGAGCCCTTCGGTCGTGAGAATTTCCGCGCCGTCCGCGTCGGCGGCGAGGTACGAGCACGCGCTCACGGGCTTGCCGTTTACCAGCAGCGTGCAGGCGCCGCACACCTGCATCTCGCAGCCGAGCTTCGCCGCGGTGAGTCCCAGTTGATCGCGCACGGTATCGAGCAGCGTCGCGCGCGTGGAGACTTCCAGCTCGCGCTCCAGTCCGTTTACGCGGAGGTGAATCGGTTTCTTCATTTAGCTTGGAGCGCGCGCTCGTGCGCCGTTTCCGCCGCGCGCCGCACCAGCACGCGCACGATGCCGCGCTTGAATTTCTCCGAACCGCGGAGATCGCTCGTCGGGCTGCATGCCTCGGCGGCAGCCGACGCCGCCTGCGCGATAATATCCGCAGCGAAACGCTTGCCGGAAAGAATCTCCTCCGCTCGACGCGCGCGCAGCGGCGTCGGCGCGACGCAGCCGAGCGCGACGCGAACGGTATCTAACGTACCGTCGCTTCCGAGCGTCACGCGCACGCAGACGCCGACGCACGGCTTGTCGACGACCGAGCTGCTGGAGAAGCGGATGTACTCGACGCCCGAGCGCGGCGGCAGCGCCGGCACGACGACGTGCGTGAGAATTTCCTCGTCGCCGACGCTCGTATGATAAAAGTCCAAAAATAATTCCTCGATCGGAATCACGCGGCTGCCCGCCGGGCCGGCGATCGCGACGCGCGCGTCGAGCGTCATGAAGACCTGCGCGAGATCCGTGAGGGGCTCGCCGGAGGCGAGATTGCCGCCGATCGTGCCGACGTTGCGCACACGGATGTTCGCCACGTCGCGCTCGACGTGCGCGAAGATGGGAAATTTCTCGCGCGCGACTTTCGAAGTCTCCAGCTCGCGATGCGTCGTGAGCGCGCCGATGACGAGGCCGTCTTTCGCATCGGAGCGAATCCCCTTGAGCTCGCTAATCTTTTTAATGTTGACGAGGGCCTTAGGCTGGAGCAACCCCTGGCGCATGACGATGGAGAGATACGCCCCGCCGGCGTAAGGCCGCGCCTCGCCGCGATACTCTTTAAGCAAAGCGCAGGCTTCTGCAATCGTCTTCGGTTCGAGGTATTCGAAATCTTGCATTGAAATAAGTTCTGGTTTCAAGTTTCAGGTTTTACGTACGGAATTCGTGAAACTTTAAACCTGAAACCGGAAACTAAATGTATTTGATTTTCTCCACTCCCGGAATCAGCACCTTCTCGTACTTGGAACGATCCGCCACCGGCACGGTCGCGTCGATTCCCCAACCGGCGGTCGAGCGCGGCTTGGGCACCGAGGGATCGAGCGTCGAACACGCGAGCCGCGGGATGACGATCAGATCGCGGTCGGGCTGCATGCGCGTGCTAAGCGCCCATTCGACCTCGGTCGGGTTGCGGATATCGATGTCGTCGTCGACGACGGTCACCTGCTTGAGGCCGATGCCGAGCGCGAGCAGCGCGAGAATCAAGTTCCGCGCCTCGTCGTCGTGGCGCTTCTTGATCGAGACGACGACGTGGTGGCGGAAGGTTCCCCCGGGCGTGACGTAGACGTCGCGCACTTCGGGGACGATCTTCATCGCCTCGCGATAAATCACCGCCGCGTTGGCGTATTCGATGAGCGTATGATTTTCCGTCACCGGCATGCCGGTGAGAGCGGTCTGATAGATGGGATTCCTGCGCATCGTGATGGCGGTCACTTTGAGCACCGGTGCGGACTTCGCCTCGCTGTAGCAGCCGGGATATTCGCCGTACGGGCCATCGGGAACGCGCTCGCCGGGAATCGTCACGCCTTCGATGACAATCTCGGCCATCGCCGGCACTTCCACGTCGATCGTCTCGCAGCGGACAAGCTGGACGGGCGCGCCGCGGAGCCCGCCGGCGACGTGATATTCGTCGACGCCGTAGGGCACCTTCGCCTGCGAGCCGATCACAATCGCCGGCTCGACGCCGATCGCGGTCGCGACCTCGAGGCCGCGCTTTTTCTCCTCGGCCTTCAGGATCATCCGCCCGAGATGATGATCCGGCGGCGCCCACAAAGACAGCCGGTCTTTGCCGAGCAGCAGCATGCGGTGGATCGAGAGATTGCGCGCGCCGTTATCGGGATCTTTGCCGACCTGCACGCCGATCGTGACATAGGCGCCGACGTCTTTTCCCGCGTGCGTGACGATCGGCAGCTTATGGAGATCGACGTCCGCGCCGGTCCATTTGATTTCCTTGACCGGCCCAGTCGAGACCGTGGCCGGCGCGATGCGCTTGTCTTCGAGCGTGAGGTAGCGCTCGAGCAGCTGCTCTTCGGGAACGCCGAGACCGAGCGCAATCAGCTTTCGCGTCGCGAAAAGCCCGCCGAGCACGCGCCAGCCGGCAAAGCCTTTGACGTTTTCGAAGAGCAGCGCCGGGCCTTCGATGTCGGAGGTCTTGCGGATGCCGGCCGCGATCTCGTATTTCGAATCGACCTCTTCGGCGACGCGCTTGAGCTGCCCGTGGTCTTCGAGATGGTTGAGGTATCCTCTCAAATCTTCAAACATGCGGCTTCCTATCTGCCTGGGACGGCACGAAATCTTTTAGCCACGTTTGCATCTTCACTGCAACTGTAGGAGCGGCAGGACATCCGCGATAAAACGCTCGATCTGGCCGATTTGATCGCGCGAGGTGAAGCGCAACACAGGCGTCGTGATGCCCATATCGATCCAGCTCTGGATCATCTCGGCGCAGGCCTCAGGCGGGCCGTGCGCGAGCCAAACTTTGATCAGCTCCTCGGAGGGGTAACCCGGGCTGTAGTAGTGCCTGAAATAATCCTTCGCTTCGTCATACGCCGCGCGCCGGCCGTCGTTGATATTGACCATGCCGTGGATCGACGTCTCGAACCGCGACAGATCCTTGCCGACCGCGCGCGACGTCTCCTCGATCGTTTCCCAGCGGCGGCGAAACTCGTCGGGCTCGACGCCCATCGTGATGTAGCCGTCGGCTAGCATCGCGACGCGCTTCATCGCGTTATCGACGACGGCATCGCCAACGATTTTACGATCCGGGCTCACTGCGATCCAGATCGGACAGAATTTTTGCGCCGGCTTGGGCACGACGCGGCATTTCTCCAAAGCATAGAACCTACCGGCATGCTCGACTTCGTCTTCGCTCCAGAGCTTGCGCAAGAGCTCGATGCCTTCAACCATGCGATCGACGCGCTCACTCCGACGCGCGCCGAACGCGCGCAGCTCCGGATCGTGGCCGCCGCCGATGCAGACTCCCAGCACCGTGCGTCCTTTGGAAAGCTGATCGAGGCTCGCCCATTGAATCGCGAGCAGCACCGGATGGCGCACCGGAAAGCTCGCCATGCACATGACGCCGAGCCGTACCTTCTCCGTCCGGGCCGCTGCGGCGCTCAGCATGACGATCGACTCGAGCCGCGGCTTGTGGAGGAGACTGTCGCCGAACCAGACGGATTCGAAAACGCCTGATTTTTCGGCGAGCACTGCGGCCGCCAGGATCGCGTCGATGTCGGTGAGGCCGAAAAGAACGCCGCGATTCGGCAGGCTGAGACCCAACCTGGTAGGCAGCCGGCGCATGACGATAACCCGGCATGACTGTTAGAAGATGCGGCCCGGGCTGTCAACTGCCTTGACAGATTCGATTGGCCGCAGGATATAACGCTTGTTTCCAGGAGGTACGCCATGGCCAAGGACTTGCGCAGCTACATGGACGAATTATTGGAAAAGCGTCCGCAGGACATCGCCGTCGTCGAGCGCGAAATCGATTCGCGTTACGAGGCGACGGCGATCGTCGAGAAATTCGAGCGCGAGAACAAATTCCCGCTGGTGTTCTTTAAAAACATCAAGGGCTCGAAATTTCCTCTGATCATCAATCTCGGCGCGACCTACGAGCGGCTCGCGCTGGCGCTCGGCTCCGCGACGGTGCCGCAGATGGTCAAAGATCTGGCGACGCGCGAGCATAATCCCCTGGCCGTCAAAGAGATCGCCGCGAAAGACGCGCCGGTAAAAGAAGTCATCCTGAAAGGCGATCAGGTCGACCTCGACCTGCTGCCGGTCTTGACCCACAACGAAGGCGACGCCGGCAGCTACATCAATGCGGCGGCGATGATCTGCAAGGAGCGCGGCACCGGCGCGGTAAATGTCGGCATCTATCGCCACCAGAAGCAGGGCAAGCGCCAGCTGGGCGTCATGATCAATCCCGCCAACCACGGCAACTACGTGCGCGCCGAATACGAGGACCACAACGAGCCGATGGAGGTCGCCCTCGCCATCGGCCACCACCCGGCGCTCTTCATGGCGGCGGTGAGCAAGCAGGCCGGCATCGGCCAGGAGCTGGAGGTCGCCGGCGCCTTTATGGGCGAGCCCCTGGAGGTCGTGCGGGCCGAAACGGTGAGCTTGATGGTTCCGGCGCGGTGCGAGATCGTCATCGAAGGGATCGTGCCGCCGCAAAAGCGCCACTACGAGGGGCCGTTCGGCGAATGGCCGCACTACTATTACAAGGAAGGCGAGCAGCCCTACATCGAAGTGACGGCGATCACGATGCGGAAAAATCCGATCTACCAGAGCATCCACAGCGCGCACTTCGAGCACAACATCATCGGCGCTGCGCCTCGGTTGGGCAGCCTGTTCCGCCGCATTCAGGAAGCCGTGCCGAGCCTCGTCGGCGTCAATATGCCGATGTCCGGCGCGGCGCGCGCGCACTGCTACATCGCGCTCAAGAAGCGCGCCGAGGGCGAGCCCAAGCAGGCGGCGATGGCGGCGATCGTGACCGATCCCAACATCAAACACGTGATCGTCGTCGACGACGACATCGACGTCTTCAACGAGACGCAGGTGCTGTGGGCGCTGGCGATGCGCTTTCAGGCCGACCGCGATCTCGTGGTGATTCCGCACGCGCTCGGCTCGCATCTCAACCCGACCGCATACGGCTACGACCGCCTCACGAAGGGGCCGATGGAAACGAAGCTCATCTTCGACGCGACCAAGCCGCTGCCGCCGTACGACTTTCCGAAGGAGGCGAAGGCGCCGGCCGAGGTTCTCAAACGCGTCGATCTCGCGCGCGATACGCGTGGCTACGACCCAGCGAAAGACGACCGGATCATGATCGGACGGTCATAAAAAATTTCGATCGAACGAAAACGAAGAATCACGGGAGGCACCATGAAGCAGCGCGCTTTCATTAGACTCCTGGCTGTTTTCGCCACATTGTCGATCCTCGCGCCTTCTGCATGGGCGCAAACGCCGGAGAAGCTGCACGTCGCCTATACGGTCATCGCGCCCACCCAGCTCAACGTCTGGACCGCCAAGGACATGGGCTTTTACGCCAAATACGGTCTCGACGTTGATCTGGTGCTATTGGTCGGTGCGCCGCTCGCCGTCGCCGCCCTCGTTGGCGGCGAGACGCCGATCGTCCATACCGGCGCGTCGGCGGTCATCACTAGCAATCTCGCCGGCTCGGGGACGGTGCTGATCGCCGGGGCGATCAACCGGTTTCCCTATGTGCTCTTCGTTACCGACGAGATCAAGAAAGTCGAGGACTTGAGGGGCAAGAAATTCGGCGTGAGCCGGATCGGGAGCGCCGACAACGCCGCGGCGATCACAGTCCTGGACAAATTAGGCGTCAAAGAAGGCGAAGTCGCTTACGTCCAGGCGGGATCGATCCCCGCGCGCCTGGCTGCGATGCAGACCAACGCGCTCCAGGCGACGCTGCTCCAGCCGCCGGAGACGCTGAAGGCGAAGGAGATCGGCCTTCGCGCTCTACTCGATTTCACCAAGCTCGACGTCGAATGGCAGCAAAACGGCGTCGCTGTGACGCGCGACTATATCAAGAAAAAGCCCGACACGATTCGCCGCTTCATGCGCGCCTATGTGGAAGCGATCCACTACAATCTGACCAACCCGAAGGGGGCGCAAAAGATATTGCAGAAATATCTAGCGATCAAAGACCAAAAGCCGGTGGAAGAGGCCTACAACGAAGTGGTCGTCAAATTGACCCGCCGGGTGCCGTATCCCACGGAGCCCGGCATCCAGATCTTCTTGGATCAATTGAAGGTGAGGAATCCGAAGGCCGCGCAGGCCAAGCCGTCGGACTTTACCGACGTGAGCTTCTTGAAGGAGCTGGAGGCGAGCGGTTTTATCGATCGGCTTTACAAATAGGACGGGCTACCCAGCTTACTTGTCATAGATCGTGATCGTGAGCGGCTTGCCGCGCCCGCCCTCTGGGCACGCGCTGATGCCGACGAGGCAATCCATCTCGGCGCGCAGATCCATGTGATCGCCGCCCGGTCGCGGGCGCGTCATCGCGTAGCGCATCGAGCCCGTTACGCCGTCGATCACCATCGTTTGAAAAATATTCAGCGGGCTCGGCACGTCGGCTTTCTTGATTTTATAAGACTTCAGCGCCGCGGCGAGATTCTCCCAGCAGCCGTGCTTGGGCGCGACGACTTTTTCACGACCGAGCTTCTTCCAAGTCTCCCCGTAAATCTCGAAGATCTGATCGCCCCATTTCTTATAGAAGGATGTACTGCACATCCCCTTTTCCATGTCGTGCGTGCCTTCGTAGGTGTCCTCGACGATCGTCATCATGACGGTGTTGAATTTCGAGATCAGCAGGTCGCCGGTCGTGACGTAGATTTTGCCCTGGTCGACTTTCGTGCGCGCCTGGTCGAAGCGCTCGTCGACGTCGCGCGCGTTGAAGACGACGAAGTCCGCTGTCGATTCCCCGTGCACGCGCATGATGCGACCCTTTTTTACGATGAAGGCTTTGCCGCTGTTTTTCGGAATGACAGTCTCGCTGCTCGCCATGGATCCTCCCGTTGTGTTCAGATGGTCATACGTCATCCGATTCCGGCGATCAAGCGGAGGATTTTACAGCGAATTTCAAACCATCGCGCTGTATTGACACCTCTGATTTCATGATAGAGAATGCCCGCGATTCATGGAACCGACCGGCCACGGCGCCCGCTCGCGCGACGAGCTCGTCATCCGCATCGAGGGGGTGACCAAAGCGTTCCAGACGCCCGACCGCGGCCGCCTGACCACGCTGGATAACATCAGCTTGAACGTGCCCTACGGGCAATTTATCACTATCGTGGGGCCGTCGGGCTGCGGCAAATCGACGCTGCTCAAGCTCATCGCAGGCCTGACGCCGACCTCCGGCGGCCGGATTCTCTATCAAGGCGCGGAAGTGCGCGATCTCAATACTAAGGTCGGCTATGTACCGCAAGAGAGCAAGCTCTTTCCGTGGCTCACCCTCGAGGAAAACGTCGCCTTCGGGCTCGATTCCAAGCGCTATTCGCGCGAGGAGCGCGAGCGGCAGCTGAAGTACTTCATCGCGCTCGCCGGCCTAGCGGGCTTCGAGAACTATTATCCTTCACAGCTCTCCGGCGGCATGAGCAAGCGCGCCTCGATCATCCGCGCGCTCGCGTACGAGCCGCCGGTGATACTCATGGACGAGCCCTTCGGGCCGCTCGACGCGCAGACGCGCATGGTGCTGCAGGACGAGCTGTTGAAGATTTGGGAGCAGAAGCGCCAGACGATCCTCTTCGTGACGCACGATCTCGTCGAGGCGGTGGCGCTCGCCGACCGCGTCGTCGTCATGACGCACCGCCCCGCGCACATCATGGACGTGATCGACGTGCCGATGAAGCGTCCGCGCAACATCTTCGCCATCCACCGGCAGGAAGGCTTCGACGAGGCCTATACACGGCTGTGGGACATCTTCCGCCACGAGCTGCATATCAAGACGCAATAGATCATGACTATCGGAGCGACGACCAGCGAACGGACGGCGGCGGTGGAGCGGAGCGGCTTTCTCTCCAAGCGCCGCGTCTGGATCGTCCTGGTCCGCGTCGCGTTCGTCGGCGGCTTTTTTCTCCTATGGGAGATCGCTTCCCAGCGTTGGATCGACGCGTTTCTTATCAGCAGTCCGAGCCGCATCTTGACCTCGATGATCGCCGGCTTTCGCTCCGGCGAGCTGATCCAGCACTGCTGGGTCACGCTGCAGGAGATCGCGATCGGCTTTCCCGCCGGCGTCATCCTCGGCATCGGTCTCGGCTACGCCTTCGGCCGCAGCCGGCTCCTCGCGGAGGTCTTCGAGCCCATCATCATCGCTCTCAACGGCATCCCGCGCACGGCGCTCGCGCCGCTGTTTATCGTGTGGCTGGGAATCGGAATCTGGTCGAAGGTGGGCGTTGTTTTCCTGCTCACGTTCTTTCTCAATTTCTTTAACACCTACGCCGGCATGCGCCAGCTCGACCAGGAATACGTCGATCTCGCCCGCCTCATGGGCGCGCGCGGATGGAAGCTCACGTTCCGCGTCATTCTCCCGGCGATCTCGCCGTACGTCTTCACCGGCATCCGCACCAGCATCCCGTTCGCGGTGATCGGCGCGATCGTCGGCGAGTTCGTCGCCGCGACCGAAGGCGTGGGGTTCTTCATCCGGCAGGCCGCGGGTCTGTTCCGCACGGCCGACGTATTCGTCGGCATCATCGTTCTCATGCTTATGGTCATCGCGATTGATAAAGTCGCGGAGCTGATCGAGCGCCGCGCGCTCCGATGGCAATCCACCAGCGAACACGTAAGGATTCAAGGTTAACAGGAGGCCGTATGAGAAAACGCAATCTCAGATCGATCATCGTCTTCGCGCTGATTCTCGCCTTCATGCCGGCTACGGCTCGCGCGCAGCAGAAAGAGATGCCAGAAGTCACCCTTATGACTGCCGTGCCGAACTTCGCCTTTGGCGCGATCTGGGTCGCGGAGCAGCTCAAATATTTCGAGCAGGAAGGCGTGCGCGTTAAAATCACGCCCTCGCCCAGCGGCTCAGTGTGCTTGAACGCGGTGGTCGGCCGCTCGACGAATTTCTGCGCCTCGACCTCCGAGGGCCTCGTCCTGGCGCGCGTCGAAGGCGCGCCGGTCATGGCGATTCAGGCGCACAATCGCGCGATGACCTTGAGCGTCGTGCTGCGTAAGTCGATCGTCGACAAGCTCGGCCTCACGCGCCAGAGTCCGCTGCACGCGCGCCTCATGGCATTGACGCAGTTAGGCACCATCGGGGCGACGGGGCCGGGTGCGGCCTCCGAGCAAATCATTAAATTTTTAGTGAAAAAAGCCGGCGCGGGCTCGACCATTCTCAAGTTCGTTTATATCGGAGCTGCGGAGTTGCCCGCAGCGCTCATGAATGACGTGATCGACGCTTATGCGCTCTCCCCGCCGTCCGCTGAAGTGACAGAGCCGAGCGGCAAGGGCTACGTCCTCATTCCATTGGGTAAAGGGGAAGTGCCGGAGCTGACGGATTATCACTACGAGGTCTTGATGGTGCGCCCCGACTATGTCGAAGCCAATCCGAAGATCGCGATGGCGGTCTCGCGGGCGATCTCACGCGGCGGCGCGCTTTTCCGCACCAAGCCGGAAGAAGCGAAGTCGGCCTTGCGCAGCCATCGATTGTTCAACAAACTGGATCAGCCCGTCTTCGACTTGTCGTACTCGACCGTTGCCGACGCGATGCCCCCGTGGGGCTCCATGAACGCCGCCGGCTGGCAGAAGGTCATCAATTTCGCCACCGGCGCCGGCATCGTCAAAGACTTGGCGCAAGCTCCTTCGAATAAGGAAGGCGTGCTCTGGACGAACAAGTACGTGGGGAAACCTTAGGTAAGTTTCAAGTTTCAGGTTTCTAGTTTCACGATCGGAATCGCATTGGATTTCTTAACCTGAAACCAGAAACTAGCAACTATTTTAGTTTAGCGGCAAGGGAGTCGTAGCTGATTCCCTCGCCGTTTTCTTTGCTCACCGGATAGCCGAGGCCGAGCCAGCCCTCGGCGATGACTTCGCCCGAGGGCGCGCGCATGCCGCCGAATCCGCCCTGCACGCTTGAGACATCTTTATACCCCGCGTCGCCGAGCAGCCGGGCCGCTGCGTCGGCGCGCGGCCCCACCTGGCAGCCGACGACGAGCTTCTTCTCTTTCGGAAAGTGGCGCTCGACGACGCGCACGAAGTCCTCGTTCAGCGTCATGCCGCCGGGATTGGGGAACGCGACGGGAATATTCACCGCGCCTTCGGGATGGCCGGCGGTGAACTCCCGCACGGTGCGCACGTCGATATAAATCGCATTCGGATCTTCTTCGAGGATGTCGTGCGCTTCTTTTACCGAGATTTGCTTGAAGGCCATAAAAACTCCTCAGCTGGGGAGCATTCAGCGATCAGCTAAAAACAATCGAACAAGTCCGGGCTGATGGCTGAGCGCTGACAGCTTCTTCCTACATTCCCACTATATTATATCCCGCGTCGACGTGAAGCACCTCGCCGGTCACCGCCGCCGAAAGGTCGCTCGCGAGAAACAGCGCCGCGCGGCCGACCTCCTCCGCCTCGATGTTGCGCTTGAGCGGCGCGCGCTCGGCGGCGTAATGCAGCATGTCTTTGAAGCCGGAGATGCCGGCGGCTGCGAGCGTCTTCACCGGTCCCGCGGAGATCGCGTTGACGCGGATGTTCTTGGGGCCGAGATCGTAGGCGAGGTAGCGGACGCTCGCCTCGAGCGCCGCCTTGGCGATGCCCATGACATTGTAGTTGGGAACGACCTTCTCCGATCCCATGTAAGTAAGCGTTATGACCGAGCCGCCGCGGCCCTCCATAAGCGCCGCCGCCTCCCGCGTGAGCGCGACCATCGAGTAGGTGCTTACGTCGAGCGCCAAGTGAAAGCCGGCGCGGCTCGTCTGCGCGTACGGATTGGAAAGGTCCTCCTTGTTGGCGAACGCGATCGCGTGGATCAGAATGTCGAGGCCGCCCCAGCTCGATTTAAGAGTCTGGAACACGTGCTTGATCTCTTCGTCCTTGGTCACGTCGCAGGGCAGGATGATCTTCGAGCCGATGCCTTCGGCGAGCGGCCGGACGCGCTTTTCCAGCATTTCGCCGGCGTAAGTAAACCCCAGCTCGGCGCCTGCGGCGTGCAGCGCCTCGGAGATCGCCCACGCGATGCTGCGCTCGTTGGCGACGCCGAAGATGACAGCCTTTTTCCCGTCCAATAGTCCCATCGAACCTCCGAATAGAATACAGGAGCCAGAAATCAGGAGTCAGAAGAGAATGCGATCCGGAGCTTCCGGCTTCTGGATGCTGACTCCTGGATTGTTTTACTTTTTCCTTTTTACTTCTTGTAGTCCCCTCTGCCAGAGCGCCTCGGGCTCGCCGGCCTGCTTCGCCGCCCAGCGCGCCAGCACGAAAAAGAGATCGCTCAGGCGATTGACGTATGTGATCGCCCATTCGCTCACGGGCTCGGAGCGCGAAAGTCTCAGGAGATCGCGCTCCGCGCGCCGGCAGACCGTGCGGCACTGATGGAGAAACGAACCGACTTTACCGCCGCCGGGGAGCACGAATGATTTGAGCGGCGCGAGCTCCTTCTGGCAATGGTCCATCGTGGCCTCGAGCCGCCTCACCTCGGCATCGCCGATGTGGTACATGCCGGGATATTCCGCGTCCGGCGGCGTCGCCAGCTCGCTGCCGAGATCGAACAGCTCGTCCTGAATCTTCGCGAGAACTTCGTCGAGAAAGCGCCGCGCCTTGGCGTTGCGCGAGCGCTCATCGTTGAACGCGCGCGCGAGGCCGATGATCGAGTTGAGCTCGTCGATCGTGCCGTACGCCTCGATGCGCGGCGAATCTTTCGGCACGCGCCGGCCGCCGACGAGCGCGGTGTCGCCTTTGTCGCCGGTGCGCGTGTAAACGCGGGTGATCCGGACCATCGCGGCGGTTAAGCTTTCTTCGCGCTCCGCCAGTAAAAATAGGCCGGTATGCCGAGCCCGACGATGAAGAGACCCCAGACCGTCTCGAGCGGCTTGTGACTGAGCGAGCCCCAGACGATCCAAAGGTGCGTCAGAATGAAGACGACGGGGACGATCGGATACCCCCACAAGCGGTACGGCCGCTTCAGATCGGGCCGCTTCCAGCGCAACACGATGACCGAGCCGACCGTGAGCGCCGAGAACACCGTGATGATGACGCTCACGAACGTGAACAGCGTTCCGAACGTGCCGGTGAGGATCAAAAGGCACGCCCACGCCGCTTGCAAGACGATCGCGCTCACGGGCGTGCCGAAGCGCGGATGCACGCGCGCGAGACTGTGAAAGAAGACGCCGTCGCGCGCCATCGCGTAATAAATTCTCGGCCCGAGCATCGTGACGACGTTGAGCGCGCCGAGGACCGATATCGTGATCAGCGCGGTGATCCAGGTCGAGGTCTCGCGGCCGAACAGCGCCGTGGTCGCCACCTCCGAGACGCGCAGCGCGCCTTTCATCTCCGTCACCGGCACGCCGTAGATATAAATGACGTTGATGACGAGATAGAGCGCGATGACGATCAAGTTCGCCATGAGCAGCGCTCGCGGCAGCGTTCTTTCCGGCTCTTTGACCTCGCCGGCGATATAGATGATCGCGTTCCAGCCCGAATAGGCGAAGACAACCGGAATGAAAGCAGCGCCGAAGAGGCTGAAGTTGCCGATCTTCGACCAATCGAAGAGCGGCTTGAAATGAGCGGTGTCGCCGCGGCCGGTGAAAATTGCCAGCAGGATGATGCCGATGAGCGCGCCGATCTTGATGACAGTGAGAATGTTCTGCGTGGTCGAGCCCTGCCGCACGCCGAGGCAATGCAGCGCAGAGATCAGAATGACGACAGCAATGGCGAAGATATTGCCCGGAGTCACATCGATCGAGCCGCCGGGCAGCGCGGCGTGGAAATAGGCGGCTTCCGATCCGAGAACGGGAAAAAAATACGCCATGAAGCCGGTGAAGCTGACGGCGAGAAAAGCGATCGCGCCTGAAAAGGTAACCAGGAAGGAAGACCAGCCCGAGAGAAAACCCATGAGCTTGCCGTAGGCCTCGCGGATATAGATGTAGTCGCCGCCGGCATAAGGCAGGCTCGCCGACAATTCGGCGCAGGAAAGCGCGCCGGTAAGCGCAAGGGCGCCGCCCAACAGCCACACCAGCAGCACGCCGCCCGCCGTAGGCAGCGTCTCGGCGATCGCACCGGTGGCGAAAAATATGCCGCTGCCGATCATATCGCCGCAGATGATCATCATCGCGTCGAAGAGTCCCAGCTGGCGCTTGAGCCCGGGTGTTTCCATGAGCGCACATTCATAACAGAAACCGCTAAAAAGTTAAAAGCTTAAAGGTCAATGCGCGAAGCAAAGCCGGTTTCTATTTTTTTGGTTTCCTTTGCCCTTTCGCTTGCCTCCGCGGCTTTCTTCGGGTGGGAATCCATGCTAGAGATTTTCCACTAATTGGTCCGGAAAGAGGCGCCGCTTTGGACTGGAAAGACCCCGATATGTTCGAGCTCGTGAACCACGGCAACAAGCCCTTCGGCGTGCGCGTTCCGTCGCTCGTCGTAAGCCGCGGCGCGGGCGATGCCATCAATTTTTTGACGGCGATGTGGTTCTCACCGATGGGCGCCGAGCCGTCGCGCATGGTCGTTGCGATTCTGAAGCGCACGCTCACCTACAAGCTCATTCTCGAGCGCGGCGAGTTCGTCATGAGCGCGCCGACCGACAAGATGATGGACGTGGTCGTTTTCGCCGGCTACATCTCGGGGCGAGACGTGGATAAATGGCAGGCGACCGGCCTGACGGCGGTCGCTCCTGCGAAGTGCACCGTGCCGCTTATCGGCGAAGCGATCGGCAACGTCGAATACCGCTTGGTGCAGGTGATCCCGTTCGGCGACGAGATGGATCTCTTCGTCGGCGAGGTGCTCGCCACGCACATGCGCAAGGGGTGTACGGAGGGCGAGCTGTTCCGCCAGGACGCCGACCCGATGCTGTACATGGGAACGAAGTACGGCGAGGACGGCAAGGCGCTCGGAAAATTCTATACACACATGGGGAAGATCGAGCGCGCGCCCTACGACGATTCTCCCCTGCTTCAGAAGTACTTGAGCCGGCCCAAAATCAAGAGAAAAGCGTGAAGCCCGGCCCTCTTGACTCGCAATAATTATCTCCATAGCTTCGCTATGCTTTTTTGCAGGAGTAAATGGATGCGGTTAGTCCGTACGATCAGAGTAGCTCTAGGGGCGAGTTTTCTGCTGGCGGCATTCTGCGCGCCGGCGATCGCCCAGTCGAACGCCGCCGCCCAGATCATTGAAGGCGCCAAGAAAGAAGGCGCGCTCAGCTGGTACACGTCGATGAGCCTCACCGAGTCGAAGCCTGTCTCCGACGCTTTCGAAAAAACCTACCCTTTTATCAAGGTAACCGTTTTCCGCGCGAGCGGGGAGCAAGTGCAAAACCGGGCGATCACCGAGACCCGCGCGGGCCGCTGGGACTTCGACGTCGCGAGCCTGAGCGAGCTCGGCACGCTGATCGAAAATAAGCTCATCACGCAGTACGTCTCGCCGGAGACGATCCATTACATCAAGGAATTGCAGGACCCGCAGAAGCGCTGGAGCGCGGTGTACCTCAATTACTACGTGCCCGGCTACAACACGCGCATGGTCGCCGAAAAAGACGCGCCGAAGCGCTGGGAGGACCTGCTCGATTCTAAGTGGAAGGGAAAAATCTCCCTCGACCGCGAAGATTATCCCTGGTACGTCACACTGCTCGCCGCGTGGGGGCGCGAGCGGACCGATAAATTCATGCGCGCGCTCGCGAAGCAGGATATCCAGTGGCGCAAGGGCCATTCGCTCATCGCGCAGCTCATGACCGCCGGCGAGTTCCCGCTCGGCATCGTCTACGCCCACCGCGTCGAGTCGGACAAAAAGAAGGGCGCCCCGCTCGAATGGGTCAACACCGTCGATCCGATCGTCGCGTCGCTCCATGCGGCCGGCCTCTCCGCCAAGGCGCCGCATCCCAACGCGGGCAAGCTCCTGATCGATTTCATGCTAACGAAAAACGCCCAGGAGCTGTTCCGCGGACTCAATCGCGTGCCGGCGCGTCGCGACGTCGAGCCGCCTTCGCCGAAGATGGATCAGAGCAAGCTCAAGATTCGCGTCGTGCCGCACGACACCTCGACGCGCTACAACGAATACGTCAGCGAATTCCGCACGATCTTCGGGCAGTAAGAACGGGCAAGGAGATTCGCCATGGTTGAAAATAGGATCCGCATCGCCGCTTTCGCGCTGGCGTCGCTGCTGGCGGCTGCGCCGGCGCTCGTCGGCGCAGCTTCCGCTCCGCTGCCGAAGTCGACGCAGGACGATCTTAAAAAACTGAAACTCGATCCTTCGATTCTTTCCGATCTCGACAAAGAGCTGACGGTTCCCCAGAGCTGGATCGACGGCGCAAAAAAAGAAAAACGGCTCCGCATTTTCTCCACCTTCGATCCGCCGCAGGCGGAGGTCGTCCTGCGCGCCTTCAAAGAGCGCTATCCTTACATTGCAATCGAGTACAACCGCGCGAGTCACGAAGACCGCGCGATCCGCACGCTCGTCGCCTTTAAAAACAAGAAGAGCGTGACCGACGTCCTCACCGGTCTCGGCGGCAGCTTTTTTATGTACCGCGAGATCGGCGCGATGGAGGATTTGAGAAATATTCCCAACATCAAGAACAATCCGCCGGGCACCGTCGATCACGAGGGCTTCTGGGTCGGCATGCATATGCGCTACTGGTGCATGGCGTACAACACGCGGCAGATCAAGAAACAGGACGTGCCGCGCAAATGGGAGGATTTTCTCGCCAACCCCATATGGCGCAACGGCAACCTGGCGCTCGGGAACCGCCCGCAGCTTTGGGCGCTCCAGCTCTGGAAAGCCAGGGGGGAGAAATGGACGAAGGATTTCCTCAGCAAGCTCTTCACCGACGTCAAGCCGCAGCTCCGCCGCGAGGGCGTGAATGCTATACTCGAGCTTCTGGCGGCCGGCGAGTTCTACGGCAGCATTCCCTCCGCCGAGTACCGCACGTACCAGAAGACGCTTGACGGAGCGCCGGTCAGCTACACCTGCCCCGAGCCGGTGCCGGTCGCGGTCTCGGAAATGGCGATCCTCAAGGGCTCGCCGAACATCAACTCGGCGCGGCTGTTCGTCAACTGGTTCCTCAGCAAGGAAGGACAGATCTCGCAGTATGTCGCCGACTACGCACCGCCCGTGCATAAAGGATTACAGCGGAAAGAGCTGCTGCCCTTCGCCGATCAAATAGTCGGCAAGGAAGATGCGTTCCGCGATCCGGCGCTGGAACTCGAGGTGCAGCCGAAGCTCCTCGAGTTCTGGGACCAGCTCTGGCTCAAAGGCGGCGGCCGCCGCCGCAGCGGCGGACCTGGATGAACGAATCGCTCCGTATTAGTCTCTGGCAGCACGGAATCTTTCTCCTCGTTCTATTCCTCGTGCTCGCGCCGCTCTCCTTTTTAATCCTGGGGAGCTTCAGCACCGCGCGGCTCCCGGGCGATTTTTCGCTCCACACCATGGGTCTCGTGAATTACATCAGCGTTTATGCCGACGCTAGCACTCTCGATCTGTTTGCAAATACCATCATTTATGTCGGCGGCAGCGCGGCGCTGGGCATCGTGCTCGCCGTCGCCCTTGCGTGGCTGGTCGAACGGACGAACATGCCGGGCAAGATTTTTCTTTATGCCGGCGTGCCGACAACGCTCGCGATGCCGGGAATGCTCCAGGCGATGGCGTGGGTGCTGCTGTTCAGCCCGCGCATCGGCTTCGTCAACACGTGGATGAAGGATATTTTCGGACCCGGCGCTCCGGTGATCGACGTGTACACGCTCGAAGGTATGATCTGTCTCGAAGGAGTTCGGCTCGTGCCGACGGCGTTCCTGATGCTGGTTCCGCTCATGCGCAGCATGGACCCGTCGCTCGAGGAGGCCGCCGCCGTCTCCGGTGCGCGGCCGGCGTCGACGCTGCGCAAAGTAACGCTCAAGCTGCTCGCCCCCGCGCTCGTGGCGGTCATGATTTATCAGGCGATGACGGCGCTGGAGGTGTTCGAGATTCCCGGCATCCTTGGGCTGCCGGCGGGCATCTACGTCTTCAGCACGAAGATTTACGCCATCGTGCGCACGGCGACGTTCATGCCGGTCTACGGTCAAGCGAACGCTCTCGCGATGGTCTACGTGTTGATCGCGGTCGCGACGACGGTGCTGTATACGCGGCTGATCAGCCGCGCCGAGCGCTACACGATCGTCACGGGCAAAGGCTACCGGCCGCGCCAGTTCGATCTCGGCCGGTGGCGAATTCCGGCGTTCATCGCCGCGCTGTTCTTCCTGTTCATTTCAATTGTTCTGCCGTTCGTGGTTTTTCTCTACGCGTCGTTCCTGCCCTATCTTCAGGCGCCTTCGGCGGCGGCATTTAAGGTAATGACGCTCAAGAACTATCGCCTGCTCGCCGAATACGGCGAGGTTGGCTCCGCGCTCAGAAACACTTTTATGATGGTCGTGACCACGGCAACGGCGACTGTCGCGCTGTCCTTCGTGGTCTCGCTCGTCGTGGTCCGAAGCAAGTTCTGGGCACGGAAGCTTCTCGACCAGCTCGCGTTCGTGCCGCACGCGATTCCCGGCATCGTCATGGGCATCGCGTTTTTCTGGCTGTTTCTGAAGCTCGACTTTCTGCCGCTCTACGGCACGATCTGGGCGATCTCGATCGGCTTTACGATCAGCTTTCTCTCCTACGGGACGCGCTCGATGAACGCTGCGCTGCTGCAGATTCATAAAGAGTTGGAAGAAGCCGCCTACGTGAGCGGCGCGCCGCCGTGGCGCACGATGTGGCGCGTCTTCGTGCCGCTCATGATGCCGACGTTCGTCGGCGTCTGGATCTGGGTCGTGCTGCACGCCGTGCGCATCGCCGGCATGCCGCTGATTCTCGCCGAAGGACCCGGCAACCAGGTCCTCGCGATCCTGATATGGAACATGTGGGACGAAGGCTACGTTCCCGCGGTCGCGGCGATCGGGACGCTGTTGATGATCTCGCTCCTGTTGCTGACGGTCCTCGTCCGCATCATCGGCTTCCGCCGGCACGCGATGCAGATGGTGGGCGGATGATCCGCATCGAAGATCTGCACGTCCGCTACCAGACCGAGCGCGGCGAGGTCTACGCCGTGCGCGGCATCGATCTCGACGTCAAGCAGGGGCAGTTCTTCACGCTTTTGGGTCCGAGCGGCTGCGGCAAGACCACCACGCTGCGCTCGGTCGCGGGCCTTGAGAGGCCCTACCAGGGCGAGATCGTCGTCGGCGACCAGCTCGTGCTCTCATGCCGGCGCAATGTCGTCGTGCCGCCGTACAAGCGCGATATCGGCATGGTTTTCCAATCCTATGCGATCTGGCCGCACCTGAACGTCTTCGAAAACGTCGCGTTTCCCCTGCGCGAGATGAAAAAATCTTCGAGCGGCGACATCCGGAGCCGGGTGCGGAAGGCGCTCGCCCTTGTGCAGCTCGACGGCCTCGAAGACAGGCCGGCGCCGTTTTTGAGTGGCGGGCAGCAGCAGCGGCTGGCGCTCGCGCGCGCATTGGTGAAAGAGCCGCGTGTCTTATTACTCGACGAGCCGCTCAGCAATCTCGACGCGAAGCTCCGCGAGGAGACGCGCTTCGAGCTGCGCGAGTTGGTCAAGCGCCTCGGCATCACGACACTCTACGTAACGCACGATCAGCTCGAGGCGCTCACGATGTCGGACGTGATCGCGGTCATGGACGGAGGCCAAATCGTGCAGCGGGGCACGCCGCACGATATCTACGCCGCGCCCAAGAACCGCTTCGTCGCGAGTTTCATCGGCCTCAGCAACTTTCTCGAAGGGCGCGTGAAAGCGCTCGGCGCTCCGGGGGAAGTCGAAACGTCGAGCGGCGTCATCAAGTGCCTGCTGCCCGACGGCGCCGCCGCCGGCGACGAGGTGATCGTCGTGATCCGCCCCGAAGACGTGACGCTCAACGACGGCGCCGCGGGCGCGAACGAAAACATGCTCGAAGGCAAGATCGAAGCGATCGTCTTCATGGGCGATGCGCTGGAATGCCAGGTCGCCGTCGGTGCAAAGGCGATCCGCCTGAAGCTCCATCCGTCGTCGGCTGTGGCGAAAGGCTCGACTGTGCGCCTGAAGCTTCCGGCTGCGAGTTGCCGCGCCGTCCGCGCTTGAAGGCGGCGGCATCCTTATCTATAGTCAGTTAGTTTCCCCGCAAGGAGGACGATGCATGAAGCTCAAGCGCGTGGATCATCTCGCGTTCGTCGTCACCGATCTGGAGCGCTCGGTGAAATTTTACCGCGACGTCTTCGACGGCGAAGTCGGCCGCAGCCGCGGCCAGAACGAAAAGGACAAGGCGGCGAAACGCTCGCAGCATACGCTCGTCACGGTCGGCAACTTCGGCTTCGATCTGTTCCAGATGGAGCCGGGCGATCCGCCGAAAACCGACACGCGTCATCTCCACTTCGCCTTCGAGATCGATCCCGCCGACCTCGACAAGGTCGAAGAGCAGCTCAAGCGCATGGGGATTCCCTACGACGGCCCGAAGGGGCACGGCGGCGGCTCCGGCCTCTCGATCTATTTCAACGACCCCGACGGCTATCAGCTCGAAGCGACCGCGAAGTTTCCCGATCCCGCAGCCTACGAGGCTGAGATCCGCCGGCGCGGCGCGAGCTACGGCGGCATGGGCAATCAATACCAGTGGAAAAACAGCTGAGCCACTTGTAAACAATCACACGCAAGGGCGGGTTTGAAACCCGCCCTTGACGTTTTTAGGGAGTCGAAGATGGCGGAACTTTATCCTTATCCACGTTTTTCGATCGCCGAGCGCGACCGGCGCTGGCGCGCGGTGCGCGAATTGATGCGCCGCGACCGGCTCGACGTCATCGTCACGCCGCAGAACACCGGCCATTCCATGGATTACCAGGCGAACACGCGCTATCTCACTCACGTCGGCGGCGGCGGCGACTCGGACATCGCCGCCGTCTTCCCGCTCGAAGGCGAAGTAACCGCGATCGCGACTTCGGCGGCGCCGCGCTGGCCGACGGTCCAGGACTGGACCACGGATGTGCGCGAGGCGCGGCGTAATTACGGCCCGGTGATCGTACAGCGGCTAAAAGAGCTCGGCGTGGAGCGCGGGCGCATCGGCATCACCGGCTTGGGCGAGACCGAAGGCACGCGCACGCCCGAAGGAACGATTTTTTACGGCACTTGGAAAAATATCCGCGAAGGTCTGCCGAACGCGACGCTCGTCGACGCGACGGATATTCTGGCGGAAGTCCGCTACACGAAAAGCCAAGAGGAGATCGACGCTCTGGCAAAGTCGATGGAGATTGTCGAAAAAGGCATCGAGGCGAAGATCAAGGCCGCGCGGCCCGGCGCGCGCGACTGGGACGTGTGGGCGGCGGCGCAGTGCGCGCTCATGATGAACGGCTCGGAGATGCCGGTGCACTGCAACTGGGTCTCGGGAAAAAATCCCGTGCGCACGCTCACGCGCCCGAGCATGCGGCTGCTCGAGCGCGGCGATCTGATTATCAACGAGATCGAGGCGTCGTGGATGGGCTACCGCTCGCAGGGCGTGCAGCCGGTTTTCGTCGAGGTCGCCGACCCGACGCATATGGAATTGATCAAAGTCCAGCGCGAAGTCTTCAACCGTGTCGCCGAGGCGCTGAAGCCGGGCGTCACGGTGGCGCAATTGGCCGAGCTCACACGTAAAGCGGGCGCCGAAGCGGCGCCGAAATCGGGCCCGGCGGCGAACGCCAAGGCCGACCTCACGATGCACGGCCGCGGCGCCGGCGACGACGGGCCGATCATCACCAACCACGCGCGCAGCCCCAAGCAGCTCGCCGTCGCGCTCAAGGAAAATATGGTCTTCATCTGCAAGCCCTCGGCCGTCACCGCCGACGGCAAATCGATCTGCACGTGGGGCGACACCGTCGTCGTCACGCCGAAAGGCGCGCGAAGATTGGGAAAGAGGCCGCACGATCTGGCGGTGGCGAAGGGATAAAAGCTCGCGGAGTCCGATGTGAGATGTAGCGTTCAGGCGGCGACTATAAGTCTCGTTCTCCTCGCCGCTTCTCTCGCCCTCGCCCAAACGCCCTCTACCGTACCTGCCGGCGCCGAAGTCTTCATCGGCGCGCCGAAACGAGTGCCCGACGGTCTGGTGACCGCGCTAAAAACCCGGCTGGCGAAAAGTCCCGACGTCGCCGAAGCCTCTCTCGCGATGATCTATGTGAAGCGCGAGGGAGAGGTGCCGCATTTCCTGCTTTTTCTAAAAATGGATGACACGCCGGATTTCGTCAAAGACTTGATCCGTAACGATCTGGGCAACGCCAGCAAAGCGTTTCTCGCCGATGATGAATCGGTCGATATCATGACCGACAACTCGCCGGCCGCTTCGGCGGCGGTCGCACAGGTCGTGAAACCGTTCTATATCCGTGGGAAAGAAGACAAGAAGTAGTTCTTTATGCTCGCGTTTTCCACGTCCACGCAAGCAACCCCACGGCGATAACCGTCATCACCCAGCCGAACCAGTCGCCGTATTTCACATACGGCGTCTTCCCTTCCAGAATCTCGACTTTCGCCCTCAGCACGCCCGGCTTGAAGATCGGCAGCTCATCCACGATCTCGCCGCGGGCGTTGATCACCGTCGTGAGTCCCGTGTTGGTCACGCGGACGAGCGTGCGGCGCGTCTCGATGGAGCGAAGCTGCGACAGACGCGCGTGCTGGTACGGCGCCACGGTGCGGCCGAACCACGCATCGTTCGTCAGATTGACGAGGAGGTCGGCGCCTTTTTCGGCGACGGCCTGACGCGCGAATTCCGGCATGATGTCCTCGTAGCAGATCAGCGGCGCGGCTCTGACGCCGCCGGCGGCGAGCGTCACGGGCCCCTCGCCGCGCGTAAAGCCCGCGCCGATCGGCGGCGCGAAGGGAATTCGGCTCACGATCGGCGCGAACGGGAGGTATTCGCCGAACGCGAGCAGCGCCTGCTTGTGATAACGGCCGAGCGCCCGGCCGGTGGAATCGATGTGAAACGCGCTGTTGTAGACTTTCATGTCCGGCGTTCGCGGCTCGCCGCTGAAGCTCTGCACGCCGAAAATCAGCGTGCTCCCCGGCGGCAGCGACGGGACCAGCTCCGGCGGCAGCTTCTCCGCGTCGTCAGGAATCCACAGCTCGATCGCGCTCTCCGGCCATAGATACAGCGTCGCGCCCGGGGTCGCGCGCGTGAGATCGAAGTAGGGCTTCATGTTCTCTTGCATGAGCTCGGGCTTCCACTTGGTCGTGATGTCGACACTTCCCTGGACCGCGGCGACATCCAGCTTCGGCGCGGCGCTCATCTCCGCAGCGACCTGCCTGAGCCGCACGCCGCCGTAAAGAAGATTGCCTGCCAACACGGCGGCGCAGACGGCGGCGGCGGCGAACGCCTTACCGCCGCGCGAAAACAGCAGCGTGTAGACCACGGCGCTCGCCCACGCGAGCAAAAAGCTCGCGCCGTACGGTCCGACGAGGTCGGCGGATTGCAAAAAAACCGCGAAGCCGGACTGGCTGTTGGCGAGATGCCACGGGAACAGCTGCGGCGCGAAAAATTCGATGCCGGTCCAAAGAATCGGCGGAAAAAGCCCGAGCGGCCCGATGCCGCAGAAAAAAAGCAGCAGGCCGAAGAAAGCGATGTAAAGAGAATTGAGCGCGGCGAAGCCGAGCAGCACGATCTCGCTCAAGCCGAGCGGAATGCCGCCGAAAACGCGCACGGTGTGATCGACCCAGAAAAATCCGATCAGGTGCGCGATCCCGCCGGCGAGCCACGCGAGCAGAAAAGCCTCGCGCGGCCGCTTCACACTCAAAACCGCCCAATAGAGCGGAACGAACGCTATCCAGGCGAGCGGAAAGAGAGCCGGCTGAAGAAACGGCGCGGCGAGCAGCGCGCCCGCCAAGACGGCGGCTATGCCGCTGCGTGCGCGGCGCTCAACCGTGGTTGTCGCGGCGGCCGTGTCAGACATAAATAGCGCCATGAAGGTTTCAAAATTATCACATGAAAGCCGGCGAAAATAGCGCGACGATTTTGCCTCCATTCGTGTTGACACGATGATCGTTCATATATAAAACTTCAAAGTCGTAAGAAATGAAAATTTCACACCTCATCGCTTTGCTTGCCGTATGCCTGATCGTCTCATCGCCGGCCTCGGTATCTGCCCAGTCGTGGGAGAAAGT
Source organism: Pseudomonadota bacterium (assembly GCA_021324155.1). Taxonomy (GTDB): domain Bacteria; phylum Desulfobacterota; class Binatia; order UBA9968; family UBA9968; genus JAJPJQ01. Next base: position 45,080 of record JAJPJQ010000031.1, read on the forward strand.
TGTCGAAGCGGCGAAAAAAGAAGGCAAGGCCGTGGTCTCGATTCCCGCCAGCGCCGAGCTCAGAAAACTGATCGAAGAAGGATTCAAGAAGCGCCACAGCGGCATCGATTTGGAGCTCGTTCCGGCGCGCGGCACTTCGATCACCCGGCGCATCGTCGAAGAAACGAAGGCCGGCGTGCGCAATTTCGACATTCATATCGGCGGCACGAATTCGATTATCAACGGCCTGCTCGACGAAGGCGTGCTCGAGCCGGTCGAGCCTAATTTCATTCTTCCCGAGGTGAAAGATCCGAAGAACTGGTGGGGCGGCCACATGTGGGTCGATCGCGCGAAAAAATACGTCTACAACTTCCAGGCCTATTTGACCGAGAGCACGTGGCGGAACGAGACGCTCGCGAAGGCGGAGGAATTCAAAACCCTCGACGATCTCTTGAATCCCAAGTGGAAAAACAGGATCGGGATTCTCGACCCGCGGACGCCGGGAGCGGGCGACTCGAACTGGGCGTTCCTCTGGCAGGTCAAAGGCGAGGAATATCTCAAAAAGCTCGCGGCGCAGAATCTTTCGCTCGGCCGCGATCAGCGGGTGCTCGGCGAAAGCCTCGCCAAGGGGAAAATCGCGATCGTGCTTGGCCTCACCTATTATTCGCTGCTCCCCTTCATCAACGCGGGCCTGCCGGTGAAACCGATTCAGCACCTCAAAGAGGGCACGTTCGGCACCGGCGGCAGCGGCAATCTCTGCTTGGTGAAGAATCTGCCGCATCCGAACGCCACCAAAGTCTTCGTCAACTGGCTTCTGACGAAGGAAGGCCAGGAAGTCACCACGAAGGCGATGGGGCAGGCGACGCGGCGCCTCGACGTCGACACGAAGTGGCTGAACGAAATCGGCGTGCTGCCGGCCAAAGATCACCTCTCCGTCAAAGACTATCTCGAAGTGGAAAATCAGTCCGAAGAGAAGCTCGAAAAAGTACGCGAGCCTGCGATCAAGTTAGCGCATAAACTGTTCAATTAAAGCGCGAATTCATGTCTCAAAGTTATTACGGCGATCTGCGCGATTTCCTCGCCGCGCTCGAAAAGCGCGGCAAGCTCCACCGCTGGACCCGGCCGGTCAATAAAGACAGCGAGCTGATGCCGCTGATGCGCCTGCAATACCGCGGACGCAGCGACGACGCGCGCCAGGTATTTCTGTACGAGAACGTCGTCGACGGAAAGCAAAACCGCTATGCGATGAAGGTCGTGACCGGCATGTACGGCTCGTCGCGCACGATCGTCGGCCTCGGCATGGGCTGCGACGACCCGCAGGGAATTTACGAGAAGTGGCACCACGCGGTCACGCATCCCATCGCTCCGGTCAAGGTCGACCGCGCGCCGGTGCATGAAGAGGTTCACGCCGGCGCCGAGCTTGAGAAGACCGGCCTTACGATGCTGCCGGCGCCGGTCGAAGAGCCCGGCTTCAGCGGCGCGATCCGCGTCACTTCACCGATCCTTACGCAGGATCCGCAGACGGGCATGCGCAACGTCGGCATGTATAGCGGCCACTTTTTTGGGCCGGATAAATTTCTCGCCGGCATCGCGCGCGTGCACGACGCAATGCTCTACCATTTCCCCGTCGCGCGGCGGCGCAAAGAGCCGCTGCCCGTCGCGGTCTGTCTCGGCGCCCTGCCGGACATCGCCTACGTCGCCGCCGCGAATATTCCCTACGGCGTCGACGAACTCTCCGTCGCCGGCGCGATCCGCGGCCGGCCAGTCGAGCTGGTGCGCTGCAAGACGATTCCGCTCGACGTGCCGGCGGAGGCGGAGATCATCATCGAAGGCGAGCTTTCAACCGAAGAGGCGGTCCGCGAACGCGCCTTCAGCGACTATCCGGGCTATCTTATGGCCGAGCACGCGCTCAAGCAGGTGGTCAAGGTGAAAGCGATCACCTGCCGCAAAGGCGCCCTGTTTCCCGCGATCCTCGTCGGCCTGCCGCCGAGCGAGTCGAACGGCATCTCGCGCACGTGTCGCGAGATGATGCTCGATAATTATCTGAAATACGGCTGCGGCATTCCGGAAGTCCTCGAAGTGAGCTGCCCCGAGATGGGCGGCGGCTGGAACTGGTGGGTGATCCGGATGAAGAAGACTCACCCGAGCAAGCCGCAGCAGGTGCTGCACGCCGCGGCGAGCATGGGCACGACGAACAAAGTCATCATCGTCGTCGACGAAGACATCGATCCCAAAGATCCCGAGATGGTGATGTGGGCCATGAGCTTCGCGATGCAGCCGCATCGCGACGTGCAGATCACCACTGGCAGGTCTCCCCTGCTCGATCCTTCGGCGCATCCACTCATGACCAAGCCCGAGGACCGCCACTTTCCCCCACCGATCGGCTGCTCGGGCATGCTGATCGACGCGACGCGCAAAGGCCCGTACCCGCCCGTCGGCGTGCCGAAGAAGCGCTTCATGGAGCGCGCGCTGGAGATCTGGCGCGAAGAGCACATGCCGGAATTGGCCTTGAGAACACCCTGGTACGGCTACCCGCTCGGCATGTGGACCGAGGAAGACGACGCCGTAGCCGAAGCCGTCGCCGCCGGCGATTATTTCTACGGCAGAGACCACAAAGAGTCCGGGAAAAAATGAAGCGCGACACCAGCTACGAAGCCTGGATGAAAAAGCAGGGCGTTCCGATCGTCGAGACGCACGGCGTCGAGGACGTGGGCGAGCTACCGCTGAAGCCGTGGGCGCGCACCGGCGGGCGCGGCGCGTTCATCCAGCTGAAAGGCATGGAAGGCTTCACCGGCATGTACGTCAGCGAGATCCCGCCCGCAGGCGCGCTCGCGCCCGAGAAGCACCTCTACGAAGAATTGATTTATGTGCTCCAGGGCGCCGGCTCTACGGAGATATGGAGCGCGGACGACGGCACATCCAAGCTCCACTTCGAGTGGCAGCAGGGAAGCCTCTTCGCGGTGCCGCTCAATACTTGGCACAGGCTCTACAACGGCAGCCGCGGGCCGGCGCTCCTGCTCTCGGTCACGAGCGCGCCGATCATGATCGACCTGCTGCATGACGAAGACTTCGTCTTCGGCTGCGACTATCGCTTCGATCAGCGCTACGACGGCCGCGCGGACTACTTCACCGTCTCGGACAAGCGCGAGGAGCGCGGCGGGTTCATCTCGTGGGAGACGAATTTCATCGCTGACGCGCGCAGTGCGCTCGTGGATCCGTCCGAGGCGAAGGGCGCGGGCGTGCGCATCACGTCCTTCGATATGGGCGGCAGCACGCTCGTCGGCCACATCGCCGAGTGGCCGGTCGGCCGCTATCACAAGGCGCACTTCCACCAGGGTGGCGCGATCCTTCTAATACTGCGCTCACAGGGCTACACGCTCATGTGGCCGCAGGAGGCGGGCGAGCGGCCGTACAAGAACGGCCACAGTAAGGAAGTCGTGCGCGTCGACTGGCGCGAAGGCAGCGTGCTGAGTCCGCCGACCGGCTGGTTCCACCAGCACTTCAACACCGGCGCCGAGCAGGCGCGCCAGCTCGCGTTCCGCTACAGCGGCCAGTCGGGCAAATATCTCTTCGGCATCGGCAAGGCGCTCAACCGCGAAGGCGTGCGCACCAACACGCGCCAAGGCGGCACGCTGCTCGAATACGAGGATGAAGACCCGCAGATCCGGCGCGACTACGAAGCCGCGCTCAAAAAAACCGGCGTCGCGATGGAGATGCCGCCGCTGACCTACAGCAACCGATCATGACACAACGTATCTTATTTCTCGCGGCTATTTTATTTCTGATCGCGCTCACGCCATCGCTTGCGCCGGCGCAGGCCAAGCCCGGCGAATGGGAGCGCATCGTCGAGCTCGGGAAGAAAGAAGGCAAGGTCGTGGTATCGATCCCGGCGACGAGCGAGCTGCGCCAGGCGGTCGAGGACGGGTTAAGAAAACGCTACGGCATCAACGTGGAATCGGTGCCGGCGCGCGGCACGACGGTCACGCGCCGCATCGTCGACGAGACCAAAGCGGGCATCCAGTATTTCGACATTCACATCGGCGGCAGCGAATCGATCGTGACCGGGCTCCTCGCCGAGAATGTTCTCGAGCCCGTCGAGCCGTACTTCATCCTCCCCCAAGTAAAAGATCCGAAGCAATGGTGGGGCGGCCACATCTGGATCGACAACGCGAAGAAATATATTTACGCGTTCCAGGCGTACCAGACCGAGAGCCTCTGGCACAATACCGAACTCGTCAAAGCCGAAGAGATCCGCTCGTTCGACGATCTGCTGCAGCCCAAATGGCAGGGAAAGATCGCCATCCTCGATCCGCGCACGCCGGGCTCCGGCGCGTCGATGTGGTCGTATCTGCGCGCCGCGAAAGGCGAGGAGTATCTGAAGAAGCTCGTCGCGCAGAAGCTTCAGGTGGGCCGCGATCAGCGCCTGCTGGCGGAAAATCTCGCGAAGGGGAAAAGCTCCGTCGTGATCGGCGTCACCTATTATTCCCTCGCGCCGTTCATCAAGGCGGGCCTGCCGGTGAAGCCGCTGCCGAATCCGCGCGAGGGCGTTTATGTGAGCGGCGGCAGCGGCCATTTGACGATCATCAAGAACCCGCCGCATCCGAACGCGACGAAAGTCTTCGTCAACTGGCTGCTCAGCAAGGAGGGCCAGGAGGCATTTTCGCAGGCGATCGGCCAGGCGACGCGCCGCCTCGACGTCGACACCCGCGGGCTCAAAGCCTACGGCATGCTCGCGGCGAAGGACGGCCTCACGCTCGATCAATATTATAAGCTCGAGAATCAGTCGGAGAAAAAAGTCTACGAGATGCGCGACCCCGGCGCGGATCTGGCAAGGAAATTATTAGATTGAAAAACGTTTCAGGTTTCACGTTTCAAGTTTAAAGATCAAACCTGCCTCCTTGAAACCTGAGCCAGAAACTTGAAACGTGCGCGTCGCAGATAGGCAGTTCGCGCCGCATCACAGAAAGAATGAGGGCAAAAATGAGTTATACCGATTTGCGCCAATGGATCGATGAAGTGGACAAGCTCGGCGAGCTCTCGCGCATCGACGGCGCCGATTGGGATCTGGAGATCGGCGCGCTCACGGAGTTCGCCGGCCGCGGGCGCGGAGCCTCGGCGATCCTCTTCGACCACATCAAGGATTATCCCGCCGGCCGGCGCGTGCTCGTCGGCATGATCGAGTCGCTGAAGCGCGCCGCGCTCACGACCAATCTGCCGACCGATATCACGCGCGACGGGTTCATCGCCGCATGGAAGCAGCGCCTCAATAGTCCCACGCTCATCCCGCCGCGCTTCGTCGACCGCGGGCCGGTAATGGAAAACGTCTTCACCGGCAACAAGATCGACGTGCTCTCGCTGCCGGTGCCGCGCTGGCACGACCGCGATGGCGGACGCTACATCGGCACCGCGCACGTCGTGATCACGCAGGACCCCGACGAGGGCTGGATCAACATGGGAGTCTACCGCGTCATGGTCCACGACCGCGACCGCCTCGCGCTCTACATCTCGCCCGGCAAGCACGCGCGCATTCACCGGCAAAAAAACTTCGACCGCGGCAAGCCGATGAAGGTCGTGATCGCCTTCGGCGAAGACCCGCTGCTCTTTCTGCTCGCCTCGCGCGCGCTTCCCTGGGGATCGCAAGAGCTCGACTACGCCGGCGGTATCAAAGGCGCGCCCATCGACGTGATCCGCGGCGAATTCACCGGCCTTCCGATTCCCGCGACAGCGGAAATCGCCATCGAAGGCGAAGTCTCGCCGGAAGAGATGAAAGAAGAAGGCCCGTTCGGCGAATGGACCGGCTATTACGCCAGCGGCAGCCGCAACGAGCCCGTGCTGAAGATTCAATCCTTCATGCACCGCAACGACCCGATCATCACCGGCGCGCCGCCGTTCCGCCCTCAGGCCGGCGCCGATAACTGCCCGGCGCTGCTGCGCGCGGCGTTTATCATGGACTCGTTGGAAAAGGCGGGTGTCCCGGACGTGCGCGACGTCGCCTGCCACCAGAACCGCTTCTTCACGGCGGTTTCGATCAAACAACGCTATCCCGGCCACGCAAAGCAGGCCGCGACAATCGCGAGCCAGTGCCAGACCGGCGCCTATCTCAGCCGCTACACGATCGTCGTCGACGACGACATCGACGTCTCCGACATCAACGACGTGCTCTGGGCGATCTGCACACGCGTCGATCCGGAGAAATCGATCGACATCGTCCGGCGCTGCTGGAGCGGCCCGCTCGACCCGATCATCCCGCGCGCGGAGAAAGGCTTCAGCTCGCGCGCGCTGATCGACGCCTGCCGGCCGTTCGAGTGGATTAAGGATTTTCCGCCGGTTTCCGGCGCGAGCAAAGAGCTGAAAGAAAAAGTGCTGGAGAAATTCGCCGCATCGCTCAAAAAATGAGCATCACCGCGAAGATTTTGGTTTGCGCTCTCGCCGCCTTGACGCTCGCTGCGACGGCGATGGCGGCGGACAGCGGCAAACCCGCCGATTGGGAAGCGACGCTCGAAGCCGCGCGAAAAGAAGGCTCCGTCGTTGCGTCGATTCCGCCGAACGCGGAGCTGCGAAAAGCGCTCGAAGAAAACTTCAGCAGGCGCTACGGCATCACACTCGAGCCCGTCCCCGGCCGCGGGGCATCGGTTATCACGCGCATCGTCAGTGAGGCGAAGGCGGGCATCCGCTATTTCGACGTCCATTTCGGGGGGACCGAGTCGACCGTCAAGGGCCTGCTGCCCGAGAACATCCTCGATTTCGTCGAGCCGGCGATGATCCTCCCCGAAGTCAAAGACCCCAAGCATTGGTGGGGCGGCCACATCTGGATCGACAACGCGAAGCGCTACATTTACTCGTTCGCGGCTTACCAGACCCAGTCGCTGAATTACAACTCCGAGCTCGCACGTCCCGAAGAAGTCCGCTCGTTCGACGATTATTTGCATTCGAAATGGCAGGGAAAAATCGGCATGAGCGACCCGCGGGTTCCCGGCTCCGGCGCTTCGCTGTGGTCCTTCATACTTCAGGTCAAAGGCGAGGATTACCTAAAGAAGCTCGTCACGCAGAAACTGTTTTTGAGCCGCGACCTCAGGCTGCTCGCCGAGAATCTCGCCAAAGGGCGCCTGGCGCATACGCTCGGCATCGGCTTCACGGAATTCGCGCCGTACCTCAAAGCCGGTCTTCCGGTGAAAACACTGCCGATGCCGAAGGAAGGTCTCTACGCGACGGCGGGCTACGGCAGCCTCGTCATCCTCAAGAACCGGCCCCATCCGAACGCCACGAAGGTCTTCGTCAACTGGCTGCTCGGCAAGGATGGCCAGGAGATTTTCACGCGCTCCATGGGCGAAGCGACGCGCCGCCTCGACGTCGATACCAAATGGATGAAGGAGTTCGGCGTGCTCCCCGCGAAGGACGGGCTCACCATGGAGCAATATCTCAAGATGGAAAATCAGTCCGAGGAGCGCATCTACAAAGTGCGCGACCCGGGCGCCGCGCTCGCGAACAAATTACTCGACGGCATGTAATTATTTCGGCCGAAGAATACTCATCGCAAAGAATCACGCGTTGATGATAGCCAAATTCTCCGTGAACTGCGCTCGTATTGTTTTACTTCTCGTTTCCTTTTTCGCTTTCCTCGGGCTGTCCTATGCCGCCGATGCCGCGCGCGGCGAGCCCATCAAGATCGGCTACGCCTCGATCAGCGGCAACCGCATCTCGTTCTGGGCCGCCCAGGATGCCGGCTTCTTCGCCCGCCATGGCCTCGCGCCGGAGCTGGTGTTCATCGCCACATCCGCTCAGGGAATACCGGCGCTGATCGCCGGCGACCTCGCGATGTTCGTAGGATCGCCCGAGACCGCCGCGCAGGCGGCTGTCCGCGGCGTGGATCTCGTCATCGTCGCGAGCAGCGATCCGACGCAGTATAAGCTGGTCGTCCAGCCGGGCATCAAGAACGTCGCGGAACTCAGAGGAAAGAAAATCGGCATCGATCGCATCGGCGGATCGAGCTACTACGCCACGCGCCGCATTTTCGAAAAGCTCGGGCTCAAGCCCGAGGAAGTGGAATTCATGCAGGTCGCCGGCGGCGGCGTGCAGCGCGCCGCAGCGTTTCGCTCCGGCGTGCTGAGCGGCGTAGTGACGACCGTCGAGCGGCTCGACCGGTCGAATATCCCCTACCACGTGATGGCCGACGCGATAGCCATGGGCATTCGCGTGATCGGCAGCTCGGTCATCGTCACGCGGAGCTTCAGGGATCGCAACCCCCACCTGATCCTCAGCTTCGTCCGGGCGTTGAGCGAGGCTGCGCATTGGACGAAAAATCCCAAGAACCGCGAGGCGGTGCGGCGCGTGTTCGCGCATTTTCTCCGGACCGACGATCCGTCGATACTGGACTTGAACTATCGCTTATACGTCGACTCGCAGGTGCTGTTCCCGCACACGAACATCGAAGACCTGCGCTCGAATCTCTCGGACCTCGGAGACAGCAACCCCAAGCTCCGCGCGTTGAATTTATCTGAGCTCGTCGACAATAGTTTCGTGCAGCGCGTCGAGGCGGAAAGCCGCGCGACGCGCCGATAAACTTTTGAACTGGGAGTGACGCAATGGCGAAGGCGCCGAAAACATTCGAGGAATGGTACGTTAAAAGCGCGTACCAGAATTTCGTCCGGCAGGAAGGCGCGCCGCTCTACGAGGGCAGTGCGCTGGAAGATCTCGGCAGTTTGAAGCTCGCCGACTGGGAGCGGCGCGGCGGCAAGGTTGCCTATACGCGTCTCGGCGATCAGGAATTCTATAACCTCCAGATCGTCGAGATTCCGCCCGGGGGCGAGCTCAAGCCCGAGCGGCACATGTACGACTCCGTCATGTACGTCATGAAGGGCCGCGGCGCGACGACGATCTGGCAGCCGGGCGAGCCGCGCACCACCGTCGAATGGGAGGAAGGCGCGCTGCTCGCGATCCCGCTAAACGCGTGGCACCAGGAGTTCAACAGCGCCGGCAGCGAGCCGTGCCGGATTCTCTTCGGCACCAACATGGCCCACGTGATCAACCTCTACGGCAATCTCGACTTCGTCTTCAATAATCCGTTCGTCTTCAGCGACCGCTACAGCCACTCGATGCAGAATTTTTTCTCCGACAAGGGCAGGCAATGGAACCTGCGGCTTTACGAGACGAATTTCATCCCCGACATCCGCACGTTCCAGCTCGATCCCTATCCCGAGCGCGGCAACCGAACATCGATCATGCGCCTCTCGATGTCCAACACCTCGGTCGGCATGCATGTGATGGGTGTCTCGCCGGGCACCTATGTCACCGCGCACCGCCACGAAGCGCGCGCGCACGTGATCGTCATCGCCGGCGAAGGCTACGAGCTCATGTTCATGCCCGACGAGGAAAAGCGGCGCAAAGTACCGACGGTTCCCTACGCCGTCGTCGCGCCGCGCCACAACGAATACCATCAGCATTTCAACACCGGCAAAGGCGAGTACCGCATGCTCGCGTTTCGCGGCAGCGGGCTGCGCCAGGGCGGCGGCCGGTCCTTCGATCCCGCGCGCACGGCCCAGGATAAAAATCCGTACGCCGAGTCCTTCAAGATCGCGTACGAAAAGGAAGACCCCGCGATCCGCGAGGAATATTATAAAGAGCTGGAGAAAAACGGCATCGATTTACGCCTGAAGCCTCTCGACCAGAGAGGATAAGCGAAGGAAGCGAACATGAGCACACCGGCGAAGGATCTCAGAACTTTTCTCGCGCAGGTCAAAGAGCGTTTTCCGGATGAGCTGGTGCACGTGCGCCGCGAGGTCGATCTGAAATTCGAGATCTCGGCCGTGCTCGTGAAGCTCGACCGCGCGCACAAATTTCCCATAGTGATCTTCGACAATCTCGCGACCGCCGCCGGCGGCCGCTCGGCTTTCCCGCTGCTCTCGAATCTGTTCGCAAGCCGCAATCTCTGCGCGCTGTCGCTCGATTCTACCGTAGAGAAGGTCGGCCTGGATTATGACCGCCGCACGCAGAACGCCAAGACGCCGGTCGTCGTCGGACGCGACCAAGCGCCGGTCAAGCAGGTCGTGAAAAAAGGCGCCGAAGTCAATCTGTTCGATTTTCCCGTGCCGCTGCCCTACCACATGGAGGGCGGAAGGACGATTCTAGGTTCCGTCATCACGACGGTCGACAATCACGAAGGCACGATCTACAACTGCGCCTACCAGACGCTGCGTTTGCTGGAGCCGAGAAAAGCGACTGTCGGCCTCGGCGAGCAGACCGGCAATTGGGAGCGCTACCGTGAGCGCATCGCCGAGACGGGCGAAGGGTTGCCGGTCGTCGCGTGGATCGGCCATCACCCCGCCGCCTGCATGGGCTCGCTCACGCGCGTGTCGCTCGACATCGACGAGTACGGTGCGATCGGCGGCGCGCTCGGCGAGCCGTTGCGCGTAACCCCGTCGGAAACCTGGGGCGATAAATTTCTCGTGCCGGCCGATGCCGAGATCGTCATCGAGGGCGTGATCCCGCCGAAGGAGCGCGGGCGCCACGGTCTCCGGGCCGACTTCGCGCGCTACTATTCGCCCGAGACGCTGCGGCCGGTGATCGACGTCAAGGCGATCACGTACCGCCGCGACGCGATCTATCACGACATCCATCTCGGCGGCCGCGATCAGGACCATCTCGGCGGCATTCCGCTCGAAGGCTCGATCTACCGCGCGGTCAAGCAGGCAGTGCCGACGGTAAAAAATGTCCATCTCCCCTCCTCCGGCTGCAGCCGCTTTCACGCATACGTGCAGATAAAGAAAACCGGCGCGGGCCAGGGACGCGAAGCGATCGTCGCGGCGCTCTCGGTCGATCGCCGGTTAAAGCATGTCGTCGTTGTCGATGAAGACATCAACGTCTTCGACGACGCGGAAGTCTTATGGGCCGTGGCGACGCGGAGCCGCTGGGACCGCGATATCCTCGTGCTGCCGAACATGGCCTCGACGACGCGCGACCCGACTGCCTACGCGTCGGGCTCGTCGGAGCTCGCCTATCATTCGTATACCGTCGCGAAAGGCGGCATCGACGCGACGATGCCGGCGCCGCCCGAGCCGTTCGAGATCAGGATCAAAGTGCCGGACGAAGCGATGCGAAAGGCCGAGCTGAAGGATTATATCGGCGACACGCTCGCGAAGATTCCGCTCGACGCTTAAAGGAGAAGGTATGGCCAGCTCGATGCGTGTGGTCTGTCCCGGTTGCGATCAGGAATTTCTCGTCTCGCCGCAATTCGAGCGGCTGAAGATCGACGCGAAATGCCCGTTTTGCGACAAAGAGTTTCCCGTTGCCGAGGCCAAAAAAATCGTCCGGCCGAGCCCGATGCTTTTAGTAAAATAGATTCCGCGCGGTACTTTCCTACAGAGAAATCTGATTCATCGCGAACGCGAGGCCGGCGCGATAGGCGCGGTCGATCACCAGCGTCTTTCTGAGCGCGGCGATCACGGTGTCGCGCTCGCGCTCGGTTTTTACGTGGCGCGAGAGCACCTTGTCGAGCATGAGCGCGTGCTCCTGGTCCGCCTCGACGTGGACATTGCGATTCTTGAGCGATTCCTTCGCGAGCCCCAGGTCGGCGATCAGCCGGTCGCGCGAGCGGGAGGAAAAGCCGCCGGTTGCGATGATCGCGTTGGAATTGATCGCCTCGACCATCGAGACTGCGCAAAACGATTCGAGCCAGCTCTGTTTCCCGAGATGCAGCCATGCCTCCAGCGCGGCGGCGACTAACGGGTGCGGCTCGGAGCGCGCCATCTCCTCCGCGCTGACGCCGAGAAGCGCCGCTTCCTTCGTCGTCAGCGTGAAGTGATCCTCGCCGCCCGCGCGCGGATCGCCGATCAGCTCGTCCTGCTCGTGAAGCCAGATCTCGCGCTTGACGTCGAGCGGTGCCTGTCCCATGGCGAGCGCCCAGCAATCGCGCCGGTTGCGCACGAAGTGCGCCTGGTTGATGGTCCAAACCTTCGCCCGCGCCGGCGTGAAGCGCGTCTCGAAGAGATATTGCACCTCCGGCGTTGAATGATGTTCGTTGGCCATGCGCCGGATCGCGTTGGAGAGCTCGCCGCTGTCGATCGCCTGTCCCATAAACGCGCCTCCGCTGACTTCATTCATTTTCGATTCATGCCCGACGGGATGCCGCGCTCGGCCAGCTGCGCCTCGAAATCGCGGCGGATCGCCGGGTCCTCGTCCTCATACTCGATCTGCGTGCCGCCCTCTTTCACGCTGCGGTCGATGATGTCCTTGAAGACTTTGTATTTTTTGCTGTTCCAGCGGATTGCGAGATAGCGCGTCTGCGTCCGGGATAAATTGAAATGTTGGTGGAACCACTGGTCCGGCGGCGAGATGATGCTGTTGGGCTTCCAATCGCAACGCCGCGGCGGCGTGCCCTCGGGCCACAGCAGCGAATAGCCGTCGCCCTCGAGGATGATAATCTGCGCCCCGGCGGCGTGGCGGTGCGCCTTCTTGTAGCGCCCGACGGCGAACTGCGAGATATGGGCGACCAGCGTGCTGCAGCCGATCTCGAAAACAGTGGTGCGATTGCCGACGCCGCGCCCTTCGCTCGCTATGACGTTCAAATCGTGGACGTTCGCGACGAAGTTGACGTCCCAGAAGCGCTCCTGGTGGATCGTCCCGTTGCCGGAAAAGTAGTCTTCCTCGCCGTCGAAGCGGTCGCGAAAGAGATGCGGGCAGTTGAAGATGAACTCGTTGTCGTTGAAGAGGTTCATCATCAGCGGCGCGGTGGTGAAAGCGATGAAGCGCGCCGGGCGGTCGCCGCGGCCGTTGTAAAGGCGCGACCAGGCGTTGAGCGGGATCGCGAAGAGACTCCCGCGCTGCCATTCGAAAGTCCGCCGCGCGCCGCCCTCCTGCCAAACCTCCGTCGCGCCGTGGCCGTCGAGGACGAACACGAGCTCCTCGTAGAGATGTCGCTCGGGCTCGAGCTTGCCGCCGGGCGGGATCTCGCAGATATACGCGTCGTCGGTGTCGCCAGTGCCTTCGAGGTTGATGATCGCGCCTTTCCCGCCTTTCCGCGCCCAGGGCGCGAGCGCGACCTCGTTCACGTCGGAGATGAAGAACGCGCGCGTGACAGGCACGCCCTGTTTCTCGACCCAGCGCTCGTACGACGATTTGCCGTCGAGCAGCGCCCCTAGCTTCGCCGTTTGATCGGCCATCATCACCTGGCCGCGGACGCCTTGGCCGGCGCGCTTTGCAATGGATATTTCCGGCAGAGCGCCTTCCAGTTCTCCGCCATCTTCTTACTGTGATCGATGATCTCCTGCGGCACGTGTCGAAACGGCGGACGGAGCGGCCCCGCGTAGCAATAGCCGGTCTCGTTGATGACGAGCTTGTGCGAGTTCTCGCGCCAGAAAAGATCGCCCGGGCGGCCGGGCCCGCGGTATGCCTCGCTCATGTCGATGGCGATCTGCTTCGCGGTCTCCCAATCGCCGGCGAAGCAGGCGTCACGCAGGCGGATGAGCGGCGACGGTCCCATCCACGCGCAAATCGACCAGCAGCCTGACGCGCCGAACGTAATATAAGGATAGAGTTGGAGCTGCATGACGAAGACCGCGATTTTATCCTTCACGATGTTCATCAGTTTGTAGAAGTCGAGCGGCGTGCGATGGCTGTCCTTCATGAAGACGATGTTCGGCCGCGTGACGAGCTTCTTGAAAGCGTCGACCGGGATCGTCACGCGGTGGATCGGCGGATTATGGTAGATCCCGATACCCATCCTGGGAAACGCGTCGGCGAGGTCGAGGTAGAACTGCGCGGCGTTGTCCGCGGTCGACGGATAATAAAACGGCACGCCGCAGAGCACGCCGTCGGCCCCCGCCTCCTGGGCGAAGCGCACCTCGCGCATGGTGTCGCGCGTATTAAGCGTAGTGCAGCCGATGAGCACCGGCACGCGCTTTTTCACCGCCGCGATCGTCGCCTCGGTAAGCTTCTTCTTCTCCTCCCAGAGGAGCGTATGGCATTCGCCGAAGCTCCCCATTGTGGCGATCGCGTCGACGCCGTCGCGGATGATCTTGTCCACAGCCGTCGCGCACGCGTCCGCGTCAATCGTGTCCTCGGCCTCCGGGTCGCCGCCGTTTTTCGTCGTGAACGCGGGCATCATCGCGACGACGCCCCTCAAATCCTTCGCTGTAAGCATGCATGTCTCCTTTCGCCGTTACTTCATCGCTTTGATCAGGGAAAAATCGAACAGCCGGTCGCGCGCGATTTTCTTCTCCGCACCGATCGTCTTGAGCTCGAATTCGAGCACGCGGTCCTGGAAATCCGCTGAGATCGTCCCGTCGGAGACGAACGCGGGCGTCGTCTCGTCATAGACGCGCGCCGCCTTATCGGCGGCCAGCTCGAGGTATTTCGCCATGATCCGCACGGTGCCCTCGCGGTTCGTTTTGAAATACTTCAGCCCCTTCAGCGTTGCCCGGTGGAGTTTCTCGGCGGCGCTTCTGTGATTCTGCAGAAATCCCGCCGTCGTCGATACGCCGCCCTGGAGCGCCCCGACCTCGTTGATGAAGTCGGCCAGCGGATAGAAGCCGAATTCCTCAGCCTGAAAGCTCGCCGGCGGCGTCAGCGGCGCGCCGTCGATCGACCCGGCCTGGAGCGCGCGGAAGACGACGTCGGACGTGCCGATATAAATGATGCTCAGGTCCTTGCGCCAGTCGACGCCGTTTTTCTCCAGGACGACTTTCAGCAGCCGGTCGTTGGTGCTGCCGGGCGTCGAGCTGCCGATTTTCGCGCCCTTCAGATCGGCAAACGACCGGAAGCGCTTCTTGACGTAAAGTTTGAACGTCGGCTTGTCGTTGAAGACCATCGTCACCTTGAGCGGCGCGCCGCCGAGCACCGCCGCCAGCACCGTCGGGCCGACGATCTGGCTCGCGTCGACGGCGCCGGCGATCATAGCCTGGATTCCCGCGCCGGTGCGGATGCGGGTAATCTCGATGCGGATGCCCTCGTCGCGGTAAAAGCCGAGATCGTCGGCGATAAGATAAGGCAGCGAGCTGGTCGAGTAGCCCGGCAGATGGAGCCGTACGACCGGGCCGTTGTCGGCCGCGCGCACCGTCGCCGCCGCGAGCAACAAAATCGCAGCGCAAAGCCGAAAAACCGAAGTGGGGCTCACGAGGCGGAATCCTACCTTTTCGCTTCGTACTCTTTAATCACCGCCCTGACAACCGAGAAGTCGCTCACGTCGGCGGGAGCGACGTTGCCGCTCAGTCTACCGGCGGCCTTCGCCTCCTCGATGGAGGCCATCATCGCCTTGTCGCTTGCGGTGCCGTCGCGGCTCAGAATCTTGACCGCCACATCGTACGTATCGGTCGCGGTGCGCTGGTCCATCTTGAGCCAGCGCGCGAAGACATCGATCGTCTCCTGCCGCCGCGTGCGCACGAACTGCAGCGCCTCGTATACGGCGCGCAGCATCCGCCTCACCTCGTCGGGGCTTTCCTTGAGCTTCTTGACCGTCGCACCGAGGCCGGTGAGCGGCAGATCCAGATAATCGGCAGAGTCGAGCAGCAGGCGAAAGCCTTCGTTACGCATGATGACGCTCATCGGCGGATTGATCATCGCAGCGTCGAGCTGCTTCGCCCGCATCTGCTGCGCGCGAAAACCCTCGTTGCCGACGTTGATCATCTTCACATCTTTTTCCGGATTGATCCCGACGGCCTTCAGCACCTCCGCCGTTACCGTGTGCTGGGTGCCGCCGAACGAGCTGATGCCGATGACTTTGCCTTTAAGATCCGCCACCGTCCGGATCTCCGGCTGGACGACGAGGGAGAACATCTGCTTCTCCGCCGTGGAAAAAATCACGCGCGCGGGAAGACCCCTGACCCCGGCGCGCACGAGCGAGCCGAAGTGCGTATCGTAGTCGATATCGCCCGAGATGAGCGCCGGGATCGCCGCGTCGGCGCGCATTAAAACCGGCTGGACCGAGAAGCCGTGTTTCTTATAGAAGCCTTTTTCAAGCGCGACCTGAAACGGCAGGAAGCTGAAGTTCAGTCCCGCCATGCCGATGATCGTGTTCTTTTGCGCGCGGCATGGCGGCGCGAAGGTCGCCGAGAAAAGCAGCAGCAGGAGACAGAATATTATTGCTTTGTCGGCCGATTTTCGGTTGTCCATCCCGAAGGCTCCTCCCGCGCTCGCTTGATCGTCCAATGATCCGGCGAAACCGGACGATTCTAGCCAAGTGAATCTTACAAGTCTACTCACGGCTCGAATAGGCCCGAACATCCGGCAAAATACTGATTTCACGATGATGATAACTATGATTACTTTTCGATGCGATAACCGTAGGCAAGCTCCAACAGCTGTAGGATAATCCGCGCCGTCGCGCCCCAGATATCCCATCTTTCGTAATAAAAATGATAGATCGGATCGCGGCGCGTCGGAGGAAGGCGGCGCGGCTCCGCTTTGAAGCAGCCTTCGGCAATCAGGGCGTCCAATGGAACCGAAAAGAGCGCCGCGGTTTCGTGTGGATTGAGCCGGAACTCGTACGGATACGGCAGCACGCCGACGAACGGCGTGACGAGGTAATCAGACGCCGCCGTGACCTGATCGAGCTGGCCGAGGACGCGCACATGCTCGGGCGCGACACCGATCTCCTCGTGACTTTCGCGGAGCGCCGCCGCCTCCGCGCATGGATCGAGCCGCTCGATTTTGCCCCCGGGAAACGCCACCTGCCCGCGGTGAGAGTTGAGCGTCTCCGTTCTCTGCGTCAGGACCAGATGGACGCTCTCATCTTTCTGCTGAATCGGCACCAGAACGGCGGCCTCCTTGAAGCCGGGCGCCTCCAATGTTTGCGGCGAGCGCGCCGCGAGCGCCGCAGCGATCCTGTCGATAATCGGAGCGTTCATGATCGGAAAGTGTATTCGACGGTTAGGAAAAAATCCATTCGATGACAAGAAGCGACAAAACGGGTCCGCGATTTTTCAACGTAATTTGTCATCGTGCGGTGTCGCGATTTTCACTGGGAAAATTCGCTCAGAAAATCGTTTAGATACAACTTTCTTTTTCTTAAAAATATTTTCGCACGATGGCACACTCGTTGCTTCGATATTTATCGGGTCGACCGGTCGCAGCCCTCTCCGCAGACATGAAACTGACGATTTACCGCAAACTGGTTCTCGGCTTTACGATCGTCATCGGCATCGTTATCGCAGCGCAGGCGTATATGCTTTACGAGCTGCACGCACTGTCGGAAGAGGCGCAGACGACCCTGACGTTGGAAGTTCAGTCGCTCGATATCTCCAAGCGGCTGAGAACCCTGCTGGACGACGAAGAAAGCTACGCGCGAAAATACCTCATCACCGGAGACCCGGTCTATTTCAAGCTTTTCAAGGACAGCTCGAGCGAATTCCAGCGACTGCTCTCGTCCCTGGTCACGACGGAGGCGAAACGCGGCGAGATTCTGCATCAGGTAGCCCAGCGGCACCATTCGTTCGCGCTCTCGCTCCCCGTAATCGACTCGGAGAATAAAAAGCTACTGGGGCCGCTCCAAGCCTCGGACCAGGAGGAGCGGCAAGATCATATCGATTTTATCGACCGGTCGCTCAAAGGGCTCATCCGCTTGAATCAGCTTTCGATCGACAGCGCGATGTCGACGTTCGTCGAGGCCACGCAGCGCTCGATGCTCGTCGCCGTCTCGCTGACTCTGCTGACGATCCTCGTGGCCTCGGCCGCCGCGTGGATCATCTCGCGCACGATTACGCGTCCCATCGCGAGACTCGTACGCGCAACACAGGAAATCGCCCGCGGCCGCTTCGAGCCGATCCGGATCCGGTCGCACGACGAGACTCGGCTGCTGGCCGAAGCCGTAAACGACATGGGCGCGCAGATCAAGAAGGCGAACGACGCCAAGGCCGATCTCATGCACGAAATCATCCACGAGCTCCGGAATCCACTGCAGGTGATCTTCTTCGCCCGCAACCTTCTTGCCGAGCAGGAGCTGGGCGATATCAACGGCAAGCAGCTCGAAATGCTCGAGCTCATCGGCTCGAACGCCGATAAGCTCATGAACTTCACCGATCAGTTTCTCGATCTCGCGAAGTCCGACGCGGGCATGATGGAGTACCAGCGGCGGCCCGCCGACGTGTCGGCGCTCGTCGCCCGCGCCGTGGACGAGGCGCGCCCGGTCGCTTATTCCAAGAACATCGCGATCAAGCTCATGGCCGAGCCGGTGCCGCAGACCGTGGCGGACGGCGCGAAGCTGGGGCAAGTGTTCGCGAACCTATTGAGCAACGCGGTCAAGTACACCGAGACAGGCGGCTCGATCGGGGTTGCGGTTTTCTGCGTCGATCGCAAGGTGTACGTCGCCGTCAAGGATTCCGGCATCGGCATCGCCGCCGACGAGCTGCCCAAGCTCTTCACGAAGTTCTACCGCGCAAGCAATTCCACTAATACGGAGGCGAAGGGCACCGGCATCGGGCTCGCGCTCGTGAAGACGATCGTCGAAGCTCACGGCGGGACGATCTCCGTATCGAGCAAGCTCGGGGAAGGATCGACGTTCGTCGTCGAGCTGCCGCTGGCGCATACCGGGGAGACGGCGGTGTCGCCGAACGGCGCGGAACACGCGGAACAATAGGCTTCTCCGCCGCCCGCGAATTTGCTATCGTGCACGGATTGCGGCGCCAGTCGCATTCGGATGACCGACGAGCAAATCCACAGCGCGATTCGCATCCTGCGCCGCGAAGTGCCGAAATGGCAGACGCCTATCGTCACGCTCGTGGCGGAAAATTCCGAGAGCCCGTTTCAGGTCCTGATCTCCTGCATCCTGAGTCTCCGCACGCAGGACACGACGACGGCCCAGGCGAGCCGGCGGCTCTTTGCGCTCGCGGACACGCCCGAGACGATGGCGCGGCTCTCCGTGCCCAAGATCGAGAAGGCGATCTTTCCCGTCGGCTTCTATCACACCAAGGCGAAAGTCATCCGCAACATCTGCCGGACACTGCTGAAGGATTACGGCGGTAAAGTCCCAGACGAGATCGACGAGCTGCTGAAACTGAAAGGCGTCGGCCGCAAGACCGCCAACCTCGTCGTCACGCTGGGCTATCGCAAGCCCGGCATCTGCGTCGACACGCACGTGCATCGCATCTCGAATCGCTGGGGGTACATCCGCACGAAAAATCCGAAAGAAACCGAATTCGCGCTACGCGCGAAGCTGCCGAAGCGCTACTGGATCGAATACAACGATCTTTTGGTCACGTTCGGGCAGCATTTGTGCCGGCCGATCTCACCGCTGTGCAGCCAGTGTCCGGTGCGAAAGTATTGTGCGCGCATCGGAGTTACGCTAAGCCGGTAATACTAAGAAAGTTTCGAGTTGGGGTTTCGAGGCTCGGACTTCTTATCTCGAAGTAGAAAAGATGCCATTAGCTTCACCACACTTCGCACACAACATCGAGTTGGTGGGCTACCACGATCTGAACCGCAAGCCCGCCTTCAAGCTCGCGATGCAGGAGAAAAACGGCCGCTGGTATTTGTATGCCGCGCATCTCTGGCACAGCGGCTGGAGCGTGCTCGACGTGACCGATCCGGCCGCGCCGGAGTACGCCGCCTTCGTCGCGGGACCGGAGAACACCTGGACGATTCAGGTCCAAGTGGCCGACGGCAAGATGATCACGGCGCTGGAGCGCATCGCCCCGGGCTGGGGCGGCCAGGACGGCAAGCCTTTCGCGGAAGGATTTTACCTCTGGGACGTCGAGCAGCCAACGAAGCCGCGTCGGCTAGGCCACTATCGAACGAACAGCACGGGAACGCACCGGAATTTTTATGACGGCGGCAACCTGGTCCATGCGGCCGGCGGCGCGCCGGGCTATGACGGCAAAGTCTATCACGTCGTCGATATCGCCGACCCGTCGAATCCGAAGCAGGTCGCTTTCTTCGCGCTCGAAGAGCAGCGGCGCGACGCGGCGAAGTCAGGCGCGAAATTCTCCCTCCACGGCCCGGCGCACATCGAAGGCGACCGCGCCTTTCTATCTTACGGCGACGGCGGCGGCATCATTCTCGACGTCGCCGATATGCAGCATCCGCGAATAGTGAGCCGGCTCGCGTTTCAGGGACTGTGCAGCCGGCAGGGAATCCACACTTACATCCCGCTGCCGCGGCGGAACCTCGCGCTCATCAACGACGAGGCAATCGCCGAGAACGGCGACGAGAATCTGAACCTCGCCGGCATCGTCGATATTGCGAATGAAAGTGAACCGCGGCTGATCTCGCTGTTTCCGCTGCCGGCTCCGCCCGAGGAGAGCGGGTTTAAGAATTTCTACAAAAAAGGCGGCCGGTTCGGCCCGCACAACCAGCACCACCCGAACCACCAGGCATGCCTCGAGGACCGCGACGACCTCGCCTATCTCACCTATTTCAACGCGGGGCTGCGCGTCTACGACATCCGGGACGCGCGCGCGCCGAAAGAGATCGCGTATTTCATTCCGCCCGATCCGAAAGAGCGGATCGGCACCAAGCCGAGCAAGCTCGTCCCACAGGTCGAAGACGTTCTAGTCGACCGCCGCGGCTTTATCTACATCAGCGAAAAGAACCAGGGAATTTTTATCCTGCGACTGAACCAGGTCTGGGCATAAGGCGCTACTTCTTTTCCGGCCTCAGCGTTTCGGGAAAGTAGCGAGACGGCGACCAGACATTGACGACGAAGTTGCGGCAGCCCAGGATGCGCAGCTCGCGCATGATGCGGATGTAGTCCGGGGAATCGATGTAGTCGCGCCAGGCGTCGAGCGTCTCGAAGTCGATTGTGATAGCGACTTGCGGGGTGACTTCCAGCGGGTTGCGATAGTTGCGGACTTCGACGACGCCGCGATGCGCGAGCGTTGTCGGCAGCCAGTCGTTTTTCGCCTTGTTGGCGTAGATCGTGAGGTTCGCCTTCTGATCCGGCAGATCCCACTGTACGACGAAGTGAACCATGATTATTGGATCGCGCGCACGAGCCCGCCGTCGACCTGAATCGTCGCGCCGGTGATGTAGCTCGCGCGATCCGATCCTAAAAAGACAATCAAGTCGCCGGTCTCCTCCGCTGTGCCGTAGCGGCCGAGCGGCACCTCGCCGGTCATCTGCTTGTTGACCTCATCAATCGAGATTTTCATGCGCTCGGCGCGCGCCGCGTTGAGCTTCTTGGCGCGCTCGGTGTCGATGCGTCCCGGGCAAACATTGTTGACGGTAATATTATCTTTGGCGAGCTCGCGCGAGAGCGTCTTTGCCAATCCAATCGCGCCGCTGCGCACGCCGTTGGAGAGAACAAGGCCGGCGATGGGCTCCTTGACGGCATACGATGAGATATTAATGACGCGCCCGCCGCCAACTTTGCGCATGTGCGGCACCGCTTCGCGCGTGAGTCGGACAGCGCTCATGAAATTGAGGCGGAAGGCGTTCTCCCAGTCCTCGTCGGTGAATTTCATGAAGTCGCCGGGCGGCGGACCGCCGGCGTTCGTAACGACCACGTCGAGACGGCCGAACTTTTCGACGGTCGCGGCGACGAATTTTTTGATGTCTTCCGCTTTCGACATGTCCGCCGCGAGCGCCAGCACATCGCCGCCGGTCTTGCGCCGGATCGCCTCCGCGGTCTCCTTGAGCGGCCCGTCGCCGCGCGCGCAGATCGCGACTTTCGCCCCTTCGCGCGCAAACCCCATCGCCGCAGCGCGGCCGATTCCCTGGCTCGCCCCCGCCACAAGCGCGACTTTTCCTTTTAATCCGAGATCCATTCACTCTCCCCCGCTGCTCTACCCGGCTACTTTTGACTCCAGTAAATGTTCCGCTGAAATTCCGGATTGAGACGCAGCACATACAGCGCCAGCATCCCGTGCGCGCCGAGCTGCCGCAATTTCCGCGGATCGCCCTGCTTGATCGCCTCTGTCTCGTCCGCGCTCAGCTCGTAGCGGCCGAGCGCGCGATCGAGATCGCCCGTCGCCCGTTCGTAGGCTTCGCCGTCCATTTTGAGATCGAAAAGGAAGCGGTTCAGATGATAGCTGCTCATTCGATTAAAAAAGGTTTTGGGTTTCTAGTTTCGGGTTTTTAGAATCGAGGCTCCAATATTAGCCGCTTTTCTCGAAACTCGGAACTCGCCACCCGAACTATATCTTCCAGCTGACGAATCCCCACCCCGTCGCGACGTGATCGGGCATGTAGAACGTCTCCTTCGCCTTGGCGTCGCCCACACTCCCGATCGCGACCATCCAGTTGAGAAATTCCGAATCCCCGGCCTTGCAGATCTCCTCGACCGAGTACTCCGCCAGCGACCGGCCTTTTCCTTCGCGCAAAATCTCCAGCAGCTTGTGATCGAAGCTCGTATCGATCTCGCCGATGCGCGGCGAGCCGGGAAAATGCGACAGGCCGCCGGTCGCGAGAATCGCGACGCGCTCTTTCCAGCCGTCGGCGACCTTGCGGATCAGCTCGCCGACCTGAAAACAGCGCCGCGGCGTGGGAATCGGCTCGACCCAGGTATTCACGTAAATCGGCAGAATGGGAATTTTCGGCTCCGGCAAAAGGAAATGCAGCGGCACCGTTTGTGTGTGCTGCAGCTCGATGTATTCGCCGAACGCGAAATCGATGCCCGCGTCGATGCCCGCCTTCAAAATCGCTCTGCCGAGCTCCTTGCCGTTGCGATAGCGGAAGCGATGGCGCGTGAACTGGCCTTTCACTTCATCGGCGAGCGTCACGAAGAACGTCGGAATATTGTTGTAAGCGAAATTGACGAACTGATCGTTGGCCACGACGATCAGGACCTCGGGGCGCGCGGCTTCGAGATCGGCGCGCAGCGCCGCGTACGCCTTCTCGGCGTCGCGCCGGAGCTTCTGCTGCGCCTCCAGCGATGGCTTCGTGGAGGCCGCCTGCGGCGCCATGCGGTAGTGGAGCATCATGAACTCGTCCCATTCCGCTCCGGGCTCCAGCAGAATGTTCGGCGCGTGGCTGGCGGCTATGGCGGCGACAAAAGACATGTGAATTCCCTACCGAATCGACGAGCGATGAGCTCATCGAGAAACAATCAAACTTGCGCTTTCAGGTCAAGCGATGCGGATTCGCTAAAGCTACAAGCCGGCTTTCGCAAAGTCATAGGACGAGGGAATCGAAACCGGCTCCTTGCCGTAAACGATCGCGATCTGCATGTGATTTTCGAGCTCGAGTTGATCGAGATGCTTGTTGACGCGCTTGCCATTGACGAAAATCTTCGGCGCGTCCTTGCGCTCGGGAGTGCCCGCCGCGGTTGTCTTCCATAGCTCGAAGAACGGCGCCAGCGTGAAGGCGCGCTTTTTCGGCGCCTCGATGTGAATGATGCCGCTGTCGTCGTGCGTGTGCATCCAGTAGAGGCATTTTTGCGCCGGCAGAATACCGATCATCGCCGGCACCGTCCGCGCGGCGCCGTCGACGAAGACATCGACATGCGCGTGGATGTGAAAGTCGCCGTATTCCTGGCGCTCGCACTGGATGCCGGCGATCGGCCTGCCGTCGGCGGCGGCGAGCGCCGGCGCAATTGTCCCCGCAGCGGCGATCAGCCCGGCCGAGAGAACGACGGTCATTAAGGTGACAAGCCGAATCGGTGTCGATTTTGCCAGCATATTTTTCCTCGGTGCGTGAATGTCGAAACCCCGACACTATACTTGCTTCCATGCGCGCGAGGCAAGCTGGGGTACGCGACAGGGATCGGCGGGTCAATCCGCGATGATCGTGTAAAGGCGCGGCGATCCTGCTCGATTTACTCGAGCGACTTGAGGTAGGCCACAACGGCGCGCGCGTCTTCGCGCGTCATTCGATACTGCGGCATCGGCGGATTGGGCGCGCTGCCGTTGCGGTTGATTCCTTTGGTCAGCAGGCGCACGCCTTCTTCATCCGCATAACCGGGCAGACCGGCGATATTCGGCGCCTTCGTCGCCCAATGCAGGTTCGGATAAGGCGGTGCATCGACGGAGATCGCCGCGCCGCGAAGATACTCACTTTCCAATAACTTGCCTTCCTCATCCCGGGGCGTATGGCACTCGGCGCATTTTGCGACGCCGTCGACGATATATTTGCCGCGGTCGGTCGAAGCCGCGCCGGCCGCGTTTCCACTGCCGCGCCCGAGAATCACGAACGAGAGAATGATAATGGCAAGTAAAAGGACGGCGGGTCGAAGATAAGCCACAATTATTCATTCTCAATGCGCGGACGTGATTTCAATCGGGCGTTTTCCCGGTTTTTTTTCGCATTACCGTACGTCGTCATTTTTTCTGGAGCTCTTTGAGAATCGAATAATCCGCGAGCTTCGACCTATCGACAGTCGTCGCGCGCTTGTCCACATAGGTCATCATCTTGACGAGATTGTCGACCGCCGCCTCCGGCGGCACCAGATCGACGGTCGCACGGGCGCGCATCTCGTTATAGGTATGCTCGAGCGTCTCCTTGTCGTCCACGCCGATCGCGCGCTTGAGCACGTCAAGCGACCCTTCGCGGTTGGTCATCATGTACGCGGTCGCTTCGAGATACGATTTGACGAAGCGAACCCACTTCGGCCGGTTGGCTTTCAACGAAGCGACGGTAACGGTTATGGGTCCGTTCATGAAAGGCGTGAGCTTGCCTTTGACGAGGAAAAGTCCCATCTGCCTCATCTTCGGCTCGAACGCGAAGTCGACCGGCGCCGCGTCAACCCCGCCGCGGAGCAGCGCCGCGAGTCTTTCCTGCGAGCCGCCGAGCTGAAGCAGCGTCACGTCTTTCGATGTATTAAGTCCGGCGTCTTCGAGCATGACGCGGAGAATCAGTGAGGATTTCCCACCCAAGCGGTTGATGCCGATCTTCTTGCCTTTGAGCTGCATGAGGTCGTCGATCTTTTCCTTCGTCACCATCGTGTACGACACGTGATTGTCCCAGCTGCCGAGCGAGACGACCGGGATACCTTGTATGTTGGACTGAATGAGGCCGGTCGGCGCGCCGGAGGTCGCGTCGATGTCGCCGGAAATAAGAGCCTGATAGGTGGTGGGCTCGCTGTTGATGCGGATGAGCTCGGCGCGCAAGCCGTTCTTTTCCAAAATGCCTTTCTGCTGCGCGATGAAGACAGGGAATGAAACCGTCGGAAACAGCGGCACGCCGACGCGAATCGTCTCTTGAGCGAAGGCCGCCGTCGCGAGGGACAGTGCAATAACAATAGAGATGGCGACTGCACAGACTCTAGAGCTGTTCATGGCCCCTCCCCTTCTTCCCATTGAGAACATGATAAGCTCGCTATTACACCGTCATGGCATTTGCAATGAGGAGTTTAGCGGATCGTAACTTGATCACCCCGGCTGGTGTTATAGGGTGGACGTATGACGATCGGCGGCGCGGGAGAGTCGAAGTCTATACTTAACGCGCCCACGCCGTGTGTGCTGGCGATAAACTGCGGCTCGTCGAGCATCAAATTCGCGCTATATACCGCCATTGCCGAGTTGACTCTTCTGTTTTCCGGAAAAATCGATCGCATTGCGTCGCCGGACGCGGCGTTAACGTCCCAACGGATAGGCGAAGAAAAACAGACGAAATCGATTGAAGCGCCGGATCACGGCGCGGCGGCTGCCGTGCTGATGGATCATCTAGAAAAGCGCCTCGAAGGCTGTCTTCTGCGTGCGGCCGGTCACCGTGTCGTCCACGGCGGGCCCGAGCACCGCCAGCCCGAGCGTGTGACGGCACAATTGATCGCAGATCTTCGGCTGCTGGAGCCTTACGACCCCGAGCACCTGCCGTCCGAAATCCGATTAATGGAGGCCCTCGCGGACCGGCATCCCGACTTGCCGCAGGTGGCTTGCTTCGATACCGCCTTCCACGACTCGCTGCCACGCGTCGCGCGCCTGCTGCCGATTCCCCGCCGATTCGAGGCGAAAGGCGTCCAGCGATACGGCTTTCACGGATTGTCATATGCATATCTTATGGAAGAGCTGACGCGCGCAGGCGGCACCGAAGCTGCAAACGGCCGCGTCGTTTTGGCCCATCTCGGCAACGGCGCGAGCCTCGCGGCGGTACGCGACGGCAAATGCATCGATACGACCATGGGCTTCACGCCCGCGGCCGGCCTGCCGATGAGCACGCGCGCGGGCGATTTGGACCCCGGGCTGGTCGGCTATATGGCGCGCGAAGAGCGCATGACCGCCGAGCGGTTTCACGACATGGTGAATCGCGAGTCCGGTCTTTTAGGCGTCTCCGAAATCAGCGCGGACATGCGCACGTTGCTGGAGCGCGAAAGCACGGATGTTCGCGCCGCGGAAGCGGTCGCGCTCTTCTGTTATCAAACGAAAAAATGGATCGGCGCGTTTTCCGCCGCGTTGAACGGACTCGACACGCTGGTTTTCGCGGGCGGCATCGGCGAGAACGCCGCCGCGATTCGCAAGCGCATCTGCGCGGAGCTCGATTTTCTCGGCGTTCAACTCGACGAGACAAAGAACCGATGCGGCGCGCAGGTGATCTCACCTGCCGGGAGTCGGGTCACCGTGCGCGTCATCCGCACCGACGAAGAGGTGATGATCGCGCGCGCCGTGTGCCGGCTGCTCGGCCTTGCAACGAAAGCGATATGAACGGGGTGTTTATGCCTGAGACCGTATCCGACGAGTTGTTGCGCAAAATCGACGCCTATTGGCGCGCGGCGAATTATCTTTCCGTCGGCCAGATCTATCTCTATGATAATCCGCTGCTCAAAAAGCCTCTCGCGAAAGAGCATATTAAGCCGCGGCTCCTCGGCCACTGGGGCACGACGCCCGGCCTTAACTTCATCTATGTTCACCTGAACCGCGTCATTCGTGAGCGCGATCTTGACATGATCTACATCACCGGCCCGGGCCACGGCGGTCCGGCCGTCGTCGCAAACGCCTATCTCGAAGGAACCTACAGCGAAGTCTATCCCAACATATCGGCCGACGAAGAAGGCATGAAGAAGCTCTTCAAGCAGTTCTCTTTCCCCGGCGGCATCCCCAGCCACGCCGCCCCGGAGACGCCCGGCTCGATCAACGAGGGCGGCGAGCTGGGGTATTCGCTCGCGCATGCGTACGGCGCGGCGTTCGACAACCCCGACCTGATCGTCGCGTGCGTCATCGGCGACGGCGAAGCCGAGACCGGGGCGCTGGCGACCAGCTGGCATTCGAATAAGTTTTTGAACCCAGCGACCGACGGCGCCGTGCTGCCGATCCTCCACCTCAACGGCTATAAGATCGCCAATCCGACGGTGCTCGCGCGCATCAGCCGCGAAGAACTGGAGCAATTGCTCCGCGGCTACGGCTACACGCCCTATTTCGTCGAGGGCCGAGAGCCCGAAAGGATGCATCGGCTGATGGCGGCGACGCTCGACGAAGTCATGGACGACATTCGGCGGATTCAGACCGACACCAGAAGCCGCGGCGCGACGATCGAGCGGCCGCGCTGGCCGATGATCGTGCTGCGGAGTCCGAAGGGTTGGACGTGTCCCAAGGAGATCGACGGCAAACGGATCGAAGACTACTGGCGCTCGCACCAGGTCCCCATGGGCGAGATGCACAGCAACCCGGCGCACGTCAAAATTCTCGAACAGTGGATGAAGAGCTACAAGCCGGAAGAGCTGTTCGACAAGGACGGCCGACTCCGCGCCGCGCTCGCGGAGCTCCCGCCCAAAGGCGACCGACGGATGAGCGCCAACCCGCATACGAACGGGGGTCTCTTGCTGAAAGAGCTTCGACTGCCGGATTTTCGCGACTACGCGGTCAAAGTTTCCTCGCCGGGCGCGGCGACCGCCGAGGCGACCCGCGTCATGGGACGATTCCTGCGCGACGTGATGAAGCTCAACTCGACGCGCAAAAATTTCCGGGTCTTCAGCCCCGATGAGAATAATTCCAATCGCTGGCAGGACATCCTCGAAGTCACTGAGCGCGCCTGGCTGGCGCAGCGCTTCGACTACGATGACAAGCTCGCGCCGGACGGGCGCGTGATGGAGATGTTGAGCGAGCATCAGTGCCAGGGCTGGCTCGAAGGCTATCTCTTGACGGGGCGCCATGGCTTTTTCTCGTGCTACGAAGCCTTCATTCACATCGTCGACTCGATGTTCAACCAGCATGCGAAGTGGCTCAAAGTATGCAACGACATTCCCTGGCGGCGGCCGATCGCATCGCTGAATTATTTGTTGTCCTCGCATGTGTGGCGGCAGGACCACAACGGCTTCAGCCATCAAGACCCAGGCTTCATCGATCACGTCGTGAATAAAAAGGCGGAGGTGGTGCGCGTCTATCTGCCGCCCGACGCCAATTGCCTTCTTTCGGTCACCGATCACTGCCTGCGCAGCCGGAACTACGTGAACGTGATCGTCGCCGGCAAGCAGCCGGCGCCGCAGTGGCTCGACATGGATCAGGCAGTCAAGCACTGCACCGCCGGCATCGGCATCTGGGAATGGGCGAGCAACGATTCCGGGGGCGAGCCGGACGTCGTCATGGCGTGCTGCGGCGACGTGCCGACGCTCGAGACGCTGGCCGCGGTCGAACTGCTGCGCGATCACATTCCCGAGTTGAAAGTGAGAGTCGTCAATGTGGTCGACCTGATGACCCTGCAATCGCCCAGCGAGCACCCGCACGGTTTGAGCGACCGCGATTTCGACGAGCTATTCACGAAAAATAAGCCTGTCATTTTCGCGTTCCACGGCTACCCGTGGCTCATTCATCGCCTGACGTACCGCCGCACCAATCACGACAATCTCCACGTGCGCGGCTACAAGGAAGAAGGCACGACCACCACGCCGTTCGATATGTGCGTGCTGAATGACCTCGACCGTTATCATCTCGTCGGCGATGTGATCGACCGCCTGCCGCAGCTGGAAGCGAGGGCGGCATACGCCAAGCAAGCGATCCGCGACGCGCTCCTCGAGCATAAGCAATATATTTACGAGCACGGCGAGGATGCGCCCCATATTCGCGAGTGGACGTGGGGACACAAAAAAATGCGCGGCCATGTCGACTCGACCGAAAGCGACAACGTCGACGCCGGCGTCGAAGCGCCGGTGCGCAATTGATTTCAGCGAGAGTCGCGACGCCTCGGATTCGGCGCTACTGGAACGGTGTTCCCTGAAGCTCTGTTGTGCGAGAAATTGCGACGGTACTCCATCGGTGTGGAGCCCGTCCAGCGTTTGAACGCGCGGTTGAATGCGCTCAGTTCGGAGTAGCCGAGCAGAAAAGCGACTTCCGTCAGCGTGTGCTGAGAGTCTTTCAAATAGTTCTGTGCGAAGTGATATCGCGTATCGTCCAAGAGGACCTGAAATTCCGTGCGGTGATCTTTAAGCGTCCTCTGGAGCGTTCGCGCGGTCATCCCAAGCCGCTTCGCAACCGTCGCGAGTCTGCAATCGCCGTTACGCATGCTATCGGCGACGGCTTTGCGCACCGACGAGAGAAAGCCGTTTTCGGGCGGCATTTCCTCCAAAACCTGATCGAGGTAACGCTTGAGCGTCGGATAAAGATACGGATCGGCGGCCGGAACATCGCGCTTGAGAAACTCGGGATCGACGACAAACGCATTCGTTTCGTGGCCGAATGAAACCGGCGCGCCGAAGACCCGGGTATGCTCGGAGTCCCGTGGCGGCGGATCGTGCGCGAATTGGACTTCGAGCGGAGCCCAGCGGCTGCCTACCATCATCCTGAGAATATTCAAAGCCTCCGTCATAAAGCATTCGCTGCTTTGCCGGCAGATCCGCCGCCAGTCGTCCCCCACGCTTTGCAGCGATTGCCGGATGAAAGATCGATTGCCTTCGTGCGTACAGTACCAGTCGGAAGCCTGGTTCCGAACTTTGGCGTAGCGCCCGGCGTTTTCGACGGCGGCTTCGATGGTGGGCGAGTTCAAGAGCACATAGGCCAGCGGTCCGAAGTATCTCGGATCGCGGGTTGCGCCCCAATGAAGGCCGAACGCTGCGTCGCCGGTAGACCGGGCGGCTTTGTTTAAAATCTCGGCATGTACGGCAACCGGGATGAACCCTTCCCTGTTGGAGAACGTCTGGCGATTCAGTCCCACGGATAGAAGAATCTGATCCGGGTTGCCCCCCGCCGCCGCGATGAAATCGAGTAATCCGGGGGGAGTCACCGAGACAGCAAGAGATATCAGCGGCTCTTTGCGTTGCCTCGTTTCCATCCTATCTTCCCGTAGCCACTAGCTGACGCGCCTGTCAATGCTTTGACGCGGAAAGTCAAGACAAAGTCCATTGCAACCGCTATAAATCAGGCTTTGGCGTGATGAGCGTTTTCTATTCACTACACCGAACGACCCGAGCCCGTCGCCGCGTTATCAGATTCTAGTAACTCTAAGGCACCTGACGCCGGTCGCTGCAAGCAGCCGGCCGCCAGAAAACCGCTTGAATATGAACGATAAAGTCGCATTGGTCTGCGGCCGCGACATCGACCACTACGGCAATTGTTGGTCGTCGCATCCGCAGCTTTCAATCAGGGCTATCGCGTGCGCCCGCGCTCGAATGGCTCGCCGGAAAACCCTGTTAATGAACTCGATCTGAGGAGTTTGAAGATGGAAACGTACTGCAGCAACGATTCGGCGATTGTTCATGGAAGCTGTCCCGATAAGTGTAAAGCCGGCGCTCAGCAACGCCGAATCAGCGAGAATCAATGGAGCCGGATTTCCGCCAAAGCACGCAACGAGATCGCCGCTTGCCGCGGAGATGGGCTCATCTGCACCTACTGTGGCTGCTGCTATATTCGGCGAGGCGTCTTCACCCGCCGCTTGGGTATGCTGATCGCCGGCAACTGGTATTCCATCCTGTTCCCCGGTTTATGAAGATTAAGCGCTCTCGGGCTTCCCAAACGATTGTGATGGTGGTATGGCGGTCTTTGACTTCGGCTTTCGGTATTTTCTATGGAAGCGAAGACCCGAAGCAGCAGACTGTTTCTCGTGGCCGCTCTTGTCGGCCTCGCCTACTACGGCGGCGCGGTCGTCGGCATCGCTCTAAAGTTCCCCGCGCATTCCCCTTCCGCTATTTGGCCTCCGAATTCGATCGTACTCGCGGCGCTGCTGCTGATCCCGACGCGACAATGGTGGGTCGCTTTCCTCGGGGCGTTCCCCGCACATCTCACCGTTCAAGTGTTGGGCGGCATTCCCGTCGGCATGTCGCTTGCATTTTTCGTCAGCAACTCCTTTGAGGCGCTTCTCGCCGCTATTATTATCCGTTGCTCGCTCGCTGAGCCGTTGCGCTTCGACAGCTTAAAAACTGCCGGAGTTTTCGTTCTCGCCGCCGTCGTCGTCGCGCCGTTCTTAAGCTCTTTCCTCGACGCCGGATTTGTCACGCTGCTCGGATGGGAAGACGATAACTACTGGCGCGTGTGGCGCATGCGGCTGCTGTCGAATGCGCTGGCCGCCCTCGCCATTGCGCCGCTCGTTGTCCTGACCGCGAATGAGGGCGCGGCATGGCTCCGCAGCGTCACCAGCCGCCAGCGCATCGAAGCTGCCGTCATGATCGGCGGCCTCCTGGCCGTGAGCGCAGTGGTTTTCGCCTGGGGTTACTCGCGGCGCGGCACTGCGCCGGCGCTGTTCTTTTTGCCTCTTCCGTTCTTACTTTGGTCGGCAGTGCGGTTCGGCCCCATGGGCACGAGCACTTCGCTCTTCGTCCTGGTCTTCGCCTCCATTTGGGGCGCGGTTCAGGAGCTCGGACCTTTCGTCAAAATGTCTCCGGAGCACAACGTTCTCTCCTTGCAAATGTTCCTTCTCGCTATGTGTGTGCCTTTGTTTTTTCTCTCGGCCGTCATCGAGGAGCGGCGGAAAAAAGAAGAATCGCTGCGGGAAAGCGAAGAGCGTTTCCGCACAATGGCGGATACCGCGCCGGTGCTCATCTGGACTGCGGATGTGGACCAGCGTCGCACGTATGTGAGTAAGAGCTGGCTCGATTTGACCGGAAGAAGCCTCGAAGAAGAACTGGGAACCGGATGGATCGATAATATTCACCCGAATGATCGGCATGCCTGTATCGTGGCGTACGCGCATTGCTGCAACCGCCGCCGCCCGTTTACGCTCGAATACCGTGTGCGGCGCCACGATGGCG
This sequence comes from Pseudomonadota bacterium, assembly GCA_021324155.1. Classification (GTDB taxonomy): domain Bacteria; phylum Desulfobacterota; class Binatia; order UBA9968; family UBA9968; genus JAJPJQ01. The sequence continues at coordinate 77,022 of JAJPJQ010000031.1, forward strand.
AATATCGGTGGCTGCTCGACAACGGCAGGGCCCGTGTCGGTCCGGACGGAACTTTCGTCGGCTACGTCGGAACAGCCACGGATATTACCGAGCGCAAGCGCGCCGAAGATGCGCTTGCCAAGAACGAAAACCAGGTCCGCCTTTTCGTCGAACACACGCCCGTGGCCGTCGCCATGTTCGACCGGGAAATGCGCTACATTCTCACAAGCCGCCGTTGGCTGATCAATTACAATCTCGGCGACAGAAACGTCATCGGAAAAAATCATTACGATGTGATGCCGCAGATTCCCGACCGCTGGAAGGCGATCCATAAGCGCTGTCTCGCCGGCGCGGTCGAGACATGCGAGGAGGACCGCCTCGTTCGCGCAGACGGAACCATGGATTGGATTCGCTGGGAGGTGCATCCGTGGCGCGGCGCCGACGGCGAGATCGGCGGCATCATCATATTCACCGACGTCATTACCGACCGCAAACGGGCGGAGGATCGGTTGAGGGCTCAATACGCGATCACGCATGTGCTCGCGGAATCCGCCTCGATTGAGGAGGCGGTTCCGGGAATTCTCCGCTCGATCTGTGAGTGCCTCAACTGGGATTACGGTGAGATGTGGGCATTCGACCCGCGCCAAAGACAGTTAATCCTCGAAACTTGGTTCTCGCATTCGGAGGCGTTCTTTCAAGAATTCGCGTCGGCCAGTTTGGGGTGCACGTTTCGACTCGGCGTCGGGATGTCGGGCAACCTATGGAAAAAGCGCGAACCCGGCTGGGTCGAAGATCTGACCACCGACGGCGCCTTTGAGCGCACCGCGATTGTCGCGCAAGTGCCTCTGCGCTCTGCGGTTGGATTCCCGGTCTTCCAGGGTGACGATATTGTCGGCGTATTTCTATTTTTCAATCGCACGGTGCGTAAAACTGACCAGGCGATGCTTCAGCTGCTGGGCAATATTGCGGCGCAGATCGCGCAATTCACCGAGCGCAAGCGCGCCGAAGCGGCGCTGCGCGAGAGTGAGGCGCAGCTCAAGTTCGCGATGGAAGCCGCCGGCATCGGCTACTGGGAAACCGACCTCCTGACCCAACGTATCGTGCGGTCGGACAGCTATCGCGCCATCCTGGGCATCGACTCGCCGACGAGGATCGCCACACGGCAGGACTTCTTCGCTCTGGTTCATCCCGATGACCGGCAGAGACTTTGGACGACAGCCGAGCATTGGATCGAAGCACGCACGGGCGGGGATATCGAGTTCCGAATCATTCGTCCCGACGGAGGACTTCGCTGGATCGCGAGCCGGTCGCAAGTACTAACGAACGCAGAAGGCCGTCCGGCGCGAATTCAAGGCATGGCCATCGATATTACCGCCAGAAAAGAAGCGGAAGAGCAAATCCGCGTCTTGAAGGAACGGCTGGAGGCGGAGAATATTTACCTGCGCTCCGAGGTTTCCGGCGCACACCGCTTCGGCGAGATGATCGGCTCGAGCAAACGCATCGTCGCGATCGTCCGACAGGCGGAACTGGTCGCGGCGACGGATACGAGCGTGCTGATCCTGGGCGAGACCGGCACCGGCAAAGAGCTGCTCGCGCGCGCGATCCACGCTCGGAGCAAGCGCAGCGACCGGCCGCTCGTCAAAGTGAACTGCTCGGCGCTACCGTCGGAATTGATCGAAAGCGAGTTATTCGGTCACGAAAAGGGCGCGTTCACTGGCGCATCGGCGCGGCAGATCGGACGCTTCGAGCTGGCCGACGGCGCAACGATCTTTCTCGATGAGATCGGCGATCTGCCTCTGATGCTCCAAGCGAAGCTTCTGCGCGTCCTGCAGGAAGGGGAATTCGAGCGCCTCGGCAGCCCAAAGACGATCAAAGTCAATGCGCGCGTCATCGCCGCGACCAATCGCGACTTACTCGACAGTGTACACAACGGCTCGTTCAGGGCGGATTTGTACTACCGGTTGAATGTTTATCCTATCTATCTGCCGCCGCTTCGCGAGCGGAAGGAAGATATCGAGATTCTCGCAATCACGTTCCTCAAGGAAGCAAGCCAGCGATTGGGTCGGACTTTTGGACCCATCCCGCATCGAGTGCTCGAGACGCTTTCCGCGTACGATTGGCCCGGTAATATCCGCGAGCTGCAAAACGTCATAGAGCGCGCCGCGCTGATATCGCCGGACAAGACTTTACAGTTGCCGGAGGGCTGGGAATCGGCCTCCTTCGATGAACAGCCCGCAGGGCTTTCGCGCACTGTCCTGCTTTCGGCGAGTGCGTCGCTGACCGAACAAGCGACGCTCAAGCATCTTGAACGCAATCATATCCTCCAGATGCTGGAAAAAACCGGTTGGCGCGTCGAAGGCACGAAAGGGGCGGCCGCCCTACTTGGTCTAAACCCGAGTACCCTTCGATCGCGCATGCAAAAACTCGGAATCAAGCGGCCGGACCGGAGCGGATCAAACTGGAACTGATTACTCCCCACGGTGCCCGCGATATCTCACAGTGAGATAGGCAGATCCCGCGAACTTTCGTGGCTTCATGGCTTTTCCACAGGGTCCCTGTGGATAGCCTGTGAATAATCCCTCTTAGTAATTCATTAGTTAATACCTAAATCATTTTTGGCATCTTAATTGCGGATAAATTACGCCGGAGGGCCATTTTATGTCTACGATCGGCGCCTTTTCCGGCAACGGCCATACCTCGCATATGCCCGCCGCAAAGTCTCTCCGAACACGGAATGTCGTTAATGGGTCTCTGCCGCAGCAGATCAAACAGGCGTTAAGGACTGTCAAAACCTATAACCGTACCGCCGGGGGAACGCTGAGAACGGAACTGGACCGTGTCAGGCAAAATGAGCGGCAGGAGATCGCCAGCCGGCTCCACGACAGCATCGGCCAGGACCTCATATTAGCGAAGATGAAGGTGGACCGTTTGAAAAGCCTGCTGCCGGAGAATTACGCAGGCCTCGCGAAGGAGATTTCCGAACTCATCGGACGCAACATTGGAGACACACGGACGCTGATCCGCGAGCTTTCAGTAGAGTCGCTTTCGGGCGGCGATTTCAGGCAGACGTTAGACTCGTTGGCGACAGAGATCCAACTCAAATACCGTCTGACCTGCGCTGTCGAATCAGAGGAGGCGCCGCCGTGGCTGGGAAACGACCTGCGCAGGATGCTCGGCCAGGTCATTCGCGAACTTCTCGTCAACGCCGCGAAACATGCCGCGGCCACGCGAGTGAAAATAGTTTTCGAATCCTGCGCTCAGTCGATTCGCGTCCAGGTCGTCGACAACGGACGTGGCTTTGACACCCGCGTCGTTTCGTGGCCGCGTTCGGACGCGGGTGGATTCGGTCTGTTCAGTATCCGTACCCGGCTGGAGCGCGCCGGCGCGACGTTCTCCGTCGAATCGCGGCGCGGCGCCGGCACGACAGCGACGATCATTTTACCTTCGCACGGTGTCGCTTAGGAGCATTGATGGCGCCAAGAATTGTAATCGCCGACGACCATCAATTACTGCGCGCGGGGCTTAGATCGCTTCTGGAAGATCAAGGTTTCGAGGTCGTCGGAGAATCGGAGAACGGTCGCGGCGCCGCTAATCTTGTCCGCAAGGTCAAGCCTGACGCGTTGATCATCGATATCAACATGCCAATCCTGAACGGCATCGAAGCAACCCGGCTCGTCCGAAAGCAGGCTCCTAACGTGAAAGTCATCGTGCTCTCGATGCTCGCCGACAGCCGCTCTATTTTTCAGGCGCTCGCCGCCGGGGCTTCGGGCTATCTATTGAAAGACGCCGCCTTCGACGAAATGGTGCTGGCGCTGAAAGCGGTTCTGCGGGGACAAACATTTTTGAGCCCCGGGGTCGCGCATGTCGTCGTGCAGAACTCACTCGCCTTAGCTCCGGCCGACATGGAGAAGTGCTGCTCGATTTCGGGCAGAGAAAGGGAGGTCCTTCAGCTCGTCGCCGAAGGAAGACCTACTCGCGAAATCGCTGCGGTGCTTTTTATCAGCGTCAAAACCGTCGAGACTCACCGCAAGCAGATCATGGACAAGCTCAATGTCCACAGCGTCGCCGAGCTGACGAAGTATGCCGTTAGGGAAGGCATTACTTCGCTCTGATCCCGGACTCAGGAAAAACGAAATTACAATCAGGCTTACTCCGATAGGGGCATGCCCCTGCATCGGTTATATGCTATGGATGCGCGCCGGATCCCCCGCCGCCATAGTCAGGGCGGAAGCCGTCAGTGTTTTCGCGGCAACCTATGGTGAAAAGCGTCCTCATTGCGGACGATCACAAGATCATGCGGGAAGCTTTGCGCTCGCTGCTTGCGAGAAACCGGGCTTTTACATGCGTTGGCGAAGTCGATGACGGACTTCAGGCCGTGGAAGTCGCCAAGGAGCTGCAACCCGATATCGTCATCATGGATCTGATCATGCCGAGGCTGAACGGGATCGAGGCAACGGCACAGATCAAATCGGAGCTGCCGAAAACCGCGGTTGTCGTTTTGTCCTTTCACGCTCCGAGATCTCACGTCACCCAGGCGCTCCAAGCCGGCGCGACGGCATACCTGCTGAAAGACGCAGCCTTCGACGAGCTGCTGACCGCGCTGAAAGTCGTCTCGCGCGGCGGCGTTTACGTGAGCGCCGAAGTCGCCAAATCGGCCGGGTTGGGAGCGGAGATCGCCGGTTCTCTGGTCGACAATCTTGCGACGAGCCATCGTCTGACGAAACGCGAATTGGAAGTGTTGCAGTTGATCGGAAACGGAATACCGACGAAAGAAATCGCGGCGAAACTCGAAATCAGCGTGAAAACCGTGGAGACGCACCGCAAGCAGATCATGGACAAGCTCGGCATACGAACTGTAGCCGGATTGACAAAGTACTGCATTCGCGAAGGACTCGTTTCGCTCTAGCGCGCCGATGCTGTTAAGAATCGCACTATTAAGTTTCGCCGTCGCGGCGTCGGTCGTCGCGACGGCATGCGATACACCGTCGCCCGCTTCTCCGCCCGCCACGCCGCAGGTTCGGCCTCACGATCAAAGCGCCGAAAACATCGTGGCTTTATTTATGGCGCTGCGCAAAGAGAAAATCGAACGGCCGCAGGAGAGCGAAGCCAAGCACGCCGCCGACGCGAAGAGAACCAAAACCAATTCTGAACCTGCCGCGGAAAAACTTGAAAAAGCCGGATGATGTAGTTCTGCCGCCGTAACGGCACAGCCCCTAAGGATTTTAGCAATAATAAATCAGGCACTGCCCGATTCCGCCGCGCGACGCGTTTCTTTACTCTGGTGCTAACACATCGACCGGATCACGGCGCCGCCGGCTAGACATCCTTCACAGCCTCTCACGCGCGCCGAGGAGTGCCTATGCGATCAACAACGAATGCCTCTGTAGCGATCAGCCCGTCGAAATCGCCCTTCGCCAATATGGTTTGGGTTCCCGGCGGAACTTTTCTGATGGGATCGAACCGGCACTACGCCGAAGAAGCGCCGGCGCACAGCGTCACCGTCGACGGCTTTTGGGTTGACCAGTACTCCGTCACCAATGAGGATTTCCGCCGCTTCGTCGAAGCCACCGGCTACATCACGGTGGCCGAGCGCCCGCCCGATCCGGCGGATTACCCCGGCGCAAAACCCGAACTACTGGTGCCGGCGTCGGTCGTATTTCGCAAGCCGCCGGCACCGGTTGATCTCCGGGACTGCTTTCAATGGTGGAGCTATGTTCCCGGCGCCAACTGGCGCCATCCCGAGGGACCTTCGAGCACGCTCAAAGATCGCTGTCGCCATCCCGTGGTGCACGTCGCCTACGAAGACGCCGTCGCCTATGCCGAATGGATCGGAAAGGAACTGCCGACCGAAGCGGAATGGGAATTCGCCGCGCGCGGCGGCCTCGAGGGTGCGGAATTCGTCTGGGGCGACGAGTTCGCGCCGGGTGGCAAGTACATGGCGAATACATGGCAAGGCCGCTTCCCGTGGGAGAATCTCAAGAACGACGGCTTCGAAGGCACGGCGCCTGTCGGGAGTTTTGCGCCCAACGGCTTCGGTCTTTACGACATGGCCGGCAACGTCTGGGAATGGACGACGGATTGGTACCAGCCGCATGCGCAAGCCGTGCATTCCTGCTGCGCGAGCATCAACCCGCGCGGTGGCGACCGCGACCAAAGTCACGATCCGATCGCCGCCGGCGGCAGTATCCCACGGAAAGTCATGAAAGGCGGATCGTACCTGTGCGCGCCGAACTATTGCCGGCGCTACCGGCCGGCGGCGCGCATGGCGCAGCCGGTGGACACGTCCACTTGCCATCTCGGCTTCCGCTTAATCGCGCGGGCACGACAATAACTTTGAGCGCTCCGCGGCAGGATAACTTGACACCGACACGGCGGTCAAGGAATTTTAGAAAATTCATTATCGAATATGTGTGTGGATTGTTCCGCGCCCCAAACGGTGCGCAAAAGCGTGTCGTGTGGCTCGAGTTCGCGCGCTGCGCTCGTCGCCGCGCTCACCTTCCAACTCGCCGCCCGCATCGCAACCACATCGCCTGGGAACGAGTCGGGCGCCTCGGCGCGATATGCCCAAGGCCGCGAGGCGTGAAATAAAAGGGATGAACACGATTCACTTCAAACATTAACAAGGAGTCGCAGAATGAGCGCACCAACCGAAATCGTCCAACGCAAGCCGCAGCGCGGCGCGACACTGTACCCGTTCGAGCACGGTTTTCCCACGAAGGAGGCGACCGAGCGCGCCCGCGACGACGCGGATTTCCAGCGCGCCGTGACCGCCTACCGCTTCTGGTACCCGACCGTATCGTGCGAAGGCATGTTCAACGCCAACACCTCGATCGGAGCGCGGGACAACGAGAGCATGATCGTGATGTCGGCCGGACCGCGCCAGGTCTTTTTCACGCCGAATTCCGACACCCCCTACGCGGCCGCGATCGTTGATCTAAAGGATGGACCCTATGTCGTCGAGATGCCGCCGGGGCAGCTTGTCGGCCTGGTGGACGATCATCATCAAGGCTGGATTCTGGATATGGGACTGCCCGGCCCCGCCGGCGCGAAAGGCGGCAAGCATCTGATCCTGCCGCCCGGCTACAAAGGCAAGCCGCCCGATGGCTATTTCACCGGGCAATCGTCTTCGAGCAAAGTCTTCGTCGCGCTCCGCTCGCTGCCGATCAAAGGCAACGTTACGGCGGCGCTGGGCTCGCTCCGCGCGGTCAAGATTTACCCGCTGGCAGACGCGGACAATCCGAAACCGATGAAGATGATCGATGTCACCGAAAAAGCGGTTGACGGCACGTGCCTGCGCTGGGAGGACAACCTCCTATATTGGGAGAAGCTGCACGAGGTCATCGACGCCGAGCCGCTCGTGGCGAAATTCCTGCCGATGTACGGCGAGCTCGCCGCGCTGGGCATCCAGAAAGGCAAGCCCTTCGCACCGGACGCGCGCATGAAGCGCATCCTAGAGAAAGCGGCGAAAGCCGGCCGCGATCAAATGCTCGTCTCGGCCTTCGCCAGCGCCCGCCCGGATCGCTTGGCGTGGAACGACCGCAAGTGGGAGTGGGCGGGGCTCGTGCCGGAGAGCGCCGACTTCGAGACCGAGAGCGGAATCGATCTCGAGGCGCGCGACCGTTGGTTCGCGCAGGCGATCGTCACGTCGCCCGCGATGTTCTGCCGCTCGATCGGCGCCGGTTCGTTATACTGGCTCGGCGACCGCGACGCGAAGGGCGCTTTCGTCAACGGCGCCAAGACCTACAAGCTGAACGTGCCGCTGCCGGTGCCGGCCGGTCTCTTCTGGTCGGTGACGGTGTACGACGCAGAAACGCGCTCGGAGGTGCAAACGCCGCAAGACAAAGCGGCGCTGCGGTCGCTCTTCGAGCTTAAAGACACCGGCAAAGCGAAATCGGTCGATCTCTATTTCGGTCCCAAGTCTCCCGGCACCTATGAGAGCCGATGGATCCAGACGATCCCGGGCAAAGGATGGTTCAGCTACTTCCGCGTCTATGGCCCTGAAGAGCCGGCCTTCGATGGCTCGTGGAAGCCCGGCGATTTCGAAGAGGTGAAATGAGCCGCCGGCCATTCGCCTGAGCCGCCCATGGGGGGCTTGTCAAGAATGCAATCTGGTCGTTAACTCCTTATAGGGAGGCAATTCCTATGAAGAGACCAGCCATGCTATTGGTTTTGGTGCTGCTGGCCGGGATAACAGTCAGCATCTCACCCCCGGCAGTACATTCGGCCGCACAGGGCAAGATCGACATCAACAGCGCGTCGGCCGACGAGCTGATGTCGCTCAACGGCGTCGGCGAAGCGACGGCCAAAAAAATCATCGCCGGACGCCCTTACTCTTCCGTAGATGATCTCGCGAAAGCGGGCGTTCCGAAGAGCACGATCGGCAAAATCCGTTCGCAGGTTACCGTCGGCTCGGCGGCGAAATCATCTTCATCCCAATCCGCCAAATCCACGGCGGCGCCGGAGAAAAAATCGAAAGAACAGGCAAAGACCTCCCGCCCCGTCGATCTCAACCGCGCGAGCGAAGCGGAGCTTGAAGAGTTGCCGGGCGTTGGCCCGGCGACGGCGAAGAAGATCATCGCAGGGCGTCCCTACAAATCCGTGGAAGATTTGGAAAAGGCCGGCGTCTCCAAGAGCACGGTCACGAAGATTCGTCCGCACGTTACGGTCAGCGGTCGCGGCTCGCCGTCGGCGGAGATCCCTTCGACGCCTGAGCGCTCGGGTACGGCCTCGCCTTCTTCACCGGAACGCGCGACCAAATCCGCCAAAAGCACAGGAACCGACGTCGCCCAGGCTCCGCCGCGCAAAGGCATAGTGTGGGTGAACACGGACTCCGGCATTTATCACTACGAGGGCGACCGCTGGTACGGCAAGACGAAGGAAGGGAAATACATGAGCGAAGCCGACGCGAAAGCAGCCGGCTATCGTGCGTCGAAAGAGGGCCCGGCGAAGTAATCGTCCACCGTAACCGAACTCCGAACGACCGCGCTAGCTCGATCGCAAGGACTTTCGTAACGCCGCGCGCAGCGCAAGTCAGCGGGGCAGCGCGAGCCGTAGCGGGGGCGGGGGCCGCGACGGCGGAGGAGAAGGCGGCGGCCGACGCCGTAAAAAAGCATCAAGGAGATCAGCCTATGTATCGCCGTAACATCCGGTTTAAAGACCCCAAGCCGCTCGAGATCATGATTCGTATGCTGTGGATCCTGGCGCTGGCGCTTCTCGCCGCGCAGATCGCGCTCGGCGCGGGACCGAAGCAGAAAAGCTACGCTTCGGAAGAAGACGCGGTGCAGGATCTCGTGGCCGGCGTGAAGGCGCACGACAAAACAGCTCTCCTCGCCACTTTTGGCGCCGACGCCGAGCCGCTGATCGCGAGCGGCGACGCCGTCGCCGACCGCAATGCCGGCGAGCGCTTTGTTAAAGCCTACGATCAATCGCACACGCTCACCGGCTCGAACGATGCGAACACGATCCTGGAAGTCGGCAGGGACCGCTGACCGTTTCCGATACCGATCGTAAACGGACAACGACGGCTGTCGCTTCGACGCTGGAGAAGGCAAGGAAGATATCCTCAACCGCCGCATCAGCGGCAACGAGCTCGACGTTATCCAGGTCTCGCTCGCCTATGTCACGCGCAGCGCGAATATTACCGCCGCACGACAGGATCGTCTTTCAAAAAGATCTCGGGTCGACTACCCCCGCGGCGGCCGCGGCGATGACGAAATTCAATCCGGACAAGAGCTGGGAAGCGGTAGAAGACCAGCGCAACTCCTAAATATCCACAGACGGGGACGATAAACCGAAACGATATCGATCACGTCATGGTCCTTGGCCTGCGAATGAAAATCGATTTCTAAAGTCGGCTATGGCCGAGCCCCGGCGCGCTCATGGACTCGGCGGCTGGACAACGAGCTCGGGGCGTTCACGTGCGCGCCTTCATCGACGCCGATGCCGAGACGATCGACGAGCTCGCCGCCAAGCCAGCCCGTCACCAGCGCTAGGCCGGCCCCGACGAACGAGAGGACTAACGCGATCGTATCCGGGGTATCGGGAAGGCCCCGGTGGCGCAGCCACCAGCTGCCGGCGAACAGCAGCAGTACAACAACGTTCCCGGCACCGTGCCACAAACCTATGGCTCTTGCGCGCGTGCCGCGCGGGATTGCGAACCAGTCGATCCAGCCGAACGGCGCGGCGACAAGGCCGCCGATGATTCCCAGACCTATCATCCAATACGACGCCGTCGCGGCGCTTGGCGGACCCCCGAACAAATAGATCAGGTCGCAGATAACCCCGGTGGCGAGAAGCCCCAATGGGAAAACGATCAGCATTTGATGCGCCGGGTGGCCGAGAAACTTAGCTCTGCTATCCATATAATATTCCCTTGCTAGGATGAGTATCCGACGCCGCCGCGATGGGACCGATCATGACCTTCGAGCTTCACCATCTTGTTGTAAAGCCCGATAATCAGCAACGTCGGCACCCATTGCGCGACGAAGTTGCCCCACTTGCCGCGCCCGGAGAGCTGGAACAGCAGCGATAGACCCATCGCTCCGACCGCGACGGCGAGATAGGCCGACGACGGTACGGCGGCCGTGTACTTCTCAACCGTTTTAGTGAACTCGTCTTCACTCGGCTCCGGCGCGTGTCTCTGCGCCTGTTCCAAATATTCTTTCCCGGTCTCCATGTAGTCCTTGCCAGTCTCCATTGTTACCTCCTTTGCGAGAGAAACATCTAATAAAACTCTTACGAGGAGAACACAGAGCGTCAACTCGCATAAATCATCGATGAGTATTAACGAATAACCGGCGCCATGTTTACGCAGGTCGGTAATTACTCGGGTACGCAGTCTGGACTCCGCGCGGGCGGCCTTGAAGCTGCTTTCATTGACAGCGGACATTCAACCGGTTAAATCCGCTTGACATGCCCGTCAAAAACGTGACCGCGCGGATCGCCGACTTCGTGGCCGCCACGCGGTTCGAAGACCTTCCGCCCGCCGTCGTAGAGGCCGCGAAAGAACACATTCTAGACGGCATCGCGACGATGATCGCCGGCGCGCGCGAGGACGCAAGCGTCCATATCCGCCGGTATGTGGCGAAGCTCTGCGGGGCGTGCGAAGCTACGATTATCGGAACGAGCGTCAAAACGGCGGCGCGCTACGCCGCGCTCGCCAATGGCGTCGAGGGCCACGTGCTCGATTACGACGACACGCAGCTCGCGACTTCGGCGAAAATTCCTTTCGGCCAGCTCACGCATCCGACGACGCCCGTTCTGGCCGCCGCTTTAGCGGTCGCGGAAAAATTATCCTCGCGCGGAAAAGATTTGCTCGCCGCATACATTATCGGCGTCGAGGTCGCCTGCCGGCTCGCGGACGCGATCGATCCGCGCCATTACCTCGACGGCTTCCATCCGACCGGCACGATCGGCGTCTTCGGGGCCGCCGCCGCGTCGGCCCGCCTCGCCGCCCTCGACGCCAAGCGCATCCGATGGGCGCTCGGCCTGGCCGGGACGTTTTCCGCGGGCGTACGCGCGAACCGCGGCAGCATGGCGAAAGCGCTGAACGCCGGCCGCGCCGCCGAGAACGGCGTCGTCGCGGCGGAGCTCGCGCGCCAGGGATTTACCGCGGCGGAAAATATTTTCGAGGCGCCCATGGGTTTTTTCAGCGCCGCGTCGCGCAACCACGTCGCAGCCGCGCGGCTCAAGCTCGGCCGGCCGTTTTTTTTCAACGCGCCGGGAATCGCGGTCAAGCGCTATCCCTGCGCCGGCGTCCTCCATTCGCTGCTCGATGCCGCGATCGATCTCTCGGTGCGGCATGATATCGACGCCGGTTTGGTGGAAAAAATCACCGCGACCCTGGGCAAGGTTTCTGCGGGGCCGCTCGTTTACGATCGGCCTAAGACCGGCCTGCAAGGGAAATTCAGCGCGCCGTTCTCCGTCGCCGTCGCGCTTGTCGAGCGCGCGGCCGGGCTGCGCCAGTATGTGGACGGCAAAGTGTCAAATCCCGCGGTAGAAGCATTAATGCGCAAAGTCGTATTTATACGCGATCCACGCCTCGACGCCGCCGGATTCGAACACGCGCGCGCGACGCTCGAAATACGGCTCCGCGACGGGCGCTCCTACCGCGCCGCGTCCCGACCGCCTAAGGGGCATCCGAAGAAACCGCTCTCACGCCGAGAGCTGGAAGACAAATTCCGCGAATGCGCCGGCGGCGCTCATTTGGACGGCCGACCGATTCAGCGTATGATCGACACCGTGCGGTCGATCGAAAACGTGCCGTCGGTCTCGGCGATGATGGCGGATTTCCGCCGGGCATCGGCCAAAACAAAGTGATGCGATGTACGGCAAGCGCGCGCGCATAGGACGCATCTCCCCTTCCCCCGAGACCGCCGGCGCCGAAGAGTGGCGGCGATCGCTGCCTCCGGACGTTTGTCTGGTCGAAACGCGCACGCTGATTCACGACGTCACGGCCGAAGGCCTGGCGGAGATGATCAAGCAGGTCGAGCGCGCCGCGCGCGAGCTCGCCTCGGCGGAAGTTAAGGTGATCCTTCAGGCCGGCACCGCCGCCGCGTTCTTTCGCGGCATGGGGCATGACGCCGATCTCATCCGGCGCATCACCGCGGCAACGGGAATTCAAGCGACCACCAGCATGACGGCCGTCGTCGACGCGCTACGCGCGCTGGGAATTCGCCGGCCGGCGATCGCCACGCCGTATATCCGCGAGATGGACGAGAAATTATCGGGCGTGCTGCGGCAATCCGGCTTCGAGATCGCCGCGATCGAAGGCCTCGGCATCCGGCGCAGCATCGACATGGGCGCGCTCGAGCCTGAGGCCGCCTACCGCCTCGCGCGCGAAGTAGTCGCCGACGCGAAAACACCCGACGGCATTCTTATCTCGTGCGGAAATTTGCGCACGTTCGAGATTATCGAGCCGCTGGAAACCGAGTGCGGATTGCCGGTCGTCACCAGCAATCAAGCGGGCTTGTGGCGCGCTCTGCGGCTCGCCGGCATCGACGATCGGATCGCGCACCTGGGCCGGCTGCTCGAGAGCTATTGAAGAAAAACCCGCGGCGATTTATGCATCAATACTGGACAAGTCAAATTACCGGGAGGCAGCTATGCGCATCGTCGATTTGAGCATGACCGTAGAAGAATGCGATTCGGCGCCGTTCGCGCCGGACGAGACCTATTTCAAATTAAAACCGTACATCAATTGGGATGAAAAAGGCTTCGTCTCCAATTTCGTCGAGATGACGGTGCACGCCGGAACGCACATCGATTCGCCGCACCATTTCTTCCGCGACAAGCCGTCCATCGAGCGGCTGCCGCTCGAGCCTCTCGTCGGCAACGGCGTCGTCCTCGATCTCACGTTCAAAGGCTCCGCCGGCGCGCGCATCACGCCCGAGGATCTCGACCGCGCCGAGCAGGCGCTGGCGGAAAAAGGCGTTAAGATCGAGGCCGGCGGTATTTTACTGCTGCGCACGGACTGGCCGAAAGGCCATACGACGACCGATCCCAAATGGTGGAACGATTCGCCCTGTCTCACCAAAGAAGCGGCGCAGTGGCTCGTGAAGAGAAAGCCCGCCGTGATCGGCTTCGATTTCGCCCAGGAGGAAAAGGGCAGCGACTACAAGACCGCCGACGAGATTCTGACGAGCGGGATGCGCGTCCATAAAATCATTCTGCCGAACGTCACCTGCCAGATCGAGAATTTGATCAATCTCGACCAGATCGGCCCCACGGCGAAGATCATCGCGCTGCCGGCGAAATGGAAGACCGAATCGGCGCCTGCGCGCGTGATCGCGTTGATCGAAAATTGATCGACGCGTGAAGGCGATCCGCGTTCACGAGCTCGGCGGCCCCGAGGTGCTGCGCTACGAAGAGGTCGCGGCGCCCGACTCGGGACCGCGCGAGGCGCTGATCCAAATCGCGGCGGCGGGCGTCAATTATCTAGACATCTATTATCGCTCCGGATTCCACTGGGGCGGCCACCACGCCCGCGCGCTTCCTTATACTCCCGGCGCGGAGGCGTCCGGAACGGTCGTCGCCGTCGGTGCGGAAGTCACCGAGGCCGCGGTCGGCGATCGCGTCGCGTACGGCATTTCCAACGGCCAAGGCGCCTACGCCGAATTCGCCGCGGTTCCGTCGTGGCACCTGATCAAATTGCCCGCCACGATCGATTTCGAGACTGCCGCCGCGGTCATGCAGCAAGGCATGACCGCCCACTACCTCGCCGACAGCACCTTTCCGCTTGCGCCGGGCCACACCGCGCTCGTCCACGCGGCGGCCGGCGGAACCGGTCTATTGCTCGTGCAGATCGCGAAAATCCGCGGCGCGCGCGTCATCGCCACCGTTTCCAGCGCACAAAAAGCCGCGCTCGCGAAAGCGGCCGGCGCGGACGAGACGATCTTATATACCGAACAGGATTTCGCCGCGGAGGCGCGACGGCTCACGGACGGCCGCGGCGTCAACGTGGTTTTCGATTCCGTCGGCAAGACGACGTACGAAAAAAGCCTCGATTCGCTCGCGCCGCGCGGAATGCTGGTCATCTTCGGCCAATCGAGCGGGCCCGTGCCGCCTTTCGATACCGCCGTTTTGAACGCCAAAGGCTCGTTGTTCCTCTCGCGGCCGAGCCTGACGCATCACGTGGCGAATCACGCCGACGTGCTGCGCCGCGCCGGCGAGCTTTTCCGCTGGATCGAAACCGGCAGGCTCAAGGTTCACATCGGCGAGACTTTTCCCCTCGCTCGGGCGGCCGATGCGCACCGGCTGCTCGCCTCGCGCGCGACCGCCGGCAAGCTGGTGCTCGTCCCCTGACGCGCATCTGCGGCAGCGCGCCTGCTGGAAGATTTCTTTTCGTTCCCGGACGCGCGTCTTTTTTACAGCGGACAAAAATTTCGTCCAAGTCTGCTGGGAATTTTTTCCCGCTGCGCCGGTCTTCAAGGGCAGAGAGGCCGCGCAAGGCCGGAAAGGAGGTGAGAGCGAAAATGCAGCTGCAAAAATCAATACTGTCGGCGCTCTGTCTGACCGGTGTCATCGGTCTCGGCGCGGCGTCGGCCCGCGCGGACGGCGTCCTCTTCAAAGAATCGCTGAACGGCGGCAACTACTGTCACATGAAGTTCGAATCGATCCGTGAAAGCACGCTCGGGCAAAAGCAGCCCGTTCTGAACGACGAAGGATCGACCGATATCGTCGATTTCTACGGTCCCTGCGACCACGATCCTTTGGGGAAATACGAAGTCCGCGCGCAGGAGCTCGACTCCTGGCGCAGAAGGATCGAAGACTTTAGCGAATGACCCCAGCCGAAAAAAAGAGAGCCTTGGGAGAGAATTCTCTCAAGGCTCTCTTTTTCTCTTATCTGTAAGCGCCGCTACGACTTGACTGCCGCGGCTTCTGTTTGCAGCATATCGACGAAATTCCGCAGATCGTTCTGCTCCAGATCGCTCACGACCCAATAGTTCATGCCGCCTTTCGTCCAGTGAAACAGGTCGTATCCTTGGCGCTCGATTATTGTCGCCGGCGATTGTTTGTCCGACGACGCCGGCCACACGAAGACATTGATGAAATGTTTCCTGCGCTGATAGACGAGCGCCGCGACGGGTCGGTTATCGATATAGTCGAGGCGTCCGCCGATCAGCGGAAAGCCCTGCGCGGCGAAGTCTTCGACGGGCGGAGAGAAGTCGAGCTTGCCGTTGAACCACGGTTTCACCGTGTGCTTGTCGGACGAGGGCACGTCCGCGAGATGATTCGCCATCAACGAGCGGACATGTCCGGCGAGAACCTCGCGCGCGACGAGATCGTCGCCCGCGCGCCCGCGCATGAACGGCAGCACGACGAGCAGTGCCAGCGCGGCGATCGCGACCGAAGCCGCAGCGGCGAACCATCGCCGCGGCACGGTGCGCGATGGTTTTTCGGCATTGGCCTCGCGGCGGAGCGCGAAGCGGATTTTTTGTTGCAGCTCGGCCGGCGCTTTATAGCGCAGCCCGCTTCCGCCGACGGCGCGCTGGAGCGCGCGGCGCTCCTCATACCCGTGCGCGCAAAGCCCGCAATCCTGCATATGGCGCTCGATTTCGAGCCGGCCGGGCGGATCCAATTCGCCATCGAGGTAGGCGTCGAGCAAATTTTGTGCGGCTTCGCAGTTCATTCTACGCCTTCTCTTTCAGGCGCTCTGTCAGCAGGCGCTTCAGCCGCGCCCGGGCGCGCGCCAGGCGCGACATGACGGTGCCGACGGGCACCGCCGCAACCTCCGCGATCTCCTTGTAAGAAAGGCCTTCCAGATCGCGCAGCACGACCGCCTCCCGATACTCCGCCGGCAGCGCTTCGATCGCCTGCGTGAGCATGCGGCCGTCGATCTCCTTCGCCGCCTGAGCCGCCGGATCCCAGGCCTCGTTCTGCTCGCTGTGGATCTTTTCGTCGAACTCCGTCATCAGCTCGCGCCCGCGGTTTTGCTGCAGCCACGTGTAGCAGGTATTGCGCACGATCGTCAGCAGCCACGCGCGGGCGTTAACGCCGGTGAACGCGTCGAAAAACTTGAACGCCCGAAGATACGACTCCTGCACCATGTCTTCGGCGTCGCGCTCGTTGCGCGTGAGCCACCGGGCGATGTTATACGCGGCGTCCATGTGAGGCAAAATCGCTTCCTCGAAGCGCGTGAGTTTGTCTTTTTCCCCCACTGTAGAGACCGCTCCTGAGCCGGATCTATTCCCGCCGGGAACTAAAAAAAGGCTGGGCTGTAAGGCTTGTCGCGGAGACTTTCCGTGAGATTGTTGCATGCGTTCCGTACCGAGTCAACGAATGCCGCGCGGCGGTGCGTCACTCCTTAGACCGGTCTTCCGGATAAAAAATTCCCGTTCTCCCGCTGTGGAATTTTTTTGCGCCGTCAACGGTCCGACAAGCGAAAGGAGGTGGCGCAGGTGAAAAACATTAAGCCACTTTTGTCTGTCTTCGTTTTAACGGGAGTCATCGGTTTAGGGGCGGTGTCGGCGGGAGCACAGGGCGTCGTCAGCAAGGTCGAGCTCGATCGAAGCGGATATTGCCATCTGAAGTTTCCCGCGATCCAAGCAAGGACGCTCGCCTCGGCGCATCCGGTCCTGAAGGATCCCGCGTCGGGCGACATCATCGATTTCTATGGCCCGTGCGACCACGACCCCCTCGGCAAAGAAGAGATATGGGCGCAAAAGCTCGCTCAGAGGTTCCGGATGATGATCGGCCGGGAATGACGCCCACCGGCCGGATAGCGCCGCCGGAGCGATCCGGCGGCGGGCATACGCTTAAACGGCTTAGCGAATCAACCGGGAATATTTTTGCCAGTGGATCGGTCTTAAGGAACAAGGAGGGAATTTTATGTCGAGCAACGATTATATCCACAATATCCGCGGCCGAGCCGGCCGCTGGAAGTTTTATCTAATGATAACGTTGGCGGGCTGCTTCGCGCTCGGCGCCGCAGCGCGCGCCGATGCGGCGGGGCCGAAGGCGTATATCGGCAATTTCAAAGACAACAGCGTGAGCGTCGTCGACACCGCCGCCGGCTCGGTCGTCACGACCGTCCCGGTCTCCGCCGGGCCGCACGGTATGGCGATCACCAACAACGGCGCAACCGTCTACGTCAGCGGCGATGGCGCTTCGTCGGTCGACGTGATCGATACGGCGAGCGACAAGGTCGTGAAAACGATCGACGTCGGCAAAACGCCGAACGGCATCGCGATTACGCCGGACGATCGTTTGCTGCTCGTTACAGTGTACGGCGAGGACCGGCTCGATTTCGTCGATACGAAGAGCAACAGCGTCGCTTCATCCATCGCCGTGCCCAAGCCGCACACCGTCGCGATCAGTCCCGACGGCAAGAGCGCATACGTTACGGTGCAGCAGCCCGGACAATTTGGGCTCGCGCTGATCGACATCCCCGGCCGCAAGCTCGTGCGTATCATCCCGCTCGACAAGACGCCGCGTGACGGCGAGTTCGCCTACGACGGGAAGCGCTTTTACTTTACGCAGGCTGGCGTGAGCGCCGTCCAGGTGCTCGATCCGTCATCGGACAAGGTCGTCGCGCAAATCCCGACCGGCGTCTCGCCGCACTATGTCGGCCGCACGCGCGGCATGCAGTTCGGCATCGTTGTCGTGCAGGGGCCGAGCGAACTGCTGCTGTTCGATCCGGCAACGAACAGCCCCGCGCGCAGCGTCTCCGTCGGCAAGCAGCCGCACTGGGCGACTGCCTCCGCCGACGGCAAGACCGCCTACGTCACCAATGAAGGCTCGAATGACGTGACAATCGTCGATCTCGCCAGCGGCGCCACTCGGACGGTCTCGGTCGGCAACGCGCCGCGCAAAATCGTCGTGCAGCGTTCGGCGACGATGAAAGGAAACTAAGATGACCGCACGCACGGCCCTGCTTTCCGCCCGCTTCGCGATCGTCTCCGCGATGACCGGGCTCCTGCTCGCCGGCCTCTTCGCGCTCGCCGCGCGCGCCTCGATGGCGCGCGCGGCCGACGCGGCCGAGGGCGGCGCGAAGGTCTCGATCGACATGTTCGCGTTCACGCCCGAAACGATCACGGTCAACCCAGGCGACAGCGTCACCTGGAGCAACGACGACGGCTCGCCGCACGGCGTCAAGTACGGCGACGGGGCGCCCGGCAACGACTATATGCTGCCGGGCGCCGCCTACACCCGGCGTTTCGACGCCGCCGGAACGTTCGATTACGCGTGCCCCATACATCCGTATATGACCGGCCGCGTCGTCGTCCGCGGCGCGCAGTGACGATCGAGCGGCTCTGCCGTAACTTGACTGTCGCGATCTATTTGCTACCCTTCGGTTTGGAATGATGAAGCGTTTGGCCGCTTGGCTGCTGTTTCTCACCTTTGTCCCATCGGTTGCGCTTTTCGCGGAGCCGCCGGCGCCTGACTTTTCGGCCGAAGTTACGGCGTCGTTCAAAGCGGATCAGCAAGATCTTTCCCAGGACGACGTCAACCCTGTATCCGGCGTCCTCGGCCGGCAGCTAAGAGCGAAATCTCCGGTTAAGAGCATACTCGTTTTCACACTGGCACGGCGGGAGATTTCGCCTGCGAGTTGGATCGGCGAGCGAACGTTCTCTCCTCCCAAGTCAAGCGTTTATCAGCAGATAAACGTCTATCGCATTTAGACCCTGATCCTTTTTTAAGGCTCGACGAGCCCTCATTCGTCCTCTCGATGGTTTCCACACGGAAATCATCCGAGTTCGTCGAGCTTCGCTCGAAGATAACATTCGTCTGCGTGCAGGATTCCGTGGAGAAGCGCTCAAATGGAGCACTGGGTCCCTGTGATTTTAGTTCTTGCAGGAAGCACGGCGTATGTCTGCGCATTGCTGTTCGGTTAAAACAGAACGTTGGAGGCAAAAATGATCACGATGAAAACGGTCTTTTTGATGACGCTGCTCACCGTGCTGCTGGTCGGAGCCGGGGGCATGCTGGGAGGCGAAAGCGGATTGATCGTGGCGTTCATATTCGCTCTGGTCATGAACAGTGTAAGTTATTGGTTCAGTGATAAGATTGTTTTACGGATGTACGGAGCTCGAGAAGTCGGCTTCTATGACATCCCGAAGCTGCACCGCATCGTCGAAGACCTCGCGATGCGCGCACAGATGCCGATGCCAAGGCTTTATGTGATTCCCGAAGAGACGCCGAACGCCTTCGCCACCGGCAGAAACGAAAGGCACGCCGCGGTCGCAGTGACGCAGGGCATTCTGCGCATCCTCGACGAAGCCGAGCTCCGCGGCGTCCTGGCGCACGAATTATCGCACGTCAAAAATCGCGATATCCTGGTCGGAACGATCGCAGCGACGATGGCCGGCGCGATCTCTATGATGGCCAACATCGCGCACTGGGGAATGATATTCGGGTCGAGAAACGACGACCGCGAGGACGGCCATCCGATCGCGGCGCTGTTGACAATCTTCGTCGCGCCGCTCGCCGCCATGCTGGTGCAGCTGGCGATCTCGCGCAGCCGCGAGTACGGCGCCGACGCGACGGGAGCCGCGATCTCGGCGGATCCGCTGAGCCTGGCGAACGCGCTCAGAAAGCTTCACATTGGCGCGGCGCGGATTCCCATGGAAGCGAATCCGGCGACGGCCCACATGTTCATCGTGAATCCATTGACCGGCGGCGGCTTGATGAAGCTCTTCAGCACGCATCCGCCCATGGAGGAGAGAATCCGCCGGCTCGAGAGCATGGCCGGCGCTGCAAGCCGATGAGCGACGGAGCCGCCGTATCGAAGTTTCACTGTTAAGGAGATCGCGCGATGCCCGACCGGCTGTTTTTATGGATCGGCTTTAATCTTTTCGTGCTGGCGATGCTGGTCGTCGACCTCGGCATCTTCCACCGCAAGGCCCATGAAGTCTCGCTGCGCGAGGCGTTGAGTTGGAGCGTTGTGTGGATCTCTCTGGCGCTCTTGTTCAACCTCGGCATCTATCATTTCTGGGGATCGGAGAAGGCGCTTGAATTCCTTGCAGGGTACCTCATCGAAAAATCGCTGAGCGTCGACAACATTTTTGTCTTCCTCATGATCTTTTCCTACTTCGCCGTCCCGGCGCGCTATCAGCACCGTGTCCTCTTTTGGGGCATACTCGGAGCGTTGGTGATGCGGGCGATCTTCATCGCGGCGGGCGCCGCCCTCCTGAGCGCGTTTCACTGGATCATTTACGTGTTCGGCGGCTTCTTGATCATCACGGGGATCAAGATGCTGTTCGCGGGCGACGAGAAGCTCGAGCCCGAAAGAAATCCCGCCGTCCGCCTGCTGCGCCGCGTCATGCACGTAACGAGCGACTATCACGGACAGCGCTTCACCATTCGGACAGACGGACGGCTTTACGCGACGCCCCTCCTGTTGGTTCTCGTGGTCGTGGAGACAACCGACGTCATCTTCGCCGTGGACTCCATCCCGGCCATTTTCGCCGTCACGAGCGATCCGTTCATCGTCTACACGTCGAACGTTTTCGCGATCCTCGGACTGCGCGCCCTCTATTTTCTTCTGGCCGGCGTCATGGAGATGTTCCGGTATCTCAAGGTGGGATTGTCTTTCGTCCTATGCTTCGTCGGCGTGAAGATGCTGCTCGTCGACTTCTACAAGATTCCCATCGGCGTCTCGCTGGGCGCGGTGGCGGGAATACTCGCCGTATCGATCTTGTTTTCGCTGCCCTTCGCGCTCAGGAGCAAGCGCAATATCCCGCAGCATTAGGACGGTTCATTTTTCGAGGATTAAGCGTTGAACGTTCTCAGGAGGGTTACGTCTCTTCTTTTTCCAGACGACGGTGCTCTGGTATCGTCGGCGATTCGTAACGATCGACCCCGTCGCGGCCATTCGGCGCAGCGACGGTTCCGTAGTCGAGCTTCACGACTCGATCGGCCAAATGATAATAGCGGTCGTCATGGCTGATGACGACGACGGTTTTTCCCCTGCTCTTCAACTGCGGCAAGAGGCGCTTGTAAAAAATTTCCCGGTAATGCGGGTCCTGGTCGGCGGCCCATTCGTCGAAAATATAAATCTCGCGGTCTTCCAGAAAAGCCGTTAGGAGAGCGAGACGTTTGCGCTGTCCCTGCGACAATGCAGTCGTCGAAAGGTTGCCGTCCGAAACCCGCACTTTCGCGTCGAGTTCGAGCTCGACCAGATAGCGCGATGCGCGTGCATCGAGATCGGGACCGGAGAGCCCGAGCAAGCTGTCGAACAGGTAAAAGTCCGAGAACACCGCAGAGAAATATCGACAGTATGCCTCCCGGTCATCTTCCACGACGGGCCGTCCGTCGAGGCGGATTGTTCCCGTATGCGGACTGTACAGTCCGGTGACAACCTTGACCAGCGTCGATTTTCCGCTGCCGTTGCCGCCGGTGATAAAGACCAGCTCGCCGCGCCGCAAGCTGAAGTTCAAAGGGCCGAGCATGAACGCGTGTCCCTCGCTGTCCGCCGGGTAAGCGAAGCTTACGCCTTCGAGATCGAGCCGCTTCCATGCGCGCACAGGCCCTGCGTCGATCTCGGCAGGCGCGCTATGGGGTCCTTCCAGCGAAAGACCGAGCGCATTCACTTTCTCGAGAGCGATCCGAGCGCGTGCGAAAATCGGCCATCCTTCCATCAGGCTCCATACCGGATTCATCACGTACAGCATCGCGAGGACGTAACCGGTCCGCGTCTCTGTGCTGAGATTGGGAATGATACTAGTCGCGAGAAGAGTCCCGCCGATGATGCCGTAGAAGAGCACTTGAGAACACGTGTCCGCAAGCGTGTGATGGCGCACGCCGGCGAGCGCGTCGCGTCGAAGCGCCTCTGTTGCCGTGTTTATGCGCTCGGAAATAAAAGCTTCGCGTCGGGGCGCGTGAAGCTTCAATTCCTTGATGCCTTCCGTCAAGGCGCGGAAGTGCTGAAAAAGAACGTCGCGGGTGTCGCGCGCATGCTGGAGATATTTGTAGGCGCGCCCAGTCAGGACACGATAGATGACGGCGCCGATGACGATGAAAAATGTCACGCCCGCAAGCACCTTCCACGAGAGCCAGCCGAGATAGATCGCACAGCCCGCAAGCACCGCGAGATTCATCGCGAAAGACGGCACATTCTGAGCCGCCCAACCGATCATCGCGATATCGTCGGTCAAGGTCACGAGGATTCGGGGGATTCCCACGCGCTCGAGCTCGGTCAGAGGCGCTGCGAGCACCTTCCTGCTCAGACTGCGGCATAAGTCGGAGATTGTGCGTTGAGCAAAGTCGTTGAGCAGAAGACGGGCGATCGCGTTGGTCGCCACCTTGCCGAGAACCAGACCGACGAAGCCAAGGACGAACAGAGTCTTCGATTGGCCGGGATTGTTGAGGGCCCTGTTGACGAGCGCAATGAGCCAGGCGCTTAAGCCGCCGCCGATCAGGCCTGCGATGACTGCGGCCGCGGCCACGAGCCATGAGCGAGCGGGAACAAATGGGAAAAGGTTCACCTTGGCTTCACCTTGCCGAAGACTTCCTCAGGCACGCATCGAGGTGATCGGCCACCTGCCGGACGTGCGGCTCGGTTAACATGAGTCCAGAGTCTTCGCCGGGGATAGAGTAGACCTCCACTCCCCCGGTCGCGAAATAACTCCAGGCGAGTCTCGGATCGTTATCAGATATGACGTTCCTGTGCTCGGCAACAAAGAGCATGAGATGACCGTCGTACGAGCGCGGCTGGTAATTCCCGAACGCTTTTAGATTAGCTTGCTCGACCACTTTTAGATAATACTCGCTCCGGTCGCCCCTGAACGCGTCACGCTGAACGATAATCTGCTTGAGAACCTTCAAGCGGTCAATGAGATAATCGTAGCGCTGCCGGCCGCGAAGTCCGGCGAGCGTCCGAAGATAAAGTCGCAATCGGCCCCCGACAATTTGTACTGCCGCCAGCTTTCGGACATCGGCGCGGAGTCCCTTAACAGAAGCCTTTTCCGGCAGCCATGTCTCGAGTAAGGCGAGCAGAGCAACCTCCTCGCCTGCGGCACGCAGCTGCTGCGCCATCTCGTAAGCAACCGCGCCACCCATGCATGCTCCGATGAGATAGTAGGGACCTTGGGGCTGAACCTCACGAAGCTCGCGCAAGAATTCCGCGGCGATGTCCTCTACATTCGTCAACGGCTTCTCCGTCCCGCCGAGTCCGCGCGACTGTAAGCCGTAGAACGGCTGCTCGGGCCCCAAGTGCCGCGCGAGATCGTTGTAACAAAGAACATTTCCGCCGACGCCGGGGACGGCGAAGATCGGCGGCCGGCTGCCCGTCGACCGGATTGCCACGAGCGACTTCCATGAGGCCGATCCTGCGTGGTTGCGGATGATAGCAGCGAGTCCTTCGATAGTGGGTGTGCGAAACAAGGTTGCGAGCGGCAGCTTTACCCCGAGATCTTTTTCCAGTCTGATGAATATTCGGGCAGCCAGCAGTGAATGACCGCCGAGATCGAAGAAATCATCATGGGTTCCGATGCCTGTCCGCGCAAGCGCCTCCTCCCAGATTGTAATCAGCCGCCGCTCAACTTCGTCCTTGGGCTCGGTGGCTTTCGAGAGCAAATCCTTGTTCCCGTCCGGCTCCGGCAAAATGCCGCGATCTATCTTCCCGTTCGGCGACAGCGGCATGGACTCCAGAAATACGAACTCCGAGGGAACCATATAGCCGGGCAGCTTTTGCTGCAGAAACGTCCGCAGTTCACCATTCGTCGGATTCGCATCGTGTGAGGGCACAACGTAGGCGATCAACTGTTTATCCCGCTGCGCGCGCTCCCGCAATAAAACAACCGCCTCCCGTAGTTTCGGCTGGCGACTAAGCACGGCCTCAATCTCGCCGAGCTCGATCCGGAAGCCGCGGAGTTTGATTTGCTGATCGACGCGGCCGAGAAACTCGATACTACCGTCCGGCAGGTAGCGGCCAAAGTCGCCGGTCCTATACAGTCGCTCTCCGGGCACATCGCTGTAAGGGTGAGAAATAAACTTCTCGGCCGTCAGGTCCGGGCGGTTAAGATAACCCCTCGCCAGCCCGGCACCGCCAATGAAGATCTCTCCTACGGCGTCGACCGGAACCGGCTGGAAATAACGGTCCAACAAATAAACCTGCGCGTTGGCGATGGGGCGCCCGATCGGAATTGTCGTCGCGCCCTCGGGGACGCTCTTGACCAGATGCCATGTGGCAAACGTAGTCGTCTCGGTTGGCCCGTAAACATGCAGCAATCGCTCCGGAGCGCCATGTTTAAGGACTCTGGCAACCGCCTTGGCATCCGCGGCTTCGCCGCCGAATAACAAATGACGCAGACGCTTGAAGGCCGCGGGACGTTCTCGACTCATTTGATTGAATAACGCGGTGGTTAAGAACATCGCGGTTATTTTTTCTCGCTCGATTCGCGCTGCGAAGTCTTCCGGGGCAAGGATGACGTCGGTTGGAATGCCTACGAGCTTTGCGCCGTTTAAGAGCGCCCCCCAGATTTCAAACGTCGCCGCATCGAACGAGGAATTCGATACGTGAGCGACGACATCCGATTCATTTAAGTCGACGTAGTCGGTATTGATCACCAAACGGCTCACCGCTCGATGCGGCACGGCGACGGCCTTGGGGGTCCCCGTCGAGCCTGAGGTATACATGACATACGCCAGATTCTCCGGTTTGGCTCCGCTGACGAGATTCTCCTCGCTCCCATGAGAGATGCCCCACGAGACGACATCCAGGCACAGGATTTCGCCGTGATATTCGGCAAATTTCTCCATCAGCGGTTTTTGAGTCAACAGTACAGGCGCCTGGGCGTCGCCGAGCATCAAAGCGAGTCGCTCGTTCGGATACGTGGGGTCGAGAGGAACGTAAGCTCCGCCGGCTTTGAGAATCGCGAGCAGTCCGACGATCATCTCCGGCGACCGTTCCATGCAAATTCCAACTGGGACGTCGGGTCCCACTCCCCTTTTCACCAACTCATGCGCTAGCCGATTAGCCCGTCGGTTCAGTTCTCTGTAGGTTAGCTGCTTGGCATCAAAGACGACCGCCACCGCGTCAGGAGAACGCTCGACCTGCGACTCGAAGACTTCATGAATGCATTTCTTCGCGGGATACTCCCTCTGCGTAGTATTCCACACCACCAGCAATCGATGCCGCTCGTTTTCCGTTAACATCGGCAGGCGGGAGACTCTTCGTTCCGGATCTTTGACGATACTCTGCAGCAAGGTCTGGAAATGCGTCAGCATCCGTTTGATCGTATCGCGATCAAACAGATCGCTATTGTATTCCAACGTCGCGCTTAATGCGTCGCCGGCATCGACCATGGTCATGGTTAAATCAAACTTCGCCGTGTCGGTCTCAAACGGTATTGCATGGGTTGCGACACCCGCGAGAAGTAGCGGCGCGGGCCGTCCGTTCTCAACCGCGAACATCACCTGAAAGAACGGATGATGATCCGAGCCCCGCTTCGGTCGCAGCTTTTCGACGAGTTTCTCGAACGGCAAGTCTTGGTGGGCGTAGGCCGCGAGCGCCGTCTGCCGCACTCGGCGTAGTAGCTCGACAAACGCCGGATCGCCGGAAACGTCCGTGCGCAAAACGAGGTCATTGACGAAGAAGCCTATCAAGGCCTCCAGCTCGACGCGATTACGACCCGATACTGGAGAGCCCACGACGATGTCGTCTTGACCCGTATAGCGGTGGAGCAGGACGGTGAACGCCGCCAACAGCGTCATGAACAATGTCGCTCCCTCACGGCGGCTCAGCGATTTGAGCTCATCGACGACCACTTCGGAAAACGAAAAAGATTCCGACCCGCCGCGGTAAGTCTGAACAGCGGGCCGCGGCCGGTCGGTCAATAAATCCAGAGCCGGAGCATCGGCCAATTGTTTCTTCCAATATTTGAGGTGGGTCTCTAAAACTTCACCCTGCAACCACTGCCTGCGCCAAATGGCAAAGTCCGCGTACTGTACGGGGAGTGCCGGAAGAGGCGACGACTCTCCGGCCAGAAAAGTTTTGTAAAGCAGTTCAAGCTCGCGGAACAGCACACCCCACGACCATCCATCCGACGCGATGTGATGCATCGCCAGGATCAAAATGTATTCTTCAGCGTCCAGCTTCAGCAACGTCGCCCGAAGCATCAAATCCGAAGATAGATTAAATGGACGGCCGCTTTCTTCTTCGAGTAGCCGTCGGATTTTTTGGTCGAGCCGCTCGACCGGCTCGCGGCTCAGATCGATGATTTTGAGCTCCGCCGGTCGATCGGCGGCGATCACCTGGACGGCAAGACCATCCACCACGGCAAAAATTGTACGCAAGACCTCGTGACGGGACACAATGGTCTGCAGCGCCTTCTGCAATGCCGCGATATTGAGCGAACCTTTGAGCCGAAACGCCTTGGTAATATTGTAAAGCGCCGTGTTCGGCTCCAGCTGATCGATAAACCATAACCGCTGTTGCGCGAACGAAAGGGGCAGATCGCCGGCTCTCGACGCCGGCCGAAGCGGCGGCGCGCTCGCGTTCGCAGCGCTGCTCGTTTCTCGTAGAAAAGCCAAAATCTCGGCTTTGCGGTCTTTTAGCTCTTCCGCGAGCTCAGGAGTGAGGATTTCCTCGGGCGCATTGCAGCGCAGAAGATCGCCTTCTGCCCACAGCTCTACGTTGAGACTGCGAAGCTGAGATAAAAAATCGGCCGTTGTCACAACCGCGTCTCTCTTAGCGTGCGAATGAGCGCTCACAAAGGATTAAGTCTTGTCGCCGATGCAGGCCCAAAGCGATGGGGTCGAAGCGAGATTGCAGCTCGGAACCGGAATGCGGGCGCGGAACTCATCCGTGAATGTTCCGTCCACGCGGATGCTGACGGACAACCCCGGCTTCGCGTCGGCTCCGTGAAACTGATTGCAGGTATCGAACCATGCCGTATAGGACTCTACGTATCGTCTTTCGCCGGTTCTTGGGTCCAACATGTAGAACGGCTTCGTCAGGCTGGTGCGAAACCAGACGAATTCATGCAGCAAGTTAGGACGATGGTGATCCCTGTGCGCAGTCACAGGATTGCCGCTGCCGTCGTACATGATCATCATTCGCGCGGTTTCCTTGAACGGCAGCGTCCGGATGAAATCCATCAGCAGAGAGAACTCCGTCGCATCCTCGGCCGGCTCCCACAGTTTTGCCACATTCAAGTCCCAATAATTGAAGTCACGCTTCGATTTGCTTAGATAGATGATTCGCGAGCCGGGCACTTTTGCCGCCTTCGCATCGATGGTCAAATCTCCGGTATGAAACTTTTCATCGTCCCGAGTCCGGATGTGTTTCTGGATGCGTTCGTTAAGGTAATTGTCCAAAGCCCTTAAGCGCTTAAGATCGATAAACTCGTCGAATGATTTGTAACTGGGATATGTGATACGCGGGTCGAGCTCCTCGCGGTCAATCTGCTTGTGGCGGCGTTGGAGCGCCCGGTCTTCGTTACGGATCGATCTCTCGTGCTCGATTCGATCGCGCATACGCGCGTACCTCCAGCTTACGGCGCCGACGGGATCTCGGACCAGACTGCCGAGGCGAGCCAGCAAAGTGGACTTCTTCGCGGACGTTTTCGCGTCGGTACCAAACGAGTTATCGGTTCTCATGATCGGTTCCCCTTCATGTTTGCGGTTTCATTTACCGTCATAACTCTATCTCTGTTCGACCGCTCGCCGGGCCGCCGGAGGCGACGCCACGGCTTGCCCAACGGATCGTTTCGATGCGTTCCGCTAGACCGCTCACGGTTGGTTTTTCAAAAAGATCGTTCAACGGCAGATTCACTTCGAGGGCGCTGCGGATACGCGAGACTACTTGCATCGCGAGCAGCGAGTGTCCGCCCAACTCGAAGAAATCGTCGTGAATTCCCACTTGGTCGAGGCCGAATAAATTTTTCCAGATTTCGACCAGCGCCTCCTCCGTCGGCGTCGAGGGCGGGGCATAGGAGGTCGATAAATCGGGCCGGGAGTGAAGCCACGAGGGCGCCTGCGGCTGTTCTTCCGCGACCGCTCCGTTGCCCCGCAGCGATTCGAGCTTGACCCACTGGTCGATGCGAGCCTGGAGGTCTCCTGTCGAGACGACGACATGAGCGGCCCCGCCGAGGGAAAGCGCACGCCGGAAAACCTCCACGCCCTCCTCGGGCGTTAGCGCGAGCTCGGCCAGCGCTCTGCCAGGAGGCGTGCCGGTCGGTCCGCTAAAGTTCCAACTGTCGTAGTTGATGCTGATCCATGGCGCGTTCGTCCGGGCGGCGTTGCAGGCGAAGGCGTCCATGAAAAGATTGCCGGCCGCATAAGCGCTGTAACCGAGCCCGCCCAAGACGCAGGATATCGAGGAGGTCAGCAGGCGAAAATCGAGCCGCCGTCCGCGTAAAAGTTTGTCGAGGACGAGCAGACCGTCGGTTTTCGAGCGAAACTGGTTGATGCAGCGCTCCGGCGCCGTTTCGGGTATGAGCACGCCGGCGATCGTGCCTGCGGCGTGGATCACTCCGTGGATGGCTCCGAAGCGTTGGTCTGCGAGCGCGATCGCGGCCGCCATCTGCTTTTCATCCGCGACATCCGCCGCGACGGCGAGGACTTCGGCGCCGGCTTCCTCCATCGCCTGGATTCTTCGTATCTTCATGGCGTCCGCGTCGTGGTCAGCATTCTGCAGATACCGCGCCCACTCCTCTTTTGGCGGCAAGGGAGAACGGCCGACGAGGACCAATCTGGCCTTCACGATCTTGGCCAGATATTCCGCGAGGACGAGGCCGATGTTTCCCAACCCGCCGGTGATGAGGTAAACGCCGTTGTCCTTCAGTTTCGTCTCCGCCCCGCGATTTTCTCCTACCGCTATCGGATCGAAGATTTGGATCCATCGATGGTTTCCGCGATGGGCCACCACCAAATCCGTCGGCCCGGAGGAAAGCTCCACCATCAATCGATCCACAGCGCTATCTTCACTCCCGCCGCGAGCATCGATGTCGATGCTGCGGCAGGTTATATTCGGGTATTCTTGCGGAATGACTTTACACGGTCCGACGACGGTCGCTTTCGCGGGAGACACCGCCGCTTCGCCGTAGACTTCCTGCATCCGGTTGGACACCACATCGATCTGGATAGCGGACGTGACATGCTCGGCCAGCGCCCGCGCTAGATACACGAGGCTGTAAAAACCGCGGGCGAGCGTCTCATCGAAAAGTTCCTTTTCCGGAGATGCGGCAGCGTCGCTAACGCTCCACAGGTGGACGATCCGGCCCGGAAGTTTATCCTCGGCGCGCAGCTCCTGGAGCAGGAGGTTATAGTCCTGTCGCTCGCGCGGGTTGATCGTATACAAGCCCGCGCCGTTCGCCGCGAATTTTTCACCGGCGCTCACGGCGACGACGCTCCGCCCGCCGCGCCGCAGCCGCTCGACGACCGCACGGCCCACTCCCTGCTCGTCGATGAACACGAGCCAGGATGTTGTCCCATCTTCCAAGGCGACGCTCGGGAGAGGCGGGAATGCAGAGCGCTTCCACGACGGAAGGTAAAACCAATCGGCGATGTCGGGCTTTTTCCCCGACGGCGCGCGCCGATGATCGCCGCGCGAGTCCGGGCGCGCAGGCTCGATCCAGTACCGCTGCCGCTCAAACGGATACGTCGGAAGCGGGACACGCAGACGCTTCTTACCGTGGAGGTTGGACCAGTCGACCCTCACGCCTTTAAGCCAGAGTTTACCGACGGCATTGAGCAAAACGGCCTGGTCGCTACTGGCATCGCGAGGATGGCGCATGGAAGCGACGACTTGCTCCACCGACCTTCCCGCTTGCTGCCGCGCCAATGCGGTTAGAGTCTGTCCCGGTCCGACTTCCAAGAGAACGCGGCCCGGTTCGTTGAGCAGCTGCTGGACGCCTTCGGCGAAGCGGACCGCCTGACGCAGGTGCTTGGTCCAATAGTATGGATCCGCCGCGTCGGCGGCCGTGATCCAAGTGCCGGTGACATTTGAAAGATAAGGGATGGTCGGGGCGGCGCGTTTTACCTTTCTGAGTTGCTCCGCGAACGGCTCCAGCATCGGGTCCATCATCTTCGAATGAAAAGCGTGAGAGGTATGGAGACGGCGGCTTTCCACTCCTCTGCGGCCGAGCTCCTTTTCGAATTTCTCGACCGCTTCTGTCGGTCCGGAAACGACCGACATCGATGGACCGTTCAGCGCCGCTAGGGAGAGTTCTTGCCCGAGCAGGCCCGACAGCTCTTCGCGCGACAACGGCACCGCCAGCATCGACCCCGCTGGAAGCTGATTCATCAACCGCGCGCGGGTTCCGACCACCGCCAGCGCGTCCGCCAATGAGAAAACACCCGCCAGGCAGCCGGCGACAAACTCCCCGATGCTGTGGCCGATCATGGCCTGCGGCTTGATGCCCCAATGCATAATCAATCTGGCCAAGCAGTATTCGACGACGAAAAGCGCCGGCTGAGTCACGGCCGTTTGATTCAGCTGTTTTACGGCGCTTTCCTCGTCACCTTTGGGATACAGCACATCGCGAAGGTCGAGGCCGAGACGCGGCGCGAGGATCGTCGAGCACAAATCGATCTGCTCACGGAAGACAGGCTCGTTTCGGTACAGGTCCAGACCCATATTCACGTACTGCGCGCCCTGTCCGGGAAACATGAACGCAACGGGCCGCTCGCTGGATTCGCCGACTGATGTAAAAATCCGTTTCGCGTCCGATTGCTCTAGAACATTCAATGCATCTTCCCGATCGCGGCAGACCATCGCGCGGCGGTGATTAAAAACTCGGCGTCCGGTTTGAAGCGTATAAGCGGCGTCGGCGAAATTGAGCTTGGAATGCTCTTTGAGGTGTTGCAGAAGATTTTTCGTCGCCGCGTCCAAGGCGCTTGCGCTTTTTGCGGAGAGAACGATCAGCTGCCAAGCGCCGGCGTCGGAGGAAGAGGTTCGGGACGGAGCTTCCTCCATGACGGCGTGCGCGTTCGTGCCTCCGATACCGAAAGAGCTTACCGCGGCGCGCCGCGGATTCCCGTTGCACCGCCAATCGGACAGCGAGCGACTGACATAGAAAGGGCTGTTGCCGAAATCGATCTTGGGATTGGGCTCGGAAAAATGCAGGCTCGGCGGAATCAGCTTATGTCTTAGAGCTTGCGCAGTCTTGATGACGCCCGCGACGCCGGCGGCGGTGTCGGTATGGCCGATATTGCTTTTCACCGCTCCGATCGCGCAGTAGCCTTTCTTGTCCGTCGCGGCGCGAAAAGCCTTGGTCAGGCCGGCGATCTCGATCGGATCGCCGAGCGAGGTGCCGGTCCCATGGGCCTCAATGTAGCTAACGGTGTCCGGCTCCACTTCCGCCATGGCAAGGGCCATGGAAATAACTTCGGCCTGTCCATCTATGCTGGGCGCCGTGTAGCCGATCTTCAGCGAACCGTCGTTGTTAACGGCCGTGCCCTTGATGACGGCATAAATGTGATCCCCGTCTTCTACGGCGTCGCTAAGGCGTTTCAACACCACGACGCCGACTCCACTACCCGGCACAGTGCCTTGCGCTAGAGCGTCGAAGACGCGACAGTGGCCGTCCGGAGAAAGAATCATTCCTTCCTGGTAGAAATAGCCGGACTTTCGAGTCGAATGGATGCTGACGCCGCCCGCCAGAGAAATGTCGCAGTGATAATTCAACAGGCCCTGGCACGCTTGATGAATCGCCACCAGGGAGGTGGAGCAGGCGGTCTGGACCGTGATTGCTGGCCCCTTGAGGTTAAGTTTGTACGCAACACGGGTAGTCAGATAGTCCTTGTCATCGAGAATCATCATTTGAAACCAGCCCAAGGACTCCAGCAGATTCGGATTGGAATAAAGATTATCGAGGAGATATGCGTTGAGCCCTACGCCGGCGTAGACGCCGATCAAGCCCTTATACTGTTCAGGATCGTAGCCGGCGTTTTCCAGCGCTTCCCAAGAGCACTCGAGAAAGAGCCTCTGTTGAGGATCCATCGCTTCGGCTTCCCTCGGGGTGAAGCCGAAGAAAGCGGCGTCGAAGGACTCGATACCTTCGAGGATTCCTCCCGCCCTGACGTAGTTGGGCGCGTTGAAAGCAGCCGGAGATACGCCGGCCGCCAGCAGGTCCTCGTCCGAGAAGAATGAAATACCCTCAACTCCGTTTTTGATATTGCGCCAAAATTCGTCGACGCTGCGCGCCTTGGGGAATCGACCGGCCATGCCGATGATGGCGATGTCGAAGCCTGTCTGAGGGCTCGACATATTGGATATTGGTGTGTGACTCATTCCTGGTGTCCCCTACGCTCGACAGCCGCCTGCGCACGCCGCCGATTGTACATCGCCGATCGCTGCCTTTCCGCTCGATCCGCTGTTTCGGTTGATAGTCGTTGCTCCGGCGCATCGCTCAAATACTTGGCAAGCGTGCTGATGGTCGGATAGCGGAACAGCTCGATCATCGGCACATCGCGGCGGAGTGCGGCCTGTAGCTGGCCGTGGACTTTGGCCAGCAGCAGCGAGTGGCCGCCGAGGTCAAAAAAGTTGTCGTGGATGCCGACGCGCTGAAGACCCAGCGCCGCCGCCCAGATTCCCGCGACGACTTTTTCAACTCCGGACTCCGGCTCGACGAAAGCCGACTCCAGCTCCGGCCTTGTCGTGTCCGGCGCCGGCAGCGCGCGACGATCGACCTTGCGGTTCGGCGTCAACGGCAGCGCATCCATGAAGACGAAGGCGCCAGGAACCATGTACTCGGGGAGCTTCTGCTGCAGGAAAGTTCGCAGTTCGGTCGTAGTTGGGTTGGGATCGTGCGTAGAAACGATGTATCCCACCAGCCGCTTGTCCCCGGGGACGTCCTCCCTCACGATGACGACAGCCTCGCGGACCGCAGGGTGCTCCGCCAACACGGTTTCGATCTCGCCCAATTCGATGCGGTACCCGCGGACTTTTACCTGATGATCGATCCTGCCGAGCAGCTCGATGTTTCCGTTCGATAAATAGCGGGCGAGATCGCCGGTTCTATAGAGACGCGCTTCGGGTTCGCCGCTGAAAGGATCCGGGATGAACTTTTCAGCCGTAAGCTCCGGACGGCCGAGATAACCGCGGGCGAGACCGTCGCCTCCGATCAACAACTCGCCGGCGACCCCGATGGGCGCCAGCTGCCCGTAGCGGTCCACTATATATATATGGGTGTTGGCGATGGGGCGGCCCACTGGAATCGCGCGGTCCGCCGATTCCACGGGATGGACGGCGGACCAGATCGTCGTTTCCGTCGGACCGTACATGTTCCACAAAGAGCCGCATCGGCTTAGCAGCGCATCGGCCAATTCCGGCGGCCACCCTTCGCCGCCGCAGAGGATTTTAAGCCGTTTTTCTCCTTCCCAGCCCGACTCCACCAGCAGCCGCCAGGTAGCCGGCGTCGCCTGCATGATAGTGGCGCCGGAGCTGCCGATCGTTTTCGCAAGCTCGCGGCCGTCCGTGAGAATCTCGCGGCCGACGATCACTACCCGCGCGCCGACCGTCAGCGGCAGATAGAGCTCCAATCCCGCAATGTCGAAAGACAGAGTCGTGACGGCCAAAAGGACATCCTTGTCGGAGATCCCCGGACGCCGCCGCATCGACTCGACAAAATTCACCAGCGCGCGGTGCGGTATTTGGACGCCCTTCGGTTTGCCGGTAGACCCTGACGTGTAGATCACATAGGCTAAATTTGCCGGGTCGGAGCTATGCGTCGGATTGTCCGCTCTCTCCTGGGCGAATTCCGTCTGGTCTGCGTCGAGACAAACCACGCGCGCTTTATGCCGCGGCAACAGGTCGAGCAATTGCAGTTGTGTCACCAGCAGCGCAAGCCCGGCGTCTTCCAGCATGACCGCCAGCCGGTCCTGAGGATACGTGGGATCGAGCGGCACATACGCGCCGCCGGCCTTCATCACGCCCAGCAGCGCCACGATCATTTCCAAGGAGCGTTCGACGAACACGCCGACCAGAACGTCCGGGCCCACTCCGAGCGTTTTCAAATAATGGGCTAATCGATTCGCGCGCGCGTTAAGTTCTCGATAAGTCAGTTGCCGATCTTCAAAGACGGCAGCAATGGAGTCCGGCGTTCGCTCCACCTGGGCCTCGAAAAGCTCGTGGAAACACTTATCCTTCGCATAATCCGCCGCGGTTTTATTCCAATCGATCAGCAACTGGCGACGCTCGGCCTCGGTCAAGATCGGCAATTGAGAGATAGGCCGCGCCGCATCGGCGACGATGCCTGTCAACAAAGTCTGAAAGTGGCCGATCATCCGCTCGATCGTGGCGTCGTCAAACAGGTCGGTGTTGTATTCGATCGTATTGCTCTGAATCGATCCGACCGATATCGCCGCGTCGTCCGCCGGCTGCCCCATGCAGAGACTCAGATCAAATCTTGCGATGCCGGAGTCGAGGCGCACGGGAGTTAAGGTCAATCCAGGCAGCTTGGCCCGCGACCGAGGAACGTTTTGGAGAACGAACATCACCTGGTAGATCGGATGGTGATCCAGCGCCCGCCGGGGTTGCAGCTCCTCGACCAATTTTTCGAAAGGCAGATCCTGATGCGCCATCGCCTCCAGCGAAGTCTGCCGCACGCGGCGCAGCAACTCTCGGTAGCTGGGATCGCCGGAAACATCGCTGCGCAAAACCAAATTATTGATGAAGCAGCCGATCAACTTCTCGGTTTCGACGCGGTTACGCCCGGCGGTGGGAGATCCGACCACGATATCGTCTTGTCCGGTATAGCGGTGCAGCAAGACCTTGAATGCCGCCAGCAAAGTCATGAACAACGTCACACCTTCCCGCCGACTGAACTGCGCGAGGTCATCGGCGAGCGCTTTCGGCAGCGTTAAAGCCCGGCGCGCCCCGCGATAGCTCTGCACAGGCGGTCGCGGGCGATCGGTCGGCAGCTCGAGCAGCGCGGGCGCGCCGGCCAATTTTTTCTTCCAATAGTTCAAGTGGCCGTCCAGAACGTCTCCCTGCAGCAGCCGTCTTTGCCAGATCGCGAAGTCCGCATACTGAATCGGCAGCTCGGACAGGGCCGGCGGCATCGCGGTGGAAAAAGCTTCATAGAGGACCGCGAGCTCCTGGAAGAGCAGTTCCATCGACCATCCGCCCGAGGCGATATGATGGATCGTCAACGCCAGAACATGCTCGGCCGGGCCAAGCTTCAGCAGTAGCGGCCGCAGCATCAGATCTACCGTTAGATCAATCGGCCGCGCGTTCTCCTCCGAGAGCGCGCGCAAAACTTCCGCATCGCGGCCGGCGGCCGGGACGGATTCGAGGTCGATGACCTCAAGTTCGGGCGATCGGCCCTCGGCGATCACCTGCGCCGGGGCTCCATTGACAACGACAAATGTGGTGCGCAGCACCTCGTGGCGGGTGACGATCGCGGTCAGAGTTTTCTCCAATGCCTCCACGTTGAGGCGGCCCGTCAAGCGCAGCACGATGTGGTCGTTATAGACAGTGTTGTTCGGCTCGAACTGATTGAAAAACCAAAGCCGCTGCTGGGCGAACGAGAGCGGAATCGCGCCATTTTTCGCAGTCGATACAAGCGGCGTCTCAGCCACGGGAGCGGCCGTATCGCTGGTCGCGCGCAGGAACGTAAGGATATCCTGTTTGCGTTCTTTTAACTCCGCCGCCAACTCCAGTGTCAAAACTTCTTTCGGGCCGTTACAGCGCAAGCGCTCGCCGTCCGCCCAAAGCTCCACGCTTAGGCTACGCAGATGAGAAAGAAATTCCGCTGTTGTCACGGACCCTTTACTCCGAAAGAGAAGTTTTTCTCATTCTACAAACCCGACGAATGCGGTACGAAGTCCCTGCTCCGTAGCGGAAACGCTTTCATCAAAAATGACGCAATTAGCTAAACGACTGATTCCGATTCCGCTCACGTGCTCAAATGCTCCGTTTGATTCTCAACGGTGCACATCCCGCATTTGCGCTTTGACGCGTCACGGTCCTCCTCCACGGCGTCTTGAAAATAATTTGGGCAGTGTACTATATCATGGACGCTTCGCATCGGGAAATACCCTGAGTTCAATAAAATTCTTACCTGAGTTTCCACCAACTTTATGATCTTTTTTTAGCGCTCGCAGGCGGGCCTTCTCGCTGCTCCTCCGAAAACTTGCCGCGTGGCGCCAGACCTTCCGCCGCATCTCCCACGTCCCATGAGTCGCGTTCGATTTTGTTTATCGCCTCCGCTATACCTGCCACCGTGGGACTCGCGAAGAACACATCTAGCGACAGATGGACCCCGAAGACATTGAAGATGCGAGACATCACACGGACGGCGTCGAGGGAATGTCCACCGAGCTCAAGGAAGCTATCGTGGATTCCCACTTTCTCCAACTGCAGCACTTCTTTCCATACTTCCGAGATGAGTTTTTCAGTTTCGGTTTCCGGCGCGACGAAGGGCTCACCGAGCTCCCGTCTCCCTACATCGAGCGACGGGAGGGCTTTGCGGTCGACTTTGCCGTTGGGATTGACCGGTAGACTATCGAGGATCATAAAGTCCGCCGGTATCATGTAATCGGGAAATTTCGACGCAAGGAATTTTCTCAACGCCGCCGTTATTTCCGGACTACCGCCGTTTTTCAATACGACATACGCAATCAGGCGCGTTTCCCGGTTAGCATCGTCGGCAGCCACGACGACCACCTCGCTGGCGGCAGGATATTCCAGCAGCGCCGTTTCGATCTCAGCGAGGTCGACTCCATAGCCCCTTACTTTGACGCGAGAATCCTTTCGCCCGATGCACGTCAGACACCCATCGGATGACACGCGGCCGAGGTCGCCGGTTCGGTAAATCCTCTCTCTGCCGCCCGCCGGATCGGGCAGCAGAACGGATTGCGTCAAATCGGTTTCACGCCAATAACCGGGAAAAAGATAATCGCTCTTGACAGCTATTTCTCCGACTTCGCCGCGACCCATCTCGCGCCCGTCGTCGTTGAGAATAAGAACCGTTTTGCCTTCGACGGGATAACCGACCGGAACGGCGCGCTCGCCGATATCCGTCTCCTTGTCGATAAAGTAGTTGGCCACATGCATGGCCTCGGCCGACGCCAATATCTGCACCAGAACACACTGCGGAGAAAAATGTTTCTGGTAAAATTCTATATCAATCTTTTTGAGCGGTTCGCTTCCCAGCCGGATCAGGCGCAGCTTGGGGAAATTTTCTCTACCCGAAAGAGTCGCGGCGAAACTCCGAAACACCGTTGGCGACGAGATATAGATCGTGATTTCCTCGGTTCTCAACCAGCGAGAGAGATCCGCAACGCCCCGC
Organism: Pseudomonadota bacterium; assembly: GCA_021324155.1. Lineage (GTDB taxonomy): Bacteria > Desulfobacterota > Binatia > UBA9968 > UBA9968 > JAJPJQ01. The sequence continues at coordinate 114,680 of JAJPJQ010000031.1, forward strand.
TCCTTGATATTCCATAGATAAAGCGACGCGCCGTAAAGCAGCGCGCTGAAGATCATCATGCCACCATGAGCGCTGCTGCTCGACGCAAAGAGGATCATCCGGTCTTCCGGACCGTAACGGCACGGATTCCCGGACGCCATCACACTGTGCAGCAGGTCCCGGTGATCGTGCATGACACTCTTGGGCTGCCCTGACGAGCCGGAGGTGTACAGGATATACGCCAGGTCACGAGGCGAAATGGAGAGTCCTAAATTTTCATTGGAGAGCTCGGGATCGAGCTCGTCGATATCGATCAACTGGCCTCCACGAAGCGCGCCGTTCGCCAAAGACACATTTTTATGGGAAGTCACGATGAGGCGGGCTTCCGTGGCTTCTAAGACATGCTGCAACCTGCCGGGTGGATTGGACGAATCGAGGGGGACGCAAATTTTTCCCGCCTTCAGTACCCCGAGCACGGCGATGATCGCCTTCTCGTCCGCATCGACCAGCACGACGGCGGGCTCCTGTCCCGTCCCGCGCTTGGCCAGAATGGCGCGCGCCAATCGATTCGCGGCCTTGTTCAATTCGCTATAGGTGAGCGTGGACTCCTTCGTTTTGACCGCTGGGCGCCCCGCATACAACGCGGCGATACGCTCGAAGCGTTCCGTAATCGACCGCTCAATCTCATCCTTTTGGAATTCAACAAAGGCTCCACTCGTATGATGGCATTTCGCAACGATCGCGTTTTGGGTCTTCCACTCTCCGATGCTAGCATCAAAACGATTCGTGTCGGAGACCGGACCCGGCGCGTCTTCGTTGCGCGCACTTACCGCGAGCGCAGGTTGTGAGCGCTCATCGACGATTGCTTCGGAAGCACGCTGCTCTTTCTCCAGTTTAACGACAGCAAATTTACCGGTTCGAGGATCGTTGTGGATTTGCTTTACCCGCCGGACCTCGAATGTGGTCCGCAAGGCGCACTTCATTTGCAGTATCCGATGGAATTCCTTTCGGATCGCCGAGTCGAGATCATGACGCGCGACGTAATTAATCCGGACGCTATCGGGCCGGCGGGAAATAAACTGAAACTTTTCTATGCCTGGAACGTAAAATTCGCCTAGAACATGGTGACTGATGGAATCGCAGGCGCCGTCGTCTAGAATCACCGGTAAAGCGTCGCTTGAGCGACCGCTGATGTCGCGAATAGTTGTCGATGATACGCCGGGCGCGTTCGGGCCCAGCATGACATGGTCGCCCAATTCGTACCGTATGATCGGCAGCGTGAAGTTATACAGGTTGGTGAGCACGACTCGGCCTGCCGCGCCTGGCGGCACAGGCCGGTTGTCATCGGCCAGAACCTCTAAAATATTCAGATCGTTCATGACGACCATGTCGCTTTGGCCGGGTTGTCTCGCAGCAATGAAGAGGGACTCGGAAGCGCTGTATAGAACATATATCGGCGCTCCCCATGCTTCCTGAATCGTCTGCTCCATAGCGGCCGTAAGTTTATCGCCGCTGAGGAATATCTTTTGCGGACGGATACTAAGTGAGCCTTCTATCGCGAGCTCCGCCAGCATCGACACGCTCGATGCATAACCTCCGAGCTGGCACGGTTGGAATCCATTCAATTGCGACACAACATTTTGCAAAGGATCAAGCACCGAAAGAACCAGCACATCGTAAACCGCCTTCGGCATACGCACATAGGAGGATACGGCCGCAAAATGACCATGGGACGCCAGGAGGACGGCGACTTTACTTTTACTTGAAGAGTGATTCTCCGAGAACGTTAGACGGCCGGCCAGAGCGGTATGCGCGAGCTGCCAGGCTGTACGGTCATAAACAAAAATGCCGAGGTTTCCCGAAGAACCGGAGCTATGAACGACGATGAAATCCCGCCCGAAGTCCTGACGAGGATCGCGATTTTCATGAATCCACCGCTCCAGATCTTGTTTACTCAGTCGGGAATCACAAACAGCGGCATCAAAATTATCCATTAGCAGTGGTTTCGTAAGAAAAGGCAGGTCTCCAACTTCCACCTCGGCCAAATCTTTTTCTCGTATGCCGTGGCTGCCGTAATAGTCCCGATAAAAGGCCGAGCGCTCCCACACGTGCGTCAGCAATTTATGAAATCTTTCGTGTCCCATAAAAATTGACTAGGCGTGCTGACTCGACCAGGGATTCATTTGCACAATCTTGCAAACCCATTGAGCGCGCGAGTCGTTGCCCCTCTGAATTCCCATACGAGGGTCCTGAGTATAGTCCTGGAATTCAATTCCGCCGTTGCTTAAAGCATGTGCGTTGAAGTATCTAAAAAGCGTTCGAAACAACGTTCATATGATCAAATGTTCCTTGCCATTCGCAAAAACGCACGGTGTCATACGCTTCTGCTCTCTCGCTTCGCATTTTGAACCGCCGGGGCGTTGCACTTTATCATAGGAGATATGTCTAAAGGAATGAGCTGACTAGAAAAAATATATTTTAGCTCGAGTACGGTAAAACTTTCCGCTGGAGGAAAACGCGAAGAGAAATTCCTAAGTCAAAGGGCGCGCATTGCTAAGAAGCCACCAATTCTTGTCTGCGGCGGCCATGAAAGCAAACCATTTGCAGACTACGCATTCAACCCCATACATCCTTTGCTACCTCGACGACCAGAGACAGCTTGGCAATCTCGGCGTCTGCGGTGATGTCGTTCCCGAGCACGGTGCTGGAAAAGCCGCACTGAGGACTTAACGCCAGCCTTTCGAGGGGAACATAGCGGCTTGCTTCCTCGATGCGCCGCTTGATTTCGTCGGCGCTTTCCATCTCGCCGGTCTTGGTCGTGACGAGACCGAGCACGATCTTTTTGTCTTTCGCGACGAAGCGGAGGGGCGCAAAGCTTCCAGCGCGCGGCGAATCGTATTCAAGAAAAAAGGCGTCGAGGTCGAACTCGTTGAACAGGATCTCCGCCACGGGGTCGTAGCCGCCTTCCGCCGCCCAGGCGCTGCGAAAATTGCCCCGACAGATGTGCATGCAAACGGTCATGCCGGCCGGCCGGTCTTTGAAGCATTCGTTGACGAGCTTCGCGTACGTGCGCGGCAGCCGTTCGGGGTCTTCGCCGATGCGCCGCACGCTCTGCCGCATCTTCTCATCGCAGAGATACGCCATGTTGGGGTCGTCGAGTTGAAGGTACGTGCAGCCGAGCTGCGCCAGATCGCGGATTTCTTCGCGGTAGACGCGCGCCAGATCGGCGAAGAACATGTCGACGTCGGGATAGGCGTTACGATCGATCGCGCCGCGGCCGCCGCGCATGTGCAGAATCGTCGGCGAGGGAATGCACTGCTTCGGTGTGCGCCGCGTGACCGATCGCAAGAATTGGAAATTATCGGTCTCGATACCGCCGCGGCGCTCGAGGCGGCCGGTGATTTCGAAGCGCGTCGGCGTGCGCTCGATCTCCTGCTCGCCCGCCTTGAATTTGCGTGCGCCCGATTGCTCCGCCACACCCTCCCTCACGGTAACGCCGGCAAACTGCCGCAGAAAGTCGGCGTGCCAGATCGTCCGCCGGTATTCGCCGTCGGTGATCGCCTGCAGACCGAGGTCCTCTTGCAGCTTCACCGCCGCGCGAATCGCGTAATCTTCGACTTCCCGCAGCGCCGCGCCGGAAAGCTCTCCTCTCTCGCGCTGCGCGCGAGCGCGCAGGAGTTCCGCCGGGCGCAGCAGACTGCCGACATGATCGGCTCGAAACGGAGGCGTCTCAGAGGTCATACGAGCATCTTACTTGGTAAGACGGCGAAAGATCGCGAGGATCCTTAACGAGCGCGCGCTCTAAGCGTCGACAAAAAAGACTTTCCACCGCCAGCTCTTTTTTATGGGTCCCTGCTCGAGCTGATAACGCATCCGGCGTGAGAGTTTTCTTCTCCGTCACGCCAAGCTCATCAGAATACGGGGCTGCTCGTGCCGCAACATCGTAATTCGAGCACCATCGTCCTACACGGCGTAGCGCTTTTCCAACTCAAGAAATTCCGGCAGTCGCACCAGCGCCTCGTATTCTTTCAGTGAGGCGAGGCGATGCGCGTAATTTTTCGTGGACCCGTCGGTTTTTAAGACCGTCAACATCTCCGTCACTGCCTTTACGACCGTATAGCGCACGGCGTTGCTGCCGCCCATTTTGAAACCCATTTGCTTGATCTCTTCCAAGGTGACGTTGCCGACGGCGATGGCTTCGTCCATGAACATGCAGTTGACCGGGATTTTAACGGCATCGCGCACGCGCTTCAGCGTGTCCAGCGTGCGCTGGCGTTGCCCTTCCTTTCGCACCCAGGGCAAGGCGACCCCGACCATATCGGCGCCGACCTCTTCGTATGCCTTGATGCGCTTGAGTGCGTCGTCCAAGCCGTTCACCGATTCCGCATCGGTGCGCGCACTGATTACAAAATCCGGATCCTCTTTCGCTTCTATGGCGGCCTGAAGCTTCTTGACTTGTTCCTTTATCGGCACGACGGGCGTGCCTCCCGGAATGAGAGCGCACTTTTTGGGAGTCACCTGGTCTTCCATGCCGATTCCGGCGACGCCGGCGCGTATGAATTCTTTAATGGTACGGGCGATGCCGAGGGGACCGCCGGAGTAACCCGTGTCGGCATCGACCATGACGGGAATCGAGACGGCCGCCGCGACGTTCTTCGCGTGATTGGCCATCTCGTTCAGCCCGATCAGGCCGAGATCGGGCAGACCGAGCATGCTGCCGCAGGTCACATTGCCCAATAATTTGACAGCGGAGAAGCCGACGGTTTCCGCGATTCGCGCCGTCAGGCAGTCGTAGACGCCCGGCGTCAAGACTATGTCGTTAGCCTTCAATAGCTCCCTGAGTTTGGTTGTCGTCTTCATGGCCTCCTCCGAAGTTTGAGTTTTATAGTGCGCCAAATATCTTGCGATACTCGTCAAAGTATTTTTGAAAGTCTTTATCGGCGATGTCCGCGTCGCTGGGCACCAGATTGACTCCGTCCAACAGATGCGGGGGATTCGGTTTGACATCGCTCCGGACCGGCACACGGCCGAGCTTCACGATCATTTCCTGGCCTTCTTTCGACAGAAAATAATCGACGAAAAGTCGCGCGGCATTCGGATTGGGGGCCTTGGCCGCAATCCCAAGGCTGTAGTGATATGAAATGACGGGCTTCGCGCGCACCCACTCGAGCGGCGCGCCGGACGCCTTCATCAATTCGGTTCTCGGGATGTAGACAACGGCGCCGAGCTTGTGCTCACCCGCGGCTATGAGCTGCGCCACGAGCGTGTGGCCGGAGCGGAAAATAATATTTTGCGCAGCCAATCGCTTCATGAACTGGCGTCCGGCATCTTGACCCATGACCGCCAGCATGTTGGCGTACCACTCGGATTCTTCACGGTCCATGATGATTTGGCCCTTCCATTTAGGGTCCAGGAGATCGGGCCAATCTTTGGGCGATTCGGACGGTGAAACTAATCTGGTATTGAACGCGATCGTGGCCGGATTCTGATAGAAGCTGGTCCAATAGCCTTCTCGGTCTTTGAAGCCGTCGCGGTAAAACCGCGCATGACGCATCGAGCCTTTGGCCAATAAGCCGCGCTTGACCAGCACCGTGGACGTAAACGCGCGCAGGTTGTAGACGTCCGCCTCATGCCGGCCGGCGCGCGCCTCGAGCAGAATTTTTTCCAGCAGAGTATCCGATCCGGCGCGGTACATCTCGGTCTTGATAAACGGATATTTTTTCTGAAACGCCTTGAGCATCTCGTTCGCTTCGGTGGTGCTGGTCGAGCTGTAGTAGACAACCTTCCCCTCTTTTTTGGCGCCCTCAACGAGCTTGTCCATTTCTTGGTCGGTCTGCGCCGCGGCGCTCGAGCCGAAGAGATAAACCAGCGCGTAGACCAGGCTGTGCGCAGCGAACGCCGATCTCATACCGCCTCCCGCTTTGCAAGCGATAGCTTGAGAAAGGGAATCAAGCCGCCTTTTTCGAGTATGGCGAGGGCATGATCCGAAAACGGCGCGAAAGTTTTCACCGATCCCTTCGTCAGATTGCGAACGGTTCCCGATTCCAAATTAACTTCGATCTCATCGCCCTCTTCGACGGCGGTGGAGATGCCCGCGCATTCGATCGCCGGCAGGCCGAGATTGATCAACGTGCGGAGATAGATATTCGATATTGACTCGGCAAGCACGGCGGCTATGCCGGCGTCGCGCAGCGATCGAGGCGCGTCCTCGGAGCTCGAGCCCATGCCGAAATTGATTCCGGCGACGATAACGTCGCCGCGCTGAACCTTTTTATGAAACTCCGGATCGATCCCGCCCATGACGTTTTTGATATTTCCGGAGTCGATACAGTCGCCGAATTTCCAGGCTTTGCCCTGAAAAATTTTTTTATTCACAGCAAAAACTCCCTCGGATCGACAATTTCGCCGACGACGGCGCTGGCAGCGACGGTGGCGGGGCTGCCCAGAAAAATCTGCGCGGCCCTGTCCCCCATTCGGCCGGGGAAATTTCGATTGCCCGACGATATGCAAACTTCGCCGGTGGCGAGCGATGGGCGCGTGCAGATGCCGCATTCGGATCCTGTGATGAGAACTTTGGACTTCTCGAAAATTTGCAGGAGGCCCTCCTCGCGCGCTTGAAAATAGGCTCCGTACGACGCCGGCGTCACGATCATGCGCACACCGGCATGCACGGTCCTCCCCTTCAGTATCTTGGCGGCGACGCGAAGATCTTCAATTCTCGAGTTGGAGCAGGTGCCGATAAAAGCCTGATTGATCTTCGTGCCGACAAACTCGTGGACCGGCTGTCCGTTCGACGGCACGCCGGGCGCCGCGACGAAAGGCTCCATATCCGTAAGGTCGAAGCGGAGGCGCGACTCATATTGCGCGTCGGCATCGCTTTTCACCGGAGTAAACGGCGCCGCGCTGACCTGCCTTACATATTCGATGGTCCGGTCGTCGGGCGGAAATATCGCATTCAACGCGAGACTTTCGACCGCCATGTTGCACATCGACAGCCGGCTCTCGATGGTCAGATCGGCGACCGCGCCGCCGCCGTATTCTATCGTCTTGTTGACCGCGCCGTTGGCTCCGAGTTGAGCCATGACGCGCAAGACAATGTCCTTACCCCAGATCCACGACGGGCATTGTCCGGCGAGCTCGACGTATATCGCCGGCGGAACTTTCAGCCAGATCCTTCCCGTAGCCAGCACGCCGACGGTCTCTGTAAATCCGATACCCGTGGAGAAGCAGGCTAGAGCGCCGTAGGTGCAGGTGTGCGAGTCTGCGCCGACGATGAATTCGCCCGGCCGGACGTGCCCTTTTTCCACCATGACGTTATGGCCGATTCCGCCTTCGTAGCCTTGATAAATCGTCGCCCCGTGCTCGCGGGAGAATTGCTTGGCGCTCTCCTGCCCTTCCATGCGCCGCGTGCTACGCGCCGGCTGTTCATCGAAGTTGACGATGATTTTCTCCGGGTCCCACGCCTTCTGGATTCCCATGTCCTTGAGAATCTCTTTAAAGACACCGAACAGTCCTCTCGGATCCTCATTTTTCGAAAAGCGCAAATCCTTGATGTAAAGCCTGTCGATCTCGGCCTCGATCATGTCGCCCGGGCGGACGCGATCTTTGCCGGCCGCCCGCGCGCAGATTTTTTCCGTCATCGTCATTCCCATCGCTCACCTCGTCTGTTGTTCTCCTCGCGCATATAAAGACTAGCGTTTGTACAGACTGTCGATGCAGCCGCTCTTATCGAGCTTGCCGATGAAGCTTGAGAATCGGGCGCCATGCCCTCTTGCCTTACATCGTCCGTGGCGACCTGGTCCAGAGTCGCCCTGAGAGCGTCCACGGACGGGCACTGCTTTCTCGGCATGACCACGCCCTTGGTCGAGATGTCATAGCTCTTCAAGCGAATCCCGGTCGAGCTTGATGTATTTACCAAGGACCTTTATCCACGCTTCTCGATTCGTCTTCAGGAGCTGGACGGTTTCCACTTGGGACTCGACGTATTTTTTCACGGTGTCGGGCCACTCGCGGATGACCGTCTTGGAAGACATCAGCCAATAATTGAGAGCAACCGCGCCGGCGCCGATAAAAACCGCGTCGTTCCCTTTGAGATTGCTGCGGATTATGAGCGGGCCAGCCACGTCCAGCATGGGCGCCTCTCCCGCCAGCATCGACATGACCGCCACATCGGCGCGCGTGCGGATCACCGCAGCCTCGATGCCATTCCTGGCGAAGATGCCCGCATCGTAGGCAATATAAGGAACGATCTGCGTCGGGCCGATACCGGATGAGACGATATTGAGCTTGACGGTCTGTGCACGCGCGGGCGCCGGCATGCCCGAAAACAACAGGGCGAAGCCGAGAGCGAAGAAGACAAGCGCCCGGTCGTTCACGTTATTATCCTTTAGTCGAGCGGCTGGCTTCGAGAATGGACTGTGCGATCGCGCCATAGGCGCCGCAGCGGCAGATGTTGCCTGCGAGCCATTCGGCGATCTGCTCGCGCGTCGGATGCGGATTTTCCATGAGCAAACCCTTCGCCGCCATAATCTGCCCCGGCGTGCAGTAGCCGCACTGCGCGCCGATGTTGCGGACGAACGCCTCCTGAAGCGGATCGAGCTCCTCGCCGTGCGCGACGCCCTCAATTGACAGAACGGATTTTCCGTGGGTCTCGAAGGCCAAATAGTTGCACGCGCTGACCGGTCGGTCATCGACCAGCACGGTGCAAGCGCCGCACACCTCCGATTCGCAGGAGCGCTTGGTCCCGGTATAGCCCAGCCGCTTGCGGAGAAATTCGAGGAGCGTCTCGGCGACCGGCACGGTGCCGGACCACGTTTTGCCGTTGATGGTGACGGTTAAATTAAAACTACTTTGCGGCGTCATAGGAATAGTTCTTGTCTCCTCTCAATCGGAAGCTGTTTACAATTTTGGATCGCCGTGCGGCTGGCTGCCTTTGTATAAGCCGTCGATGTAGCCGGCCTTGTCCAGGTCGGCGATAAAAGTTGGGTCAACAACATTTTCCGGCTTCGACGATTTGCCTTCGGGTCGTCTTCGCTACGGCGATATCGGCGCGCGTTCGAATCAGCGCGACTTCGAGTCCGTTCTTTTTAAAATTCCGGCTTCCTGCGCCAAGTAGGGAACGATTTGCGTCGGACTGATTCCCGAAGAGGCCACAACGACCTTGGCCGACTGAGCGTAAGTGTTGCCGATGAAGCTCGACGGACCGCAGCCGCGACATTTTTAGGCCGCGGCTCCGTTCGCTGCTTCCAGCGCTTCGCAGATCATGACGCCCGTCATATAGAGCTTGTACTCGGCGCTGCCCATGAGATCGTCGACCGGCTGGAGCAAGTTGCCGAGCCGTTTTCTTTCCTCTTTGACGATGCGCCGCGCGTCGGAGAGCTTGGCTCCTTTGATCTTGCCCTCGAGGTCGGTCAGGCGCTGGGCTTTCGGTCCGACGCAACCCACGGCGAGCCGCGCCTCCTCGATGGCGCCGCCGGCCGCGCGCGCGGCCGCGGCCACGCCGAGTGTCGGCCGCTGATAGCGGTGGAGGCGCCGGTAGGCGCTATTCATTCCCACCGGCAGCCGCGGTATCTCGACTTCTACGAGAAGCTCGCCTGGGCGGAGGGCGGTTGCGTACATGTCGATAAAAAATTCGGAAAGCGGGACGCGCCGCTCGCCGCCCGCGCCGCCGAGGATCACCGCGGGGTTGTGGACGAGCAGCGCGGTGCCGGGATCCGAGTGCGGGTCGTTAAAGGCGAGATTGCCGCCGAGCGTCCCCTGGCTGCGCACGCGCACGTTCGCCAGCTGAGACTCGGCGGACGCGAGCGCGGGCGCGTGCTCGCGGACGAGCGGATCGTTCTCAAGCGCGTGATGCGTCACGCAGGCGCCGACACGGAGCGTGCCGTCCTGCAATTGAATGCGATGCAATCGGTCGATCTTTTTGATGTCGATCAGAACTTCGGCCGCCACCAAGCCGTGGCGCACGAGCAGCAGAAGCTCGGCGCCGCCGGCGTAGATTCGCGCGTTCTCGCCGTGCTCGGCGAGCGCTTGAGATGCCTCCGCAACGGTCGACGGCTGAAGAAGTTTTAACGAGCTCAACATGATCAAATCTTTCCCATGGCGCGGAGGATTTTTTCCGGCGTGATCGGCAGCGAGCGGACGCGCACGCCCAGCGCGTCGTAGACGGCGTTGCCGATGGCCGGGCCGACGGTAACGATGGAGGTCTGCGCCATTCCCTTGGAGCCGAACGGCCCCGGGCCGTCGCCTTTCTCAAGCATGGAAGAATAAAAATCCTCCGGCACGTCCTTCATGAGCGGCAGGCGGTATTGAAAAGGATCGCCGTTCTGGAATTGTCCGTCCTGATAGACCGTTTCCTCGAACAGCGCGTGCCCGAAACCCATCACGGCGCCGCCGTCGGTCTGCGCTTTCGCCGACGGATAGTGGATCGCTTTACCCGCGTCGGCGATGATCGCGTAGCCTAAGATGCGCAGCTCGCCGGTGTCGCGATTGACTTCCAGATCGAGCGCGGCGCCGCTCGGCGCCCAGTGATCCATGCCGGCGAAGGCCGAGTCCTTCACCATCGGCGGCGCGCTGTGATAGCCGACCGCTTTCAAAACCACGCTGCCGCCGTAACAGCGGACGATGTCGGCGATGGAAAAAGCCGCCTCGCCCCAGCAGAGCTTACCGGCGATTATCCGCCACTCTTCGGGTTTGCCGCCCTTCGCCTGTGACGCGAGCGTGAACAATTCTTGCTTAAGCTGTTTGCAGGCGTTGTGCACGGCGTTGCCCATCTGCATCGTCGTGCGCTGCGCGCTGACGCCGGCGAACGGTAGGCTCACCGCCGTGTCCGGCGTGCCCACGCGCACCTGCGATTGAGGGATCTCCAGAGTCTCCGATGCGATCACGCTGAAAAGATTGTGCGTCCCCTGGCCGATCTCGGCCGCGTTGTGCTGGATCGTCAGCACGCCGCGAGCATCCATCGTCACGAGCGCGTAGGCGCGACCGCCGCCCATCGATCCGTGGCGCAGGCTGAGCGCCATGCCGCGCCCGCGCACCCAGGGCGAGCTACTGGCGGCCTTCTTCTCCGGCGCAAGATCGGACTTGCCGTCCCAACCGATACCCGCAATCGCTTCGCTCATCAGATCGAGATAGTCGGTGTCCATCGCCGGAGTGCCTTTACAAACATAATCGCCGCGCAGAAGAACGTTCTTCTTACGAAAGGCATAAGGGTCCATGCCGACCTGGCGTGCAACCGAATCGATCGTGCATTCGATGCCCCAGGTTGTCTGGACCTTTCCCGTTGCGCGCGTGTGCCCGGCGGGCACCTTATTGGTGTAGGCGCAGCGCCCGCGGACGCGCAGGTTGGGAATGCGGTAGCAGCCCCATGCGGAAATCACCGAGTTGTGCAAGCCGGTGGCGCCGCCGGTGGTATAGGCGCCGGTATCCACGACCAGTTCGACGTCGAGCGCCGTGATGGTGCCGTCGGCCTTGACGCCCATTTTCGCCTTGAACACCTCGGCGTGCCGCGAGTTCTGCCGAAAACTGTACTCTTCCGAGGGCACGAGGCGAACCGGGCGTTGGAGGCGCCGCGTGAGCAGCAGCACGGCGTAATGCGCGGTCGTCGGAATCTTGGAACCGAAGCCACCGCCGACGTAGGGCACACGGAGCCGCACCTTGCCTGCCTCGAGCCCGAGAAAATGGGCGAACTCGCCGGCGTCGCGCATCGGCGATGCAGTCGGAAGCCAGACGTTGACCTCGCCGTTGAGGTAGTGCATAAGACAGCCGCCGATCGGCTCCATCGGGTGATGGAACATCGACGGCGAGCTATAGGTCTCCTCGAAGACGCGGTCGGCCGCGCGAAAACCTTCTTCCACGTCGCCCCATATCAGGCTGTCTTCCAGCAATAGATTCGTGCCGCGTTCTTCGTGGAGAATTGGGGCGCCGGGCGCCAGCGCCTCGACGGCGTCGAACACCGGCGCCAGCGGCTCGTACTCGACATGAATCTTTTGCAGCGCGCGCTCGGCCGTGGCGAGGTCCTCGGCGGCGATCACCGCGACCAGATCGCCGTCGTAGCGAACTTTCTTGATCGCGACAAAGTCCTGATCGTCGGGGAGCTTGAAATGGTCATGCGCCCCTAGCTTGAGCCGCGGGTTGACGCCGTCGAGATGCTCCCGGTCAACGACGCCCAGAACGCCGGGCATCGCGAGCGCCTCCGACGCGTCGATGCTCAAGATTCGCGCGTGCGAGTAGGGACTCAACAGCGCCGCGGCGTAAATGGTTCCGGGCAAATCCGGCAGATCTTCGATGAACTGCGCCCGGCCCGTGACCTTTGCTTTCAGGTCGATGCGGCGCGGGGCGTCCGAAAATCGGCCGACTTTGTCCGTTGAATTTTTGTTCGCTGCTTCCATGATTCGTTCCGATCTTTCGCGAAATTTTTTGGCGCTCAGTGCGCGGCTCGTTACGAGGCTCCGAATATCTGCCGGTAAAGCTTCAACCCCTCCTCGGCGTTCTGCGAGCGGTCCGGGTGAAGCACAAGCCGCTTGAAGCCCTTGATGAGCCGCGGCGGATCGGGCTCGACTCCTTCGCGCAGCGTCACACGGCGAAAGCTCTTCAACAACTCCTGCCCGTCGCGTGAGAGCACGAAATCGATGAAGAGCTTTCCGGCGTTCGGATGCGGCGCCTTCGCCGCGAGCTGAATGCCGTCGAACTTGATCACGACCGGCTCGAGGTTGACCCAATCGACGGGCTGCCCCTGCGATTTGGACCACTCTACCGTGTGCGTGTAAGAGATCGCGAGCGGGAATTCGCCGACGCCCAGCATCTGCGTCCGCTGCGTCGCCCCGCGCGCGATGGCGGGCGCTTGCGCCGCGAGCGCCTTCAGATACTCCACCGCCCGCTGCTTTCCCCATGCCTGGACCAGACCGATCAGGAGTTCGTAGTTCTCGTCGTCGACCGAGATCTTCCCGCCCTTCCAACGGGGATCGAGCAGGTCGTTGTAACTCTTGGGCGCGTCTTCCATCTTCACCTGCTGGGTGTTGAAGCCGAGGCCGGTCGGCAGCGCGTAAGTGCCGGTCCAGTAGGCGTCCTTGTCCTTCAGATCGGCGCTGAAAAAGCGGCGCTCCGGCGAATCGTAAGCCGTGCTCAACTTTTTTTGCTTGAGCTCGTAAATGAACTCGGGCGTGGTCTGCGAGACGACGTCCCAATTCACCTTGCCGGCGCGCGCCTCGAGCATGATCTTCTGGTGCAGCCCGACGCTGCCGCTGCGCCAGTAGCTCGCCTTGACGAAGGGATAGCGCTTCATGAACTCGTCGACGAGCTTTTGCGACTGGTCCTGGGCGATCGTGCTCCACCACGCGAGCTCGCCCTCTTTCTTCGCGCCCTCGATCAATTTCGGGTCCGCGGAGTGCGCCGGCGGCGGGAATAGAAGGACGGCGGCGCAGAGGGCCGCGATCAGTATCAAGCACGGTGTGGCGACGAAATATTTCATGCCGGAATCGCCCGCCGCACGCATCCCAGCCGCGGGCCCTCGCCATCTCATAACAATTTTCTCGCCAATTAAAAAACAGCTATTCAAGCGCCGCTGCCGGCAGGCTGCGGAGCCGGGGCGATGCCGCCTTTTTCAAAGTGAGCTCGAAGTGGCGCCGGATCTGCGGGATCCTCCTCGTCGGAATCGATCATCATGCCGCCTTCCTTCAGCGGCAGCAAGACGGCGTCGTCGTGTTTCTTGGCGCAAGTATGAAAGCCGGTCGGGTAAACCCCGGCAGCCGAAACGGATCGCCAGATGACGCGCCGGCTCGGGACCGGTGTTGAAGTGTTGGTGGTACCAGCCGCCCGGCGGGCAGTAAATGTCCAATCGATCTGGACGACTTGATCGGCGTGCCCGTTCTCGTAGGGCCTGGGGCCGAGCTCCTTCGGCCAGAGCCGCGCGTACCCGGTCGACCGAAGCCCGACCAGGATCGCCCCGGCGCCGTGGTAATGCGCCTTGTGATAGCATCCGACCCGGCCATTCCGAGATATGTCCGATCAGGCAGTTGCCTAAAAACTTAGCCGCATTGTTCCTCAGCGCTTTAATTTTTCTCCGCCAGCAGACGTCGAATCCAAGACTCCGTTGTTTCGTAGCCGCCTTCACCGATTCGGAGGTAGCGATATTTTCCCCCTCGGTCGATCAGCATTAATGTCGGCCAGGCTCGAACACCGAATTCGTTCCACATCTCGGAATTGCTATCGATTACGACGGGATATTTGATGTCGAGCTCTTTGACTGCCGCCGCGACGCGGACCGACGATTTCTCCCAAAAAAACTCGGGCGTGTGAATGCCGATGATCTTTAGACCGTCTGCTGCGTACTTATTATGCCAGGTCCGCAACTGCGGAACCGTGTTCCGGCAATTAATTCAGCCATAGGTCCAGAATTCGACGAGGACAACCTGACCAACAAAGTCATTTACGGTTAACGGCGCGCTATTAATCCATTCGGAGCCGTTGATTTTCGCCGCGGGATCTCCGATCTGCAACGTTCCACGACTGGCGTCGAGGCTGGCAATGACGAGAATCGGCAGCAAAACGATCGCCAGGAATAGCTGCTTTTGCAATTTCATTGGCTTTGAACCTTCTGCGCCACCGGCGATACTTGTAAACGACGAAAGCGGCCGGCGATTTTGGCCAATGACTGAGTCGACCAGAAACGATATAATAAAAGGACTCCGAGAACGACTCCGAATATAAGCGGCCAGCGGATGTCCTTCTTGACCAGCCACCAGTAATGGATCACGCCGCCCGCCGCAATGAAATAGATCATTCGATGAAGCTTTTGCCAGCGTTTGCCGAGGCGCCGTACCATCGCCGAGGTTGAGGTTACGGCGAGCGGAATCAAGAAAATGAAGCTCGCGAATCCGATGGTGATGAACGGCCGCTTCGCGACGTCTTTGAGGATTCCGGGAAAGTCGAAGAACTGATCGAGCCAGATATAGGTCGTGAAATGCAGGCAGCCGTAAAAGAATGCGAAGAGTCCGAGCATGCGGCGGAATTGAATCGCGTCTTTCCAGCCGGTGAGCTTGCGCAGCGGCGTGACCGTGAGCGTGATCAAAAGAAAAATGATCGTCGAGTCGCCGGTCCAGTGCGTGATCACTTCGATGGGATTGGCGCCTAGATTGTCGGTAAGCGCGAACCAGCCGAGCAGCGCTAGCGGCGTCAGCGACGTGAGAAAAACCGCGACCTTGAAAATTTTTAGCTTCAACGTTCTAGAAATACTTTCTGAGATCCATGCCCTGGTAGAGTGACGCGACCTGATCGCCGTAACCGTTGAACGGAAGCGTTTTCCGCTTCGAGAATTCCCCGATGCGCCGCTCGGTCGCCTGGCTCCAGCGCGGGTGATCGACCGCCGGATTGACGTTAGAATAAAAGCCGTACTCGGACGGATTCGCCTTCATCCACGCAGTCGAGGGCTGCTGCTCGACAAAGCGGATCTTGACGATCGACTTGATGCTCTTAAACCCGTATTTCCACGGCACGACGAGCCTAACCGGAGCGCCGTTCTGGTTCGGCAACATCTCGCCATATAAGCCAACTGCCAGAATGGCGAGCGGGTGGTTCGCCTCGTCGATGCGAAGCCCCTCGACGTACGGCCAAAATAAGCTCATGCGGCTCCGCTGCTCGGGCATCTGTTTGGGGTCGTACAACGTCGTAAATTCGACGTACTTCGCTTTGCCCGTTGGCTCAGCGCGTTTGATGAGAGCGTTCAGCGGGAAACCGATCCAAGGGATCACCATCGACCAAGCCTCGACGCAGCGCAATCGATAGATGCGCTCCTCGATCGGCGCCAACTTCATCAGCTCGTCGATATCGTAGCGCTTCGGATTGTTGACCTCGCCTTCGACAGCGACACTCCAGGGGCGGGGCATGAGGCTTTTGGCATAGCGCGACGGGGAATACTTGTCCGTACCGAACTCGTAAAAGTTGTTATAGCCGGTGATGTCCTTCAGCGGCGTTGGCGTCTCATTGATGCTCAGCGGGCTTTTCTGCACATTCGCAAGTTTCTCGCCCGCGCGAGCATCGGATGGCAATAGGAAATCCGGCGAGGTCAAGCCGGCAACAGCCGCCCCGGCGATGGCCATCTGTGCCATGAAGCGGCGCCGATTCAAAAAAAGCTCCTTAGGGGTAATTTCGGACGCTTTGATGTCAGAAGGTTTTTTGATCAGCATAAGTCCCTTACTCGTTAGTGATAATATTGTTGGATCAGCTTGGCGACTAAACCCGTCCAGCCGGTTTGGTGACTCGCGCCGATTCCTGCGCCGTTGTCACCGTGGAAATATTCATGAAATGGGATCAGCTCGCGCCAGTGCGGATCGTCCTGGAACTTTTCCGTGCCGCCGAAAACCGCCCTTCTCCCCTGCTGGTCGCTGAGAAAGATGCCCATGAGCCGCCGTGAGATTTCACCCGCCACTTCCCAAAGCGTCATCATCTTGCCCGATCCGGTCGGGCATTCCACTTTGAAGTCGTCGCCCAGATAGTAGTGAAATTTCTGCAGCGACTCGATCAAGAGAAAATTCACAGGGAACCAGATCGGCCCGCGCCAGTTGGAGTTGCCGCCAAAAAGGCCGGTGCTTGATTCCGCCGGCTCGTAATCGACGCGATGCTCGGCGTCGTTGACTGATAGTTTGTAGGGATGATTGCAATGGTACTGCGAGAGCGCCCGGATTCCGTAGGGCGAGAGAAACTCGCGCTCGTCGAGCATGGTGCGGAGAATTCTGCGCAGCTGATCCTGCGTCGCGATGGATAACAGCCGCCGCTCCTTCATGCCCGGCGTCCACATACAGGCGACGTTTCCCGTGAGATCGGGACGATTGTCGATGAACCACTGCATGCGCCGCTTGAAGCCGGGTAGCCGGTCGAGCAGCTCGGGCTCGAGCGTCTCGACGGCGAAAAGCGGAATGAGGCCGACCATCGAGCGGATCTTCATCGGAAAGTGGCTGCCATCAGAAAGCTTCAGCACATCGTAGAAAAAGCCGTCCTCCTCGTTCCACAAGCCGACGCCGTCCTGCCCGCGGTGGCTCATCGCGTGCGCGATGTAGATGAAGTGTTCCCAGAATTTGCTCGCCACGTCCTCGTACACCGGGTCTTCCTTGGATAATTCCAGCGCGATCGCCAGCAGATTCAACGTGTACATCGCCATCCAGCTCGTTCCGTCGGACTGCTCGATATGCCCGCCGGTCGGCAGCGGAGCGCTGCGATCGAAGACGCCGATGTTGTCGAGGCCGAGGAATCCGCCCTGAAAGATGTTCATTCCGTCGGCATCCTTCCGATTCACCCACCAGGTGAAGTTGAGAAGGAGTTTATGAAAAATCCGCTCGAGGAAGACACGGTCGCCCTTGCCGCGGCGCTTTTTATCGACCTTATAAACCCGCCACGCGGCCCACGCATGAACGGGAGGATTCACGTCGCCGAAGGCCCACTCGTAAGCCGGAATCTGACCGTTTGGGTGCATGTACCATTCGCGCAGCATCAGCATCAGCTGCTCTTTGGCAAAATCGGGATCGGCCAGCGCGAGTGGAATGCAATGAAAGGCCAGGTCCCATGCCGCGTACCACGGGTACTCCCACTTGTCCGGCATCGAGATCACATCGGCATTGTACAGATGCGGCCATTCATGGTTGCGTCCGTTGCGGCGCTCCGCCGGTGGGGCGGGATGGCGCGAGTCGCCCTCGAGCCAGTCCTTGACGACGAAATGATAGAACTGCTTCGACCAGAGCATGCCGCCCAACGCCTGGCGCATGACTTTTTTCGCGTCGTCGGTGGCGTTCGCGGGACTGACGGCGGCGTAGAACTCGTCGGCTTCCTTTTTTCGCTCGGAGAAAATGCCGTCGAAATCCGCGAACGCCGATCCTGGGTGCGACATCTGCTTATCCGTGAGCCTCAGCTTCACTACGGCGCTCCGGCCGGGGGCGACCTTGAGTCGATAGTGGCCCGCGGCTTTAGTTCCCGATGCGCTGGGATTCACCGCTGTGGTAACGCCGCGGATGACATATTCATGGAAAGCGTCCTTGACGTAGCCCGCCGAACCGGCACCCCAGAGTTTCTGCCCGTTCGATTCATTCTCCGTAAATAACGTTTCGGGATTGCCTTCACAGTAAAGCCATCGTCTGCCATAGTACGCTTGCTGCAATTCGATCGGAACGACGCCTTCGACCGGTTCGCCGCGGCGGAGCTGCGGCTTCTCGCCGGACGCACCCCACGACCAGGTATTGCGGAACCAAACGGTTGGCAGCAGATGCAGCTCGGCAGCGTCCGGTCCGCGATTGATCGCTTCGATGCGAATGAGAATGTCGTCTGGTGAGCCCTTGGCGTATTCGACAAAAACATCGAAGTAGCGATTCTCCTCGAATACGCCGGTGTCGATGAGCTCGAATTCGAGCGCGCTCCGGCCGCGTCGGCGGTTTTCTTCGACAAGCTTTGCGTACGGAAACTCTTTTTGCGGATACTTGTAGAGATACTTCATGTAGGAGTGAGTCGGCGTCGAGTCGAGATAGAAATAATATTCTTTGACGTCTTCGCCGTGATTGCCCTCGCTACCCGTCAAGCCGAAAAGCCGCTCTTTGAGAATAGGATCGCGGCCGTTCCAAAGCGCTAGCGCGAAACAAATGTACTGGCGCCGGTCGGAGATGCCCGCGATGCCGTCTTCCCCCCAACGATACGCGCGGCTCCGCGCCTGGTCGTGCGAAAAATAATCCCAGGCATTCCCATGTGGGCTGTAATCCTCGCGCACGGTGCCCCATTGGCGTTCGGAAAGATACGGCCCCCAACGCTTCCAGTTCGCCTTGCGTTCACGGTCTTCCTGAAGTCTTAGCTCTTCTTTGTTCACGAGTTATCCCCCTCTACTTAGACGCAGCTCTCAAGCGGGAGGATGCAGAAATTCTATTGGTTTCAGCGGCCAAGACGATCCGGTCCAAGCGAAGCATCTCGCCCAACGACCACGCCTGAAACGGGCATCCATGCGGGACGTGAGGCGGTTCGGCATCGGCGATCTCGGAGACATGACCCAAGCCGGCTTCGTTTAGATGATCGAATATCGGCTGAAGAAATCTTCGCCTGGCCTCCAGTATCGCCTCGGCAGTTCCGCCGTGCACGCTGAGCCATGCTTCGACGAAAGGGCCGATGAGCCACGGCCACACGGTCCCCTGATGGTAGGCGCCGTCGCGCTCGCGCACCCCGCCCTCGTAGTGCGGGACATAGCCGGGCGCGCCCGGCGCGAGCGAGCGCAGGCCGAGCGGCGTCCAGAGGCGCGACTCGACAGCTGCGACTACCTTCGCGGCGCGTTCGCCATCCAAAAGCGCAACGGGAAGACCGCCAACGGCGAATATCTGATTGGGACGAAACGAGGCATCGACGGCGCCGCGTTGATGGTCGCTGTCAACCACATCGTAAAGACAACCGTCCCGCTCGTTCCAAAAACGAGAACGGAACGCTTCAAGTGCTCGTTCGAATACCGGCTTCCATTCGGCTGAAAATTTCCCGCCGATCCACAAGGCATTGAGCCACAGCGCTTCCACTTCCACCGGCTTCCCGATCCGCGGCGTGACGACCCAGTCGCCGACCTTGGCGTCCATCCAGGTGAGCTGCAGGCCGGGAACACCGGCGGCGAGGAGACCGTCATTATCCATGTGGATGTTGTAGCGCGCTCCCTTCGCGTATCCGTCGAGAATCGCTTCGACAGCGTCGGTGAGAGCTTTGCGATCGGATTTTGATAATTGCGTGCCGCCCGATTTGGTCGCTCCTAAGAATTCATGAACCGCGATGACGTACCACAGAGAGGCGTCGACGGAATTGTATTCCGGAACATCGCCCTGGTCGGGAAAGCGATTCGGCAGCATCCCTTCCGACACGACCTTCGACCACTGCACCAATATGTCGCGCGCGTCGTCGAGGCGTCCGGTTGCGAGACACAATCCGCGCAGCGCGATGAACGTATCGCGGCCCCAGTCCGTAAACCACGGATAGCCGGCGACCACCGTTTTTCCCGAGCCGCGCCGCACGAGATAGGCGTCCGCGCTTCGCTCCATAGCGGAAGAAAACTTTTTTCGCCGGCGAAGCTCGGCGGTGCGGAGCCTGGTGAACGACGCATCGGCCTCGTCTCTCTCGGAAAGCAGCCCGCCCTCGAATCCTTCGGCGGCGAAAATGAGCCGCGCCTCGCCTTTAACGAGATCCCAATAAAACACTCCGGGAGCAGCAAGGTCTTCGCTCGCGTCGAGGCCTCGCGACCGCTCCTGCTCGTAAAGAAAATTTCGATACCAGTCGGGTTGATGGCGATATTCTCCGTTGTGCAATGTAACGATGCCGGGAATTCCCTCGTAGGGATGCCAGAGGACGCGGTCGCCTTTCATCTCAGGTTCGAAGCGGAACGAAGCGTTTTCGTGATGCATGGAATGATAATCGCGGCCGGAAAAAAACGGTCGGATGGAGAGATTCGCTATTTTCCCCGGACCCAGCATGCGCCACGAAAGCGCGGCGACCGCGCCGCCGTTCGGGACGAAAAGCTCGAACTGGATCTTGGTTCCGTCGCTCAATCCATATATCCATTGCGGCCAGGGATCGGCTTTGAACGATTCGATTCTTTGTGCGCCGTCGGGATGAACGACATTAGGGTTGTACATTTGAGAGGAAAGCGGAAAAATCCCCGCTTCGGTCTCGACCGACGCGTCGAAGCCGTTGACAAGCACCACGCGACCGGCCGGCGGTTTGGTCGCGGCGAGGAGAAGAGCATGATAGCGGCGCGTCCGGATTCCGGACACGGTCCCCGAGGTGAAGCCGCCGAGTCCGTCGGTTTCGAGCCACTCGTCGCATTTCATTTTCTCAAAATCCATATGGAGCTCCTGTGCGCGGCTACTTTTCTAGAAACTCGACCGCGTGAAGGTCGGGGTCGCGAGCGAGGAGTCCTTTCGAATAACCGAACGACGGAGTCGATAAGGTGATCGCGCCCGGCGAGATTAACCTTGCACGCGCCGTTTTAAGCTTCTTAAAAGTCCCGTCGGCGCTATCCGTCGCGAGCCGCGTCTTCCAATGCCATAAATCGTTGGCCTTGGAGTCCGCGGGTGCCGGCCGACCGTCTCTCGGCGTCAAATAATCGAGAAATTCCACACCGGGACCGGCGCTCGCCCGAAGTCCGCTGATGCGAACTCGTGCACCGAATACATTGTTGAGATGCTCCTGCTCGGTGCCGTAATTTTCGCTTTCACCGGCGAGCCGCATGCCTAGGACATCACGGTAGAATTTCAGACTGCGCTCGGTGTCGGACACGACGATGGCGGTGTGGTCGATCCCCAAAAAAATACGCTCGTTGTTTTGCTGCCACTTGGGATCGCCCTTCCCCGGAGGAAAGTAGATAATTTCCAGGTTGTGTCCGTCGGGGTCGCGAAAATAAAAAGCGCGTATGCCGGCGGCGGCCTCATTCCAATCGGGAATGCGCTGCGGACCCGTCGAAGCGTACTGCACCTTGTGCATGCGAAGTTGCCGGTATGCTTTATCCATATCACTTACCGCGATCGCGATATGCTGGAACCAGCGGTCGTTGCTCCGCGAATCCACGGGAATCGGCCTGCCCTTGGGCGCGAGGTATTCCGTGAGCGCGATCGACTCGTCGCCAAGACGCATGCGCACGATGCGCATGCGCACGCCGAAGACTCCGACGAGCTGTTCGTATTCGGCGCCGGCCACTTCGGTATCGGAGACCTTCTCGAAGTTGAGCACCTTCGAAAAGAATTCCACCGATCGATCGACATCGGAAACGGTGATACCAATACTATCAACGGATTTGACGAGCCCTTGGGCCCATACGGAGCCGCACACGCAAACAAGCATGCTCCCTATAACGATCGCGAATGTAGTCTTCGCGTTTTGTCGTGCAGCGACCTTCACGCCCATCGCCTCCGGTTAGTTCATCCTTCCGATCAGATGGTCGCCAACACGGAGCGCGTTGGCCATAATCGTCAACGCCGGATTCACTGCGCCGCTGGAGACGAAGAAACTCCCGTCGACAACGTAGAGGTTGTCGATATCGTGTGCTCTGCAATCCGCATTCAAGGCGCTCGTCTTCGGATCGTTGCCGAAGCGAATGGTACCGACCTGATGCGCGACGCCGGCTAAAGGTATTTTCTGGCCTACGTAAAGGTTTCGAGCGAAGAGACCCTCATGGCACTCGCTGCCATGGATCGAGCAATGGGTTTGCCGCTTCATCAGCTCCTTGAGCTTGGCGATCAAACGCCGATGGCCTTCGCCGTTGTTCGGCGTGTAACTCAGAACGATGCCGCCGCTCTCGTCGAGCGTGACACGATTATTCGGATCGGGAAGATCTTCCGACGTGAGCCAGAAATCCAGCGAATGCTTCGCCATGAGATCGAGCGTCCAGCCCGGCGTCAAGGCCGGTGCCCCGCCTTTTAACGTTTCGCCGTCGAGCTTGCCGACGAAGGAGATATGTCCCATCGGATACGGCCATTCTTCGCTCCCCGAATAGAAATCGTTCACCGAAAGTGTCTTCTGAAAAATAGTCGGATTCGGGCATTTCGAGAGAGCCATCAGGACCGAATTGATGTGGCCCATGTAATGGCGGCCGACGACGCCGGAGCGGTTGGCGAGTCCGTTCGGGTGTTGGTCGTTCGCCGAGCGCAACAGGAGCGCGGCGGAGTTGATCGCGCCGCAGGACGTGACGACGAAGTCGGCGGAATATTCTTCGCGCGATCCGTTTTGCCCGACGATGACTTTGCTGATCTCGCGCCCCGATCTGCTCGTTTCCAACCGCTGCACAAAAGCATTCGTTTTCAGCGTAACGTTCGGAAACTTGAGCGCTGGGTCTACAGCGCAGGCCTGTGCGTCGGACTTGGCGCCGATCAGACATGGGAAACCGTCGCAGGTTTCACAGCGGATACAGGCGCTGGCGTGACGGTCCCTTTCGTTCAGCATCACGCCTAGCGGCGTATGAAACGGCCTGAGTCCCAGCCGCGCGAAGTCTTCGGACAGGTGTTGTATGCGCGTCTCGTGACTGATGGCCGGATGCGGATATGGCCCGCTCGACGGCGGCTCGGTCGGATCTTCGCCGCGCTGGCCGTGCACATGATACAGCCGCTCAGCCGCGGTGTAGTAAGGCTCCAGATCGTCATACGCGATCGGCCAAGCCGGCGAAATTCCGCTGTGGTGCTTGATCTCGCCGAAATCCTGCTTGCGCAACCGAAACAGCGCAGCGCCGTAGAATTTCGTGTTGCCGCCTACAAAATAGTTCGTGTGTGGGTGCAGCTTGCCGCCGTCCTTGTCGTGCCAAATTTCTTTCGTCTGGTATTTGCCTTCGAGGTTTACGGCGCGAGGGCTCCAGTTGTCCTTCTCGCGCGGGACGTAATCGCCGCGTTCGAGCAACAGAATTTTTTTCCCGCTCGGCGCCAGCTTGTGCGTCAGCGTTCCGCCGCCCGCGCCGCTTCCGATAATGATAACGTCGTAGTGATTATCCATAGCCATGACCGAACTCCTTACATTTGGGCCAGTGCGTTCAATCTTCAGCTCTTCTGCATTCCGAGCGAGGCCGCGCCGAAGTTGACGCCGAAACGCGCGCACCAGATGCTGACCGACTGGTATTTGCCGAGATCGACATCGGCCGGAACGTCATAGTTCTGATCGCCGATGTTGCCCTTCATCGAGCCGAGATCGATGAAGCCGGACTTCTTCACGGTATCGTTGTCGTTGGCGGCTTCAGCGGCGACGAGATAAACATGAACATCGGGTCCGTTGGACGTTTCGAAGTTCGTCAGCCTCAAGACTTTTTTGCCGTCGCCCAGCTGATAAACCGCCGCTGTCCCCTTCGTCTCATGGGCCAAGCCGCGGAAATCGCCCTTTGCCAGAATCGTCGGCTCGGTCGTTCGCGCCATCGCCGTTGAAGCGACTTCAGCCATCGGCATCGACTCGTTGACCGACTTGTTGATAAACAACAGCTCTGGCCGGAATGCGTACCAGCCGACGATAACCGCGGCGACAACGCCGCCGATGATAAGATTTCGCTTGTTCATAGACTCCTCCATAAATTCGTGAGTTTTTTCGTGCAGAAACGTATGTCCATTAGATGCTGACATGAAGTGAAAAGATGCGGAGTAAATCACGGATTGTTTTGCGAATCATGACTCCAATAAAAAAGCCACCGGCGAGATTCGCGCCGGTGGCTTTTATCGATTCAGCCTACGCGCTTACATCGCGCCCGGCATCATCGCCGGCGTGATGGTCACCTTCATAGCCTTGGCGGTATTCGTATACGCGCCGCCGAATTTGACGTCTTTCGCGTTTTTAACGACGCCGTTCTCGGCCTCGCCGGTATTCGGCGCCTTCTGTCGCGGCCCCTGATCCGGCCCGATGCCAGGCTCCTGGTTAACCTCCGTGCCGGCATCCCACAGAATCATCTGCGAGGTGATGTCGCCGCTGATCGCTTTGCCGTCTTTGAAGAGCTCAATGCCCGCTTCGCCCGGCGCGTAGAACCAATCATTCGACTGCCCCATCATGGTGGTGAGCGTCAGCCGGTCGCCGGGCATCGCGGAAATTGTGACTTCGTACGTCGAGCCGGGAGTGATCGGCCCGGGCACTTTTGCGCCGACCGGCGTATTGAAGACCTTCACGGCTTTGATCCCCTTGCCGCCTTCGAGCGATTTGGCGAGCATGCCCGGATCGCCGTCTTCCGATTGCGCCTCCAGCCCGTGGCCGCGATCTTTCTTGCCGACGCTGAAAACCAGCGCCTTCTCTTTATGAACGATCGCGAGCCCCGGCGAAAAGGCGAGCGACCACTTCGTTCCGTTCGACGCGGTAAACGCGTCCGGCTTCGTGATGTTCTCGATGCGAATCGTGAACTTCGTCGCGTGCGACATGTCGTCGGCGGACGCGATCGTGGCGACACCGAGAAGCGCGCCGGCGGTGGCACTCAGCAATTTGATAAACATTTCCAGTCTCCTTTCGAAATTTGGAATTTCAAGAGAATGTTCGTCGATTAGACGCGCGCGCGTCGGAAAAGGATGCGGCCGTTCAATCCGCCGGCCGCGAGGCCACGGCGCCGCAGGCGGGACAGGCGTGCAGTTCCTCGAGGAGGCCTCCGAAAGCTAGGTTAACTCTTTTCGCCTCTTCCGCTGTTGTCGAATGAACGACTTTGTCGGCGTGATGGTTCATTTCGCTGCCGCATTTCGGGCAAATAATTTTTTTTCGTTTTTCCATATGCATTCCTGCATTAACTATCGAGAGCTATATTATCGCGGCCGTAGCGCAGCGTTCGCGCCATCCAAACGAGCTCGTTGATGAATTTATCGGCTCTGGCGACAAACGCCTGGTCGAGAAGCCTGCCGGAACCGTCGAATACTTGAGCTATGTTTCCAAAATTGACGTCCCAGAAAATATTCACCAAGCCGAGCTCGCGAATCACAGGAAGAAAATCCTGGATCGCGCGGATCCCGCCGAAGGGCCCCGCCGAAACGCCGACGATGCCCGCCGCCTTGTGAATGTATTCTTTGAGGCAACTGTCCAGCACATGTTTCATTAAACCGGGAAAACTGTGGTTGTATTCCGGAGTAACGAGAACCAATGCGTCCGCGCGTACCATTTTCTCCGAGAAAGCGGCGTCTTTAATTCCTTCTCCCGCGTCATCGAGCGGTATCGGCAAATCGCTGATGTCGATCAACTCCGTCATAACGCCTTCACGTCGAGAGATTTGATCGACCATGAAGCGCGCGGCATGAACGCTCAGCCGTCCTTTACGCGTGGTCCCGAGAATGACGGGTATACTGAGCGGTCTCGTGTTAATCATCGCTATCTCCTCGCCATTTCCGATGGGCCGATGCCGGGAACGAGCAGCGGCATACGATAGAGACCGTCGCGGGCCGTCAGGTAGAGCGTTCTGCCGTCGTCGCCCCAAGCGAAGTTGTGCGGATGTTTGGGCGGAATGATCGTGCCCAAGTGCTTGCCCTCGGGCGAGATGATCCAAAGGCCGCCGGGACCCGACACATAAAGATTCCCCTGCCGGTCAACTTTCATGCCATCGATCGCGTCCTCGCCCGGTGCGGCGGTCATGTCGAAGAAAACCCGGCCGTTAGAGAGCGTCGCGTCCGCGGCAACTTCGTAGCGCATGACGACCTTCTTCTCCGGATCCCAATTGCCGACGTACAGGTATTTTTCATCCGGCGAGAAAACAATGCCGTTCGGCCCCTTCAAATCTTTGGTTACGAGCTTCAATCGCCCGTTATAGAGCGCGAAGACTCCGCTGAACGGCAGCTCCTTACGCGCATCGTCGTAAAATTTCGGTAGGCCGAATGGCGGGTCGGTGAAAAACAGTGTCCCGTCCGAGCGATAAACGAGATCGTTGGGGCTGTTGAGCCGCTTTCCTTCGAAGCGATCGGCGAGCACGGTGAAACGGCCGTCTTTTTCCATGCGAACGACGCGTCGGTTGCCGTGCTGATTGATGGTGAGCCGCCCTCCGGGATCGAGCGTCAAGCCGTTCGAGCCCGGCTGGGTATACTCGGCGATGTCTTTTTCCGCATATCCGCTTTGATCTTTGAAGACGGAGAGCTTTCCGTTGCTCGTGTACTTGTAAATTTTATTCGCGTTGGGATCGCTGAACAGGAGATAGCTTCCGTCATTCACCCAGATCGGTCCCTCGGTGAATTGAAAGCCCGCGGCGAGCTTGAAGACCTTCGCGTTGGGCGGGACGATCGAGTCGATCGCCGGATCGAGACGAACGACATCGACGTTTACTTCCGCCGGCGCGAGCGCCACCGGCCCCGCGGGCGCTCTGTAAAAGTCGAGCTTCGCGTAGCGCAAGTAAATGTAATTGGTGGGCGGATTCGAGAGCGGCCCATTGATACCGAAGATCGCGAGCTGGATGGTCTGCCCAGGCTTCACGTTCCGGCCGACGACCAGCCGGTTGGCGGCGTTCCAGCCTTTGATTACCGAGCCGCCGCTTTGCCCGGCACCGCGCGTCAGCTCGCCGTCGACCCAGATCTCCGCGTAATCGTCCACTGAAGTCTCGAATACGATAGTCGATCCCGTGGGATCGAAGGCGCCGATCTTTTCCGGCACGACGATCTTGATGCGGTACCAATTGAACGCGAGCCTGCCGGCGGACCTGCGCTTGTCGAGCGTCGTCGGATCGAGAGTTTCCCATTTCGAATCGTCGAAGCTGGCGCCGCCGGCATGCGGAGCGAGGTCGTAAGTTTTATTCTTCGCGCCGGTGGGCTGCCCGTCTGGACCGGCGCCTTTGAAATCCACATCGACGATTTTCGTATCGCTGTAGCGCCATTCGCCCTTCACGAGCGCCACGCCGCCTTTCGAGGCGAGATCGATGGTCGCATCCGGCTTGCGATCCGTCGGCGGGTTCTCGGCGATCGGCGCGGTCGCCGTGTCGCTTCGCCCCTCGAAAGCGGCGACGCCTGCCCGGGCGATATCTTCGTCCTCCTGCGGCGTGTTGCCGCTCACGCCGATCGCACCGACCACTCTGCCCGCGTACACGAGTGGCAGTCCGCCCTTGAGCGGCGTGGCACCCGGGAGCGCGAGCGCCGCAACCCGCCCCGTACGGATTTGCTCTTCGAATTCGGCGCTGGGTCGGCGGAAGATCGCCGCGGTTCGCGCTTTTCCTATGCCGACCTCGACGCTCGCGACTTGGGTATCGTTCAGACGCTTGATGATAATCGGGTAGCCGCCGTCGTCGACGACAACGATGACGACGGTCGAATGTCTTTTGTTCGCCTCGGCCTCCGCGGCGGCGGCGATCTTCTCGGCGATCTCGAGGCCGAGGACTTTCTTGTCCTGCAGCTCCTGAGCGTGAAGATCGGCAGTCGCGGTGAGCAAAAGCACCGCCGCAGAAACGGCCCTGAGTGTTTTCATCGTTTGGCTCCTTGTTGAGCGGAACTCGGCGCCAGCGCATTCGCACCGGCGATGGCGAGTTCCTCGTCCTGCTGGGCGCTCGCCGCGCCGGAGACGCCGATCGCGCCGATGATCTCGCCGTCGACCATGATGGGAACGCCGCCCTGAAGCGGCGTGAAGTCCGACAGCGCGGTCATTGCGGTCCGTCCCTTATTGATCACGTCTTCGAAGAATTTGGTCGGCTTCTTGAACAGCGCAGCGGTGCGCGCCTTGCCGATGGAGATGTTCGCTCCGGCGGCGAAAGTATGGTCGAGGCGTTCGACCGCAATAAGATTGCCGCCTTCGTCGACGACGGTGATGGCGCCGCCGGGGGCGTTTTTGCTCTTCGCTTCCGCAACGGCGGCGGCGATGACTTTCTTCGCCCCTTCGAGAGTCAGCGTTTTCTTTTCCGCCACCTGCGCCCCTGCCGTCGCCGCCAGGCAGAAGAGCGCGGTGGCGATCCATCTAATTGTGAGTTTCATAGCGTTCCTCCTCGCGAATTCAGACCATCGATGCGTAGCCGCATCGGAAAATGCACCGCTTATCGTTGTCGTGGTGGAGCTTGGCGCATTGGACCCGGCGGCCGTCTCCGAGTCGCGCGAAGGCCTCGGACGCGAGCAGCATCCCGAGCGGCGGAGCGACGAAATAAAGCCACAACGCGGTCCAGATCTGCGCGGAAAACGCCGAGCCGAAGGTCCGTGCGGGATTCATGCTCATGCCGGAGATCGGCGCCTCCAACGTGATGTACGTTGCGACGAGCATACCGGCGAACACGCCGGTATATCTGGCGATGTTCCGAGTATTCGACGCAAATAAAACCGTCAGCATCAAGAGAAACGAGATCACCGCTTCGGCGATGAACGCGACGGGAATCTTCGCTCCCGGAACCGTCGCGACGAATCGAACGGCTGGATTCGTGAGCCAAGCGCCGATCAAGGTAGAGATCATAAGGACCCCCATAATGCCGCCGGTAAACTGCGCGGCGATATAAAAGAAGGCGTCCCACGCCGCGATTTTTCCGAGCCGAAAGAACGTAAGCGTCACGGACGGGTTCAGATGGGCGCCCGACTGTTTACCCCACGGAGAATAGATGATGCCGATCGCGGTCAACCCCATAGCGACGCCCATGAGCACGCGCCTGACTATCGGAAAAGGGATCGCCTGATGCACCGGCGAGGCAGGATGCTCCAGAATGACGCCGAAGGTGCAGGCGGAGATCATAAAAGTGCCGAGGCCGGCGGCTTCCATGAAATATTCGGGCCAGTGACGCTTGAACGTTTCAATCACGCTCGTTAGATGGCGCTCGAAACGAAAAAGATTCGCCGGATGCGCGTGACGAAAATAAAAAAATCTCCCGGCC
This sequence comes from Pseudomonadota bacterium, assembly GCA_021324155.1. Taxonomy (GTDB): domain Bacteria; phylum Desulfobacterota; class Binatia; order UBA9968; family UBA9968; genus JAJPJQ01. Next base: position 143,895 of record JAJPJQ010000031.1, read on the forward strand.
GGCAGAGCCGGTCGGGAGATGAGTACGGCAGGTGAAATGAATAGAGCTATGACAACGCGATCACGTTCTTGATGCCGTCGCCGCGGCCGAGCAGCAGATCGCCGTAAGCCTCGATCGGGAAGCGTCCGGTAATGAGCGCCTTCACGGCCTTCGGCCAGCGCTCGTAAAACGTTCCGAGATCGCGGATCGAGTTCTCGAACGAATCGCGGCCGGCATTGACGGTCCCGAACACCACCTGGTTTTTGAGCACGAGGTTGCGCATCATGAGGTCCGTGTCGACTTCGATCGGCCCCTTGCGCCCGGGAACTCCGGTGAAGACAAAGATTCCGTTTGTCCCGAGCACCTTCATCATCGCGAACGAAAGGCTCGAAGCGCCAGTCGCTTCATAAATGAGATCGATATTGCCGACAACCTCCCCTAGCTGATCGATCGAGGTCGTCTGCGACGACAGGTATTTCGCTCCGAACGCTTCGACGAGAATGGATTTCGAGTTCGGCGCCGGCTCGCGCGAATAGACGTAGGTATGAAACCCCGACTTGACCAGTGCCATGGCGCCGAGCAAGCCGACCGGGCCGGCGCCGAGCACGACGGCGCGGTGGCAATTCGCCGGCGCTTGGCCGGGATTCGCCGGACACGCCCAAGGTAGCCGCTGCTGAACCTGCCACACTTGCGTCAGCGCCTTTTCGGCGATCGTCAGCGGCTCGACGAGAACGGCGATGTCACGCAGGGCGCGTGGAACGGGGTTCATGTATTTCTCATCGTCCACGACGAACTCGCACATGAAGCCATGTCTCTGTTTGATTCCGCGCTCGGTGAAGTCCCCGGTAAAGCAGAAGTCCTGGCGGCCCGCACGGCACGCGACACAGTACTCATGCGGGCAGGGCCGGCGCACCATCGGAACGACGAGATCGCCGCGCTTCACTCTGCTGACGGCCGGCCCGACGTCGATGACCTCGCCGAGGCATTCATGGCCAATGGCGAGGTAGTCGGATCCCGCGGGCGGCGTGCCGTATTGGAAAGCCGCGATCTCCTTGTCGGTGCCGCATACGCCTACGTCCAGCATTTTGAGCATGACGTCCGAGGGCGTCATAAGCTTCGGCTCTTCCTGCTGGATCAAACTGATTTCGCGCCTCGATGGAACCACGGACACCGCTTTCATTGCGTTTCTCCTTCTCGCTTTAAAACCGGCTGTTCAACTATTGTACTGTGCGGACTCTCCCAATTTCTGTCTAAGATTTTTACGCATCCGACTAAAAACAGAAGCCGGCATATCATCGCAGGACAACGAGCGGGCAATGCGATTGATTTCGTTGTAGCTGTTGAAAAGCGCTGTACAATCCGTGCAAATGCTCCGATGTCCGTCGAATATAGCTCTCGCATCCGCATCCAAATCGTTGTCTCGGGAATCTCCCATCAGACTGGTGAACGTTTCGCAGTTCATAGACCCTCGTTGCTCCAGCCTTTAGACGCCGGTCTGCTGCGAAAAGATGCAGGGAATGCCAGATTATGCGGACGCCGCCAGCGGCATCGCGGCCCATTCGGGCTGGACGCCTATCCTGGCGAGCGAACCGAGGACCCTAGCGGGGTCGCCCCAATCGCTCCACTCGATGCCGGTCACGGGAAGCACGGCGAGCCGTGAAGATTGCCTTGTCAGTATCTCTTCGGAGAAATTCGACTCCCGCAGCTGCGAGTACAAAGCGCCAATCGCGGCAGTCTCGCGAGACGTGCCGATCGCAGGCGCGATCCGCTCGAAAAGGCTGTAAACATCGGGAGCGCTCTTTGAAATAAGCTCGATCAGCGTTTTCGCGCGGCCGACCATTACGAAGCTATTCCAGAAACAGCCTCTAGATAACAGGCGCTGCGCTAAGGCGAGGCTTGGTTTTTCCCAGAATCGGTCAACCCGAAACAGCGGACCCGTACACGGCAAGAAAACCGGATCCGCCGGCTCGATCCAGCCGTATTCGACCTCGGGTGTCTTTGCATTAATGCCGAGCAGAAACACGGACTCCGGCATGACCCGCGCGGCTTCGAACGCCGCGTCGACGTAATACATAAACGACTCGTCGTCCGAGACGTAATGATCGGACGGGAAAGTCACGACGGTTGAGTCCGGGTCGATGGCAGCCGCTCGCATCAACGCGTAAAGGATCGGCGCGGTCGTGCCGCGGTTTTCCGGCTGAACAACCAAGCTGCGCGAAGGCATCCTCTCCGCATAGCGGCTATAGAACGGCGCGTGCTTTCGGGTCACAACGACCAGTGTCTTTTCATCCGCGATCGAAAGCCGCGTGCGGCGGAGCGTGCGATCAAGCAGCGTCTCTCCGCCGACGATCGGGCAAAATTGTTTCGGCCGTTCGTCGCCGGAGATCCGCCGCGTTAAAGGTCGTAGTCGTACACCGTCACCGCCTGCAAGTATGACCGCCCACCAACTCGATCTCCCGCAGCAATCGTTTTTCCGCATACCCCACCCCTCCGGTTTTGTTCTTAGACGCCGGCTTCCAACGATTGGATGCGTGACGCACTGGACAGAATTTAATGGCGAATTACGTCTTCGAGCGCCCGCGGCCGGTCCGCTCCCGGAAGAATTCCCGCAGCCGCGTTCGCATCGAAGCAGGAATATCTTCGCAGTCAAGAGATTTTGCGGTACGAATCGCCTCTTTGTATGTCTCGAGAAAGGACATACAGTCCGGGCATCGCTTCAGATGCGCCTCGAACATTTCAACCGTCCGCCGGTCCAAATCGCCCGAAAGGTAATCCGTGACAACGCGCGCGGCTTGTTCGCAAAATTCTTTTTCGCTTGCAGTCTTCCGCATGACGGAGATCACGCGGCGGAATAGCCGAGCTCGACCGCCAGCTTGCCGCGGAGAAAGAGTCTTGCACGATGCAGGCGGGCTTTAACAGCCTGAACCGTCAGATTCAACGCATCGGCAATTTCTCGATTGGAATAGCCGTCGAGATCGCTTACGAGAATCACTTTGTCGATCGCCCCGAGTTGGTCAATTGCTTTTCGCACAATCGACTTCAGCTCGCCGTCGATCAGTTGTTGATCAAGATCTTTCGACCAATCGACGACCGGCCTGACGAGATGATGCCCGTCCTCGGCGAACCGCGGAAGGTAAGCCTCGATGTCGACAGCTTCATCTTTCTTGTGCCGGCGAATCTTGCTCAGCGCAACGTTCAAGGTCACGCGGTACAGCCAGCTCGAAAATGCCGAATCGCCGCGGAAATTTTTCGCCTTCTCGAAAACCAGCATGAAAGAGTCCTGCACAACCTCTTCTGCGTCCGCATCATTTCCGACAAGTTTCACCGCCTGACGATAAACCCGGTTCGCATAGCGATTGAAGATAATGTCGAACGCGCGGTTGTCGCCGGCCTGCAGTTGCTCCACAACCAGGTTTTCCGGGGCGTCGTCATGCAGAAACTCGGCATTGTTCTCAGAACGTCTGGCCAAGCCCGGATGAAAGTCCCTGGTCGGCTCGTTTATCGATACGGCTTTTTCCATTTTCGGCTCCTTGTGTCTCGTCAGTCTTTGAGGTCGCTCAACAATGTCTCTACGAACAGAGACCCCTTGGCGAGCTTGATTCGCCCGTTTTTCAACTTTTGCAGCAGCTTCAGACCGCTCTGGCTGATGAAGGTGACGCCGGACAAATCCAGTAAGAGCGTCTTATGTGTTTTACGTTTGTACCCGTCACATTCATTTTGGAGCTCGGCCACGGTCGAGCTATCTACGCTGCCGTCGAGCCGGAGAACGATCGTGTCTTCATCCTCAAAAGTTTTCGTGATTCGCAGCATGATGAGCTTGTTTATTGAGCAAGCGTCATGCCGAGGTCGGAGGGTGGATTAAAGAGGCTAAGTTACTGAAAATATTAGCGGTGAGCTTTCTTAACACCGACTCGACGTTGCGGTATTTCGCAACGGTTGCGAAATACCGCAAGAAGGCATATGAGTTGGCGGAAAGAAATGGACGATCAGATTTCCAAGGAATTAGCCATGGACGAAGACATTCGCCACGCGGAAGAAACCCTGCGAGTTATCACGGAGGGAACGGCCGCCGTTACGGGCGGCGATTTTTTTGCTTCGTTGGTACGCCATCTCGCGAAAGCGCTGCACACCCGCTATGCCTTCGTCGCTGAGTGCACGGATGAAACTCGAACCGAAGTGCGAACACTCGCCTTTTGGAGTACGGATCGTTTCGCCGAAGACATAACTTTTCGCGTGCGTGGAACGCCGTGCGAGAAAGTGATCGGCGGCGACGTGTGCTGCTATCCGCAGAGCCTCCAATCGCTTTTTCCGGAAGACACTGGACTCGTCCGACTCCAAGCCGAGAGCTATCTGGGCGTACCTCTTTATGGATCCACGGGAAAAGTGCTCGGCCATTTAGTGGTCATCGACGGCAAGCCGATGGCCGATTCCATTACCCGCAATATTCCCATACTGCGCATATTCGCCGCCCGTGCCGGCGCCGAGCTGGAGCGCAAAAAGTTCGAAGATGCGCTCGAAAAAAGCCAGGAGCGCGTTCGTGCCCTTCTGGATGTCAACAATGCCATTATCACGAAACGTACGCGCGATGAGCTTTTTTCAGCAATCTGTGATTCCCTCATTCCGGTAGTATCTTTCGACCGCATCGCCCTGGCTCTTTACGAGCCCCGCGCAAATATCTTGAGGCTGGTGACATTCGCCGGCCCATATCAGCGCAGCGACTACTCGCCGATTGGACGCGAGCTAAGCCTCACCGACAGTCCGGCTGGGTTGGCATTCGCAAGCCAGACGCCCATATTGCGGCGCAACCTCGAAACGGACAGGCAAACCGGCTCTGAGGAGCGTGCTTTCAGCCATGGCTTCCGCTCTTTATGCGCATTGCCGCTCACCGTTCGCGGCAACAGCATCGGCGCAATTACGGTCGGAAGCCTGACGAAAGGTCGTTACACGGAGACCGACGTCCTGTTTCTAACTGAAATCGCGAAGCAGATTTCAATCGCGGTCGACAACATGCAGTCCTACGAGGAGATCATCGCGCTGAAAAGCCGCATCGAGGCGGAAAACATCTACCTTCAAGAGGAGATCAAGACCGAATACAACTTCGAAGAGATTATCGGCAAAAGCGCGCCGCTGAGACAGGTGCTGCGCAAGATCGAGCAGGTGGCGCCGGCCGAGACGACGGTGTTGATCCTGGGAGAGACCGGCACTGGGAAAGAACTGCTTGCCCGCGCGATTCACAATTTAAGCCCGCGGAAGGATCGGCCGCTCGTCAAAGTCAACTGCGGCGCGATACCGGCGGGATTGGTGGAAAGCGAGCTGTTCGGGCACGAGAGAGGCGCATTTACAGGAGCGTTGCAGCGGCGCGAGGGGCGTTTCGAGCTGGCCAACGGCGGCACGATCTTCCTCGATGAAGTCGGCGAATTGCCGCTCGACGTACAGGCCAAGCTTCTGCGGGTCCTGCAAGAAGGCGAGTTCGAGCGCGTCGGCAGCAGCAAAGCCAGCAAAGTTAACGTGCGCCTCATCGCCGCCACCAACCGGGACCTTAAAGAGGTGGTTAAATCCGGCGGCTTCCGATCCGATTTATTTTACCGGCTGAATGTCTTTCCGATCCTCGTGCCCTCGCTCAAGGAACGTAAAGCCGATATCCCGCTTCTGGTCAGCTTCTTTATTAGCAGGTTTGCAAAAAAGTTGGCTAAACAGATACAGGGCGTTTCCAAAGATACGATGGAACGGCTGACGAAGTAACCGTGGCCGGGCAACATTCGCGAACTGCAGAACCTGATCGAACGCGCCGTCGTGTTAGCGGATGGGCCGGTATTGAAAATCGACGATGCGATGCTTGGAATGGAAAGTGGCCTCGATTCCGGCCGACCGATTGCCCTGGAGGATGTCGAACGCACCCATATCCTGCGCACGCTCGTAGAGACGAACTGGGTCATTCATGGCAATCGCGGCGCGGCGAACATTCTCGGGATCAACCCAAGCACGCTGCGCTCCCGCATGGTGAAGCTCGGCATCAAAAGAAGCGATCGACAGTTGTAGGCAGCTAGTGGACGCAGCGGCTTTTGCCGCCGGCGAAACCGTCCACTTCACTGTCGAGCAAATCGGCAATCACGACAGCCGCAATAGCATAAGCTTCCTCGGCATTGTCTGCCGTTTCGAACGCGACCTCACTGACAACCGCGACCAACTCTCCCAGCGTTGTCTCTATCGTTGCTCGCTCGACAATCGCATCATACACCACCCCGCTTTCACCAAATTAGACGCATGAGAGCTGAAAAAGGATTCACCGCTGGCGAAAAGCCGGAACGTTTACCGGTGCCTCAGGGCCGCGGATTGAAATCGCGAGCGATACGGGCGGGTGAATGGTGGCCAGGGACGGAATCGAACCGCCGACACGAGGATTTTCAGTCCTCTGCTCTACCGACTGAGCTACCTGGCCGGAAGGTGAAAATATTGCCCAAAAAAATGGGGGAGTCAAGTTTGCCGGCTAACTTTTGCCGCGCGCGGCGGCCTTTTTCTCGATCGAGTCGACGATCTTCTCTTCTAGCTTGACGCCTTCGAAGGCGTCGATCTCCTGCACGCATGTCGGGCTCGTGACGTTCACCTCGGTCAGCCAGCCGCCGATGACGTCGAGGCCGACGAAGTAAAGTCCCAATTTTTTGAAATCCGCCGCAAGCGCGCGGCAGATCTCGCGATCGCGTTCGGTGATCTCGCCGCGCGCGGACGCGCCGCCTACGTGAAGGTTGGCGCGATTGTCGTTTTCTTTCGGGATGCGCAGCAGCGCGCCGATCGGCTCGCCGTCGAGCACGAGCACGCGCTTGTCGCCTTGGCGGATCTCCGGCAGGTAGCGCTGCGCCATCACCGGCACCGTGCCTTCGACGGTGACCATCTCGAGGATCGCGCCGACGTTGCGGTCTTTACTGCTGAGATACAGCACGCCGCGTCCGCCCGCACCCTCGAGCGGCTTGACGATCATCTCGCCGCCCTGCTCGCCCATGAATTTTTTGAGCAGAGCCATGTCGCTCGTGACGAGCGACGGCGGAATCAGCTTAGCAAAGCGCAACGCGTAGAGCTTCTCGGTCGCTTCGCGGAGCCCGTGGGGATCGTTGATGACGACGCATTCCTTGGGATCGACGAGGCTCAACAGGTGCGTGGTATAGAAATATTTAATATCGAACGGCGGGTCTTTGCGCATGAGAATGACGTCGAAGTCGCCAAGCGGTCCGGCGCCCTCGCCGGTGATTTTATAATGGGGCGCCGCGCGCGCGACGCTGATCTTTTTATAACGGCCTTCCGGCCCGCCGCCGCGGATCGCGAGATCGTCTTGCTGCATATAATAGAGGGCGTGGCCGCGCCGCTCGGCCTCCAGCATGACGACGAACGTCGTGTCGGTGTTGATGTTGACCTTTTCGATCGGGTCCATCACGACGCCGATCTTCAGCCCCGCCATAACCAGCCCCGCCTCCAGTGAGTAGTGAGTGGTGAGTAGTGGTTAGTTTCCATCGGTGAGCCGCGCGACATATACTAGAGCTTTCTGGCCGAAGAAGCGATTGATCCGTTCAGCATTTTTCCAATCTCGTCGACTGAGCCGTCGATTTTTCGTAGCTGTTGCGGTTCAGATGCCTATTCTAAGACATATTTCCAGTTGCGTATCCAGCTCGCCGATTGATCCTCTGGCGACGTGGAGGAACTGAAGCGGCTCGCGCCTGTTTTTTTCTCGGCGCTCCTTCCGCGATATTGCTCGGTATCGAAACTGCCGCCCGCTGCAACTGACTTGTCAATCCGAATTTTTCATTGGTAGGGAAACTTTCCAGCTCCTTATATCGGCGACAAAATCCATACGTGCCTGCCATACTTTCAATTTTCGGTAAGGCTTTTCGGTATTTTGATTTCCACTATTCACCACGCACTACTCATTCCCGCATGATCCAAGTGCCGGCGAGCGAGTCGTGCCAGCCGCGCTTCTCGCGATGCCATAGAATGCGCAAGTAGCCGATGAGGAGCGGCCACGTGAGGATGCTCACGCTCCAGCGCCAGAGCGCGCGGCCGTAGCCCACCGGCTCGCGGCGCCGGTCGACGACGCGCAAACCGAAGAGCCATTGGCCGACAGTACTGCCGACGTGCGCGTGGAGCACGACGAAATAACTCGCCGCGAGCGCAATCCACGCAAGCACGACCGCGCGCGCCGCGCCCTCCCACATATCGAGCGAGATCGTGTGCGCGTGCGCCGCCATGCCGACGCGAAAACCGATGCCGCTTAGGCGAAACAACAGCAGCGAGAACAGCCCGAGCACGAACATGTCGATCATGAACGCCGACAGGCGGCGAAAAAATCCGCCCCAGCGGATCGCGGCGGCCGCCTCCTCGTCTTTGAGTCGCGCATAGAGGCGGTCGTACTCGCGTTCAATTACGGTTCGCAGGCGCGGCGCATCTTCAGCGTCGATTTCCATAGACGATCGGACGAGTTTAGACCGTAAGCGGGGACAAGGAAAGACTGACCGAGTTCGTCCTTCGACATGCTCGGGATAACAGCAAAATAAAGCTCGGCAGTGATCTTCAGTCTGTGCTCGTGGTGAGCCTGTCGAACCACTAACCGAGATCGCCCCAAAGAAATTGCGCGAGCGCGACGGCAGCGAACGCCGCGGTCTCGGTGCGCAGGGTGCGCTGGCCAAGGCCAATAGAACAAAAACCGTGGTCTTTCGCGAGCGCCGCCTCGTCCGCCGAAAATCCGCCCTCCGGGCCGACCACGAGAAGAAGCGAAGCGATGCGTGGATTTTGCGCGTGCAATTGCCGCAGGCCTTTCCCCTGCTCGTTTTCCCAAAAGATAATCTTGAGATCAGCCTCTAGCGGAGGCCCGACGAGCTCTGAAAAATCGATCAGTTCATGGATCTCCGGCACGCGGGTGCGGCCGGACTGCTTCGCCGCGCCGAGCGCGATGCGGCGCCAGCGCTCGCGACGCCGCATTGCCGCGTCGCGGTCGAGCTTCGGTATGGTGCGGCCGCAGACGAACGGGACGATCGCGGCGACGCCGAGCTCGGTCGCTTTCTCGACCACGAGGTCGAGCTTGTCGCCTTTGCCGAGCGCCTGCGCCAGTGTGACGGCCAGCGGCGATTCGCGCTCGGGACGCCATGATTTCGCGATCGCGATGTCCGCCGCGCCGGCGGAGTAGGACGCGATGGCTGCCTCGTGCTCGAAGCCTTCGTCGTCGAATAAAGTGACGGCGTCGCCCGGGCCGAGGCGCAGGACCTTGCGCATGTGCTCGAGCTCGGCGCCGGCGAGCGTCGCGCGGCCGTTTTGAATATTTTTTTTCGCTATGAAGAAGCGCGCCACGCCTAACTCTTTTTCTTAAGCAGCAGGGTAGCCCATTCTTGACCGCGCCGCCGTCGGACGATCTTGAAACGCGCGGGGACGAAGCGGCGCACGATGTCATCGGCTTGCCAATAAAGAATGCCCGAAAGCACGAGATAGCCGCCGGGGGCGACGCGCGAGGCGAGCGCGTCCGCCAGCTCGAGGATCGTTTCGGCGATGAGGTTGGCGATGACGATACCGAAGCGCCCGCCGAGCTTATCGACCCCGGCGCGCGCGAGTCGGATTTGCCGCGCGACGCCGTTGATGCGTATGTTGTCGCGCGCGACTTTGAGCGCCACCGGGTCGTTGTCAAGCGCGACGACCGAGGCGGCGCCGAGCCTGGC
>JAJPJQ010000030.1 GCA_021324155.1 Pseudomonadota bacterium
TCGGAAGCGGACAGAAAAAAAATCACCGAAGAGAATGCGAAGAAACTTTTTTCCAAGGCTTTCGCGAAGTCATAAGCGAGCGACACGATGGCAAACGCGATCGATGTCCATCATCATTACGTGCCGCCCGAGGTCATCGACGAAGCGCGGAAAAGCGGCAAAGCGCTCGGCGTCGACGTGGCCGAGCTTCCCAACAATCGCGTCGGGCTCGCGTTCGGCGGCAGCAAGCCGCACATGCTGCAGCCCGCTTTGATGGACGTCGAAAAGCGCCTTGAGATCATGACGAAAGGCAAAGTCGCCGTTGCCGCGCTCGAAGCGAACACCAACAGCCTCGGCTACCGGTTGACCGGAGAGCAGGGAGAGAGCTGGTGCCGCCTGTACAACGACGGCGTGCGCCAGCTCGCGCAAAAATATCCGGACCGCTTCGTCGCGACCGCCGCCGTCCCGCTCCAAGAGCCCGGGCGAGCGGCGAAAGTCCTCCGCGACGCCGTCGACCAACAAAAATTTTCTGCGGCTTTCATCGGCACCAATGTCAACGGCCGCTACTACAACAGCAAAGATTTCGATCCGTTCTGGGCCGCGGCGGAGGAGATGGACGTGCTCATCGTGATGCATCCCGAGCACATCGCCGGCGCCGAGCGCATGACCGAATACGGTCTCAACGCCGTGTGCGGCAACCCGGCGGACTCGACACTGTCGCTGGGATATCTTATCTACAGCGGCGTCTTCGACCGCTTCCCGCGCTTGAAACTCTGCGCGCTTCACGGCGGCGGATTTTTCCCATATCACATGGGACGCTTCGATCAGGAGTATGCGACCGGCAAGGGAGCGCGTCCGGCGGATTGCAAATGGCCTCCAAGCGCGTACTTGAAAAATCTCTACTTCGACACGCTCGTCTACGACGTCGATACGCTAAATTATTTGAGAAGGAAAGTCGGCGGCGAGCGCTTGGTCGTCGGAACGGATTATCCCTACACGCTGGGCGACTGGATGGGCGTCGAGAAGGTCGAGGCGCTCGACTGCCCAGCGAAGGAGAAAGACGCGATCCTCGAAGGCACGGCGCGGCGGCTGCTCAAACTGTAAAATCATCCTTCCGCGAATGCGAACAATCGCTTCGCGTTGCGATAGTAGATTTTCTCTTTGTCTTCGCGCGAGATATCCAGCTCGTCCATAGCCTGCAAAGTCATCGGAAAGAACTGGTCGTCGCGCCCGCCGCGGCCATGCGGGTAATCCGAGCCGAATAGAATCTGCTCGGCCCCGACGGTGTCGCAGGCGAGCTTTATGAATGCCGCGCGGATCGGCCCCGCCGTATCGTAATAAATCCGTTTGAAGTAGTTTTCCGGCGCCAGCTTGCACTCGACCTTGCCCTCGCGCCAGTTGAGGCGGTCGGGATATACGAGGATCATGCCGCCGAGATGCGCGGCGATCAGCTTCAAGTCGGGATGCCGGTCGAAAACCCCGCTGTAGACGATGCGCGAGACTGCCAGCGTCGTATCCGTCGGCCAGAGAATTTTCTGGTGCAGCGAGAAGCGGTTCCAGTTGGCCTGGCAGGGCGCGTTCGCCGGGTGGAGGAATAGCGGTTTGCCGGCGCCGGCGAGCGCCTGCCAGAACGGCTCGTAGAAAGGCTCATCGAGATATTTTCCCGCCAGGTTGGTCGGCAGCATCACGCCGTGCATGCCCAATACGCCGTAGCAGCGCTCCATCTCGCGCAGCGCATCGTCCATGTCGAGCATCGGCAGGCGCGCGAACGCCTTGAAGCGCCGCGGGTGCTTCGCGTGCGCGTCGGCGAACTCGTCGTTGAGAATTTTGCAGAGCTCCAGCGCACGGGTGCGGTCGCCGCTCTGCTCGATTCTGCCGCCGGTATTCGACAGCACGCCGATATCGACGCCGTAGCGGTCGATCACGTCGAGATACTCGCGATGATTGAACGCGTGGAAGCCGGCGCCGCGCGGGTCGTTCGCCGATTGCTCCGGCACCCGCTCGAGATATTTGCCGGGAAAGGCGTGAAAATGCGTGTCGATGATCATCGGTATTTCTTTTCCAACTCGGCGAAAAATCCTTCCGTTTCCAGTTCCTGCAGAAAGCTCAAATCGACGCACTGCTCCGGCCGCGCGTTCTTAGCCTGCGGCAGCTGCGCCGCCGCCATTTCGAGCATGTACTGAATGCCGCGCATGGTCGGATAGGGTTTTTTCGGCGTCCGCTTGAGGTAATGGCGGTACGAATATTCGAGCACGTCGGGATCGCTTGTCCGCATGTATTTGGCGAGGCTCTTTTCGGTCGCCGCCTTGTTGACGAAAATGAAATGGATCGCCTCGATATAACTTTTGAGCGCCGCTTTGACGACGTCGCGACGCGCGCGGATGAACGGACGCGAAGTCGCGAGGCCGCTGCCCTGGACCTCGACGCCGAGGTCGGCCATCTGGATGATTTCGACCAATCCTGCCTTCGTCGCCAGCGGCGCCTCGGAGGGATTGAAGAACGTCGCGTCGACTTTGCCCGTCTGCATCGCCGCGAGCCGATCCGGCGCGGCGCCGGTGGCGATCAGCGCGACGTCCTTCGCCGGATCGAGATTGAATTTCTTGAACAGGATGATCGCCGCATTGTGCGTCGCTGTCCCGAAGCCGCTGATGCCGAAGCGCTTGCCTTTGAGCTGCTCGACGCTTTTCGCCGTCCCCGGACGGGCGAATACGATCTGGTCGTAGGAGTTCTCGACGGACGCGACGAGCACGTTCTCGTAGCCCTGCAGATTGGCGAGGATGACGTTGCCGACGGTGACGAGCGGCGGGTCGCCCGAGGCGAGCGCCTGGACAGCGACCTGACCACCGCGGAGAAAAATCAGCTCAACGTCGAGGCCGTATTTTTGGAAGAAGCCCTCGTCTTTGGCGACCCAGAGCTGCGCCTGGCGGGAGCTGATCGACGGATAGCCGATGCGGATTTTTGTGAGCGGCTGCGATTCAGCCGTCTGCCAAGGAATTAAAATTGCGAGCGCACTCGCCAGCGTTGTCCAGAACAGCTTCATGGGGCAGAGTTGCTCTTATGCCATGCCATTTTTTCCGTCAAGCAGCCTCACGATGGCTTGGCCGCCCACGAGCGAACGATGCTTGGATTCCGTGGCCGGTAAATTTATAGTTAGCTGCCTAAAACGAATTGTGAGGCCAGATGAAGCGCTCATCAATTGCGGTTCTTTTAGCGGCGTTCGTTCTCTTGAGCGCTTGTGCAGCGGGAGATGAAGTAAGAGCGACTGGCAATAACGGTGCATTTGTCGACGTTAAGGAATTTATTCCTTCAGTTCGACTGGATGTCAGATACTACACGAACGAGAATTTTGTTGGCTCAAGAATTGACGGCTACGACGCTCCTAAATGCTTATTGACCAGAGAGGCGGCGGCTGCGCTCAAGAATGTGCAAGAGGAACTTGCGCGCAATCGACGGTCACTGAAGATTTTCGATTGTTATCGGCCTCAGCAAGCGGTCGATCGTTTCATCCGATGGGCGAAAGATCTCAACGATCAGAAAACGAAATCAAAATATTACCCATCGGTTGATAAGGAGGATTTATTCAAGAACGGTTATCTTGCGGAGAAATCCGGCCACAGCCGGGGCAGCACGCTCGATTTGACAATTGTAGATGTCGAGAGCCAACAGGAATTGGACATGGGAACGGAGTTCGATTTTTTTGACCCGCTATCCCATACAGTCAACAATCGCATAACGAAATCTCAGCAGGATAATAGAATTGCTTTGAAATCCGCGATGGAGCGGAACGGCTTCAAAAACTTAGAGGAAGAATGGTGGCATTTTACGCTTAATAACGAGCCGTATCCCGACAAGTATTTTGATTTCAAAGTACGCTAAGCGCTAACCATCGCCGTCAAGAACGGCGTTCTGCTCATTGCAGTCGCGATGTGACTGTGTTACTTGCGGCTCTTGTGAAGCCGGCCAGCGATAAATTTCTCACCGCCTCGGGCATCCTCGCCGTACTTCTCGTAGCCGCGCCGCTCTTCGCGCAAAGTAAGAAAGTCCGCTTTTCCGTCAGCGCGATCTCGATCGCCGAGGTGCCGTTCAAAATCGCGAGCGTCAAGGGCTTCTACCGCGACGAGGGACTCAATGTCGAAACGATCTTGATCCGCGGCGCCGTCGGTCTGCAAGCGTTGGTCGGCGGCTCGGTTGACTATACATCGGCGTCCGGTGCGACCATCGCGGCGGCGGTACGCGGCATTCCGGTGAAGCTCGTCTTCATCGGCTCCGCCAAGCCGCAGTTCGATCTCATGGCGCAGAAAGACATCCGCTCCGTCGCGGAGCTGCGCGGCAAGCTCGTGGGCATCTCGTCGCGCGGCGGCGCCATCGATCTTTTGACGCAGGCGATACTGCAGAAAAACGGCCTCACGCCGAACAAGGACGTCACCAGCATCGTGGTCGGCGGCCAGGAGGAGACCGCGCTCGCGCTCCGCACCGGCCGCATCGCCGCCGGGCTGTTCACGCCGCCGCGGCCGCCGATCCTCGAGCGCGAAGGATTCAATCGCATCGCGTACTCCGGCGATTACATGGCGACCTATCCGACCGGCGGCATCGGTGTGACAGACGAAAAAATCAAAGCCGATCCCGCCGAGGTGCTCGCGTTCGTCAAAGCTAGTTTGCGCGGGCTTCTGTTCGCAAAGCAGAACCGCGTCGAGGCGGCGAAGATCATCGGCGACTATCTCGGTGTAAAAGACGCCGCGTTAAGTCAACAAATTTTAGACGGCTATGTCGGCCGCATCTCGGCGGCCGGCTCGGCGGACGAGGCGTGGATGAAGGGCGCGATCGAGTTCACGCAAAAAAGCCTCGGCGGCGTCGACAAAGAGGTCGCTCCGGCGCGCGTCTTCGACTTCAGCTTCGCGCAAAAAGCCGCGGCCGGCTTGAAATGACGATAAGCCGCAAGCGCTATCCCGTCGTGATCGCCGGCGGCGGGCCGACGGGCCTCGCGCTCGCGGCCGAGCTCGGCTGGCGCGGCATCGAATGTCTCGTCGTCGAGCAGGGCGACGGCAGCGTCGATTTCCCGACCACCAATCTCGTCAACACGCGCACCTGCGAGCATCTCCGCCGCTGGGGCATCGCCGATGAGGTGCGCTACCGCTCCCGGTTTCCGAGCGACTACCCGCGCAACTACGTCTTCGTCACGCGCATGAGCGGCCATGAGATTGCGCGCTTCGATCATCCGGCCGCGGCCGATCCGGGCGCGCGCTCGCCTTACAGTCCCGAGGGAAGAATCTGGGTCTCGAAGCCGTTCTTCGATCCCATCCTGCAAAAGCACGTGAGAAATCTTCCCGGCGTCGACGTGCGCTATCGCACGGCGTTCGAGTCATTCCGCCAGAGCGAGCGGAGCGTCTCGGTCACCGTCGTCGATGCGGAGACCGGCGCATCCAGCGAAATCGATGCCGATTATCTCGTCGGCTGCGACGGCGGGCGCAGCAACGTGCGGCGTCAGCTCGGCATCGAACTGCAGGGCGCATTCTCGCAGGGCATGAACGTCGCCGTATTGTTCCGCTCGCCGCTGTTGTCGATCGCCCGCTTCGGCCCCGCCGTGCAATATCAAATCATCAACGCCGACATCCAGGGCGCGATCGCCGCGGTCGACGGGCGCGAGCTCTGGCGTCTCAACATCCGCGGCGTCAAGCCCGATCAAGTCGATTCGCTCGACGCGGCGGGCAAACTGCGGCACGCGCTTGGCGCAAATGTCCCGTTCGAAATTGTTTCCGTGCGCCCGTGGACGGGCCACTGCGTCGTCGCCGAGCGCTATCGCGACGGCCGCGTCTTTCTCGCCGGCGATGCGGCGCATCTCTTGTGGCCCGCCGGCGGCTTCGGCATGAACACCGGCGTGGGCGACGCGGTCGATTTGGGATGGAAGCTTACGGCCGTGCTTCAGAGCTGGGGCAGGCCGAAGCTGCTCGACAGCTACGAGCCGGAGCGGCGGCCGATCGGCATGCGCAACGTGCAGGAGGCGAGCGAGATGCGCTCCGGCTACGATCAGGCGCTGCAAGTCTCGCCGTTGTTAGATACGGACACGGAAGAGGGGAGAGTTCTGCGCGAAAAGGCGCGCGCGGCGATTCTCAGGACGCGCGCGAAGGAGTTTCAGAACGATTCGCCGGGCATCGAGCTCGGCTACAGCTACGATGACTCGCCGATCTGCGTCGGCGACGGAACGCCCGCGCCGCCGTTCGAACAGGGCGTTTATAATCCGACGACGCGGCCCGGCGCGCGCGCGCCGCACGTCGCGCTCGCCGGCGGCCAGTCGACGCTCGACCTCTTCGGGCGTGGATTCGTGCTGCTGGCGCGCGCTGACAATAAAGCCGAAGCGGGGCCGTTGGCTGCGGCGGCGAGGCAGGCCCGGGTGCCGCTCGAAGTCGTCGAGCTGAACGAGCCCGAGGCGAGAAGAATCTACGAGCGGCGCTTGGTGCTCGCGCGCCCGGATGGCCACGTCGCGTGGCGCGGCGACGAAGCGCCGGCGGATCCGGCTGCGATCATCGAGCGCGTTCGCGGCGCGTGAGGGTGCAATGAAGCACAGAATAATATTGTTTGTGATGCTGCTATTTCTAATTGCGGGTGTCCGGCGAAATGCCGCAACGGCTGCCGATCGCCTCGTCGGCGTCAACTCGGCGCAGGTGCTCTCGCAGTCGATGCCGTGGATCGCGCAGGAGGCGGGTCTCTTCAAGAAATACGATCTCGACTTCCATCTTGTTTTTATTACCTCTTCGCCGGTCGCAACCGCGGCCGCGCTCGGCGGCGATGCCGAGGTGCAGGTCACCGGCGCGATCGGCAATGTGCGCGCGTACGTGCAGGGCTCGAAGGACCTCGTCTTCATCGGCGGGGTTAAAAACTTTTTGACACACAATATTCTCGCGAAGCCGGAGATTCGCAGACCGGAGGATCTCAAGGGCAAAACGATGGGCGTCGGCCGCTTTGGCAGCAACACGCACTACTTTGCAATCCAAGCGCTCAGGCGTATCGGCCTCGACGCCTCACGCGATGTGCAGATGATTCAGACCGGCGGCAGCCCGGAGACGGTGGCGGCGCTCGTTGCCGGTAAGGTCGAGTCGGCGGCGATCGTCGCGCCCGGCGACGCGGCGGCGATCGCGCAAGGCTTTCACGTCGTCGTCAAGGGCGCGGAACTCCGGATTCCCTACGGCGCGACGACGCTGGTGACGCTGCGTACGCTTGTCGCCAAGCGCGGTCCGGTAATCGGCCGTTTCATGCGCACGATGGCAGAGGCCGCGAAGATCCTCCACACCGACAAGAGCTTCGTTTATAAAGTGCTCGGGAAATACATGCGCATCACCGATACGCGCGTGCTCGATGCCTCGTATAACTCGGAGATCCCGGCGCTGGAGCGGCGCCTGGATATCCAGGACGCGGCGCTCCAGGCCTCGCTCGACGAGATCGCGCCGCTGGATGCGCGCGCGAAGGCGATCAAGACGGGCGATATGATCGACCGCCGTTATCTCGTTGAAATGGAAAAGAGCGGCTTTTTCGATAAGCTCTGGGGAGAAAAAAAGTAGGAGGGCCACATGTTCGCGCCGCGGACGATCGCAGAGATCAAAGAGGACATCCGGAGCCGCGTCGGCAAGCGTGCGCCGTTCATCCATGCCGACAAAAAGGAGGCGGAAGACGCGCTCGCGAAGCTCGACTCCATCGAGCCCGAGCCGTGGGCCGCGGCGTGGAGCGCCATCGGGGACAAATGGGAAGCGAAAGCGCGCGACGAAGAGCGCAAAGGCAACGCGCAGGCGGCGAAAGACGCCTTCATCAAAGCCTACGGCTACTACGGCATCGCGCGCCATCCGTTTCCCAACTCGCCGGGCAAGCAGCGCGCGTACGATAAGACGCGCGAGATGTATCTCGCCGCGTCTAAATATTTCGAGATCCCGCTCGAAGTCGTCTCGATGCCGATGGGCGGCAAAACCGTCGTCGGCAATCTGCGGCTGCCGAAAAAGCTGCCGGCGCCGATGATCATGCATTGGGGCGGCATCGACAACTGGAAAGAAGAACGGCTGACGTTCGCGGAGTCGTTCGTCAGAGAAGGCTGGGGCTGCCTCGTGATCGACAGCCCGGGTACGGGCGAGTGTCCGATGCTCGCCGGACCGGACGCGCATCGCGTCCACTCCGCGGCGCTCGATTATGTTCTGAAGCGCCCAGAGGTCGACACCAAGAAGATCGCCGTCGTCGGCGCGAGCTTCGGCGGCTACTGGGCGACGAAGATGGCGCACATCGAAGCGGAGCGGCTGCGCGCGGTGGTCAACTGGGGCGGCGGCGTGCACTATTTCTTTCAGCCGGAATGGCAGGAGAAGTCGCGCAACGCGCCGTCTTATCTCTTCGATCTGATCGAGGCGCGCGCTAATCTGTTCGGCAAAAGGACGTTCGACGAATTATGCGCGGTGATGCCGTCGCTCTCGCTCGTGACGCAGGGGCTATTGGATAAGCCCTGCGCGCCGATGCTGCTCGTCAACGGCAAGGAAGACAAGCAGGTGCCGATCGAGGATTTTTATTTGCTCCTCGAGCACGGCGATCCCAAGGCGATGCGCCTTTTTTCCGGCGGCCATATGGGCGCGATCGACAATATTTTTCAAACAGTCATTCAGTGGCTGCACGCCAAGCTGGACTAAACGGCGCGACTTGAAGTACAATCGGCTCTCCTCGATGAGCGCCGAGCAGGAATTTCCTTTCCGCTTCACGCCGCGCATGAGAAGGCGGCTCTCGCGGCGCGTCATCGACATGCTGCTCAATTCGCTGCGCGAGTTTCCCGAGTTACAGGGCAAGACGATCACGGTCGGCTATACTTCCGCGCATCTCGGCAGCGCGCTGGTGCCGCTTCGCGAAGAGGCGGCCGCGCGCCTAACGATCCGCCTCAAAGTTAAGAACCTCACGTACAACACGATCGGGCACGAGCTGACGCATCTGCTTCAGGGGCTTTCCAAAATTCATTTCAAGGCGGGCAAGGCGAGTGAGGCGATGCCGTTCGGCGAGAAGCAATGCGACATTTGGACGCTCGCGCGGAGCCCGCTGTTTTTGGACGACGCGCCGACCTACATTCGCCTGCCGCGAAAAATGCGCGAGGACTGGCCGCGCTACGCGAAGCCCGTGCGCCGCCTCTGCATCGCCGCGCTTAAAAAACGCAGGACGCACCGCCTCTACATGCAGTGGCTCGAAGCGCGGATCAAGGGCCTGGCGAAGCGGCCCGTCGAGGCGAAATCCGGCGAGCAGATGGGTCTGCCGTTTTGACGGTGGATGAAACTTGACACGCCCACTACCTTAGCCTAGCGTTTAAGTGCACCATCGATCCCAACTTCCCCCAGGAGGATCCTATGGGACGCATTCTCATTTTTCTCTACGGCATCGTTTGCTATCTCATTTTTTTAGTCACGTTTCTCTACGCAATCGGCTTTGTCGGCAACTTCGCCGTGCCGAAGTCGATCGACTCGGGCGTCGAAGGACCACTCGCCGCCGCCCTTGTCATCAATGTAATTCTCTTAGGCCTTTTCGCCGTGCAGCACAGCGTGATGGCGCGCCCGTGGTTTAAGCAACGGTGGACCAGGATTGTCCCCGAGCCGGCCGAGCGCAGCACGTTCGTGCTGTTCGCCAGCCTGCTTCTTCTTCTACTTTTCTGGCAATGGCGGCCGATGACGGGCGTCGTCTGGGAAGTGACCTCGCCGGCGGCGCAGAATATCCTCTGGGCGCTGTTCGCCTTCGGCTGGCTGCTCGTGCTCGCAGCGACCTTTATCATCAACCATTTCGATCTCTTCGGCCTGCGCCAGGTCTGGCTCCATTTGACCGGCAGGCCGCACACCGCGCTCGTATTCCGCACGCCCGGGCCGTACCGCGTCGTGCGCCATCCGCTATATCTCGGCTTTCTGTTCGCCTTTTGGTCGACGCCGAAAATGAGCGTCGGGCACCTGCTCTTCGCGGTTGTAACGACGGTGTATATTCTCGGCGCGATCACGTTCGAGGAAAAAGATCTGGTGGGAATTTTCGGCGAGACTTACCGCGAGTATCAGCGGCGCGTGCCGACGATCATCCCGTTCGGCTGGGGCAGGAAAAAAGTTTAGCGTCTAGTAGATCACGACGCTCCGGATCGACTCGCCCTTGTGCATCAAGTCGAACGCGTCGTTGATCTTCTCCAGAGGCAGCGTGTGCGTGATGAGATCGTCGATGTTGATTTTCTTCTGCATGTACCAATCGACGATCTTCGGCACGTCCGTGCGCCCTCTCGCGCCGCCGAAGGCGGTGCCTTTCCAGACTCGGCCGGTGACGAGCTGGAACGGCCGGGTGCGGATCTCCTGACGTGCGCCGGCGACGCCGATGATCGTCGAGACGCCCCAGCCGCGGTGGCAGCACTCGAGCGCCTGACGCATGACGTCGACATTGCCGATGCATTCGAAGGAATAATCCGCGCCGCCGTCGGTGAGATCGATCAGATAGGCCACTAGGTCGCCCTGCACGTCTTTCGGATTGATGAAGTCCGTCATGCCGAACTTTCGCGCCAGCGCCTCGCGCCGTGGATTTAGATCCACGCCGATGATTCTATTCGCGCCGGCGATGCGCGCGCCTTGCACGACATTGAGGCCGATGCCGCCGAGACCGAACACGACGACGTTCGAGCCCGGCTCGACTTTCGCCGTGTTGAGCGCGGCGCCGATGCCGGTCGTGACGCCGCAGCCGATGTAGCAGATTTTGTCGAACGGCGCGTCTTGCCGCACTTTCGCGACGGCGATCTCCGGCAGCACGGTGAAGTTGGCGAACGTCGAGCAGCCCATGTAATGGTGGAGCTTCTCGCCGCCGAGCGAAAAGCGGCTGGTGCCGTCGGGCATCACGCCTTTGCCTTGCGTCGTCCGGATCGCCGTGCAGAGATTGGTCTTGCGCGAGAGGCATGCCTTGCACGCGCGGCACTCCGGAATATAGAGCGGGATGACGTGATCGCCCTTCGCGACGCTGGTCACGCCGCGGCCGACGTCAACGACGACGCCGGCGCCTTCGTGGCCGAAGATCACGGGAAATAGTCCCTCGGGATCGGCGCCCGAGCGCGTGAATTCGTCGGTGTGGCAGACGCCGCTGGCCTTGATTTCGACCAGCACCTCGCCGTCCTTAGGCCCGTCGAGTTGAACCGTTTCGATGCTCAGCGGCTTTCCGGCCTCGAATGCGACTGCGGCTTTGACGTCCATGCGAACTCCTCTTCATCATCTGTATTAAATAAGCGCCATCGCTGCAAGAATTGTTGACGCACCGGGGAAACGCTGCTATGGGTCGCCCTATGAAGCGGCACGAGTGCCTGAAGGAAATCGCCGGCACGGTGGGCGACGCGCTCGTTGTCGTCTGCGTCGGCGGCACATCTTCGGAGTGGAACGCGTACCGTCCGAGCGACGGCAATCTTCGCTGTTGGACGCTCGGGCTCACGTCCTCGGTGGCGCTGGGCATGGCGCTCGGTCTGCCCCACCGGCAGGTGATCGCGCTCGACGGCGACGGCTCGCTGCTGATGAATCTCTGCGGGCTGCCGACGATCATGCGGAAAAAACCTAAGAACCTGATTCACGTCGTCTTCGACAACGGCGTCTACGAATCGTCGGGCGGCACCAAGACAGCGACGGCGGAGGGCGTGGATTTCGTCGCCGTCGCCAGAGGGGTCGGCATCAAGAACGCCTTCGGCGCCGACACCGTCGAGGAATTCAAAAAGCTTTTCGCCGATGCGCTCGCGCGGCGCGAGCACACCTTCATCTGCGCGCGCGTCGAGCCGGGCCGCGGCGAAGTGCCGCCGTGGCCGTGGCCCGACGTCGAGAACAAGTATCGCTTCACGCGCCACATCGAGCAGACCGAGGGCGTCTCGATTTTACAAGCGCGCATTCCCGGCAGCTGGAAGAAAAGCTGATGCGAAAATATTTTGTCGTTCCGGCGCTCGCGCTGATCTTCTGCTACGGCTTCGCCGCCGCGCAGGAAAAGAGGACGGCGCCGCTCACCGTCAGTTATCCTTCGATCAGCGGCGCGCAGGCCGTGCTGTGGATCGCGAAGGAGACGGGGATCTTCCGGAAAAACGGCCTCGAGGCCGATCTCGTCTATATTACGGGCGGACCCCGCTCGATGGCGGCCCTTTTGTCGGGCCAGCTCCAGGTGATCGGCACCGGCGGCAACGCGCTCGTCGCGGCGAATTTAAATGGCGCGAAGGACGCGGTTCTGATCGCCACGACCTATAACACGCCGGTTTTTTCGGTCATGACGCGCGCCGACATGAAAGAAGGGAAGGATCTCAAGGGCAAGCGATTCGGCGTGACCACCGCCGGCAGCCTTTCGGATTTTACCCTGCGCGCGGTGTTGAAGCGCTCGGGGCTCGATCCGGCGCGCGACGTGGTAGTGCGCGCCATGGGCGGTTATCCCGAGATTCTGGCCGGCATGAAATCAGGCCAGCTCGAAGGCGGCGTCTTCTCGCCGCCCAGCAACATCACCGCGCAGACACTCGGCTTCCGCGAGTTCATGGACGCCGGCGCGGCGGGGATCGAGTATGCCAGTACCTGTTACGGCACGACGCGGCGCTTCATCCGCGAGCACCGCGACACTGTGGCGCAGTTCACCCGCGCGCTCGCCGAGGCGATCCACAGCTTCAAGACCGACAAGGCGCAGGCGCTCAAAATCATCCAGCGCTACACGCGGACGAGCGATCCGGCGGTGCTCGAAGAGACCTACCGCGTTTACGCGTTGAAGTATCTGCCGCGCGCGCCGTATCCGAAGCCGAGCGGCGTGCGCGCGATCCTCGATTCGTTCGAATCGACCATGCCGGACGCCAAAGGCGCCGATCCCGAGACTTTCATCGACCAGAGCTTCGTGCAAGAGCTCGACAAGAGCGGGTGGATAGCCCGATTGTACCAATGACGAATTCGAACATGGATGCAAAGGCGCGCGCCGCCGCCATTCTCGGCGGCATGAAAAAGGCCGGCATCGATCTGATCGCGAGCCTTCCCGACATCAACTGCCTCGATCTCATCGGCGCGCTCGAGCGCGACGGCGAGATCATCCACGTGCCGCTGTGCCGCGAAGAAGAAGGCGTCGGCATCTGCGCCGGCGCGCGGCTCGTCGGCAAGAAGCCGGCGCTCCTCATGCAGAACGCGGGGCTTCTCAACAGCTGCAACGGCATCGTCACTACCGGAATCCAGCTCGAACTGCCGCTGCTGCTCGTCGTCTATTACGCCGGTGATATCGGCGACCGTGGCTTCGCGCGCGTGGGAACGGCGACCATGCCCGTGCTCGATGCCCTCGGCATCCGCCATTATCTCTTGCGCGACGTGGAAGCGATCGATTGGACGTTCAAGAACGCTTGGGTTCTGGCCGAAGATTCCAGCCGTCCGGTCGCGGTGCTGCTCACCAAGGACGTTCTCGGGACACGCGCCTGAGCGCCATCGTCGTCGCAAAATCACTCCTTACGTTCTAAAATTGCCGCGCCATGACCTCGGCCGGCTCCACCAAACGGAACGCGTCGCTCCTCGCCGCTTCGGCGGGGCTGCGTTTCGCGCTGTTTCCGATTCCGGTCATCACGCTTTTCTGGAAAGAACAGATCGGCATGTCCTTGACCGCGATCATGTGGCTCCAGTCGATCTTCGGCGCGACGGCGGTCGTGTGCGAATTTCCTTCCGGCTACGTTGCCGACAGGCTCGGCTATCGGCGCTCGCTGCTGATCGGCGCATGCTTTTGGCTCGCCGGCTGGACCGTCTACGCGCTCGGGACGACTTTCGCCGGCATCGCGGCGGCGGAGATCCTGCTCGGCGCCGGCCTCGCGTTTATGTCGGGCGCCGATAGCGCGCTCTTATACGTTTCGGTCGAAGGCGGACAATCGCCCGGCCGCTACCGCGCGTGGGAAGGAAGGGTGCGCGCGACGTCGCAGGCGAGCGAAGCCGCGTCGGCGGCCGTCGGAGGGTGGCTGTACAGCATAGCGCCGCGGCTCCCGTTCTGGCTGCAAATTCCCGTCGGGGCCGCGAACCTCGGCGCGATCGCCGCGTTGAGCGAGGCGCGTCCATTGGAAGACGCCGGGCGCATCGGTCATCTCCGCCGCGCGTGGCATATCGTCACGCATGCGCTCGTGCGCCACGCGCGACTGCGCGCCGCCATGGCGCTATCCGTGGCGCTCGGCATCTCGACCTACATCCCGGTCTGGCTCATCCAGCCGTGGATGCAGCGCCGCGGCATCGCGCCGGCGTGGTTCGGCCCGCTGTGGGCGGCGGCGCACCTGTGGCTCGCGGCGACGTCGCTCGCCAACGCGCGCGTGGCGCAGGCGCTCGGCACTGCGCCGGTGCTGCTCGGCTGCGCCGTTCTCGCGGCGGCGAGTTATCTCGGCCTAGCTCTCGGCACCTCTGCCGTCGCCGTCGTCTTTTACTTGGGATTCATGACCGTGCGCGGGCTTCAGGGACCGCTGATCGCGGCCGCGCTTCAGGCCGACGCGCCGGCGGAGGACCGCGCCAGCGTATTATCTCTGAACACGCTGCTATTCCGCCTCGCCGCCGCAGTCTTCCTGCCGCCCGTCGGCGCGCTCGCCGATAGAATCGGCATCGAGCCGACACTCGGCGTGCTGTCGGCGGCATCGCTCGCCGTCTGCCTCGCGGCCTGGAGCGGATTCGCGCGCGCGCACACGGGCTAGATTAGTGCACCTTGATGCGCAGCTGCTTCGCTTTGCATTCGCCGCAGATCTCGCCCAAGTCGGGCTCCATCTCGATCTGCAGGTATTCGCCGGTGGGCCAGCCGGAGCAGTTTTCCGAGAAATGCCAGAGGCTGCCGCCCGGTGATCTGCGATAAACCGACTCGGATTCTTCGCGCAGATCGATGCGCCGCAAATAAGTTTGGTCGCGGCCGCCCGGACCGGAGCCGATGTGCAGCTGCGTGCAGCAATGCGGACAGAAAGTCACGAGCGGCGAGTAGAAAACGTAATCGAGCTCGAGGTGGCGCAGGGTGAACCTCTGCTGGCAGTGATGGCAACGAATCGAAATCGTCCACTGTGTGCGTCTGGCCATCGTACACTTCAGCTTCGCCGCGCCGCCTTCGCTTCACGGCGGCGGGCATGCAACACGGGCTCGGTATAGCCGTTCGGCGCAGAGCGGCCGTTGAAGACCAAATCGAGCGCGCCCTGAAAAGCGACGCTCTTGTCGAAGTCCGACGCCATGCGGCGATAATTCTGATCGCCGGCGTTCTGGCGGTCGACAACCTCGGCCATGCGCTTGAACGTCTCCAGCACCTGCTCGCGCGTGACGATTCCATACTCCAGCCAGTTGGCGATGTGCTGGCTCGATATCCGCAGCGTGGCGCGATCTTCCATGAGCGCGACGTCGCGGATGTTCGGCACCTTTGAGCATCCGATCCCCTGATCGATCCAGCGCACGACGTAGCCGAGGATGCCCTGCGCGTTGTTGTCGAGCTCGCGGCGGATGTCGTCGGGTTTGAGCTCGCGATTGAGCCGCGGCGGCGTCAAGATGTCGTCGAGGCTCGCGCGCGGGCGGCGCGCCAGCTCCGCCTGGCGGCCGGCGACGTTCACATAATGATAGTGCAGCGCGTGGAGCGTCGCCGCCGTCGGCGACGGCACCCAGGCGGTGTTGGCGCCGGCCTCCGGATGCGCGATCTTGGTCTTTACCATCTCGCGCATCTCGTCGGGCATCGTCCACATGCCCTTGCCGATCTGCGCCTTGCCGGGCAGACCGGTCTCGATGCCGATGTCCACGTTCCAGTTCTCGTAGGCCTTGATCCAGGGCTCGGCCTTGATCTCTTCCTTCGGGAGCATCGGTCCCAGCTCCATGCTGGTGTGGATCTCGTCGCCGGTGCGGTCGAGGAATCCCGTGTTGATGAAGACGACGCGCTCGCGGGCCGCGCGGATGCATTCTTTCAAATTCACCGTAGTGCGGCGCTCCTCGTCCATGATGCCGATCTTGATCGTGTTGCGCTCGAGCCCGAGCGCCTGCTCGACGCGCTCGAACAATTCGACGGTCGCCGCGACTTCTTCGGGGCCGTGGAGCTTGGGCTTCACGATGTAGATGCTGCCGACGCGGCTGTTCGCGTTTTTGCCCTTGATGTCGTGCACCGCCGCGAGGGCGGTCACCATCGCGTCGAGGAATCCCTCGGGAACTTCCTCGCCCGTCTCGGTCGTGACCGCGTCGGTGTACATATGAATGCCGACGTTGCGCACGAGCAGGAGACTTCGGCCGGGCAGCGTGAGCGTTTCACCCGTCGGCGTCGTGAAGATTTTATCGGGATTCAATCGCCGCTGGATGGGCGTGCCGTTTTTGTCGAACGCCGCCTGGAGCGTGCCTTTCATAATGCCGCACCAGTTGCGGTAGACGACGATCTTGTCGGCGGCGTCGACGGCGGCGACGGCGTCTTCGCAATCCTCGATGGTCGTGATCGCCGCCTCGACGACGACGTCTTTCACGCCGGCGGGGTGCGATTTGCCGATCGGGTGGCTGCGATCGATTTGTATCTCGATGTGGGCGTTGTTGTTGCGGAGGAGAATCGCGGAAAGCTCGCCGGTATTTTGTTGATAGCCGGCGAATTTCCCCTGGTCAGCCAACCCAACTTCCGAGCCGCTTTTGAGTTCCGCTCTTAGCTGTTTGGTGCCGCCGCCGTGCTGTATGGCAAACCGCGTCACGTCCGCGAAGCTGCCGCGTTCGAGGCCGACTGTTTTATCGAGGAACTCGGCTACGTAGGCGATGACTTTCGCGCCGCGGCGCGGATTGTAGGATTCGCCTTTCTCGCAGCCTCCGTTTTCGGCGATCACGTCGGTGCCGTAAAGCGCGTCATAGAGGCTGCCCCAGCGCGCGTTGGCGGCATTCAGCGCATATCGTGCATTGTCGAGCGGCACGACAAGCTGTGCTCCGGCAATCTCGGAAATCTCGGCGTCGACGTTCGCGGTGGTGACCTTGAAATCGGGTCCTTCGGGCAGCAGATAGCCGATCTTTTCGAGTAATCTGGTGTATTCTTTTCGATCGAAGGGCAGGTCCTTGTGCGCACGATGCCAGCGATCGATCTCCGCTTGGAGCGCGTCGCGCTTGTCGAGAAGCCGGCGGTTTATCGGGCCGAGGTCTTTTACGATCGCGCCGAGCGCACGCCAGAAGGCTTCGGGGTCGACCCCCGTTCCCGGGGCAATCTCATCCCGCACGAGACTGTAGAGCTTCTCGTCGACGTCGAGCCCGCCCGCATGGACACCCATACCGTTCTCCTTCCGCCGAAATCATAGTTAGGCCGTTCACGGATGGCAATAGACGCGCGTGGCTCTCCAAAACAAATTTTTTTGTTGACGGAAGGAAAAATCTCCGGTTACACTCTTCGCCATGAAAGCCACTTTGGCTGTTGTGATCGTTGGTTCTGTCGCCGCGCTCGGCGCCGGATGCGACTTGAACCTCTCGCGGATGACCGGCTCGCTGCCGCCGGGGCCGCCGGAGCGAAGAGCGGCGGCCGATTGCAAAGGTGCCGCCTGCGCTCAAAGCGCCGCCGCCTCGGCCAAGCCGATGCTTCCATCGCGGCCGGCCGAGCGCGTCGGTCCCGCGGCGCCGCTCGTCGGCCCCAGGCTCGCGGCGCTGCTCGCGCGCGACGAATTGGAAAAACTAGTAGCCGGCCGCGTCGTGCTCGATGCGCCGGAGCGGATCCGAGCCGGCGGTACGATGCGTATCGAGGCGCGCCTCGCGGAAAACCTCCGCGAAGACTTCATCAAGAGCCTTAAAGACCTCGGCATGGCGAATGCGGAAGCGATCGCCGAAGCGAGCGTCGTGAGGGCCAATCTCACGGGCGACGGTTTCCAGGTCACGCAGCCCGCCGAGGACGTGAAGGCATTGTCGGCCGATGCGCAATCGTGGTCCTGGGACGTGACGCCGGTCCGCTCCGGCCTTCAGCCGCTGGTCTTGACGTTGACCGCGAGCGTCAAAGTTCCGGGCGGCGGCGAGGAGGAAAAAGACCTGCCGACGGTCACCAGGCAAGTGGCCGTCGAAGGCGGCTCGTATTCGACGGGCGGCTTCGTACTGGCGGAGGGCTGGTTATGGGTATCGGCAGTCGCCCTCGTCCTCGCGGCGATTTCCGTCTGGGTGGCTAATCGCCGTCGCCTGGCTCGCGCGCACAGAACTTTTTGGCCGGGCTAATCGTCAGCGACCCCGCATCTTCCCGCGATCATTTTCGTCCCTGAAAACACTCGGGTCGCGCTTGACGCGCCTTTCACCCGGATTATACAGTCACGTATGCACATCCGGATGATAGCCGTAATCGTCGCAGCGATTCTCATCTCCGCGCGCGCTTACGCCGCCGAAGAAAAAATCCGCATTACTTACGCCAACAACTCCCTGACTTTTCTCGCTGCCTTCATCGCCAAAGACAAGGGCTTCTACGCGAAGAACGGGCTTATAGCCGAGCTGATCCAGGCCCGTCCGGCGGTCAACATCGCGGCGCTCCTCAGTGGCGACGTCGACTATGTGGAGGTCTTCGGCTCGGCAATCCGCTCGGCCGCGCGCGGCGCGCCCATCCGGGCGTTCTCGAACAGCATCAAAGCCCCGTTTTTCAGTCTCGTCGTCCAGCCGTCGATCAAAAGCGTCAAGGAGCTGAAAGGCCGCGTCGTCGGCGTCGCGAGCGTCGGCGGCACAAACCAGATCAGCGGTCGTCTGCTGTTCCAGCATTTCGGCGTCGACCCCGACAAGGAGATTAAGTTTCTGGGCATCGGCGAGGAGAAGTTCGTCGTCGAGGCGTTCAGAGCCAAACGGGTCGACGCCATTCTCGTCGCGCCGCCGTTCTCGGTCATGATGAAGCGCGAAGGTTATACCGTTCTCGCCAATGCCGCCGATGTCGTCGCGTTTCCACTCGCGGGGCTGTCGACGACCGTTGATCGCATCAAGCAGAACCGCTCGCAGGTGAAGCGCGTGCTCAAATCCGAGATCGAGGCGCTCCGCTATCTCCGAGACGACTCCGTCGGGTCGACCGATGTCATACGCCGCCGGTTTGCGATGGACGATCAGTTGGCGCGCGACTCCTACGCCGTCGTCGCCAATGCCTTCAGCCGCGACGGCAGAATCCCGGTCGCGTCGGTCGAGAACGTGCTCAATCTGGAGAAAAAAGAGGGTTCAATCTCAAAAAGTGTCACGGTCGATAGCGTGACCGACCTTTCCATCGCCGAGGAAGTATTAAAAGAGATCGGTCGCTAGCGACTAACCGAAAGGAGACGTCGATGCTACGATCGTCGTGCCTATTCGCGTTTGTTCTTTTATTGCTGGTGCTTTCCCCGGCGCGCGCCGATTTCGAAAGGTCGCGCGACAAGCCCGAGTCCCCGGAATACGAGGCCGGGCGCAAGGCGGTCGAAGCGAAGGACTACAAAACAGCTTTACAAAACTTGACAAAGGCGGTGCAGAAACTGCCGAACGACGCCGACGTCCACAACCTGCTCGGCTACAGCTACCGCAAGCTGGGCGACACCGACAAAGCCTTCGAGCACTATCGAACCGCGCTCAAGCTCGACCCCGCGCATCGCGGCGCTCACGAGTATCTGGGCGAGCTCTATCTCGAAACCGATCGCCCGGCGGAGGCGGAAAAGGAGCTTCAGGCGCTCAAGAAGAGCTGCCCGTGGTTCGGCAAATGCGAGGAGTACGATGACCTCAAGGGTGAGATCGATAAGTACAAGGCGAAAAAGAAGTGATACCTACGCCGTTTCGACGACGAAGTCGAAGCGGCCCGTCTTGCCGCCGCTCTCGCGCAACTCCAGCAGCAACTTTGGATTGAAGATGCCGTCGCTCTTGTTGCCCGGCTCGCCGGGAAAATAGAGCTGCGTCGTCAGTACGCGGCGGCTGGGCGGCTGTACGCGCACGTGAAAATGGCGCGTCCGACCGGGGTAGAGTCCCGGCACGATGGTGTCCAGCCGATAACGACCGGAATCGTCGGTGAACTGATGGCCGCGCAGGCGAAAGCCCTCGTTGTCGTAGTTTCCTTTCGCGTCCGCCTGCCAAAAATCGACCAGCGCGCCGGCGACCGGCTTGCCGCGCGTCGAGCGGACGTAGCCCTCGATTACGATCGGCGTCCCGTCCATCCCGCTTTCGCGCAACGATTGGCGCTCGGGCGAGCGCGGCTTGAAAAACGGCCCCGGCGTTTGCGCCGGGGTGGTTCCGGAGTCACCGCAAGTCGGCGTCGGCTCGAGCGTCGCGGCGAAAGACTTCGCGAAATACCACAGAACCGGAGCCGCGAAAAGCCACGCGAGAAAGAAGCGGCGGGGGACAATTGCGGTTGTGGTGCTCACGTTTCACTGTCGCATCGGGTCACGGGCTTTGCAACGAGCGTTGTGACTGAACACCGTCGATACCGTTGGAGTAAAAACCCGAGTTCCCCTTCGCAGCAGCGCGCTTATAGTGGAAGCGGACGTTTTGATCTGCGTCGATTCTTTACCGATGGAGGTTTTCTATGGCTCGCTGTGAACTGTGCGGCAACGATTACGATAAGGCTTTCGAAATTACGTTGGGCGGCGCGCGGCATGTATTCGACAGCTTCGAATGCGCCGCGCAGGCGCTCGCGCCGTCGTGCGCCCACTGCGGCTGCAAGATCCTCGGGCACGGCGTCGAGGCGGGCGGATCGATCTATTGCTGTGCGCATTGCGCCGGCGCGAAGGGCGTCCACGGCGTCGCCGACCGCGTCTGAATCTTCCCCTTAATCCGTAAGCGGAATTTTCCGGAGCATGTGGACATTCGCACGCTCCCGGCATAAATCCATTCGGGGGGAGTTGCCATGAAAGCGATCCGCATCCACCGTTTCGGTCCGGGTGAAGACGTCCTGCAATACGAAGAAGTGCCGAAGCCGAGCGCCGGCGCCGGGGAGCTGCTGGTGAAGGTCGAGGCGGCGGCGCTCAATCGCGCCGATCTGAGTCTCAGGCGCGGCACGTACAGAGTCGCCCCCGAGGACCTGCCGATCATTCCGGGCCGCGAGTTCGCCGGGCGCGTCGAGAGCGCCGGTCCCGGCGTGAGCGATTTTCGCGCGGGCCAGCCCGTCGTCGCCTACCCGACCAAGGGAGGCTATGCCGAGTACGCCGTAACCAAAGCTGCGCTGGCCCGGCCGGTGCCCGACGGGATCGAGCCGGCGGTTGCCGCGGCGGTGCCGACGGTTTGTCTCACCGCCTGGTTTGCGCTTCTGGAGGACGGCGCGCTGAAGCCGGGCGAGAATGTTCTGATTCAGGCCGGGAGCAGCGGCGTCGGCCATGTCGCCGTGCAGCTCGCCGCCGTCGTCGGCGCCGCGCGCGTCTTTACTACCTCCGGCGGAGCCCAGAAGTGCGCCCGGCTTCGCGAGCTGGGCGCGGACGAAGCGATCGATTACACGAGCCGCGATTTTCGCCAAGAGATCATGAAAATGACCTCGGCGCGCGGAGTGGACGTCGTGCTCGAGATGGTGGGCGGCGATATTTACACCAAGAGCCTGGAAGTCCTCGCGCCGGGCGGCCGACTCGTATCTATCGGCGGCGCCGTCGGGCCGATTCCCGATAAGCCGCCCGAGCTGACCGACGGTCGCAAAGCGACGCGCTTTTCGATCACGAATTACCTCAACGCTCACCCCGAGCGCTTCAAACAGCTCGATACCTTTTTTGACCTCATTCGTCAGCAAAAGCTCCGAATCGTGATCGATCGCGTTTTCCCTTTGTCGGAAACCCGCGCCGCCCAGCGCCACCTCGAGGGGCGCGATCACTTCGGCAAGGTCGTTCTTGCCATGACGTGACGTGCCGTTTTCCCCGCTGAACCTAGAATTTTCTTGTCAGCGCGCCCGTAATCGTTGTAAAATCCACCTCGGCGATTTTTTGCCGGGAGGGTTTTATGGCGAGACGTGCGATCGTCGTTTTCTTGGCCCTGTTCTTTGCCGCTCAGGCGCTGCCGCCGGCCGGCGCGTTCGCGCAGGCGCGCCGCGTGCGCGTAGCGCTCCAGAAGGTCGTCGAAGAGAATCAGACGCCTTATGTCTCCGCGATCCTGATGGAAGCGAGGACGGGACAGATCCTCTTCGAGCAGGACATCCACAAGCCGTGGCCGCCGGCCTCGCTCACGAAGATGATGCTCATGCTGCTGGTCGCCGAGAAGGTCAAGCAGGGCGCGCTCAAGCTCGACGAGCCGATCGACGTTTCCGCGAAAGCCAGCAAGATCGGCGGCTCGCAGGTCTATCTGAAGCAGGGTGAGCGGTTCACGCTCGAAGAAATGATGAAGGCGATCGTGATCCATTCGGCGAACGACGCCTCGGAGGCCGTCGCCGAAAAGATCGCCGGCGACGCCGACGCCTTCGTCATCATGATGAACCAGCGCGCGCAGGAACTCGGAATGAAGGACACGAAGTACTTCAACGCGCACGGCCTGCCGCCCGAGAGGGGGCAGCAGCCGGATGTGACCAGCGCATACGATATCGCGCTGCTCGCGCGCGAGCTGGTCAAGTATCCCGAGATCATCAAATGGTCGTCGACGGCTAAGGATAGCTTTCGCGACGGCAAGTTCGTCTTGGAGAACACCAATCACTTGATCGGCCGCTTTCCCGGCGCCGACGGCCTCAAGACGGGCTCGTATCACGAGGCGGGCTTCAATCTCGCGGCGACCGCCGAGCGCGACGGCATGCGCCTCATTTCCGTGACGATGGGATCGCCGTCGAACAAAGTCCGCTTCCGCGAGGGTGCCAAGCTCCTGGCCATGGGCTTCGCCGAATACAAGATGCTCACCGTGCTGAAACCCGGCGAAACGGTTCAGCAGGAGGTGAAGATCAAGGGCGGCCAGGTGAAAACGATCCACGCGGTCGCGGGCGGCCCGGCGCAGATACTCGTCAAGCGCTCCGATGAGAAGGCGGTGAAATCCTCCGTGCAGCTCACTAGCCCGGTCTGGGCGCCGCTCAAGAAAGGCGACAAGCTCGGCGAGATGACGCTGATGCTCGGCGACAAATCGCTGGGCAAGGTGACGCTCGTTTCCAACGAGGAAATCCGCCAGTCGAACATCATCTGGCGCCTGTGGGACCGCTTCTTCTAGCCGACAAAAATATTCGTTCTATCCAAAGGCTCGTCCGCTCATCCGGACGGGCCTTTTGTTTCTTGACGCGGCGCGCGGATTTCCCTAGGGTCTTGATGCCGTCGCGAGCGCGTCATGCTGGATTTTCTCAAGCCGACCCATCCCTGGGGTTTTCACGTCCTGCGACTCGCCGCCGAAGCGCAGCAGGGCGGCGGCGACCTCTTCGACATCGCGCGTTTATGCGAGCGGCTGAATCCCGGCGATTTACCGGGCTGGGAGAGCGGCTGGCTTGAGTTGGCTGACAGCACGGAAGCCGCGGCGCGCGCGGCGCTCGTCGGCGGCCATTGCGAGACGGCGCGCGTGAAATTCTTTCACGCGAACCAATACTATCGCATGTCCGACGTTTTCCTTACGGCGGCCGAGATGGAGCGCAAAACGCAGCGCTTCTTGAAGGCGCAGGAAAACTTCCGCGCCGGCGCCGCGCTGTCCGTGCCGCCGATCGAAATCGTTCGCGTCCGCTGCGGCGACGAGGAGTACGACGGCTATTTCTGCCATCCGGAAAATTCCCAGGCGGGCCCAGGGCCCGGGATTCTCTATCTCGGCGGGGCGGACGCGTACGCCGAGGAAATTTATTTCAGCGCGCGGCCGATGCTCGCGCGCGGATGGGCCGTGCTCCTGGTCGACACGCCGGGGCGCGGCTCGTCGCATTACGTGAAAAATATTCCGACGCGTCCCGACTACGAGGTTCCGGCGCGCGCTTGCATCGACTATCTCGTCTCGCGGCCGGAGGTCGATCCCGGCCGCGTCGCGCTCGTCGGCATCAGCATGGCGGGTTACTACGCGCCGCGCGCGGCCGCGTTCGATCCGCGCGTCAAGGCGCTCGTCTGTTGGTCGGGCTGCTACAGCATTCTCGACGATCTTTATCTTTTTTGTCCCGCGCTACAGCCGACGGTCAGGCGCATTCTCGGCGGCGTCGACGACGCCGAAGCGCGCGAGCGGCTGAAGGCGTTCACGATGGAAGTCGCGGCCGCGAAGATAAAATGCCCGACGCTCATCACGCACGGAGGCGAGGACCGGCTCATGCGCGTCGCAGGGGCGCAGCGTCTATACGCAGAGCTCGGCAGCGCGGATAAGACGCTCAAGATCTACGACGACCCGAGCGCCGGCGGCACGATCCATTGCAGCCACGATTACTGGGAGCACAATATTCCGTTCATGCTCGACTGGCTGGAAGCGCGTTTGTGAAAAGGAGGAAATATGCCGGACGCTTTGATCGAACAACGCGAGGGTGATGTCGTGACGCTCACGCTCAACCGGCCGGAGATATCCAACCGCTTGAGCGACCCGACGATCGGCGAGCTCGCCGATCGCCTCGACGCGGCCGCAAAGGATGCGCGACTGATCGTCTTGCGAGCCGCCGGCGACGACTTCTGCCTCGGGCGCGAGGCCATGGGGCAGCGCCGGCCGCAGAACGAAGCGTACGATTTCCGCGCGGCGAGCGAGGTGATCTTCAACTGCTACGACGCGTTCCGCCGCTCGAAGGCGCCGGTCCTAGGCGTCGTGCAGGGCCGGGCGGCGGGATTCGGCTGCGCGCTGGCGGCGCTCTGCGACATCACGCTCGCGAGCGACAAGGCGCGCTTCCAGGTGCCGGAGATGAGCCACAACATCATGCCGACCATCGCGATGTCGGCGCTGATCGACCGCGTGCCGCGGAAGTCGCTGTTGTATCTGGTCTACTCGACCGAGGAGGTCGGCGCGCGCGAGGCGCTTGCGGCGGGATTGGCGAGCAGCGTCGTGGCGCACGGCGCGCTCTCCGGCGCCGCGCAGGATTTAATCGATCGCTTCAAGAAATACCCGCTGCCGGCGGTGCTCGCGGTCAAGGAATATACGCGCTATGCCTACGGGATGGATACGGCGGCGGCGAACGACTTCGCGAAAAACGTGCACGCGACGATCAACACGTCGTCGAAGATGCGGCGGGATTGATGGATTTGGGCGGTTCGCGAACCGCCCAAATCGAAACCCGAAACTATTTTATTGCTTGATCGGCTCCGTGCCGACCCACTTGCCGATATCGACCACGATGCCTTCCGGCCCCTGGTACTTCGCCTCGTAGTGCGCGGGGCTCCCGAGCTCGATCGTTGCGATCTTCTTCGCGCCGACGCTTTCGAGGGCGCGTCCCGCCTCGTCGTCGTTCTCGACGGAAAAACCGATATGGTCGATGCCCTGATGCTCGTCAGCGACGCCGCGGAGTGGCAGCACGGTGATGTTGATACTGCCGTCGGAGAGGTCGATCGCCCGGTTCTTGCGCTTCTGGGTGATCTTCATGCCCAGCGCCTCGACGAAGAAATTCGCCATCTTCTCGACGTCGGCCGCGCGATACGCGATGTGACGGATCTTACCCATAACGCACCCCCTTCGGAATGGAATCGATTCTAGGCGGCAGGCTTCCGGGTGTCAAGTTCGCCCGTTGACGAAGCACAGGCGTTTGCATACCTTCAATCCGGTTTATTGGCACACGCAGACCATGCGCGCATTTTTAATACACATATCGCCGCTGATCTTTGGCCTGGCGCTGCTCGCGATCGGCGGCTGCGGCGCGGGCCCGCTGTATGTCCAGACATCGGGAACCGCGGGCCCGCTGCAGTGGGAAGCGATCGACCTGCAACCCGGCAGGAAAACCGTCGATGGAAAAGAAGTCGACTTCTACGATTTTACGCTTGTGGTGCGCGAGACGCGCGGACTCGGACTTACGTTCACGAACGTTTCGAGCACTTTGTACGGCGGCGGTTGGGTGGGTAGCAGTCGGTGGACCGAAAAGTTTGAAGTCCCACCGTACTGCGAGCTGCACCTGCCGTTGTCCAGCGATGGCTTCAAAGCGCCGCTTTGGTTTGTCAGGCTCACCGGCAGCGATGCGCAGGGTCAACTCGTCGACGTGAAACTGCCGGTTGCCTTGCCGGAGCCGCGGCGGTTAAGCAACCCCGACGAGCAAAGCGCTGCGCCGGCAGCGAGCGCGGCAGGGGCGCAGCCGCAAAGCTCCAGTCTCCTTGCGAGCCTTAGCGTTGATGAGCGCCGACGACTCCGAGTCGCTGACAACGCCGGATTGAATCCGAAGGAACTCGGAGCATTTTTCTTGTCGGGCGCGGAGCGAAAAGCGGCTCCGATATCCGGTGCAATGGTGATGTTCGACTCCAAGGTGCCGCAGCCGTTGCGACGGGGGCTCCGGAACATTGCGGGCGCGCTACTTTCGGTGATCCCTGTTAACTCTACGGTTTCAGTTCCCGTCGATTTGCCGGAGCCGTTTGGTAGGGAAAGAACGGTACGGTTGACTTATATCGGACGCGACTCACGTCCCGGAGTCTGCTCCCGTGAGATTTTTATCGAGGTTGTGAATCCCGCCGCACTCGCGGCGGATGATGACGACAACGCGTCCCGGTTATTGATGCACCGCTTCATTTTCGGCACGGGTTGGGCCGAGGAAGAGCGGCGCACGCTTGCCACCGTGCTGGATCATATGCCGGACCCATGGCTTGGTGATATCGAAGGCCTGACGTTCGCCCGCGGCGTCGCCCATCCGACGCAACATGATCTCGGTGGAGATTATCGGCCGGGTCCGAATACCATTACGATGTATGATCGAGCCTTTAACGTCTTCACTACGCGTTTCGTCCCGTCGAATCGCGCTGCGCTGGCCGTCGCGCACGAGCTCGGCCACGCTTTCGACTTCGTCCCGCTTCGCCGCGCAGCCAGCCGATACCTTGCCGCGCTGGTGCAACTTGATGCTTTCGAGCGATACAGGATTCCGGGAAGAAATGAGTACCGGGTTCCGATCAGCGAGCAGGAGGCTTGGAAAGCGAATAACAAAGAAATTGCGGATGCGATGCAGGCGACGCAATTTTCGCGCTCCATGTCGGGCAGTCGTTGGCGTTTTGACGCCGGTACGCAGATGTTTAAAGGGATCGATGAAAATAATTCTGACGACTCGAGCAATGTGTTCCGCAAGGCTGCCGTGTCGGACGGAGCGGTCCGCATCACCGAATACGCAGAGCAAAGCTGGTCGGAGTACTTTGCCGAGTGCTTCTCGCTTTATGTCGTCGACCCGCAGCTTTTGGAATTGCTCCGTCCCAACATATACGCGTATTTTGCCAAGCAATTCCCGCGCTGAAACGGTCGGTTGACGGAGGTGCCCGCTTTGCATAGTCTCAAAACGCCGGAGGACATAAGATGAAGCACAGCACCGACCGTATTCTCACCACGCATGCCGGAAGCCTCCCTCTGCCGCCGGATTTGAAAGAGATGCTGGTGGCGAAAAATACCGGCCAGCCGTACGACAAGGCGGCGCTGGCACAGCGCGTGAAGAGCGCGGTCGCCGATGCGGTCAAAAAACAGCTCGATTGCGGCCTCGATATCATCAACGACGGCGAGCTGGGGAAGCCCAACTTCTCGCGCTACGCGCGCGAACGGCTCTCGGGCTTCGTCGAGCGGCAGGCGCGCGGGGACGAGCGCCCCTCGACGATCTACGGCCGCGACCTCAAGGAATTCGCCGAGTACTTTCAGAAGCGGACAACGACGATGCGCGGCGAGAACGTCTGGCGCGTATTCTGCAACGGGCCGCTCAAGTACATCGGCCACGACGCGGTCAAGGCTGACATCGAGAACTTCCGCGAGGCGCTCAAGGGCCACAAGGTCGAAGAGGCATTTCTGCCGGCGGTCGCGCCCGGCACGCTCGAGCATTGGCTCAAAAACGATTACTACAAGACCGACGAGGAATATCTCTTTGCGCTCGCCGAGGCGATGCGCGAGGAGTACAAGGCGATCGTCGATGCCGGCTTTCTTCTGCAAATCGACAACCCCGATCTGCCCGACGCCTGGCAGGTGTATCCGGAGATGAGCGTTGCCGAGTACCGCAAGTATGCCGAGATGAGGGTGGACGCGCTCAATCACGGCCTGCGCGGCTTGCCGCCGGACCGGATTCGCTTTCATACCTGCTGGGGCAGCTATCACGGCCCGCACAAATACGACATCCCGCTGCGCGAAATCGTGGATCTGATATTGAAAGTCCGCGCGAACACATATTCGATCGAGGCCGCCAACGTCCGCCACGAGCACGAGTGGCGCGTCTGGGAAGAGGTGAAACTCCCCGAGGGCAAAGTCCTCGTTCCAGGCGTCGTCGCCCATGCGACGGATATCGTCGAGCACCCGCGTCTCATCGCGGACCGGCTGATCCGCTACGCGAAAATCGTCGGTCGCGAGAACGTCATGGGCGGGACCGACTGCGGCCTGGGACCGCGCGTCGGCCATGCCAACATCGCCTGGGCCAAGTTCGAGGCCATGGCCGAGGGCGCGCGCATCGCGACGAAAGAGTTGTGGGGCAGATAATTTAAAATCGATCGTTCATGGCAGACGCAAAAATCCTCATCGATCGCGCGAGCAAGCTGTTCCTCGAAGGCACGGTCGTCGCCTTTCGCAACATCGAGCTGAGCGTCCGCACCAACGAGATCCTCTGCATCGTCGGTCCTTCGGGCTGCGGAAAGACGACGCTGCTCCGCTGCATCGGCGGGCTGGTTGCGCCGACGTCCGGCCGCGTTCTGATCGACGGCGCGACCGTCGAGCGGCCGCGGGCCGGAGTCGCAATTGTGTTCCAACATTTCGGCCTGCTGCCGTGGAAGACCGTCGCGGCGAACGTCGCGTTCGGCCTCAAGGTCGGCGGCGCCCCGCGCGGCGAGACCGCGGAGCGCGCGGAGCATTACATCAAGCTCGTCGGTCTCGGCGGCTTCGAGAACCATTATCCGTACCAGCTGAGCGGCGGCATGCAGCAGCGCGTCGGCCTCGCGCGTGCGCTTGCGACCAATCCGGAAATTTTGCTCATGGACGAGCCGTTCGCCTCCGTCGACGCGCAGACGCGCGAGGTGCTGCAGGAGGAGCTTCTTGGCCTGCACGAGCGCGAGCGCAAGACGATGGTCTTCATCACCCATTCGATCGATGAGGCGCTCGTGCTCGGCGACCGTGTCGCCGTCATGTCGGCGCATCCCGGACGCGTCAAAGAGGTGCTGCCGGTCGAATTCTCGCGGCCGCGCGATGCCTCCGCCGTGCGCGCCGACGCGCGCTACGCGGAGCTGAGAAATCACATTTGGAGCGAGCTGCGGCCGACGGCTGTGGTGTAAAAGAATGAGCATCAGTAAAACCGACCAGCGCATAGCCGCCGCCGGCGTGACTTCCGCTGACCAGGAACTAATGCGCGAGCAGGAGGCGGCGCGAATCCGCGCGGGCGCGCTCCAGCGTCGAGCGGCCGTCGGCCGTCTTGCGATCCGCCTCGTCTCGCTGCTGATCGTCCTCGGCGGCTGGGAATATTTCGGCCGCCAGACGAATCCGATTCTTTTCACCTATCCGACGGCGGTCGCGCAGGCCGCGGTCAAGATGATCGCGAGCGGCGAATTGTGGAAATACCTCTCGCAAAGCCTGATCGTGCTGTTCGCCGGCCTCGGCCTCGCTTCGGTCTTCGGGATCGCGCTCGGCCTCGCGATGGCGCGCTTCCGCGTGATCGACATCGCCCTCGATACTTACATCACGGCGCTTTATTCGATCCCATCGGTCGCGCTCGTGCCGGTGCTGGTGCTGTGGTTCGGCTTCGAGATCACGGCCAAAACCGCGGTCGTGTTTCTCTTCACGTTCTTTCCGATCGTGATTAATACGTATCAGGGCGTCAAAAACGTGGACGAGCGGCTCCTCGAAGTCGGCCGCGCGTTTCGCTGCGGCGAGCGCGACCTGTGGATACATATCGTTCTGCCGGCGGCGCTGCCGTTCATCGTCGCGGGCTTGCGGCTCGCGATCGGGCGCGGGCTCATCGGCATGGTACTGGCCGATCTCTACACCGCGATTACGGGAATCGGTTATCTGATCGCGCGCTACGCCAGCACCTACCGCACCGATGCCATGTTTGTGCCGATCGTCACACTGGGTATTTTGGGCATCACGCTGACCAGCCTGCTGCGCTTCGTCGAGCGGCGCATAGCGCCTTGGGCGCACCAGGCGGGCCGCGAATAACAAGGAGGATGCGATGATCGTGAATGTTCTTTTACAGGCTTTCGCAGGCGCCGTGCTGCTGGCGAGCTTGTTTTCCATCGAAGCTTTTGCCGCCGAGCCGGCCTGCAAGGAGATGCGCAAGGTGAAGCTCGGCGTGTCGGTCTCGCCGCCGAATGTCGTGCACACGCCGGTCTTCGTTGCCAAGTCGCTCGGCATTTTCAGCCGCCATTGCATCGACGCGGACATCATCGAATTCGAAGGCGGCGCCTCGGCGGCGAACCTCGCGGCAGTGGTGCAGGGGACGGCGCTGGCGTCGATCAATGCCACGGCGATCTCGCAGGGCCTGAAGGCGAAGCAGATCTGGGGCATGGCGCCGCGCCTGCCGCAGGCGTACATGGTGGGCGAGGACATTAAGACGGCGGCGGACCTGAAAGGCAAGCGCTTGAGCGCCGCGGGCGGCGGCGTCGGCAGCTTCAACTGGGTCATGGGCCGCGAAGTTCTGAAGACCGCCGGCCTAAGCGTCGACGACGTGCAGTTCGTCTCGTCCGCGACGGCCGGCCGTCTGCCGGGTCTCGTCGCCGGGCAACTGAGCGGCGTCGCGCTGCATCCCGAAGACGTCTACCTCGCGCAGAAGGAAAAGCCCGGCGTCCGCGTGCTGGTCGATCTGTCGAAGCTCGTGCCGAAATATTTCTTCAATGCGTACGGCGCGGGCGAAGGGATGCTGACGAAAGACCGCGCGCTGGTGCGCGACGTCGCGACGGCGCTCATCGAGGCGAACCGCGCCATCTACACGCAAAAGGAAAAGGTGCTGCCGATCATGGTCGACGCGACCAAGAAGCCGGCGGAGGCGGTGAACTTCGCGTACGATTACCTCGTCAAGAATTGCGTCTGGGCCGTAAATACGGGCTTCTCGAAAGAGCGCACGGAATGGTCGATCCAGAACGGCGTCGACAACGGCGACATCCAGGCTGACAAGAAGCCCACCTATGAGCAGGTCGTCGACGTGAAGCTCGGCGAGGAGGCGCTCAAAGCGGCCGGAGGATCGAAAAAGATCGGCGCGTGCGCGGACTAGTCGAAAGGAGACCGTCATGCTTGCCACTCATCCCGATCACACCGTCGATCACGTCTTGAAAACCTGGTCGCCGCGCATGATCGTTCAAGGAGTCGACTACAACGATCTCCTGACGACGTCGGCGCGCATTGGCGAGTGGAGCGACTGGTGCCGCGAGTGGTCGGCGACCGCGGCGGGGCATGAGGAGTTCGCGCGCGAGAACGAGGCGAAGGGCAATCGCGAGAGCGCGACAGATGCCTATCTGCTCGCTGCGATGAGCTATCATTTCGCCTGCAACAATTCTCCCGAAGACCTGGAACAGTATACCGCGGCGCACAAAAAGCGCGTCGAGTGCTACGCCAAGGCCGCGCCTTACATCGACCCGCCGGCGGCGCGCCACGAGGTCGCCTTCCAAAAATTTCGCCTGCCGGCGTATCTGCGCGTGCCGCGGAACGCTAAGAAGCCGCCGGTCGTGGTGATCATCTCCGGCCTCGAATCGACCAAGGAAGAGGCGCGCACGATGGAGGACGTCTTTATCCGGCGCGGCCTGGCGACGTTCACCTTCGACGGGCCGGGGCAGGGCGAGAGCTGGTTTCAGGGCGGCATCATCGTCGACTTCGAGCGCGCCACTTCGGCGGTCATCGATTACCTGGAAACAATCCCTGAGATCGATGCGCGTCGCCTCGGCGTCTTCGGACCGAGCATGGGCGGCTATCTGGGGCCGCGCTCGGCCGCGTACGACGACCGCATCAAAGCGTGCACGCTCTCCGGCGGCATGTACGACCGCACGCGCTCGCTCAACCGCTTCGACGATCCCTTCGAGTTCGCGCGCATCGCGCACATCTGGAAAATCTACGACAAGGAGAAGCTCGCCGAGCTTCACCGGCTCTGCACGCTCGAAGGGCTCGCGCCGAAAATCCGCTGCCCACTGTTGATCGTCCACGGCACGAAGGATTTCATTCCGCTCGAGCAGCCCAAGCGGATCTTCGCCGAGGCGTCCGGCCCGAAGCAGATGGTCGTCCTCGAAGGCGGCAATCACGTCTGCAACAACATGCCGTGGCGCTACCGGCCGCTCATCGCCGACTTTCTCGCGCATCATCTCGGCGCGCGATAAACGCAGATGCGGAAGCGTCCGATCTTGTACGCGGGCGGTTCGGGAACCGCGCGTGCGCTGGCAACAGTATTTTCAGCCGCCGCTTTGGTTTTGTTTATTTCCGGCGCTGCCTTCGCCGCCAACCAGCCCGCCAGAGTCAGAATCCACATTCCGTCGAAAAGCCTCGCGCTGATGCCGTTTTATTTCGGCAAGGACAAAGGATTTTTTCCGCGCGAAGTCGTCGACGTCGAGCTGATCGCGATGTCGCCGCCGACGGCGGTCGCCGCGCTCGTCGCGGGCGAGCTCGATTTCTCGACGACGCTTGGCGCCTCGACGTCGGCGATCATGCAGGGCCATCCGCTGAAGAGAATCTTCTACGTGCAGCACGAGCCCGCGCACGTGCTCGTGGGGCAGCCGGAGATCAAAACCGTCAAGGAGCTCGTCGGCAAAGTCATCAGCGTCAACGCGATCACCGATGCGACCGGCATGTCGGCAAAGCTGATTCTCAAAGCGAACGGTGTCGATCCCGCCCGCGTAACGATGCTGTCGACCGGGGTTACGGAGACCGCCTACAAGTCGCTTACGACGGGAAAAGTCGCGGCGACGATGCTGGCACCGCCGTTCGCGCAGGAGCTAGAGGCGAAAGGCTACAGCCATCTGGCGGAGGCGCGCGCGTACGCGCCGCTGAGCTTCATCGGGCTGGTGGCGCAGAGCGCGGCGCTCAAGAAAACTCCCGCGAAGGCGGAGGCGATGATCGCGGGGCTGCTGAAAACGCTCGCCTTTATTCACGATGCGGCGAATCGCGGCGAGATGGTCCGCTACATCGCCGCCTTTCACAAGATCGACGCCGCGCTCGCGGAGAAAGCCTTCGCCGCGATTTTGCCGACGCTCAGCAGCGACGGCACCAAGCCGCGCGCTGCGGTGGAAAAAGAGATCGAGATCTATCGCGAGACGCTGAAGGTCGCGAAGACGTTTACGCCCGAGGATCTCGAGGATATGAGTATGCTGAAGAAAGTCACGGAGGTCCATTGATGTCGCGCGTCCGATCGCCGATTCTCACCGGTGTTGTCTGCGTCATGATTGTCCTGGTCCTCGCCGCTTCCGGCGGCGCGCAGGAGCGGCGCAAGGTGCGCATCTCCAACGCCAATTTCAGTTTCACGGCGCTGCCGCTGCTCGCCGCGCGC
Organism: Pseudomonadota bacterium; assembly: GCA_021324155.1. Classification (GTDB taxonomy): domain Bacteria; phylum Desulfobacterota; class Binatia; order UBA9968; family UBA9968; genus JAJPJQ01. Next base: position 33,313 of record JAJPJQ010000030.1, read on the forward strand.
GAGTGGAAGCATTTCAGCGATCAGGGATTGGATGTGGAAATAATCCTGATGCGCTCCGCCGCGGCCGCCGCCGCGCTCGCGTCGGGCGACCTCGATTATCAGTCCGGGATCGGCACGGCGAGCGTCGGCGCGAGCATGAGCGGCCTCGACACGCGCGCGCTCTGGTCGTCGACCAACCAGATCGCCTATTGGCTGATGACGCGGCCGGAGATCAAGACGCTTCAGGAATTGAAGCAGAAGCGCGTCGGCGTCTCCGGCCTCGGCGGCACGAGCCATCTCGCGCTCCTCTTTGCGCTGGAGAAGCAGGGCTTCAACCCGAAAGACGTCGTCATCCTCGGCGTCCCGCCCGGCCAGCTCGTGCCGTCGCTCGAATCGAAATTCCTCGATGCCATTTCGATCAACCCGCCGTACATGTTTTTCGCCCAGCGGCAGGGTTTCCGCCGGCTGCTCGATATCGGCGCGTACGTCGAGATGCCTTCCGGCGGGCTCACCGCGACGCTGAGGACGATCAAGGCGCGCCCCGAGGAGATCAAAAAGCTCATCCGCGCGCTCCAGCTCGCGAAAAAAGAGATGCTGAAGGCGAAGGAAAAGACGCTCGACCTGATCGTGCGCATCCTCAACATGGACCGCGCGACGGCGGTCGAGACGTATACGCTGGTACAGTCCAACTTCAACGACAGCGGCGTGCCGACGCCGGCGGGGATGAACAACATCGTCCGCATGGTGCAGTCGCAAATCAAAGGGCCGCAGAAATCGGTCGCCTATGCCGAGGTCGCCGAACCGCGCTTCGCCATCGAAGTCGCGCGGGAGCTGGGATATAAAGTAGAGTGAGCGTCCCACGTGCGGGGCGACGACCGGATAAGCCGCACGACCATGACCCGATCGTATCTCTACTGTCTGTTGATTATCTGTTGCCTGATCGCGCTTGCCCGGCCGGCGCACTCTGAAGAGCTCAAGCGCATCTATTACGGCACGACCGCCTCGCCCGCGCATCTGCCGGTCTGGGTCGCGAAGGACAACGGTCTTTTCGCGCGCTACGGCCTCGATGTCCTGCCGGTGCAGATCCGCGGCGGCTCGCTGATCGCGCTCGTGATCATCACCGGCGACCTGCCGCTGTCGGGCGTTGGCGCCGAATCGGTGGTCGCCGCGCGCGCCGCGGGCGGCGACGTGGTGATGCTTGCGTGCCCGATCGACACCGATCCGGTCTATTTGATCGCCCGCCCCGAGATCAAAACGCCCGCCGACTTGAAAGGCCAGTCGAGCGCGGTAACGCGCTACGGCTCGAGCACGCATTTCTATCTCAAAGCCGCGCTCCAGCACATCGGCCTCGATCCGGCGAAAGATATCTCGATTCTCCAGCTGGGCGCCGGACCGGAGATGGTCGCCGCGCTCCACAGCGGCCGGATCTCCGCCGCGGCGCTGACGACGCGCTACGCGCTGCCGTTTCTCGACCGCGGCTGGCCCGTGCTCGTGGATCTGAGCAAGACCGACGTCGTTTATCCGGCGTCCTGCGTCACCAGCAGCCGCGCGTACATTCGCGCCGAGCCGAAGACGACGGAGGATTTTCTCCGCGCCTACGTCGCCGCGATCAACTTGATCCGCAGAGATCATAATGTGGCGGAAAAATCTTTCGCCAAATGGCTCAGAGAAAAAGATCCTGAGATCGTCAAGCGCTCCGTCGCCGCCTACGCGCCGCTCTTGAAACGCGCGCCGATCGTGCCGGACAAGGGCATCGATAACGTCGTTAAGGACCTGATGCGCCGGCAGCCCGAGCTAAAGGAATATCTCAACTGGCCCGAGCCGTTTCGCGAGAACGGGCCACTGGAAAAAATTCTCCGGGAGAAGTAAGACAAGCGAAACAAGCGGGGTCGAACAGGAGGGAGAGCATGTATCAGAACCACAAAGTCATCGACGTACACGGCCACATGAGCACGCCGCCCCATTTCCGCGGCCACCTGGGCGGGATGGTCTCGCTCAACACGCCGAATCGTAAATTGGATATCTCGGACGAATTGCTCGAAAACGCGCAGAAGGCGCATCTCAAAGGAATGGACGAGCGGAAGATCGACGTCCAGCTCATCGGGCCGCGTCCGGTCGCGATGTGGCACTGGACGAGGCCGTTTCTCCAGGCGGCGATCTGCCGCGTGACCAACGACCTGATCGCGCGCATCGTCAAACTCCATCCTGACCGCTTCGTCGGCATGGCCCAGCTGCCCCAGAGCGCCTCGCTCGACACGAAGAACTGCGCCGCCGAGCTCGAACGGTGCGTGAAGGAGCTCGGCTTCGTCGGCGCGTATGTCAATCCCGATCCGGGCGGCAAGCGCGAAGCGCCCGGCATGCACGATACGTACTGGCATCCGCTGTACGCCAAGGCGCAGGAGCTCGATGTGCCGCTGATGGTCCATCCGTCGACCAGCTACGACCCGCGCATCGAGGTCATCCCGCACAATTATCAGATGAACAACTACATCGAGGAATTCATCGCGATGCACCTGCTGCAGCACAGCAACGTCTTCGAGCTCTTTCCGCGCTTGAAGATCGTCATCTGCCACTGCGGCGGCGCGCTGAACCGCTTCATCCCGACCGACCACCACATCGCGCAGAAGGATTTCAGCAAAAATCTTTTCTACGACTGCTGCGCTTACGACGACGTTTTTCTGGAAGCGTCGATCAAACAGCGCGGCGTCGATCAGATGATGTTCGGCACCGAGTTCCCGGGATCGGGCGGCGCGGTGCGCGAAGACGGCAGGCCGTCGGACGACGTCTTGCCGACGGTCGACAAGCTCGGCTTCTTGAGCACCGAGGACAAGGTCAAGATTTTCAACAAGAACGCGCTGAAGGTCTTTACCAAGCTGAAAGTCTAGCCTGCAGCGCGCGAAATCTGCGCGAAGATTCCGCGCCGGCTTAAATATATTTCTTCAAGACGCTCTTGGCGGGGTCGAAGCGCTCCTCCAATAGCTCGAAGAACGCCCGCATCGCGCCGTGAATGTACTTGTCCTTGCGGAACGCGAGGCAGGTGTAAGCCTGCGGGCGGGTCCCCCTGACGTCGAGGACCTTGAGGCTTCGCTGACTGAGCTCCCGCGTCGCGAACTCTTTCGGCAGCAGCGAAACTCCGAGGCCGAGCTGCGTCAGCCTTTTTTGCAGCTCGAAGCCGATGATATCCACCTCCACCTTCATCGCCCGTCCGCGCTCCTTGAGCCGCTTCTCCACATAGCCGCGGAATTGGCAGCCCTCCTGGTTGAGAATCCAGGGAACGTCTTCGAGGTCGTCCCAGGTGACTTCGGCCTTTCGCGCCAGCGGGTGACGGCTGCCGACGACGAACTCGAGATCCCAAGTCGCGAGCGGCACGAAGCGCAGCTCAGCATGGTCCTCCATCTTCGGCGAGACCAGCACGATGAGTCCGAAATCCAGCTCGTGCGCAGCCACCCGGCGCGCGAGGTCGGGGGACCAGCCGGACTCGATCGAAAGATGGACGCCGGGATAGCGCAAGCGGAAGCTTCCGATAAGGCCGGGAAGGACATAAGTGGCGAAGCTGTGGGTCGCGCCGAGCGACACATGGCCGCCGCGCAGGTCCTTGATGTCGGCGATCTCTTCGCGCGCCGACCGAAGGACGACGGCCAGACGCTCGGCGTGCTTCAGCAGCGCGGCGCCGGCCGTCGTGAGTCGGGCGTTTTTCCCGCGCTCGAGCAGAGGAAGCCCCAGCTCCGCCTCGAGCGCGCGAATTTGTTTGCTCACGGCGGGCTGCGTCAGGTGGAGAACGCTGGCGGCGCGGCGAAAGCTGTGCGCCGCCGCGACGGCCTGGAAAGTCCGGATCTGGTCCAGCGTCATGATTTTTAGGTATTCCTAAAAGTTATCAAACTTATGAAAATTAACCATTTGAGATCATATCTTATAATACCATAATCGAATATAGCAACGGTGAGCCGCAGGAATCGCGCCATGCGATTATGTTCGAAGGCAAGAAAGCCGGCCCCGCGCGCGTCGTCCGACGAGCACGGCCGATCCGCATGAGGCTGGCCGGCTGGACAAGCGGCGGTAAGATCGCGGGGGCGACCGCTTCGGCCGCAAGTTTGTTTTTAGCCTTCGTTTTATTGACGCATCTCGAATGGGGGCGGCAGCCCCCGCCGGACTGGCGGCCATTGTATGATCGCGCAGAAGCCGCCGCCGCCCGCGGGGATCGTTACGAGGCCCGGCATTTCTACGTAAATGCCGCGCGCGCCGCCTCCTGGACGGAAGATTGGCGCGGGCTGCTTTCCGCCGCGTGCGGCATGAGAAAGCTCGAAGGCGTCCGGCAGCCGAGCGACGCGGTCCATGGCCTGCTGCTGCGCGCCATGATCGCGGCGGAGTCGCGGCGGAGCCGCGCTGGGTTGGAAGCTGTCGCGCAAGCGTTGGCGGCCGTCGGCGAGGCGGCCGCCGCCGCGATGGTTGTTAAGCGCCGCGGCGACGACTGGCCGGATGACAAATCGGCAGCGCAGGAAGCAGAGGACGCTTCCTTTGCGAATTGCGGGGCACGCTAGGCGTTCGTTGTGAGGTGGGATGCTGTGGGTGATTACCGCTTTTGCTCGACGTTCCTCATGATCTCCTTGGCGAGCTTGAAGATCGGCGTCAGATCGGCGTATTGGCTGCCGGAGATATCGATGTAGCTTCTGCCCTCGACGAGGCGGTTCTCCGGCAGCAGCGTATCCTTCGGAATATCGATGCGCCGCGAGTTCGGCGGCGGCTCGCCGTAAAGATCGTTCGAGCTTTGCATCGCAATCTGACCGCGGCGCGACAGGAACCAGTTAATAAAAACCTTCGCGGCGTTCGGATGAGGCGCGTCTTTGATGAGGCTCAGCGAGCCGCCGCCGGTGGTTACGCCCTGAGCTTCCTTCCACATACCGTCGTCGAAATCCGCGACGGGTAGTCCTTGGCTTCTAGCCTTCTCCGTGCCACGGCAGCCGATGCAGAGCGCGAGCTTGCCTTTCGCCAGCCAATCGACCAGCAGATGGCGGTCGCCGAAGGTGACGTCCATCGTGGAATAAAGTTTCCGAATCCACTCCGGGCCGATCTCCGGATGATAATAGAAAAATTGCAACGATGCGCCGAGGCCAGTTTCGGTCAGCGGCTGCGAGCCGACTTTTCCCTTCCACTTGGGATTGATGAGATCCCAATGCGATTTGAACTCCACCGGATTCACCAGCGAAGTGTTATAGGAAATGCTGCCGCGCCCGGGATTGGCGATGTACACGAAGATATACTTGCCGTCGTTGTCGGTGTAGGCGTGCTTGCCCGTCCACCACTTCGATTGATCGACGACCTCGGGAAGAATCAGCGCCGGCGGCACGGGCGCGAGGACGCGCGCCTTGTACAACAGCGTATAGCTCGAGTTCGCGCCGCCGCTAAAGAGGTCGCCGATCGGCTTTCCCGCGCGCGCCTCGGCGATGATTCTGAGGGACAGCTGGTTGCCGCTGCCGTTGACCGAGACGGGCTTGATATCGGGAAACTCTTTCGTGAATTCGGCGAGAATCTGCGGCTGGCCGTAACGGCCGATGTAGAGATTGACGCGGCCTTCCTTTTTGGCGGCGGCGACGGTCTTCTCCCAGTCCGATTTCCAATCGGCCCGCGCCATGCCCGATGCCAGCGCGAAGGCGAGAACGGCGAGATGGACCGCGAGCGCTCGTCTACCACGCGCGTGCGTCATGGATCGTTATTCTCCGTACAGCCCGTCGATGAAACCCGAGCCGTCCAGCTCTCTTAAGTAGTGGAGGTCCCACAGCGCGAGAGCGCTCAGCTCCTTGGCTTTCGGATCTTTCATGCAGCAGAGCTCGTACGCGTTGAGGATCGCGCGATGATCGGGGTACGGCTTCGGCAGCAGCTTCGCGACGCTGTTGTAGGTCGCGTTCGATTCGGGCACGCGCCGCCGCAAGTCGGCGAGCATCGCCTCGGTCTCCTGCGCGTTCGTGCGCGCGTAATGAATCCCCAGCACGAGCGCGCGGACGAGGCGCTCGGCGAGCCGGTCCTTGCGTTTCAAGTTCGGAATCGTCGAGGTGAGCGTCGGGCCGTTGACCATCGGAACGCGTCCCATCTCGAGGACCTGCAATCCTTCTTTCGCGAAGGTCTCGGCCGCTCCGGTCGCCATGGCGGCGTCGGCTTTGCCTTCTTTTACAGCTTCGATCTGATCCTTGCGAAAATCCTCCGACATAATGTCGGCGATCTCGACCCATTTGACTTCGTCGGGCTGCACACCCGCGCGCATCAAATAGATCATGTGGTTGCCGCGGATGTGGTTGTAGCCGCCGCCCTTGTCGAGCACCGTGGTGTCGGCGAGGCGCTTGCCGCGGAGATCGGCAAGCGAGCGGATCGGCGCGCGCGAGATGAGCTTGTCGTTGACGCTGTTGGACGGCGAGGCGAGCGAGACGATCGGCTTCCCGCGCGCGACCAGACCGTACGGGCTAATGTGGTTGCCCGAGACGAAATCGACCCGGCCGTCGAACAGCGACGCCTCCGCGACCGACGAACTGTCGCAGTACTCGAAGCTCACCTCGATACTCAGTTGTTTCCAGATGCCGGCTTTGTCGATCACTTCCCAGATCGGCAGATGCGTGTGCGAGCGGTAAAACGCGCGGAGGTGAACGTGCTCGTAATCGGCCATTGCTGCTCCTGTTTTTTAGTTTATTTTTTGCGCAGCTCGTTGATGAGCTTCGCTACGGGCTCTGGATCCTGAAAGCCGACCACGCTGTATTTTTTTCCGTCCTCGCGGCGCGAGGCGGGCAGCACATTGTCTTTCGGGATGTCGATGCGCATCGAGTCGGAGGGCTCGACGACTTTTTTGTTCATCACGTCCTGCCAGACGGTCTGTCCCTGGCGCGAGAGGAACCAGTTGATGAAAACGCGCGCGGCGTTCGGATTCGCCGCCTTATTGATGAGCGCGAGGCCGCTGTTGCCGCTTGTGCTGATCTCGCCCGCGGCTTCCTTGAGATTCGCGTGCTCGAATTCGCTCACCGGCACGCCCTGCTTGCGCGCCATGTCGGTGTCGGCGCAGTCGAAGCAGAGCGAGAACTTCCCTGTGCCGAGCCAGTCGGTCGCCTGACGGCGCTCCTGCGAGACGACGAGATCCATCTCGCTCCATAACTTGCGTACGAAATCCGGACCGAGCTGCGGGTTGTAGTAGAACCGCACCATGTTCGGCGAGCCGGTGCCCGGCCGCTCGAAGAGCAGGACCTTGCCTTTCCATTTCGAACTGAGCGCGTCCCAATAGGAATGAAATTCTTTTGCGTCGACGAGCTTGGAATTGTAATAGAGGCCGACGCCGGCGGCGCTGCCTTCGTACATGAAAACGTACTGACCTTCTGCGTCGGCGTAATGGTGTTTGCCGTTCAGCCATTTGGATTCGTCGACGACGTCCGGGAGCATGAGAAGGGGCTTCAGCGGGTCGAGAACGCCGGCGCGCTGGAAGTCGTAAAACGCGCGGCCGCCCAGGCCGCCGCTGTAAACGTCCGCGAGAAACTTGCCGGCGCGGCGCTCGGCGATGATGCGCGGCATGAGGTCGCCGACCTTGCCGCTGACGATGATCGGCTTGATCCCGGGAAATTCCTTGCTGAAGGCGGCGATGATGTCCGGGTGGGTGATCTCCATATCGCCCCAGACGCGGACTTCGCCCTCTTTTTTTGCGGCGGCGACGGTTTTTTCCCATCCCGCCTTCGCGTCGGGTCTCTCGGCGGCGGTCACGAACGGAGTAATGAGAAGGCAGAGTAAAACCGCTGGCACGAGCGCGATCGTCATATCGTCCGCTCGCTTACGTCCGGTACAGCCCGTCGATGAAGCCCGAATGATCCAATTCTCTCAAGTAGTGAATGTCCCACAGCGCGCTCGGGCTGATGTTTTTCGCCGCCGGGTCCTTGAGACAGCAAAGCTCGTATGCGTTGCCGATGCCGCGGAGATCCGGATACGGCTTCGGCTGAAGCTTGGCGACGCTGTTATAGGTTACGCGCGCGGCGCGCGGCTCGCGCTCGCGCAGCCCGGCGAGAATCTTTTCCGTCTCCTCGCGGTGCGTACGCGCGAAGTTGATCCCGAGCACCTGAGCCTTCACCAGGCGCTCGCCGAGACGGTCCTTGCGCTTGAGATTGTCGAGCGTGCTCGTCACCGTCGGGCCGGTGATCATCGGCAGCGGCTCGATCGCGAGCGCGTGGAAGCCGGCCTGCTCGAATTTCTCCGTGCTCCCGGTGACGAAGGTCGCATCGGCGCGGCCCGATTTCATGCCTTCGAGCTGCGCGGTGCGGAACTCGTCCATCGTCTCGCAGAGCTCGACCCATTCGACCTCGTCGAGGCGCAAGCCCGCGCGCATCACATAGACCATGTGATTGCCGCGCAGATGATGGTAGCCGCCGTGCGAGTCGACGAGCGTCGTGTCGGCGATGCGCTTGCCGCGGAGGTCGGCGACCGAGCGCACCGGCTCGCGTGTCACGAGCTTGTCGTTGACGCTGTTGGAAGGGGAAGCGAGGCAGACCATCGGCTTGCCGCGCGCGACCAGCGCGTAGGGCGTGATGTGATTGCCCGAGACGAAATCGACCTCGCCGCCGAACAGCGCCGCTTCCGCGAGCGTCGAGCTGTCGCAGAAATCGAACGACACTTTTATGCCGAGCCGCTGCCAGATTCCCGCCCGCTCGATTACCTCCCAGATCGGCAGATGCGTGTGCGAGCGGAAAAAAGCTTTGAGCTCGATCGGTGAATAATTTTCCTCGTGTGTCATTACAGCTCCCTATTTCAAGATTTCGCTGAGCAGCGCCTGGAGCGGCTTCTGATCCAAGAAGCCGACGACGCGGTATTTCTTTCCCTCGGCGCGCCGCGCATCGGGCATCACGTCGTCCTTGGGAATATCGATCCGCATCGAATCCGAGGGCTCTACTTCCAGCGTGTTCATTACGCGCTGCCAGACGCTCTGCCCCTGCCGCGAAAGATACCAGTTGATGAAAACGCGCGCGGCGTTCGGATGCGGCGCGCGATTGATGAGCGAGATCACGCTGCAACTGCCGCCGCCGATCGTGCCGCCTTCCTTGAACTGCGCCGGCGGAACCTCGCTGATCGGGAGCCCCTGTTTTTGCGCCACGTCGAGGTCGCGGCAATAGAAGCAGACGGGATATTTGCCGACGCCGAGCCAGTTGGTGCCCTGCCTGCGGTCGCGGAACAGCGTGACGTCCATTTTGGTCAAAAGCGTTCTCAAATAGTCGGGACCGACGTTGGGATCGTGATAGAGCATCAGCAGCGGCGTCGGCAGCGCCGCGCCGCGCGGATCCATCATTAGAATTTTGCCCTTCCATTTCGGCTGGACCAGGTCCCAGTACGACGTGATCTCTGTTGGTTTGGTCAGGTTCGTGTTGACCGAGAGGCCGGTCGTCGACACCGAGCCTTCGAACATGAAGATGAATTTATTCTCCGGGTCGGTGTACCAGTGCTTGCCGCCGTACCATTTCGTCTGATCGGTGACTTCCGGCAGGATGAACGCCGGCGCGATCGGGTCGAGCGCTTTGGCGAGATAAAGGCTCCGCGGCGCGTTGGGCCCGCTGGCGATGATATCCGCGATGTACTTTTCGCCGCGGCGTTCGGCGAGAATGCGCGACGTAATATCGGCGGCGTGGCCGCCGACCGTCGTGACCTTAATCTCGGGATATTCTTTGTTGAAGGCGGCGAGAATCTCGGGACGCGTAATCTCCGAGCCGCCGTACGCGACGAGCTGTCCTTCCTTTTTCGCCGCTTCGACCGTTCTGGCCCACTCGGCTTTCCATGCGTCGGTGTCGGCGGCTCCCGCCTGTGCGGCGACCATCCATAAGAGCAGGAAGAGAAGGCGCTTCATTACGTGCGCGTCTTACCAAACTCGCCGCCGCGGCGCAATGTGCTTGACGTGGAGTGCAAATCGTCTTAGTTAACGTTAATCCATCGTCGCCGCCGCCCGGAGGTCAATCATGAACCGAATCCGCCGCATCCTGCATGCCACCGATTTTTCCAGCGCATCGAAGCGGGCGCTCGAAACGGCCGTCGATTTCGCGAAGCAGAATAAAGCGCAGCTTTTTATCGCGCACGTGTTGGTTCCGAACATCGCTTACCCGACCGACAGCTACGCCGATCCGACGCTCTACGTCGAGATCGAGCGCAACGAGCGCCGGCATGCGCAATCTCAGCTGGAAAAACTCGTTCGCGATCTCCAGCGATCCAAGCTGAAGGTCGAGGGAGTGCTTCTGCGCGGGAGCGCAGCCGACCAGATCGTACGCGCCGGCAAGAATCGCAAGGCCGATATGATCGTTATCGGCACGCACGGCCGCACGGGCTTGAAAAAGCTGCTCATGGGAAGCGTGGCGGGCCGCATCGTCGCCGAATCCACGGTGCCTGTTCTAACCGTGCGCGGAAGAGGATAATAAATAACAAAGAGGCCGTACTTATGATTCCGGTTCCCGAAGAGATCGAAGCCTACGCCGAGCGCCACACGCGCGGCATGTCTGACCTCCACGCGACGGTGTGGAAGGACACCTACGAAAAAACCAAGTCGCCGCGTATGATGGTTGGCCCGTTGGAGGGCGCCTTCCTAAGGCTGCTTGTGCGCACAACCGGGGCGAAGCGCGTGCTGGAGATCGGCATGTTCACCGGTTACAGCGCGCTCGCCTGGGCCGAGGCGCTGCCCGAAGACGGCCGGCTCGTCACCTGCGATGTCAACCCCGAGACCACGAAGATGGCGCAAGGCTACTTCGCCAAAAGCCCGCACGGTCACAAAATCGAAGTTAGACTCGGGCCGGCGCTCGACACGCTCAAGACGCTGCAAGGACCGTTCGATATCTGTTTTATCGACGCCGATAAGACAGGCTACGACGCTTATTATGACGCGTGTCTACACCTTACCAGACAAGGCGGACTCATTGTGCTCGACAACATGATGCAGGGCGGGAAGGTTCTCAATCCGACCGATGATCGCGTGCGAGCGGTCGACGCGCTCAACAAGCGGATTCAAAAGGACCCGCGCGTCGAGAACGTCCTGCTGCCCGTCCGCGACGGCATCATGCTGGCGTACAAGCGTTAAGCTGCTTCCGACGTTTCCATCCACGCCCAGTCGCGAATGAGATTGTAGCCGACGGCGAGCAGCGTCGGTCCGAGGAATATCCCGAGAAATCCGAAGGCGATCACCCCGCCGAGCGCGCCGAGGAAAGTAAGGATGAACGGGAGATCGCCCCCACGGCTGATAAAGTATGGCTTGATGATGTTATCGGCGCTACTCACGACCACTGCTCCCCACACCAATACGAAAATCGCCCAAGCGACGGAGCCTTTGTAGAATACCCATATAGCCGCAGGCAGCCAGACCAGCGCCGCCCCCACGGGGACAAGCGAGGCAAAGAAGGTGATGACGCCGAGTAGCAAGGCCGCAGGGACGCCGGACAGCCATAGGGCAAAAGCCGTTAGAATCGCTTGCACGATGCCGGTGCCGATGATGCCATAGATCACCCCCTTCATCGTCGCTGCCGCGATTGCGATCAAGCGTAGAGAGCGGTCGCCCCAAAGCCGAACCGCCATCGTATTCAGGTGCTTCGCACCGCTGCTGCCGTCGCGATAAAAGAAATAGGCGATGAACAGACTGAGCAAGACCTGCAAGGTTCCTTGACCGACGGTTTTGACGCCGGTAATTACCCATTCTCCTGCCGGTAACAAGTATTTCGCCGCTTCGGTCATGAGGCGGGCGCTGTCGTGAGCGAAATCGGCCCAATAACGGCTGATGCTGCCGCCCACCAGCGGAACAGCCGCTACCCAGGCCGGAGGGTCCGGCGGACCCTCGTCCATTAAGGTACGGCCCCAATTGATAGCCCGGCCGATATCGTCGCTCAGGCTCGACCCCACCGCGACAAGCGGGCCGATTACGACCGCTGCGATCAATATGGTCGTTACCACTGCCGCCAATCCTTTGCGGCCGTGAAACCTGGCCTCCAGCCATGAAAAAACCGGCCAGGTGGCGAATACGATGATAAGCGCCCACAACAAAGCTGTACTGAACGGACGGAGAATGAGAATGCAGCCGAGCAGCAGCAGGAGGAGCAAAGCGACCGCGGCGATTTGCTCGACACGGCTCGCGCTGGTCATGGGAGGATCTTCCGTCGGCATGATGATGTTATTGGAAGGATTATTCCCGCGGCCCGGCGCCCCCTTGTGTTCGTTAGCGGAACCCTGCGCGTTCTGCAAGGTTCGGGGTGGCGAAAACCGAAAAAACCGCCCGCGCGCCGCCCAGATTGGCTATCCGGTATTTACCGGCTGAAATTTACTATTTTCACCCGATTGGCGGTTTGCCGGGCAACGCTTAGGATATTCCCTCGCGGCCGTTATCCGGCCGTTCTCAAAATCGGTTCCGGGTTCGGCGGAGGTGATTATGAGGCGACAAGATCGTTACGGCATCGTGCTGGCGGCGGGAGAAGGAAAACGACTCGCACCGCTCGTGCGTCAGCTCCGCGGCGATTCTCTACCGAAGCAATACGTGACTTTCATCGGCCGCCGTTCGATGTTGGAGCACACCTTCGCGCGCGCAGAAAAACTTATCCCGCGCGAACGCATTTTCACGGTCATCGCCGAGCATCACACCGACTTTTCCTCGGTACGCCGTCAGATCGCGGCATGCGCTCCGGGCACCGTCGTCGCGCAGCCGGAAAACAAGGAAACCGCGGCCGGCATTTTGCTGCCGCTGATGCACGTTTACAAAAAAGACCCCGAGGCGTTGGTCGCCGTCTTTCCATCGGACCATTTCATTTTCGAGGAAGATCGGTTCATGAGCCATGTCGCGCTCGCGTTTCAGGCGGTCGAGCGCAACCCGTCCTTATTCGTCCTGCTCGGAGTAGAGCCGACGGAGGTGCAATCCGAATACGGCTACATCGTGCCGCACGGCGTCGATGGGGAAAAATGCCCCTCGACGCTCCGGCGCGTGCGGCACTTCGTCGAGAAACCAGATGCGCCGACGGCGGCCGAGCTGATCGGCGGCGGCGCTCTGTGGAACACGATGGTCATGGTTTTCAAAGCCAAAAATCTGCTCGACATCGTCGCTGGCATCAATCCGGAACTGTCCGCCGCGTTTCAGGAAGTTCTTGTCGCTATCGGAGAGCCGGACGAAGCAAGCCGAATCCGAGAGATTTACCGGAGGGTCAAGCCGGAAAATTTTTCCAAGGGCATTGTGGAGCAGCTGCCGGCGCGTCATCCGGCGTGCCTCTCGGTGCTTTCGATGGGCGGCGTGTTGTGGAGTGATTGGGGACTGCCGCGCTCGATCGAATGGGTGCTCAGGAAAATCGACGAGCAGGAAAGCGCCGATGCCTCGGGAGTTGCTGAGGGGAGGCTCTGGAAAGCCTTCAGCGACCGTTTGCAAATCGGAAGCCAACGCCTCGCGCAGACCGCCGAGCTCGCCGAGGCGCCAAAGCGAACTGCCCGGCGCCAAGCTTATAAGCGTTACGCCGGCCGCCCCACGGCGACGCCTTCGACCCGTTAGTCAAGGGTCTTTGGAGGTCGATTTATGAGCCGGAAGGCCGAGGATCCCTCCGACGAACAGTCGCTGCCGAGCGAACCGAAACACCGCTTTGTACCGCTCTCGCTCTTCGCTTCTCCTTCGCCGCCGCAGCCGGCCCACGACTGGGACGCTGTGCTGCGGTGCCATAACTGCGGCGGCCATTTTACCATTCGCAAGCTGCCGCTGAAACGGATCGCGCTCGTGCCGCAGATCGCGCCTTGCCCGTATTGCGCGGCGCGCGCCTCCGCGCCGGCGAAGAAGCTGCATCGGATTGTAGATCTGAGACTGGCGAAAGACTGAGCCGCAAAGCCCCGCGCCGCGCGACTCGGTTACGAAAACTTTATATCCAGCGAAAGCGCGCCCGCGCCGCCGATCAGCACAGCGAGCGCCATTAGAAACAATACGAGGCAGAACTCGATACCGTTGCCCTCGCCGCCGCGATGGGCGAGGAAGAAGCCGTGTTTCCAGTGCGCCTTCCACATAGCGATGAACATGAAGATCATGAGGCCGAGTGCGAACGGGCGGACGAGAAATCCGGCGAGCATCGCAAAACTGCCGAAAAATTCCGTAAAAATGCCGAGCGCGCCGATCGGCTTAGGAATCGCGTAGCGCTCGTTCCACGCACCGATCGTCTTTCCCGCCCCGTTGCGGATCTGCTGCACGCTGTGAGCGAAGAATACAATCGCAAGACCGAGACGCACGACGGCCATCGCCCAGGACGGCTCGGTCACAAAGACTGAATCGATCATCATCGGCCTCCCACTCCTGCCACTGCTCTCGGATGTTTACTTACCTGACCATTACTGCGGCTGCTTTGGATCCGCCGATTCGGCGGGTCTAGGATTGCGAAAAGCGCCGACATTGAGAGCCGCGGCCTGGCCGGCGGAACTGCCGCTGGCGAAAAGCACGCCAACGGCCGCGAGCGCGCAAAGCGCCGCGCAAATCGCCAGCGTGTGGTCGATGCCGATCGCGGCTGCGGAGCTGCCGATCAAAAGGCCCCCCAACGACCACAGACCCCGGTCCATGAAAAATAGGCTGAGGACACGCCCCAGCAGATGCCGCGGGGTATCGGCCTGGATCGCCGTATTCGACGAAGCGCGGCCTGCGATGAAGAAAAACCCTGTCAGCATCAGCATGGCGAGTGAAAACGCGAACGAGTGCGAGAAAGCGAAAAGCCCGAGCACGAGCCCGAAGGCAAGCGCGCAGGAACAGATCCATAGGAGGCTCGGGCTCATCGTTCCCAGTGAGGCGAGCGTGAGCGCGGAGAAAGTGGCGCCTAGGCCGGGCGCGGCGACGAGCACGCCGAAGCCGGTCGGCCCCACATGCAGAATGTTGGTGGCAAACATCGGCAGAAAGCGCTGGTACGGCGCGCCGACGAGCGCGATGACGTACGACAGCGCGACAATCCAGAAGAGCCGCCGGTTGCCGGTGAGATAGTTGAATCCCTCCTGGATGTCGCTCCAGATGCCGTGCTTATTTTCGGGCGGCTCCCAGGGCGGCAGCTCCATGATCACGAGCATGCCGATCAATCCGAGGAAACTGAGCGCGTTGAGGAAAAAGCAGCCGGAGACGCCGACGAGCGCGATCAAAATACCGCCCGCCGAAGGTCCGATGATTTTGGATAGATTGAACACCGACGATTGCAGCGCGATCGCGTTCATCAGATCTTCGGGCGGCACGAGGCTGTTGACGAGCGACTGCCGCGCGAGCTGATTCACGGTGTTGACCGCGCCGAGAAAGAAAGCGAGCAAGGCGATGTGCCAGAAGACGACGAAATGAAAGTAAACTAGGAACCAGTAGATGAACGCCTGCACCATCCCGAGCGCCTGCGTTAGCATGAGCAGCCGCCGGCGATCGACGCGATCGGCGAGCGCGCCGCCGAGCGCGCCGAACATGAGGCGTGGGACGGTGTCGAAGAAGCCGACGACGCCGAGCAGCACCGGCGAGCGCGTCAGCTCCCACACGAGCCACGCCTGAGCGATATTCTGCATAAAGTCGCCCGCCGCCGAAACGAACGCGCCGTAGAGTAACAGCCGGAAGTTCCGGTGGCGCATCGAGCGGAGCGTCGCGAAGTTCCAGAGATGTCGGGCCGGCCGATCGTCGTAGTCGCGCATGAAAAGTCTTATGAGAAATTTCGTTCAATACATTATGAGTCAAAAATCAGGAAAAACGAATCTTGTCGAACTCGGTGATTTTGAACTTCTCCGCGGCGCCGCCGGGCAGAATCGTGAACTGGTGCAGCGTGAACTCATGCTCGTAGTCGCCGCGCGCGATGAGACCGTCGACAGGGATCACCACCTCATAGCCGAACGGGCGCGCGGCGGCGGTCGCTGTGTACAGAACCGCCTGATTGCTCGACGCGCCGCAGACGATCACGGTCTTGATGCCGCGCGCCGTGAGCAGCGGCTGAAGCTCGCCGCTGTAGAATTTGTCGAAGGCCGGCGGGAAGAGCACCGGCTCGTCCGGTTTTTGAGCGAAGGCGCGCGGCATCCGCTCCTCGGCCGTGCCCTTGTAACGGTCCGAGGCGGTGTAGACGATGAATATCTTTCGCTCGCGCGCGCGGCGCAGAAATTTCGCCACCGGCTCGACGAGCTGGTGGCAGCGCTCGTCCGGATTTTCGCAGCGCGCATTCAAATCGAGCACCAGTAATGCGGTCGAGCGCGCGTCCACGGCGACCTCTTTTGGTATCGGCCGATTCGGCATGTTTCATCCTCGTGCTGTGCGTGTTTCATTCTGTTTACATTATCTCCATGAAGCGTGTAAATAGTCGAGATGCCGCTGCCTGCGAATTACCGGCTCAACAAGCGCATCAGCACGCTCGCCATGCACTTGATGAAGCTCGGCAGCGGCAGGTCGCCGGATGAGCAGGTCAATCTCCGGCGCGAGCCGATCCGCAAGATCCTCCTCGTGCGTGGGAACTTCCGCATGGGCGATTCCGTTCTCGCGGCGCCGGCGATCTATCTGTTCCGGAAAAACTTCCCCGACGCGACCATCGACTTCGTCGGCTCGCCCATGTCGCGCGCCTTATTCGAGAATCTGCCGATCGACCGCCACTACGAGATCACGCGACGCTTTCCCGACGCGATGTGGAGCTATTTCGCTCTCATCCGGCGCCTGCGCGGGTTTCATTACGATCTGGCGGTCGAGGTGAGCGGCTCGCAGTCGGCGATGGGGGCTTTCCTCGTGGGCTTTTCCGGCGCGCGCTTTCGCGCCGGGCTGCGCGGCAAGCGCGACCGCTGGCTCAACATCCGCGTTGCCAGGCCCGCCGAGCGCAACAAATATCGCAGCCTCCCCGCGCTGGTCGCCGCGCTCGGTCTCGAAACGGAAGAGATCTATCCCAAGCTGATCCTCTCCGATGCCGAAAAGGCCGAGGGAAGACGCCATCTCGCCGCCGCCGGCCTGCCGGAAAGCGGAATCGTCGGCATTTTTACCGGCGGGCGGGTGAGCCGCCTCAAACGCTGGCCGCCGGAAAATTTTGTCGCGCTCGCGGCGGCGCTGAGAAGCCGCGGCGCTAAAATCGCGCTCTTCGTCGGTCCGGAGGAAAAGGACCTGATCCCTTTTTTCCAAAAAGCGCTCGGCGCGGAGGTGCCGGTACTGTTCGAGTCTTCCGTTCGCGGTTTCGCGGCGATGGTCGCCGCCTGCGCGTTGTTCATCACCTGTGACAGCGGGCCGATGCACCTCGCCTGCGCCGTCGGCACGCGGACGATCGCGATTTTTCAAAAAGCCGATCATCGGCACTGGGGACCGCCGGAAGCGGTTTGCCGCATCGTCTATCAGCCCGGCGGTGCCGCCGTCGATCAAGTGTTCCAGGCCGCGCTGGAAGAGTTGCCGCGCGCGCAGTCCGGCGGAACGCCGCCGCTCGCTTGACCCTGCGCACCGATCGGTCTATTTTCTTTTGGGGTCGAGCAGACCCCTTTTCTTTATTCAACGCCGGAGGTTTTCATGAAAGCCGAGCAATGGCGGAAGGAACTGGGCGATTTGGTGCGGGAGCTTTTCCTCTCGCCCGAGATGAAGGAATTCTATTCCATTAAAGTCACCAAACCGCGCGCGCAAATCTACCTCGCGCAGCTCGGTATCTACGTCCGCCAGCGGCGGAACTACTGGCCACAGGTCGCCGCGAACTGCCCCGAGTTCGACGTCAAGCAGAAAATCCTCGCGCACGAGTACGAAGAATTGGTCGAGGACGAGCATTCCGACAAGGGACACGTCGACCTCGTCGTGCGCCAGGCGCACGAAGTCGGCATGACCGAGAAGGAGCTTTATGGAGCGGCGCCGCTGCCGACCACTAAGGCGGCGATCTACGCATGGTGGTGGATCGCGCGCAACCGCCCGTGGCAGGAGGCGATCGCCGCCTCGACGATCGCCGAATGGACCAACGACGACCGGCTGCTCGGCGATATCGGCGGCGGCAACTGCAGCCGGCTCGCGAAAAGCTGGGGCCGGGACCTGGGCTTCCGCCCCGAGCAGATGCCGAATTTCGTCGCGCACAGCATCGCCGACGTCAAGCACTCCGACATGTTCCTGCCCGTGCTCGAGAAGCACGTCGCGCCCGGCGGCGAAGCAGGCGTGCTCGCGACGGCGAAAGAATCGATGGACATCCACCGCGCGTACTTCGGCGGCATGGCGATGGCGATGAACCAACTCCCCAACTGAGGTCAAGATGATCAGAAATATATTTCTCGCAGCCATTGTTCTCGCATTCGCTCTCAGTTTCGCGCATGCGCAGGAGAAAAAAGGGCCGCTCTACGCGACGATCAAGACGAGCATGGGCGACATCGTCGTGCATCTATTCGACGACAAGGCGCCGAAGACGGTCGCCAACTTCGTCGACCTCGCGACGGGAAAGAAGGAATGGACCGATCCTAAAACGGGGCAGAAAGTTAAGCGGCCATTTTACAATGGAATTATTTTTCACCGCGTCATTCCCGGATTCATGATCCAGGGCGGCGATCCCCTCGGCACCGGATTCGGCGGGCCCGGCTATGATTTCGAGGATGAGTTCAACTCCGAGTTGCGCCATTCGAAAGCCGGCATCCTATCGATGGCCAATAAAGGCCCGAACACCAACGGCAGCCAGTTCTTCATCACCGTTCGCGCCGTGCCGCAGCTCGACAATAAGCACGCTGTCTTCGGCGAGGTCGTGAAAGGTCAGGACGTCGTCGTCGCCATCAGCCAAACGCCGCGCGACCCCAACGACAAGCCGCTCAAGGATGTGGTGATTAAGGAAATCGTCGTCAGCCGCGGCAGCTACTAGAGGCCCGCGGCGCGGAATTTTTCTTCCAGCGGGTGAGGACCGTCATGCGGTGAGAAATACCGCGCGGCATCTGCATCGACTACACCCGCCAGCACTGGAGGATTCCAGCGCGGCCGGTTGTCCCTATCGATGAGCCGCGCGCGCACGCCCTCGACGAAGTCCGAGCGCTCGCAGAACCGGATCGCCATGTCCCATTCGCGCAGAAAAGCGTCTCTAAGCGCCAGCGTCCGTCCGCCGCGAAGCTGCTCGAAGACGACCCTGGCGGACGTTGGCGAACCGGCGGTGTAGCCCCGGACTGCCCGCTCGATCCACTCATCATTCCCGCTCCAGCTCCGAAGCTTCCCGTCGGTCCCCTCGATCGTATTTTCCCCGACGAGCCGCTCGATCGTATCGCGGCGCCGCCATAACTCCGATTTTTCTACCGGTGCCGTCTCGCATAGGCGAACAAGAAACTTTCTCAGTGTGTCTTTGTTTTTCTTTTCGTCTGTGCTCCAGGCGAGGTCGAGCAAGCCGGAGAACACAGCGCTCTTTTGTTCCGCGCGCGCGAGCGCGTCGGCCATGCCGAGCGCCACGGCGTCGTCACCGGTGAAATGAGCGCCGGTGAGGCCGAGAAACAGGCCGATGTGGTGGGGCAGGCGGCTCAAAAAGTATGTCGCGCCCACGTCGGGAAAAAGACCGATCGCGACCTCGGGCATCGCGAGCGCCGTACGCTCGGTAACGATCCGGTCGGACGCGCCGTTCATGACACCGATGCCGCCGCCCAGCGTGATGCCGTCGGCCCAGCAGAGGATCGGCTTCGGATAGGCGTGGATCAGATAATCGACGAAATACTCCGTCGTGAAGTATTCACGCGCGAGAGCGAGGCCCTCCGGTTTAGCCAGCGCGAGCGCCAGGCTTTTCACGTCACCGCCCGCGCAAAACGCGCGCTCAAAACCGCTGTGGAGCACGATGCAGGCGATCTCTTCGCGCCCGCGCCAATCGAGCAGCTTGCCGCCGATTGCGGCGAGCATCGGTAGGTCGAGCGCGTTGAGCGCGCGTGAGTTCTCGAGCGCAATGAAGCCGATTCCGAAGCGCCCGGCGCGTTCTTCCGTAAAACGGACCTTGGGTTCCGCTGCGCCGCTTTGAGCGTTCGCCATACGGCGACTATATATCGTTTGTCCGGATTTGACATCCGGCTTGCCGCCGCCGCGACGGGCGGTTATCATTATTCATGCAGGATCGCTTCTTCATCGCCGGCCAGTTGCGCGAGATCGGCCGGCTCCTCGACGTCAAAGGCGAAAATCGATTCAAGGCGCGGGCTTACGAGCGCGCTGCGCGCGCGCTCGAAACGCTCGACGCCGATCTCGATCTTTTAGTCCTCAATCGCCGCCTGACCGAAATTCCCGGCATCGGCTCCGCGCTCGCCGCGGTCATCGACGGGCTCTATCGCACGGGTAAAAGCTCGCTGCTCGACGAGCTCCGCGAGCAGTTGCCGCCCGGCGCCGTCGAAATGAATCTCATCCCCGGCTTGAGCTTGAAGAAAATCACCGCGCTCCACGCCGCGCTCGGCGTCGCGAGCGTCGCGGACTTGAAAGCCGCCGGCGAAAAGGGCCTGATCCGCACGGTCAAGGGCTTCGGCGCAAAAGGCGAGGCGAAGATCCTCGCCGCCATTGATAAGCTCGAAAGCGGCGACGCGCGATTATTGCTCGACCATGCGACCGACGAGGCGGAGCGGCTCTTGCGCCATGTGCGAGCAGCCGCGAAGGCGGACATTGCCGGCGCGCTCAGGCGGCGAAAAGAATCCGTCGCGCGGATTCAGATCGTCGCCGCGGGGGCAGAGCCGGATAAATTGATCGATGATTTTCTCCGCTATCCGGCGATCGTCCATTCCGAGCGCATGGACGCCTTATGCCGCGCGCGCCTGGCGTCCGGCGCCATGGTTGAGCTCCATGCTGTTCACGACGCCGATTACGCTGCGTCGCTCATGCGTCACACGGGTTCCAAAAGGCATTACGCGCGCCTCGAAGAGCTTGCGCGGGCGAAGCGGCTCGATTTGGATGCGCCCGCGAAGGACGAAACGGAAATTTACCGCCACCTAGGAATGCATTACGTGCCGCCGGAGCTGCGCGAGGACGAAGGCGAGATCGAGGCGGCGCTCGCGGGCAAGCTGCCGCCGCTCGTCGAATACGACGACATCACCGGGCTGACGCACTGCCATACGGTTTACTCGGACGGCAAAAATAGCGTGGAAGAGATGGCGCTCGCCGCCGACGCCCTGGGCATGAAGTATCTGACGATTACAGATCATTCGCCGAGCGCCTTTTACGCCGGCGGCGTCGATGTCGAGCGCCTGAAGCAGCAGTGGGAGGAGATCGATCGCGCGCAGCAGAAGGTGAAGGTGCGGCTGCTCAAAGGCACGGAGTCTGATATTCGTCCCGACGGCTCGCTCGATTATCCCGACGAGGTCCTCGCGCGTTTCGATGTCGTGATCGCGAGCATCCACCAGCGCAACAAGATGGACGCCGACCAGATGACGCGGCGCCTAGTCGCCGCGATGAAGTCGCCGTTCTTCAAAGTCTGGGGCCACCCGCTCGGGCGCCTGATCGGTTCGCGTCCGCCGCTCGAGTGCCGCATGGAAATCGTTCTCGACGCAATCGCGGAGGCGAAGGCGGCCATCGAGGTCAACGGTGACCCGCACCGTCTCGATCTCGAACCGCGCTGGATTCGCGCTGCGCGCGAGCGCGGCATCAAGTTTCTTATTTCGACGGACGCGCATTCTACGGTCGCGCTGCGTTATCTACGCTACGGCGTCGACATGGCGAGGCGCGGCTGGCTCACCGCTGGCGACGTGTTGAACACGCTGCCGCTGAAGAATTTCCTTGCGGCGGTCCGCCCGTGAACCGGATTTTTCTCCTCTCGCCCGCGAACTGCAACGGCGAGCGCGCGCAATGGCTCGTCCGGTCGAACGCCCGCTCCGAATTGGCGCTCAAGCTCCGCAGCGCCGAAGGCGCGCCGCTGGGCGACGTCTTCGCGTTTTTGAGCGCGCTATATTTCCGCGGCAAGCTCGCGTACGCGCGCGCCTTCACCCGGCCGCCGGTGGCCGGTGCCGGCATCTTCGTGATCACGCCGACGCGCGGTCTCGTCTCCTGTGACGCGGCGATCCGCGTCTCCACTTTGCGCGGTTTCGCGCGCGTGCCGGTGCACAAAAACCACCGACTGTACCGCCGCTCACTCGTCCTGACCTCCCGCGCGCTGGCCACGATCATCGGCGAAAACTGCGAAGTCGTGCTGCTCGGCAGCATCGCGAGCGGGAAATATCTCGATCTTTTGACGGGTGTTTTCGGCGCGCGGCTGCGCGTGCCGGCGGAGTTCATCGGCCTCGGCGACATGAGCCGCGGCGGCCTGATGCTGCGCTGCGTCCGCGAAGGCCGCGAGCTCGACTATATCTCCGCCGAGCGCGCGTACGAATTATCGCGGCAGCCGCGGAGCACGCGCGCGCTCGCCGGCCGGATTTATTCCGGCAGCCGCATTGACGCGGAAGACACCGAGCGCTAGAGCAGTTCCAGAGTAGCCGCAAAGGAGTCCCGCCATGGAAAAGCGAGTCAGGGTCGATTGCCGCAAGCATCCGAGCGCGCAGGGCTGCACGATCGCAATCTCCGGAACGCCCGACGAAGTCGCCGAACTCGGCTGGCTGCACGCGAAGCTGCAGCACGCGCACAAGGACGACGAAGAGAAGGGCATCAAGGATTGGATTCGTTCGAATGCCGAGCCGGCGCGCGATTGAATTCATAACGGTCCGATTCATCGCTTCCGCCGGTCTGTAGGGAAACCCGCCCGAAGCTGCATCCCGCCGCCTGCGCTCCGCGCGGCCGCGGCCTGTGACCCCGCGCGCCGTTATTGAGCGCGGGAAATGCGCGCGCTGACAAATATTGTCTAATCCTACGTTCACTTTTTTCGCTGCCGCGTTCGATACTACCAAACTGCTCAACGCCGCGAATTCATGCCGTGGCATGAAACCTGCTGATCGCGTTCTCCCCCGGAGGGAGAACCATGAAACACAAGATTTGTGCAGCAGCGCTCTCGCTTGCGTTGACGGGATTGATTTCGTGGAAGGCGGTCGCGACCAACCCGGTTTTGTTCGGCGATCCTTTTCCGAGAATCACCGCCGAGCTGAGCGATTTATTCTCTGAAGGCAAGGAGGAATTTTCGACGGTCGAAACGGCCGAGGAAGGCCTCGGCCCGGTCTTCAACGACAACTCATGCGCCGCGTGTCACTCGAATCCGGCTGTCGGCGGCGACAGCGATATCCTCGAGACGCGCTTCGGCACCACGACGAACAATCACTTCGATCCGCTCGCGCAATTCGGCGGCTCGTTGATTCAGTCGCAGGGCATCGGCGCGTTCGGGACGTGCAACTTCGCGGGCGAGACGGTGCCCGCGGATGCGACGATCGTCGCGAAGCGCAAGACGACGCCGCTTTTCGGTTTGGGACTCGTCGACCATGTTCCCGACGCAGCGTTTCTGCTGCTCGCCCAGCTGGAAAAAAATGTTTCGCCGTCGACGGCGGGGCGTCCGAATATCGTCACCGATCTCGCGACGGGAAAGCCTGCGGTCGGCAAATTCGGCTGGAAAGCGCAGAATCCCAACCTGCTGCAGTTTTCCGGCGACGCCTATGTGAACGAGATGGGCATCACTAATCCGATGTTTCCGGCTGAAAACTGCCCGAACGGCGACTGCTCGCAGATGCCGTCGTGCTATCCCGACGCCGGCCTCGACGACGAGGGCGACGACGTGGAGGCGTTCAGTGATTTCATGACGCTGCTCGCGGCGCCGCCGCGCGGACCGATCACGCGCGACGTGCTGGCCGGCGAGAACGTTTTTCTCCGCATCGGTTGCGGCAGCTGCCACGTGCCAGTGCTCATTACGGGCCCGAGCAAGGTCAAGGCGTTCAACAAGGTCGCTTTCCATCCGTATTCGGATTTTCTCCTGCACGACATGGGAAGTCTCGGCGACGGCATCGAGCAGGGGAAAGCGACGGGCCGCGACATGCGAACGGCGCCGCTCTGGGGCCTGCGCGTGCGCTCGACCTATCTGCACGACGGCCGCGCGCTCGGGCTCGACGCTGCGATCCTCGCGCACGATGGGCAGGGGAAGGCCGCGAAAAACCGCTTCGCCGCGCTCTCGGCGAGCGACGCGCAGAAGCTGATGGCGTTTTTGAATTCGCTCTAAGCAGCGGCGCCGCGCGCCGCCGCCGGATCATTCCTTGGAATAGATCGCGGCGGCGGCGCTAACGCCGGAGTTGTGGATTTTAAAGCCTTCGCCTAGCAGGCATTTCTCCAGCGCCGCGAGCAGAAGGAATACGTTGTTCGCCGTGCTGCCAGAGCCCATGAAGCCGACACGCCAGACGCGGCCTTTCAGCGTCCCGAGGCCGCCTCCGACCTCGATGTTGAATTCCTCCAACAGCCGTCGCCGCACGCGCGCGTCGTCGACGCCATCGGGTATGCCGACGGTATTGAGCGTCCAGAGGCGCTCGTTCTGCGCGACGTGCATTTTAAGACCCATCGCTTCGACCCCGGCGACGAACGCCCGGTGATTGAGCTCGTGGCGCCGGCGGCGCGCTTCGAGGCCTTCTTCGGCGACGATGCGCAGCGCTTCGCGCAGCGCATAGTTCATCGTGATCGGCGCCGTGTGATGGTAGGTGCGCTCGCTGCCCCAATAGTTCGCGACCAGCCCGAGATCGAGATACCAGCTGGCAGGCTTCGCCTTGCGGCTTTTGATCTTCGCCACGGCGCGCTCGCTGAATGTCACCGGCGCGAGGCCGGGAGGGCAGGAGAGCGCCTTCTGGGTTCCCGAGTAGCAGCCGTCGATGCCGTGGCGGTCGACGGCGACAGCGTGCGCGCCGAGACTCGTGACCGTGTCGACGATGAGCAGGCCACCGCGCTCGTCGGCGATCTCGCGCAACGGCGCGAGCGGCTGGAGCACGCCGGTCGATGTCTCGGCCTGGACAGCGAATAGCGCGCTCGCGCGCGAGCTTTTCCAGGCGGCGCGCACTTTATCGACATCGATCGTCCTGCCCCATTCGGCTTCGACGCGCAGCGGCTTGGCGCCGAGACGCGACACCATGTCGCACATGCGTTCGCCGAAGTAACCGTTCACGCACACGACGATCTCGTCGCCCGCCTCGAGCAGATTCGCTACCGTCGCTTCCATGCCGGCGCTGCCGGTGCCCGAGACGGGAATCGTCAGGCGGTTCTCCGTCTCGAAGACGTAGCGGAGCAGCGCCTGAATATCGTCCATCAGCCGCAGAAACAGCGGGTCGAGATGCCCCAGCACGGGTGCCGCCATCGCGCGCATTACGCGTTCGTCGACCGGGCTCGGGCCGGGACCCAGCAGGATGCGCCGCGGCGGATTGAATTCCGGAAGATTCGGCTTGTCGGCGGCCATGAATGTTCTCCTTTTGCGGGAAGATAACACCGGGGGGAATCAACCTCAACGAATGATCGGCTTGCTTGCGGCTGTATATCGCCGGTGGTATGGGTTAGACGGTTTTCCCAAAAGCTCAGCCATGACCCGCCGGCGGAAAAAATGGCTCATCATCACGGGCGCGGCGCTCGCCGTGTTCATCACTTTCATCTGGACTCTCCCGGAGATCGTTCGCAGCATCGCTCTCAAGCAGATCGCCGCCACTACGCACCGGGCCGTCGCCATCGAAGACATCGATATTAATCTCTTCACGCGACGGATCGCGATCAAGAATTTCCGTCTCGCCGACCGATCGCGTCCCGACGCGCTGATGCAATTTAAAGAGCTATCGACGAAGTTCTACTACACGCCTCTTTTTGCCAAGCACTTGCGCTTCGCCGAGTTGAACCTTGTCGCGCCGTCCTGGGGCATCGCGCGCACGGGAGCGTCGGACTTCAACTTCTCCGATCTGATTCCGCCGCCGGAAAAGGAGAAGCAAGAGAAAAAAGAATTCGGCATGGCCTTCACGATCGATCATTTCAAGCTGAGCGATGGCGCGATCGCGCTCGACGACGAGGCCGTAAAGCCGGCGCGCTCGTGGAAGGCCGAGGGAATCAATTTCGAGGTCGAAAATCTCTCGACGCGAAAAGACGGCCCGTCGGGACGCGCGACGCTCAATCTAACGCTCGCCGGAACGCCGATCTCGCTGAACGCCTCCGATCTTCATCTCACGCCGCAGAACGGTCGCGCCGCCGTGAAGTTCGAGGGTTTCGATCTCGCTTTGCTGTTGCCGTACGTTCCCGCCGATGCGCCGGCGACGCTCAAGAGCGGCCGGCTGAGCACCGCGCTCACGATGAATTACGGCGATGCGGGCGCCATAAGGCTCGACGGCGACATCCGTCTCCAGACGCTCGCGATTCTCCAGCACGAGAAGCCCGATCCCGTTCTCACCGCGCCCGAGCTCAATATCAAGCTGAAAGACATCCAGATGAAGGGCGGCGTTTTCAACATAGCCGCGGTAGAGGTGGCCGGCGATCCGACGGTCACGGATATGAGTCTCACCCCCGCGAACACTTTCGACCTCAAGCAGTTGAAAGTTGCCGTGCAGAAGCTCACCTGGCCACAGACCGAGCCCGCGAACGTGCAGGTCACATCGCAATTACCGACGGGCGGCGCGTTCGACGTCGCCGGCACGGTGCTATTTAAACCGGTCAAGGCGGATCTCAAGGTCGTCGTCAAAGACGCCGACCTCTCCGCGTATCAACGCTATCTCCCTATCTCGGCGCCGTTCGCCGGCCGGGCCGACGCCGACCTCGACGTCAACGCGACGGTGGACGGCGCGGTCGTCCAGGCGGCAGCGCGCGGTAAGGCGACCGTCAGCAGCGTTGTTATCGGTCCCAAAGGCGCTCCGCTCGTTTCCGTCCAGCAGGCGAGCGCGACGACGATCGACGTGCGCTGGCCTGAGCAGATTAAGGTCGGTCAGGTGCGCGTCCGCAGACCGTATGCGTTCATCGAGCGCAAGGCCGACGGGACGCTGCCGCTGCGCGGCGTCTTTGCGCCGCCGGGAGCCAAACTGGACGCGAAGCCGCCAGGCCCGTCCGCGACTCCCGTCGCCACGAAAACTGCTGCGCCTGCCGCGGCCAAGGCGCCGGCGACGCCTGCCGCGGGGCAGAAGAAGCCCGCCATCGAGATCGGCGACATCACAGTCGACGAAGGCAACGCGCGCTTCACCGACCGCACCGGCGATCCGCCTTACAACGAGGAGCTTTCGCACCTCGCGATGAACATCAAGGGTCTGACCAATGCGCCCGGGAAAAAAGGCAGGCTCAAACTGCAGAGCGTCATCGGCGCGACCGGCGCGCTCGAGTTGCACGGCGACATAGCACCGCTGGGCGAGACGCTCTTTCTCGACCTCGACGGCGAGTTGAGGGATTTTTCCATCCCGCGCACCAACCCGTACACCGCGCGGATTCTCTCGTGGATCGCGAAGGACGGACGGCTCGCGACTAAGCTGCATTTCCGTCTGGACGGCGACAAGCTCGACGCGAAAAGCGAGATTGTCGTCGGCCGTCTCGCTCTCGTGAAGGCGCGTGAGGACGATCAGGTCAAGGACAAAATCGGCCTGCCGCTCGGATTGATCGTCGCGCTGATGAAAGATTCGCGCGGCGAGATACGCGTCAACGTGCCGGTCTCGGGTAGCCTCAGCTCGCCGCAGTTCAGCTTGAGCGAGGCGATCTGGACGGCGGTGAGGAACGTGCTGGTGAACATCCTCGCCGCGCCGTTCAAGCTGATCGGCAGCATGTTCACCTCCGGCGACAAGATCACCGGCTTCTCGGTCGATCCGGTTCCCTTCGATCCGGGCAGCGCCGCGATCGGTCAGAAAGCCGACGCGCGGCTGAAGCAAATGGCCGAATTCATGCGCGGCTCGCCCGGTGTCCGCCTCGGCCTCTCGGCCGTGGTCACCGAGCCTGACGTCGCGGCGCTAAAGACGCAGGAAGTCACTGCGCGAATTCAGCGCTATCAGCGCGAGCAGAACATCGGCGATCTCAATTCGGCGGCGCAGCGCTTTTTCCGCCAGCGCTACGCGAACATCAAGCCGCCCGAGACCGTCGAAGGCGTCGTCGCCGTCCTGCGCGACATCGAGCCCGCGCCCGACGACGCGGCTAAGAGGCTCGCGGCGCGGCGCGTCGAAGCGGTGCGCGATCGCCTGACTAACACCGGCACGGACGCGCAGCGGCTGGAATCGGAAGAAAAGCCTTCACCGCCGAGCGTGGAAGGCGACGGGCGCGTCGAATTTGACATCCTGCCGTGAGCCCGGCGTCGCTGATTATCGCCGGCACCGGAGCGCTCGCGAGCGCGGTTGCGACGCACTATGCGGCTAAAGATGCGCGGTATGGCTGGGTGATCGGTCTCGCCGGTATCTTTCCCGCCTGGCTCATCGCGTTTCTTACGCTCATCGATCCCGCATCGCGCAGCACCGTGGATGTGCCGCTGCCGCCGCGCGCATTATTGTCTTCGGGCGCCGGCCTGCTCGGAGTTATAGCGACGGACTATTGGCTGAGAAATGCGAAATCCAAACCCGCGGTATTTCTCGGATGGCTAATAGGCTGGATCGCGCTCGTCCCCGCGTGGCTGATCGCCGCCGTGGGCTGATTCTACTGCGCCGTCACTTCTGCCACCAGCGTGACCGACGAGCGTATCTCGACGCTGCCGCTCTCGATCGGCGTCGGGGCCTGTCCGAGCGTATCGGCGCCCGCCCGCATGCTGCGCATAATCGGCTGGACGGAGCGCTCGTTCTCCGTGACCGACATGACGCGTACGATTTTGACGCCCAGGGCCTTCCCGACGTCTTCGGCTTTCTGTTTCGCCCTCACCGTCGCGTTGCGCAGCGCGTCTCGTTGCGCCGCGTCCTGATCCTTCAAGGTAAAAACCAAGCGCTGAACGCGATTGGCGCCTACCGCCGTGGTCGCGTCAATTAACGGGCCGACATCCTGGATTCCGGCCATTTTGATCTGCACGACGTTTGTCGCGGTGTAGCCGACGATCTCGGGCTTGCCGTCCTTTGGATAACGGTAGGTCGGTGTCACTGAATAGCCGACCGTCTTGGTCTGATCGCCGGGCTTGATGATTTTTTTAACCTCGGCGATTACCGCCCCGAGCTTGGCGGCGTTGTCCTTCGCCGCCTGCGCGGCCGTCTTCGCCTCGGCGACAACGCCGATGTCGATCTCCGCTTGATCTGGCTCAACGGAAACCACCGCTTCGCCGCTTACGGTAATCGACGGGACGCGCGGCGATACGTCGAGCTGAAACTGTTGAGCATGAGCCAAAGCAGGAAAAAACAACAAGACAGCGGCGACAATGATCGTTCGCATGGCGTTATTGTGTCCTCCAATTGCCGAGGTTTGCAACTGCAAAATTAGACATTTAGACGCGATCATGCGATCATTATTCATGCTCACAACTCGTCGTCTACGTTGCTTCCGCGATCTACTGTGGCGAGCGTAAGCTTTCTCGGGGCCGCCGGCACCGTGACCGGCTCGCGCTTTCTCGTCGAGTCCGAAGGGCGGCGCGTGCTGATCGACTGCGGCCTCTTTCAGGGCAAATCCGAGCTCAAGCAGAAAAACTGGGCGCCGCTCGGCCTCGACCCGAAAACGCTCGACGCTGTCGT
Organism: Pseudomonadota bacterium; assembly: GCA_021324155.1. GTDB lineage: Bacteria > Desulfobacterota > Binatia > UBA9968 > UBA9968 > JAJPJQ01. Next base: position 62,674 of record JAJPJQ010000030.1, read on the forward strand.
TCTTACGCATGCGCACATCGACCATACCGGCTACTTGCCGCGCGTCGTGCAGCAGGGCTTCGGCGGCCCCATTTTCGCGACGCCGCCGACGAAGGCGCTGCTCGACATCATGCTGCCGGACGCCGGGCGCCTGCAGGAAGAAGAGGCGCGCTTCGTCAATCAGGCCGGCTATTCGCGGCACAAGCCCGCGCTCGCGCTGTTTACCGAAGAGGACGCGCGGCGCGTACTGCCGCTCGTGCGCCGCGCGCCGTTCGGCGAGAGCTTCGAGGTCGCTCCGGGGATTTCGGTCACGTATCACCGCGTCGGTCACATCATCGGCGCGGGCTTCGTCGTCGTCGAGACGAAAAAGCCCGGCGGCGCTCAGCGGATCGTCTTCTCCGGGGACGTCGGCAGAAAAAACGTGCCGATCCTCAAAGACCCCGAGCCGATCGCCGCCGGCGACTACGTCGTGCTCGAATCGACGTACGGCGACCGACTGCACGGCGCCGAAGATCCCAAAGAGGCGCTCGCGCGCGTGTGCGAGCGCGTCGTCAAGAGCGCCGGCATCTTGTTGATTCCGGCGTTCGCCGTCGGCAGAACGCAGGAGGTGCTTTACCATATGCGCACGCTCCAGCGCGAAGGGCGGCTTTCGCCGAAGCTGCCGATCTTTGTCGACAGCCCGATGGCGATCTCCGCCGTCGATCTCTACTGCGAATACACACCCGAGCACGATTTCGAGATGGAGCAGCTGCGAAGTCAGGGAGCCTGCCCGATCGAAGGCCCGTCGATGCAGTTCGCGCGTTCGTCGGATGAATCCAAGCGCCTCAACAATCTGCGCGGGCCGGCGGTGATTCTCTCCGCCTCCGGCATGTTGAATGGCGGGCGCATCCTCCATCATCTCGTGCGCCGTCTGCCCGATCCCGACACCGTGCTGCTCTTCGTTGGCTACCAGGCCGAGGGAACGCTCGGCCGGCGCATCCTCGAAGGCGCCAAGGACGTCGAGGTGCTCGGCCACTCGGTGCACGTCGCAGCCCAAATCGAGGAGATCCCTGCGCTGTCTGCGCACGCGGACTCAAAAGAGCTGCTCGACTGGCTCGCCGACATTCCGGAGAAGCCGCGCGAAGTCTTTCTGGTTCATGGAGAAGACAAGGCGCGCAACGCCTTCGCCGACTCCATTCGCCAGAAGCTCGGCTTTGAGGTCTCGCTGCCAAAGCAGGACGAGAGCCGCGAGCTCGAGTGATGCGCATCAAAGATTTGCTTCCACACCGGGTCGAAACCAACGACGACAACGCCAAAAAAGTTTCCCAAACGCGGTGGGGGAAAACGCCCGGCGCGGACGAGGAAATCCGCTTTCTCTACGGCCCGCAGGAGCGCACCCGCGAGCTCGTTCGCGCGCTGAAAATCTTCTGCGAGTTCATGCGCGGCTTTCGCACGCTCCATTTCGTCGGCCCGTGCGTCACGGTCTTCGGCTCGGCGCGCTTTCGCGACGACCATGAATATTACCGCATGGCGCGCGACCTCGGCGCGCGGCTCACGCGTGCGGGATTTACCGTCATGACCGGCGGCGGACCGGGCATCATGGAGGCGGCGAACCGCGGCGCGAAAGAGGCCGGCGGCCGTTCGATCGGCTGCAACATCGAGCTGCCCGAGGAGCAGAAGCCCAATCAGTATCTCGACAAATGGATCACCTTCCGCCATTTCTACGTGCGCAAGGTGATGCTGGTGAAATATTCCTACGCCTTCGTCGCGCTGCCGGGCGGCTTCGGAACGTTGGACGAGATCTTCGAGACCGCAGTCTTGATCCAGACGGGCAAGATCAAAGAATTTCCGCTGGTGCTGATGGGACGCGAATACTGGCGACCGCTGCTGGAGTTCATGCGCGATCGGCTCATCAAAGAAGGGACGATCGATCGTGACGACACGGAGCGTATCATCGTCACCGATTCAGCGGAGGATGCGGTCAAGTCGATCACCGATATCGCGCTCGGCCGCTTCGGCTTGAGCTATCAAGCGCCGCGCTTCAAGCGCCGGTGGATATTGTGGGAATGATCGTGCAGACACAAGGCTCCAACTGAATAGCAAGTCGACCGGCGCGTCTAACCCGGCAACCGGAGGTTGTGTATGGTTGTCACTGAAACGCCGCAGCGGACGCTTGCGGCGCTCGTTCTAGGGGTGTGCCTGATCGCCGGTCTCGCCGCCGGCGGCTACTTCATCGGCAGGGGCGGATCGCGCTTCAAATCCGATACGCGCACGGTAACTGTAAAGGGCCTGGTCGAACGCGAGGTCAAGGCGGATCAGGCGGTCTGGTCGCTGCGCGTGCGGCGCGCGGGCGACGATCTGAAAGACGCGCAAGCGAAAATCACCGCGGATCGCGACGCCGTGGTGGCGTTTCTGAAAAAGCAGGGCTTCAAGGACGGCGAGATCGAGCCCCAGCCGATCGTGATCTTCGACAAGCTCGCCCGCCAGTACGGACAGAACCAGAACGAACGCTTTCGCTACGTCGTCAGCGCCGCCGTTGACATCCGCACGGCTAACGTCGAATTGGTGCGCTCGTCGCTCGGTGCGACCGACGAGCTGCTCAAGTCGGGTATCGTTCTCGACGGCGAAAACGAGGGGAGAGCCGCGAATCCGCGCTACGTCGTTTCGAAATTCAACGAGCTTCGGCCGGAGCTTTTGGCGGAGGCGACGAAGAACGCGCGCAAGATCGCCGAGCAGTTCGCCGCCGACTCGGGCACGCGCGTCGGTAGCATCCGCTCGGCCAATCAGGGGACGATCCAGATCTTCGGCACCGACGGCAACGACGAATCGGCGCCGTACAGCCAGACCAGCACGCCGGCGAAAAAGATCCGCGTCGTCAGCACCTTCGAGTTCGAGTTGAAATGATATCCGCTGGCCGGCTTCGCTGATCCCGTTGCGATAGTTTCTGCCAAAAAATACAGGTTGCTCCCATAACGCCGATCCTATAGGATTGGCTCAGGAGGCGAATGATACTCCGATATCTATCTTAACGGCGCGCAAGAGGAGGAAAGCCCGGCTCGCGGCTTTTAATGGTAAAGACCTCCGGGTCGCAGCGATTGGTCGCTCCACGACGTGACCCGCCCTCTTCCAATAGCTTAAAGGCGAATCGCCTTTAATCGTAAGGAGAGAACCATGAATCCTCTTTGGGTGCTCGCCATTCCTTTGGCGCTTGTGATCATTGGAATGGTATTGAATAGCGTCGGCCTCTCATTCGACCAGCCCCCGAGTTCGACCGAGCAGGATCCCGCCAGGCGATTGGAAGCCGAGAGACTGGCCTATCAAGGTTTGTTCAACGAACAGCGAAAACGCGCTTTGACGCGGCAAAAGAGAGTCGGCCAGTACGGCTGGCTCTTGCTCATCGCGTTCATCGGGGCCTTTTGGTGGATGTACGCGGATACAGTAGTCAAAGCCGCGGGCTGGAACCAAGTCGCGACGATTCAGACGATGCCGGTGGCTGAAGGAAAAGACATGGTGCTGTCCGTGACGCTCCGCGACGGGAGCAATATCAAATACCTTGTTAAACCGATGGCCGCCGGCGCTCCGGCGCAGGAGGGCCAAGACGGCTTCTCCAAGGACTCGGTGCCCGCTTGGGAGGTCTCGCGCTTGGGTACGGCGGTAAGCAGCGGCACGCAGGCGCTGCCGCTCGGCGTTGCCCTCAAGATCGCCAACTAGTCGATCAACGAAGTTCAGGAGAAGGCGGCAGACGCCGCCTTCTCCTGTTTTTTAGCTTTTGTACTTCTCGTCGAGCGCGTATTTTTCCTTGAGCCCGATGATATCGTGGAAGTCGTCGAACGAGATCAGCCGGTCGATGATCTCGTGCGTAGTGCCTGCGCGGCGCAGCGTCGAGTAGACGTTTTCGAGCGCGCGCGCAGAGGCGTAGAGCGGCCCGAGCGGCCAGACGATCAGCTGGAAGCCCAATTCTTTCAACTCTTCGGGGCCCATGGTCGGCGTCACGCCGCGCTCGATCATGTTCGCCACCAGGGGGCCGGGCACGCTGCGACCGATCTCGCGCATCTCCTCCTTCGTATTCGGCGCCTCGATGAAGACGGCGTCGGCGCCCGCTTCCTTGAAGGCGCGTCCGCGGCGGATCGCCTCTTCTAATCCCAGCGCCTGGCGCGCGTCGGTGCGCGCGACGATGAAAAAGTCGTCGGTGCCGCGCGCGTCGATCGCCGCGCGCAGTTTTTTTAAATATTCTTCGAGCGGCACGACCTGCTTGCCTTTCATGTGGCCGCAGCGCTTGGGCCAGATCTGGTCTTCGAGGAACATGCCGGCGGCGCCGCCGCGGATCAGCTCGCGAACCGTGCGGATCACGTTGACTGCGTTCCCGTAGCCGGTGTCTGCGTCGACGATCACCGGCAGCGGCGTGACCGAGCAGATGCGCTGCGACGCGGCGAGCAGGTCGGTCTGTGTGAGCAGGCCGAAGTCCGGCTCTCCCAGGAATGTCGCCGAGACGCTGTAGCCGGTGATGAAGATTACCTCGAAGCCGGCGCGCGAGGCGATCTTCGCGCTGAGGCAATCGTACACGCCGGGCATGACGAGCACGCCTTTCTGCTGCAACGCGTCGCGGATCTTTTGCGCCTGAGTCATAGGACCTCCCGTTTTTTGAATACCGCTGAAATGCTTAACACTCACGTCACGGCACGACAACCAAGATATTTGACATGAGAGGCTATTTTGTCTTATAAACCAACCCTATCGATAACATCCAATGAGAATGCACCGTATCCTCACTTTCGTTTTCCTTTGTCTCGCGGCCGGCTGCAGACTGTCCGTGGTTCAAATCGAAAAAGAGGAATTGGCGCGTCTCGGCGGCGAAAGCAAAATTACCGTCGTCGTTTACAAGCCAAGTCAATTCAATTACTCGACCGCCGGGGATGCCGCTGCGGTCGGCCTAGTAGGCGCGCTTACAGGAGGGCTCGGTGGCGCCGCCTATGGTGTCGCCAAGGAGGCGAAGGCGGATCGCTTCGTGAAGGAATATTCGTTGGAGGATCCAGTGGGCAGCGCCCGCGACGCCTTTATCGCCGGAATCACGGCCGGCATTGACCCCGGGCGTCTCGTGCCGGCACCGGAAACTTTAACGGACGATGGCGTCGCGGCGCTGCAAAAGAGCGTCGGCAGCGTGGTCGTCCTCGATTTCAAAACCCGCCTATGGGGCTTCACCTCGGCGCCAATGCGTTTCTCGACGTATCAGGTCTCGTATGCCGTCAGAGCCAGATTCGTGCGCCTGTCGGATGGCAAGACCCTATGGCAAGGCTACTGCGAGCATTTGGGCTCCGACGCGCAATGGCGGGCTACCTTCGACGAGTTCACGGCAAATTCAGGAGCATTGCTGAAGCAGAAGCTCACAGAATCGGCGGCTTCATGCGGCAAAGAACTCCTCCCTCAATTTTCGGGCAAGTAGCGGCGCGCAGCGGAGATTACTTCTCTTTCCCCCAGAATTTCCCCAGCCAGCTGCCTTCGTCTTTTTTCGCGACCTGGTCCAATTCTCCGGGATCGAGCCAGATGCCGCCGCAGCCGGTGCACTGGTCGATCGCGATCTTTTGGTAGCTGCGCTCCTTGAGCGGCTCGCCGCATTTCGGACAGCGCATCGAGCAGATCTGCTTCAACGATTGCTTCGATTCCTTGTCCTGCTTCGCCTTTAGCTTCTCGATCAGCTCTTTTTCTTTCTTCACGAAATATTCATCTTCCAGCGCCTTCTTCCGCTCGTCCCATTTGTTGGCCATTGAGCCCTCCTTTCAGCGTTTTTACTAGAATAACCGCGGCTAAACAACGCGCGGAGCTTCGGGAGCGTACGGTGTTTACCTTATTGCGCAAAGCCCTTCGACTGCTACTTTGATAGGAGCTTTGAGGAGGGACCCCGATCCTTCCGGAAGAAGGGCGACAAACGCAACCCATGAAATATACTGTGGCAATATCCGGCTCGTACGGAGGCATGAACTTGGGCGACGAGGCGATTCTCGAATCGATTTTGAGAGAACTGCGATCGTCGCTCGACGTCGACGTCACTGTCTTTTCGCACAACGCGAAGGACACCGAGCAGCGACACAAAGTCCGCGCCGTGGCGATACGCGAGCTGCACAAGAACGAAGTGCTCGAAGAGCTCCGCAAACTCGATCTTTTCATATTGGGTGGTGGCGGGATTCTTTACGACGATGTGGCGCAGACATTCCTGCGCGACGTCATTTGGGCCAAGGAACTGGATGTCCCGGTGATGATCTATGCCATTAGCGCGGGGCCGCTGAAGAGCGCTGAAGCGAAGCAGCTCGTCACGCAAGTGCTGAATCGCGTCGATCTCATCACCGTCCGCGAAGGCGAGGCGAAGCGAATTCTTACCGACCTCGGCGTCGACCGCGACATCGAGATTACGAGCGATCCGGCGCTGCTGTTGAAGCCGCAAAACTTCACCAAAGAGATGCTCAAAAAAGAGGGGGTCAACCCGGATACCCCACTCGTGGGCTTCTCCGTCCGCGAGCCGGGGCCGGCGGCGCCGGACCTGAACATCGAGCAGTACCATGCGATGCTGGCGAACGCGGCGGACTATATGGTCGAGCGTTTCGATGCGCAGGTGCTTTTCGTTCCCATGGAGGGCGGCGAGAACAAAGACCCGCAGCACTCGCATGCGGTCATTTCGAAAATGGCCAACACGAAGCGCGCGGGCGTCCTCAAGGGCGAATATTCGTCGGGAGAGGTGCTCGGCCTGATGAAGCACATGGCGTTCGCCGTCGGCATGCGCCTGCATTTTCTGATCTTCGCCGGCATTCAGAAAGTGCCCTTCGTGCCGCTCCCTTACGCGTCCAAGGTTTCCGGCTTTCTGTCCGACCTGGAAATGCCTATGCCGCCGATGACCGCGCTGAATATCGGCAAGCTCTGCGCCTATCTCGACCGCTCGTGGGATCTGCGCCACCAGTTGAAAAAGCGCCTCGAGGAAAAAGTGCCGCCGCTCCAGGAGCGCGCGAAGCGGACCAACGTCATGCTTTGCGAGCTGTTGCAGTCGCTCAAGCCCGAGCCGGTCGCGAGCGACGGTGCCGGAGAGGAAAACGCCGCGGGCAGCCACTAGCCCGCGGCGCTGCCGCGCCCGAGCCCGGCTCTTGCTATGCCTCCGCTAGCCCGGCCTGAAAACCCCGCCATTATCGAGCTTCCGCCGCGCCGCGCGCAGCTTGCGGCCGACGCCGACGTGCTTGTCGTCGGCGGCGGTCCGGCAGGTATCGGCGCCGCTCTCGGCGCCGCCGAGACCGGCGCGCGCGTCGTGCTCGCCGAGCGCTACGGCTTCCTCGGCGGCAATGCGACGGCGGCGCTCGTCATGCCGCTGATGTCGTTTCACACGCAGCGGCCGCGCGCGGAAAAAAAAGGCTCGACGACGCTCTTCCCGACCGACCACGGCCGCGGCGAGCCGGTAATCGCCGGCGCGCTGACGAAGATGCTCGACGGGTTGGTGAAAGCCGGCGGCGCGATCGCGCCTTCGCTGAAGACCGGCTATGTCGTGCCGTTCGATCCGGAAGTCCTGAAACTCGTCGCCCTCGAGCTGCTGGACACAGCCGGGGTGCGGTACCTTTTCCATGCGCTTGCGAGTGAGGTCATCGGCGAGCATGTCGTCAAAGGCGTCGTGTTCGAAACGAAGTCGGGCACGATTGTGATCCGCGCGCGCGCCGTCGTCGACGCGACCGGCGACGGCGACATCGCCGCATACGCCGGCGCGCCATACACGGTCGGCCGCGAAGAGGATGGGCTGGTCCAGCCGATGACGCTCATGTTCCGCATGACGGAATTCGACCGCGCCGCTTTCGACGCCTACGTCAAGGCGCATCCCGGCGAATGGCGTGGCGTGCACGGCCTGTGGGATCTGGTGCGTCGCGCCACCGCGGAAGGAAAGCTCCGTCTCCCGCGCGAGGACATCTTGTTTTTCGCAACGCCGCACGAGCACGAGGTGAGCGTCAACAGCACGCGCGTCAATCGCTTCCTCGGCACCGATGTTTGGGACTGGTCGTGTGCCGAATGGGAGAGCCGGCGCCAGATGCGCGAGATCGCGGCGTTTCTGCGCGAATACGTCCCGGGTTTCGAAAAGTCCTATGTCGTCCAGAGCGGCGTGCATGTCGGCGTGCGCGAGACGCGGCGCATTCGCGGTGATTACGAGCTCACGGTCGAGGACATTCTCAACGCGCGGAAATTCTCGGACGTGATCGCGCGCAGCAGCTATCCGGTCGACATCCACAATCCCGAAGGCAGCGGAACGATGCTGAAGCGGCTGCCCCCCGGCGAGGCCTACGATATCCCGCTTCGCTGCCTGCTGCCGCAGAAGGTCGAAAATCTTCTCGTCGCCGGCCGCTGCATCTCGGGGACGCACGAGGCCCATTCTTCTTATCGCGTCATGCCGGTGTCGATGGCGACGGGGCAGGCCGCGGGCGTGTGCGCCGCGCTCGCGGTGCGGCGGGAGAAGCCGCCGCGCGCCGTACCGGTGGCGGAGGTGCAGGATGAATTGCTCCGCCAGGGCGCGATACTCGGCGACGGCGCCGGAGCGCGGCCGTCCAAATAAAATTACTGCTTCGCAATCGTGATGGCGTGCAGTGCTGTCGTGTCGAACGCTGCGCTGAACGCGTCGCCCTCACGGACATCGAGCACCTCGAATGCGGCGCGCGGGACGAGCGCGCTGAGCGCTCCCGCGCGGGATGCGAGCAACAGCCGGTAGTGCGCCGTCGACGGGATGATTTTCACGACGGTGACCGCCAGCCGGTTGATCCCGGCGCCGCCGGTTCCGAGATCGCGGCTCAAGCGGATGTCTTCCGGCCGCAGGCAGAGAACGACGGGCGTCCCGGGCGAAAAATCACCGATCGCTTCCGCAGCGCCGCCGTCGATGCGCACCAACACGACACGGCCGCGGCGGCTCTCGACGACGCCGCGGATTCCCGTCTCGGCGCCGACGATCTCGGCGACTTTCTCGTCGACGGGTCGCGTGAAGACTTCCGCACCGCCCCCCAGCTGCAGCAGTTTGCCCCCGCTTAAAACGCCGACGCGCATGCCGAGCATGAACGCCTCGTCGCGGTCGTGCGTGGCGAAGACCGCCGTGATACCGGTCTGGCGCAGAATGTCGCAAAGATCGACGAGCAGCGTTTCGCGCGTCGACGGGTCGAGCGCCGAGAAGGGCTCGTCGAGCAGCAGCACCTCTGGATCGAGCGCCAGCGCGCGCGCGAGGCTCGTGCGTTGCGATTCACCTCCCGAGAGCGTGCGCGCCCGGCGGTCCGCGAGATGTGCGATGCCGAGGCGGTCGAGCCATGGGACCACGCGGCGGCGAATCTCCGCGCGCTCGAGCCGGCGGATCTTCAGTCCTAGAGCCGCGTTCTCGTAGACCGACGCGTTCAACAGCAGCGGTTCTTGAAGGACGCTCGCCATGCGGCGCCGCATCGCGAGCGTGTTGGCGCCGTTCGCGCGTTCGCCGCGAAAATCGATCGCGCCCGCGCTCAGCGGCTGGAGCAATCCGATGACCCGCAGCAGCGTCGATTTTCCCGCGCCGTTCGGCCCGATGACAGCGAGCGTCTCGCCGGCGAAGATTTCGAGCCGCCGGATGTCGAGAACCGTCGTTTGCCCGTGCCGGACAATGATCTCAGAGAGCGTCAGGAGGGCTTCGGCCATCGGGTGAGCTGCCGCTGCTGGATGTGCGTGAGAACGAAATTTATCGCGAAGCTGAGCGCGAGCAGGATGAGACTGAGCGCGATGGCGAGATCGAAGTTGCCTCTCGCCGTTTCCAGCACCGTCGCCGTCGTGAGCACGCGCGTCTGTCCGCGGATGTTGCCGCCGACCATCATCGACGCGCCGACTTCCGAGATGATGCCGCCAAAGCCCGCCATAACGGCGGCGAGGAGCGGCAATCGCGCCTCTTTGCTCAGAAACCACAGCGTTTGCGCCTTGGAGGCGCCGATGCCGGCGAGCTGGAGGGCGAGATTCGGATTCAACGTCTGGAAGCTCGTGAGCGTGAGGCCGGCGACGATCGGAAAAGCGATCACCACCTGGGCGATGACGATCGCTGTGGGCGTGTAGATGATATCGAGAAACCCGAGCGGCCCGCTTCGCCAGAGAAAAATCGAGACGAAAAGGCCGACCACGACCGGCGGCAGGCCCATACCCGTATTGACCAGCGCGACGGCCAGGGCGCGGCCGGGAAAGCGGCTCATCGCGAGAAGGATGCCGAGCGGCATGCCGATAATGAGCGAGAGGATCGTCGCCAGGCCGGAGACTTTCAGCGATAACCAGGTAATCGCCCAGACCTCGGCGTCGCCGCCGAAGACGAGCGCCAACGCTGTGGCGATGCCGTTCCAGATAAGGTCCACTTTATGTCAACCCGAGTGCCGGCATGAGGCTTTCGGCTTTCGTCGCGATACTCCTTATCACACGAGTGTAACGGCGCAAATCGCCGCCGCTGCGGTTGACGCGCCGCAGTGGGCGGCGTATCTATCGAAGAACGAATCCGTCCGGAGGAGGCCGTATGTCGAAAGCCGCTAAGCTGCTCGCCGTTGTTTTTGTCGTCGGCGCGCTGCTTCCGCCATCCGCTGCTCTTGCCGCCGAGAAGCTGCTCATCGTCCATAGCGCGCTCAACCTGCTGACCTCGCCGCTCTGGATGGCGAAGGAGAAGGGCTATTTCTCGAAATACGGCCTCGACGTCGAGACAGTCTACATCCCGAGCGGCACGCTGGGCATGCAGTCGCTGCTCGGCGGCGAGGCGAAAATCATCGTCGCCGACGGCAGTTCGGCGATCAACGCGCGGCTCCGCGGTGCGCCGGTCAAGATTTTCCTCGGCATGGTCAACTTTTATCCCAACCCGTTTTTCTCGACGCCGGACATCAAGACGCCGGCGGACCTCAAGGGGAAGAAAGTTGCCGTCACACGCATCGGCTCTTCATCTCACACGGCGACCGTCATGCTGCTCAAAAAACTTGGCCTTGATGAGAAGGATTACACGATCATGCAGCTCGGCAGCACGCAGAACCGGCTGACCGCGCTGACCAAAGGGTTGATTCAGGCAACGACCCTTTCGGCGCCCGAGAGCGTGATCGCGCGCAATGCCGGGATGAAAGTCTTGATTCCGCCGAGCGAGGTGATGAAGCTCGGCGTCACGTTCCAGCACCAGTGCGGCGACGTGATGGAGTCGACGCTCAAGAACGACCGCCCGCTCGTCAAGGCCTTCGCCAAAGGCTATCTCGAAGGCGTGCGCGAGACCTACCGCAGCAAAGAAGAATCGATGAAGGTCTTGAGCAAATATACGCGCATCAGCGATCCGCAGGTGCTTTCCGCGACCTACGACGAGGCATACCAGGCGATCCAAAAAGACGGCAGTCCCACCGAATCCGGGATTCAGGTCATGCTCAACGAGCAGGCGAAGACCGATCCGCAGGCGCGGCAGGCGCATGCCGCCGATTTCATGGACAACACGATCATCGGCGAGCTCGCGCGCGAGGGCTTTATAAAAGCATTATGGGCGAAGTGACGCGGCCGCTTTTCTGCGAAAGCGGCTAGTGACCGCGGTCACCGCTTCGTTCAGCTCCTCGACCCGGAACAATCGGCAAGCGGGGTAAAAAACCGCAGCGGCGACTCCCATCCCCAAAAGCACTTGCGCCAGATACAGCCTGAAGCCGGTAAACGGCAGCTGTCCCGCCGGCGCGATCGCGGCGAGCCAAACCGCGCCCGCCATCGCCGCAGTCGCGAGTGAGATTCGCAGCGCACTGGCGGTTAGCCGGCGACCCTCGACGCGTCCGAGACGGCGGCGCATTAGCGCGAGCAGCAGCGCAAAGTTCACCAGCGCGACGGTCGAGGTCGAGCAGGCGAGCCCGACGTGGCCCAGCGGCCCGACGAGCAGATAATTCATAATATAATTGACTGCGACGGAGCCGAGGCTGACGAGCATCGGTGTCAGCGCGTCGTCGAGCGCGTAGAACGCCGGCGCGAGAACCTTCACGCCGCCGTAGCCTGCGAGACCGATGGCATAGGCGCCAAGCGCCGCCGCGGTCTGAACCGTGTCGGACGATGTGAAACGCCCGTGCTCAAAGACGAGTCCGACGATCGGCTCGCGCAGTACGATGAGCCCCGCGGCCGACGGAATGCAGAGGAGAAAAATCAGGCCGAGCGAGTGCGCCAGCGTGCGGCGGAACTCGACCGTCTCTTTCCGCGCGGCCGCGGCCGAGATGAGAGGCAGCGTGGCCGTCGAGATTGCGACGCCGAAAGCGCCGATCGGAAACTGCACGAAGCGAAATGCGAAGTTGAGCCACGACACCGGCCCGTTGCCGACGCGGCCCGTCGCCGGGTCGATGATCGAGGACGCGAAGTTGCTGTTGACGAAGATGTTGATCTGCACTGCCGCCGCGCCGATGATCGCCGGCCCCATCAGCGCCATGACCTGGCGCACGCCGGGATCGGTGAAGCTCAGCTCCGGCCGGTAGCGGAAACCGACTTTCCGCAGACTCGGCCACTGCACGGCAAACTGGAGGAATCCGCCGAAGAGCGTGCCGTAGGCCATGCCCTCGATTGCGCCGAGACCGATACGCGGGCCGATCATGAATCCCAGGAAGAGACCGCCGACGATCGAGCCGATATTGAAAAAGGCCGACGCCATCGCCGGCACGCCGAAGCGGTGCATCGAATTGAGAATTCCCATCGCCTTCGCCGCCATCGCGATGAAGAGCAGAAATGGAATCATGATGCGCGTCAGGTGGATCGTGAGCGGCGCCTTGTCGGGCACGTCGAAAAAGCCCGGCGCGAGCAGGTGGACGATCTGGGGTGCGGCGAACCAGCCAGCGATCGATATGAGGCCGAGCAGCAGCACCAGCAGGGTCGCGATGCGGTTCGAGAGGCGAAAGGCTTCGGCTTCGCCTTTCTTCGCTAGCACCTGTGAGAACGTCGTGACGAACGCCGCCGACAGCGCGCCCTCCGCGAACAGATCGCGCAGGAGATTGGGAATCCGGAAGGCGGTTAAAAACGCGTCGTATTGCAACCCGGCGCCGAAAAGCGCGGCGAAGACCTGGTCGCGCACGAGGCCGAGCACGCGGCTGGCCATGATCGCGATGCTAACGACGCCGGCGTTGCGCGCGACGCTCGGACGCGGCAGCGCGGCGTCGGCGCCGGAGGATGGCGTAGTGGACATGCTAATTTTTCAGCGCTTGGAGGCCGGGTAGAACCCGACGAGTCCGCGTAGTTTATCGTTTTTCGCCCGCGCTTGAAAGCGGAGTTTAACAGACAGAGAAAGATGCAAAACCGTTGTCCCTGTCTCATTTCTCTGTCTCGCTTTTTTGCGCGCCGTTTGGTATTCGTTTTAATTCACTTTTAAGTTGGAGGGACGTTGAAGGTAGGACTCATCGGGCGGCAGGGCTCCGGGAAAACGGCGATCTTCGGAGCGCTCACCGGTCTTCGCGCCGAAACCGGCGGAAACGAAAGCCATCTCGGGGTGACGAAGGTTCCGGACGCGCGTATCGACCGGCTGTCGGAGATTTTCAAGCCGAAGAAGACGACTTACGCGGAGATCCGCTTTACCGATTTTCCGGCGCAGAGCAACGAGAAGCTTAAGGCGAACGCGGCGCTGATCGCGCAGATGCGCGACGTCGATGCTATGGCGCTCGTGCTGAACGATTTCGACGGGGCGTCGGATCCCTTGAAAGACTTGCGCGATCTCCTGGCGGAGATGATCCTCGCCGATCTCGTCGTGGTGGAAAATCGCCAGACGAAGCTCAAGAAAGAAAAGGGGAAGGAGCGCGAAGGCGAGGTGCTCGCGCGCTGTCTGAAAACGCTCGAAGCCGAAGAGAGCCTGCGCTCCATCGACTTTACGCCGGACGAAGAGTCGCTGCTGGCGGGCTTCGGCTTCTTGAGCCGCAAGTCGGTGATCGCGCTGTTCAACGTCGCCGAGGAGCGCGCAGGGAAGGATCTGCCCGACAATTATCGCAAGGAGCTCGAGCGGCTGCAGATCCCGGGCCTCGCGCTTTCGGCCAAGGTCGAGATGGAAGTCGCGCAGCTCGACGAGAAGGACCGTCAGGGCTTTCTCAACGAGCTCGGCATCGACGAGCCGGCGCGCGACCGCTTCATTCGCGCATCTTATAAGCTCCTCAATCTCATCAGCTTCTTTACGTCCGGAGAAGACGAGGTGAAAGCCTGGACGATCGAGCAGGGTACGCCGGCGCGCAAGGCTGCCGGCAAAATCCACAGCGACATCGAGCGCGGATTCATCCGCGCCGAGGTCGTCGCCTACGAGGACTTCATCCGCTACGGCAGCGACGCGAAGTGCCGCGAGGCGGGCAAGCTCCGGCTCGAAGGCAAGGATTACGTCGTTGCCGACGGCGACATCATCCACTTCCGCTTCAACGTTTGACGCTTGACGCCGCCCAGGCTGCGGTTAAAATAGTTTGTCAATGCAGCCGGCAGCCTCCGTTGTCGTAACCTCCGATTACGGTCTCCATGCGCCGAACGGCATAGAGAATTTTCGCGATTGCATCGAGGCGCTCGCGCGTCAAGATGTCAAAGAGCCGGTCGAGTTTATTCTCGTCGAAAACAGCGATCTCGCTCCTGATGTCGCCGCGCGGCTGACGGAGATTCTGCCGGGTCTGCGCATCCTTACGGCACCCCGGCAATCCGCGGCGGAGCTCAAGAACGCGGGCGCCCACGCCGCCATCGCCGACCTCATCGTTTTCATCGACGCGGATTGCGCCGCGCATCCCGGCTGGCTGACGCATTTTCTCGAGGATATGCGCGGGCACCCGGAAGTCGCCGTCGCAACCGGCCGCACGCACTACGGAGCGGCCGGTTTTCTCAATCGCGTCATGGCGCTTTTGTCGCGGTCGTATCTGGATCAGGACTCGCCGGGCTACACGCGACACGTGGCGGTCAATAACGCGGGCTTTCGCCGGGCGGTTTTTCTATCCTATCCATGCCCGGACGAAGGCGGCGCGCATATGTCCTTGCTCCAGGCCGAAGCGCTGTTTCGCGCCGGACACCGCGTGCTTTTCGATCCGCGTCTTTCCGTTCGCCATGCTTACGACGGCTGGAGCAACGAGCGCGAGATTCGCCGCAGCCTAGGTTACGGCGTGATCAAGACGCGCCTCATCGATGGTCGTTTGCCGTACGCCCGCGTCGCGCGCATGGGGTATATTTCGGTTCCGCTATTTGCCGCGCTGAGGGCGCTGCATGGCTGCTGGAATTGTATCCGTCGCAGGCGCGCCTACGACGTCGCATGGTACGAGCTGCCTGCCGCATTCGTTCTCGCGGCGGTAACGTCGATGATGGAGGTTCCAGGCATGCTCCTCGCCGTACGCGGGCAGCCGCTCGGCAAGAGCGCTTTTCGCTGATACGCGATGCGCCGGCGATTTCCCGCAAGCTCTTGACGAGCCGCCGCTACTATGAAAACCTATCTCCGGGGTGAAGCGATGGCGAACGCCGGACAGATGATTCTCGTCGTCGAAGACGAGTTGCCCATGCTTAATCTGCTCAAGAAAATTCTTGAGGATGCGGGATTCCGTGTGCTCATGGCCAAGGACGGCATCGAGGCGATCGACGTTTACAGCCGTCACCAGAGCGACGTCGATCTGGTGCTCTGCGACATGGCTTTGCCCAAGCTGGGCGGCTGGACGGTGTATCTGGCGCTCAAAGAACGCAACCCACAAGTCAAAATGATTCTGACGAGCGGCTATCTCGATCCCAAAGTCAAATCGGATATGGTGAAGGGCGGCGTGCGCGATTTTATCCCGAAGCCGTACGTCCCCGAAACCATCGTCAAAAGCGTGCGTCAGGCCCTGGGCGATCAGCAGAGCTGACGCGCACTCAATTCAGAAAACTATCGAATCGCGTTATCGCCGCCGTGCTCCGGCTCCGGAGCATCTTCAAGGGCCGCGATGATTTCCTGCGGCATGTAAGGCTTGTGAACGAAGCGGCTGACGCCCTCTCGCGCGAGGATGGCCTTGAGCTCCGGTTCCAGATAGCCGCTCGTTACGACGACGCGTGCGTCGGGATTTCTCGCGCGGATTTTCCGCAACACTTCGGCCCCAGAAAGTTTCGGTAGATCCAGATCGAGCAGGACCACGTCGATATCGTCGCCGTTGCGGTGGTACCGAGCTGTCGCTTCTTCGCCATCGACGGCCGTCAGCACCCGATAGCCGCGCTCGGCGAGCAGGTTGCGCAACAAGTGGAGCACCGTCTCTTCATCTTCCACCACCAATGCCGTCGCGCAGCGCCCGTTTTGTTTTCCCGTCGCGTTGGTGTGATGTTCGTCTTGCTCGTCGAATGCCTTTTTTCCAATCGGCAATAAGATGCGGAATGTGGAGCCGGCACCGGGGGCGGTCGTGACATCGATCCTTCCGCGGTGATTCTTTACGATTCCATAGACCACCGACAGTCCCAGGCCCGTGCCATTGGCCGCGTCTTTCGTGGTGAAAAACGGCTCGAATATGCGTTCGCGCACCTTTTCGTCCATGCCGGTGCCGCTATCGCTGATCTCGACGGCCACGGCTTCCTCGCCGGTAGCGTTCCCGTTGCCGAGGACGCCGTCCGCAAACGACGTTCGCAGCGTCAGGCGGCCGCCGTTCGGCATCGCATCGCGCGCGTTGACGCACAGATTCAACAGCGCCTGATTGACCTGATTCGGATCCGCCATGATCATCGGCAGTCCGACGGCAAGCTCGAGCTTGACGGCGATGTCTTTAGGAAAGGTTCCTTTGACGAGCTCGACCAGGTTGCTCATAACGGCGTTGAGATCGGTCGGCTCCAGGTTGGCTTCGGTCTTGCGCGCCATCGTCAGCAGCTGTTGCACGACTCCTGCGCCGCGCTTGATGGCTTCGTTGATGACCTTCAAGCTCTCGGCAATGTCGGCGCCCTCGCCGGTCTGGGCGGCGATGAGCGATGAGTATCCTTGAATGATGTTTAGAATGTTGTTGAAGTCGTGCGCGATGCCGCGCGCGAGAGTCCCCATGCTTTCCATTTTCTGCGCCTGGCGAAGCTGCTCTTCCAGCGCGGCGCGCTCGTCGATCTCGGTGCGAAGTGCATCGTTTGCCGCGATCAGTTCGGCCGTGCGTTCGCTGACGCGCCGCTCGAGCTCCTGGTTGAGCTTTTCAAGCTCGGCGCGACCCCGTTCCGCCTCGGCCAGCGCGGCGCGTCCGCGGATATGCTCTTCGCGCTCCTTTTCCATCGCGCGAGCGCTCTTGAGCTGCGCGACCATCCAGTCGACCCTCGCCTGGCTGGATTTCTGGTTTCCCGAAAGGATGAGCGGCGCTTCGTAGAAGAAGTTCGGATAGACCTCGTCTCCGATAATCGCCATTGGGTGCGTGCGCAGCGCGGCGAACAGCGCCTCGGGCGCAAGGCGGTTGCGGTTGTATTGACAGACGATTTTTCCCGCGAAACCGCGAACGAAGATCGCGTTGAGCCGCGCCTCCCAGGCTTCTAGCAGACGGGTATTGATGTCAGGGCCGAGCGTCCAGGTCATCTCGAGAGCGAAGCGGCTTGCCTTGAAGCCCGATTTCGCAGCGTCGTCGATGAGCTGCAATACTTGACGGGATTTTTTGTCCGGCGAGAGTCGGCCCGGCTGGCGCCAGTCGGCGCGCGTCCAAAGCTTCAGTGCGCCGCTGTCGCAGGCGCGGCGGACATCAATGCCGCCGGCTTCCAGCCGGTTAGACAGTTCATCGATCGTCTGATCGTCGGCGACGTAAATGAATTGCTCGCCGCCGGCGAGCGCCTCTTGAATAAACGGCATTAAAGCAGGCATCTGCTCGGCAGGATCCTTGTCGTAAAAAAGACAGAGATGATCGCCAGGCAGCAAATTCAATGCGCGCTGTGTCAGTTCCGACTCCATGACGTTCGATTGGCCGGTTTTTCCCTGCGCTGCCGACCGATAAGGATGAGCGTTTAAAACCGATGAATATTCTAACTTTCTTTTAGCCGCTGCCAATCGGGTAAAAGCCCGAAAGACCTAGGGAATTACCCCGATCGCGGGTACACGCGCTAAGCGTTGTTTTCCAGCAGGCGATCGAGCCTATCGACGACGTCAGTCAGGACATAAGGCTTTTGCAGAAAATACTCGACTCCTGCGCGGTACATCTCCGATTTCAGTTCCGGTTCCAAATAGCCGCTGGCGATCACAGCGCGCACGCTCGGATTCGCCTCCTTCATCCTGAGAAAGACATTCCATCCGGCGATTTTCGGCAGACCCGCATCGAGCACGACGAGATCGATCTCGCTGCCGCGCGCGCGATAGACCTCGAGAGCTTCCGCGCCGTCGCCCGCCGTAAGGACCCGGTAGCCGTGTTCGGCTAATGTGCGTTCGAGCAGCCGCAGGATAATCGTCTCATCTTCGACCAGGAGAATCGTGCCGCGCGCCACGCGTCCGCGCTTACTGTCATGATACGTCGGTGTGGGGATAGCCCGCGGTCGGTCGGCCTCGTCCGCCGCCGGCAGATAGATGCGAAACATGCTGCCCAGGCGCGGCCGGCTTTGTACTTCGACAAACCCTTCGTGATTTTTAACGATGCCGTAGACCACTGCGAGCCCCAAGCCGGTCCCTTCGCCGACGCCTTTGGTCGTGAAAAACGGCTCGAAGAGCCGCTGCCGTACGGTCTCGTCCATGCCGAGTCCCGTATCCATCACCTCGATGCAGACGTACCTGCCGCCGCGCGAGTCGGCCGCCGAAGCGATTTGTTTCCCTTCGATCATGACAGTCTTGACGGTGAGCTGCCCGCCGTCTGGCATGGCGTCGCGGGCATTTAAGCTTAGGTTGAGCAGCGCTTGCGTCATTTGGTTGGCGTCGGCGCGTATCGCGGAGATGTCGCCGAGCTCGAGGACGACCTCGATCGTTTTCGGGAAGGTTTCCTTCAAAAGGCTGTCGAGCTCGCGAATGAGCGCGTTAACGTCGATGAGCTCGAGCGACGGATCGGTCTTGCGTGCGAGCGTCAGCAGCTGCTGGACGACGGCGGAGCCGCGGTTGACGGCGCTTGCGATTACCGGAAGACTTTCCGCCACCGTCGGATCGGTGCACTCCTTCATCAAAGATGCGTATCCTTGAATGATGTTCAAAATATTGTTGAAGTCGTGCGCGATGCCGCCGGCGAGCGTGCCGATACTCTCGAGCTTTTGCGCCTGTCGAAACTGCTCCTCGAGGACCGCGCGCTCGTCCATTTCGCTCCGGAGCGCCTGGTTCGCGGCAATCAGCTCGGCCGTACGACGGCGAACGCGCGTCTCGAGCTCGAGGTTCAGGCGGCGCAGGTCGTCCTCGGCGTAGCTCCGCTCGATGAATTGGCCGATCTGCGCGCCGAACGAGCCGATCAAATCGAGAAAATCGGCGTCCGGCTGTCTCTTTATGCGGCTGAAAAACTCGATCACTCCGATCACATCGTTTCCAACACGAATCGGACACGCAAAAGCGGTGCACAACCCTTCCGATCGCGCCACCTCCCCACGGGGAAAATTAATATCCTGCGTCACGTCGAGGATCCATACTGGAGCGCCATCGTTCAGCACCCGGCCGGGAAGGCCGATGCCACGGCGAAAACGGGTGGCGGCCGTGACGGCTCTGAACTCCCGGGCATGCAGGTCGGCGGCGTGCCAGATCTCGACGCAGTGCAGCTCGTTGACGGGCTCGTCGAGCAACCATAAGACGCCCGCATCCCAGCCGTCCTCCGTGCAAATCGCTTCCAGGATCTGCGCGGCCGCCACGTTAAGCCCCGAGGCTTCGCCGATCACGCGGCTCACGCGGTATTGAAGGTGGAGGCGCCGCTCGGCGCGTTTTTGGTCGGTGACATCGCGCGTGAAGCATTGCGTATGGACAAAGCGGCCTTCCTCCCACAAGACACTGCAGTCGATCATCACATCCTTCACCGAGCTGTCCTTGCAGCGCATGCGCGCTTCGCAGTTGGCGAGCCTTTCGCCGCGCGCGACCCGAGCGAGAATGTCATTGATATTTTCGCTATCGACGTGGAATTCGGCGATGTGATGCCCCTCGTATTCCTCGCGCGAGTATCCCAGCATTTTAAGCTCCGCCGGGTTTGCCCACTCGATGATTCCGTCGGGTCCGATCCAATTAAGGCCGATGCTGGCGTTTTCAAAAAACGCCGTGAGCTCGTCTTTGCGGCGCCGCAACTCTTCTTCGGCCTGTTTGCGCGCCGTGACATCCACAGCCACGCCGACGAGGCGTTTCTTTCCTTGCTCGTCGCGGAGCAGGGCGCCTTTGGACAAGACCCATCGCGTCGATCCGTCCGGGCGCGTGACCCGGTATTCCATGTTGTATTGAGCGACGCCTGATACGGCAGCCTGCCACACCGACCTCACGCGCTCGCGGTCGTCGGGATGGATCAGGTTTTCCCATTCTTGGACGTTAGTAAATGGCTTGCCGAATACCCGGAGCGCCCGTTCGGAATTTACAATCGCCCCCGTATCGAGGCTGCGCTCCCATATGCCGAGCTCGGCGCCTTCCATCGCAAGCCGCAGCCGCTGGCGGCTCTCGCGCAGGGCGTCTTCCGCTTGCCGCCGCGCGGTCACATCGGTCATCGCCGAGACCCAGCCGAGAATCGCGCCGTGATCGTCCTTCTCGGGAATGTACGAGACGCTGATGAAACGGCTGCCGGTTTCCGCGTCGGGAGTCTCGGATTCATATGCGACGGGCTCGCCCGCAAGCACGCGATCGATGTAGGGACGTATCTGTGCGTAGGTCTGGGGTCCAACGACTTCGGCGACGGTGCGGCCGGTGATTTCGTCCGGAGTGAGTCCGAACCGCTGCGCATAGGCGCGGTTGACGAAAAGGTAGCGCTCGTCGCGGCTGCGGTGGGCGAGCATCACCGGCGCGTAATCCGTGACGAGGCGCAGCTGCGCTTCTTTGTCGCGCAGCGCCTCCTCGCTTACCTTGCGGCGCGTGATGTCACGAATGACGGCGAGCAGCCCGATCTGACGACCCTGCTTATCCTTCAGCGCGGAAACGGCGGACTCGACTTGCATCGTCGTGCCGTCCTTACGCACGTGAAGGTTCTCGCCGCGCCACGATCCGTTGCTCGCGAGCGCCGCGAACGCGGCGGCTTTATCCTGTTCCCGCAGCCATAAATACCGGTAGATTTGTTCCAGCGGTCGGCCGAGCGCTTCCGTCGCCGCCACGCCGTATTGCTTTTCCGCCGCGCCGTTGAAGTAGGTAATGCGCTCTTCGTTATCGACGGCGATCACCGCGTCGTTCACATGGGCGAGAAGCATCGCCTGGACAGCAGATTCGTCCGCGGAGCATTCGGGCGGGAAATACGTCGCCTGTCCCATGATCGACCTACTTCGCACGGATCTCCTTCTGCCTTGCGATAACGGCGTTGATTTGCGCCAGCAACTCTTCGGGCAAGTAGGGCTTGTGGATTACCGAGGCTCCTTGCACGGTTATCTCCGCTTTGATGTCCGAGTCAATATAACCGCTGGCGAAGATGGTTTTCAGCTCCGGCTGTTGCTGCCGCATGCGTTTGAACGCTTCCCAGCCGCTAAGGCGCGGCAGTCCCAAATCGAGGATGACCGCCGCGATCTCTTGTTTATAAACCTGGTGCAGAGCGACCGCTTCCTCGCCGTCGTGAGCGACGAGGACTTTGTAGCCGTGGCTTTCGAGAATCATCTTCATGAGCCGCGCTTGGCGCTCCTCGTCGTCTACGAATAGCAGCGTCTCGCAACCGTTGCTGACGGCCCCGTTGTTGGTGCCAGCCGGCGCAGGCGCAGGCTCACCGTTTCCGTCGGCCGGACGCACCGGCAAGCATATCCGGAATGTCGTTCCCTGTCCGGGGTGGCTGTTCGTCTCGATAAAGCCTTCATGGCTGCTCACGATGCCGTACGCTACGGTTAGTCCCAGGCCGGTTCCTTTTCCATGTTCCTTCGTCGTGAAGAATGGATCGAAGATGCGCTCGCGGATGACCGTCTCCATGCCCGCGCCGGTGTCGGACACGATGATCGAAAGATATTCCTCTGCGTCGGCGGCGGGGAAATGCCTTTTTAAATCGCTTCCGGCGATGCGCGAGGTCGCAAACTTGAGCGAGCCGCCTTGGGGCATCGCGTCGCGCGCGTTCAGCGCGAGATTGAGCACCGCTTGATGCAGACGGTTGGCATCCGCCATGATGCGCGGCAGTGATGGATCGGCCGTGAAGGAAATCGCGATCGTCTTCGGGAACGTCTCGCGCAAAAGTCCGACCAGCCCTTGCAGAAAATCATTGATATCCACCGGCGCGAAATCGACCGAGTCTTTGTGCGCGACGGTGAGGAGCTGCTGTACGAGAGCGGCGCCGCGCTCGGCGGCGTCGCGGATGACTTTCAGCCCTTCGGAGAACTCGCCGGCCTGGTCGCGCGAGAGCGTGGCGGCGTATCCGATGATGATGTTCAAAATGTTGTTAAAATCGTGCGCGATGCCCCCGGCCAGCGTCCCCAGGCTCTCCATTTTTTGAGATTGGAGAAGCTGCTCTTGAAGCTTCTCCCGCTGCTTAACGCTGCCTTCGAGCTCCGCGGTGCGTTCGGCGACGCGCCGCTCCAATTCCTCCTCGTAGCGCTTGCGGCGCGTGATGTCCTGGACTTCGACGACCGCGCCGACGTGCAGATCGCTGCGGAAAATGGATCTGGCCGAGCACAGAGCGTCGAAAAACCTGCCGTCTTTGCGAATGAACATGTCTTCGAGATCGCGCACCGATTGATGGAGCTGGAGACTGCGCGTCAGCGAACATTCGGCCGCCGGATAGGGGCGGCCGTCGGGGAACGAATGATGGATTTTCTCATGCATCCGCTGGCCGATCAGGTCTTCGGGCTTGAAGCCCGTCATCCGCTCCGTCGCCGGGTTTGCATACGTCACTCGACCTTCCGCGTCGATGAGCAGGAGCATCGAAGGAGCGTGATCGGTGATCGTTCGGAGCAACTGCGTTTGATACCGGAGCTCTTCTTCGTGTATTTTGAGTTGCTTCGCGGCGTTGCGGAAGGCGAGCGACACCTCCTCGACCTCCTCGATCGTCGTCTTGTCGCTCTCCTGGAGCGGCTCTCCGCGCGGCAGCGCGGCGGCGGAGCGGGCGAGGGTTGCGATCGGCGCCGCGATGCGGCGGCCGAACAGGAAGGCTAACGCCACGGCGAGCAACGCCGTCGCCGTGACGCCCCCCGCCATCGTTAGCATCGAGGTCCACAGGGCCGATTCGACTCTCGCGACGGGGACACCGGTCGCGAGCGTCCAGCCGGCGATTTTCGACCGGCTGTGCGCGGAGTAAAAGGGCTGTCCTTCGAGGCCGATATTGCGGTACGCGGCCTCGGACGCCTTGCGCGCATTCTCCAGCAAGCCCGGCGAGGGCAGCTTGCCGACCCAGCGGTCGTTGTTAAGCGTGCGCGCGACGACGACCGAATTCTGGTCGAGCAATGTAAGCGTCGCGTCGGGATCGATCGGGTATTTGGATAACAGTTCGAGCCAGCCCGCCGGGCTGATAACCGCGACGAGAACGTAGCGCGGTTTTCCGTCGGTGTTTCCGACCGGCACCAAAATGCGCGTCGCGTCCTCGCCGCTGATGGGTCCGCGGGAAAGCGGAGCGACGTACGGCTGGCCTGATTCAATCACCACCTGTAGCGAGGCTTTGTCGGGCGTCACCGGCAGCGGCATTCCGAGCGGCAGGCGAAGGTTCATCAGCTGCCTAGCACTACCGGCGTCGAGCAAAATGATGTTGGACCACATTGTTTGCCGCTCGCGCGCCCGTTCGGCGCGCTCGTAGAAGCCGCTAATGTCGCCCGCGCGAAGGGCGGAGGACTCGGAGAGAATTTCGAGCGCGCGGATATGACCTTCGAGCTCGCGGTCGAGCGCGATCGTCATGCCACGCACGCGGTCGAGAAACCGCTCGTCGAACGCCGCGCGCTGCTGCTTCCAAAAGACCGCCGTCATCACTGCCGAGAAGGCCAGAATCGGCAGCACGGCCGCGAGCACGAGAATAACGAGATGCGAGCGAATCCTCATAAAGATGGAAGGGAAACCAGCTTCATAAAGCGGAGGCGGGGCCCCGTTGGTTTCAATTTTCTACGGCTACGGAATACGCGGCGGGCTCGGCGATCACGGCTCCGATCTTGGCAAGCAGTTCGTCGGGCAGGTAGGGTTTGTGAATGATACCGACGACTCCCTGATTCATCATCTCGGAACGGATGTCCGCCTTGATGTAGCCGCTGGCGAAGATCGTCTTCACGTCGGGCTGCTCTTGCTTCATTCTAAGAAAGGCTTCCCAGCCGTTCAGACGCGGAAGCCCGAGATCGAGGATGACCGCGGCGATCTCGTGCTTATGGCGGCGGTGAAGCTCGACGGCCTCGACGCCGTCGCGAGCGATAAGCACGCGGTAGCCTCTTTCCTTGAGAACTCCCTCCATGAGGTCGACTTGACGGTCTTCGTCGTCGACGAAGAGAACCGTTTCATTTCCATAGCGATTCTCATCGTGTTTTTTTACATCGTCTGCGGCCGCCGTCGATGTTCCATCCACGGACCGCAGCGGCAAATACAGCCTGAACGTCGTTCCGCGTCCACGCTCGCTGTCCACTTCCACGAACCCGTCGTGCTCGCGCACGATGCCGTAAACCGCCGTGAGACCGAGGCCGGTTCCCTGTCCCGGTTCCTTCGTTGTGAAAAAGGGATCGAAGATGCGGTCACGGACCGCCGCCTCAATGCCGGTGCCGGTGTCACTCACGTGGATGCACAGGTACGCGTCGTCGGCCGCCTCGGGGAAGCGCGTCCGCAGCTCTTCGCCGGAAATGACCGAATCGCGTAGGCCGAGCGTGCCCGTGCCGTTCATGGCGTCGCGCGCGTTGACGCAAAGGTTGAGCAGCGCCTGGTGGAGCCGGTTGGGATCGGCCATCGTGGCGGGAAGATCGTCGTGCACGTCGAGCGAAATATTTATTGTCTTCGGGAAGGTCTCGCCTAGAAGCCGTACGAACTGGCGCAACATTTCGTTGACGTCGACGGGCTGAAAGGAGAGATTGCCGTTCCGCGCCAATGTCAAAAGCTGCTGTACGAGCAGCGCGCCGCGCATGCCGGTCTCGCGGATGATGTCGAGGCCTTCACGAAGCCGCGCAGGGTCGTCGACGCCGCCCAGGGAAGACGAGTAGCCGAGGATGATCGTCAGGATATTGTTGAAATCGTGCGCAATGCCGCCGGCGAGCGTGCCGATGCTCTCCATCTTTTGCGATTGCGCGAGCTGCTGCTGGAGCCTCTCGCGCTGTTCGATTGTGCGGATGAGCTCGGCGGTGCGGTCAGCGACACGCTTTTCGAGCTCCGCGTTGAGCGAGCGCAGCTCGGCTTCCATGCGCCTGCGCTCGGTGATGTCGCGAGCGATTTTCGAGGCGCCGATGATGCGCCCCGTGCCGTCGAAGACCGGCGAGATCGTGAGCGACACGTCGAACAGGCGGCCGTCTTTTTTCTGGCGAACCGTTTCGTAAGACTCGATGCGCTCGCCGCGCCGGACGCGACGCAGAATGTCGGTTTCCTCAGAGTGCCGGTCGGCAGGGATGACCAAGGTGATATGCTTGCCGATAGCCTCCTCGGCCTTATAGCCGAAGAGTTTCTCGGCGCCGCCGTTCCACGAGAGAATGATCCCATCCAGATTTTTGCTGACGATCGCGTCCTGCGACGATTCGACCACCGCGGCGAGCAGGGATTGAACTTCTTTGACCGCCTGTTGCTTCAGGCGCTCGCTCATCCGGAACAGGTCCACGAAAACCGTTACCTTCGCCTTCAGGACGTCCGGCATGACGGGCTTGAAGAGATAATCGACTGCGCCGCTGGCGACGCCGCGGACGACATCCTCGTCCAGCGTGTCGACGGCGGACAGGAAGATGATCGGGGTATAGCGGAAGCGCTCGTTTTGCCGGATCATCGACGCGGTTTCGAAGCCGTCGATGTCCGGCGTGCGGACGTCGAGCAGAATGAGCACGAAATCCTGCTTTAGCAGTTGTCTGAGCGCCTCGCGGCCGGACCGCGCCTGCACGATGTGGCGGCCGGGCGCAGACAGCAGCGCCTCCATGGCCATCAACGTCTTGACGTCGTCGTCGACGATGAGAATGTTGGCTATCGGTTCGCTCATGTCCTCGCTTTCGCTCGGAACCTCCGCATAGCGCCGTGCCCTAGGCGGCTGGGCTCTCGCTTGCCATCGACGGCGGTCTTCGGGTCAGGGGCTGCTTGCCGAAAAGCCAGATGCGCAGCAGCGCGAGCAATTCTTCCGTGTCCACCGGTTTGGCGATGTAGTCCGAAGCGCCCGCCTCGAGGCATTTTTCGCGGTCGCCCTTCATCGCCTTCGCGGTGAGCGCCAGGATCGGTAGCAGGCGGTGGCGCGGATTTTTGCGGATTCTCCGCATCGTCTCGTAGCCGTCCATCTCCGGCATCATGATGTCCATCAAGACGGCGTCGATCTCTTGGTCCTCGTCGAGCAGGTCGATCGCTTCCGCTCCGGTTTCACGGCTGACGACGTTGAGCCCGTGCTGTTCGAGCAGACTCGTCAGCGCGAAGATATTGCGCACGTCGTCGTCGACGACGAGCACCTTCTTGTCGACCAGCGCTTCGTCGGTCTGACGCAGGCGCTTGAGCATACCCTGCTTCGATTCCGGAAGCTCCGATTCGACAAGGTGGAGGAACAGCGAGGTCTCGTCGAGGAGCCGCTCCGGCGACTGAACGCCCTTCAAGATGACGCTCTCCGCCATGCGCAGGAGCTGGATCTCGTCCTCTTCAGAGAGGTCCTTGCCGGTGAAAACGACGATCGGGAGATCGTGGAGCTCGGGTTCCTGACGGATCCGTTCCAGGAGCTCGAAACCCGAGATGTCCGGCAGTCGCAAATCCAGCACGACGCAGTCGAAGCGGACGCCGTTACGCAGCGCGGCCCACGCCTCGGCGCCGGACGCGGCGGTCGTGATGTCGACGCTGTCGTGGCCGAGAAGCTCGACGACGCTTTGCCGCTCGATCTCGTTGTCTTCGACAATGAGGAGGTTGCGGCGCGTCGACTGTGCGTAGTCGAGCACGCGGTCGGCGGCCTTGCGCAGCTCGTCGGTTGTCGACGGCTTGATGAGATACGAGAACGCGCCGTGGCCCAAGCCCTGCATCCGCTCTTCTTCGACGGTGATGATCTGTACCGGAATATGGCGGGTGGCCGGGTCCTGCTTCAGGTGGCTCAACACCGTCCAGCCGAGCATGTCGGGCAGGAAAATGTCAAGCGTGATCGCCAGCGGGTTGTATTGGCGGGCGAGCGAGCGGACGAGACCGCCCTGGTTGCTGACGACGCCCTTGAAGCCCTTTTCGCGCACGAGCCCCAATAGCACGCGCGCGAAGTGGGGATCGTCCTCGACGATGAGCACGACCGGATCGCCGGGCATGATCTCGTGGCGGTCGTCCGGAATTTCCTCCGGCTTCTCGGCCTGCCGAACGATGAGCGGCGCGGGCATTGGTATGTCGGCGCCCTTGATCGCCGCTCCGGGCGCCGCGCCCATGTACTGCTCAGGCAAGTACATCGTAAACGTGCTGCCTTGTCCGGGCGCACTCACGAGCTTGATCTCGCCGCCCAGCAGCGTCGCGAGCTCGCGGCTGATCGCGAGGCCGAGGCCGGTGCCGCCGAAACGGCGGCTCGTGCCGGCGTCCGCCTGATGAAACGCCTCGAAGATGATCTTCTGCTTGTCGGGCTGGATGCCGATGCCCGTGTCGCTTACCTCAAAAGCGATGACCCTCGCGCTGGCGTTGAGCGTCGTGTGATCGAAGCTCCAGCCGCTTTCGGCCGGCCTGATGCGCAGGCTGACGCGGCCTTGCATGGTGAACTTGAACGCGTTCGAAAGCAGATTCTTGAGGACCTGCTGCAGGCGCTTGATATCAGTCGTGATGCCGCGCAGCTGCGGATCGAGATCGATGTCGAAAGCGAGCTGGCGGGCCTCGGCGACGTGGCGGAAGCTCCGCTCGACGGCGTCGCGCACCTTGCTGAACGGGACCTCTTCCGGCTCGACGGTGACGGTGCCGGATTCGATCTTCGATAGGTCCAGGATGTCGCTGATCAGGTTCAACAGGTCGGCGCCCGCGGCATGGACGTTGCGGGCGAACTCAACCTGCTTTCCGTTCAAGTTGCCTTCGCGGTTGTCGGCGAGCTGCTGCGCGAGGATCAGAATGGAATTCAACGGCGTGCGCAGCTCGTGCGACATGTTCGCCAAGAATTCCGATTTGTACTTGGAAGCGAGCGCCAGCTCGGCCGCTTTCTCCTCGACCGCGTGCCGCGCCTGCTCGATCTCGCGGTTCTTGCGCTCGACCTCGGCGTTCTGCTCGGCGAGCTGCTTCGCCTTGGTTGCAAGCTCTTCGTTCGTCTGCTGCAGCTCTTTCTGCTGCGCCTGCAGCTCGACCGCGAGCTTCTGCGACTGCTGGAGAAGGCCTTCGGTTCTCATTGTCGCTTCGATCGTGTTGAGAACAATGCCGATGCTTTCCGTCAGCTGCGCAAGGAAGGTCAAGTGCGTCGAGGTGAAATGCGCGAGCGAGGCGAGCTCGATGACGGCTTTCGTCTGCCCCTCGAAGAGAACCGGCAGAACGATCAGGTTGCGCGGCGCTGCGTCGCCCAGGCCGGACCCGATGCGCACATAGTCGATGGGGATCTCGTTCAGCAGGATGCGGCGCTTTTCCAGAGCACACTGCCCGACAAGACCGAAACCCACGGGAACGTTGCTCGGTATCGCCGCGTCGTCGCCGCGCGCGTAGCCGGCGAGCATCTGAAGCCGGTCGTTGCCGTTGCCGCCGGCGTCCATCTGGTAGATCGCGCCGTACTGCGCGTTGACGAGCGGCGCGAGCTCGGAGAGCAGCATGCGGCCGACCGTTGTCAGATCGCGCTGGCCCTGGAGCATGCTGGTGAATTTTCCAAGGTTCGTCTTCAGCCAGTCCTGCTCGGTGTTCTGCTCGGTCGTGGCCCGGAGGTTCTGGATCATCGCGTTGATGTTGTCCTTGAGCTCCGCGACCTCGCCGCGTGCGTCGACCTGAATCGAGCGCGTCAGGTCGCCCTTGGTCACGGCGGTCGCGACGTCGGCGATCGCGCGAACCTGCGTCGTCAGATTGGCGGCGAGAAGGTTGACGTTGTCGGTGAGGTCCTTCCAGATGCCGGCGACGCCGGGAACGTTCGCCTGGCCGCCCAAGCGGCCTTCGACGCCGACCTCACGCGCAACGGTGGTGACCTGCTCGGCGAAGATGCCGAGCGTATCGGTCATGTTGTTGATCGTCTCGGCCAGCGCCGCGACCTCGCCTTTCGCCTCGACGGTCAGCTTCTCCTTCAAGCTGCCGTTGGCGACGGCGGTGACGACTTTGACGATACCGCGGACCTGCGCTGTAAGGTTGGCAGCCATGACGTTGACGTTGTCGGTCAAATCTTTCCATGTGCCGGCGACGCCGGGGACGACGGCCTGGCCGCCGAGCTTGCCTTCGGTGCCGACCTCGCGCGCGACGCGCGTGACCTCCGCCGCGAACGCGTTCAGCTGATCGACCATCGTATTGATCGCGTTTTTCAGCTGCAGGATCTCGCCGCGGACGTCGACGGTGATCTTTTTCGACAAGTCGCCGTTGGCGACGGCGATGGTGACGTCGGCGATATTACGGACTTGCGCGGTAAGGTTGTTCGCCATCAGGTTGACGTTGTCGGTGAGGTCTTTCCATGTGCCGGCGACGCCGGGCACGACCGCCTGACCTCCCAGTTTTCCTTCCGTGCCGACTTCGCGCGCGACGCGCGTGACTTCCGCCGCGAAGGCGTTCAGCTGGTCGACCATCGTGTTGATCGCGTCTTTCAGCTGAAGGATCTCGCCGCGGACGTCGACGGTGATCTTCTTCGACAAGTCGCCGTTGGCGACCGCGATGGTGACGTCGGCGATGTTTCTGACCTGTGCGGTAAGATTACCGGCCATCATGTTGACGGACTCGGTTAAGTCTTTCCAGGTGCCGGCGACGCCGGTGACGACGGCTTGACCGCCGAGCTTGCCTTCGGTACCGACCTCGCGCGCGACGCGCGTGACCTCCGCCGCGAAGGCGTTCAGCTGGTCGACCATCGTGTTGATGGCGGCCTTCAACTGGAGGATTTCACCGCGCACGTCGACGGTGATCTTCTTCGACAAGTCGCCGTTGGCGACGGCGATGGTGACTTCGGCGATATTTCTGACCTGCGCGGTAAGGTTGCTCGCCATCGCGTTGACGGAGTCGGTCAGGTCTTTCCATGTACCGGCAACGCCGGGGACGACGGCTTGGCCGCCGAGCTTTCCTTCCGTTCCGACCTCGCGCGCGACGCGCGTGACCTCGGCAGCGAACGAGCGGAGCTGGTCGACCATCGTGTTGATCGTGTCTTTCAGCTGCAGGATCTCGCCGCGGACGTCGACGGTGATCTTCTTCGACAAGTCGCCGTTGGCGACGGCGATGGTGACGTCGGCGATGTTTCTGACCTGCGCGGTCAGGTTACCGGCCATCATGTTGACGGACTCGGTCAAGTCCTTCCAGACGCCGCTGACGTCGCGGACTTGCGCCTGGCCGCCGAGCTTGCCTTCGGTGCCGACCTCGCGCGCGACGCGCGTGACCTCGGCCGCGAAGGCGTTCA
>JAJPJQ010000019.1 GCA_021324155.1 Pseudomonadota bacterium
CGGCGAATGCCGGCGCGAGAGCGTCGGCACGATGTGCCCGAGCTACCGCGCGACGCGCGAGGAGATGCACTCGACGCGCGGCCGCGCGCATCTGCTCTTCGAGATGCTGCGCGGCAATCCGCTGCGAGACGGCTGGCGCGATGCCGGCGTGCGCGAGGCGCTCGACCTCTGCCTCGCATGCAAGGGCTGCAAGGGCGAATGTCCGGTGCAGGTCGACATGGCGACGTACAAGGCCGAGTTTCTTTCGCACTATTACGAGAAGCGGCTGCGCCCGCGGCACGCCTATTCGATGGGCTTGATTTACTGGTGGGCGCGCCTGGCCTCGCTCGCGCCGCGCGCGGTCAACTTTTTTACGCACGCGCCGCTCGCCAGCCGCGCGCTCAAATTCTTCGGCGGCATCGCGGAGGAGCGCGATGTGCCCATGTTCGCGCCCGAGACTTTCACGCGCTGGTTTCGCCGGCGCGCGCCGCGAAACATGGGCAATGCCAAGGTGATGCTCTGGCCCGACACTTTCAACAACCATTTTTATCCGGAGGTCTGCCGTGCGGCGGTCGAAGTCCTCGAAGCCGCCGGCTTTCGCGTCGTCATCCCGCAAGTGTCGCTCTGCTGCGGGCGGCCGCTCTACGATTTCGGCATGCTCGACACGGCCAAGCGACTGCTCCGGCGCATTCTCGATACGCTCGCGCCGGAGATCGAGGCCGACGTGCCGGTTATCGGACTCGAGCCGAGCTGCGTGGCGGTTTTTCGCGACGAGATGTTGAATTTATTTCCCCACGACGAGGACGCCAAGCGCCTCGCCGCGAACTGCTTTCTGCTGCCGGAGTTTCTCGAGACGATGATCGACGGCTACAAACCCTCCCAGCTCGGTCGTAAGGCGCTCGTCCACGGTCATTGCCATCAAAAAGCGATCATGGGCATGGCACATGAGAAAAGTCTTTTTTCAAAGCTCGGCCTCGACTGCGAGCTGCTCGACTCCGGCTGCTGCGGTATGGCGGGATCGTTCGGCTTCGAAGCCGGCCACTACGATGTATCGATGAAGATCGGCGAGCAATTGCTGCTGCCCGCCGTGCGGCGCGCGTCCAAGGACGCGCTCGTCGTGGCCGACGGCTTCAGCTGCCGCGAGCAGGTGCGGCATGCTATCGGCCGCAAGCCGCTGCATTCGGCTGAACTGTTGCAAATGGCGCTTCGGCAGACCGCCGGCCGGACAACGGAGCGCGTCAGTGTTAATAACGGGCGCAACGGACGGCACGTGCGCGCGGCACTGGTGATCGGCGCGACCGCGGTCGCCTCCGCCTGGATGCTCGCGCGGAGAGCGGACCATGAAATATAAAGCGCTCGGCGGGGCGAGTGAGAAAACATACGCGCTGATTTTCGACAAGGGCGACGAAGCGGTGGAGGGACTTATCGGGTTCGCGAAAGAGCGCCGACTCGGCGGGAGTCATCTAACGGCGATCGGCGCATTCAGCGACGCGACGCTCGGCTTTTTCGATCGCGACAAAAAGGATTATCGTAAGATCCCCATCCGCGAGCAGGTCGAGGTCCTTTCGCTGGTGGGCGATATCGCGCTCAAAGACGGCGCGCCGCAGCTGCACGCGCACGTGGTCGTCGGCAAAGCCGACGGCACCGCGCACGGCGGCCATCTGCTCGAAGCGCATGTCTGGCCCACGCTCGAAGTTATCGTGACGGAATCCCCGACGCACCTGCGGCGCAAAGTCGATGAAGAAACGGGGCTCGCGCTGATCGATGTCGACCATTAAGCGTGCAGACCCGCGCAAACCATTGTCGGAGACAAACTGCTATGCACCATCCGGAGACCGTCGTCATTACCGGCGCCTCGGCAGGCGTCGGCCGCGCGACCGTGCGCGAATTCGCAAGGCGCCGAGCACATATCGGATTGATCGCCCGCGGCGAAGAGCGGCTCGCGGCGGCGAAAAATGAAATCGAAGACGCCGGCGGCAAGGCGCTGACGTTTTCCGTCGACGTCGCCGACGCCGAAGCGGTCGAAGCCGCGGCCGGCGAGGTCGAGGCCAAGCTCGGGCCGATCGACATCTGGATCAACAACGCCATGACGTCGATTTTCTCGCCGGTCAAAGAAATGCAGCCCGATGAGTTCAAGCGCGTGACGGAGGTCACCTATCTCGGCGTCGTTTACGGCACGCTCGCGGCGCTCAAGCGCATGCTGCCGCGCGACCGCGGCGTCATTGTGGAAGTGGGCTCCGCGCTGGCGTACCGCGGTATTCCGCTGCAAGCCGCCTATTGCGGCGCGAAGCATGCGATCCAGGGCTTCGTCGATTCGCTGCGCTGCGAATTATTGCACGACGCGAGCCGCGTCCGCGTCACGATGGTGCAGATGCCGGCGCTGAATACGCCGCAATTTTCCTGGGTGAAGAGCCGGCTGCCGCACAAGGCGCAGCCGGTGCCGCCGATCTTTCAGCCAGAAGTCGCGGCCGAAGCGATCTATTGGGCCGCGCATCATGATCGACCGGAAGTGTACGTGGGCTGGCCGACGGTCGAGGCGATCGTCGGCAACAAGATCGCGCCGCGAATCGCCGACGAATACCTCGCGCGCGTCGGCTACAAATCGCAGCAGACCGATGCTCCCGAAGATAAGGACCGTCCCGATAATTTGTGGCGTCCGGTTCGAGGCGATTTTGCGGCGCACGGCGCCTTCGATGCCCGCGCGCGGAACCATTCCATCCAGCTCTGGGCGACGACCCACCGCGGCTGGCTTGCGGCGGGGGCCCTCGCGCTTGCCGGAGCGGCGTACATGGCCCTGTCGCGCAACGGCCGCCCCTGACTGCTCGCCAAGTTAATCCTCAGATTATCTTCCCAAAACCGACCAAATTGCGTTGATATCGCCGGTATATCGTACAGAATATCGTTAACGCGAATTTGCTCTCATCGAGGGGGAAAAATGGCGGCTGAACGATCTTACGATGCGATTATCATCGGCGCCGGACAGGCGGCAAAACCGCTCTCGATGGTTTTAGCCAAGGCGGGACTCAAGATGGCTCTTGTCGAAGAGAAGCACGTGGGAGGCGCCTGCGTCAATTATGGTTGAACGCCGACTAAAACCATGGCGGCGAGCGCGCGCGTCGCCCATCTTGCCCGGCGGGCAAGCGAGTATGGCGTAGAGACGGGTCGCGTCGAAGTGAATCTGGCTAAGGTGAGGGAGCGCAAGCAGCGCATCGTCGAACGCTTCCGCAACGGGTCGGAGAAGCTTCTACAAGCCACCGCGAATCTGGATGTCATTTACGGGAAGGCGAGTTTTATCGATGCGAGGACGGTTAAAGTCGACGCCGCAGGCGCCGAAGCGCTCCATCTTCGGGCTGAAAAAATCCTTCTCAACACCGGCGCGAGGCCGGTCATCCCTCCGATCGACGGACTCAGTCGAGTGCCGTTTTTGGATTCGACGTCGATCATGGAGCTCGATGCGCTGCCGGAGCATCTCCTGGTCTTGGGCGGCGGATACATCGCTATCGAGTTCGGGCAAATGTTTCGGCATTACGGCAGCCGGGTGACCATGTTCGAGCGCGGCGACCAGCTCTTGGCGCGCGAGGACGGCGACGTGGCCGAGGAGGTCATTAGAATCCTGAGGGAAGACGGAATCGATGTGCGACTAAAGACGACGCCGACCCGTGTCGAGACGACCGATCGAGGCGGGATTCGACTGACGCTCGGCGGCGGGATGCTCGAAGGTTCTCATCTGCTGATCGCTGCGGGACGCCGTCCGAATACGGATCATTTGAACCTCGACGGCGCCGGCGTGGAGGTGGACGAGAATGGCTATGTAAAAATCAACGAGCGACTCGAAACTAACGTGCCGGGCATTTATGCGATGGGTGATATCAAACCGGGTCCCGCTTTCACGCACATCTCCTACGATGATTTTCGCATCCTCCGGGCAAATCTTTTGCGAAAGGGCCATGTAGGCATCGCCGGCCGGCCGGTGCCGTACACGATTTTCATGAATCCGCAACTCGGCCGCGTGGGCCTGACGGAAAGAGAGGCGCGCGCGCAGGGCCGCTCGATTCGCGTCGCCAAACTGCCGATGGCCAATGTCGCCCATGCCATCGAGTTCGGCGAAACGCGCGGATTCATGAAGGCGATCGTCGACGCGAACACGAATCAGATTTTAGGCTGCGCGATCCTCGGCATGGAAGGCGGGGAAGTCATGCCGGTGTTGCAGGTCGCGATGATGGGGAAGCTGCCTTACCCCGTTATTCGCGACGGCATCTTTGCCCATCCCACGCTGGCTGAGTCTTTGAACAATCTCTTCATGGCGATGGATGCCCACGGATTGGGAGAAATGAAGTAAAGTTAGCGTGTTGACTTCGCGAGCGGCTTGTATCAAGAACCTGCCAGTCGGGGATGTGCCAAAAATCCTAGGAGGTGGGGGATGAAACCAAAGCGCTTCGCGCGCCGGTATTCCGTTCTTCTCGCAATATTAGGTCTCGTTCTCCTCGCCGCATCGCCGCTCTGTGCGGCAGACAAGATCCGCGCCGCCTCCGGCGGCTTCGGTACGGCGATCAACGCGCTCGTGCCGGGAGCGTACCATCAGAAAGTTTTTCAGAAATACGGCCTCGACGTCGAGTACATCGCGCTCGACAGCGGCACGCTCGGCATGCAGACGCTGCTCGCGAACGAGATCCAGGTGCTGTTCACGACCGGCGCGCTGCCGGTGACCTCCAATCTCCAGGGCGGCGACGTGTCGATCATCGCCGGCGGCATCAACTTTTTTCCTTTCAAGTTGATCGTGCGGCCGGAGATCAAGAATCCGGCGGACCTGAAAGGCAAATCGGTTGCGATCAGCCGCTTCGGCTCGGCGTCGGATTTCGCCGCGGTCGCGGCGCTGGAGAAATTCGGCGTCAACGCGAAGCAGGTGACGATGCTCCAGATCGGCGGCAACCCAAGCCGGCTCGCGGCACTGACCGGTGGCTCGGTGCAGGCGACGGTCTTCAGCGAACCGCACGCGAGCATAGCGGTGAGAAAATTCGGCATGCGTGAGATTTACGATCTCGCCGACAGCGGCATCCCGTTTCCGCAGAACTGCTTCATGGTGCGCCGGAGTTATCTGGCGGAGAACCGGCCGAAGGTGGTGAACTTCATGAAGGCGGTCATCGAGGGCCTCTACGTGCTGAAGCGCGACAAGCCTGCGGCGATCCGGGTGATCAAGCGCTACCTGCGCATCGACGAGGACGAGATGGCGGCGATCGGCTACGATTATTATCTCGTGCAGCACGGCGACGACATTCTCACGCTGCCGGATCGTAAAGGTCTCGAGATGGTGATTGCCGACACAGCCAAGACGAATCCGAAGGCGAAAGGACAGACGCCGGAGTCGCTGAAGCTTCTCGATTCGAGTGTACTCGACGAGATCAAGAAGAGCGGCTTTGTCGAGAAGGTGAAACGGTCGTAAAAAGCAGGTATAAATAGAAGGCAAAAGTTAACTTGCGAGGCCCGCTAGGACCATGTCTTTCTGGAATGAAATCCCGAGGCCGATCGTCGGCCTTTCGCCGATGGACGGCGTCACCGACGCGTCGTTTCGCTACATCACGGCGACGGTCGGCCGGCCGGACGTCATTCTCACGGAATTCGTCAGCGTCGACACCGCCGCGTTCGCGCCGGAGTCGCTCCTGCGGGATTTCACGTACTCGGAAGTGGAGCGGCCGATCGCCGCGCAGATTTACGGACACACGCCGGAGACGTTCTACAAAGTCGCCCACATCGTGTGCGAGCTCGGCTTCGACGGGCTCGACATCAACATGGGCTGCCCGGCGAAGAAGGTGGCCGCGAAGGGGAGCGGCGCGGGTCTGATTCAGACTCCGGCGCTCGCGCGTGAAATCATTCGCGCCGCGCGGCAGGGAATTCGCGACTGGGCGGCGGGGCAGACGCTGGCGGCCATCGGCATCGACGGGGAATTTGTCGCGCGCATCAGGAACGCCAACCGCATGCGCTGCGGCGCCGAGGCGCCCGCCGAGCGGCGCGAGATTCCGGTGTCGGTCAAGACGCGCATCGGCTACGAGGCGGTGGTGGTCGAAGACTGGATCAAAAATTTGCTCGAAGAGCGGCCGGCGGTGATCTCGATCCACGGCCGCACGCTGATGCAGCAGTACAGCGGCAGCGCCGATTGGAGCGCGATCGCGCGCGCGGTCGAGGCCGCGCGCGGCTCGGCGACGCTAATCCTCGGCAACGGCGACCTGAGGAGCCTCGCCGACGTCTACCGGCGCGTCACGGAGACGGGAGTCGACGGCGTGCTGCTCGGCCGCGCGGCTCAAGGCAATCCATGGATTTTTCGAGGCAAGCTCGAACTTAAGGACTCCGTTAAGTCGGTCTGCGCGGACTCGGTCCCGCTTCCGCCAAACGTCGCTATCGAGGAGCGCTTCAGCGTTTTGCTGGACCATTGCCGTCATTTCGCCGCGTGGCGCGAGCCGCACGTTTTCGTCGCGATGCGAAAGCAGCTCGCGTCGTATATCCGCGCGGTGCCGCGCGCCGCGGACATGCGCTATCGGATGGTGCACGTGAACGTGCTCGAAGACGTCGAGCGCTGCCTCGAGGATTACACCGCCGCGCTCGCGTCCGAGTCGTTTCCGATCCGCGCCTCGTGGAATTCACCGCCGGCGGCGGCGCTGCGATGCGGTTGATTCTCGCATCGACTTCTCCGCGCCGCCGCGAAATCATCGCTCTGCTCGGCATTCCATTCGAAGTCGTCGCGCCGCCGTTCGAGGAGGTGGTTTCGCCCTCCCGGCCGATCGGCGAAGAAGTTCTAGACTTCGCGGTCGGCAAAGCTGCTTCCGTCGCGGCGCAGCATTCCGAGAGCATTGTGATCGGCAGCGACACGATGATTCTTCTCGGCGGCGAAAAAATGGGCAAACCGGTGAATCCGGCCGACGCGAGGCGGATGCTACGCGCGTTCGCCGGCCGCACCCATGCGATTTACACGAGCGTTGCGATTGTCGATCCCGGCGGACCGGGGCTGCGCTGCGTCGAGGAAGTAGAAGTCAGAATGCGCGCGTATTCGGAAGAGGAGAGCGAGCGATATCTTGCTTTGGGCGAGTCGCTCGACAAAGCCGGCGCGTATTCGATCCAGGGACGGGGATCCGAATTGATTGATGCGATCGAAGGCGATTATCTCGCCGCCGTGGGATTGCCGCTCAGGCCGATCGCGCGATATCTCGCGAGCCGCGGCGTGGCCGCGGCCGTAGACGTGGAAAAAATCTACACGGAAAAGTACTATCGCAACTGGGCGAGCTTTTAGCCGCGCGGGTATTTAACGCGCGTCGCGCCGTCCGTCGGGCGCGTTCCTCTGCGCACTACGGTCCTCGCCGCCACGGCTGCGCGAGACTTGCGCGCCGCCGCGGCGCTCGTTCCGTTGATTCTGCCGAAACTCCTGCTGCGGGCGGTTGTTCACGGGGCGCTCGCGGGCCGCGTCGCGGCCGCGAAACGCGCGATTGTCGGCTCCCCGCTGGCGCTCGAAGGAGCGGTTCTCAAATCTCTGATTCGACCGGTTCTCGAGAGACTGCCGGCGGTTCGCTTCGAACTGCTGGCGGTTTTGCTCGCGCAGCTGCTCCGCGCTCCGATCGAAACCTTGCGGCCGGGTATCGCGGAATTGCGAACGATTCTCAAACTCGCGGCCGCGATTTTCCTGTCGCGAGCGATTGTCGAAATCGCGCCGGCGCTGCTCTTGGAGCCGCGCCGCGCTGCTGTCGCGACCCTGCCGCAGCCGCTCGTCGCGCTGGAAGTTTCCGTCCCGCCGCCCTTCGAAATTCCGGTCGCCGCGCCGATTGTCGAATGCGCGGTTGTTGTCGGAGCGGCCGTCGCGCCGATTGTTGTCGAATCCTCGATTGTCGAAACGGCGCCCGTTATCGAAACGCCGATCGTCGCCGCGCCGGAAGTTCCGGTTTGCGATTATACGGTCGTTCCGGCGCGCGAAGTTGTTGAAGTTCGAGTTGCGATGAATTGTATTGAACCGATTCAGATTCTCCACGCGAACGCTGCGGCGCACGATGTCGCGGTTCACACGAATACTGCGGAAGCGGTCGTTCACGTAGACATTGTTGATGCGGACGAACGGGCGGCTGCGCTCGACCCAGCGCGGGCCGCGCCATCCATGGTAAAAAATGCGATGGCCGCGCCAATCCCAATCGCAGTTGAGCCACGGCCCGATCGGAAATGCCGGGCCGAAGACGAACGTAGCGTGGCGGAAGAAGACGACGTCCGGCGCGTAGTCGGGAACGAAAATAAATTGTGGCTGAATCGGCTCGATCGCGATGAAACCACCGGACGGAACCACGTCCCAGTACTCGTTCGTCACCAGATTGCCGGCATTGCGCGCCATGAAGCGCAAATGCTGCACGGCCGCCGAGACGTCAGTCGGCTGCTCAACATAAGCCTGACCGAGCGCGGTCGTCCAATCGATGCGGTCGGCCATCATGAAGAGCACTTTGGGATAATGCGCGACGGCCTTGACGCTGACGTCCCATGGCTGCGCGTCGACGCCGTACGGGTCGTTGTAGGCGCGCATCCAGCGTGCGGCGTCGTCGATCTGGTCGGCGAAGGTCGCCGCGACGAGAATCTGCGCGAGCAGCGGGTCGGGATAAAGTGCGACCGGCGCGAGCAGGTTCTCGAGCTCGTCCGGCGATATGCGGTAATCGGCATAACCCGGCGTTGGGCCAGGATCACCGCCGTAAGGCGTAGCGGGAGCACCGCGGTAATCGGGATACGCGTCACCAGGCGGCGGCGCAGAATAATCACCATATGGCTCGGGAGGCCCGTATTCTTGTGCATCGGCCGCAGAACTTCCTAAGCGGCCCAGCATCGTCGCAGGCGGCGCAAAAAGAAAGGCGACAGCAAGGGTAATCGTCAGAAATTTTCTGCCTTTGTTCATTTGTTCTTCCTAGTTTGTAACGAGACTCGGGTCTTCACCCGGCTACAACTACTCACATTAGAATTAGACGAGCGTCTGTCAAAAAGGGTATAGTGCGGCCTGAAATGCTTTACTTCGCTTATGGATCCAACATGCATTGGGGTCAGATGAAGCAGCGCTGCGCGTCGGCGCGGTTCGTCGCCGTGGCGCGCCTGCCGGAGCATCGGCTTGCGATCACACGGAAGTCCCGGCGACGTCTCTGCGGCACAGCTGACGTCGTGCCCGAGGCCGATTCGGAGGTCTGGGGAATCGTTTACGATATCGCCGGGGAAGACCTAGCGCTCCTCGACGGTTTCGAAGACGGTTACCGGAGGGAAAAGAAAGCGGTGCTGGTTGCGGACGACGCGCAGTCGGTCGAGGCCTGGATTTACGTCGCCGAGAAAGAAGACTCCCCGCCGCGGCCGAACGCGCTTTACAAGCGCCTGATGCTCGAAGGCGCAAAACATTGGGGGCTGCCCGAGACATACCTCGCATATCTGGACGGGATCGAAGCAGCCGAGGACTGACGGGCGATCATTTTCCGGCACGTTGCTCAAATTCGCTCATTTAGGCATTTTTTCAATCTTCCGACGGCGGTTCCGGCCTTTGGCACGGCCTAGAGGGCGTCGCTCGCGCGCGCTCCATTTCATTCGTCGCCTGCCGCTTTTCGGGCATGCAAACTTTTGTCGCGAGTTCCATTTTCTCGTCTTTTGACACTGGCACCGCTCTTGCTCCATCCGTTTCGCGGTAATCACGCGACCAAAAGGAGAGCAAACCTATGTGGCAGCCGTGGAAATTATCGCGGGCCGGTGGGTGCGTTATAGAGGCGCTGAGCCATTTGCCCGGGGATTATGTCGTCGCCAGCGACATCATTCTTCCCGAAAGTCAGGTCGAGATCGACCACATCGTGGCCGGACCCAACGGTCTTTTCGTGATCGAGACGAAGAACTGGAGCGGCGACGTGAAGTGCAAAGGACACGACTGGTTCGTCGATCGCAAGAGAATCCCGAGTCCGGGGCGGCCGGCTCAGCGAAAGGCGGCCGCGCTGCGGCAGACTCTGGTAACGATGACTTATGATGGTGAGCGGAAGATCCCCCCAGTATCCGCGATCCTCGCATTCAGCCATCCCGAAGTAACAGTAGGTGTACAGGAGCCGGCGGTGCCGGCGATGCGCGCGGAAGAGCTCGCCTCGTTTATCATTCACTACAACGTTGCGCAGCTCGTCGAAGACGAGCGGGCGGCGATCGTTCGCCACCTCGCGTCGTTTCCATCGCGCATGAAAGAGAACGGGGGTTTTCTCGGTCTTAAATTCATTTCACGAGCATTGAGGCCCGCAACGGCCTAGCAGTGCGGACTGTTTGGCGGCGCCGGGCATCGCGTGCTAGGATGAGTACCCGCAACGGAAGGGTACACTCTTGCCGCGTTTCATCGCTGGAATCGTCGCATTACTCATTCTCGTTCTTCTCGCGTTTTATCTTTTCTCATCGCCCGGGGACGAAAGACCGACAACGGTCCCGGCACCGAGCGTCGAGCCGGCGCCGCAGCCGCAAGCGCCGCCGGAGAAGCGTTCGAAGGTCAAATCGAAACGGGCCGGCGCCGAAGACGATGACGAGGCGGAAACGAATTCAGACGATAAAGAAGAAGAATCCGATGAAGCCGCACGCCAGGAGCAAATCCAAGAATTGCGACGAAATCGCTGACATCAGAGTTTCGGAATCCGTAAGGTTTTGCTGATCATCGCCGCGCCGCTCAACAAGTACATCGACGAAAAGGGATGCCATTCCAGTCCGGCGATTCGCACGGCCCCGAGTGGCAACGCCTCGCCCACGCGGTACCAATGAAAACAGGCGCCGAGGATGAGGATTAAAAAGAGACTCGACGGAATCGGCGTTCCCTCGAAGTATTTTACTTTCTCGCCCGCCGCGGCGATTTCCGCGGCACTGACGTTGTAGCGCGCCAGCCGGCTGACGCCGCAGGCGACGAAAAAAAGCAGGATGGCGACATCCCAGCCGCCGCGCATGCCGAGCGCGTAGGCGAGCGCTGCCGGCGCGGCGCCGAAGCTCACGATATCGGCCAGCGAGTCGAGCTCGGCGCCGAATAGCGAATGTTGTTTCTGCCAGCGCGACACACGGCCGTCGGCGATATCGAGCACGAGCGCGAGCGGCAGCAGGCCGAGGGCCAGATAGACGCGCCAGCGATCGGGCGTTTCCAGGTAACTCATGATTGCGAAGATCGCCGCCGTTCCCGCCGCGGCGTTGCCCAGCGTCAGCAGATCGGCGGCGCGATAGCTTCGCAGCATTGAAAAATGGGTGAGTCGAACGCTGCGTTTGGTTTCGGACATGCCCCGCATTCTTACCATGTCTATTCGTGTCGGTCGAATAGACCAACTGCGACAAATCTGCATACAATGGATATGCTGAAAATGTTCGTTTGCTGAACTATGGAGCCGTTATGAATGCGCAAGCGACGCGTCTATTTGCCGTCCTGGTTCTCACCTCCTTGATGTCCCTCGCTGGTTGCTCTACGACTAACCGCCTCGTAAGCGAGTGGAGCAACCCCGGATATACGAGTGCGCCTTTCCGGAAAATTCTCGTCGCCAGTAGCGCCGGCGAGAGTGCGATCCGCCGCAACCTGGAAGACGAGTTCGTTGCCCAGCTCCAAGCCGCCGGCATCGAGGCGGTGCCGAGCTACCGGTACATTGCGGACGAGCAAAAACTTGATGAAGAAGCGGTCAAGAAAGCGGCGAAGCAGGCCGGCGCCGACGCGGCGATCCTCGCGCGCGCGATCGGGGTCCAACCCAGAGTCGATTACCGTCCGGGTTATTATTATCCGTATACCTCTTTCGGCTTTTTCGGCCCCCACTTCGGCGCGAGCTGGTATGGACTCTATGGCCCGAGCGCTTATCAATACAATGTCTATAGCTCTGAGACCACGCTCTACGATGCCGCAAAGGGCGATGTCGTTTGGACCGGGACGGTTCGAACCTACGATCCGGATAATGTGAACGCGGCGATAAAGAATTACGTCCAAACCGTCTTGAAGGCGCTCGAAGAAAAGCAGCTGTTGCGCCCGGCGCGGCGGGAGCGATGAGAATGGAACGGACGCACGCAGAACCGGTTCGCTTCGACGGCACGCATTGCAGTATCGTCATCGAGAGGCCCCGGCGCGCGGTGGTCGTGCTGCGTATATCAGGCCGCGATGTGGGCGAATTCGGTGACGGGCCGATGCTGGATGTCGAGAGGGACCTCAATGTTGGCGCGCCCCTCGAACTGTTTGTGGACGCGCGCCGCGCGCAGGGGGCTTCGCTCGACGTCAGCAGCGACTGGGCGCAGTGGCTCGGCCGCCATCGCGCGGCGTTCCGGCAGGTGAGCATGCTGACGAGCTCGCGGTTTATTCAGATCACCGCCGATTTCGTCCGGCGCTTCGCCGGCCTCGGCGAACTGATGCGCATTTATACCGATCCCGCCGCGTTCGACGAAGCATTGGCGGCTGCCATCGCTGCGCGCGACTGAATATCACGAATAGTCGAAAGATATGTTGCACCGGCGGCGCGTTTGCCGTCCGACTAAGCAACCGATACAGTCCGAATAATGGCCGCTAAAAATTCCAAAACATCGGTGAAATCTGCGCCTTTATCTACGCGTAGCGACAAACGGAAAATCTTGCTGCTCGACGGGCATTCGCTCGCGTACCGCGCGTTTTTCGCGTTGCCCGACACGCTCGTCACTTCTTCGGGGCAGGTGACAAATGCGGTTTACGGCTTCACGGCGATGCTCATCAAACTATTCGGCGACGAACGGCCGGACGCCGTCGTAGTGACTTTCGACAAGGGCGCGCCGCAATTCCGTCTCGACCGCTACGCCCAATACAAGGCCGGCCGTGCGGAGACGCCGGACAAGTTTCGCCAGCAGCTGCCGCTCATCCGCGAAGTCTTGAGCGCGCTGAAAATACCCATGTTCGAGCTCGCGGGCTACGAGGCCGACGATCTGCTGGCGACGCTCGTCAAGCATTGCGGCGCATCAGATTGCGAGATCATCATCGTCACCGGCGACCGCGACATTCTTCAGCTCGTCCGCGACGGCGTTTCCGTCATCATGACGCGCCGCGGCATCTCCGACATCATCCGCTACAACGCCGCGACCGTGTTGGAGCGGTACGGCGTCGGACCCGAGAAATGGATCGATTTCGTCGCGCTCAAGGGGGAAAGCTCGGACAATCTTCCCGGCGTTCCCGGAGTCGGCGACAAAACGGCGGCGCAGCTCATCCAGAAGTACGGCGATATAGAGCAGGTGATCGCGCACGCTGACGAGCTCACGCCGAAGCTGGGCGCGGCCATCAAAGCGCACGCCGACCAGGTTAGAATCAACAAGGATCTTGGGCGGCTGCTCGACGACGTGCCCCTCGACGTCGATCCGGCGAAGATCGCGCTTCAGCCGTGGGACGAGGAAGAAGTGCGAAAACTTTTT
Source organism: Pseudomonadota bacterium (assembly GCA_021324155.1). Classification (GTDB taxonomy): domain Bacteria; phylum Desulfobacterota; class Binatia; order UBA9968; family UBA9968; genus JAJPJQ01. The sequence goes on from JAJPJQ010000019.1 coordinate 13,372, forward strand.
ACTTCGCTCGAGTTTCGCACACTGCACGAGAGGCTGAAGGAGCTGAAGATCCACGCCGCCGCGGCTCCGACGACATCGCTCGAACTCGGGGACCTCCGCGACCTGACCGCGGAGTCGGATCTGCGCGCCGGCGACCTCGCGTTCGCCTGGGGCGAAAAATGGCTGGCGATCGCCGACGCCACGGGCGGAGCCCGCGTGCTGCCTTTTGTCGAGGCATCGCAACGGCTGGCAAAGCTCCTGGCCGATCCGGCGCGGCGGAAAACCGCACACGATGCCAAGCCGTTATTTCGCGCGGCGATCGCCGCGGGCGCCGATCTTCAAGGCCTTCATCTTGATACGAAAATCGCGGCGTATCTGATCGAGCCCGGCGCCGCGGCAGGCTATCCGCTGAAAGACGTCGCGGCGCGCTACCTCGGCGTGTCGCTCGAAGAGCCATCCGATCCGGTGGCGGGTGAGCAGGGGGCGCTCGCCTTCGGCGCAGACGATAAGCGCACCGTCGCGCGCGAGGCCGTCGCCGTGCGCGCGCTCGCGCCCCTCTTGGAGGAAAGGCTCCGCGCGCAGGGTGTTTGGCAGCTGGCCGCGGAGCTGGAGTTTCCGCTCATCAGCGTGCTCGCGCGCATGGAGCACCACGGCATACTCATCGACCGAAAGTATTTGGAGCAACTCGACGCCGACTTCGGCGCCAAGATGATGGCGCTTGAGCGGGCCGTGCAGGAGCATGCGGGTGAGCAGTTCAACGTCAACTCGCAGCCGCAGCTCCAGCGGATTCTCTTCGAGAAGCTCGCGCTGCCGAAGACCAAGCGCATCAAGACCGGTTATTCCACCGACGCGGCCGAGCTCGAAAAGCTCGCCGGAGCGCACGCGATCGTCGACGCGCTGCTCGAATACCGCGAGGTCTCAAAGCTCAAGAACGGCTTCACCGAGATGCTGCTCGCACTCGTCGATTCGCGCACCAGCCGCATTCATACGACATACGATCAAACCAAAGCCGCGACCGGCAGGCTCGCGTCGAACGCGCCCAACCTGCAAAACATACCGATTCGCGGCGAGATGGGCCGCCGCATCCGCCGCGCGTTTGTCGCGCCGCCCGGCCACATTCTTCTATCGGCGGACTATTCGCAGATCGAGCTGCGCGTGCTCGCGCATTTGTCGGAGGACGCGAGCTTTTGTCGGGCCTTCGATGAAGGCCATGACTTTCATGTGTCCATCGCGGCGCAGGTGCACGGCGTCGTGCCGGAATCGGTCACGCCCGATATGCGCAGCCGCGTCAAGCAATTCTCCTACGGTATCGCATATGGCATGTCGGCCTACGGCGTCTCGCAGCGGCTCGGCGTCGAGATGGAGGAGGCGGCGAGCTTCATCGAGAGTTATTACGCTCAATTCCCCAGAGTTCGCGAGTACCTCGCGGCGCAGGTGGAGCGCGCGAAAATAGACGGTTTTACGACGACGATGTTCGGCCGGCGGCGCTATCTGCCGGAGCTGCATTCCGCGAATTTCCGCCTGCGCGCGCTCGGCGAGCGCATGGCGCTCAACACGCCGATTCAGGGGACGGCGGCGGACATCATCAAGCGCGCCATGATCGATGTGGACACTGCGCTGCGGAGCGACCCGATCGCCAAGATGCTGCTCACCGTGCATGACGAGCTCGTCTTCGAGATTCCCGAAGAGAAGCTGGAGCGCGCGCGGGCGCTGATCGAAAAAGCGATGGTCAACGCCGCAGAGCTGCGCTGCGGGCTTGCCGTAGATGTGCACACCGGCGAGAATTGGGCCGATGCGCACGCATAAGAAGTCAAAAGCCAAAAGTAAAAAGAAATCGCCTGAAATTTCAGGTAACTATCAAGCCAATACAACGAAGCAGATAAAGCTTTTCTTCCGAAACTTTTGCCTTTTTCCTTTCAACTTTTTACTTCCGTGGTTCTTCTCCGCCTAGACAACATTTCACTCGCCTACGGGCATTTGCCCCTGCTGGCCCACGTCGATTTTCAGATCGAAATGGGCGAGCGCGTCTGTCTCGTGGGACGTAATGGCACGGGAAAATCGACGCTGCTGCGCGTGATAACAGGCGCCGCCGTCCCGGACGAGGGCGAAGTCTGGCGCCGGGACGGGCTCCGCATCGGTAATCTCGATCAGGAGGTGCCGCCCGACAGCGACGAGACGGTATTCCATATCGTCGCCGGAGGTCTCGGCGAGCTGGGCGCGCTCCTCACCGAGTATCACGAAGCCGCACAGGCGGCGGGCGCGGCGCGGCCCGACGCGTTGAATCGAATATCCGAACTGCACCCGCGCATCGAAGCGCTCGGCGGCTGGAACGTGAATCAGAAGGTCGAGACGGTGCTAACGCGGCTCGGACTTCCCGCCGATCTCAGGCTGACCGATGCTTCCGGGGGCATTCGGCGTCAGACGATGCTCGCGCGCGCTCTCGTAAGCGAACCCGACCTGCTGCTGCTCGACGAGCCGACGAACCATCTCGACATCGCGGCGATCACCTGGCTCGAAAAATATCTCGCAACCTATCGCGGCGCGCTGATCTTCATCACGCACGACCGCACGCTCGTGCGCCGGCTAGCCACGCGCATCGCCGACCTCGACCGGGGCCGGCTCGTTTCTTTCCCCGGCGATTTTGAGAATTATCTGCGCAAGAAAGAGGAATTCCTCGAGATCGAGGCGCGCGCGGCGGCGAAGTTCGACAAGAAGCTCGCCGAAGAAGAGGCGTGGATCCGCCGCGGCATCAAGGCGCGGCGCACGCGCAACGAGGGGCGGGTGCGCGCGCTCCAGGCGATGCGCCGCGAGCGTGCGCGACGCCTCGAAGCGCTCGGACAGGCTCGCTTCGGCATCGACGTCGGCGAAATCTCCGGCAAGCTCGTCGTCGATCTCCGGCGGGTAAGCTTCTCGTATGGCAATGATCTGATCGTCAGCGACCTCTCGACAGCGATCCTCCGCGGCGACCGCGTCGGCATCATTGGGCCGAACGGCTCGGGAAAGAGCACACTGCTGAAGCTCATTCTCGGTGAGCTCGCGCCCACGTCCGGCGAAGTCGTGCGCGGCACGCGCATACAAACCGCCTATTTCGACCAGCATCGCCGGCGGCTCGACGTCGAGAAGACGGTGCGCGAAAACCTGACCGACGGCTCCGACTACGTCACGGTCCGCGGCCGGTCGCGCCACGTGGTCGGTTATCTCAAGGACTTTCTCTTTCCGCCGGCGCGCATCGATTCGCCGGTGAAGGCGCTCTCGGGCGGCGAGCGCAACCGCCTGCTGCTCGCGAAGATCTTCACGCGCTCGGTCAACATGATGGTGCTCGACGAGCCGACGAACGATCTCGACGTCGACACGCTCGAGCTGCTCGAAGACTTGCTTGCGGACTACAAAGGAACGCTATTGCTGGTGAGCCATGACCGCACGTTTCTCGACAACGTCGTGACGAGCACGCTGGTTTTCGAAGGCGGCGGTAAAATCGGCGAATACGTAGGCGGCTACGAGGATTGGACGCGCTATCGTGAGCGGATCGCAGAAGCGACCAATGCGGCCGTGAAAGAACCGCCAAGGGCAACCTCCACGCCGCAGCGCCCGAAGACAAACAGCGGCAAGCTTTCTTACAAAGAGCAGCGCGAGTTGGAGGCGCTCCCGGCCAAAATCGAAGCGCTTGAGGCGGAACAAGCGGAACTGCATGCCGCGCTTTCCGACGAGACGTTTCACCGCGGTGCGCGTGACAAAATCGCCGCCGCTGCCGCACGCCTCGAAGCCATCGCGAGGGAGCTGGAAGTCTCCTACGCGCGCTGGCAGGAGCTGGACCGCTAGTCGTCGACGCTAGGCGGGTTGGCTATTTGCGCCCCGTACGCGCGCAAGTGCTGAAAGATCGTCTCCGCCGCCTTTTGCGCCGAGGTCTTCGTCGTATCGATCGTGAGATCGGGATTATCCGGCCGCTCCATGCGATGATAGACGATATGCAGCGCGCGCTCCGAGATATTCTGCCGCCGCGCGCGATTGCGCCGTAGCGCCAGCTCGCGCGGACAATGTAAATACACGATTGTGAGCGGCTCGCTTTTCGCTAAATCGGCTACACGGTCGCGCCATTCTTTTTTGTAGAACGTGGCATCGAGAATGAGAAAGTCTTCGCCTCCGCGCTCGGCTTCAAGCGCCTCGAATATACGACGGTAGACAGGTGGCTTAAGGCGATCCGAACTCAAGATTTGAACTTGGCCGAGCGCGGCGAGCCGCTCAGCGAGAATTTCTGCGATCGTCGTTTTTCCCGACCCGGGAATGCCGCAGAAAAGAATGACCATGTGCAATAAAAGTTGGCTAGCGCGCGAAGGCGATCGCCTTCTCGATGTCGCGGACCGCGTGCGGACAGCAGCGCCGCGCGGCGTCCAGGATCGCGCGCGCTTGCCCCTCGTCGCAGGATATGGAGTAGCCTTCGAACAGCACGCCGCCTAGGGCGTGCTCGATCCGGCTCGCCTTATCGATCGCCTCGTGGGCGGCCGACCCGTGGGGCGTGCCGTCCCTTAGACTTTCGTAGTCCGATTGGGAAAGTTTGATGGATATTTCCACCGCTGAGCTCGGACGAACGATCTTCAATAAAAGGCAAGCAGAAAAACGGCTGCCGATCAATGGCCGCTCCGCGTCTTGGCGATGACTTTTTTCTTGACGCGGCGCGCCGTCGTGCTTATGGTAAAAAAACTTTCTTTTGAAAGGGAGCACCGCTGATGGCGTTACGGTTGGTAAGAGGGACGCACCGAGAGCCGGAAAAACCGAAGACAGAAAAGTCGCGCGCGGAGTATCTGGTCGCCTGCCTTCGCGAGGAGGCGAACGACCCCAAGTTCAGCGATTGGGAGCGCGATTTCATCGTGAGCCTCGCGCGGCAAGTGGGAATGGGAAGAAAATTATCCGACAAGCAGAAAGAAATTCTCGAGCGGTTGTGGGATAAGTGATCGCTTGAGGTGAGGCATGGAACCTTTCGGCTGGAAACGCGCCGTACGGACGGCGGAGACGGTCGTCGCCGACGCCAAGAAGTTGGCGCAAGTGCTCGAAGAGGGCGTTAAAAAAATGAATGCCCATTCCAGCGCTCTCGCGGCGGTTTTTGCCGACTTGCAGCTGATTGTTCGGCTGGTCCGCGCATGGCTCAAGGGCGATTATCGCGACGTGTCGAAGAAGAGCCTTGTCATTCTCGTCGGCGCACTGCTTTATTTCCTGATGCCGATCGACGCGATTCCTGACTTCGTTCCCGGCGTCGGCTTTCTCGACGACGCGGGCGTCATTGCGATGGCGCTCACCGCCGCCAAGTCGGAGATCGACAAATTCAGATCGTGGGAGATCCGGGGCTGACGATGGACATCGCCGAAGCGCGGCAATTTTTGGCTCACAATCACCGCGGCGTGCTGGTCGCGCGCAAGCGCGATGGCTGGCCGCAGTTGACGCTCGTCACGCCCGCGCTCGATCCCGAAGGCCGCGTCATCATTCATTCGCGCGCCGACGCCTACAAGGTCAGGAACATCCGCCGAGAGCCGCGCGTCTCGATGCTGGTTATGGGCGAGGACTTCAGCGGCTCGAAATACATCCAGATTCACGGCACCGCCGAGATCATCGCTTTGCCGGAAGCGATGGATTTACTTATCTACTGGCATGAACAGATTCGTGGCGCGCTTTCAGACTGGCACGAGTACCGCGAGAGGATGATTATGGAAAATCAGGTTATCATCCGCATCGCGCTCGAAAAGGCCAACCCGAGCCGCAGCCTTGACAAGCGGCGTGCGTGATCTATAGGTTGCGGGAATTATCGATTTGTTCAAAAGGAGACACGCATGATCATCGATGTGCATAACCATATTGTCGCCGGCGGCGAACTCGGCGCGTACCAAGCGGGGCTCATCGCTAGCGCCGGATTCCACGGCAAGGGCTCGCCCGGCATCACCGAAGAGTCGATCAAAAAAGCGCGTTGGCGCGGGCACAGCCATGCGGAAGTCTTGCAGGAGGTCGGAACGGACTGGGCGTTCATCTCGCCGCGGCCGTACACCATGATGCATTCGATGAAACCCGAGAAGATTGTTCGCTGGTACTGCGAAGCGGTGAACGACACAATCGCCCTCCAGGTGAAGCTCGAGCCCAACCGCTTCCGCGGCATCGGCGGTTTGCCGCAATGCGCCGGTGTCAGTCCTAAAAACAGCCTCGATGAGCTCGACCGCTGCGTCAATGAGCTCGGCTTCGTCGGCATCATGATTAATCCCGACCCCGGCGAGGGGGACGGGCAGACGCCCGGTATGGGCGACGAATACTGGTATCCGCTCTACGAAAAGCTCGTGCAGCTCGATCTACCGGCGCTTGTCCATGCCGCGAGCTGCCGGAACCAGCGCGAGTCGTTTCATAACCACTTCATCACGGAAGAGGGAATCGCCATCATCTCCCTCTTGAGCTCGAAGGTTTTCGACGACTTTCCCAAGCTCAAACTTATTATCTCGCACGGGGGCGGGCCGGTTCCTTATCAGGTCGGCCGGTGGCGGTCCCAGCTGCGCGGCCCCAACGACACCGAGAATTTCGACGAGCGTCTGAAGAAGCTGTATTTCGACACGGCGCTTTACAGCGTCGAATCGCTCGAACTGCTGTTCAAGATCGTCGGTCCCGATCGCTGCCTCTTCGGCACTGAACGGCCCGGCGCCGGCTCGAAAAAAGATCCGCGCACCGGCCGATGGTACGACGATGTCCGGCCGATGATCGAAAGCCTCTCGTGGCTGAATGCCGGACAGAAAGAAAAAATCTTCCATCAAAACGCCGAGAGTGTTTTCAGTCGTTTCAAAGCGAAGTAATTTCAACCTCTTACAGCCCGGTCCTTGAGGGCCGGCTTTTTTATTATCCCCTAAGGTATTTCCCCCATAAAGCTTGCGGTAAAAACCTCAGTCCGGTAAAGTGACCCTATTCCTTCGATCGGAGTCACTTTAGTGAGAAAGCTGCAGTTTTTTCTCCCAGCCGGTCTGGCCCTCGCTGCCCTTTTTAGCTCCTCCTGCTCCTCAGTCCGAATCCCGACCGCTTCCGATTATCGCCTCGAGCGCCAAGTGGCGGACGAGGCCGCGCCGATCATCCGCGTCGCCGGCGATCGCGATCAATCGTGGAGCTACCGGATCCATCTCGCCGATTTTCCGCGCAAGGATATTCTCGGTATGAACGTCGGCGAACGCTCCATTTACATCAGCTACGAGCTCGCGCGCGCGGCGTTTAAGAATGCGAATTCGCGCTGGCTGTTGAGGCAGATTCTGGCGCACGAAGTCGCCCACGAGATCTCGGGACACGCCCACGGCGGCGCCACTCCCGCCTATGACCGCGCACCGCACGGCGTCATTACGGCGGCGGACATCGGCTTGCCGTCGAGTGTGCGGTTTCAGAACTATTCGCTCGATAAAGAACTGGAAGCCGATCGCGTCGGGATGGAGTACTGGAAACAGCTCGGATGGGACTGCGGGATTTGGGTCAACATTTTGCGCGGGTTCCAGAGCCGAAATTATGCCGGCGACGCTTTTCACCCGACGGAAGATCGCTTGCGGCAGGCGATCCAAGCCTGCAAGGCGAACGCGAGCTAATCCACAACCGGCAGTTTAGACTCACCCTGATAGCGTTGCATTTCTGCCCGCTTACCACGCCAAATTAATAAGAATTCAATCCGCGAGGCCTTTCCTGCAGCTTTCGCCGCTGCCTTCAACGCGGTATGATTACCACATGGCCCGGGCCTTCCTCCTCTTCTTCTTTCTGTGGGTGCAGTGTGCCATAGGGGCCATGGCCGCCGATCCGTTTGCGCCCATTCAGGAGCGCGAGAGCCAGTTCCGCCAGGAAAAACAGCTCCAGCAGCTGCAGCGCGATCAACAGATAAACCAGCTCAGGCAACAGCAGGATCTCGGGCGCGTCCAGCGGGAGATTGACAACCTACGCAACCAGCCGAATGACCTTCGGAACGATCCGCGCGCCACTACAACGGTTCAGCCGTCGGAGGTCGATCGGTTGCAGCTCGACTTAAACCGGCTGCAAAACGAACAGCAGCTCAAGCGCCTGCAAGCCGATCAGCATCTGCTGCAGCTTCAGAAGCAGCAGTCCGCCAATGTTCAACGCACTCAGCAGCAGACAAACGAATTTACCCGCCAGCAGCAGATCGAGCGGCTCCAGCAGAAACAAAAGCTGGACGACATCGAAGATGAAGTTCGACGTTTCAACGGAAAGTAAGCAGTACCGGAAGCGACTTGAATTAGCTCTTATTTACCTTCCACGTTGCGCCACTTGCCAAGCGTAATGGCGAGGCCCGTGGCCGCAAAGCCCGCAGCCGCGACATACATCCAAAAATATCCCGCGAGCTCGACGACGCTCCCGGTCCAGAGCGCGCCCACACCCGAAGCGGCAGGATAGGCGATCGAGAACGACGCCATCGCTTTGCCGCGCCGCTGCGGATGCGCGCGCTGAATCGCGATGGCAAGTGTCGTGGCCGATCCGATCGCGTTGCCGAGCGCGAAAACCACGCCGCAGACGAGCAGCATGCCGAGCCCGGAAGCCGCGATCAACAGCAACAATGCGATCATCTCGAGAATGAATCCTGCGGCGATCGACCGGCCGGCGCCTATGCGATCTCCCAGCCGCCCAAGCAGCGGCCGCGCGAGCAGGCTCGTCCCCCCGCTCGCGACGAAGTACCATGCCACGTTCTCGATACCGATCGTGCGCGCGTAAAGGACGAGAAAGGCCGTGGTCGCGGGATAAGTGAGATTCAGGCCGAAGAGCAGCACCGACGGCAGCAAAACCTCGCGGTCGAGCGCAAACGGATTGAGGGGTGTTGCGGAATCCTCCGACGGGCGGGCTGAATCTTTGGGCGCGCCGCCGCGGAGCGAGAAGCTCGCGACGGCGCCTGCGGCCGCGAAAGCTCCGGCCGCCAGCATGACGGCATGAAAGCCGCCGAATGGCGCGTCGATAAGCCATAGACCGACGGCGGGAAACAGAATTCCGGCCCCGCCCTGTACGCCGCTGTAGTAGCCGGACGCTTCGGCGCGTCGCATCGCCGGCGCATTCAGCGCCAGCAGCGCGTAGCCGCCGGTATTGAGACCGGCCCAGCCGATGCCGCGGAGCGCGTTCGCGGGTAGGGTAGCGAGCGCCGCGGGCACAAGAAACAAAAGCATGCTCGCGGCGAGCACGGAGCAGCCGAACGTGAGCACTCCGGCTTCGGTGCGCGTGTCCGCGATATGACCGATGATCGGTCGAAGCATTACGCTCGTCACGGCGAACGAGGCGAGCGCGAAACCGACGGTGAGCGGAGAGCCGCCGAGCTGAGTGATGTAAAGTGGGATCGTCGGCGTCAAGAGCGCGTTGTGGGCGTAGCCCAACAGCTGCGTCAGGCAGAGGAGCGCGAAAGTCTGGCTCCAAATCGAGTCGGGCTTTGCAGTTGTCATGCAGAAATAGGGGAAGACCTCCTCCACATACACGAGAACGGAGAAAAAATACATCGCCGTACACGCTGCTGGTCAAAACGGCTCCTCTTCTGCTACAACCAGTGAGATGATCCGTCGGGAATTTCGCCAGGCGCTAGAGGCGCAGCACAACGTGTTGCTCGCGCTCTGGGTGATTTTCGCGTGCGGAATCCTGATCTATATCGCCGTCGCGCAGATTTTCCTCGCCGACCGGCAGCTCGCGATCAGTTATGCGTTTGCGCAAACAGCAAAGATGTTTATCTGGTTTCTCACGTTCGTCGATATCGCGACGCTTTTCTGGTGGAAGCGCCGGTTCTTGACGAACGAGGCGATTCTCGGCGGCGCCAAGCGCTACAAGGTGCTCCAGGCGCTGCAAGGGCACAAAGGCGAGAGCGAGGAGCGCGCGGCGGCGTTCGTCTCGTCATACGTGACCGGAAAAGTCGTGGCGTTCGCGCTGGCCGAGGCCGTCGCGATCTACGGCTTCGCGCTTGTATTGACGAGTCATTATTTTGTGGGACAATACATTCTGTCCATTGGGAGCGGCTTATTGCTGCTGCTGGAATTTCCTTCCCGGGGGTTCTTGACGGATCTCGTAGACGCGGCGGAAACCAATCGTCGATCGTTCAACAACGAGGAGACAGCTTGACTAATCGACGGTTGCTGCTGCAGCTTCGTGCGAGCGCCGCTCTAGGTCAGGCGGGCCGCCCTTAATATTCTGATCGACACCTCGTGTTTGCACGCCACACAAAAAAAACCTCGAGCGCGGCCGTCGACGGGCCGCTTAGCCCTTTTCGTCATCGCGATTTTCGCGTTTTCTGGACCGCGTCCGTGCTCTCGACGATGGGCTCCCAGTTCACGCAGGTCGCGATGGCATGGCAGATATACGAGCTCACTAACTCGCCGATGCAGATCGGGCTTCTCGGTCTTGCGCGCGGCTTGCCGCAGATCGCGCTGCTGCTGGTCGGCGGATTGCTCGCCGACGCCGTCAATCGCCGCAAGCTTTTGATGTGCACGCAGGCGAGCCTCTTTTGCGTTTCGGCTTCGCTCGCTTTTCTGACGCACGGCGGCAGGGCGTCGCCGGGAATGCTCTACGCGGCGACGATCCTTCTGGCTTTTTTCAACTCGCTCGACAATCCGTCACGCCAGGCGATTGTGCCCAGTCTCGTGCCGCGCGAGACGCTGGCGCGGGCGCTCGCGCTCAACAGCTCGCAGCGCTACGTCGCGGTGATCGCTGGGCCTTCGCTCGCGGGCGTCGTCCTCGCCGCGTTCGGCCCGCAGGCATGCTACGCCGTCGACGCGCTCTCCTGGCTCTGTATGGTGGCGACGCTTGCGTCGATCCGTACGCCGCTGCAGGAGGGCAGAGGCTGGCGGTCGGTTTCTTTACATTCGCTGCGCGAGGGCTGGGTCTTCGTGATCGGCCACGGCGTCATCTTCCCCTTGATGTTGATGGATTTCGGCGCGATGTTTTTCGGCTCGGCGAAAGCGCTGCTGCCGGTTTATGCGCGCGACATTCTCAGCGTCGGGCCGCGCGGCCTCGGGGTTCTCTACGCCGCGAGCGCCGTCGGCTCGCTCTTGTCGGCGACCGCGTTCAGCCTCGTGGGCGGCGTGCGGCGCGCCGGGCTATGGATTTTCAGCGGCGTAACCGTGTACGGCATGTGCACCGTGCTATTCGCCGAATCACGCATTTTTTGGGTATCCGTTGTTCTGCTGGCCGCTGCCGGGGCGGGCGACACGATCAGTGCGATCTTGCGCGGCACCATCAATCAGCTCGCGACGCCCGACGATCTGCGGGGTAGGATGGCGTCCATCAATAGTATCTTTACGAATACCGGACCGCCGCTCGGACAATTCGAATCCGGAGCCGTCGCCGCGTGGTTCGGCGCGCCGATGTCGGCGCTGAGCGGCGGCGTCGCGACGCTCGCGCTGCTCGCGTTCGTCGCCGCGGCTTTTCCCGCGATCCGCCGCTTTCAGATCGACGGCGAGCAGCGCGTCCAGGAAATCAGAGCCGCGGCGCCGGGATGATCCGGCGCCGCGCGCCCCGAATTCGCTGCCTCGCTATTTTACCAGCGGCGCCATCCCCAGCGATCGTGCCGCAGATCGCCGTAAGCATCGGCAAGCAGGCGCCGATGATGCGCGATTTGTCGGCGGTCGAACGCGATTTCCGCCGGGCCCGCGCCGTTTCTCAGATCGCGTCTGAGCTCCAGCTCGCTACGATATAAACGCCGCTTGAGAGCGGCGATATCCGTGTAATCGCGCCGGATCTCGCCGCCGCGCCAGCCGTAAAACGTATCCGCAAAAGCGGGCGTTCCCGCCGCCAGCATTGAAGCTGCGATCAATCCGCCAAAAATCAATTTTTTTGTTTTGCTCATATCGCCTCCTATCAGCTTAGACGCGATAGGAGTCGGACGGTTTACGCCGTGGGCAGGAGTGTGAAGGGGGGTTCCGAAAAGGCCGCGGGCGTTTACTTATTGCCGAAGAAGCCCTGCAAACCTTTAATGATCTCGTCCTTCGTGTTGTTCTTTTTCTTCTTTTTCTTGCCGTCGTCGGGCGGCGCGTTTTCGTCGGCGTCGGAGGATTTTTTCGACTTCTTGCCGCCGCCGATGTCGCCGAACGTCTGGCCGAGGAATCCTTTCTGCATGGCGCGCGCTACGTAGTTCATGTCGGGTTTCGGCTTGGCGCCGGGGAGCTTGCCGGACAACGTGAAAGGCATTTCGAGCTGGCCCTGGTCGTTGAGAAAGCCTTTGGCCTGATTGGCTTTGTTGACGATATCGCGCGAGAGCGGCTGCGAGAACGTCAGGACCGCGCTGAAGTCGACCTTGCGGTTGAACGCGACCCAGCCTTTGCCCAGCGTGTAGAACTCGGCGGCGGAGACGACGAGATTGTCGGTGCGCGCGCGGCCATCGGCGATGACGGCGGTGCCTTTCATCTGTTTGAACTCGGTGTCTTTAGCGCTGAAGACCTCGGGATATTTCTTGCGGATGTCGTTCGGCACGATGCTCATGCCGCCGGGCACGTTCGAAAACATGCTCTCTGCGAGGTTGACGTCGAGCAGCGCGCCGTTTTTCACCTCCATCTTCGCCTGACCCTTGAGAGCATCCTGGATCGCGTCCCAGCTTTTGCCGGCGCCGGTAACGTCGAGATCCATATCCAGAAAACCGCGGAGATTCTTCGGCGCGCTGGGAGAAATGGCATTGGAAAGCGCGGCGACATCGACCGCCTTGACGTTCGCGGTCAAGGCGAAGCGCGGCGTCGCCTCGCGCATGTCGTAGTGGCCCTTGGCTTTCACGTTGCCGCTGAAGGCATCCGCCGAAAAGCTCTCGATCGTTGCGATGCGCTCCGCGAACGAAACGGAAGTCTGAATGTTTTTGAAATCGCTGTCGGCGATCGTGCCGCCAGAGGAAGTGAAGTTGCCGCGCGACGTGACCGCTCCGTCTTTCACGAGCAGAGTCCCTTCGCCCTTGAGATCTTTCACGACTTCGGGTTTTTTCCTGTCTTTCGACAGGCCTTTGATGTCCGAGAGGTTCAGCTGCGGCGACGAGAGACGATAGCTCATGTTCGTGGGCGATAAGCTCGTAGCCTTGACCGCGAGCCGAAGCTGCGAACTGCCGATCTTGAACGTCGTCTCCGGCAGCTCCGCAGTTTTCGCCGTGAAGTTGATCTTTGCGTTGATGTCTTTAACCGGCTGCGCGAGGGCCGGCACGCGCGCGCTGATGCCCGCCAGATTCAAAGTGCCGTCGAGGTCGGGCAGCACATTTTTCCCGACACGTCCGGTGACCCGGCTTTTTACGCCGATGCTGCCAGCGAGCGCCAGGTCTTTCGGCAATTTCTTGCTCACGCCGGGGAGAGTCTTTTCCAGGTTCTCCAGCGCAATGGTGTCGAGCTCGATATCGCCCTCGACCGGAAGATCGTTAAAGTCCGTCTTCGGGCCGAGCGGACCGACACGGCCTTTCAGACGAAAATTTTGTTTAGGTGCGTCGAGCACGGCGGCCTTGAGGTCCATCTCGATCGGCCGCTCGAAGTTGATGTCTTTGATCTTGAAGTCGAGCTTTGTCGCGTGAAAATCGATGCCCTCCGCGGCGTCTTGGTAGTGGATCTCGCCGTCGTCGACATCCACCAGGGAAACCGCCAGCGGCGGGGGCGCTCCACGCTCGCCGGCGCGTTGCTTTTTTTCCTTCTCGGTTTTTTCTTTTTTCTCCTTTTCGCTGCCGCCGATGCTAGCGAAGTTTAATTGTCCGCTTTTGTCGCGGAAGACGTTGATCACCGGCCGGTGCAGAACCATGTTCCGGATCTCGAGCTCTCTTCTGAGCAGGAGCGGCACGAGTTTCATATTGACCTGGAGATCGGCGGCGCGGACGAATGGCTCGTTAGAGAAGGCGGGATCGTCGGAGAGCGAGAATTGCTTCAAGCGCACGCCGATGCCGCCCCAGAGCGTAAGGCCTATCTCCCCGACCGTCATGGTGCGCCCCATCGACTCCTGCGCGCGCGCGAGCAGGTAGTCTTTGTTGCGGTTGATCAGGCTATTGAGGTTCGCGAGCGCAAGAACGGTCACGACGAGCATGACGGCGATGATGGCGCCGGCGACGATAAATAATTTTCTCATAGCATGACTCGGCAGTTGGAACTGGCCGGTAAGCTCGTATTATCGCTCTTAACAAAGGCCGTTTCCAGCGCAGAACTTCCTTGCCGCGCACAACGGCTTCGCATAGAATCCATTCGGGCTACACCAACGGACGGAGGTTGCCATGTGGTATCTCATCCTGCGCAGGCCGGTGCGGCCGCGCGAGGAATGGACCGTGACTCTCGACCAGCATTTCGTCTGGATGAAAGAGCAGCATCAAAACGGTCGCATTCTTTTTTCCGGACCCAGCGCCGACCGCAAGCTCGGCATTTACGTAATTCGCGCGGCGTCGCGCGAGGAGGCCGAGCGGATCGCCTCCGGCGATCCCTACACGAAGGCCGGGTTTACCGCCTTCGATGTCATCGAATGGGAAGTTCATCAGATCCTCGGCGTGGGGCCGTTTACCGCCGCGGAATTGAAGGCGCACAAGTAATGGACATCGCCGAAGCGATCAAATTTCTGGCGCAACATCATCGCGGCGTCCTTGCGACACGGCGGCGGAGCGGCGCGCTCCAGATGTCGCCGGTGTCGCCCGGTCTGGACGCCGACGGGCGGGTGATTATTACGAGTCGCGAGACCGCGTACAAAATTCTTAATCTGCGCCGCGACCCGCGCGCGTCGCTTTGTGTGTTTACCGAGGCGTTCCACGGTTTGGGATGGGTGCAGATCGACGGCCGGGCCGAGATCCTGTCGCTGCCGGAAGCGATGGAGCCCCTCGTCGACTGGCACCGCCGGATCAAGGGCGAGCATCGTGATTGGAGCGAATACCGCAAAACAATGGAGGCGCAGCGGCGCGTGCTGCTGCGGATCATCGTCGAGCGCGCCGGGCCCGACCTGAAGGGGTGAGAATTTTTATTGACTAAAAATATGCGCGGGGATAAGCTCCTCGCGAATGTTGAGTTTTGAATCTTGAGTGAGGAAGGTTCTGAAAACTCTTTGAATTCAAAACTCAAAAATTCAACACTGATTTAGGAGAAAACCATGTCGGTTAACAAAGTCATCCTAATCGGCAATCTCGGCAAAGACCCCGAGGTGCGCTATACCGCGAACGGCCGCGCCGTGGCGCGCTTTCCGGTCGCGACCAGCGAGGTCTGGAACGACGCCGAGGGCAACCGGCAGGAAAGAACCGAGTGGCACAATATCATCGTCTGGGGCAAGCAGGGCGAGACCTGCGGCCAGTATCTCGCCAAAGGGCGCCAGGCGTACATCGAAGGCAGCATCCGCACGCGCTCCTACGACGATAAAAACGGCCAGAAGCGCTATGTGACCGAGATTATCGCCCAGCGGGTGCGCTTTCTCGGCGGCGGAGGCGGTGGGCGCATCGCGCCGGAGGCCGACGGCGAAGGCCACGGGGAAACGGCCGCCGCGGGCGGCGGACAGGCGCCGTTCGACGACGACATTCCGTTCTGATTTAGGTAGCGGGTCAGGTAAGTCACACAGCTTTTACCCCCCTCCGGTAAATTCCATCCCGAATTCCGTGTTTTGCTGATATCCCCATATCTTCGACGGCGATATCCTGAAATCAGCTCGAAAGGGGGGACCCCACATGGGCATTTTGGGTTGGATCGTATTCGGCTTAATCGTCGGCTTCGTGGCGAAGTTTCTGACGCCCGGGCGCGACCCGGGCGGCTTTATCGTTACGATGATAATCGGCATTGTCGGCGCATTGCTCGGCGGCTTTATCGGCAGGGCGGTTGGCCTCTATAACGAAAATGATCCGGTCGGTTTCGTCATGGCGGTGATCGGCGCGGTGATTCTGCTGCTCCTTTATCGCCTGTTTACGGGCGGCAGCCGGCGCAGATCGATCGCTTAGTCTCAATCGACACGGTTTCTTTCACGACCGTCGAGGAAGGCGAGAACGTTTTCCTCCACCTCCCCGAGCAAGCGCTCGCGCGCTTCGCGCGCCGACCACGCAGTGTGTGGCGTAACGAGCAGGTTGTCGAGCTCTTTGGCAGCTTGGATGATGGGATGGTCGGGGGGCGGCGGCTCGCGCGAGATCACGTCCAGCGCAGCCCCGCCTAGCTTCTTCTGTCTTAGAGCATCGATCAGCGCACTCTCATCTACGAGTGCGCCCCGAGCGGTGTTCACCAGAAAAGCGCCGGATTTCATCCGCGCCAAGGCAGCGGCGTCGATGAGGTTTTTCGTCGCCGGTGTCAGCGGCGCGTGCAGCGAAAGAAAATCGACTTTCGCCAGCAATTCATCCAGCGGCAGGCGCCCGGCTGCAGTCTCCTTCGCTCCAGGTCTTCTCGCTACCAGCACTTCCATACCGAGAGCCCGCGCTACCTCGGCGACGCGGCGGCCGATGTTGCCGTAGCCGACGATGCCAAGCTTTTTCCCGGCAAGCTCCGTCGTCGCGAAATCGAGACGGGTGTAAATCGGACTCTCTTCCCAATGGCCGCAGCGGACAACGTCGATGTAGCCGCCGCCGCGGGTTGCGAGTTCGAGGATGAGCGCGATCGTGAATTGCGCGACCGATTGCGCTGCGTAGCCGGGCACGTTTGCGACCGCGATTCCGCGCTCGCGCGCCGCGATGAGGTCGATGTTGTCCGTTCCCGTAGCCGCCTCGGCGATGAACTTCAAGGTGCGCGTCTGGGACGCGTTCAGCGCGGCGCGATCGAGCGGGACTTTGTTGGTCACGATCACAGGGAAGCCGTCGATTCGTTGCAAGATCTCCACGGGTGGCGTTTGCTTATGAATCGTGCAATCCCATCGTTCGGTGAAGCGGTTCAGCGGAACGTCGCCGAACGTCGAGGCATCTAAGAAGACGATGCGGATGTCGGCCATCTATTTCCGCTCCATGCGCTTCGCCTCTTCCCAAAAGCTGTCCATTTCCTCCAGGGTCGCATCGGAGAGATTCCTGCCCTGAGCCTCAATGCGCGCTTCGACGTGCGCGAAACGGCGGAGAAATCGCTCGACCCCCTCGGCAAGGCAGTCTTCGCTCTCAATATTGAGAAAACGGGAAAGATTGACGAGCGATAGAAGAAGATCAGCCATTTCCTCGCCGCTGCGGCGGCGGTCGCCGGAAGCGGCGGCTTTTTTGAGCTCGTCGAACTCCTCCTCGACCTTTTTCCACACGGGTCCCGCGTCGGGCCAGTCAAAGCCCAGCGTCGACGCCCATTCCGTGACGCGCTGCGCGCGCGCGAGTGCGGGAAGAGATTTCGGAAAATTGTTTTTCGGCGCCGCCATGCGGCAGATATAAGCCATGATTTCGGCAATGTCTAGGCGATGGGCAGCCTTGTCAGCCTTGGAACGCTAAGCTACTGTGCCTCTACTTCATGCGGCCGGAATTCATCGCGATTCTCTCGTCGATGCTGTGGGCGGCGGACGCCGTTTTGGTGAGCCTCGGCGCGCGTACCTCGAATGTCGTCGCTGCGGCGTTCCTCAGCTACGCGTTTTCGGCGGGGGCGATGTGGATTGTTCTCTCCACCTATTTTCCTTTCGAGCGGCTCGCATCGCGCGCGACGATTTTTTTTCTACTGAGCGGGTGCCTCCAGCCGCTGCTAGCGCGGATTCTCTACTACAGCGGCATCACGCGCATCGGCGTGGCACGCGCCGGGCCGCTCCGCGGCGTCGAGCCGCTGCTGTCGGTGACTATCGCGATCCTATTTCTGCACGAGCGGCCGAGCGTCAACGTATATGTCGGCGCGGCGTTGATCGTCGCCAGCGTCTGGCTTGTGCTGTGGCAGAGCGAGACCGAGACGCGCGCGACGTTCACGGACTATCTGTTGCCGCTCGGCGCGGCGCTCTGCGGCGCGGTCTCGCAAAATCTGCGCAAGACCGGCCTGCTGCTCCTGCCCGACCCCTACGCCGGCACGGCCGTCAGCACGTCGCTGTCGCTCGTGCTGTTCGCCGCTTATCTCGCGGGCAGCGGCAAGATGCGGCTGATCGCGCCGACACGCCGCGCTCTGCCGTTTTTCGCCGCCGCCGCGGTGGTTTCGACCACCGCGCAGGTATTGAACTACGAGGCACTGAACATGGGGGACGTCTCGGCGATGGTACCGCTGCTCAACACGACGCCGCTCTTCGCGGTGCTTTTTAGCGTCGTCTTCTTGCGCAAGGTAGAGACCGTGACGTTGCGCATCGTGCTCGGCGCGCTGGTGATGTTCATGGGCGTCGTCGTGATCGCGTTTCGATAGCTTTTATGGCTGCAAACACTGGACCCTGAAAATAAAATCTGATAGACAAAGAACGAATTTTCACCCGCATTTACGGCGACAGGAGGCGCGAATGGACGTCACGACTTCCACACTCCAGCTCAATACACCGGACGGGAAGATGGAGACCTTCGAGGCGCGGCCGAAGGAAGGCGACGCGCATCCGGCCGTCATCGTTCTTATGGAGGCCTTCGGCCTCAACGATCATATCAAGAACGTGACGGAGCGCATCGCGAAAGAAGGGTACGTCGCGATCGCTCCCGATCTGTATCACCGCGAGCCGGAGCGCATCGTACCGTATTCAGAGCTGCAAAAGGCCGTCGGCATCATGAATCGTCTCAAGGACGACAAGGTCATGAGCGATGTCGGCGCCATTATTAATCATCTCAAGGCGCAGAATTATGTAAAGGCCGGATCAATCGGCGTCACCGGCTTCTGCATGGGCGGACGCTTTACCTATCTATCCGCCGCGCACCACAACAAAGACGTCAAAGCCGCGGTCGCTTTCTACGGCGGCGGTATCCCGATGGGCAATCCGAGCCCGCTCGCGCGCACCGGCGAGATCAACTGCCCGATCTATCTTTTTTTCGGCGGCAAAGATCCGCTGATTCCGGCCGAGCATGTCGCACAGATCAACAAGGCGCTCACAGACCACCACAAGACCTTCATGATGAAGCTGTATCCCGAAGCGACGCACGGCTTTTTCTGCGACGAGCGTCAGAGCTACAACGCCGATGCCGCCAAGGACGCGTGGGAGAAAACGAAATCGTTCTTCGCGCAGCATCTAAAGTAGGCGCGAAGCCGCGCGCTGGAGCGCAGAGCCTAGAGTGCCCCGCAAAAAAAACACTAGAGAGGTCGCTGTCGGGCTTGTCCAGATGAGCGCGGCAGATGACCTCCGTGCCAATCTCGACAAGGCCATGCAGCGCATTGCGGCGGCGGCGAAAAAAGGCGCGGAGATCGTCTGCCTCCAAGAGCTTTTCCGCACGCCGTATTTTCCCCAGGTCGAGGATGCCGAGAACTTCAAGCTCGCGGAACCGATTCCCGGCCCGTCGACGGACGCCCTCGGCCGCGTTGCTAAAAAGAATCGCATCGTCATCGTCGCCTCATTATTCGAGGAGCGCTCCGCCGGCATCTATCACAACACCGCCGTCGTGCTCGGCCGCGACGGCGCGATCGTCGGACGCTACCGCAAGATGCACATCCCCGACGATCCCGGGTTCTACGAAAAATTTTACTTCACTCCCGGCGACCTCGGCTTCTTGAGCTTCCCGACCGAGGCGGGCAAAGTCGGCGTGCTCATTTGCTGGGATCAGTGGTTTCCGGAGGCGGCGCGCCTCACGGCTCTCGCGGGCGCGGAGATCCTCTTTTATCCGACAGCGATCGGCTGGCTTCCGACCGAGCCGCCGGCCGTCGCCCAGGCGCAGCGCACCGCGTGGCAGCTCGTGCAGCGCGGCCACGCCGTCGCGAACGGAGTTTACGTCGCGGTCGCCAATCGCGTCGGCCGGGAAGGAAAGCTGAAATTTTGGGGCACATCGTTCGTCGCCGCGCCGTCGGGCGAAATCATCGCGCAGGCAGGAGAGGAGCGCGAAGAAATTTTGCTTGCGCGCTGTGATCTCGACAAAATCGCCGAGGCGCGCCAAAGCTGGCCCTTTCTTCGGGATCGCCGCATCGATGCTTATGTCGGCCTGACCTCGCGCTTTCTCGACGAGGGCCGTTGAAACAGCTCATATACTTCGTTGCGCTAGACCGTCGCGCTCGACGTAGTAAAAACGGACGCCTGCGCTCGTCCACGCGCGCCTCGTCTCCGAGGGCATTTGAACGGCCCTAAGATAAATCACGAAATGGCAGGCACCATCAAATCCCCGAAGCAGCTGGGCTACCACATGCCGGCGGAATGGGTCCAGCACGAAGCGACGTGGCTTTCCTGGCCGCATAATCGTGATACGTGGCCCGAAAAGATCGAAGCCGTGAAAGACATCTGGGCGCAGATGGTCCGCGCGCTCTCCGGCGGGGAGAAAGTCCGGCTGCTGGTCCGTGACGCGGCAGAGAAAAAAGAAGCGGCGGTGCGGATCGCTCACATCGGCGCACAGATGGAGAACGTCGAACTCATCGAAATTCCGACCGTCGACGTGTGGATGCGCGACTATGGGCCGACCTTTGTGACGCGCGATGGCGCCGCGCCGCTCGCTTTCAACGACTGGATCTTCAACGGCTGGGGCAACAAGTACGAGTCCTACGCCGATGACGACGGCGTGGCGAAGGCGATCGCGCGGTTTCTGAACGTCCCGGTGTTCGCGCACGAAATCGTGCTAGAGGGCGGCTCGATCGAGGTGAACGGCGCGGGCACGTGTCTCACGACCGAGCAGTGCCTGCTCAACCCCAACCGCAACCCGCATTTGAGCCGCGGCGACATCGAGAGTCTGCTTAAAGATTCGCTCGGCGTCGATCGTGTTTTGTGGCTCGGCGCCGGCATCGTCGGCGACGACACCGACGGCCATATCGACGACATCGCGCGCTTCGTCGACGCGAAGACGATCGTATGCGCAATCGAGGACGATGCGACCGACGAGAACTATCGGCCGCTCCAGGAAAATTACGAGCGGCTCCAGGACGCCAGAGACCAAAACGGCGCCAAGATCGACGTCGCGCGCATCCCGATGCCCGGGAGCGTCGCGTATGGCGGGGCGCGGCTTCCGGCGAGTTATGCGAATTTTTACATCGCCAACGAAGCGGTTTTAGTTCCCACCTACGATCATCCCAACGATCGCCGCGCGCTCGGCCTGCTCGGCGAGCTTTTTCCCGGCAGAAACGTCGTCGCGATCCCCTGCGTTCCGCTCGTCATCGGCCTCGGCGCGATCCACTGCGTCACGCAGCAGCAGCCGCGCGCGTAAAATTCATTTTCTTGCTTGACAAAGACGCTACAAGGTCCGTAAGCTAGGCTGATTTATTAACATGGGGCAGGTGATCCATCTAAAGGGGATTCAACAGGCGAAGCGCCGGCGCGAGAACGTGAGCATGGAGGAGTGCGTCGGACTGCTCGAATGGAACCTAAAGCACAGCCTCGATCAATATTTTTTATCTCCGCCCGAGGAGAAGTCAATGCGGGCAACCCAAATCCGCAAGCTGAGCGAGATCCTGGAATACGCCCTGCGTCTTCTGTAGCAGAGCGTCCGCCGTGGAATCGCTGCATCCGCTTTTGATCGTCTTCGTCCTCCTTTGTGCATTCGCCGCGCTGGGATGGTTTTGGCTCAGACGGCTGCGAGCTCTGCTCGATGACAAAAAGCACGACCCCTCGTTCCTGATGATCCAGCAGCAGATCGATCAACTCCGCGGGCAGGTGACGCAAGTCCTCGATGGCAATGCGAATATGATCCATCAGCAGCTCGGACAGCTGCTCGGAAACGTGAACGAACGCCTCAAGGAGAATTCCGACGTGATGCAGAAAACGCAGCAGAGCCTCGGCGAGCGGCTCGACAACGCCGCGCGCGTCGTCGGCAGCGTGCAAAAGACGCTCGGAACTCTGGAGGAGGCGAACCGAAAGATTTACGACGTCGGCAAAGATATCGCTTCGCTGCAAGAGATTCTGCGTGCGCCAAAGCTCCGCGGCGGCCTCGGCGAATTCTTTCTCGGCGACCTGCTCGGACAGATTTTGCCGGCGGACCATTACTATACGCAATACACCTTCCGCAGTGGGGCGGTCGTCGATGCGGCGATCAAGCTCGGCGGCTCGCTCGTGCCCGTAGATTCCAAATTCCCGCTCGAGAACTTCAAGCGCATGCTCGACGGCGGCTCTGACGAGGAAAAGGTGAAGGCGAAAAAGATGTTCGCCGGCGATGTCAAGAAGCACATTGATGCGATCGCGGCGAAATACATCCTTCCCGACGAGGGAACCTACGATTTCGCGCTGATGTATATACCGGCGGAGAACGTTTACTACGAAACGATCATCAAAGAGGACGCCGTCGCGAGCGATAAGACGCTCAGCGCCTACGCGATGGCGAAGCGCGTGATTCCGGTTTCGCCGAACAGCTTTTACGCGTATCTCCAGGCCATCGTCTTGGGCCTGAAAGGGCTGAAGATAGAAGCGCGGGCAAAAGAGATCGGTCAATATCTCAGGCGACTAGAAGGCGATTTCGGCAGGTTTCGCGAAGATTTCAATCTGGTGGGGAAACATTTAGGACACGCCCAGGCGTGCTTCCAGAGCTCCGAGAAGCGGCTCGAGCAGTTGGGACAGAAACTTCTTGCCGCCGGAGACAAAGAGGAACTTCCGGAGCCGCTTTGAACTGCGGCATCTTACAAAGCGCCATGAGACTCACGCTTTTTTCCCGACTTGTGTTCGGATATCTCGCCATCTTCCTGCTGATGACGGCCGTTGGCCTCTACGCGGTATACCAGCTCCGCCGCATCCAGGACATTACGCGCTCGGTTCTCGAGCGCGACCGGAAGACCCTTGACCTAGGCGAGAAACTCGCCGAGACGATGCTTTCGCAAGTCCGGTACGAGAAGAAATTCTTCATCACCAAGGACCGCGCGCTCTACGACCAGTTTCTGCTGTTCGAGAAAGATTTTGACCGGCTGCTCGACGACGCCGACGGCATCGCCGACCTTCGGGGCAAGGCGCTGCTCGATGCGATCCGTGCGCAGCATCAGCGCTACGGCAAGCTCGTCGGAGAAGAGTTGGACTTCGTCCAAGCGAAACAGCCATATTCCGAGAGGAGCTACCGTGAAGAGAAGGAGAACGCGGTTAATGGCGTCATCGGCGATCTCGAGAAGCTCAAGGCACGGGGTCAGCAGCGGCGCGAGGGGAAATTAACCGGCCTCGCCGCCGCTGGTGACGACGCGCACCGCGTGGCCGTGCTGATCGCCGCCGCGGCGCTCATCCTGGTCATTGCCATTTCGCTCTTGATCACACGTAGTGTCACCAAGCCGCTCACTATTCTCAAGGAGCGGACGAGCTTGATCGCGCGCGGCGAGTTCGAGGGCAAGGTCGATCTCACCTCCCCGCCCGAGATAGCCGAGCTGGCGCGCGCCTTCAACCTAATGTGCGACCGTCTCAAAGATCTCGACAACATGAAGTCGGACTTTTTTTCGATGATGTCGCACGAACTGAGGACGCCGCTCACGTCGATCAAGGAAGGTATCGGTCTTTTGCTGGAAGGCGTCGGCGGCACTGTGACCGACAAGCAGAGGCGGCTATTGACGATCCTCGCCGAAGAGAGCCAGCGGCTCATCAGTCTGGTCAACTCGCTGCTGGATTTATCCAAAATGGAAGCCGGCATGATGACCTATCATCTCCAGCCGGCGAGTCTCTCCTCGGTGATCGACCGCGCTGTCACCGAGCTTGGTCCGCTGGCGGAAGCGAAAAGAATCAAGATCGAAGCGCGTATCCGCGAGCCGATTCCGCTCGTCAAGATGGATCCCGATCGGATCCTTCAGGCGCTCAGGAATCTTGTAGGCAATGCCGTTAAGTTCACGCCCGACGGCGGCCGGGTGACTTTGCAGGCGGCGCAAAAAAACGGATCGGTCGAAGTCGCGGTCAGCGACACCGGGCCGGGAATCGCGGCAGACGATCTGCCGATGATTTTCGACAAGTACCGGCAGGGTAGCTCGAAATCGGCTTATATGCTTCGCGGCACGGGGTTGGGTTTGGCCATCGTTAAGCATATTATTACGTCGCATGGCGGTCAGGTATGGGTAGAAAGCGAAGCCGGACAAGGCAGCTCATTCATCTTTGTGTTGCCCAATTGATGGCGCTGTCGCTTGTGGGCTGCGGTCTCTTCGTTCATCGCGAACCCGAGGAGGATCAGGCACAGGTGGCAGTGGCTCGTGCGAGGCGGCTGTTGAGCCAGCAGGATTTCGACGGCGCAGCCAAAGAAAATCAGCGCGCGATTACACTCGCGCGCAACCGGCCGCCGGTGGACGAGGCTCTGTTTCAGCTCGGCCTCATCGCGGCGACGGTTGCCAATCCGAAGCGCGACAATAAGGCGGCGGCGGGTTACTTCAACCGTGTGATCCGCGAGTATCCGCAAAGCCCATGGGTCGATCAGGCGAAAGCGTGGGTCGGGGTACTGCAGGCGAACGACAAGCTCGCCGAGACACTGGAGAAGTCGAAGCAGGTGGATATCGAGATCGAAGAAAAAAGACGACAGAAAGAAAGACCATAACGGCATGCAGCAGGGAAAAATACTCGTGGTCGACGACGACCGCAATCTATTGGAGCTGGCTCGGATGCGGCTCGAATCTGCGGATTACGAGGTGGCGACCGCGTTGACCGAAGAGCAGGCGCTCGACACGATGAAGGGGCAGGCATTCGACTTGTCGATCGTGGATCTGCAGCTCGCAAAGCAGGACGGCATCTCGCTAATGCAGCAGCTTCACGGGGTGAATCCGGAGATGCCAGTCATCATTCTGACCGCCTACGGCACGATCGAAAGCGCGGTCGAGGCAATGAAGAAAGGCGCGTACAGCTATCTCACCAAACCATTCGAAGCGCGCGAGCTGCTGTTCCAGATCGAGAAGGCGCTCGAGAACCGACGGCTCAATTCCGAGGTGCGGCGGCTGCGCGGCTTGCTCGAGGAACGCTACGGCTTTGAGAACATCGCCGCGAAGAGCGAGAAGATGCAGAAGATCCTCGAGTTGGTCGCGCGCGGCGCCAAGACCGACTCAACCATTTATGTCCATGGCGAGAGCGGCACCGGCAAGGAGCTGATCGCCAAGGCCGTGCACTTGAGCAGTGCCCGGAGGGACATGCCTTTCGTCGCCATCAACTGCGCCGCGCTGCCCGAGTCGCTGCTCCAGAGCGAGCTTTTCGGCCACGAGAAGGGCGCCTTCACGGGCGCGGTCCGAAAAGCGCCCGGCCTTTTTACACAAGCCGACGGAGGGACTTTTTTCCTCGACGAGGTCGGCGATATGCCCCTCGGCATTCAGGCGAAGCTCCTGCGCGTTCTGGAAGAGCGAAAATTTTATCCCGTGGGAGGAGAAAGGCCGGTCGAGGTGAACGTTAGGCTTATCGTCGCTACCAACAAAGACCTCGATAACGAAGTGCGACAGGGGAATTTTCGTGAGGATCTTTTCTACCGCATCCACGTGATTCCGATATACCTACCACCGCTGAGGGAGCGCCGCGAGGATATTCCCCCGCTGGTCGAGCTGTTCCTGAATAAATTCAACGACCGGACCGGTAAAGACGTCAAAGGCCTTACGCCGCAGGCGATGCAGCGCCTGATGCTCTATGAATGGCCGGGCAACGTCCGCGAGCTCGAGCACGTGATCGAATACGCCGTTGCGATGACGCAGACTGACGTCATCACTGAGGATCTCATTCTGCTCCGCACCAAGGTGTCCGCCGAAGAGCCGTGGCGGCCCCTCAAGCAGGCAAAGGGCGCGTTCGAGAAGAACTATCTCATTCGGTTGCTCGAGCTTAGCGGTGGCAATATCAGCCAAGCGGCGCGACTCGCCGGGAAATACCGGGCAGATTTCTACGACCTCCTGAAGAAGTACGAAATCAACGCCGACAGCTTTAAGAAGAACCGCTGATTAGGAGGAAATCTCCTCCGTCTCGAAATTCTGCAATTATTTTAGAGTCTTACGAGAAAGTGTTCAGTATTGTATGTAGGCATTCGCCTCCGCCACGGTTTTAGCATTAGTTTCGTCCCCCCAAAAAACTCCATTTTATTCGCGGATTTTCCATTCTGTATTCTCCTGGCATCGCGCTTGCGTTATTCCTCCCGATCAGGAGCGAAGATGCACAAAGCTTTAATTGTCGACGACGATTCGGCGTTTGCCGAGATTCTGCAACAGATACTCGAGGAACAGGGCTACGAGGTAAAGACCGCCACGGATGGGAACGACGGCTATTTTAACTATCTTCTGTTCAAGCCCGATCTCATCATCACCGATATCCAGATGCCGCGCTGCGACGGCTTTCAGCTCATGCGTTACATACGGACGCACGACCCGCGCATCCGTACGATCTACATGAGCGCCGATTTAAGCCGGTTTAAGTCGCGGCTTGACGAAGAGAGGGATCATTACAACGCGAATTTGCTCGCTAAGCCATTTTCCAAAGTAGATCTGATCCGTTTGCTACCGGAAATCCGGGTCTGACAATCCGACCATCTGCCGCCGCTCGCGCGTGACGTCGGCAGAAAAGAAAAGGGCCGATGGTCTTAGACCACCGGCCCTTTTCTTTTCTGAAGTTAAAGCTCGTTATTCTCGGATCGCTGCGGCACGTCTCTGGAAGTAGGCGTTACGCACCGCGCTGTAGAGATCGACGACAGACTCTTCGACCCGCTCAAACCGGTCGAGATTCAAAGAGCGCTCATTAACACCATCGACCGCCCATAGCCCAAAAGTGGCTCCCCAGGGCATGGCCCATGTGCCAGGGAACATTAACCCGTCGATGACCCTGCCTGTAGCGTCGCGAGGGGTAGTGATCGTCAGCGGTAGGACGAGATAGGGGCCGCTCTTCGCTCCCCAAACCGCCAGCGTCTGTCCGAAGTCTTCGTCGGCTTGCTGGATGCCGAAGTAATCCTTCGCGACATCGAGAAAACCGGCGTAGCCGATCGTCGAGTTGATTGTGAAGCGCGCCAGCTCGCGTCCCGCGCGTTCCGGCTTCCACTGAAGCAGGTTGTTCACGACGCGGCGGACGACAGAAAGATTGTCAATCGCGTTATGCAGGCTCCGCTGAAACGAGTCCGGCAGCGCGCGATCCCACGCGGTTGCAATAGGTTTGAGAACAACCTCGTCGACCCTTTTGTTGAAGCGAAACATCGGTTCGTTCCAGCCTTCCCATGGATCGAGATCCGCTTCCGCTTCGGGAGCCGGAGCCGCCTGCGCTTCGAGGATTTCTTCCGCCGACGGCGCCGCCGCGACATCCGGGGTGACACTGTCCGACCGGGCGCCGATCTCGATCGCCCAGCCGCGCGCGCCGTAGCCCATCGCCAAAGCGATAGTCAGCGATAAGATTAAAGAAAAACCCATCCGCCTGCTCGTCGTCATTTTTACCTCCGGTGTTTAGGAAAACCCATGCTCCTTGTACACGAACTCACCTCGTCCGTCAAGACGAACTTTGATCAAAAAACGGCCTTCCGGAAGCCCGGCGCCAAAAGTTTGCAAACCCTCGTCAAAACGGGTATTTTTAAGCCGTGAGCGATGATCGGCAAGCGCCTCGCGTGGTGCTCGCAGTCACCGGCGGCATTGCTTGCTACAAGGCCGTAGAAGTAGTCCGGCTGCTTATGCGAGACGGCTTCTCGGTACAGGTAGCAATGACGCGCGAGGCGGCTCAGTTCGTGACCCCACTCACGTTCCAAACGCTTTCCGGCCAGCCCGTTGCGACGGATACTTTCAGCCTCACCGAGGAGTCCCAGATCGGTCACATCAACCTGGCCGATCAGGCGGATGTCTTCGTGATCGCGCCGGCTACGGCGAACATCATCGGCAAAATCGCGTCTGGAATCGCCGACGATCTTTTGACGACCGTCGTCATGGCGACGCAGGCGCCGGTGCTTTTCGCGCCATCGATGAACGTACATATGTTCGAAAATCCCATTGTGCAGGAAAATATCCGCAAGCTACGGCGCGTAGGTTACCATTTCATGGAGCCGGTCGAGGGCTATCTCGCCTGCGGCTACGAAGGCAAGGGGCGCCTGCCCGAGCCCGAAGCGATCGTCGAGGAAATCCGCGGGCTTTTAAAAAAAAAGGACTTGGCGGGTGAGAGGCTCCTGATCACGGCTGGGCCGAATCAAGAGCCGATCGATCCCGTGCGCTTTATCACGAACCGCTCCTCGGGAAAGATGGGCTATGCCCTGGCGCGCGCGGCGGCGCGCCGCGGGGCGGCCGTGACGCTGGTCGCCGGACCGACTTCGCTGCCGCCGCCGGCAAAGACACGGGTCGTTGCCGTGAGGACGGCTGAAGAAATGCGCGCGGCCGTGCTGGAGCGTTTTGCCGACGCGACGGCGGTCGTCATGGCTGCCGCGGTTTCGGATTATTCGCCCGTCCAAGTCGCGCCCAAGAAGCTCAAGAAAACCGCGGATGCGCTCCGGCTCGAGCTCAAGCGGAATCCCGATATTCTCGAAGAGCTCGGCAGGAAGAAAGACGGACGGCTGCTCGTCGGCTTCGCCGCCGAGACCGACAACGTTATCGCCAATGCCGAAAAGAAACTCCGCGAGAAAAATCTCGACATGATCGTCGCCAACGACGTCGCTGCCGAGGGCAGCGGCTTCGAGGGCGACACCAATATCGCCACGATCCTCGACCACGGCGGCAATGTGGTGACATTACCGCTAATGACCAAAGACGAGCTCGCCGATCGCATCTTCGACCACCTGCACGCGCTGAAAACGAACCGTCCTTAGCTCTCGCCTGATGGTCTATGGGTACGCAGAGCAACCCGATGCCGGTGAAGCTCTTCGCCGCACTGCTGGCTTCGGAAACCGATTTGCTGGCCGCCGCGGAGGAGGAACTCGCGGACCTGTTCGGGCCAGTGGATGCGCGGAGCGAAACTTTGCCGTGGACGGTGAGCGATTATTATGCGCCGGAAATGGGTGCGAATCTCTTGCGGCGGTTCGTCGCCTTTGCGCGCCGGGTCTCTCCGGAGATGCTGTCGGAGATCAAATTGCAAACGCAAGACATCGAGCGCCGCCATCGCGCGGCAAGCGGCGGCCGGCGGATCAACATCGATCCTGGATATATCGACACCGGCAAGGTCGTGCTGATGTCCACGAAAAACGCCGGCCACCGGCTCTATTTGCGTGATGGTATTTACGCCGAAATCACCCTGCTCTATCACAGCGGCGGTTTCCATCGGCTCGTCTACACGTATGCAGACTACTTATGGCCCGAGACGACGGCGTTTTTGACCGACGCGCGCATGCGCTATCTACGTGCATTTTGAAAAATGGCCCAATTGGTCTTAGTTGATACCCGGGAGCTTACGATGATAAACTCCTCCCGTGGAAATCCCGTCCGACGAGCGTGAGGAATTGCGGGAAATCGCGGTGGCGCTGCGGCGGCATTTGAAGACGAGAGCCGGCGCCGGCATTGTCGCACTTGCCAAACCCGCGGCAACGACGACAACGAGCCCGTCCAGCCTCGCGGCCGGAAACGTGTTCGACGCTCCTGTCGACTCCTCTGTCGGCGAAAGCAAGAGCCTCGAGGAACTCCGCGCGTCGATCGGCGACTGCCGACGTTGCAAGCTCTGGTCCGGCAGGACGAATCTCGTTTTCGGCGTCGGCAACCCGCGCGCCAAAGTCATGTTCGTGGGCGAAGCTCCCGGACGCGACGAAGATCTGAAAGGCGAACCGTTCGTCGGCCGCGCCGGGCAGCTTCTCACCGACATCATCACGAAGGGCATGAAGCTCAGCCGCGATGACGTCTACATCGCCAACGTCGTCAAGTGCCGGCCGCCGAATAACCGCGATCCCGAGCCCGACGAGGTCGAGGCGTGCGAGCCGTTCCTGAAAAAACAAGTCGACCTCGTCCGACCGAAAGTCATCGTCGCGCTCGGCAGATTCGCCGTCCAATGCCTGCTCCGCTCCAAACAGCCGATCACGCGGCTGCGCGGCCAATGGCACGAATACGAGGAAATCAAGCTTATGCCGACGTTTCATCCGGCGTATCTCTTGCGCAATCCCGGAGATAAAAAACTTGTCTGGGAAGACATCCAAAAAGTCATCGAAGCACTTAAAAGCGCTTAGGGCGCTGTGGCTCCTCTGCCTGATCGCAGGCGCGCTGCCGCTCGTCGCGGCGGTGAAAAGCTCGGGCGACGCGCACGTCGATTTCATTTCTGTTGACGGCAGCATCAATCCCGCGGTCGACGATTTCATCCGCGAGAGTATCGCGCGGGCGCGCGAAGACGGCGCCAAGGCGCTAGTCATCCAGCTCGACACGCCCGGCGGTCTGCTTACGTCGACGCGATCGATCGTCAAGGAAATTTTGGGCGCGCCGGTGCCAGTCATGATCTACGTCGCCCCGAGCGGCGCGGGCGCCGGCTCCGCCGGGGTCTTCATCACATTGTCGGCGCATATCGCGGCGATGGCGCCGGGCACTAATATCGGCGCGGCCCACCCGGTAAGCGGCGGTGGCGGCGAAGTCAAAGGGGTGATGGGTGAGAAGCTTGAGAATTTCACCGCCTCGTTCGGCGAGACGATCGCGCAAAAGCGTGGCCGCAATACGGAATGGGCGATTCAAGCGGTACGCAAGAGCGTTTCGATTACGGAGAAAGAGGCGCTCAAGAAAAACGTCATCGACATCGTCGCGACGAATCTCGACGATCTGTTGAAGCAGGCTGACGGTAAGAAGGTCGAGGTCGGCGAGCGCGAAGTGACGCTCGCGGTAAAAGGCGCGCGCGTCGATCGCTTCGACATGAGCCTGAAGGAGCACGTCATAAATGTGCTCTCCGATCCGCAGATCGCGTATCTGCTGCTCATGGCCGGGATCCTCGGCCTCTACATGGAATTTTCCCATCCCGGCGTCATTTTCCCCGGCGTCGCGGGGGCGATCGCGCTGCTGCTCGCTTTCGCGTCGTTTCAGATCCTGCCGATCAATTACGCCGGCCTCGCGCTGATCGCGCTCGGCATCGCACTGCTCGTCGCCGAGGCGTTTCTCCCGAGCTTCGGCGTCGTGGGTGTCGGCGGCGCGATCTCGCTGGGCATCGGCTCGCTGCTTCTTTTCGATGCGCAGAACTCCGACCTGGTGGTCGGCCGCTCGATCGTCTTCGCCGCGGTCGGAACGCTCTCCGCCTATATGCTCTTCATCGGTTATCTCGTCCTGCGCACGCAGAAGCGGCGCCAGACGATGGGTCTGGAAGGCATGGTCGGTAAGATCGGCGAGGCGCGCACACCGCTCAACCCCAAGGGCCGGGTCTTCGTCCACGGCGAGCAGTGGAGCGCCCAAGGCGAAGAGGAAATCGGGGCGGGAGAAAAAGTTCAGGTGGTAGGCGTCGACGGGCTGTGCCTCAAGGTACGCCGCGCGTCGCCGACGAGGAGTTAAGAGGAGGCGTTATGCTAGGCTTCGGGGGCCCGGCGACGGTCATTATCATCGTCGTCATCCTGCTCATCAGCGGCATCAAGATCCTCCGCGAATACGAGCGGGCGGTCATCTTCCGCCTCGGCCGCATGGTCGAGCCGCGCGGGCCGGGCGTGACCTACGTCATTCCGATCGTCGAGAAGCTGATGCGCGTCGATCTCCGCACCGTGACGATGGACATACCGCCGCAGGACGTGATCACGCGCGACAACGTCTCGGTAAAAGTCAACGCCGTGCTTTACTTTCGCGTGCTCGATCCGAATCGCGCGATCCGCGAGGTCGAAAATTATCTCTTCGCCACATCGCAGCTCGCGCAGACGACGCTGAGGAGCGTTTGCGGCGAAGCCGAGCTTGACGAGCTTCTGGCCGAGCGCGAAAAAATCAACGCGCATCTCCAGCTGATCATCGACCAGCACACCGATCCATGGGGCATCAAGGTCTCGCAGGTCGCGATCAAATACATCGATCTGCCGCAAGAGATGCAGCGGGCGATGGCGAAGCAGGCCGAGGCCGAGCGCGAGCGCCGCGCCAAGGTTATCCACGCCGAAGGCGAGTTTCAGGCCTCGCAGAAGCTGAAGGAAGCGGCAGACGTGATGGCAACGAGCCCGATGGCGTTGCAGCTCCGGTTTCTTCAAAGCCTCGTCGAGATCGCGTCCGAGAAAAATTCAACGACGATTTTCCCGGTGCCGATCGATCTGCTTGCGCCGTTCCTCAAGAAAAGCGATACGTAAAAGAGTGGAGTACTGGAGTCCTGGAGTAATGCTAAAATCTTGATCGTTACTCTAATACTCCAACACCCCGTTCGTTTCATTAACCTCCATGCAAGTGAGCGACCTCATGTACGAGCTGCCGCGGCCGCTCATCGCGGCGGTGCCGGCGGCCGATCGCGCCGCCGCCCGCCTCATGATCGTAGACCGCCAAAGTGCGGCGATCCGGCACAGCCGGTTCGCTGCGCTCGGTGAGCTTCTCCAGCGCGGCGACCTGCTCGTGCTGAACGATACACGCGTCTTTCCGGCGCGCCTGCGCGGCGTCAAAGACAGCGGCGGCCAGGCGGAGCTGCTGCTCGTCGAGCCTTTTCCGCATTGGCCGAATCTCTGGATCACACTTATCGAGTCGGCCAAGAAGCCCAAGGTCGGAGGCCGCATCGCGTTCACAGCCGACGGCCATGCCGAGATAATTGGCGATATGGGGCAGGGACATTACGGCGTCAAGTTTCACTGCCCTGGAGCTTTCGCCGACTGGATCGAGCAGGCGGGGGACACGCCGCTCCCGCCGTACGTCGGCGCCGAGCGGCCCGACCGCGAATTCGACCGCGAGCGCTACCAGACGGTTTACGCGCGCAACGCCGGCGCGGTCGCGGCGCCGACCGCCGGGTTCCATTTCACGCCCGGGCTGCTCGACGGACTGCGCGCGGCCGGTATCGACACCGCGTTTTTGACGCTTCATGTCGGTCCCGGCACATTTCAGCCGGTGCGTGAAGACAAGATCGAAGATCACAGGATGCAGGGCGAGCGCTATTCGCTCTCGGCCGAAGCGGCGGAGAAAATCAACCGCGCCAAGGCGCGCGCCGGCCGGGTTGTCGCGGTCGGATCCACGAGCACGCGCACGCTGGAATGGATCGCGGAGCGAAAAGGCCGGATCGAGGCGGATTCCGGCATCGCGCGGCTTTTCATCACGCCGGGATTTCATTTTCGCGTCATCGACGCGCTCATCACGAATTTTCATCTTCCCGGGTCGACGCCGCTCGCGATGGTCGCGGCCTTCGCAGGCTTGGAGCTCATGCGCCGCGCCTATGACGAGGCGATCCGCGAGCAGTATCGCTTCTACAGCTACGGCGACGCGATGCTCATAATATAAAAGGTCTTGAGTGCTGAGTTTTGAGTCTTGAGTTTCCGATAACTCAACACTCAAAACTCAAAACTGAAAACACAAATGTTCAAGTTTACCATCGAAAAAAAAGATTCTTTCACAAACGCCCGTCTCGGCCGTTTCGTCACCCCGCACGGCGAGGTGGAGACGCCCGCATTTATGGCTGTCGGGACCGTGGCGACCGTCAAGGCGATGACGCCGCGCGATCTCCAAGAAGCGGGCTGCCGCATTATTCTCGGCAACACGTATCATCTCTATCTCCGCCCCGGCGTCGAGGTGATCGAGAAACTCGGCGGACTGCATCGCTTCATGGGCTGGAACGGGCCGATCCTGACCGACAGCGGCGGTTTTCAAGTCTTCAGCCTGGGTGCGCTCCGGAAAATCACCGAAGAGGGCGTCGAGTTTCAGTCGCATCTCGACGGCTCGAGCCATAAGCTCACGCCGGAAAAAGTCGTGGATATCCAGGAGCGCCTCGGCAGCGATATCGCCATGGTTCTTGATGAATGCATCCCGCATCCGGCGGAGCGCGATTACGTCCGGCCTTCGACGCTGCGCACGATCCGCTGGGCCGAGCGCTCACTGCGCGCGCGGCAAAAAAGCGACATGGCGATTTTCGGCATCGTGCAGGGCGGCATGTACGAGGACCTGCGCCTCGAGTGCGCCCGCGAATTGACGGCGCTGCCGTTCGACGGCTTTGCCGCGGGCGGCCTGGGCGTCGGGGAAGAAGAAGCCGCGCTGCGCGCGATCGGCCGCTACACGGCCGGACTGTTGCCGGAAGACCGGCCGCGCTATCTCATGGGTATCGGGCGGCCCGAAGATCTCGTCGCGGCCGTGGCGGCCGGTTACGATCTCTTCGACTGCGTGCTCCCGACGCGCAACGCGCGCAACGGCTCGCTTTTCACCTCGGCCGGGAAAATGAACATCCGGCGCGCCGAATACGCAAGCGATCCGCGGCCGGCCGACGAAGCGTGCGACTGCTACGGCTGCCGCAACTTTTCGCGCGCCTACCTGCGGCATCTGCATCTCTCGGGCGAAATCCTCGCCGCGCAGCTCATGACGCTGCATAATCTCGCCTTCTATCAGCGCCGGATGGCCCGCTTGCGCGCCGCGATTCGCGAAGATAAGTTGCAGGAGATACAGATAAAAGCGGAAGACCCGGAATCCAGCATCCAGAAGCCGGAATAAAACAATTCGCCGTTTCCGATTCCTGATTACTGGCCGCCGGCTCCTGAATTCTGTCTTTGATCGGAGGACTCATGACCGATTTGGCATTCGCCCAGATGGCCGGCGGGTCGGGCGCGCCGGGCGCAATCATAAGCTTCGCGCCGCTGATACTCGTGTTTGCCGTCTTTTATCTGCTGCTCATCAGGCCCCAGCAGAAAAAAGCGAAGGACCACCAGGCGATGCTCGGGCAGCTGAAAAAAAACGACGAGGTGATGACGTCGGGGGGAATTTACGGTAAGGTGGTGGCCCTGACCGAGACTATCGTGACCTTGGAAGTGGCGCCGAACGTGCGAATCCGGGTGCACCGCCCGCAGATTTCCGACATTGTCACCGGCGACAAAGCGAAAGACGCGAAGGAGTCCTAAGCATGCAGCGGAGCGTTCTCATCCGCCTCATCATTTTTATCGTCGCCACGATCGTGGCGGTCGTTTATCTTGTTCCTTCTTTCGTGCCCACGGACGCGAAAGGGCAGCCGCAGCTCCCCGAGTTGTGGCAGGGGTTTCTTCCGACCGATCGTATTCATCTCGGCCTCGACCTCCAGGGCGGCAGCCATCTCGTCCTTGAAGTCAAAGTCGATAAGGCGATTGAGAACACGGTGGAGCGCATCAAGGACGATCTCATTAAAGTTGCAAAGGAAAAAAATATCCCCATCACGGAGGCAGTGCGGCAGGGGACTCAGATCCGGGTCAGGGCGCCGGCGGCCAGCGCGGACAAGATCCGCGACCTGCAGAAGAGCGAGTTTTCCAACCTCGCGGTGGTCAACTCGCAGGTTTCCGGCGGAACCGCCGACATGGTTCTTACGCTCACGGAGAAAGAGCTGCGCTCGCTGCGCGACCAGACGGTCGAGCAGTCGCTCGAGACGATTCGCAACCGCATCGATCAATTCGGCGTCAGCGAGCCGGTCATCCAGCGCCAGGGGCAGCAGGAAATTCTCGTCCAACTGCCCGGCGTTCAGGATCCCGAAGAGGCGAAGAAGCTCATCCAGCAAACGGCTTTGCTCGAATTCAAGCTGGTCGATGATAGCCACAGCGTCGAAGACGCGCTGAAAAGCGGGCCGCCGCCCGGCACTCAAATTCTCTACGGACAGGATCGAGCGCCGTACCTGCTCCAGGCGCAACCGCTCATGACGGGCGCCTATATCGCCGACGCGCACGTGCGCCCGAGCTCGCGTCTCGAAGGTCCATACGTCGAGCTCGTGCTTAACAACACGGGCGCGCGGCTCTTCGAGCGTATCACCGCCGAAAACGTCAAACGCCGGCTCGCGATTGTCCTGGACAACAAAGTCTACTCCGCGCCTGTCATTCAAGAGCGCATCAGCGGCGGCCGCGCGTCCATCACCGGGCGCTTCGAGATGAAGGACGCGCGCGAGCTCGCGATTGTCCTGAGAGCGGGCGCGCTCCCGGCGCCGCTCGAAGTCGCCGAAGAGCGCACGGTCGGCCCGTCGCTCGGCAGCGACTCGATCCGCCAGGGCGTGATCTCGTTCATCGTCGGCAGCTCGCTCGTGATTATTTTCATGCTTGTCTACTACAAAGGCGCGGGAATGCTGGCGAACATCGCGCTTATTTTCCACATTCTTTTTTTGCTCGCGATCCTCGCGGCGTTCAGAGCCGTGCTCACGCTGCCCGGCATCGCCGGCATCGTGTTGATAGCCGGTATGGCCGTCGACGCCAATGTGCTCATTAACGAGCGCATACGCGAAGAGCTCCGCGCCGGAAAATCGGCGCGCGCGGCGATCGAGGCCGGCTACGACCGTGCGCTGCCCGCGATCATCGACACGAACGTGACGACGTTCCTCTCCGGAGTCATCCTGTTCCAGTTCGGGACCGGGCCGATCAAGGGATTCGCCGTGACGCTCTGTATCGGCATCCTGACGACCGTGGTCACCGCCGTCTACATGACGCGCATCTACTACGACTGGCGCATCGCCACCCGCAAGCTTACGCGCGTCAGCATCTGAGGACCTCGATGGAACTGATTAAACCGGGAACCAACATCCCCTTCACGAAATATCGGCACATCGCCGTCGTCGTCTCGACCGTGATCAATCTCGCGGTCATCGCCTTTCTAATTTTCCGCGGGCCGGTCATGGGCGTCGATTTCGCCGGCGGCACTGTCGTCCAGCTCCGCTTCGAGCAAAAAGTCACGATCCCGGAGATCCGCGAAGCGCTCGGAAAACTCGGCGAAGGCGAGGTGGTGATCCAGGACTTCGGCCAGCAAGGCTCCAACGAGTTCCTCGTCCGGTTGGAAAAGACGACCGTGCAGCTCGGCGCGCTGAACGATCAGCTCCGCAACAATCTCTCCCAGAAATTCGGTCAGAAAGGCTTCGAGATCCGGCGCATCGAGTCGGTCGGCCCCAAGGTCGGGAGCGAGCTGCGCCAGAAAGGCGCATGGTCGGTCATCGCCGCAACGATCATGATGGGCGTTTACATCTGGCTCCGCTTCCAGCTTCGCTTCGGCATCGGCGCCGTCATCGCGCTGATGCACGACGTGCTGGTGACGATCGGCGCGCTCATGCTGGCCGGCTATGAGTTCGACCTGACCATCGTCGCCGCGCTGCTTACGGTCGTCGGCTACTCCGTCAACGACACCGTCATCGTCTGCGACCGCGTGCGCGAGCACCTGAAGAAGAGCAAGCGCGAGTCGCTGGAGAATATCATCAACCTCAGCATCAACGAGACGCTGAGCCGCACGATCATCACGACCGGCACCGCGCTGCTCGTGCTGTTCGCGCTCTTCATCCTCGGCGGCGGCGTCATCCGGCCGTTCGCGTTCGCGCTGCTGGTCGGCTTTTTCTCGGGCGTCTATTCCACCATTTTCATCGCCAGTCCTGTCATCTTACTGTGGGAAAAAGGTAAGAAGCCCTCGAAGTAAAATGTTGAAGCGCTGGCTGTTGCGGCAGGCGGACGAGGCGGCGGTCGCGCGCCTCGCGGAGGCGCTTCACGTGCCGCCGCTGATCGCCCGGCTTCTGGCGCACCGCGGCTTCGCCGATCCCGAAGCCGCGCGCCGTTATCTCTCCTGCAGTCTGCGCGCGGATCTCCCGTCGCCGTTTCTCATGACTGGCATGGATAAAGCCGCTGAGCGGCTGGCAAAAGCCGTAGGCGCCGGCGAGCTCATCGGCGTCTGGGGCGATTACGACGTCGACGGCACGACGGGAACCGCGACGATCATCTGTTTCCTGCGCGAGATCGGCGCCGAGCCGATCTATTACATCCCGCATCGCATTGGCGAAGGCTACGGCATCAACGTAGAAGGCCTGAAGCAGCTGCGCGAGCGCGGCGTGCGCGTGCTGGTGAGCGTCGACTGCGGAGTTTCGAATTACAACGAGATTGTATATGCTGCGACGCTCGGCATCGACGTCGTCGTCGTCGATCACCACCAGCCGCCGGTGCCGCTGCCGCCCGCGCTTGCGATCCTTAATCCGCATCAGCCGGACTGCGCGTTTCCCGACAAGGGGTTGTGCGGCGCCGGGCTCGCATTCTACCTGTGCATCGGTCTGCGGGCGAGGCTGCGCGACCTCGGTTGGTTCAAGGGTACGGAGCCCGATCTTCGCACCTGCCTCGACGTTGTGACGCTAGGAACGATCGCGGACATGGTGCCGCTCAAGGGCGTGAACCGCGTCCTGTCGCGCCGCGGCCTCGAAGTCATGGGGGGCTCGACGCGGCCGGGCATCATGGCGCTCAAGAAAGTCGCCGGGGTGCGCGACGGCGACATCACTGCCGGCCAGGTCGGCTTCCGCCTCGGGCCGCGGATCAACGCGGCCGGCCGGATGGATGCGGCGCTCAAGGTCGTGCAGATGCTGACAACGACATCGAGCGACGAGGCCGTGAGAATCGCCGAGGAGCTCGACGCGCACAACCGCGAGCGCCAGGCGATGGAAGCGAAGGTTCTCGAAGCGGCGCTCGAAACGGCCGGCGACGAGATTGGCGAGCGCCGCTCGCTCGTGCTCGGCGATGACGGCTGGCATCCC
Organism: Pseudomonadota bacterium; assembly: GCA_021324155.1. GTDB lineage: Bacteria > Desulfobacterota > Binatia > UBA9968 > UBA9968 > JAJPJQ01. Next base: position 51,655 of record JAJPJQ010000019.1, read on the forward strand.
GGGGTGCTCGGCATCGTCGCCTCGCGTATCGTCGAGAGATTTCACCGACCGACCGTCGTCGTTGGATTTCAGAACGGCGAAGGCAAGGGCTCGGCGCGCGGCATCCGGGGCTTTCACGTCGTCGACGGTTTCCGCTCCTGCGCCGACTTGCTCGAGAAGTTCGGCGGCCACGAATACGCCGGCGGCCTCACTATCCGACGCGAGAAATTCACGGCCTTTGCCGAGCGCTTCGAAGATTATGCGCGTCAATCGCTGGCGCCGGAGGATTTGACGCCGTTTGTCGAGGTCGACGCGCAGCTCGATTTCTCCGCGATCGGCATGGACCTGATGAAGCAGTTGGGCGAGTTGGAGCCTTTCGGCATCGGCAATCCCGAGCCGATGTTCATGACGAACGGCGTCGAGATCGCCGAGCGGAAATCGATCAGCGGCGGGTCGCGGTTGAAGCTAAGGCAGGGCGGCAAGACGCTCGGCGCCGTCGCCTTCGGCCTCGGCGATCGTCTGCCCGAGGCCGCGGACGCGAAAATCGACATCGTGTATCGCGTGAACGAGAATGAATGGAATGGCACTTATTCCGTGGAGCTCCGATTAATCGACGGCCGTCCTTCGGTCGCGTAGAGGAGAACGAGATGAATATTCGCCGCATGAGCAAAACCGTCGCGCTCGCGACGATGTTGCTGACGATCGCAAGCGCCGTATTCGCGGCGGACGCCAAGCCCGAGAAGCCCGACGTTGTAGTTACGTATGCGCAGGCGAGCGGCGCTTTCACGCCGATCTGGGTCGCGTTCGAGGCTGGACTCTACAAAAAGCACGGCCTCAACGCGAAAGTCCAGTTGATGAACCCGCAGCTCTCCGCCCAGGCGGTGATCTCCGGCGACGCCGATTTTTATACCGACGGGCCGGATCTCATCAATGCGCGCATGCGCGGCGGCGAGGTGAAATACTTCGGCGGCACGATCCAGCAGCTTGTCTTTCAGATGTTCGGTGCGAAGGATGTTACGTCAATCCAGCAGCTAAAAGGAAAGGCCGTGGCTGCGAGCACGCCGCGCGCCGCGCTCGACACCGCAACGCGCGAGGCGCTCAAGAAAAACAACCTCGTGCCGGACAAGGACGTGCAGGTGCTTTACGTGCAGAGCGTGCCGGCGATTCTGAGCTCGATCATCGGCGGCAAGGCCGCCGGCGGCGTCCTCTCGGCGCCGAACACGTTGAAGGCGAAGGACGCGGGGCTCAACATGCTGGTCGACATCGGCAAGCTCAACGTCCCGGGCTTCATGGTCGCGTACGGGACGACCGAGCGCTACATGAAGTCGAATCCCAACAATGTGCACGCGTTTTTACAGGCGATCGCCGAGGCCGTGGTGCTGGCGAAAAGGCAGCCGGAGGTCGCGAAGAAGGCGATCGCGAAATACGTCCAGATCGACGACCAGCCGACGATCGACGGCACGTACGATACGTTCGCGCCGTATTGGGCGATGAGCCTCGCGGTTCGTCCCGAGGCGATCCAGGCGCAGTTCGCCTATATGGATGAAAAGGAATTCCCCAACGCCAAAAAAGCCGATCCGAAGGAATTCTACGACAACTCCTTCGTCGAGGCGCTGGAGAAGTCCGGCTTCCTCAAGAGCATCGGCATGGCAAAATAGGAGCGAGTTCTCCCGCCGGATGAACATCGCGCAGATTACGAGCGTGTATCTGCCGGTGCCACCGAAGACGCACGGCGGCACCGAGCGTATCGTCTATTATCTTTGTCGCGAGCTCCCGCGCCGCGGCCACAAAGTCGAGCTCTTCGCCTCCGGCGATTCAAAGGTGGACTGCCCGCTGCACGCCGTACTCCCCGTCGCGAGCCTCGACGATCCTCAATCGACGATCTATCTCGAAAAGGAATTCGAGGCGCGCAACACCTATAATCTCTACCGCCAGGCCGAGCGCTTCGACATCGTGCACGCGCACTGGCCGACGCTCGCGTCCTATTTCTCCACCCGGACGAAAACGCCGACGGTGATGACGTACGCCTACATCGAGAAAGATCTGCACGAATACTATCGCAGGACGTTTCCCAACTGCTTTCCGGTCTGTATTAGCCGCGCGCAGGCGCATATGCTTGGCGACGAAGCACTGCCGGTGGTCTATAACGGCGTCGACCTGGACGCGATCCCGTTCAACCGCGAGCCGGAGGATTTTTTTCTTGTCGTCGGGCGCATGACGCCCGGCAAGGGCATCGCCGAGGCGATCCGCATCGCGAAAAAGGCCGGCGTGCGCCTCGTGATCGTCGGCGGCGTGACGAAGCACTTGCCGTGGAGCGAGGAATATTTTTTGAAGGAGGTGAAGCCGCACATCGACGGCGAGCGCATCCGCCACATCGAAAGTCTTCCTTACGGCGAGCTCATGCGCTGGATGGGCCGCGCGAAGGGCTTCTTATTTCCGCTCCAGTGGGACGAGCCATTCGGCATGGTCGTGGCCGAGGCGATGGCCGCGGGTGCGCCCGTGATCGCCTATCCACGCGGCTCCATGCCCGAGCTGATCAATCACGGCGAAACCGGCTTTGTCGCAGCGGACGAGGACGCCATGATCGATTCGGTCCGCTCCGTCGGCAAGATCGATCGCGCGCGCTGCCGCGCGTGGGTCGCCGAGCGCTTCTCCGTCGCGGGCATGATCGACGGGTACGAAGCGGTCTATCGCAATATCCTTCATGAATAATCCCTACTTACGGAGCCGACATTGCTGCGGATAATAAATTAAGCTTGCATTTGCTGGCTCAAAAGCCTTATGATGATCGGCTAAGCACCAAAGTTTCTATGTCTCTACCTCCGGACTATTTCCAAAAGCTCGTTGAGAGCTGCCCGGATATCATCATCGCCGTCAATCGTTCGGGGACCGTCATTTTTTATAATGATGGCGCCCAGCGCACCCTCGGCTTTACCCAGGAAGAAATGCTCGGCAAACACGTGCTCGAGATCTATCCTTCGCGCGACGAGGCGAAGAAGGTCATGGGCGCGATGCGCGGCGGCGAGGCGGGCGCGCCGGGCAAGGTCTGCAGCTTCGAGACCGTTTTCAAGACGAAAAAGGGCGAAGAAATCCCCGTCGCGATCTCGGCCTCGATGCTTTACGACGCCGCGGGGGCCGAGCTCGGTTCGATCGGCTACGCGAAGGACATCCGCGGCATTCGGCGGCGCGAGCAACTCGAGACGCTGGGCGAGATCGCGATCGGCATGTCGCACGAGATCAATAACTCCCTCGAAGTGCTCGTCAACCAGCTCGATCTGCTCCAGCAATACATCGGGCGCGTCGCGAGCGACGAGGAATATGTCATCGAGTCCGAACGCCTCGAATCGGTCGAAACGCAGCTCAAGAAAATCCAGGCGATCACGTGCCGAATCAGCGAGATGGCGGAAGAGGGCGAGTACGGCACGAAGGAATATCACGACGGCCACATGATGGCCGACCTGAAGGAGAAGCGGCCGCCAAAACCCGAAGAGGCCGACGGCACGATCGGCGCCTCCGCGCTCGAAGGGCTCAAGCTGCTTGTGGTCGACGACGACATGGGCGTCTGCTGCTCGCTCAGGGATCTGCTGCAAAAAGAGCGCTGCGCCGTCGAAACCGCTGCGTCCGGCGTGAAGGCGATGGAATTGCTCGAGCGGAAATCGTTCGACCTCGTCTTGAGCGACGTAGTCATGCCGGACATGGACGGCTACGCGCTCTACAAGGCCGTACAAAAGAATTGGCCGGCGCTGCCGATGATTTTGATGACGGCCTTCTATTACGATAAGGACCACGTCATCAAGCGCAGCTGCCTCGAAGGCCTCCAATGCGTCATCTTCAAAAAGCCCATCGACCCTGACCGCCTGAAAAAAATGATCCTCAAGCAGTGCCGCAAAGAAGAAGCGGTGCTGGAACACGATTAACGATCCGCCGAACCGGCCATCCTTTCTCCGCTGTTAGCTTGTCGAAGGCCTCACAAGCTTGATAGTTAAGAATCAAATGTCGAAAGAAGAGCACTTCGACCGCGGCATGGAGCTTTTTTCCGAGGGCAAGCTCGACGAAGCGGTCGCCGAATACCGCGCCGCGCTGAAGGTAGCGCCCGACGATCCCGAGAGCCTGCACGCGCTCGCGATGGCGTTGTCGCACCAGGAAAAATTGGACGAGGCGATCGAGGTGGCAAAAAAGCTCATCGAGGTCGCGCCCGAGGACGAGCTCGCCTATACGAGCCTGTCGATCTTCTACCAGCGGAAGGGCATGATCGCCGAGGCCGAGGAGATCGGCGCGAAGGCGCGCACGCTGGGATGGAAACGGCAGCTACAGGAGAAAAAATAGTTTCGAGTTTGGAAGTCGGGAAACAAATCCGTCGCTCAGAGTCGGTCCCAGCTTCTCCACCGGAAACCCGAAACTAGAATCTTTTATATCAGTGGAACGCCGTCCCGCCGTCCACCAAGAGAACCTGTCCCGTCATCATATCGCTGTCCGGCGAGCTTAGATAAATAATCGTCCCGACGAGGTCTTCGGGATAGAGCCGCCTCTTGAGCAGGCGGATGCGCAGCGAGTTGGAATCGACCTTGTCGCCGCGCTTCAAGTTCGCCTCGCTCAGCGTCTGACCCGGCGCGATCGCGTTGACGTTGATGTTGTATTCGCCGAGCTCGCGCGCGAGCGAGCGCGTCATCGCGACGACCGCGCCCTTCGAGCTCACGTAGTGGAGAAAGTCCTCGTTGCCCTTGAAGAACGTGCTGGACGTTGCATTGATGATTTTGCCGCTCTGCTGCGCCTTCATGTGGGGCGCGACCGCTTTGACGCAGAGAAAGATGCCTTTCACGTTGACCGAATAGAGCTTGTCCCATTCCTCGACCGTGATCTCTTCGAATTTCTTTCGCACGATCGTGCCGTAGATCGCCGCGTTGTTGATCAGGATGTCGACGCGGCCGAAGGTGTCGAGGGTTTTGTTCGCCATCTCCTGCGTCTGCTTCTCGTCCGATACGTCGATCTTCAGCGCCAGCGCCTTACCGCCGGAATCCTGAATCGCCTTCGCCGTGGGGTTCGGATCGAGAATATCGACGACCGCGACCGCCGCGCCTTCGCGCGCCAGCCCGCGGGCGTACGCCGCGCCGATGCCCTGCGCCGCGCCGGTGACGATCGCGACTTTATCTTTGAGACGCATGGGAAGTCCTCCGTTGACGTTTCTTATATCCGCAGTGAACTGCTGGAGCAAGTTGGGTAATTGACAAGTTCGCGTGTATGAGAATAAGACGCGTGCGTGAACGCTAAGTTTGCAAGTATTGTCATCGGTTCTCTTCTTGCAGTTTCCGCTGCGCCCAACACAAGTAAGATGCCGCCGGACGCGACCGCGCTGATCGATCGCGTCAGCCGAGCGGCTGAACAACACGATTGGAAGACTCTACGCAGTCTTATGATTAATGAGTTCCTCTGGAGCTTCGGCGGAGATCGTGACGCCGGTCAAGCGATTCAAGAATGGAAAAATCATCCGGAGTATGGCCGTGAGTTGAGTCGCGTTTTACGTACGGGATGTCACGTGGATACGACGCGATACGGAGGTAACGCCAATGCGAGCCGTATCAAATGCGACGGCATAGGCGGCACGCACCCTCGCGCGGGCTTCATTAAGTTGCCCGAAGGATGGAAGTTCGAGTATTTCGTCGCGGGTGATTGACAGTCACCAAAACCTTAATTTAGCGCGTTAATACCAGCACACCGAAGATCCGCCTCCCATCCCATCGCAGCGCATTCCTGCGAACTGGAGTAGCCCTTTGACTTCTTCCCCGACTCTAATTTATCGAGGCCGGCGAGCAGGGCATAGGCCATACGACACCCGCACCGGCCAATAAATATTCGACACTTTGTCGTTCATGATGTACCCTCCTGCCTGTATAAGAGTCGCAGCAAACGGAAATGTTACAGAAAATCTTCCCCCGAGGGTTGGATCGATGGCGGCGCAAGTATAAAATTTTCGTAAAGAAGCTGAAACAAGCAGGAGGTAGTTATGGCATCAGCAAGACAAAAAGCCGCAGCGCGTCGCAACATCAAGAAAGCCGCTTCCGCCGCGAAGCGGAAGCGCACGATATCGAAGCTGCCGAAGCGGACGCGCACCGCGTTGGGAAAACAGGCGGCGAAAGTCGCGAAGCGCAAGCGTAAGCGGCGTTAATTTTCACGGCACGAAAGGAAGGACATGACCCGTATCGACGAGATCGCACCGGACATCTACCGTCTCTGTACGTACGTGCCGGAGCTGAATCTTCAGTTCAATCAATTTCTTGTCCGCGACGACGAGCCGCTGCTATTCCATACCGGGATGAAGCAGCTGTTTCTCACCGTGCGCGAAGCGGTCGCGAAGCTGATTCCTCCGGAGACGCTTCGCTGGATCAGCTTCAGCCACTTCGAAGCGGACGAGTGCGGCTCGCTCGCCGAGTGGCAGGCGCTTGCGCCGCAAGCGACGCCGCTTTGCAGCCTGATCGCCAAGGTGGTGAGCGTCGACGACGTGCTCGCGGTTCGGCCGGCGCGCGCGCTGGCCGACGACGAAACGTTGTCGACGGGAAGATATCGTTTTCGCCTGCTGCAAACGCCACACGTGCCGCATTGCTGGGAGGCAAGCCTGCTTTTCGAGGAAACCCACGGCACACTGTTTTCTTCGGACTTATTCCATCAATGCGGCGATCTCGAGCCGAGCACGACAAACGATGTCGTCGGTCGGTTCAGGCAGACACTGGTGGAGTATCAGAAGGGGCCGTTCGCGAACTACATGCCCTATACGCCCTACACGGACGCGACGATGAAGCGCCTCGCGGCGCTAAAGCCGCGAACGGTGGCGGCGATGCACGGCTCGGCTTACATCGGCGACGGCGAGCGCGCGATTTCCGACGTTGCCCAGGTGATGAAAGAAGTGCTCGCGGGCGCGGTGACTTAACTCGGCGAAGTGTCGATCAGCGTTTTTCAAGCTAACGTCGGAGCCGCACGGGCGCCGACGGCGGGGTCTTTCCCGTGAAATTCGTTGCCGGCGAATGTGCCGGTAAAGCGCCCTGACGGCGAAAAGCGAAGACGCGAATCCGTTGCGATAGACCCCTGCGAAGCCGCGGGTCGCCGGGATGGCGCCGCTTCTATCTGTACTGCGTGATCGTATCGACCAGCGCGGGCTTGTTCTCTTTCTTGATGTACTCGATGGCGCGCTTGAGCGCCGGCCCGACTTTATCGCCGTCTGTGATCGGTCCCTCGCCGTAGCAGCCCATGCCCTTGGCGATCGTCGCAAAGTCCGGCGCCGGCTTGTCGATTTCCATGCCCAGATAGGCGAGCTTCTCGTCGGTGCCGCGCTGCTCCGCCATGCGAATTTGGTGCTCCCAGTCGTTGTAGTACGCGCGGTTGTTGTACATGACGACGAGCATCGGGATCTGATCGTGCGCGCCGATCCAGAGCGTTCCCGGATCGAACATCAAATCGCCGTCGGGCTGGATGTCGACCACGAGGCGGCCGGTGCCGCGATGCGCGAGCGCGACGCCCGTCGACATGCCGATCTGCGTCGATGTGCCGAGCGATTTTCCGGGATGGCGGTAGGCTTTGTCGAAATCCCATAGACCGAGCGCCCAGTCTTCCAGTGTGTTCGCGGTCAACACCCAGTCCTCGCCCTTGATCGCCTCGCCGATCTCGTGCGCGAGCCGCGGCAGCGAGATCGGCTCGCCTTTCCACTGCTTCTTCACTTCCTCGCGCCAGCCGGCACGGAGCGCTTCGTGCGTCTTCTTGTGCTCGGCAAAACGCGCGCGAATCTCTTCCTGCTTCTTGCCGTTCTTGCCGAGCGCCTCCTCGCACATGAGCGTGAGCTGCGGAATCGCGACCAGCGTGTCGGCGGCGATGTGGACGTCGATCTCCTGAAGCTGCATGAAGTCCTGCGACCACTTGCTGATGTTGATGTCGGCGAGCCCGATATCGATTATTTTGCAATTCTTCTGCGTGATGTACACGGTCTTGCGCGTTGTGCGGTCGAGCTTGACGAGCGGCCCGTAGAGATCGCGCACGTCGAGCGAGAGGATCACGTCAGCTTTCTGGATCATGTCGGAGTCGGTCAGGTTGAGCGGATGGTTGGTGGGGAAATTCAGGCGATGGCCGAAGTCCATCACCGGGATCGCGAGCAACTCGGCGAGTTTCACGAGATTATAGAACGATTCCTGGTTTCTGCCCGAATAGTCGGTGAGAATCACTGGATTTTTCGCCTGCACGAGCATCTCAGCGGCTTGCGCCAGCGCCTTCAAGTCGCCCTGAAGCGGCGACGGCGGCATCAGACGCGCGACGTTCGGAACCGGCACATCGGCGAGCAGCCTGTCCTCCTGGATACCCGCATCCCAGCAGAGGTAAACCGGGCCTTTCGGCTCGGTCATCATGACGCGGTAGGCGCGCGCAAAGGCCTCAGGAATGCTCGCGGCATTGTATGGCTGGTCGTCGAACTTGACGTAATCGCGGATGGCGTTGCCTTGAATGTTTGCCGTGTGCGTCCAGTCGATGTACGGCCGGCGCCGCGTGTAGTCCATCGGTCCGGTCGCGCCCATGATGAACACCGGCACGCGGTCGATATAGGCGTAAAAGATCGCCATGCAAGAGTGCAGCAGGCCAACGACGTCGTGGACGATCGCGGCCATCGGCTTGCCGGTCGCCTTGGCGTAGCCGTGGGCTATCTGGATCGCCGTTTCCTCGTGCGTGCAGGTTATGATCGGCGCTTCGTTCTTACCGTAGTTGACCAGCGAGTCGTGAAGTCCCCGGTACGTCGCGCCGGGGTTTAGGCTGACGTAGGGAATTTTGTACGCCCGCATCATGTCGACGATCACGTCCGAACCGTATTTCTCGTAAGCCATTGACATCTCCTAACCGTGCGAAAAGTGTCCTGAAAAGGCATCTATATCGGGCTTCCTTAGCGCGCGCAAGGCTGCAATCGGCGCGGCGCGAAGATCGGCGCGTAAAAAACGCCTTGCGTTGACAAAAACGGTGTCGTACGTTAGAAATGGATTCCAAATAAGAACCAATTATAAAAGGAGGGCTTCCGCATGGAGAGAAGAGAGGAAGAGTTCATCGTCTCTCTGCTGGACAAAGACCCTGAACTCCGCAGGTACTACGAGGAGCATCAGGATCTCGAGAAGCAACTGGAAACATTCCAGCACAAACCTCACTTGAGTTCTTACGAAGAAGTCGAAAAGAAAAGACTGCAAAAATTGAAACTAGCGGGCAAAGACAAAATCATGGAGATTATTGAAAGCTACCGCCACGGCGGCCGAGGTCTCCAGCGCGACTCCTAAGGGGTGTTCATGAAAAAGAGCGGCGCGGAAATATTCGTCGAATCACTGAAGCAAGAGGGCGTGGATGTGCTTTTCGGCATCCCGGGCGGAGTTGTCCTCAAGCTTTTCGACGTATTGCACCAGCAGAAAGACGTCGAGGTGATTCTGACGCGCCACGAGCAGGGCGCCGCGCACATGGCCGAGGGCTACGCGAAAGCGACCGGTCGCGCGGGCGTTTGCCTCGTGACCTCGGGCCCCGGCATGACCAACATCGTCACGGGCCTCGCAGATGCGTATATGGATTCCGTGCCGATGGTCGCATTCACAGGCCAGGTCTCGACGAGCCTTATCGGCAACGACGCCTTCCAGGAAGCCGACAACGTCGGCATCAGTCGGCCGTGCACCAAACATAACGTGCTTGTGAAGGATGTGAACGATCTCGCGCGCACCATCAAAGAGGCGTTTTACATCGCCAACACCGGCCGTCCGGGTCCGGTGCTGGTGGATATTCCGAAAGACATCACGACCGACAAGGCCGAATTTAAATATCCCGACAAGGTGAGTCTGCGCGGTTACAACCCGACTTACGAAGGCAACAAGTACCAAATCAAACAGGCCGCCGAAGAGATCATGAAGGCGAAAAAGCCCGTGATCTACGTCGGCGGCGGCGCGCTGTTTTCCGATGCGGCGGACGAGATTCTCGAGATGGCCGAGCTCACGCAGATCCCCGTGACGATGACGCTCATGGGTCTCGGCAGCTTCCCGGGGACGCATCCGCTATCGATGGGCATGCTCGGCATGCACGGCTCGTACTGGAGCAACATGGCGATGCATCACGCCGACCTGCTGATCGCGGTTGGCGCGCGCTTCGACGACCGCGTGACCGGCAAGCTCGCGGACTTCAGCCCGGTCGCTCGCGTGGTGCACATCGATATCGACCCGACTTCTATCAAGAAGAACGTGCATGCGCACATCCCGATCGTCGGCGACGTGCGCACGGTGCTGAAGCAGCTCAACATCATCCTCCGCTCGCTCGACGGCAACGTGAACGAGCGCAAACAGCAGCTGAAGCCCTGGCACAATCAGATCGAGGAATGGAAGAAGGCGCACCCGTTCAAGTACCAGCAGGACGACAAGGCGATCAAGCCGCAGTATGTCATCGAGAAGCTTTTCGAGATGACGCACAACGAGGGCATCGTCGCTACCGACGTCGGCCAGCACCAGATGTGGGCGGCCCAGTACTTCAAAGGCAAGAAGCCGCGCACGTTCATCACCTCCGGCGGTCTCGGCACGATGGGCTTCGGGTTTCCCGCCGCGCTCGGCGCGCAGCGCGCTTACCCGGACGAGCTTGTCATGTGTATCACGAGTGAAGGCAGCTTCCAGATGAACCTCCAGGAGCTTGCTACCGCTGTCATCTATAAGCTGCCGGTCAAGATCGTCATGCTGAACAACGGCCATCACGGCATGGTGCGCCAGTGGCAGGACCTCTTTTATGAGGGCCGCTACGCTTCCAGTGTGCTCGGCAAGATTCCGGACTTCTTAAAGCTCGGCGAAGCTTACGGCATTCCCGGCTGGCGCGCGGAAAAGCCGGCCGACGTCGAATCCGTCATCCGCGAAGGTCTCAAATACAAGGGGCCGGCGATCATGGATTTCCAGATCTATCCATTCGAGAACTGCTATCCCATGATCCCGGCTGGCGGCGCCCAGCACGAGATGGTGCTGGAAGATCCGCCGGACTTGAAGACCAAAGGCGGCGGCTCGAAGAAGATGGAAGCCGACGACGAGGGCGTACTGCCCGCCTGAAAAAACTGAGCCGCGCGCCGGGGATCACCGCCGCGCGGCGTCACCTTCGTAAACATCATGGAACACATCATCTCGATTCTGGTCGAAAACAAGTTCGGCGTGCTCGCGCGGGTCGCCGGTCTCTTCAGCGCCCGCGGCTACAACATCGAGAGCCTGTCGGTCGCGCCGACGCTCGACCCCGAGACCTCGATGATTACGATCGTTACGATCGGCGACGATAAAATCGTCGAGCAGATCATCAAGCAGCTCAATAAGGTGGTCGAGGTGCTGAAGGTGACGGATCTGACGGAAACGAGCCATCTCGACCGCGAGACCGCGCTCATCAAGATCAATACCAATGCGAAGCCCGAGCACCGTGACGAGGCGATCCGCATCTGCGATATCTTCCGGGCGAAGATCGTCGATTCGTCGCCGACGACCTATACGATCGAGATCACCGGAGATGTCGAGAAGGTCGAGGCGCTGATCAACCTGTTGAAGCCGCTCGGCATCAAGGAATTGATCCGCACCGGCCGCATCGCGATTTCACGTGAAGTCGCCAAAGTCGCCAGCCGGCCCCAAGCCGTAAAAGCCTAAGCGCCATTAGCAGAACCTCGGTTTGACTTGGCCTTCGGGCCGAAGCTATCCTACTTAATCTGGAGGAACGCCAATGCAAGTCTATTATGACCGCGACGCGGATCTGAACCATTTGAGAGGCAAAAAAGTCGCTGTGCTGGGCTACGGCAGCCAGGGGCACGCGCACGCGCTCAACCTCAAAGACTCCGGCATCGAAGTGGGGGTCGGCTTGCGCAAGGGCAGCACGTCGTGGCCCAAAGCGGAGAGAGCCGGGCTCAAGGTCATGGATACCGCCGAGGCGGCGAAATGGGGCGACATCGTCATGGTATTGCTTCCCGACGAGCTTCAGGGCGAGGCGTATGAGAAAGAGATCAAGCCGGGTCTGAAAGACGGCAATTATCTCGCCTTCGGTCACGGCTTCAACATCCATTTCAAGAAAGTCGTGCCCCCGAAGGGCGTCAATGTCTTCATGGTCGCGCCGAAAGGTCCCGGCCATCTCGTGCGCAGCGAATTCGAGAAAGGGCGGGGCGTGCCGTGTCTCCTCGCGGTCCATCAGGATCCGTCGGGCGACACGACCAAAGTCGGGCTCGCGTATGCGAGCGCGCTCGGCGGCGCCCGCGCCGCGGTGATCGAGACGACGTTCAAAGACGAGACGGAGACCGACCTTTTCGGCGAACAGTCGGTGCTTTGCGGTGGCCTCTGCGAGCTGATCGAAGCGGGCTACGAGACGCTCGTCGCCGCCGGCTATCCTCCTGAAATGGCGTACTTCGAATGCTGCCACGAGGTGAAGCTGATCGTCGATCTTATCTACGAAGGCGGTCTTGCCAACATGCGCTACTCGATAAGCAACACCGCCGAGTACGGCGACCTCACGCGAGGCAAGAAAGTCATCGGTCCCGAAGTCCGTCAGGCGATGAAGAAAATCCTCTCCGACATCCAGTCGGGGAAATTCGCGGACGAATGGATCGGCGAATGCAAAGCCGGCCAGCCGCATTTCAAGGAGCTGCGCAAAGAGGCCGCCAATCATCCGATCGAACAAGTCGGCGCGAAGCTGCGGTCGATGATGCCGTGGCTTGCGCAAAACCGCTTGGTCGACAAATCCAGGAACTAAAGCGGTCAGCTTTCAGCGATCAGCAATCAGCCAGGATTTAAGATCCTAGTCTTAGCTGAACGCTGGCTGCTGAACGCTGATAGCTATGCGTATCGCCAAAGAAGGCTATCCGATCATCGCCATCCCGGCGCTTCTGGTCGTCATCGCGCTGCTCCTCGGTTGGAAGTTTGCGGCGGCCGTGTTCGCGATAGTGACGCTCGCCGTCACGGCATTTTTTCGCGATCCCGAGCGGATATCGCCGCTTGGGAACGACCTGATCCTGGCGCCCGCTGACGGCAAAGTCGTGGAGATCAGCCCGGTCGAGAACGGAGGGGATAACTGTACGCGCGTCAGCATCTTCATGTCGCCGCTTGACGTGCACGTCAACCGCGCGCCCGTGTCCGGGACGGTCCAAAAAGTCGAATACCAAAAAGGCTGCTTTTTGCCGGCTTATAAGGAAGACTGCTCCGAAAATAATGAGCGGAATGCGCTCACGCTAATCGGCGCCGACGGCCGGCCTTTGAAACTGGTTCAAATCGCCGGAATCATGGCGCGCCGAATCATATGTCGGGTAAAGCCCGGGGATGCCTTGGAAGCCGGGGAAAGATTCGGTATAATTATGTTTGGCTCTCGAGTCGACGTCTACATTCCATCCGGCGCCGAGATTGTCGTCGGTAAAGGCCGGCATGTGACAGGTGGAGAGAGCGTCTTAGCGCGGAAAAGCCTATGAACGAAGCGAACGATCCGCATAATTTCGGTCTGGAAGACGACCGGCTAATGCGTCCGAAGGTACGGCTTCTGCCGCGAAGGGCGAGGCCGCGCATGCCGCTCAAGCAGCGCGTCCACCAGCGCAAAGCGCAGCTTAAGCGAGGCGTTTATATCATCCCGAGTCTCTTTACGACCGGTAACCTCATCTGCGGTTTCTTCTCGCTCATTTCGACCTTCAACGGCGAATACTTTCAAGCCGCTCTTTTCATCATTTTTGCCAATATCTTGGACGGTCTTGACGGCCTGGTAGCGCGGGTTACCAAGACTACGAGCCAGTTCGGCGTCGAGCTCGACTCCCTCGCGGATCTCGTATCATTCGGTATCGCGCCGGCGGTTCTCGTCTATTATTGGGCGCTCGTGCCCTGGGGCACCTGGGGCTGGCTCGCGGCGTGCCTCTATGCCGTCTGCGGCGCGCTCAGACTCGCGCGCTTCAACGTGCAGGTGAAGAACGTCGAAAAAAGCCACTTCGTCGGGCTGCCGATTCCCGCCGCGGCGGAGATGATCGTCGCGACGATCGTCATGTATTATTTTCTCGGCGGCGAAGGCGCCGCGCACAAGCAGATCATTCTGCTGCTCGTTATCTACGCGCTCGGCGCGCTTATGGTAAGCAACATTCGCTACTTCAGCTTCAAGCAGTTCGCGCTCAAGAGAAAATATCCGGACTGGTTGCTGCTGTCCGCCATTCTATTTATTATCGTCTGCATCGCAGCGCCGCAGATCATGTTTTTTTCGAGTTTTCTCTTGTATACTCTCTCCGGCCCTCTCTTGTGGCTCCTAACGTACTATAAACGGCGACGGGAGAAGAGAGGGGAACCGCTGGCAGCATTGCCCTAGTTCCCTTCTCCAGGATTGAATCCAAGCTCCCGTGGGCAGCCGAGCCGCGGGAGCTTTTTACGTTTATTAAAGGAGCGAGCCATGGACAACGGAATAGTACAGATTTTCGATACGACGCTGAGGGACGGCGAGCAGTCGCCGGGCGCGAGCATGAACGCGGGCGAGAAACTCGTGATCGCGAGACAGCTGGAGAAACTGGGAGTCGATGTGATCGAGGCAGGCTTCGCGGCCTCGTCGGAGGGCGACTTCGAATCCGTCGAGCGCATTGCGCAGGAGGTCGAGAGGCCGATCGTGTTAAGCCTCGCGCGCGCGCAGGAAGGCGACATCAAGCGGGCGCTCAAGGCGGTCGAGAAGGCGAAGCATCCCGGTATTCACATTTTCATTGCGACCTCGGACATTCACCTCAAGCACAAGCTGCGCATGTCGCGCGACGAGGTCCTCGACGCCGCCGTCGCGGCCGTGAGCTTCGCCAAGAAATACATCGACTATATCGAGTTTTCCGCCGAGGACGCCTCGCGCAGCGAGAAGGAATTCCTCGCGCAGGTTTTCGGCGAGGTCATCCGCGCCGGGGCGAAAACGCTGAACGTGCCCGACACGACCGGCTACGCGATTCCGTCGGAGTTCGGCGCGCTCGTTAAATATCTTGTCGAGCACACCGACGGCGGCGCCGCGGTCATCTGGAGCGCGCACTGCCACAACGACCTCGGACTAGCGACTGCGAATTCGCTGGCGGCGGTGGCGAACGGCGCGCGCCAGATCGAATGCACCGTCAACGGCATCGGCGAGCGGGCCGGCAACACCTCGCTCGAAGAAGTCGTGATGGCACTCAAGACCAGGAAGAACTATCTCAGTCTCGATACCCGCATCGTGACCGAGCAGATCTATCCGAGCTCGCGGCTGCTGTCGCAGATTACCGGCATTCCGATCCCGATCAACAAGCCGATCGTCGGCGACAACGCGTTCGCGCACGAGGCCGGCATTCACCAGGACGGCGTGCTGAAGCAGAAGCAGACTTACGAGATCATGACGCCGGAGTCGATCGGCATTCCCGGCAACCGGCTCGTGCTCGGGAAGCACTCCGGGCGCCATGCGTTTGACGATCGCCTGAAGGCGCTCGGTTTCAATCTCAGCAAAGAAGACATGAACCGCGCGTTTATCCGCTTCAAGGAGCTGGCGGATAAAAAGAAGGACGTTTACGACGAGGACATCGAGGCGATCATCGCCGAGGACATCCACCGGCTGCCGGGCAAGCCGGACCGCTTCGAGCTGCTGTATCTGAACATCAACTCGAGCTCGAACGCGATCCCGTCGGCGACGGTGAAGATGCGCGTCGACAACCAGGAGCTGACGGATCTCGAAACCGGCGACGGCGTCGTGGACGCTTGCTACAAGGCGATCGCGAAGATCGCGGGCTCGCGCGCGCGGCTGCTGCGCTACACCGTGAAGGCGATCACCGGCGGAGCCGATGCGCAGGGCGAGGTCTCGTGCATGCTGGAAGAGAACGGCGTGACGGTCTCGGGTCAGGGGTCGCACACCGACATCATCATGGCGAGCGCGCTCGCGTACACCAGCGCGCTCAACAAGCTCGAGTATCGCCGGCATTATCGCCAGATGGTCGAGCGCGAGGGGCCGTAAAAGAATTTTGCAATGTTGTGTTTTGAAAATTGAACGAGAACAGGGGAGGCGGAGTTGAATTTTAAAATCGCGGTATTTCCCGGCGACGGGATCGGGCCGGAGGTGGTGCGCGAGGGGACGGAGCTTTTGAGCCGGGTCGCGAAGCTTTACGACTTCAACGTCGAGTACGAGCAGGGGCTCGTCGGCGGCGCGTCGATCGACGCGCACGGAAAGCCGCTCACCGATTCGATCTTAAAGCTTGCGAAGCAGAGCGATGCCGTGCTTTTGGGCGCGATGGGCGGGCCGAAGTGGGACAGCCTCGATTATTCCATCCGGCCGGAACGCGCGCTGCTCGCGCTGCGCCAGGAGTTGGGGCTTTTCGCCAACCTTCGTCCCGTGAAATTGTTCTCCGCTTTGGCGTCGGCCTCGACGCTCAAGCGCGAAGTGGTCGAAGGGACCGATCTGCTCGTCGTGCGCGAGCTCACCGGCGGGATTTATTTCGGCCAGCCGAAAGGCGTGACCAAATTGCCGGACGGCACCGAGCGCGGCGTCAACACGGAGGTTTACACGACGCCCGAGATCGAGCGCATCGCGAAAGTCGGTTTCGACGCCGCGCGCCGGCGCCGCAACAAAGTGACCTCCGTCGATAAAGCGAACGTGCTCGAAGCGACGGAGCTCTGGCGCAAGGTCGTGACGCGCGTGCACAAGGACGGCGGCTACGGCGACGTGGCGCTCGACCACATGCTTGTCGACAACTGCGCGATGCAGCTCATCCGGGATCCGAAGCAATTCGACGTGATGATCACGACGAACATGTTCGGCGACATTTTGAGCGACGAGGCCGCGATGCTCACGGGCTCGATCGGCATGCTGCCGTCGGCGAGCCTGGGCGGCAAAGTCGGCATGTACGAACCGGTGCATGGCACCGCGCCCGACATTGCCGGCAAGGACATGGCCAATCCGCTGGCGACGGTTCTCACCGTCGCGCTGATGCTGCGCCATTCGCTCGATCAGGGGAAGGCTGCCGATCGCATCGAGAAGGCGGTCGAGGATGTGCTTAACGAAGGTTACCGTACAGCGGACATCAAAGACCGCGGTTGCAAGCTCATCGGCTGCAAAGAAATGGGAAAACGCGTCAGGGAAAAGATAGGCTAGAGAGATGAAAAAGGAAAAATACAACGTCGCCATCGTCGGCGCGACCGGCGCCGTCGGCGAGCAGATGCGCGAAGTCCTCGAAGAACGTTTGTTTCCCGTCGACGAGCTGAGGCTTCTCGCGTCGGAACGGTCGGCCGGAAAATATCTAAACTTTCAGTCGAAGCAGATTCGTGTCGATGTTCTCGACGAGAATTCTTTCGAGAATATCGACATCGCGCTATTCTCCGCGGGCGGCTCGGTGAGCGACAAGTTCGCATCGATCGCGGCGCGCGCCGGCGGCGTAGTGGTCGACAACACCGCGCGTTTTCGCATGGAGCCGGACGTGCCGCTCGTCGTGCCGGAGGTGAACGCCAAGGCGATCACCGAATACAAAAAACGCGGCATCATCGCGAATCCCAACTGCTCGACGATCCAGATGGTCGTTGCGCTGAAACCGATCCACGACGCTGCCAGGATCAAGCGCGTCGTCGTCTCGACCTATCAGTCGACTTCCGGCGCCGGCCGAAAAGCGATGGAAGAGCTGGGCCGCCAGACGGCGGCGATTTTGAACATGAGGGAGGTCGAGAAGGACAAGTTTCCGCACCAGATCGCCTTCAATTGCATCCCGCACATCGACGTCTTCCTTCCCGGCGGCTACACCAAGGAAGAGAAGAAGATGATCGACGAGACCAAGAAGATTTTGGCCGACGATTCGATCAAGGTCACCGCCACCTGTGTACGCGTACCGGTTTTCTGCGGCCACTCGGAATCGGTCAACATCGAGACGGAAAAGAAGCTCTCGGCGAAGGACGTCAAGGCGATTCTTCGGGAGGCGCCGGGCATCCTACTCGTCGACGCGCCGGAGGAGAACGTCTATCCGATGCCGCTCGACGCGACCGGCACCGACGCTACGATGGTTGGCCGAATCCGCGAGGACGAGTCGATTCCGAACGGCATCAACATGTGGATCGTGGCCGACAATCTCCGCAAGGGTGCGGCGCTGAACGCTGTTCAGATCGCGGAGATATTGATCCGCGATTATATTTAAGCCGTCGTGAGCACGGCGCGAAAGCGCGCCTTGCCGCTTATCATCCGCTCGTAGCCTTCCGCCACGCGATCCAACGGATACGTTTCGGTCATCGGACGCACTCCCGTGAGCGCGCTGAATGCGAGAGTGTCTTCGGAGTCGATCGACGAGCCGGACGGCCACCCCATGATCGAGCGCCGTCCCATAATCAGGAGCGGCGCCGGCGCTTCGATCGGCGAGTCCGCCGCGCCGAGCACGACGAGCTTACCGTCCATGGCGAGCCCGCCTAAAAGGTTCGTCATCGCTTTGCCGCTCGTGACGGTCGCAAGGATCACTCTCGCCCCACCCAGCTTTGTCAGCGCTGCCGCAGGATCGCCCGCTTGGCTGTCGATATAATGGACAGCGCCGAGCTGTCGCGCGAGCTCTTCCTTGTCCTTGCCGCGGGCGATCGCGACCGTCTTAAATCCCGCTTTCGCAGCGAATTGCACGCCCAGATGGCCGAGCCCGCCGATGCCGAGCACCGCGACGAGATCGCCCGGCCGCGCGCCGCTGTTACGTAACGAATTGAACGTCGTCACGCCGGCGCACATGAGCGGAGCCGCGTCGACGAACGAGAGGCCGTCTGGAACGCGTGCGAGCGCGCCCGCCGGAACGATGACGTAATCGGCGTAGCCTCCGTCGTAAGAAATCCCGGGAACTTTCGCTGCGATCTGGCACATGACGAAATTGCCGCGGCGGCAGGAATCGCAATAACCGCAATGACCGCCGTGCCATCCGACGCCGATCCGCTGTCCTTTCGTCCAGCCCATGATACCGGCGCCGAGAGCGTCGATCGTTCCGGCGATCTCGTGTCCGGGCGCACGCGGGTACTCGATGCCCGGCCACTGGCCTGATTGCGTGAACGAATCGCTATGGCAGATGCCGCAGGCTTCGACCTTGACGCGCACGGAACCGGCCGGCGGTTCGGGAACTTCGCGCTGGACGATCTCGAACGGCGCATTAGGGCGAGGAACGACGGCGAGGCGCATGGTCGGCATAAGACCTCCGCGACAATTGTGTGATGTAAATATAGCACCGACTCTGCGTTACGATAGAGTGTCGCCGGAGAAAGCGGCGGCGAATCAACCTTGCCGCGCGGGTCGAATGAATCTGCACGCCCAGAGCGATAGGATGAAAGTGGCGGTGATCATCAGCGGCCCGACGAAAAATAGGTGTGCGACGCCGGTGAAAGTTGCGATGAGGCCGCCCATGCTTGGGCCCAAGATGTTTCCAATATCACCGGCGGCGTTGTAGAGCGCGGAGATCACGCCGCGGCTGACGCGCGTCATGTCGATGTCCTCGACCATGCTGATCGAGTTCGCGACGATAACGATGGCGCGCACGAACCCCGCCAGTAGAAAGAGGACCATGAGCGGCGAAAAAGACTCCACGAAGGGCACAAGGATCATGAACGTCGACTGGAGCGGCAGGCCGAAGCGCGAGAGCGTGTGGTAGCCGATGTTTTTCGTGAGAGTGCCGCTGAACGGGCGCGTGACGGCGTTGCACAGCGAATAGAACGCGCGAATGACGCCGACCTGCGTGAGCGACAGTCCGATGGCGAGTCCGTAGAGCGGCACAAAGGCATTGCCCATCTGGTGTAAAAGATTCAAATACAATGCGACGACGACGATCGACGCAACCTTCGGATCGACAATTCCCTTAAGCGCCTTCAGCACCGGCACGCTCGATTTTTTCTCGACCGACGGTTTCTCGCTGTGCCGGACGCGCTGCGGTGTCAACAGAAACAGCAAAACGATGCAGACAAGTCCCAGCCATGCGGCGGAGTGAAAAGTCGTCTCGTAGCCGAACTTATCCGCGATGTAGCCTGCGGTGAAGCCGCCCATCGAATAGCCGATGGCGAGACAGCCCGTGTAATAGCCCATCGCGTGATGGCGATCCTCATCGGGCGCTAGATGGTCGACGTAAAACGCGAGATAGGTCGTCGATGCGGCGCCGAAGAAGAAGCCGTTGAAGGCTTGCACGAGCGCGAACTGAAGCGGCTCGACGGCGTAGCTGTAAAGAAATGTGCAGGCGCTCATGACGACAAGCGCAGCGACCATCAGGCCGCGCGCGCGATTTGGTCGGTACGTGAGACCCGCGGGAAGACGCGCGGTGAGCGCGAGGATCGGTGCGACGGAAATGAGTGAGCCGATCGCAGACACCGGGTAATGATGGCTGTCGAGAAAAGGTGGGATCAGTAGCGAGACGGCCGTCTGCTGCGCCGTCATCGCCGTGATCGGGAGGCAAAGCTTCAGCGTGCTCGCCTTCATCCGTCGATCGAACGCAGCCGTACAAGGAAGCTCGACGCCATTGTCTTCGTTTTCTTATCGCAAGCGGCGCGCGAGTTCCAGTCGATGGAAAATCGCGGCGTGTTGCAGTAAGAAGAAGCGTCTATCGGAGGACGAATGGAACTCAAGCGATCGTGGATGTTCGTGCCGGGACACCGGCAGAAAATGGTCGACAAGGCGCTGGGACTGAACGCCGATGCGATCATGCTCGATATTGAGGACGGCGTCGCGCCGAATGAGAAGGACACGGCCCGCCGACAGATCGCCGAGGCGCTCGGGCGCGAGCGCGCTCCGCAAACGCCCGCGCGCTTCGTGCGCATCAACGCCATCGGGCACGCTCGCATGAACGCCGACGTCGACGCGGTCGTCCGGCCGGGCCTCGACGGCTTGGTTCTACCGAAAGTCGAAACGGCGGATGATATCCGCCAGGTCGAGGCGTTTCTGAACGAGCGCGAGCCCACGCTCCAGATGGCGCGCGGCGGCGTGCAGCTGCTGGTCGCGGTCGAGAGCCCGCGTGGACTCTTGAACGCGCCGGCGATCGCCGCGTCCTCGGCGCGGATCGTCGGCCTCATGTTCGGCGCCGAGGACTACGGTCGCGAGATGGGCCTTCCGACCAAACGCGAAGGCGAGGCGCAGGATTTAATCTACGCGCGCTCGGCGCTGGTGGTCGCCGCGGCATCGGCGCATGTACAGGCGGTCGACGGCGTGTGGGTCGATCTCAAAGATGCCGACGGGCTCGCGCGCTTCGCGCGGCAATCGCGACGGCTCGGCTTTTCCGGCATGTCGCTCATCCATCCGTCGCAGATTGATCCCATAAACGCGACGTTCAGCCCGACGGCGGAGGAGATCGATTACG
This sequence comes from Pseudomonadota bacterium, assembly GCA_021324155.1. GTDB lineage: Bacteria > Desulfobacterota > Binatia > UBA9968 > UBA9968 > JAJPJQ01. The sequence goes on from JAJPJQ010000019.1 coordinate 72,911, forward strand.
CGAAGCAGGTGTTGCAGGCCTTCGAGGAAGCGAATGCGCGCGGCGACGGCTCGATCGCATTCGGCGGACAATTGATCGACCGGCCCATCGTCGAGCGCGCGCGCCGCACACTGGAGCTCGCTAAAACTCTCGGTATTCAAGCGTAGAGGAGGTTGGGGATGCAGCGATTGAACATTCGTGCTCTCGTGTTTGTTTTCGTTCTGACGCCCACGCTGGCGTTGGCGCAGGCGAAGATGACGATGAGTAAGCTCGCCGGTGATGTTTATTTCATGCAGAACTCCGGCGGTTCGAGCAATTCGGTTTTCTTCATCACCGGCGAAGGTGTGCTGGTTTTCGACTTCGACATCCGCACAGCGGATCAGACGCTCGCCGCCATTCGCAAGCTCACAGACAAGAAGGTGCGCTATCTCATCTCATCGCACTCGGCAGGAGATCACGCGACCGGCGCATGGCATTTCCGCGAGGACAAGCCTGTCTACATCGCGGCGAAGAACCAGGCTAAAGATCTCTTCATGCAGGAAGCGAAGGAGTTCGAGGAGCGGAAAAACTCGAAGGACCCCGGTAACGAGCCGTACCGGAAGGGCGAGCTGGTTCGCCCGGATATCGCGATCGACGGGCCGACGACGCTTTACTTCGGGGGCCTCACCTTTCAGATCACCCCCGAAGGCCGCGGCCACAGCACGGGCGATTTAACCGTCTTCGTTCCGCAGAAGCGCCTGATGCTCATGGGCGATCTGCTCGATACCGAGATTCATCCAGGGCAGGGCGAGTCGGCCGGCGTCTGGTATTCCAACGTGAATGGCTGGGTCGCTATTCTTGACAATGTGATGGCGCGCAACCTGCCGGTCGAGACGTATGTCCCGGGCCACGGGCCGGTGCACATGGCGCGCGGCGTCAAGGACCTCGAAGAGCAGAAGCGCTACTTCGTCGTTATGCGCGACGAAGTGGCGAAGATGGTCGCGGCAGGCAAGACGCTGGAGCAGATTGAGAAGGAATTCAAGATTCCTCCGGAGTTCGCCAACTACACGCGGCCTGAGCGGCTCAAGAACTTTTACAAATTGTTCTATAATCAATTGATCGAGAAAGGATACTGATCCCCGTCGCATGGCTTCTCCGCCTGACATCCGTCATGTCACCGCATCGAATCCGGGTCTCCTGACGCTCGAGGGAACGAATCAATATCTGCTCGGCAAAGACGAGATAACGGTCGTCGATGTCGCGCTCTCGGCCGGCGGGAATATCGACCGCATCATCGAGCAGGCCGAGTCGATGGGCGGCAAGAAGATCGAGAAGATTCTTCTAACGCACATCCACAGCGACCATTGCGGCGGCGCGCTGGCGCTGAAAAAGCGCACCGGAGCCAAGCTCGGTATTTCGCGCCGGCGGAGGGGATATCTCGGCGGCGAGGATTTTAGCTATGACGAGGGCGACGAGATCCCGTACGACGGCGGATCGGTGACAGTCGTGCACACGCCCGGCCACGAATCCGGCCACTGCTGCTTCTACGAGCCGGCGCTGAAAGATTTGCTCACAGGCGACCATATCCTCGGGCGCGGCACTACGGTGATTCCGCCGCCGGACGGCGACATGGCCGATTACATCCGGTCGCTGGAAAAGCTACTGAGCCTCGACATCCGGCGGCTGCTTCCCGGCCATGGACCGGTGGTTACCGATCCCTACGGCAAAATCCGCGAATATATCGATCATCGCGTGATGCGCGAGCGCGCAGTGCTTCGCTGCCTCGGCGAAGGCGAGCAGACGATTCCCGTCATCACCGAGCGAATCTACACGGACACTCCGGCGGCGCTGCACCACGTGGCGCAGTGGTCCGTTGAAGCCCACCTGCTGAAGCTGATCGCCGACAAAAAGGTTAGACGCGAGGGCGGGAGATATTTTCTTCTGCCGGAGCGGGCCTAAGCTACTTCTCCATGATGATGACGGAAAAGCCCTGTTCCGTCATGCGGCGCGCCCGCGTCTCGGCTGCGCCGCGGTCGTTATAGAGGCCGGCTTGCACGCGATAAAACGTGCTGCCGTCCTTCTCGAAGCGAACGATCGACACATCCGAGGGCGGGAACGCCTGATTCAATAGCTCCTTGAGCCGCACCGCCTTGTCCATCTGTGCGAACGAGCCGAACTGCAGCGTGTAGTCGAGCTCGGAGCGGATTTGCTCGACCTTGACAGGGCCGTCGAGCACTTCGAGACGTACACGCGCGGTGCCTTTGTCGATCATGCCGAGCTCCTGCGCCGCAGTGTAGGAGAGATCGATGATGCGGTCTTTGAGGAACGGTCCGCGGTCGATTATCGTGACTTCGGTCGATTTACCGTTGCTGAGATTGGTCACGCGAACGCGCGTGCCGAGGGGCAGCGTCCGGTGCGCCGCCGTGTGATCGTGCTGATCGTAGGTCTTGCCGCTGGCGGTGACTTTGCCGTGAAAGCCCGGCCCATACCATGAGGCAAATCCCGTCTGCGACGGTCCGGGCTGCGGCGCTTTCGTTTCTGGGGCAGGTGTCGGCGGCGCCGGCGTCGTCGTCGTGGTCACGGGAACGGAACACGCTGTCAGAAGCGATAGAAATACAAGTACAAAGAGGAGCGTCCAATCCCGGCCAAACATGAGGCTTCTTTCGCTCACTTCCATGAGTATACCGAAACGCGTGGCCTTGCGGAAGGTAGCTACGGCCGAATGTTTACGGGGCCTTGCGATTGTGCTAGCTTATTGCATCACAAAAGAGGTCATTTTTATGTCCGGACATTCCAAGTGGAGCTCGATCAAGCATAAAAAAGCGGCGAAGGATGCGAAGCGCGGCAAGCTCTTTACCAAGATGATTAAAGAGATCACGGTCGCGGCGCGCGCCGGCGGCGGTGACATCAACGGTAACCCGCGGCTGCGCACTGCCGTGCTGACGGCGAAATCGAACAGCATGCCGAACGACAACATCGAGCGCGCGATTAAAAAAGGCACGGGCGAGCTCGAAGGCGCCGCTTACGAAGAAGTTCAATACGAAGGCTACGGCCCCGGCGGCACCGCGATTCTCGTTCAAGTGCTGACCGACAACAAAAATCGCACGGTGCAGGAGATTCGCCATCTGTTTACGCGCTACGGCGGCAACCTTGGTGAAAACGGCTGCGTCGCCTGGATGTTCGACAAGAAAGGCCTCATTACGATAGACAAGGCGCAAGTCGACGAGGACCGCCTCTTCACCTTAGCGCTCGATGCAGGTGCGGAGGACGTGCGCGACGAAGACGGCACGTTCGAAGTTTTGACCTCGCCCGAGGATTTCGAAAAAGTCCGCGAGACGCTCGATCGCGAGAAGATCACGCACGCAACGGCCCAGGTGACCATGATGCCGAAAAGCACCGTCACGGTCGATGAAAAACACGCCGAGCAGATTTTGAAGCTCACCGAAGAACTGGAAGACCACGACGATGTGCAGAGCGTCGCGGCTAATTTCAATATTCCCACCGAATTTTTAGAGAAAGCGAGTTAATGAGCGCTGGCCCGGTACGCGCCGCCACCGAGCGTATTCTAGGAATCGATCCGGGGACGGTCGCGACGGGCTGGGGCGTTGTCGAGATGACGGGCAGCGCGCTCGTGCACGTCGACCACGGCAGGATTACCTGTTCGGCAGCGCTGGCACAGGCCATGCGGCTCAAGCGCATTTGCCAGGGCCTGCGCGAGGTCATCGCGCGCCATCGGCCCGACTGCGTGAGCGTGGAAAAAGTGTTCTTCGCGCAGAATGCCGTCAGCGCTCTGAAGCTCGGCCAAGCGCGCGGCGTCGCGCTGCTCGCCGCTGCCGAGAGCGATCTCGTGGTACACGAGTATGCATCGGTGGAGATCAAGCAGTCGGTTGTCGGCTACGGCCACGCGAGCAAAGAGCAGGTGCAGAAAATGGTAGGATCGCTCCTGCGTCTCAGTGGACCGATCGCGGCCGACGCCGCCGATGCGCTCGCCGCTGCGATCTGCGACTTGCATCAACGCGCCTTCCAGCTTCGCGTTAAAGAAGCGGCGCCGAACACCGTACGTGCGGCGCGTCCAAGAAACGGATGATCGGCAGCATAAGCGGCATTCTCGATGTCAAAGCCCCGGGCGAGATCATGGTCGACGTCGGCGGCGTCGGCTACCAAATCTTCATTCCGCTGAGCGTCTTCTATAGATTACCGGAGCCCGGCGAAAAAGTCCGTCTTTATATTCACACGCATCTGCGCGAAGACGCGCTGCAGCTTTTCGGCTTTCTCGAACCGGAAGAAAAGCAGGTTTTTCTTCTGCTCAACAGCGTTGCGGGAATCGGCCCCAAGCTCGCGGTCACGATTCTCTCCGGCATTCCGGCCGACGACCTCGCGCGCGCCCTCAAAGAAGGGGACCAGGCCCGTCTTCAGTCGATTCCCGGTGTCGGCAAAAAATTGGCCGAGAGAATGGTCGTCGAGCTGAGGGACAAGGCGACCGCGACGCGGCCGCCCGAAGCGAGCGCAGCGGCGAACGGCGGCTCCGAGGTCTCGCGCGACGCGGTCTCCGCGCTGGTCAACCTCGGCTACCGCCGTCCAGACGCCGAGAAGACGGTCCGGGAAATCGCGCAAAAACACGGCGGCAATCTCGCCGATGTGCTCAAAGAAGCTCTCCGAAGACTAAGCCAGTAATTTTTTCGTTGAATTTCGACCCGTAAAGCCCGAAAATCCGAACTCTGCATTGATCATGGAAACTCGGCCGATCACGCCCGCGCGGACCGACGAAGATTTAAAGTTCGAAGTAAACCTGCGTCCGCGCGGCTTTGATGAATATGTCGGCCAGGACCAGGTGAAAGAGAATCTTAAGGTCGCGATCGCCGCGGCGCGCGGTCGCAAGGATGTTCTCGACCACGTACTTTTTCACGGGCCTCCGGGCCTCGGTAAAACGTCGCTCGCGTACATCATCGCGCGCGAGATGGGCGTCAACATCAAGGCGACGTCCGGCCCGGTGATTGAGCGTCCGGGCGATCTCGCCGCGCTGCTCACGAATCTCGAAGAGGGCGATATACTCTTCATCGACGAGATTCATCGCATGAACCACATCGTCGAAGAAGTCCTCTATCCGGCTATGGAGGACTACCAGATCGACATCATGATCGGGCAGGGGCCGTCGGCGCGCTCCATCAAGCTGGATTTGAAACGCTTCACGCTGGTCGGCGCGACGACGCGCTCGGGTCTGCTCACGTCACCGCTCAGAAACCGCTTCGGCGCGATTTTCCGGTTGGATTTTTACTCGCCCGATGCCTTGACGCGAATCCTCGGGCGCTCGGGGTCGATCCTGGGTGTCGCCGGCGACGAAGATGGCATGGCCGAGATCGCGCGCCGCTCGCGCGGCACGCCCCGGATCGCCAACCGCCTGCTTCGCCGCGTGCGCGACTACGCCGAGGTTAGAGCCAGCGGACGGATAACGAAGAAGGTCACCGAAGAAGCGCTCAAGATGCTCGAGGTCGATCCGATGGGCTTCGACAAGATGGACACCATGCTGCTGCTCACTTTGATCGACAAGTTCGCCGGCGGTCCCGTCGGTGTGGAAACGCTTGCCGCCGCCATCGGCGAAGAGAAGGATACGATCGAGGACGTCTACGAGCCCTTTCTCATTCAAGCGGGCTTTCTTAATCGGACACCGCGCGGCCGTGTCGCAACCGCGCTAGCCTACGATCATTTCGGGCGCAAACCGGGGCAGGCCGCGAAAAAGCAGCCGACCCTATTCTAGGCGGCGTTCCACCGAGATAAACTTAACTGACGGTTTAGCGATGAATCCCCTTGGCAAATCACTTATTGTGATCGGTATCGTTCTAGTCGTGGTGGGATTGCTCTTCTCGCTCGGCTCGAAGATCCCCTGGCTCGGCCGGCTACCCGGCGATATCTATATCCAACGTGGCAATTTTACGTTCTATTTTCCACTAGCCACGTCCATCGTTATCAGTTTGATTATTACGCTTGTCCTTTACCTATTCCGACGGTAAAATCCAGCCAGACCCTAAAACGCCGATAAATCTCGGGAAGTTCCCGAATTGCGGCATTTCCATGGACGAGCACGAACTCCAAGAGAGCCTCCGCCTCGAAGAGACCAAGCGGCGCAAGCGCGAGGCAATCGTCATTCTCGTCACCATGTTGATGGTGATGATTTTCGTTTATTTCGAGGTCCAGCTGCCCGACGTCTCGGACTATTCCGCCGCCAACAATATCGCGTTTTTCCTCCTCGTCAATATCAACATCATTCTGTTGATTCTGTTGATCTTTCTCGTTGTCCGAAACCTCGTCAAGCTGGTTTTCGAGCGCAAAAGGCGCATTCTCGGCTCGCGTCTGCGCGTCCGGCTTGTGATCGCCTTCGTGGCCCTGTCGCTGGTGCCGACGCTACTGCTCTTTTTCATCGCCGGCGGCTTCGTGACGCGGTCCTTCGAGCGCTGGTTTGACGTGCAGGTCGAAAATACACTGCAGGGTGCGCTCGAAGTCGCGCAGGCGTATTATCAAAACGCCGCCAGCAATGCGCTTTTCAACGCGCGCCAGTTGAGCCAGCGGATGACGCAGGAGGGGCTGTTCGACGCGAAGCGAATGGCCGATCTCAAAGAATTCATCCAGGCGAAACAGCGCGAGTACAATCTCGGCACGGTCGAGGTTTTCGGACCCGACCGGCAGCTCCTCGTCGTCGCTTTCAACGATCAAGTGCCGACCGGCGTGACGATCAAACCGGAGTCCGATTTTCTCAATCGAGCGCTGCGCGGCATCGAGGTCACCCGCACGCAGGCGTTCGGCGAGGGAGACATCATCCGCGGCGCCGTGCCGATTTACAGCACCGACAAGAAAATTCTCGGCGCCGTTGTGGTCGATTATTATGTGCCCAAGAGTCTTACGAACCGCTCGCTTCAGATTTCGCGCTCCTACGAGCAGTACAAGCATTTGACGGCGCTCAAGCGTCCTGTGAAAAACAGCTACATTCTGACGCTGCTGCTGATCACGCTCGTGATTATTTTCTCCGCGACGTGGTTTGGGCTTTATCTCGCCAAAGGCATTACCGTCCCGATTCAGCGCCTGGCGGAAGGAACGCACGAAGTCGCGCACGGCAACTGGGACTACCAGATCGAGGCTGCGGGCGACGACGAGATCGGTACGCTGGTTGATTCGTTCAATCAGATGACGCGCGACTTAAAGCAGATCAACGTCGAGCTCGCACGGCGCGGCCACTACGTAGAGACGCTGCTCCGCAACATCGCGGCGGGCGTTATATCCGTCGACCCTGCGGGAACCATCACCACGATGAACGCCGCCGCCGAGCAGATGCTCGGCATCAGGGCGGATCAGGCGGTGGGCAGGACATATGCCGCCGTTTTTCAATCGGAGCAGCTCCGGACGATGCGCGAGATCATGGAGCAGGTCGCGGGCGGCGGCACCGTAGAGCGCGAGATTAAAATCGCACTGCCCGACCAGATTCTCACCGCCGTTGCGACGGGCACCATGCTGCGTGGCGACGACGGCGATGCGCTCGGAGTCATGATCTTTCTCGAAGACATCACCCAGATCCAGAAAGTTCAGCGCATGGAGGCGTGGCGCGAGGTCGCGCGCCGGATCGCGCACGAGATCAAGAATCCTCTGACGCCGATCCAGCTCTCGGCCGAGCGGCTGAGGAAGCGCTATGGCAAGCTCCTCGACGGGGACGGGGCGATTCTCGACAAATGCACGACCACTATCATCCAGATGGTGGAGGTCTTGAAAAATCTCGTGAACGAGTTCTCGCAATTCGCCCGACTTCCCGCCGCTGAGCTGACGGCGAACGATCTCAATGAGATCGTCAAAGAGACGCTTTTCCTCTACAAGGAAGGGCACAAGGGTATCCGTTTCGAATTCCGGCAGGGCGAGATACCGTCGCTCGACCTCGATCGCGATCAAATCAAGCGGGTGCTCATTAATTTGCTCGATAATGCGCTCGCAGCAGTCGAAGAGAACGCGGGCGATATCCGCATCTCAACGACGTATTCACCTTCGGCCGGCATCGTGCTTCTGGAAGTCGCCGACAACGGCTCAGGTCTCGCTCCTGAGGTGAGGGCGCGGATCTTCGAACCGTATTTTTCTACCAAGAAAGACGGAACGGGCCTCGGCCTCGCCATTGTCAGCGCGATTGTCGCCGACCACCGCGGCCACATTCGCGTGCGTCCGAACGAGCCGCGGGGCACGCGGTTCATCATCGAGCTCCCCGTCCGGGATCATGCCACCCTGAAGCTGGCACAAAAGCGCGCGGTGATTTGATCTAATCGTCTGGAGGATCGTTGAGAGACAAAACCGCTGAGAAAAAAATCCTCGTCGTCGATGACGAAGACCGCGTGCGCGAGTCGATTCGCGAAATCCTGAGCGACGAGGGGTATCGCGTGATCGAGGCCGCGGACGGAACGAGAGTTCTCGATCTCATCACGAGCGAGCATCCCGATCTCGTGCTGCTGGATATCTGGATGCCGGATGTGGACGGCATCGGCCTTTTAAAGGACATCAAAAAGCAGGAACCGGATTTGAACGTCATTATGATCTCCGGGCACGGCAACATTCATACGGCTGTCACGGCGACCAAGCTCGGCGCCTTCGATTTCATAGAAAAGCCGCTATCGCTGGACGGTCTGCTCCTCACTGTGCAGCGGGCCCTCGGCGAATCCAGCGGCGACGCAGACGATAGCAAGCCCAAAGAAGCGAAGGCAAAGCGACGCGCACGGTATGGCGCGCTAAACGGCGCGCTCAAACAGAAAACACTCAAGAAAAGCGTCGTCTTTTCCGGCCAGGGACTGCACTCGGGCATCAAGACCGGCGCTGTGCTTCATCCGATGCCTCCGAACAGCGGCATCCTATTCAGCGGCATCTCCGCCGACGCGACTGTGCCGGCGCATCTCGATTACGTCGGATCGACTGGCTACGCGACCTCGCTTCGCGGCAAAGGCATCGTCGTCGGAACCGTCGAGCATTTTCTCGCGGTCCTTCACAGTTACGGCATCAGCAACCTGCTGGTGAAGATTCAGGGCGAGATTCCGATCATGGACGGCTCCGCATTAGAGTTCTGCCGCCTCATCGAGGAGGCCGGTATCGAGGAGCAGGAAGCGGAATGGTCCGAGATCGTCGTCGATAAGACGTACCGCGTGGGTGACAAGAACGGCGAGACCATCAGCGTCGAGCCGGCAGATGCTTTCAGTGTCCATTACCATCTCGAATATCCCGAGCCCGTCGGGGTCCAGGAACATACCTACGTCTGCCGCGGTGCGACATCGTTCAAGGAAGAGATCGCTCCGGCGCGCACGTTCGGATTTGTTAAGGATATCGAAAATCTGGAAAAAGCCGGCCTCGTGAACGGCGGGCGGCTCAGCAACTGCATCCTGATCGACAACGAGCGCGTGATCAATACTGAACTGCGATTTCCGGACGAGTTCGCGCGCCACAAAATTCTCGATATAGTCGGCGATTTTTATCTTCTCGGACGCCCGGTCCGCGGCCGCATCACGGCGCGCATGACTGGTCATGCCGACAACATCGCCCTTTTGGGCGAGATGCGAAAAGGCATGGGATTGTAATCGATGGCCGCGCAGCAACAGACGCGTCTTTTCACGGTTGACGAAGCGAATGCGCTTCTGCCGGAGTTGAAGCCGCTCGTCGAGCGTATCCTCAAGAACTTGACGTCGCTCAAGGAAAAAAGCGAGGTCCTGATTCGCGAGGAGCGCCTCTCGCCTTCGAGTCCCGAGCTGATGAAGTCTCTGCAGCAAAATGCCGCCATTGCAACCCTCATCCAGGAAGTCAAATGCATGGTCGAGGAGATCAACGCCCACGGCTGTATCTGTAAGGGCATCGAAGAAGGACTCGTCGACTTTCCGTGCCTTCTCGGCGGCGAAATCGTGTTTCTGTGCTGGCGCTTCGGTGAGGATTCCGTCGGCTACTGGCACCGCATTGAAGACGGCTTCGCCGGCCGGAAGCCGCTCCTTGACAGCGAAGAGGAAAACGGCGGCGGGAACGTTTCGTACCACTGATCGCTCACCGTTCACTTCATCGCCCATCCCCGCTAAGCTGTACAAGTGCCTCCCGAACGTACTCATATGCAGGCGCTGTCGTTCCGTATCAAATCCGAGGCTCAATCTCTCGGCTTCGCCCTCGCGGGCATATCGCCCGTGACCGTCGCGCCGCGCGAGGACTCCTTCGCGGCATGGCTGCGGCGCGGCCTCGGTGGCGAGATGGGATATCTCCAGCGGACCGAAGCTCTCCGGCGTGATCCGAGAAAGCTCGTCCCGTGGGCGGTCTCCGTCGTTTCGGTCGGCATGAATTATTTTACCCCGCACGAGCGGCCGAAGGCTCCGGCCGCCGCGCGCGGCTGGATCTCGCGGTATGCCTGGGGCGACGACTATCACGACGTCATGCGGCAAAGGCTCGATGCGTTGCTCGACCAAATCCGCAGTATGTGTGATGGGCCGATCGAAGGGCGGGCGTTCGTCGACTCCGGCCCTGTGCTCGAGCGCGGCATCGCCGGCGTTGCGGGCATCGGCTGGATCGGCAAAAATACCCAGCTCATCTCGCCGCAAAAAGGCTCGTGGTTTTTTCTCGGCGAGCTTTTTCTCGACATCGACCTCGAATACGACCGGCCGATACGCGACCGCTGCGGCCGATGCGCTCTCTGCTTGGATGCCTGCCCGACAGGGGCCTTTGTCGGCCCGTATATCCTCGATGCGCGCCGCTGCATCTCGTATTTGACGATCGAGCTTAAGGGCGCGATCCCCGAAGACCTGCGGCCGCTTATCGGCAATCACATCTTCGGCTGCGACATCTGCCAGGAAGTCTGCCCGTACAACGTAAAGACGGAGCCGACGGACGACGCCCGCTTCTCGCCGCGCGAGGGGCTGTACGCGCCTGAGTTGATACCGCTGTTATCAATTACGGAAGACGAGTTCCGCCGGCGCTTCAAGGGAAGCCCGCTGCTGCGCGCGAAACTCCGGGGTTTTTTGCGCAATGTCGCGGTCGCGCTCGGCAATTTGAAGAGCGCCGAAGCGGTCCCAGCGCTCGGCCGCGCCCTTGCGGATCACGACCCGCTGGTGCGGCGGCATGCCGCATGGGCGCTCGGCGAAATCGCGACCTCCGAGGCATTCGCGGTGCTCACCGGAAGTCTTTCGAGTGAAAAAGATGTTGATGTTCGAGAGGAAATCTCCCGCGCGGTCGCACACGGCAATAACGGTACCCAGCCGCCGAGAGCCAGTTAGTCCGCAGTCGCCGTTCGGAGAACGTCGTCGAGCTGCCGCGGAATCCTGACGACCTTGCCTAATCGATCGAGGCACGCGTGCCGCGTCCAGCCTTCTACGAGCAAAGCGCCGTCATTTTTCCGTAAAATTTTATAACCGAATACGATACTCGCTCGCGCAATTTCCTGGACGTAAGTCTCCACGGCGATTTCGTCGTCGAAGCGGGCCGATTTCAAATAGCGGCTGGATACTTCTGCTACGGGAAAGAAAAGCCCGCGATCCTCGATCGAGGAGTACGGAGCGCCGAGCTGGCGCAATAGCTCGGTTCGCCCCATTTCGAACCAGCGCAGATAATTGGCGTAGTATACGACGCCCATTTGATCGGTATCGCCGTAGATGACGCGGTAATAACAGACATTTTTCTTCATGACGAGGGCTGAGACGCGACCTGAATATAGCAGCAGAGGGCGCTTGACTGAAACGCTTCGGGGGGTAAAATCTTCCCGGGTTCAAGAGGCTCACGAAGGGAGGAACGGGTTATGAGTGGAAAGCTTCTCGGCGCCATAGTTGGCGCTTTTATTTTCGTTGCGGTGGGGGAGGTGCGGGGTGCCGAAGTCACTATCACCGATCAGCAGCCGCAATCCGTTACAGTTCGGAACGTCAAGGTGCAAGACGGCGCCGTCGCGGGCGAGGTCGTCAACTCGTCGCCTAACGTCATTCGCGACGTGCAATTGCTTATTCGCAGCACGTGGCTGTGGAAAAATGAGATGAAGCCCGGCGAGGACTCTCGTAGCGACGCGGTCTTCTACAATGTTGAGGGAGAGGTGCCGGCGGGCGGCAGCAAACCCTTTACCTATCGCCACAGCTCACCGATGAAGGAAGACGGCGGAAAATTTGAGGTGAGCGTTACAGTCGCCGGCTTTACTCAGCTGGTTCCGGTCAAGAGGTAGCTCGTTACGGGCCTCAGCCCGGCACCTGCTCGGCGTAGCGCCTTTCGATGTAGCCGGGAGGGTTACCGTGCTGTGATTGAACCTTGAGCCAGTCCCCCTCGGCTCCCACCACCATTACCTTCGTTTCTTGAGGTATCGTAGCTACGGAACGGTAGTGCATGCCCGGGCCTTCACGGACGGGTATATCTGCAGTGGTCTTATACGTTCCTCTAGGGCTTCTGGCCATTGGAGCGTTCTCAGGCCCCGTCGGCCTTGCAAATCGGTGATCAATATAACCTGGCGGTTTGCCGTGCTTTGATACAACACGCAGCCATTCCCCTTCTTGTCCGGTCACGTTAACCGTGTATCCCCCTTTAATTTCGGCGATTATTTTATAGCGTGTGCCTGGACCGCTGCGAACCTTGACGTCTTGGACGGTGATATAAAGCCGAGTATGTTCACCGTTGGCAGCCGCTTTGGACGTGCTTTGCGGCGCATCGCTTTTTTTACAGCCGGGAATTGGGGTGATGAGGAGGGCGACGGCTAGAGCTATTTTGACGCGTTTAGACTCGCGCATCATGTCCTCCCGAAGGCCATTGTCGGCCTAAAGTAGCAGAAAAGGACGGTGGCAGCAATTCTGAGGTTTTTGCATTTTTCCCCTTGACAAATTGCGACATGTTTGGATACTCTAGCGCCACTTTCGTCTGCCACTGGAGGGGATGCGTATGAAGAAGACTCGTTTGGCGGCAGTTGTCACGACTATATTTTTTCTTGCCGGTTGTGCGACTCTCGATCGTAAGACGAATAACGCAATAGTTGCCGGCCTCGTCTGCGGCGCTGCTGGCGCCGGTGCGGGCGCAGGCGGCGCGCACATCGGAAGAGACAGACAGTTGAGCGAAGGCGCAGGCGCAGGCATCGGCTTCACAGCCGGCGCATTGCTCTGCGGCGCGTTGGCTTACATCTTCACGGAAGAGCCGAAGCCGGCTCCGCCGCCGCCGCCACCTCCGGCGCCTCCACCTCCGAAGCCGGTTCCGCCGCCACCTCCGCCGCCTCCGCCGCCACCTCCTCCGCCTCCTCCGCCACCGCCACCTCCGCCACCGCCACCTCCGGCGCCGAAAGCGGAGCGGACGATTATTCTCGATAACGTCTTGTTCGATTTCGACAAGACCGCGATCAAGCCCGACGGCGCGAAGATACTGGATCGGCTGATCGCTTTCTTGAAAGAGAACCCGGATAAGAAAGTGGCGCTCGAAGGC
>JAJPJQ010000042.1 GCA_021324155.1 Pseudomonadota bacterium
GACCGCGATCGCGGTCGGTCCGCCGCCGGCGCCGGGCCCGGCGAAGGCGTAGCTCCAATCGCGGCCCGAAGCGCCGCTGCGCTTGCCGCGAAAAAAGATCGCGTTGGTGGCGCCGTCGATCGCGGCGAGAAAATGCTCCTCGCGAACGAGCACCGGCGAGACGTAGGCCTGCACCGAGCCGTCGAGCGCGCTCGCGGCGGCGACGCTTTTGATCGTGCTGCGGCCTTTTTGCCGCGCGTATTGAAAATCGATCGCGTTGATCTCGTCGATGCCCTTGCGCCAGAAAGCGCCCGGCTGCGCTTGCAACCCGAAGGTCACAGCCGCGAGAAGAATAAGCTTCGCCTCGGCGTCTTTGCCGGTGACGTCGGCGCTCGGATTGGTCTCGGCGTAGCCCTTCTCTTGCGCCTCTTTCAGCGCGGTGGCGTAAGATTTCCCGCCGCGGCTCATCTCCGTGAGGATGTAATTGCTGGTGCCGTTGACGATGCCGTAGATCGCCTCGGGCTCTTCGGCCGCGAAGCTCTCGCCGATCGAGCGGATGATCGGCACACCGCCGCCGACGCACGCCTCGAAGCGCACGTCGCCGCCGTGCTTGCGCGCGGCTTCCCAGATCTCCGCGCCGTAGCGCGCGAGCACGGCCTTGTCGGAAGTCACGACCGATTTGCCGTTCTTCAGAGCGCGCAGGATTAAATCTTTGAAGCCGGCGAGCTCTTTCTCGTCGTGAAAGCCGAGCGCTTCGACGACGATCGCCGCATCCGGATGATCGACGACTTCTTCGGGCTTGTCGGTGAAGAGCGCGGGGTGGGTCTTGTGCCACTTCTTGCCTTTCGGCCGGCGGGTGTAGATCTTCACCAGCTCGATCGGCAGATCGCCGTCGCCGAAGACGAAGTCCTGCACCGCCTGGCCGACGACGCCGGAGCCGAGCAGGCCGATGCCGATTTTCTTCCGCTTATCAGCCATCACGGCTCCCTTGAGGAGTTATGGCACAAGTATTCGGAATTAATCGAGAAGCTTGCCCAAGGCTTTACGGATCGTGCGCACGGCCTGCTTCGTGCGGTGCTCGTTCTCGATCAGCGCGAAGCGCACGTAGGGATCGCCGTACTCGCCGAAGCCGATGCCCGGCGAGACCGCCACCTTCGCTTCCTGAAGCAGGAACTTCGAGAACTCGACCGAGCCCATCGCCTTGCACGGTTCGGGAATCTCCGCCCAGACGAACATCGTGCCGCGCGGCTTCTTGATCCTCCAGCCGACGCGGTCGAGCCCGTCGACGAGCGCGTCACGGCGCCTGCGATAGGTCTCGCAGATTTCCTCAACGCAGTCCTGCGGGCCGTTGAGCGCCTGGATCGCCGCGATCTGCACCGGCTGGAAGATGCCGTAGTCGAGATAGCTCTTGATGCGCGCGAGCGCGTGGATCATGTCGCGGTTGCCGACCGCGAAGCCGATGCGCCAGCCCGGCATGTTGTAGCTCTTCGACATCGAGAAAAATTCGAGGCCGATGTCCTTCGCGCCGGGAACCTGGAGCAGGCTCGGCGGCTTGTGGCCGTCGAAGGCGAGATCGGCGTACGCGAGATCGTGGATCACGAGCATGCCGTTCTCGCGCGCGAAGTCGACGACCTTCTGAAAGAAGTCGAGCTCGACGACTTCCGTCGTCGGATTGTGCGGGAAGCTCACGATCAGGAGCTTCGGCTTGGGCCAGGTCTGCTTGACCGCGCCCTGAAGACGCTCGAGAAAGTCGTCGCCCGAGTACATGGGAATATTGTGCAGATCGCCGCCGGCGAGCACGACCGAATATTGATGAATCGGGTAGGTCGGGCTCGGGCAGAAGACCACGTCGCCGGGATCGACGATCGCCCACATAAGGTGGCTCAGCCCTTCTTTCGCGCCGATCGTGACGATCGCCTCGGCGTCGGGATCGATATCGACCTCATAGCGCCGCTTGTACCAGTCGGAGATGGCGCACCGGAGCCTGTAGATTCCGCGCGAAACCGAGTAGCGGTGATTCTGCGGCTTCGCCGCGGCCTCCATCAGCTTCGCGACCACGTGCGGCGGCGTCGGCATGTCGGGATTGCCCATGCCGAAATCGACGATGTCCTCGCCGCGGTGGCGCGCCTCGAGCTTCAAATCGTTGATGATGTTGAAGACGTACGGAGGCAGCCTCTTGATCCGCTGAAATTCCACTGGCTTCCCTTTCGCTCGGAAAAAAGTAGGACTATGCGATTGTAAGCCATTCGAGAAATATTCGCAAATTAACCGCGCCGTTAGCCCCGTAAGGACGGAAAGCCTGCGGCTGGCTAACCGATATTTCCGAGCTCGAGGCGTCCGGCCCAGCGGTGCTTCAGCACCGCTTTCATCGCGCGGGATTCCGGCAGAGCGAGCCGCGGGTCGTTCTCCAGCCAGGCGAGCGCCTCCTCGCGCGCTTCGAGCAGCAGGCCCGAGTCGCGCGCGAGATTGGCGATGCGGAAGTCGGCGAGGCCGGACTGGCGCGTGCCGATCATCTCGCCGGGGCCGCGGAGTCGCAGGTCCGCCTCCGCGATCTTGAAGCCGTCGCGCTCGCGCTCCATCACGCGCAGTCGCTCGAGCGCTTCAGTGCTGTTGCCGCCGTAGTAGATCATGACGCAATACGAGCGATGCTCGCCGCGGCCGACTCTGCCGCGGAGCTGATGCAGCTGCGACAGGCCGAAGCGCTCGGCGTGCTCGATCAACATGACGCTCGCGTTCGACACGTCGATGCCGACTTCGATCACCGTCGTCGCGACGAGAACCTGAACCTCGCCTTCCTTGAAGCGCCGCATCGTCTCGTCGCGCTCGGCCGCGGACATGCGGCCGTGAATCAGCCCGACGCGGCAGTCTTTGAACGCGCCCTGCGAGAGCTCCGCGGCCATGCTCGTCGCGTCGCGCACTTCGAGCTTCTCCGAGGCTTCGACGAGCGGATAGACGACATACGCCTGACGGCCTTTCCGCACCTCGTCGCAGACGAGGTCGTACGCGCGTGCACGCGCCGAAGAACGGATGAGTCGCGTCTCGACCGGCGTGCGTCCCGGCGGCAATTCGTTCAGCCAGGAGATTTCCAGGTCGCCGTAGAGCACCATCGCGAGGCTCCGCGGGATCGGCGTCGCGCTCATCAGAAGGATGTCGGGCTCGGGCAAAGAATCGGCCGCGCTTCCCCGGCAGGCGGCGAGCTTTTGCAGCGCCATCCTCTGCATGACGCCGAAGCGGTGCTGCTCGTCGATGATGCCGAGGCCGAGCCGCGGCACGCGCACATTTTCCTGGATGACAGAGTGCGTGCCGATCACGAATGAGACTCGTCCATGTTTAACTTCATCGATGATCTCTTTTCGCGTTTTCGCCGGCATCGACCCGGTCAGCAGCGCGATCGGCACGGCGAGCTTCGCCGCGAAGTCTTTGAGATTTCGATAATGCTGCTCGGCCAGAAGCTCGGTCGGCGCCATCCAGACGGCCTGAAAGCCGTTCTCGATCGCCCGCAGCGCGGCGAACCAGCCGACGATCGTCTTGCCCGAGCCGACGTCGCCTTGGAGCAGGCGCTGCATCGGCCGCGGCGCCGCCATGTCGAGCGCGATCTCCTGGAGCACTTTTTCCTGCGCGCGCGTCAAGCGGAACGGCAGCATCTCCCACATTTTTTGCGTGAGCGATTTTTTCTCGCGCGCGAACGCGATCCCGCTCCGATCCGTACGGTTCTGACGTCTGAGCGCGAGACCCAATTGCAGATAGAAGAATTCGTCGAAGACGACGGCGCGATGCGCGGCGGACGCGCAACGGTTCAGCGCCTCGACGTCGTCGCCCTTCTCCGGCCGATGCAGCCGGGCCAGCGCGGCGCGCGCGTCGAGCAGTCCCGTTTTTTTCATCACCGCCGGGGGCAGGAACGCCGGAACGTGCGCCCCATACGCCTCGACCGCCTCGGCGAGCCATTTGCGCATCGTCTTCAGCGGTATGCCTTCGGGCCGCTCGTACACCGGCAGAATCTTCTCGTGATCCGGCGGATCGCCGGGATCGACGACCTCGAAATCTGGATGCGCCATCTGCTTGTGCCCGCCTGGACCCGCTTCGACTTTTCCATGAATGACGAGCGTCTGCCCCTGCGCGAGACCGTCGACGAGATAGGAAGGCGCCCGATACCACACCAGGCCGAGGCGGCCGGTGTCGTCGTCGAGCATGGCGGTGAGCATCCGCTGACGCCGGCGCGGATTGAAATGCTTGCCGAGGGCGATCAGCTTGCCGATGAAGGTCGCCTCGTCGCCGACGCGCGCGTCGCGCACTTTCACGACACTGCGCCGGTCCTCATAACGAAACGGCAGGTGGTAAAGGAGATCTTCGATCGTGCGCAACCCAAACGCCTCGAGCTGCGCCGCGCGCGCCGGACCGACGCCCTTCAGGAAGCGGACGGAGGTTCGAAGCGCGCTGAGGGATTCGCGAAAGTTGAGGGCCGCGGCAGCGGTCGGCGCGTAGTCCGTTCTCGGCCTCTCGGCCTTCATTTTAGGTCACGCCCGCTCGCCGAACGGCGCTAGATAATCCTGCAGCGGTTTCACCTCGAGCTCCCGCTGCTTGAGCAGATCGATGCCTTCCGCCGCGGCGTCGGCGCCGGCGATCGTTGTGAAATATGGGACCTGATAGTCGACCGCGTTCCGTCTGAGCAGGAACGAGTCGGCGTGCGAATGCGCGTCCTGCGGCGTATTGATGACCATGGCGATCTCGCCCTTCTTGATCGCTTCAGCCGCGTTCGGGCTGCCTTCCTGAACTTTTTTGATGATCTCGGCCGGGATGTCGTGCCGTTGGAAATACAGCGCTGTGCCGCGTGTTGCGACGATCTGAAAGCCGAGCCCCGCGAGCCGGCGCGCGATCGGCGTCGCCGACGGCTTGTCCTCGTCGCGCACGCTAATGAAAACCTTGCCGCTCCGCGGCAGCCGCGTGCCCGCGGCGATCTGCGACTTGGCGTAGGCGACGCCGAACGCCGCATCGATGCCCATCACTTCGCCGGTCGACTTCATCTCCGGCCCGAGCAAAGTATCGACGCCGGGAAATTTATTGAACGGAAAGACCGATTCTTTGACGGAGATATGCGTCGGCAAAACTTCCTTCACAAGGCCGAGCTCGCTCAGCTTCTTTCCCACCATGATGCGCGCTGCGAGCTTCGCGAGCGGCACGCCCGTCGCTTTGCTGACGAAAGGCACGGTGCGCGACGCGCGGGGGTTCACTTCGAGGATGTAAATATCCTCGCCCTTGACGGCGAACTGCACGTTCATGAGGCCCGAAACTTTGAGCGCGAGCGCGAGCTCGGTCGCTTGCCGGCGAATCTCAGCTTGAAGCTCAGGCGAAATCGATTTAGGCGGCAGACTGCACGCGCTGTCGCCGGAGTGAACCCCGGCGCGCTCGATGTGCTCCATAATGCCGCCGATGACGACGCGCTCGCCGTCGCACAAAGCGTCGACGTCGAGCTCGATCGCATCGTCGAGGAATTTATCGATCAGCACCGGATGCTCCGGCGACGCGGCGACGGCGTAAGTCATATAATTCTTGAGCGCGTCGGAGTCGTAGACGATCTGCATGGCGCGCCCGCCCAGGACGTACGAAGGACGAACTAGAATCGGATATCCGAGCCGCTCGGCGATCTCCAGCGCCTCCTGATACGAGCGCGCCGTTCCGGAGAGCGGCTGCTTGAGGTTCAGGTCGTCGAGCAGCCGCCGGAAGCGCTCGCGGTCCTCCGCGAGATCGATGCTGTCGGGCGAAGTGCCGATGATCTTCACGCCCGCGCGCTCGAGCGCCAGCGCGAGCTTGAGCGGCGTCTGGCCGCCGAACTGGACGATGACGCCGTCGGGATTTTCGCGCGCGCAGATCTCCAGCACGTTTTCGAGCGTCAACGGCTCGAAGTACAATTTATCAGAGGTGTCGTAATCGGTGCTCACCGTCTCGGGGTTACAGTTGACCATGATGGTCTCGTAACCGTCTTCCTTGAGCGCGAAGGCGGCGTGGACGCAGCAGTAGTCGAACTCGATGCCCTGGCCGATGCGATTCGGGCCCCCGCCCAGAATCATGATCTTCTTCCGCGCGGTCACGTTGGATTCGTCCTCGCCCTCGTAGGTCGAGTACAGATACGGCGTGTAGGCGGCGAACTCGGCGCCGCACGTGTCGACCGAGCGGTAGACGGCGCGGACGCCCGCGGCGGCGCGCGCGGCGCGGATATCGTCTTCAGTCCGGCCGGTCAAAACAGCCAGTCGGCGGTCCGAGAAGCCCATCTGCTTCATGCGCAGTAGAAATTCCGGCGTGAGCTCATTCGTGTTCTTGATCTCGGTCTCGGCTTCGATGATCTGCCGCACGTGCTCCAGAAACCACGGATCGATCGTGCTGAGTTCGTGAATATCGTCGACGGACAATCCCAGCCGGAACGCGTCGCCGAGGTACCACAAACGCTCGGCGTTGGGCACGCGCAGCTTCCCGCGCACGAGCTTTAAATCCTCCTCGCGGTCGCCCGCGCCCTGAATCTTCTCCTCGAAGCCGTAGGAGCCGATCTCCAGCGAGCGCATGCCTTTCTGGAGCGACTCCTTGAACGTTCGGCCGATCGCCATGACCTCGCCGACCGATTTCATCTGCGGCGTGAGAATGTCTTTCGCCTGCGGGAATTTCTCGAAGGTGAAGCGCGGAATCTTCGTCACGACATAGTCGATCGTCGGCTCGAAGCAGGCCGGCGTCTCGCGCGTGATGTCGTTGCGAATCTCGTCGAGCGTGTAGCCGACGGCGAGCTTGGCGGCGATCTTTGCGATCGGGAAGCCGGTCGCCTTGCTCGCCAGCGCGGAGCTGCGCGAGACGCGCGGGTTCATCTCGATCACGACCATGCGGCCGTCGGCCGGGTTGACGCCGAACTGGATGTTCGAGCCGCCGGTATCGACGCCGATCTCGCGGATGACGCGGATCGCCGCGTCGCGCATGACCTGGTATTCCTTGTCGGTCAGCGTCTGCGCCGGCGCGACCGTGATCGAATCGCCGGTGTGCACGCCCATCGGATCGAAGTTCTCGATCGAGCACACGATCACGACGTTGTCGCGGTGGTCGCGCATCACCTCGAGCTCGAACTCTTTCCAGCCGAGGACGGACTCCTCGATCAAAATCTCGTGCACCGGCGAGATATCGAGGCCGCGCTGCACGACTTCCTTGAAATCCTCCGCCCCGTAAGCGATGTTGCCGCCGCTGCCGCCGAGGGTGCGCGACGGGCGGATGATGACGGGAAACTTGAGCCGCTTCTGAATCCGGTTGGCGTCGCGCATGCTGCGCGCGTAGCCGCTGCGCGGCAGATCGAGGCCCGCGCGCGTCATCGCTTCCTTGAAGAGATCGCGGTCCTCCGCCTTCTTGATCGCTTCGAGATTGGCGCCGATCATCTCGACGCCGTTGCGCTCCAAGATGCCCTGCTCGGCGAGATCGATCGCGATATTAAGGGCGGTCTGCCCGCCGATCGTCGGCAGCAGCGCGTCGGGGCGCTCTTTCTGGATGATCTTCTCGACGACCTCGACGGTGATCGGCTCGATATAGGTGCGGTCGGCGAAGCCGGGATCGGTCATGATCGTCGCCGGGTTCGAGTTGACGAGAATGATCCGGTAGCCCTCTTCCTTGAGCGCCTTGCAGGCCTGCGTGCCGGAGTAGTCGAATTCGCACGCCTGGCCGATCACGATCGGGCCCGAGCCGATGAGCAGGATCGATTTGATGTCGGTGCGCTTGGGCATTATCGACTCTGCTTTTCCATCATGTCGACGAAGCGCTTGAAGAGATAGCTCGCATCGTGCGGGCCCGGCGAAGACTCGGGATGATACTGCACGGAGAAGATCGGCATCTCTTTATGCGCCAAGCCTTCGACCGTGTTGTCATTGAGATTCACGTGCGTCACGACGGCGGCGCCCTTGAGCGAATCGGCATCGACGGCGAAGCCGTGGTTCTGCGCGGTGATCTCGACTTTTTGGGTCGTCAGATCCATCACCGGCTGGTTGCCGCCGTGATGGCCGAATTTGAGTTTATAGGTTCTGCCGCCGAGCGCCAGGCCTAAAATCTGGTGTCCGAGGCAGATGCCGAAGATCGGCTTCTTGCCGAGAAGCTGTTGCACGTTCTCTTTCGCGTACGGGACCGCGTCGGGGTCGCCTGGGCCGTTCGAGAGAAAGATCCCGTCGGGATTGAGCGCGAGGACTTCTTCGGCCGGCGTGGAAGCGGGAACGACTTTGACGCGGCAGCCCGATTCGGCGAGGCCGCGCAAAATGTTGCGCTTGATGCCGAAATCGTACGCCACGACGAAATACCCCGGCCGGTCGAGCGTCGGATTTTTCGTCTTACGGTTTTTCTGCGACTGCTCCGGTTCTTTCCGCTTGCGATAACCTTCGCCGAGCTCCCAGCGCCCTTCGCTCCAGTCGTAAGCCTCGCCGCAGCTCACCTCTTTGACGAGGTCGCGGCCGACGAGCCCGGGCGACGCCTTCGCCTTGGCGATCAGCTCTTCGGGGTTGTCGCTCCGCGTCGAGATGATCGCATCCTGCGAGCCCTGGTCGCGCAAGCGGCGCACGAGCGCGCGCGTGTCGATGTCTTCGATTCCGACGATGCCGTGCTCGCGCATGTAGTCGCCGAGCGTCCGCGTCGCGCGCCAATTGCTCGGCTTCGCGCAGTATTCCTTGACGATGAAGCCTTTCACGAACGGCTTCTGCGACTCGACGTCCTCGGGATTGACGCCGACATTGCCGATCTCGGGATAAGTCATCGCGACGAGCTGGCCTTCGTAGGAGGGATCGGTCAGGATCTCCTGGTAGCCCGTCATGCTGGTATTGAAGACGACTTCGCCGACCGCTTCCCCTTCG
Source organism: Pseudomonadota bacterium (assembly GCA_021324155.1). GTDB lineage: Bacteria > Desulfobacterota > Binatia > UBA9968 > UBA9968 > JAJPJQ01. Next base: position 8,835 of record JAJPJQ010000042.1, read on the forward strand.
GCGCCGAAGCCGCGGCCGATGTAGTAGGTTCCGTCTGCGAGCGCGAGAATGGCTTTCATTCTTTTAATAAGAATTCAGGAGACAGGAGTCAGAATTCAGAATAACAAAGATAATCATATTCCCGCTCCCGTACTCTGGATTCTGGCTTCTGGATTCTCTGCTTTTTCGGCGCCTATGATCGAATAGATCACAACCTTATCCTTTTCGTCCTGTTCGACTTCGCGCAGCTTCACGCGCACGCGCTCTTTTTCCGAGCTGGGAATGTGCTTGCCCACGTAGTTCGGTTTCACCGGAACCTCGCGGTGACCGCGGTCGATCAAAACCGCGAGGCGCACCGAGCGCGGGCGGCCGGCTTTGAAGATGATGCTGAGCGCGCTCTTGACCGTCTTGCCTGTATAGATGACGTCGTCGACGATGACCACCGGCCGGTCTTTCACACTCAGCGGCTCGGTCGTGCCGTCGTCGCCCGCAACTCTATGAATGCCTTCGTTGCCGCCGAAGATTTCGATCTCGGCGGCTTCGACTTTCCGGCCGTGGCTGTTTTCGATCTCCGCGGCGATGCGTCGCGCGAGCACGGCGCCTTTGCTCTTGATGCCGAGCAGCGCGAGCCGCTCGTCCCCTTCGCCGTCCTTGAAAATCTGCTTGCTGATCTGGCGGATCGCGGTCAGGATCTCTTCCTCACCCATGATGCTGCGCTGCGGCCCGCCCTTATACGGCTCGTAGTCGAGCTCTTCCGCCTGCTTGATGGAGTCGAAAACCGCGAGCTCGCCGCGCGTGAACCATTCCATGACGGTCTCGCCGAGCGACGCGTCGCAGGCGCAATACCTGCGCGATACCGTGTGGCCGACAAACTCCACCTTGAGCTGGTGGTTGCAATAGAAGCAGCGGAGAATCAGAGCGCCCCCCGGTCCCGCCGGCAGCAGCTCGAAGCACGGCTGGGTCGATTGAATCTCCGTACGCGTGACGCAGTTGAGGTTGGGGCATTCCGGTCCCAAGCGCTCCGGGCTGCGGTAAAGCAGCATGCGTCTATGACTTCGCGCTCGCGCCCCCGATCCCGTGAGCAGAAACTGCAGCAGCGCCATGCGCACCGGCACGCCGTAGGCGGCCTGCTTGAAATAGATGCCGCGGCGGTCTTTATCGATCGCCGGGGAAAGCTCGTCGACGCGCGGCAGCGGATGCATGACGACGGTGTCTTTGAAGCGCCGCTCCTTGAGAAATTTCTCGCCGAGGCTCGGGTACTGCCCGCCGGCATCTTTTTTGATCCGCTCCTTTTGCTTGCGCGTGACGTAAAAGGCGTCGAATTTGAGTCCCTGCGCCATGCCTTCGATGCGTCCCTGCAGATCGCGGTCGACCTGCGTGAACAGCGCGAGCTGGTGCGGATGATTCGGCGTCAGGTAAATCGCGTCGGTCTCGGCGACGGCGCTCTGCAGATCGTTCGAGGAGACCGGCGTAAGATCGTAGCGGTACTCGCGCTCGAGCTTCTCGATCACGTACTGCGGCAGCTCCATGCCGTTCGCCGCGAGCGTCACGACGTTGACGCCGAAGCGCGCGAGCGCGTAAACAAGCGAATGAATCGTCCGTCCGTGTTTCAAATCGCCGCAGATCACGACGGTCAGGCCTTTGAGCGAGCCCTTTTCCTTTTTCAGCGTGTACAGATCGCAGAGCGTCTGCGTGGGATGCTCGTGGCTGCCATCGCCGGCGTTGATCACCGGCACATCGGCGAACTCCGCCATCGCCTGCGCCGCGCCGTCCCAGTAATGGCGCACGACCATGACGTCGGCGTAGCTCGAGACGACGCGCGCGGTATCCGCGATCGTCTCGCCTTTCGCCGCTGAAGAGTTTTTCATGTCGGGACAGCTGATGACCGAGCCGCCGAGGCGCTGCATCGACGCTTCGAAAGAGAGGCGCGTGCGGGTGCTCGCCTCGTAGAAGAGCGTGGCCATGATCTTGCCCGCGAGAACGCCCGCTTTGGCGGCGCGCCGCTCGGGCAGCATCTCGTCGGCAAGCGCGAAGATTTCTTCGATCTCGCGGTCGCTCAGGTCTTCGATAGAAATGAGGTCGCGCTTGACGTTCATGATACCTTTTTCGCCGTCACGGTGACGACATCGGCGCCGTCCGATTCCAGCAGCCGCACGTTGACGCGCTCGGAGGCGTCGACCTTGACGTTTTTTCCCACAATGTCGGCCCGAATCGGGAGCTCGCGATCGCCGCGGTCGACCAGCGTCGCGACGAGAATCTTTTGCGGCTTGCCGATGTGCCCGAGCATTTCGAGCGCCGCCCGGATGGTTCGGCCCGTGTTGATCACATCGTCGACCAGCACGACGGCGCGGTCGTCGATCGACACCGGCACTTCCATCCGCGGCGGCTCGTCCGCCGCCGAGCGGCCGACGTCGTCACGATAAGGCGTGACATCGACGACGCCGAGCGAAGGCGCGCCGCCCGCGAGCGCCTCGATCTTGCGCGCAATGCGGCGCGCCAGATGCGCGCCGCGCGAGCGGATGCCGACCAACGCGATTCCGTCCGTGCCGCCGTTCTTTTCGATGATCTCGTGCGCCATCCGGCTGATCATGCGCCTTAGCTCCTCTTCTTCGAGGATAACGCGCTTCTCCGCTTCCATAAAATTAAAAAGACCTCGGCGGCCTTACCGCGGAGGTCTTCGAGCGTCTTTAAAAAAAGCCGAGTTTGCCATCGAAACCTTTTCCAATCTCGCGGGATTGGCTTAAAAGGCTGAATTTTTTATATGTCGCGATTTACGCGAAGTCAAGGATTTCTTTGGAGCCGCGTCGACAGCGAGCGTGATAATTTCCGCGCGTGCGGATGCTCCATCGATTTTCAGCCGCGCCACGGCGATCGGCAGCTTGAACCGCCGCGGTCCGGCGCTGCCGGGATTGAGATACATGATCCCGCTCTTCTCGGCGATCGAGGGCATGTGGGAATGGCCGCTGACGACGACGCGAAAACCCGCGACGGCTGGATTGAAGTCCAGGTCGTGAACGTTGTGAATGATATAAACCTCGACGCCGTCGACGCTCACCGCGGCAGTCTCAGGAATCTTGCGCGCCCATGGATCGCGGTCGTTGTTGCCTTTGATCGCGACTACATCTGCGATCGCGCGCAGCCGGTCCAGGACCTCCGGCGCGCCGATGTCGCCGGCATGGAGGATAAGATCCGACCCCTGCAGCGCCTTCAGCGCCTCGGGGCGAAGAAGGCCGTGCGTGTCGGATATGATGCCGACGGTTTTCATCCGCTTCCTTTATCAAATTATGAGAATACGTTCGTCTTGACAATCGCGGGAGGGACTGCGCTATACATCTCTATAAATTCGCCGTCACTGGATGTAAAGTTTTCGTATATTGGAGGGTTTTATGGGGATCGTCGACGCAGACACGCACGTTTCAGAGTCCACGCACATGTGGGAGCTTTTCGACCGCGAGATGTATCCGCGGCGTCCGGTCGTCGTGAAGGCTCCCGAAGACACCCTTTACGGCCCACGCAACGCCTTCTGGCTGATCGACGGCGATATCGTTCCGCGTCCCGTGGGGCGCCGCAGCTACCGGCTGATCACGCCGTCGGCGACGAAGCTCGAAGAAACGCGCGGCGACATTCAGCTCGCTTCCCGCGAGTTGACCGACGTCCCGGCCCGGCTTAGAGATATGGATAAGCTCGGCGTCGATGTGCAGGTGATCTATCCGACGCTGTTTCTCGTTTACTTGACCGATGATCCCGTTCTCGATACCGCGCTGAGCCGCGCCTACAATCGCTTCCTGGCCGGGGCTTGCGCGAAAAGCAACGGCCGGCTCCGCTGGGTCATCGTGCCGCCGCTCCGCTCGATCGAAGAATCGGTAAAGGAGCTGCATTGGGGCAAGGAACACGGCGCCGTCGGCGTTTTCTTTCGCGGGCTCGAGGGCGACAAAACGCTCGACAGCCCGTCCTTGTTCCCTGTCTATCAGGCGGCGAACGATCTCGATCTGCCCATTTGCATTCACACCGGCATCGGCAACGCCGATCTGCTCGACCTGATCGATGTCGAGCGCAATCACAGCTTCCTCGCGAGCCGCGTGCTGCCGCTGGTCGCATTTCGCGATCTCGTCGCAAATAAAATCCCCGAGACCTTCCCGAAGCTGCGCATCGGCTTTATCGAAGCCTCGGCCGGCTGGGTGCCGTTCCTGGTCCACATCCTGCGCAGACTGATCAAGGAAAAATGGAAGTACTATTCGAGCAGCACCGATCTTTTCGAGGATTACCGCCTCTTCGTCGCCTGCGAGGCCGACGAGGACGTGCCCTATCTCGCGCGCTACACCGGCGACGGCCATTTGCTCATCGGCTCGGATTACGGGCATAACGATCCCTCGGCCGAGCGTCAGCTCGCGGCGACGATGCGCGCGCGCGAGGATACGCCCGCTGCGTTGGTCGAAAAGATTCTTGGCGACAACGCACGGCGCTTTTACGGCATCTAAGGTTTTTCGCCCGCGCGTCGGGTTCTTCCCCGGCCGCGTTTCGGGTATTTAGCCGATTGCCGGGTGAAACTCAGTCGGTTACTTCTAGGCGACAGTAACCGCGAGGTGAACCATGGATGTCGAAGTTCATCTACAACCCGAATGGCGCAATCGATTGCTGGATTATATTCCCGGCAGATCGAGGGTTCATGCGGCGCTCGAAAACGCCGTCGAGCTGATCGGCGGTAGGCAAGTCATCGACGAATTCGTCGTGACGTGCGACGAATCGGAGTTGCCCATACTGCGAGAGGCCGCCCGGCAACGCTGCCCCAGCGCGCTGAAGTTCATCGACTTCGCCCTGGAGCGCTCGCGCCTGTATCGCTCGGCGAGGTCGTAACTCCAATGGAGTTGCGGCGGCATCCTCTCATGACCTATCGCGGCGCTCCAAGCTGGCCGCCGGTGTGGGCCGCCGAAGGCGATTCCACGAACCGCCCCAACGGCGAGGTCGGCGTTCTCGTCGGCGTAGAACAGTCCAGAGTCGACCCCGGCAATCGCTACTTCATCACCATCAAGCACAAGGGCTCATCCTATTCGGGCTGTCTCCTCGTCGACGACGACCGCTTCGGGCAAAAGGTTTCGCGCCTGCTGCGACGCCATCTCCACTGCCCTCTCGAAGTTATCGGCGGCATCGAGCTCCGCGATCGCCTCGATTAACTTCATCGCCTTTCACATTTCCTGGGTCAAAACCTGAATTGATCGTCTTCCTCACGATCCTCACAATGGGCTTAGTAATCTTTGGGAGGAGGTGAAGAGATGAATCGCACTAAATACATCGGTTTTATGTCGCTCGCGGGCGTGCTAGCCCTCGGCGGCTGCACGGTTCACGAGCACGACGGCCGCGGCGTGAGAAGCGACACCGTCATCCACGAAGATCGCGGCGCGCGGGGCGAAGCCGTCATCCGAGATGATCGCGGAGTGCGCAACGACACGATCATTCGCGAGGACAACCGCGTCCGCAACGATACGACGGTGCGGGGTGGCGCGTCGACGGGCTCTATAGACGCGTCGAGAGACTCGTCGAGATCCAGCTCCGGCGCGGTATCCGGCTCCGGCAGCGCGGCGGGCTCTGCGAGCGGCTCCGGCACGCTGTCCGGGTCCGGCGACCGGTCGTCGAGTTCGTCTTCGCGGACCAACGACACGACGTCGTCTTCCGGCGCAGTCTCCGGCAGCGGCTCGGGCTCCGCGAGCGGCTCGGGCTCGATGTCGTCGAGTGCCGGCGATCGTTCGTCGTCGTCAACGCGAACCAATGACACGACGTCGTCCTCCGGCGCAGTCTCGGGGTCGGGCAGCGCGTCGGGTTCCGGCAGTGCGGCGGGCAGCAGCTCGGGCTCGCTCTCGTCGGATAAACAGAGCTCCACTTCTTCGTCTACGGGGATGAAGAGCGGAACCACATCCGGCTCCGGGTCGACCGCAGGCAGTTCGTCCGGCAGCAGCGCCGGCTCGACGAGCGGCTCGATGGACAAGTCCGGATCGGCGAGCGGCAGCCTTTCGGGCTCCGGCAGCGCCTCGGGCAGCCTCTCCGGCACCGGGACTATTCAGTAGAACACGGCAGACAGGCTGTTTCGATAAACGGGCGGAAGAGAATCGCGCATTCTCTCCGCCCGTTTTTTTATCCAAATAAAACCAGAATCCAAACGATAACCGCGAGCGCGATCGCGCAGAACACTCCGGCGGAACCCAGATCCTTGGCCCTGCCCGCGAGCTCGTGGCGCTCCGGACCGATGCGGTCGATGGCCGATTCGATGGCGGTATTGATCAACTCGACAATGATGACGATGAGCCAGCTTCCCACGAGCAGCGTGCGCTCGACGCCGTTCTTTCCCAGCCACAGCGCCGCCGGCGCGAGGACGATCAAAACCGCGGCTTCCTGCCGGAAAGCCTGCTCGTGGCGCCATGCCGTGCGCAAACCGGAAAGAGAATAGCGCGTCGCCCACCAGAGACGCGACAAGTTTCGGCTGAGCCAGTCCACGTTGTTTGTTCCGGCGCAGCGCGATTTACGCGCATCCGTTAATCATAGTCAAGGAAGTTCCTGCGTTGACCGAACGCGTTCGAACGATAAGGATGAGAATTGGAAGAACGTCGATGAAAGGAAGAACCTATGGCTTCAAAAACGTTGCAAACGATTTTCTTAATTCCAGCCGCGGTCGCGATCGGCGCGTTTCCGGTGTGTGCTCAAACGCGCACCGATCGAATGCAACCCGGCAGCACGGCGCAATCTACGGGCGGCGGTGATGCGGCGGTAACGGGACAGACACCGACAGGAAGAACGCCGGGCACGGTTACCCCGCAAAGCTCAGCCGGCATGGCGGCCAGCAGCGCAGAGATTCAGAAACTCCAGCAAGCGCTGAAAGATCGCGGGCAAGATCCCGGGACGGTAAACGGCGTCATGACGCCGCAGACGCAGCAGGCACTGCGCTCTTTCCAAAAGCAGCAAGGTCTCAATGCGACCGGCACGCTGGACGCGCAGAGCCGCACGGCGCTCGGCTTGGGGCTTGGCGCCGGCGACGCTCCGGCGACGGGCGGCACGGGTGCGAGCAATGCGACCGGCACAGGCCTCGGCACGCCGATCGATCCGACACTCACCCCCGGCCAGGAAGCCGTGCCGGGATCGACTTCTCGCGGCACCTCGGCGCCGAGACCGTCAACGGGTCTCGGCACTCAACCTCCATCGACGCTTCCGGGCGGAACGACGGGTTCGAACCTTCCCGGCGGCACGACCGGTTCAACTCTTCCCGGTGGCAGCACCGGATCGACCCTTCCAGGCGGCACGAACGGGAGCGGTCTCGGCGGAACGACGGGTACGGGTACAGGCGGCGCGGGCGGAATGGGTGGCGCAGGTGGAGTCGGCGGCGGCGCGGGCGGAGCCGGTGGTGGCGGAGGCGGCAAATAATTCTACCAGCTAAAGGACCCACCCCCCGGAAATGGGCGGAAGAGACTGCTCGCGCAAAACGAGCATACCTACAAACAGATAGTCTCTTCCGCCCGTTTCGATTTTAAATTGCCGACGTTAGTCGTGCTCGGCGGCTTGGGTTTGTCCGAGCTTGCTGAGAACCGCGCCGAGCGGACCGATGTCAGCCGGCATTCCGTTCGTGAACGCGATCGTCAGCCCCGAGTAAGGCGACACGCGCGGTCCGGGCGTCAAAATGCCGGCGAGATTCAATGGGTCGGCGGCGGAGACGAGAATCGTCTCGGATTTCTTTTCGCGGCGGATCGCGCGCAAAATCTCCACGGCTTCCGGCAGCGCGAACTGCTGGCCGACAAAACCGTTGACGAACCTGCCGCCGCGGATTTCCCCGCGGGCTTCGAGACGCCGGCAGACGTCGAGCACGCTGCGCCACGAAGGCGCGGCGCTCTCGCGCGCGAGCAATTCGCGCAGAACGACGCCGTAGCGGCGCAGCAGCTGCCGGGTGATGAATTCGGCGGATTCTTCCGCGGCCGCGGCGTGCGTGCGCCAGAGCGACCAGCGGCCGACCGGCATCAAGCGCTCAGGAGCGCGCCCGCCGGATACGATGCGCAGCCGCCGGCGCGAGTGCCGCTTGTTCTCCGGCAGGAGCAGCGTACGCAGCCCCGCGATGCCGTCGCCGGTGACGAGCCCCGCGGCGACGAGCTCCCAAAGCGCCGCCTCGGCGCCCGCTTTGAGCAGCCCTGCGCCGCGCGCGACCTCGGCTAAAAACGACGCTCCGTTTTTTTCCAGATACTCCAGAGCAGCTCGCGCCGAACCCGATAACCGCGTTCCGCCGCTGTGCGCCTGAAGAAAGTTTTGCATGTCCTCGCGCAGAACGAACGAGATCGGCGCGGCGCGCCCGGGCGACTGACGACGGCGCTTTCTACGGGCCGGCGTGTCGGCGTCGTCTTCTTTCACGTTCGGCCGCAGCCTGCCCCAGCTCACCACGCCGCCGAGGCACAATTCCTCCAGCGCGCGCGGATCGTAATTCGCGACGCGGGCAGGCAACACGTGCTGCTCCCACGCCGGCGCGGGCAGCTCGAGACCCTGCAATTGTCCGATGATCTCCTCCACGCCCGCACGTCCGTGAAGCTGCGTGCCCTGAGCGATGTGCTGCCAGCGGAAGAGAAACCGCATGAAATCGGCCGCGGTCACCGGCTCGATCTCGCGCCTGAGCTCGCCGAGCGTCAGCCGATGGATGCGCGCGAGCAGCACGCGCTCGCACCATTCCGTCTCGGCCGCCGCGCCGGTGAATTCTCCACGCAGCACCACGCCCGAGACTTCGAGCGCGACGAGCGCCTGCTCGATCATGTTGCGCGGCAAGCCGAGCATCGTCGCGAGTGCCGTCGCGGTCGTCGGTCCGGTGATTTCGAGCCAGCCCTGAACGACCTTTCGCACTGCCTGTTCCTGGTCGAGCGCTTCGCCCGCCGCCGCGGAAAGAGGCGGATCAAAGCGCGCGCTCGGCAAAAGCGCCTGAACCAGGGCGATGCGCTCGGCGGCGACATAAGCCCGATGGTCGGCGGAATCCGCCGACCACGAAGCCAGCGACGCTCGGCTTTCCGCAATGAGCTTGTCGGCCCAGTCGGTCCATTCTGCCGCGCGATCGATCGGCAGAATGCCGAGGGAAAGTAAAAGATCGTGCAGCTCTTCGGCGTCGCGGAGATCGGGCCGGACAGAATCGCGCACCTGCTCGATCGCCGCCCCGCTCAGCGCGCCGATGCCGCGGGCGAGGTCGGGATCGGTTCGCCTGAGCGACACCGCCCGCGCCCGCCGCTCTTCGAGCGGTGCGTCGTCGAGAAACGCGTACGGATTGGCGTTGAGAATTTCGTGCGCCATCGGCGACGGCGCGGGCGTATCGACGGAGATCGTCTGCAATTGGCCTGATTCGAGGTCCGCGACGATTTCTTTGAGGCCGTCGATGTCGAGAGCTTCGTGCAGGCAGTCGTAAATCGTCGTGTCGACCAAGGGGTGATTCGGCGGCTCGACCGGCCCGGTGCGGTTGTCGCCGCACATGAGCTGCTCGGGAAAAACCGCGCCCAGCAGGTCTTCGGCGCGCATACGCTGGAGGGCGACCGGAACTTTTTTCCCGCCCATGAAGCGCAGCAGCGCCAGCGCCCGCGACGCGTTCCAGCGCCAGCGGTTGTCGAACATCGGCGAAGCCAGCACCGCCTGGATGAGCTCAGGCTCGAGCGTTGCCGTGCGAACCATGGAAAAGACATCGGCGAGCGCGAACGAGTGCTGCTCGCCGAGCGACAACACGATGCCGTCGTCGGTGGCCGCCGCCTGAAGCTCACGGTCGAAATTCAGACAGAAACGTTTCCTCAGCGCGAGCCCCCAGGCGCGGTTGACGCGTCCGCCGAACGGCGCATGGATAACGAGCTGCATGCCGCCCGCCTCGTCGAAGAAGCGCTCGGCGACGACGCAATGCTCCGTCGGCACGCATCCGAGCATCGCCTGCGTCTCTTCGACGTAGGCGATCATCTGCGCCGCCGCCGCTTCCGGCACGCCGGTTTCGGCAATCAGCCAAGCCATTGCTGCTCGTTTATCCGAAGCGCGGCGAAAGATCTCTTCTCTCAACTCCGACACCGAGCCGGAGAGCTCGCGGCTCCGTCCCGGCGATTCGCCGAGCCAGAACGGAATCGAGGGTGGCAGACCGTGCGCGTCCTCGACCCAGACCTTTCCGGCGGCGACGCGCTTGATGCGCCAGGAGTTGTTGCCGAGGAGAAAAATGTCGCCGGCGAGGCTCTCGATCGCGAAGTCCTCGTTCACCTTCCCGACGAAAGTCTCGTCGCCGGCCATGATGACGTCATAGTCCGCGGTCTCCGGAATCGCCCCGCCGTTGGTGATCGCGGCCATGCGCGCGCCGCGGCGAGCGCGCAGACGCCGGTGGATCTGGTCGCGATGAATATACGCCTGTCGCCGCCCTCGCCTTCCGGCGATGCCTTCGGCGAGCGTCTCCAGCACGTCGTCGAACTCGCGCCGCGTCAGATCGCGGTACGGATACGCGCGGCGCATGAGATCGAATAACTCGTCTTCGCCGATCGACTTGCTTTCCCCTGCTTCTTCCTTCGCCCCGGGCTTCGGCGACGGCGCGACGCTGGCGACGGTCGCAACCATCTGCTGCGACAGTATGTCGAGCGGTTTCTGGGGAATCGTGACGCGATCGAGCGCGCCGGCCCGAACCGCGCGCACGGCGGCGGCGGACTGCATGAGATCGTCGCGCGTGAGCGGATAGAAAATCCCTTTCGGCACCGCGCCGAGCCAGTGTCCCGAGCGGCCGATGCGCTGGAGCAGCGAGGCCAGATTGCGGGGCGCGCCGATGTGGCAGACGAGCTCGACGTGGCCGATGTCGATGCCCAGTTCGAGCGACGCGCTCGCGACCACGACCGGCAGCTTGCCGGTCTTGAGGCCTTCCTCCACTTCCAGGCGGCGCTTGCGCGAGAGGCTGCCGTGATGCGCGCCGACCTTCCCCTCGCCGAGACGCGATGTGAGCTGATGCGCGACGCGCTCGACCAGCCTGCGCGTGTGGACGAAGACGAGCGTCGTCCGGTGCGCCTTCACCTGCTCGACGATGCGGTTGTAAACTTCGGCCCAGACCTCCTGACTCGTAATCGGCCCCAACTCCTGCTCCGGCACGTCGATCGATAGATCGAGCGCGCGCCGGTGGCCGACGTCGACGATCGCGCAATCCGGCGTCCCGCTCGGGTCGATGTGCCGCGGCCCCACGAGCAGCCGCGCGATCTCGTCTATCGGCTTCTGCGTCGCCGAGAGACCGATCCGCTGGAGCGGTCTTTCCGCGAGCGCGTCCAGCCGCTCAAGCGAAAGAGCGAGGTGCGAGCCGCGCTTGTCGCCCGCGAGCGCGTGAATCTCGTCCACGATGGCGGTCTCGGCGCCGCTTAAGATTTTCCGGCCGTTCTCAGAGGTGAGCAGGATGTAAAGCGACTCCGGCGTCGTAATCAGGATGTGCGGCGGCCGGCGGATCATCGCCTGGCGGTCGGCAGCCGGCGTGTCGCCCGAGCGCACGGCGATGCGAATCTCCGGAAGCTGAAGAAAAAGCCCCTCTGCTTCGGCGAGCTTCATAATCCCGCCTAGAGGAATGCGGAGATTCTTCTCGATATCGTTGCCGAGCGCCTTCAGCGGAGAGACATACACGACGCTCGTGCGGTCCTCGAGACCGCCGGCAAGCCCGCGCTCGACGAGACGATTGATCGACCACAGAAACGCCGCGAGCGTCTTGCCCGAACCGGTGGGCGCGGCGATCAGTGCGGCCCGGCCTTCGGCGATGTGCGCCCATCCCGCTTCCTGCGCGGCGGTCGGGCCGGCCGCAAAGTTTTCGGCAAACCAGCGCCGGACCAGTGGATGGAAAGGAATATCGTTCATGCGAATGGAATGAAAAAAGTCATTCCATTCTAAAGGCGGGAGCGGCAGGAGGCAAGCTTAAAGCGTATCAGACGGTTTCCGACGTGCTTTCGATCACCATAACGGGCCAATACGTATCAGTGTCGTAGCAAAGCCAAAGCTGATTCGGGTCGATAAATTTCGCGACCGGCTCCTCCGCTGCCACCGTCACGGTCCCGTCCTCGACATGAAGATGCGAAAATGGCCCCAATACAGGGCCGGCTCCGCCTCCAGCGTCTTCGAAATGGATTTTATGAGGCTCGAAGCATTCATAGACTGGGAAATGCTCCGACCCTACTTCCCACACGTGCTTGCGAAACGTGCCGACGATGGCGCCGTGTGGACCCTGGCGGATGAAGTTCCCGGCAATACGGAACCAGGGGGCCGGACCAATCGTAAGGGAGGAATTCGAGCTCGCACGGTGGAAATGGAGATTAAGCAAGATGTTGCGCTTTCCTTGTAAAAGATACCGCAGCGAACCGATGCGTCAATCCCCCGTGCTGGTTTGTTAACACGATTCCTGCGTTTACCCGAATTGATGCGCACCTCGTCGACCGGCGACAATACCATGAAGGGAGGTGCATGGTATGGATGGAAAGAAATTATTGGCGACAACGCTGGTGCTAGCCATGGTAGCGCTCGCGGGCTGCAGCGCCTCGGGTTCGGGCTCGGCTTCGGGCTCAGGCAGCGGCTCGGCTTCCGGTTCGGTTTCCGGAACGGATAGAGGCAATACTGGCAGCGCTTCAGGAAGCGTTTCGGGCTCGGGCTCCGGCGCGGGCAGCGCAGCGGGCTCAGGCACGGTCCGTTAGTCACCTCGATTGAGGCGCGGCTTACATTGTCGCCTCAAAACGAAGCGGGCGGAGACTGATCGCAGAAGCGACTGGTCTTCGCCCGCTTTGTTTATCTGAATCGAAGCGCCGCTTTAATGCCGCTCAGTAAATAATTTCCCCCAGCCGTTCCCATCTCACCCATCGATCGCCGCCGTCCCATGACCAATAGATCAGGAACGCCTTGCCTTTGACGTCGTCGAGATCGACGTAGCCCCAGAAGCGGCTGTCGTAGCTCTTGTCGCGGTTGTCGCCCATGACGAAAATGTGGTGATCCGGCACGGTTTTCGGGCCGTAGTCGTCCTTGATCTGAATTCCTCCGCCACCGTCGTCGCCTTCGAAGTAGGCGTGGGGATCCTCGATCGGCTTGCCGTTGATGAAGATTTTTTTGTTTTTGATCTCCACCGTATCGCCGGCCACGCCGATGACGCGCTTGATGAAATCTTTTGTCCGGTCCTCGGGAAAAATAAATACGACGACGTCGCCGCGCTTCGGCGAGGCGAACTGGGCCGCGTAATGGCCCCAACCGGGGATACGAATGCCGTAGGAAAGCTTGTTGACGAGGATGTGGTCGCCGATCTGGAGCGTCGGGATCATGGATCCGGAAGGAATCTTGAAAGCCTGCACGATAAAGGTGCGAATAAAGAGCGCCAGGAGGAGCGCCATGATGATCGCTTCGGCGTATTCCCGGACGGTCGATTTTGCCTTCTTGTTTTCTACGGCGATGTCTTTTGCCACGTGACTCTCGATTCCCCTTTCGTCTTCGGGCTTCATCCCAAGGCGGGCGTGGGCTGCAACACTAAAGATTATTCACTTAAGATTATTAAGGATGACATGAAGCGCGCAGGATGACAATCCTAATGAACTCTACCTGTCGCCCGGCTTCAGCGCCGCGAGGAAAGCCTCCTGCGGGATCTCTACGCGCCCCACCTGTTTCATGCGCTTCTTGCCCTCTTTTTGCTTTTCCAACAATTTCCGCTTTCGCGTGATGTCGCCGCCGTAGCACTTGGCGGTCACATTTTTTCTCAGCGGCTTCACGCTTTCGCGCGCGATGATGCGGCTTCCGACGGCGGCCTGGATGACGACCTCGAAGAGCTGCCGCGGGATGACCTCGCGCAATCGCTGCACCAGATCGCGTCCGCGCGGGTACGCCTTGTCGCGGTGGGTGATCATCGACATAGCGTCCATCGGGTCCCCGTTGATGCGGACATCCAGACGGACGAGGTCGCCCGCGCGGTAGCCGGCGATCTCATAATCCATCGAAGCGTATCCTCGGCTCAAAGATTTGAGGCGGTCGTAGAAGTCGACGACGATCTCCGTCATCGGCAGCTCGTACGTGAGCATGACGCGGTTCGGCCCGAGATAGCGGATTTCTTTCTGGATTCCTCGCTTCTCCTCGCAGAGACCGAGCACGCCGCCCAAATATTCCTGCGGCAGATGAATCGTCGCGGCGATGACGGGCTCTTCGATGTGATCGATGTCGGATTCCGGGGGCAGCTTGACCGGATTGTCGATCATGAGCACCTCGCCGGAGAGCTTAACGACGCGGTAAACGACCGTCGGCGCGGTCGTGATGAGCGTCACGCCGTACTCCCGCTCCAACCGCTCGCGCACGATGTCGAGATGAAGCAGCCCGAGAAAGCCGCAGCGAAAGCCGAATCCCAGCGCCTGCGACGTCTCAGGCTCGAAGGTGAAGGCGGAATCGTTCAACCGCAGCTTCTCGAGCGCGTCGCGCAGCGCCTGGTACTGTCCCGAGTCCGCCGGATAGAGCCCGCTGAAGACCATCGGCTTCATCGGCTTGAAACCGGGAAGCGGCTCGGCCGCAGGCCGCGCCGCTTCCGTGACGGTGTCGCCAATGCTGGTATCGCGGATTTCCTTGATGCCGGCCATGAGAAATCCGACGTCGCCGGCCCTGATCTCGGCGACCTCGAGCGGCGCCGGTGCAAAGACGCCGACGCGCGTGATCTCGAACGATTTGCCCGTCGCCATCATGCGGATCATCATGCCCTTGCGCGCGACGCCGTCCTTCACGCGCATGACCACGACCGCGCCGTGATACGGGTCGAACCAGCTGTCGAAGATCAAGGCGCGGAGCGGCGCGTCGGGATCGCCCTTCGGCGGCGGAAAGTAGTTGACGATGCCTTCGAGGATCTCCTTAGTGCCGATGCCTTCTTTGGCGCTCGCGAGGATCGCGTGCGAGGCGTCGATGCCGATCACGTCCTCTATCTCGCGTTTGACGCGCTCGGGCTCGGCGCTCGGGAGGTCGATCTTGTTGATCACCGGCAGGACTTCGAGATTGTTGTCGATCGCGGTCTGCACGTGAGCGACCGTCTGCGCCTCGACGCCCTGCGCCGCGTCGACGACGAGCAAGGCGCCGTCGCAGGCGGCGAGGCTGCGCGAAACCTCGTAGGTGAAATCGACGTGGCCGGGGGTGTCGATAAGGTTCAGCGTATAGTCGAGCCCGTCGGCCGCGCGGTACCTGAGCCGCACCGGGCTCGCTTTGATCGTGATGCCGCGCTCGCGCTCGAGCTCCATGCTGTCGAGAAACTGCGCGGTCTTCTCGCGCTCGCTGACGGCGCCGGTATATTCGAGAAGGCGATCCGCCAAAGTGGACTTGCCGTGGTCGATGTGGGCGATGATGGAAAAATTCCGGACGCGCTCCGCGCTCATGAAGGCTTGGCTTTCCGATAAAAGGCGATCGTCTCGGCGAGCCCCTGATCGAGGCTCGTCTTCGGCGTCCACCCCAAGATTTTTTTTGCGCGCGAGGCGTCGAGAACGCTGCGGCGCTGCTCGCCTTCCTTGGCGGCGCCGTGGATCGGGGCGACGTGGCTGCTAAGACCGGCGGCGAGCTTCGCGTAAAGCGCGTTCAAATCCGTCTCGACGCCGGTGCCGATGTTGATGGCGCCGACGAAGGAGCTCTCGAGCGCCAGCATGTTCGCCGCGGCCACGTCGCCGACGTAGACGAAATCGCGCGTCTGCTTGCCGTCGCCGTTGATCACCGGCGTATGTCCCGAAAGCAGCTGATCGATAAAAATCGCGATAACGCCGGCCTCACCGCGGAAATTCTGCCGCGGGCCGTACACGTTCGCATAGCGGAGCGCGACATAAGGAATGCCGAACGTCGTATGGTAGTATACCAGATAATTCTCACCGGTAAGTTTGCTCACGCCGTAGGGACTGGCCGGCCGCGTCGGATGCTCCTCGGGAGCAGGAAACTTCTCCTGGTCGCCGTAGATCGCACCGCCCGAAGACGAGAAGATAACCTTCTTCACGCCGGCCGCCCGGCCCGCTTCGAG
The DNA here is from genome assembly GCA_021324155.1 of Pseudomonadota bacterium. GTDB lineage: Bacteria > Desulfobacterota > Binatia > UBA9968 > UBA9968 > JAJPJQ01. Next base: position 24,796 of record JAJPJQ010000042.1, read on the forward strand.
CAGATTCAAAAAACCCAGGACGTTCACTTTGGCGTCGAACACGGGGTCGGCGACCGAGCGTCGGACGTCCATCTGCGCCGCATGATGGTTCAGGACATCGGGTCTGATCTCGCCGATAACGCCCTGGAGCTTGGGATCGAGGATGTCCATGGCGTGCAACGTCGCCTTCGGATTCAAATTTTTCTTGTCCCCGGAGGAGAGATTGTCGACGACGAAAACCTCGTGGCCGCGCGCGACGTAGCCGTCCACGATGTGCGATGCGATGAAGCCGGCGCCGCCGGTCACGACAACCTTCATGGTTTTAGCGCGCGAGCCTTTCTTTGAAAAATTCGATCGTCCGCTTCAATCCCTCATCGACATGGATCTGGGGCTCCCACCCGAGCAGCTGTCGCGCCTTCGTGATATCCGGCTGGCGTACCTGCGGATCGTCCTGCGGCAGGGGCTGATAGACGATCTCGCTTTTAGAGCCGGTGAGAGCGATGATTTTTTTCGCGAATTCGAGCACGGTCATCTCATGTGGGTTGCCGAGATTGACCGGTAGGTGATGCTCGACCTCGAGTAACCGATGCAGGCCGCGGACGAGGTCGTCGATATAACCGAAGCTCCGCGTCTGCTCGCCTTTGCCGTATACGGTGATCGGCTCGTTCTTGAGCGCCTGAGTGATGAAATTCGGCACAACACGGCCGTCCTTCATGCGCATGCGCGGGCCATACGTGTTGAAGATCCGCACGATGCGCGTGTTCAGCTTGTGCGAGCGGTGATAGGCCATCGTCATCGCCTCGGCGAAGCGCTTCGCCTCGTCGTAGACGCCGCGCGGGCCGATCGGATTGACATTGCCCCAATAGTCCTCGCGCTGCGGTTTGACGAGCGGGTCGCCGTAGACTTCGGACGTCGATGCCAGAAGAAAGACCGCGCCTTTATCCTTCGCGAGGCCGAGCGCATTATGCGTCCCGAGCGACCCGACCTTGAGCGTCTGGATCGGCATCTCCAGATAATCGACCGGGCTTGCGGGCGAAGCGAAATGGAGCACCATGTCGAGCGGTCCGTCGACCTCGACATAGTTGCTTACGTTGTGGTCCATGAAACGGAAGTGCGGGTTCGAGGAAAACGCCGCGACGTTCTCCCGGCTGCCCGTCGAACCGTTGTCCATGCAGATGACATGGTCGCCGCGCTTTAAAAAGCTCTCGCACAGATGCGAGCCGATGAAGCCGGCGCCGCCGGTGATCAGCACTCTAGCCATCGCGCCGTCCTATGGAGAAGTAAGTAAAGCCCATTTTGCGCAGATCTTCCGGATCGTAAATATTGCGCCCGTCGAAAATGACGGGCTCCTTCAGCAGCTGCTTGATGAGCGCGAAGTTCGGGCGGCGGAATTCGTTCCATTCGGTCACGATAAGAAGCGCGTCGGCGCCCTTGAGGGCGTCGTAATTGCGGCGGAAATAGCTGATGCGATCGCCGAAGATCTTTTTCGCTTCGTCCATCGCTTCCGGGTCGTGCGCATGGACGACGGCGCCGGCCTTCAGGAGCGCTTCGGCGACGACGATGGCCGGGGCGTCGCGCATATCGTCGGTGCGCGGCTTGAACGAAAGGCCCCACAGCGCGAAAGTCTTGCCTTTGAGATTCTCGCCGAAGTGCCGCGTCACCTTTTCGACCAATAGCTTTTTCTGCCGCTCGTTGACCTTTTCGACGGCGCGGAGGAGCGGCATCTCGAGCTCCTCCTCGCCCATGGCGATGGCGGCGCGGACGTCCTTCGGAAAACACGAGCCGCCGTAGCCGACGCCGGGAAAGATGAAGTGCGGCCCGATGCGGCGGTCCAGCGCCATCGCGCGGCGAACCTCGTTCACGTCGGCGCCCATCTTCTCGCAGAGATTCGACACTTCGTTGATGAAGGAAATCTTGGCCGCGAGCATCGCGTTCGCGGCATATTTGCTCATCTCGGCGCTGCGCGCGTCCATGACGAGAATCGGGTTGCCGGTACGGACAAACGGCTCGTAGAGCTCCTTGAGCTGCTCGATGGCCGCGGGGTTGTCGCTGCCGACGACGACGCGGTCGGGCTTCATGAAGTCTTCGACGGCCGCGCCTTCTTTTAGAAACTCCGGATTGGAGACCACGGCGAAGGGGTGCTTCGCCAGCGGCGCCATGACTTCCTTGATTTTTTCCGCCGTGCCGACCGGCGAGGTGCTCTTGTTGACGATGGTCTTGGGACCGTTCATCGCGCGCGCGATGCCCTGGGCGGTCGCGAGCACCTGACGGATATCGGCCCTGCCGTCGTCGCCTTGCGGTGTGCCGACTGCGATGAAGATCACCGCCGCCTGGCTGACCGCCGCAGCGAGATCCGTGGAAAACGACAGCCGCTGCTCCTCCAAATTGCGCTGCACCAGCTCCTCGAGTCCCGGCTCGTAGATCGGCACCTTACCGGCCTTCAGCGCGGCGATCTTTTCCGCGACGATGTCGACGCATACGACATCGTTGCCCGTCGCCGCGAAGCAAGTGCCCGCAACCAGTCCGACGTACCCGGTTCCCACCACGGCGATGTTCATGCCGTGTCCCTCCCGTCCAGAATTTCCTTCACGGCGTAGATCGGCTTGTCTTGGGATTCGTGATACGTGCGCGCGAGCATCTCGCCGAGGAGCCCCATCGTGATGAATTGAAAGCCGATGATGATAAGCAGAATCGCAAGGAGCAGCAGCGGCCGGCCGCCGATTGGCCCTCCATATACGATTTTTTCCACTGTGAGATAGGCGCCGATCAGAAAACCAACCCCGCCGCAGAGCAAGCCGATAAGGCCGAACGCGTGCAGCGGCCGCGTCGCGTACGTCAGGAGAAATTTCACCGTTAATAGATCGAGAAGCACGCGCGACGTGCGCGCGATGCCGTATTTCGATCTGCCCCACAGGCGCGGCCGATGGTGGACTTTCATCTCCACGATCCTAGCGCCGCGCTCGAAGGCGATCGCCGGAATGAACCGGTGCATCTCGCCGTAAAGCCGCATCTCCTTCGCAAGCTCGCTGCGGAGCGCCTTCATCGTGCAGCCGTAGTCGTGGATGCGGACGCCGGTCATCCACGCGATGAGGCCGTTTGCGGCGAGCGACGGCAACCTGCGCGTGAACAGCGGGTCGCGCCGCGGCGCGCGCCAGCCGCAGACGAGATCGTAGCCGTCGTCGATCTTCGCGAGCATCGCCGGAATATCTTTCGGATCGTTTTGGCCGTCGCCGTCCATTGCGACGATCGTGCCGCCCTCGGCGTAGGCGAAGCCCGCGGCGACGGCGGCGGTCTGGCCGAAATTGCGCTTGAGGCGGATCGCCTTCAGGCGCGGCTCCTTTTGATGCAGACTGAGGATCAGCGGGTACGTGCCGTCGATGCTGCCATCATCGACGACAACGATCTCATAGTTTTTGCCCGTCGGATCGAGCGCGGCACGAATCTCATCCACGAGCGGCTCGATGCTCGCTTCTTCGTTATAGACGGGAATAACGATGGAGATCTCTACCTTCGGCGATTCCAAAGGCGCGGCTTTCGACAGGCTCACAGTCATCGGGAAAATGCGCTTACCGGATAAATCCATCTACTCTCGGCAATGGCCGTCGATCGCTTCACGTTTGGAAATCCGTCAGCGCGACGAAGCGGCGATAGCGCTCTTCGATGTCCTCGATCGAGAGCGCCTTCAGCCGCTCGACGCCGAAATCCTCGACCGTGAACGAGGCGACGACACTGCCGTAAACGATCGCGCGCCTCAGTCCCCGTTCGGCGGGATCACCCGACCGCGCGAGGTGGCCGAACAGGCCCCCGGCGAACGAATCCCCAGCTCCCGTCGGGTCGAAGACTTCTTCCAGCGGGTAAGCCGGCACGGCGAAAATCGAGGAGTCTGAAAATTGAAGCACGCCGTATTCGCCGCGCTTGATCAGGACCGTTTTGGGCCCCATCTTGAGGATCGCCCGCGCCGCACGGACGATATTGCTTTCCCCCGAAAGCAGCCGCGCTTCCGAATCGTTCACCACCAGCATCTCGATTTTGCCGAGCACGCGGCGCAGCGCCTCGAGGCTGTTGTTGATCCAGTGGTCCATTGTATCACAAGCGACGAGGCGAAGACACCGGATTTGCCGCAGCACTTCGAGCTGCATCTCCGGGTCGATGTTGCCGAGGAAAACATACTCCGCGTCGCGGTACGACTCCGGCAGCTCGGGCACGAAGCCTGAGAGGACGTTCAAATGGAGCTCGATCGTGTCGCGCACGTTCAAATCTTCGTGGTACCGCCCGCGCCAATGAAACGTGTCGCCGCTCTCGCGCTTCAGGCCCTCGAGATCGATGCCGCGGCGGCGGAAGAGATCGATGTATTCGTCGGGAAAATCCCGGCCGATGACGCCGACGATTCTCACGGGGGCGAAGAAGCTCGCGCCCATGGCGAAGTAGGACGCCGATCCGCCCAGGATGCGCTCGGCGGAGCCCGATGGCGTCTCGATCGAATCGAAAGCGACGGTGCCGACGACGAGTATGCTCATTTGATGTACTTTCCTATGATCGGTTTGAGATCGCGGACGATTTTCGCCGGGATTTTCTTCCGATCGGTTATGATCGCGTTCGCCAGCGCGGCGCCGCAGCCGCAGCCGCGGGCGTCGGGCAAGCGCGTGACGACGCGCCGGATGATGCGCTGCGCCAAGTCGACGTTCTGCTTGAGCACGGCGAGCACGCGCTCGATCTCGACATCGCCCGCGGCCTCGTTCCAGCAGTCGTAGTCGGTCGCGAGCGCGACCGTGCCGAAGCAAATCTCCGCCTCGCGCGCGAGCTTCGCCTCTTGAAGATTGGTCATGCCGATCACATCCGCTTTCCAGCTGCGATAGAGATGCGACTCCGCGCGCGTGGAGAACTGCGGCCCCTCCATACAGACATATGTCCCGCGCTGATGCACGCTGGCGCGCTCCTCGCGCGCCGCGCGCGAGAGGGCCTCGGAAAGCTCCGGACATACCGGATCGGCGAAGCTCACGTGCGCGACGATGCCGCGGCCGAAAAACGTGCTCGGCCGCTGCGTGGTCCGGTCGATGAACTGATCGGGAATGACGACGTGGCCCGGCGCGATCTCTTCCTGCAGGCTGCCGACGGCGCTCACCGAAATGATGCGCTCGACGCCGAGCTTCTTCATGGCGAAGATATTCGCGCGGAAATTGACCTCGGTCGGCAGCTTCACGTGCCCGCGCCCGTGCCGCGGCAGAAAAACGACCTTCGCGCCGTCGAGCGTTCCGGCGACCAGGGCGTCGGAAAGCCGGCCGAACGGCGTGGTCATCCGAAGCTCTCGTACCTTCGCAAGCCCCGGCATCTGGTACAGGCCGCTGCCCCCGATGATCCCGACGATCTGCCGCTCCGCCACCCGTCTCCCTTTAATGATGATTAACCGGCGAGGAGTGCGATTCATCTCCGGGTTTGCGCGTTGAGATTCTTGTGAAATCGCCGCTCATCGTCTCGCTGTTCGCCGCCATGAGCTGGCCGCAGGCGGCATGAATGTCGTCGCCGCGCGGCCGGCGCACATTGACCTGCAAGCCGTATGCCGCGAGCTGATTCTGAAACGTCTCGATCTCGGCTTGTGTGGGGCGCGTAAACTCGCTTCCCGCATGCGGATTGAAAGGAATGAGATTGATCTTCGCGCGAACGCCGCTCAAGAGCCGCGCGAGCCGCTTGGCGTCCTCCGCCGAGTGGTTGACGCCGCGGAGCAGGACGTATTCGAACGTGATGCGCTTGCGCTTGGGAATCGGGAGCGCGCGGCAGCACGCGATCAGCTCGGCCAGCGGATACTTGCGGTTGATGGGCATAAGCCGCGAGCGCACCTCGTCGGTCGTCGCGTGGAGCGAGATCGCGAGGTTCACCTGCGTCTCGTCGATGAGCTTTTTGATCTGCGGCACGAGGCCGACGGTCGAAAGCGTCACACGCCGCGATGAGAAGCCGAGGCCGCTGTCGACGTCGGTCATAAGACCGATCGCGCGCAGCGTCTGCTGGTAATTCGCCAGCGGCTCGCCCATGCCCATGAGAACGACGTGCGTAATGCGCCGCTCCGGCGGCAGCGTGCGCGAAACTTCGAGGATCTGATCGATTATCTCGGACGCGGCGAGATTGCGGTTGAGGCCGAGCTGCGCAGTGGCGCAGAACGCGCAGCCGAGGCCGCAGCCGGCCTGCGCCGAGATGCAGAGTGTCAGGCGCTTAGTTTCGGGAATCAGGACGCTCTCGATCTCGTAACCGTCGTCCAGCGTGAAAAGAAATTTGACCGTGCCGTCGGCGGAGCGGTCGCTGCGCGCGACGCGGAGCCTGCTGATCGCAAAACCGGCAGCCAATGCCTCGCGCAGTTTCGCGGAGAGATTGCTCATCTCATCGAACGAGACGGCGGCCTTTTGAAAAAGCCAGCGGCGAATCTGATCGGCGCGGTAGCGCGGCTCGCCGCGCTCGGCGAGCCAGCTTTCCAATTCCTCGCGGCTCAAGTCTTTGATGTTCGCCTTCATGGCTTCGCCGCGTCGAACAGTTTCCGTGGGATTAGGACGAATGGATTTCGTCCGGCTTGAAGAAGAATTTGATCTCGGCGGCGGCTGTCTCGGGACCGTCGGAGCCGTGGACGGCGTTTTTTTCGACGTCCTTGCCCCATTCGCGGCGGATCGTGCCCGGCGCCGCCTTCGCGGGATCGGTCGCGCCCATGATCTCGCGATGCTTCGTGATCGCGTTATCGCCTTCGAGCACAGAAACCAGAATCGGTCCGGAGGACATGTATTCGCACAGGCCGCCGAAGAACGGCCGCTCTTTGTGGACCGCGTAGAACTCGCGCGCGCGCTCGGGCGTGAGCCGCGTTAGCTTCGTCGCGACGACTTTCAGTCCGCCGCTTTGGAATTTCTTCAAGATGTCGCCGAGCAGCCCGCGTGCCACCGCGTCCGGCTTGATGATGGAAAGCGTCCGTTCAACCATGGTGAATTTACCTCTGCAGCGCCTCTTTCATCGTCTGGCCGATCAGGGCCGGCGACGGCGTTGTGCGAATCCCTGCGGCCTTGAGCGCCGCGACTTTTTCCTGCGCCGTGCCTTTGCCGCCGGAAATGATCGCGCCGGCGTGACCCATGCGCTTTCCCGGCGGCGCGGTCTGACCGACGATGAAAGCGGTGACCGGCTTTTTCATGTGCGCTTTGACCCAGGCGGCGGCTTCCTCTTCGTCGCTACCGCCGATCTCGCCGATCATCACGACCGCCTCAGTCGCAGGATCGTCGTTGAATAATTTGAGCACGTCGATAAAGCCGATCCCGTGAACCGGATCGCCGCCGATGCCGACGCAGGTGGATTGTCCGAGCCCGATGCGCGTCAGCTGGTCGACCGCCTCATACGTGAGCGTACCGCTGCGCGAGACGACGCCGATGCGCCCGGGCTTGAAAATATGACCCGGCATGATGCCGATTTTGCACTCGCCGGGAGTAATCACTCCTGGACAGTTCGGCCCGAGCAGGCGCGACGGCCTGCCTTCAAGATAACGTTTGACCCGGACCATGTCCATTACCGGCACGCCTTCGGTGATCGAGATGATGAGGTCGATGCCGGCATCCGCCGCCTCCATCATCGCGTCGGCGGTGAACGGCGGCGGCACGTAGATCACGCTCGTGTTGGCGCCGGTTTCCGCCACCGCCTGCGCCACGGTGTCGAAAATCGGAATGCCCTCGAAATCCGTCCCGCCCTTTCCGGGCGTAACGCCGGCGACCATCTTCGTGCCGTATTCCTTGCAGGCGCGCGTGTGAAACTGTCCCGTCGCGCCGGTGATGCCCTGCGTCAGGACCTTGGTGTTTTTGTCGACCAGGATGCTCATAGTCAATGCTGAATTTTGAATGACGAATTTTGAATTTTTTCCGGATAATTCAACATTCAAAACTCAAAAATTAAAATTATCTTTTGTTAACCGCCTTGACGATCTTTTCCGCGGCATCGCCGATCGTATCCGCCGGCGTGATCGCAAGGCCCGAGTCGGCGAGGATTTTTCTCCCCTGCTCGACGTTCGTTCCCTGCAAACGCACGACGAGCGGCACCGTGACGGCAAGCTCGCGCGCCGCGTCGACGACGCCCTGCGCGATCACGTCGCAGCGCATGATGCCGCCGAAGATATTGACCAGCACGCCTTTGACGCGCTTATCGGAGAGGAGAATCTTGAACGCCTCGGTTACGCGCTCTTTGGTTGCGCCGCCGCCGACGTCGAGGAAGTTCGCCGGCTCGCCGCCGCAGAGCTTGATGATGTCCATCGTCGCCATCGCGAGACCGGCACCGTTGACCATGCAGCCGATGTTGCCGTCGAGCGAAATATAGGAGAGGCCGAGCTTCGATGCGTCGTACTCCTTGGGATCTTCCTCGTTCAAATCGCGCAGCGCTTCGATCTCCGGCCGGCGGAACAGCGCATTGTTGTCGATGTTGATTTTGGCGTCGAGCGCGAGCAGCCGGCCGTCCTGCGTCACCACGAGCGGATTGATCTCGGCCAGCGAGCAGTCCTTCTCGGCGAACGCGCGCGCGAGCGCCTGCAACAGCGCGGTGAACGGACCAGCCTGCTTGCTCAAGCCGAGCGCGTACGCAAGCCGCCGGCATTGAAACGGCAGCAGGCCGACGGCGGGATCGATGACTTCCTTTAATATTTTCTCCGGCGCTCTGCGCGCGACCTCTTCGATCTCGACGCCGCCTTCGGTAGAAGCGATGACGGTGACGCGGCCGGTCGCGCGATCGAGGACCATGCCGAGATACAGCTCGCGCGCGATCGGCAAGCCCTCTTCGATCAGCAGGCGCTTCACCTCGCGTCCCTGCGGCCCCGTTTGATGTGTGACGAGCGTTTTTCCGAGCATCGCGGCCGCGGCCTTCTCGGCCTCTTCCGGCGACTTTACGACCTTGACGCCGCCGGCCTTGCCCCTGCCGCCGGCGTGGATCTGCGCTTTCACGACGACGGTCCCGCCCATCTCGCGCGCGATCGCCGCCGCTTCCGCAGCGGTATTGGCGACGCGGCCTTTGGGCACGGGAACGCCGAACGGCTTCAAGAGCTCTTTAGCCTGATGCTCGTGGATATTCATCGAAGGGAAAATGTTGAATGTTGAATTTTGAAGGTTGAGTTTCCAATTCAAAATTCAAAATTAAGAATCAAAAATTATGCTTTTTGAACGCGCTCCATCGCGGCGACGAGCTCCTTCACGTGCGACAGCGACACGTCGAAGAGCTGCTTTTCGCGCTGCGAGAGTTCGACTTCGATGACTTTCTCGACGCCGCCCGCGCCGATCATCACCGGCACGCCGAAATAATACCCGTTCACGCCGTACTCGCCTTCGAGATAGGCGGCGCACGGAAGAATTTCTTTCTTGTCTTTGAGATAAGCCTCGGCCATGCGGACTGCGGCCGACGCCGGGGAATAAAACGCCGACCCGGTCTTCAGCAGCGCGACGATTTCGCCGCCGGCATTGCGCACACGCGCCTCGATCTCGTCGAGGCGCTGCGCCGGAATGAATTTTTCCACCGGCACGCCGGATACCAAGCAGCCGCTGCGCACGGGAACCATGTCGTCGCCGTGGCCGCCCATCACCATCGCCGACACGCTCGCGACCGAGACCTTGAGCTCCTGCGCGATGAACGTACGATAGCGCGAGGAATCCAGGATGCCCGACTGGCCGACGACCTGGTTCTTAGGAAAGCCGGTTTTCTGCTTGACGAGCCCCACCATCGCGTCGAGCGGGTTGGTAATGACGATGACAAATGATTTCGGCGCAAATTTTTTGATGCCGTCGCAAACCTGCGTGAGGATTTTGGCGTTCGTCCCGAGCAGATCGTCGCGGCTCATGCCGGGCTTGCGGGCGATGCCGGCCGTGATGATGCAGACATCCGCCCCTGCGATGTCGTCGTATTTCGTCGTGCCGACGATCTCGGCGTCGAAATTCTCGATCGGCGCCGACTGCTGGAGATCGAGCGCCTTGCCCTGCGGCAGGCCGTCGATCACATCGTAGAGCACGACGTCGCCCAAATGCTTGAGCGCGCACAAGTGCGCCATCGTCCCGCCGATGTTGCCGGCGCCGATCAATGCGATCTTATTTCTTGACATGATTTTTTAACCTATCGGCTCTTCGTTTGTTGAGTTGATTGAGTTGTTGGGTTTCTTGAGTTTAACTCACAAACGCAACCGACCCAACAAACCCAAAAAACTCAACAAACTATTTTTTCTGGACGTACGCGTCCCAGCGGCTCTCGAGCTTGGGATCGGCGACGGTGTCGAGGATGTAATCGCCCAGCTGCTTCGCCGTCGCGCCGTTCGGGCGCCCGGTGAGGACGACCTTCTTCTCGTACATGCTGCAGACATCCATCGCCTTGTCGAGCTTGCGCGCGATATCCGGGAAGCCGATGTGCTCGACGAGCAGCGAGCCCGCGCGGATCATCGAGCTGGGATCCGCGTATTGCGCGCGCCCTTCCGTCACCATGCGCGGCGCGCTGCCGTGGATCGCCTCGAACATCGCGTGCTGCTTGCCGATGTTGGCGCTTCCCGCGGTGCCGACGCCGCCCTGGATCTGGGCCGCTTCGTCCGTGAGAATGTCGCCCCACATATTGGGCATGACAAAGACCTGGAAGTCGCTACGGCGCGCAGTGTCGATCAGCTTTGCCGTCATAATATCGATGTACCACGCATCCGTCTGGATGCCAGGGTACTTCTCGGAAACTTCCTTGAAAACGTCCAGGAACTTTCCTTCCGTCGCTTTGATGATATTGGCTTTCGTGACCGCGGTGACTTTGGTGCGGCCGGTCTTCTTCGCGTGCGCGAAGGCCGCTTCGCAGATGCGGCGGCTGCCCTGCGTCGTGATGATGCGGAGATCGATCGCGAGGTCGTCGGTGACGTTCAGCCCCTGGCTGCCGACGGCGTAGAGGTCCTCGGTGTTCTCGCGGAAGAACACCCAGTCGATCTTCTCGCGCGGGATGCGCACGGGGCGAACGTTGGCGAATAGATCGAACACTTTCCGCATGCCGACGTTCGCGCTCTCGATATTCGGATAACCGTCGCCCTTCTCGGGTGTGTGCGTGGGGCCTTTCAGCGTCACGTGACACTTTCTGATGTCTTCGAGGACCGCATCGGGAATGCACTGCATGTGCTGAACGCGGTTTTCGATCGTAAGTCCGTCGATGACTCGGAACTGAACCTTCCCCGCGTCGACCTGAGGCTTGAGAAGCTTTTCCAGGATTCGCTGCGCTTCGGCCGAGATCGTCGGACCGATGCCGTCGCCGCCGAGAATGCCGATGATAATCGGTTTGATTTTCGAGAAGTCTTGCCAGGGTTCGTCTTTTTTAAGCCGCTCGACGCGCTCAAGCTGCTGCTCGAATACTTTTCCGAAATGCTCCTGCGCTTTGCGCACCGCCGCCGAATCTACTGCCATCGTTCCTCCTATGTGCTTGTCGAATAAACGTTTTGTTTAACCGATTCGGCACGGCCAGTCAAGGCGACGGCGCAGTCGCTTGAATCTGCGTAAGCCGGCGTTTATAGTCGTCGAGCCATACCGGTTTTTTCTTCCACGGAGACCGTTTTGCATCTACAAATCCGCCGTCTATCGAAAGCCTACGGCACGGCCTGGGCATTGCGCGACATCGATTTACAGCTCGGCTCGGGCGAATGCATTGCGCTGCTCGGCCCGAACGGCGCCGGGAAAACCACGCTGATCAAAACGCTGGCCGGTCTCGTCCGACCCACATCAGGCGAAATTCTCCTCGACGGCGTCAAGCATTCCGGGGAAACGGCGCGGCGCATCGGCATCGGCATTCTCGCGCCCGGCGATCATCTGTACGACCAATTGACGGCCGAAGAAAATCTGAAACTTTTTCTCGCGCTGTACGGCGGCGACAAACGCGCCCCGATCGGCGACGCGCTGGCGTCCGCGGGGCTCGCCGACTGGGCGCACGAATACGTCGGCGCTTTTTCCAGCGGCATGAAATGCCGGCTGTCGATCGCCAAGTGGCGACTTCTCGATCCGCGGCTGCTGCTCGTCGACGAGCCGTACGGCGTGCTCGACGGCGCGGGCGTCAAGTTATTGGAATCGTATCTGTCGGATGTCTGCCGGAGCGGCGGGCTCGTCGTCATCGCGACACACGACGTCGGGCGGGCCGCGGCGCTCTGCTCGCGCGCGGTTATCCTCAAACGCGGGAGAGTCGTCTTCGACGAGGCCAAGCACGCTTCGTGGGACAGTTTTTTTTGCGCCGTCGGCGAATTCGCTCCGCGCGGGGAAGCATGGCCTTCTTGAGACAGGCGGCCTGGCTTTTGTGGAAGGACTTGCTGCTTGAGCTTCGGCGGCGCGAAAGCCTTATCGCGATGTTTTTTTTCGGCGCGCTGCTGCTTTTCATCTTCAACTTCGCCCTCGACGTGGAGCGCGCCAAAGCGACCGAGATGGCGCCGGGACTGCTCTGGCTGGCGGTCGTTTTCTGCGGCACGCTCGGACTCATGCAGTTGTTTCAGCCGGAGCGCGAGAACCATTGCCTCGAGGCGCTGCTCATCGCGCCCGTCGATCGCGCGGCGATTTTCGTCGCGAAGGCGTGCTTCAATCTACTCTTGATGGCGCTAGTGGAGATCGTGGTCTTTCCGCTTTACTGGGTGCTGTTCAGCGTGACGGCTTGGGACCGGCTGCCGTTGGTATTTCTTTACGGACTTTTGGGCACCGTGGGGTTTTCCGTCCTCGGCACGCTTTTTTCGGCTTTGACTCTTTCCGCCCGCGGGCGCGAGATATTGCTGCCGCTCCTGATCCTGCCGCTCATCATCCCGATCGTGCTGGCGACGATCCGCGGCATGGACGCGATTCTGCGCAACGCCGAGCTTGCCGAGTCGCTCCCGTGGCTCAATATGCTGATCGCCTTCGATGTAATCTTTTTAACCGCGGGAATTCTCGTCTTCGACTGGGTCGTCGAAACGTAGCGTTTGGTTGCGTCGGCGCGCTGGATTTGATTTTATAGATGTCTACCGATGGCCACGAAGGAACTTAAGCGGAGCCGCGGCATTTTGGGCAGCCTCACGCTCGTGTTCATCGCCGTCGGACTGTACTTCGGTCTCGTCAAAGCGCCGCCCGACGCGAATCAGGGCGATCTCCAGCGCATCATGTATCTCCATATTCCGAGCATCCTCACGGCGTATCTTTCTTTTTTCATCGTTTTCGTCGGCAGCTGCATGTATCTCTGGAAGCGCGAACAGCGCGACGACATCCTCGCGCGCTCGGCGGCGGAGATCGGCGTCGTTTTCACAGCGCTCACGATAATCGAAGGATCGATTTGGGGACGGCCGACCTGGGGAGTATGGTGGACGTGGGACGCGCGGCTTACGCTGACGGCGATCCTTCTGATCATTTTTGCCGGCTACCTGATGCTGCGCTCGCTCATCGAGGACGAAGAGCGCGGCGCCGTTGCCGGCGCCGTTCTCGGCATCATCGGCTTTCTCGACATTCCGCTGATCCACATGTCGGTTTACTGGTGGCGCACACTGCACCAGCCGCCGTCGATCCTGCGGCCCGATAAAGCTCCGTGGGAAAATGTCCATCCCGCGATGCTGACGGCGCTCGCGCTTAATTTTGTCGCGTTCATGCTGCTCTACTTTTATCTCCTCTCGCTGCGCATCCGCGTCGGCGAAAGTGAAGCGAAAGCTCAGCGCGCGGTTCTCGAAGGAACGGCGTAATACGAAAGCTTAATATGGACCGATGGGGATACGTGATACTCGCCTACGGCATCGTGTGGACGGGAATTGGCCTGTATTGGCTCAGCTTGCGCATGCGGCTGAAACGGACGCGGGCAAAGCTTTCGGAGGTCGCCGCTCGGAAAAAAACAGGCACCCATGCATAAAAAAAGATTCTTGATCGGCGGGTTGATTATCTTGGCTGCGATCGCCTTCCTCGTGTCCCGCGGGATGCAGCAGGCCATGGTTTACTTTCGCACTCCGTCCGAGATCAAAGGCAACGAGGCGAAATTTAATAGTCAATCGCTGCGCGTCGGTGGCATGGTCGTGAAAGGCTCGCTCCACCGAAACGCCGACGGTCTCACCTACCGCTTCCAATTGACGGACGGCAGCGCGAATATTCCGGTGTACTTCCACGGCGTGCCGCCGGATCTCTTCGGCGACGGCAAGGGCGCGGTCGTAGAAGGCAAGCTCGGCACCGACGGCGTTTTCATGGCTAGCACGATCATGGCGAAGCACGCCGAGGAATACAGTCCCGCGGAGCACGGCAAGCCCAATTCACCGAAAGCGTTCGTTCCGGCGGCGGAGGAAAAGAAGTCGTGACTCCTTCGACCAGGTCGAGGCGCGCTATAAAGGACACGGAGCCTTGACAGCATTAATCGGCCATAGCGCCATTCTGCTCGCCTTTGCGCTCTCACTCTGGGGAATCGCCGCTCCGCTGCTGCTTAACGGCACCGGCAATGAATTTTTCCGCTCGAGCGCGCGGCTTTCCATTCTCGGCCAGCTCGCGTTCGTGACGCTTGCCGCCTCGGCGCTGATTTACGCTCTGGTCAATACGGACTTCTCAATACAATACGTCGCGATGAATACGACGCGCGCGACGCCGATTTATTATCGCGTGACCGGGCTATGGGGCGCTCTCGAAGGCTCGCTCATGCTGTGGGAATGGCTGCTCATTATTTTTTCCGGCCTCGTCGCTTGGATATATAAGGAGCGCCAGCGCGAGACAATGCCTTGGGTCCTGATGATCTTCTCAATCGTCTCCGCGTTCTTCCTCGGCGTGCTCGCCTTCGCGTCGGATCCCTTTCAAACGGTTTCACCGGTTCCTGCCGACGGCCGTGGACTTAATCCGCTGCTCGAAGACGCGAATATGATGAGCCATCCGCCGCTGCTCTACACGGGCTTCGTCGGTCTGACGGTGCCGTACGCCTTCGCCATGGCGGCGCTGATCGTCGGCAAAGCCGACGAAGAATGGATCGTCACGACGCGTCGCTGGACGATCACGGCGTGGTTTTTTCTCACGATGGGCAATCTCGTCGGCGCTTGGTGGTCCTATCACGTCCTCGGCTGGGGCGGCTATTGGGCGTGGGACCCAGTCGAGAACGCGGCGTTCATGCCATGGCTGCCGGCGACCGCGTTTCTCCATTCGGTTCAGGTGCAGGAGCGACGACGCATGCTCAAGGTCTGGAACTTATCGCTCATCATGGTCGCCTTCAGCCTGACGATCTTCGGTACGTTCCTCACGCGATCCGGCGTTCTCTCATCCATTCATGCGTTTTCCAACGGACCGGTGGGGAAGATCTTCCTCGTTTTTCTTGCTGTGATCTTAATCGCATCCTTCGGCCTGCTCGCCTATCGCGCCGACTTGCTGAAAGGCCAGCCGCAGCTCGACTCGATGGTGAGCCGCGAGTCGACCTTTTTGCTCAACAACGTGCTCCTGGTTTCCGCGCTCTTCACGATCTTTTTGGGAACGATTTTTCCACTCCTCGCCGAGGCCGTGACGGGCCGGCCCGTCAGCGTCGGAGCCCCGTACTTCAACGCGGCGACGGTGCCGATTTTTCTCGCGCTCGTCTTTCTGATGGCGATCGGGCCGATGATCGCCTGGCGCCGCGCCTCGCTGGATAACATCAAGCGGAATTTTCTCTGGCCCGCGGTCGCTTCGCTGGCCATTGCGATAGCGGTGTTGATCCTCGGCGTGCGCGATTTCCTTCCGCTGCTCGGCGTGACGGTCTGCGCGTTCGTCGTCGCGACGATCCTCTTCGACACCGCGCTCGCTCTGCGCGCGCGGCGGCGGCTCGCCCGTGAAAACATTTTCTCCGCGCTGGTCACGCTTGCGCGCCGAAACCAGCGGCGCTACGGCGGGTTGGTGGTCCATCTCGGCATCGTGTTGATCGCCCTGGGCATTTTGGGATCGATGAGCTATAGCGTCGAGCGCCAGGCGACGCTCGGTCGCGGCGAAACTTTGGAAGTCGGGAACTACAAAATCCGCCTGATTGCGCTCCGCGCGATCGAAGAGCCGACCCATTATCGCGTCGAGGGCGTCTTCGACGTGACGCGCGGAGGGCGCGATATCGGTGAGCTCGCGCCCGCGCTTAAATTTTTTCCCAACCAGCAGTCGCCGGTCGGACGCGCCGTTCACCGGAGCACGTTCGGCGAAGATCTTTATCTGATTCTCTCGGGCTTCAGCGAGCTGCAAAACAATCGCGCGACGCTGAAAGTGCTGGTCAGGCCGCTCGTCGTATGGATTTGGCTCGGCGGCGGCGTCATCGTGCTCGGCACGCTGATCGCCATCATGCCGGCGCGCAAGCGCCAAGCGGTCGCGGTCTCGTCCGCCGAGCTGGAAGAAGTGGCGTAACCTCAGCCTTATTCCGCTGCATGCCTATACGCCGCCTCATCCTTACGCTGGCCGTCATTCTGTCGCTCGTCGCTCTGTTAGCCTATGGGTTCTTCCGCGATCCGCGCTATATCCCCTCGCCGCTCGTCGGAAAACCCGCGCCTAATTTCTCCCTTCAGCTTTACAGCGGAGAGAAGGTCGAGTTGTCCGCGCTGCGCGGCAAGGTCGTCTTTATCAATTTTTGGGCCTCGTGGTGCCCGCCGTGCATCGCCGAAGCGAAAGAAATGGAAGCGGCGTGGCGAAAGCTCAAAGACCAGAATGTCGTGTTTATCGGCGTCGAGATTCAGGACACGGAGGCGAACGGGCGCGCCTTCGTAAAAGAATTCGACATCACGTATCTTATGGGAAACGATCCGACGGGCAAGATCCCCATCGACTACGGCGTGTGGGGGATTCCGGAAAGCTTCTTCGTCGACCCCGACGGCCGGATCGTCTATAAACACGTCGGCGCGATCGATCCCGAGCTTCTCGTGGCAAAAACCGCCGAGGCGCATCAGCGCATCATGACGGCCAAAGAAGGCAAAGGCGAATACCAGTCCATCAGGTAGCGAGGAGTGAGCCGTGAGGCGTGAGAAGTTAAAAGCCGTATTGCTCGGAGTATTTCTCTCACTTCTCACTGCTCACTTACTCACTTACTCACTCCACGCGACGCAGCCGGCCGACGTCGAACAACAGGCGCACGCGATCGCGGCCGAGCTGCGCTGCCCCGTGTGTCAGAATCTCTCAGTCGCCGACTCCCCTTCCGAGCTTGCGCAGCAGATGCGCGCGTCGATCGAGGAGCAGCTGCGCCAGGGAAAAAGTCCCGACGAAGTGAAACGATTCTTCGTCTCCAAATACGGCGACTGGGTCCTGCTCGCGCCGCCGGCGAAAGGCTTCAATCTAATTTTATGGCTGTTGCCGGCGGTCGCGGCGCTTTGCGGGGTGATTCTCGTCGGATTCGCGCTCAGGCGCTGGGCGCGTAAAAAAGCCGTCCAGCCGACCGATGCGGCATATCCATCGCCGCCCGCCGGCGAGGACCGGCGCGACTTTCTCGCTGCCGAGCAAGCGCGGCTCGACACCGAGATGAGAGAGCTCGACTTCGATTTTCAAGCCGGGAAACTCTCGGACGCGGACTATGCCGCCCTTAGCGGCGAGCTGAAGGTGCAGGAAGCGGCGGTCGGCAAACAGCTTGCGGCCGTTCCGCAATATATCGCGCCGCGGCACCCGGCGGAGAAACCCAAGGCTCGGGCCGGAAGCGAGGCGCGCGCGCCCAAAAACTGGCAGCTCGCGACGGGCGCGGCTTTTCTGCTGCTACTCGGACTCGGCCTCGGCGTCCTTCTGACGCAATCGGTACGCTCGCGCGACTCCGGCGATACCATGACCGGCGATTTCCTTACCGGCACCCAGGCCGCCGGACCGCAAGAGGCAACGCTCGCGCGCGGACGCGCAGCGATAGAAAAGGGCGACTTCCCGCAGGCCATCGAGGCGTTCAAGCAAGTTTTGACCGCCGATCCGAATAATCCGGAAGCGCTCGCCTACATGGGTATCATGCTGTCGCAGGCGGGCCACAAGGACGGCGCGCTCACCGCGTTCGACCGCTCCCTCGCCGCCGATCCCAACTTTCCGCTCGCTCTCTGGGGCAAAGGCATGCTCCTCTACCGCACGGGCGGCGATCCGGTCGAAGCGCGGCGGCTGTTGGAGAAAGTCTCGAGTATGATGCCGGCCGGGCCGGAAAAGACCGAGGTGCAAAACGCGCTCACCCAGATAAGTCAATCGCCGGGCGCGCCAACAACCGCGGCGGCAAAACCGGAATCTGTCCCACAGGCCGGCACGGGCAGCGCGGCGGCGGAAGGACAAATTGCGGGTGTGATCGATGTCGACGCAAAAGCCAAAGCGAACCTGGACGCGCGCGCGGTGCTGTTCATCATCGCCAAGCCGTCCCGCGGCGGCGGCCCGCCGCTGGCGGTGAAAAAAGTCCCGTCGCCCAAGTTTCCGTTTTCCTATTCGCTGAGCGCAAAAGATGTCATGATGCCGGGGGCGGTCTTCTCAGGAAAACTTTATGTCACGGCCCGCCTCGACAAGGACGGCGACCCGTTGACGCACAGTCCGGAAGATCTCGCGGGAGAGTACAGTAAGAATCCGGTCGATGTGGGTTCCAAAAAAGTCGACTTCGTGCTCGCCCCGGCCCGCCCGGATGCGCGTTGACTTCAAACACCGGATATCGTAAAAATACGGCGTTCAGTTCCATTCAGACGAGGTACGAAAATGACAAAGAAAAGCCGAACGGGAAATGCCGAACTCGATATCCGCGTCGCTGCGTTTACGGAATCTTCGGGTCTCTCGCCGACCTCGCTGCTGCAAACGATCGAGACCTGGCGCCGCTTGCAGTCCGGCGCGAGCGCCAAGAAATCACCTCTCTACTCCCAAGAGATTAACAGTGCGGAGGGGGTCATGGATGATATAAAGACAACCGCCGAGACCTTCGTCGAGAGTTCACGGCTTTCCCACACGGCCCTTCGGCGCGTGCTCGAAGCATGGCGTCGCCTGCAGTCCGGCGCGAGCGACAAGAAAACGCCGGCCTACTCGAATATCGAAGATTAGGAAGAGCGCCGTATGTGGATATAAGTCCGGAACTTCATGGAACTCTCCGGCCTTTCCCGCGAAGCTCTCCTGCGGCTCATCGAAAATTGGCGTCGGCTTCAATCCGGCGCGAGCGATAAGAAGACACCCGGTTACTCGGCCACTGAGGATTAATTCACCCGGTTTCCCGATGAGCGACGGCGCGCCAGGCTCCAATCCCGTCTCGGACATGCGGGACCTGCTGGCGCGAGGCTACGTCGCCCCTTCTCCGTCCCAGGCGCTCGAAAGAATGCGCCAAAGATTTTGCTGCGAGCTTACCGTGCGCGGCAGCGACTGCGCCGGTATCGCAACGCTGCGGCGCTTGATCGCGTCGATGGACGCCGACGGTCGTTACGCTCGATCGCTTCTGATCACCGCGCCCCATACCCATTGGGGCGAGCAAACGATCATCGAATCGTTCGACGCGGACCGCCGGATGTATCTCATAGGGGCGCAATCGGCAACGGCGGTCGCGCCCTATTCATTCGTCTTTTCCGCCAAAGGACCGATCGCTTACGAGTGGGCCGGCGACAGCGTGCCGCTCGTCCGCGCGGAAATCGAAACAGCGAAAACATTCATCGACCGCCTCAACGCTTTGGTCGTCACCGAGTTTCCGGAATTGCCGATTCCTTTGGGCGTGACGATCGACCATCGGTTCAAAAAATCGATCTTCGACGCGCAGATCTTCGCCTTCGCCGAGACGCCTCCGCCCGGCGGCGATGGTCCATCGATTGTTCGCGCGTTCGTGGAGTCGGTCGTCGAAGCAAATCCCCTCTACCCAGGAGCGCTTCAGGCGGCCTGGTTTTCGGCTACGGACGAGGCGCTCTCGGATGCAGGCATGGATAACCGCCAGCGCGCCGCGCTCGCGCGGCTGGAAAGCATTCTCGCTGAGCAACCGCCGGAAGACGCGCTCAGATTCGTAGAAGAGTTGGAATCCTACCTGCGCGGGAAATAGCCCGCTCTTCTTACGATACAAGCTTGACCGAATGGATGACGACCGGCTCGACCGGGACGTCCTGGTGCAGGCCACGGTTGCCCGTGCGCACCTTCTCGATCTTATGAACGACGTCCATTCCTTCCGTTACCTGTCCGAAGACCGCGTAACCGTAGCCGTCCGGGCTGGTATTTTTATGGTCGAGGAAATCGTTGTCGGTGACGTTGATGAAAAATTGAGAAGTTGCGCTGTCGACGACATTCGTGCGCGCCATCGCGAGTGTCCCGCTCTTATTTTTCAGGCCGTTGGTCGCCTCGTTTTTGATCGGCGCTTTAGACTTTTTCTGCTTCATGTCCTTGTCGAAACCGCCGCCCTGGATCATGAAGCGCGGGATGACGCGGTGAAAAATCAGACCGTCGAAAAATCCCTCTTTGACGTAGCTCAAAAAGTTTTCGGCGGTGACCGGCGCTTTGTCGGCGAAGATCTCCGCGGAAAAGTCGCCCGTGCTGGTCGAGAAGCGAACAATCGGGTTCGCCGTCGCTGGATGAGTTTCTGCCATAAAGCCTCCGGGTTGTTTCTGAATTCATACTACATTGATTCAATATCCGATGAAAGACGAGGCCGGGTTGCGCGCAAACGCCGGCGATGATAGCAGCCGTGTGAAGCGGAACGACCCGATGGCGATCGCGGCGCTAAACAAGCTCAAAAAACATTTCGTGTTTCGCAGAGACCTGGCGCGGATTCTCGCGCGCCGGCTGCGTCCGCAGGACTGCGCCGACATCATCCGCGGACAGATCGCTCGACGCGATGCGAATTTTCTCCTTCGCGTCGACCGCGACGTCTACCGAAATCCGCGGAGCCCTTATCTGGCGCTGCTCCGCGATGCTGCAATCGGATTGGAAGACATTCGCATGTCTATCGAACGCAGCGGGTTGGAGGGTACGCTGATCGAATTGCGCGACGCCGGCGTTTACTTAAGCTTCGAGGAATATAAGGGCCGAGCGCCGATCGTCCGCGGCGGACGGACCTACCGTATCGATCCCGCCGATTTCGCCGTGCAGCGTTCGGCGGTCACGTACGAAAGCACGACCGGCGGCTCCACCGGACCGGCGGTGCGCGTGGCGCAGAGCCTG
This sequence comes from Pseudomonadota bacterium, assembly GCA_021324155.1. Taxonomy (GTDB): domain Bacteria; phylum Desulfobacterota; class Binatia; order UBA9968; family UBA9968; genus JAJPJQ01. Next base: position 45,789 of record JAJPJQ010000042.1, read on the forward strand.
GAGCAACAGGCGGAGCAGGCGATTTATACCGGGTTGATTTCCGACCTCTGGATGCCGCCGAATTGCAAGACTGCGCTCTGGCGCTCGGAGCCACCGAACGCGAGCGTCAACGCGCTGCTCCGCTTGAGCCTCATCGGACAACCGCCCGCGGCGTGGTTCACGCCGATGCTGAGCGGGACCGAGCGCCCCTCCTGGCAGAGCCGCGCGCTGCTCAAAAGCACGCTGCGCGCGATGCGGCGGCAGGGCTTGGCCATTCCCAATCCCGAATATGTTCCGCTCAACGAAGCGCACCGCATCGCCGCATGGGTCGCGTCTGAAAAGGGCGCCGGTATTACGACCATGATCCAGTGCAACGTAAGCAGCGCCGTGCGCGTGTGCGCGGCCGCGCGCGAGCGCGGCCTCGACATCGCGGGCGCGCGCTTTTTTATGCTCAGCGAGCCGCTCACCGAGCCGAAACGGCGCGAGATCGAGGCCGCGGGCGCGGTGCCGATCTCGGTTTACAGCGCAGTCGACGCGGGCCGCTTGGCGATTCCGTGCCTGAACCCGACGTCTGCCGACGACATGCACGTCTGCAAAGATATCGTCGCGATCATCTCGCGGCGCCGGCTGCACCCGGGAACGGATGAAACAATCGACGCTTTGCTGATCACGACGCTGGGGCCTTTGAATCCACGGTTTCTGTTGAACGTTGAGTTCGACGACTTCGGCGTTCTCGAGAATCGCGACTGCGGCTGCGCGGTCGCCCGCCTCGGCCTCGATCAGCACGTGAGCCGCGTGCGTAGTTTTGCCAAGCTCACCGCCGAAGGCACCGCGATTACGTCCGCCTACGTCGCCTCTATTATTGAAGAGGCGCTACCGCGGCGATTCGGCGGTGCGAGCGTAGATTACCAGCTGGTCGAGGAAGACCGCGGCAGCACAACGCGGCTGACGATCGTTGTCAGCCGGCGTGTCGGCGACATCGTCGACGGCGATATTATCGCGGAGTTTTTACAGCAGGTGCGGGCGCATCCGGCCCTCCGCGAAGCGAGCCGCCTCTGGCGGGATTCGCACGCCCTGCGCGTCGTGCGCGCCGAACCAATTCTTACGCCTCGCGGCAAGCTCATGCCCGTGCGCGTGCTGCGCGATTACGAGCCCTCCCCGCTTCCGGCATAGGTTGCGTCCTTCATTTACCTGCCGGCCGCGCGCGGCCGGTTTTTCTCACCTCGCCGGTCGCGTAGTGCTCGCCGCGCAGCGCGCGCTCGGCGTCCGCTTGATCCTCTTCGCTCCAGCTGCCGAGATTATAGCCGAACCAAGGATTTTTAAGTTGCAGCGCGGGCAGCTCGAGCTCGCGCCAGATCTCCTGCGCCTTGTCCATGAACTCGCGCCGCGGCAGCGATACCGGCGGATACTCCCACTTTCGCGTGGCGTCGATCAAGATCGCCGAGCCGCGCTGCTCCGCGGCCTGCTCGCGCGAGGATGGCGGCGCGAGCGAAAAATCCAGCCCCGTGGAGACCTTGATGTCGCGGATCTGAATGTCGCGGTGCGGCTGCATGCGATAGGACATCGCCCATTGCACCGCATCGGCGTCGCGCGCGTCGATGTCCTCATCGACGGCGACGAGGATTTTCGGCGCGGCGCGCGGCATATCGGCGATTATATTGAGCGCGGCCATTGGATCGGCCCCGGCGGCCCGGTTCATCCGCACGACCCCGACGCCGTGGCTGCCGGCGGCGTCGGGCAGCGCGACTTCGACGATGCCTTTCATTTTCTTATCGACCGTCAGAATCTTAAAAATGAGCCCTTCCAAGCCGACGCCGCGCAGCACGCTCGATTCGCTCGGCGGAAATTGGCTGAGGAACGCCTGGAAGATCGCGTCGCGCCGCCGTGTGATGCATTTCACGTTCATGAACTTGTCGGGCGCGCGATGCGCCATGTAGCCGGTGAACTCGCCGAACGGTCCTTCCGGCTCGACCTCGTCGGTCGGAATGATGCCCTCGATGACGATCTCGCTCCGCGCCGGCACCAGCAGATCGACGGTCTTGCAGCGCACGAGCTCGACCGGCCCGCCGGCGATCGCGCCCGCGATAGGATATTCGGCGGACGTCAGCCGCGCCGTCGAGCAGTACGAGAGGTTCGGCGTGCAGCCGATCACGATCGCCGCCTCGAGCGGCATCTTGCGGGCGCGCGCCTTCTTCCAATGCTGGCTCACATCCTGGTACGCGAAGGCGAAAAGCCCGATGCGCGTCGGACTCTTGATCTGTCCTCGATATGTGCCGAAATTGTATTCGCCGGTTTCCGGATCTTTCGTCACCCAGTGCCCCGAGCTTAAAAACGGTCCGCTGTCGAAGCCGGGCGTCGAGATCGGCACAGGCAGCATCCCCGCGCCGCCGGCCTCGTCAAGCTTTCTACCCTCATAGACGATTTCCTGGCACGGCCCCGTCTCCACGACGCGCGGCGGAATCGGGTGCGTCTGCGCCTCTGCCCATTTCCCCGCAATCTGCTCCGGCGCATCGACAGCCATGCCGAGCGCGTAGACTGCGCGGCTCGGCGCCATCACCGCGAGCGCAACGGGAATGTCGAATTTATTTCCGCGCACGTCGACGATATTCTCGAAGAGCCAGCCCTTGCGCTCGCGCTCGTTTAAGCCGCGGAACTGCAAGCGCACGAGCGGATGCATCTCAGTATCCTTGTCGATGCGCCGCCGGATGCGGTTCAAGTATCCCTTCGCTTCGAGCGCGTCGAGCCATTCGTGTAGGTCGCGATAATAGGCCACGTCTTCCTCCGTCGAAAACTTTACGCTCTCCCCTACACCGGCCGGTTTGGGGGGTCAAGAAGTTCTCTTAGACGTCGTTGACTTTTTTCCGCGCCTATTATGTTATGGCGGGCGTTTTTTCACATTTCCCACCACAGGGAGGTCCTATGCGCACGATAACGGTTTTGGTTGCGCTCTGCCTTATTTTATCCGCGTTGTCTACAGCATCGGCCAAAGGGCCGCAAACGAATACGAAACTAGGATCGAGCGCACTTGGAGCGAAAAATCCAGCGCCGAATAACACCGCAGTCGGTTTCCAGGCGCTGGAATTCGACACTGCTGGCGCGGCGAATACGGCGGTTGGGTCCGGCGCGCTGCAGAACAACAACGGTAACGCGAACGTCGCCGTGGGAATAAGCGCGCTGAACGCCAACACATTAGGCGATGAGAACACGGCGGTGGGCGGTTCAACGCTCCTAAACAATGTAGTCGGCAACGACGTAACCGGTGTGGGTTTCGCGGCACTTGAGAACAGCACGGGCAGCGGCAATACCGGCGTTGGAAGTTTTGCGCTCTTTACGAACGTCAGTGGAACCGAGAATACGGCAATAGGACACAACGCCGACGTTTCCGCTGACAATTTGACGAATGCCACAGCCGTTGGTGCGGGTGCCGTTGTGACGGCGAGCAACCAGGTCCAAATCGGCAGGGATGGATTTGACCTGGTTTCGATTGGGCTGTTCGGTAGCGGTGGCAGTCCCGTCTGCGTGTCCGGTACTGTTTTGACGAAGTGCACAATAGTATCGAGCCTGCGCTACAAAGAAAACGTGCAGACCTTTCAGCCCGGGTTGACGATTATCGAACGGCTGCGGCCGGTGACCTTCGACTGGAAGGATCGTAAGGAGCACGACCTTGGCGTCATCGCAGAGGAAGTTGCGCAAGTCGAGCCGCTGCTCATCACCTATGATCGCAAAGGCGAGATTGAAGGCGTGAAGTATTCGCAGCTTACCGTTGTTCTCATCAATGCGGTGAAGGAACAGCAGCAGGAAATCGAGCGGCAGCGCGAGCAAAATGCCGCGCTCACTCAACGCCTCGATCGGCTGGAGGAATTGCTGCGAGCCCGGACGGCGTCTGCGCAATAAAGCATGCAAGAACTTTTAAGCCAAACACCGAAAAGGAGCTTTGTATGAGCAGAAGAATAATTACCGTATTCGCGTGCTGCGCACTTCCAGTCCTGTCGCTTTCCACAGGCTGGGCCAAGAGCCCGACGCGGAACACCAAATTGGGAACCGGCGCTCTCGCTAATAAAACGGCCGGCACCGACAACACCGCGATCGGCTTCGACGCGCTTGAGCGCGACACTTCCGGAAACGGAAACACCGCTGTTGGCTCCGGCGCGCTGCAAAACAACACGGCCGGAATCGCCAATACGGCGGTCGGCTTTAACGCTCTTTTCAGCAATATCGACGGCACACTCAACACCGCAGTCGGCCCCGGCGCGCTCGGCGACAACACGAGCGGGCTGGTGAACACCGCAGTCGGTGTAAACGCGCTTTCATCAAATACGACTGGTGAAAGTAATGTCGCTCTTGGGATCGACGCATTGGACAGCAATATCGGCGGAAGCGACAATACCGGGATCGGTGCCGACGCCTTGAACACGAATGCGACGGGACATCACAATACCGCGGTCGGCTCAGGTGCTAATGTCTCCACGGATGGCTTGAGCAATGCAACCGCCATTGGTGCGGGCGCCGTTGCCGACGGCAGTAACCTTGTCGTCCTCGGCAATACCTCCGTCGTGCTGGTAAAAACATCCGGCGATTTACGCGTAAAATCCTGCGTAACCAGCGGCGACGGAAGCACTGCTATCGCGGGCATCTGCGCGTCCGACGCGAGGCTCAAAACAGGCATTCGCCCGTTCCCCTTCGTAGTCGACAGACTCGCTAAGCTTCAACCCGTGTATTTTCACTGGAAACCTGAAGAGTACCCCGAGCTACAGCTCGGCACCGGCGAGAGCTACGGCTTAATCGCTCAGGAAGTCGAGAAGGTCATGCCGGAGCTCGTAAGCGAGGATTCGAAAGGCTTCAAAGCGGTTCATTACAGCATGCTCCCGCTGATGATGCTTCAGGGAATGAAAGAGCAGCAGCAGGAAATCGTCCGCCAGCGAGAAGAGAACGCGGCGCTGAAAACACGCCTGGAGCGGATTGAGCAATTATTGCGCGAGCGGACGGCGGCGGCCGAAGTACGGTAATTCGCTGCCGTTGACGTGGCAGCGCGCGACGGGATAAGAAGGTAAATCATCTTCCGGGGGAAAACATGAAAGCGATTGTCACGCTCGCGGTTTTCATCCTGTGTCTCGCGTTCGCCACCGTTTCTCGCGCCGAGATCGTCACGCTCGGCATCTCGACCGTCGGCCTGTACGAGCTGCCGACCGAGATCGCGAAGCGCAAAGGCTTCTATCAGGAAGAAGGCCTGGAGGTGCGGAAGATCGCCATTCGCACCGGCATCCAGGTTGCCGCGCTGCTCGCGGGCGAGCTCGACTACTCCACCGTCTCCGGCATCGTCTCCAGCGCGAGTATCCAAGGTCTGCCGCTCAAGACCGTCATGGGATGGCTCGACAAGCCGCTGCACATGCTGATCGCGCGGCCGGGCATCAAAACGCTCGCCGACTTGAAAGGGAAACGTATCGCCATCAGCAGCTTGAACTCGGTGCCCCACGTCGCGGTGCGCGAAGCGCTCGCCCAAGCGGGCATGAATCCCGACAAGGACGTTACGTTCCTGGCGCTAGGCGGCTCGAGCGAGCGCGTGAGCGCGCTCGCCTCCGGGACCGCGGACGCCTCCCCTGTCGACCTCGCCTACATTCAAAAAACCGAGCAGATGGGGTTCACGGATCTGCTCTACCTCGGCGACGCTGTCAACATCCGGCTCGGCGGTCTCGGCGTGACCGAGGATAAAATCAAGAAAAATCCCGAGCAGATTAAACGCATGATCCGTGCGACGCTGAAAGGCGTGCGCTTCATGCGTCCGAACAAAAACGAGACGCTCGCCATCATGCGCGATTACTTGAAGATCAGCGGCGACTCCGGGGATAAAATCTATCAATACGCGCTGCGCTCGCTGAACGAAGACGGCCTGGTAGCGAAAAAAACCGTCGACACGGAAATCCGCATCGCGCGCGAGCAGCTCAAGATCAAAGAGGAAATTCCCGAGTCGAAAATCTTCGACTGGAGATTCATGAAGGAGATTGCGGCGAAAAAGTAGCATCACCGTTTATCCGAGAGACTCTCCGAATGACATGATGCAGATTTCACCGGCATTCTGTCATCCTGAACGAAACCTTGACATTATCGAACGCAAGCATATAAGCGAAGAACAGAAGATTCCGGAGGTGGGTTATGACGAGTAACGCGCAGATCGAGGGCATCCTGATCCCGATGCCGACTTCCTTCAAGGAAGATGGCGCGATCGACGAAGCGGGCACCGACGCATTGACCGATTTTTACATCAACGCGGGCGTGCAGGGCTTTTTCGCGCTCGGCACGCACGGACAAGGCATGGTGATGGAGATCGACGAGCGCAAGCGCGTCGCCGAACGGCTCGTGCGCCGCGTCGCCGGCAAGGTCCCGATCGTGCTTCACATCGGCACGGCGAACACTTATTCCTCGATCGATCTCGCCAAGCACGCCGTGAGTCTCGGCGTCGACGCCATCGCCGTCGTGCCGCCTTATTACTATCCGCACAACGACGCCGAGGTTTATCTCCATTACAAAGCGATCGCGAAGGCGGTGCCCGGCACGCCGATGTTCATCTACGACAACACCGAGACGACGCACGTCCACATCACACCGCCCAAGGTGCTGAAGGTGATCGAGGCGATCGCGCCGAACCCGCTCGCCGGCATCAAAGTCTCATTTCTTCCCTTCGATCAATTGCTCGGCTACGCGTTCAAGCTGCCGAAGTCGGTCGGCATCTTCCCGGGCTCGATCTACTCGCTGTTCGCCGCCTACTCCCTCGGCGTGCGCGGCGCGATCAACCCGCCGACCACGCCCTTCCCGGAGCTCTGCGTCAAAATGTTCCTCGGGTTGAAGCACGGCAAATTGGAAGAAGCGCGCAAGGCGCACGACCAGCTCGCGGCGATCATGAACGTCGTGAGCCGCTATCTGCCCGAGCACGGCCGCGTCGTCTTCGGCGAGCTCATGCGCATGCGCGGGCTTCCGGTGCCGCGCTTCCCGCGCTGGGAATGCGCGCCCTTCACGGACAAGGAGCGGCAAGAATTGCGGCAGGGGTTGATCGATACCGGCGTCTCGCTGCCGCTCGGATAATCAGCTTTTACGGAGTGAACATGAGCGCGAACGGCAAGCTCGAGTGGGGTAAGAAATTCAGCGCCGACGAAGCGGCGGCGTTCACCGACGACATCATCAAGAAGATGTACGCGCGCTGGCAGAAGAAAATCTTCCAGGGCGACTTCATGCGCGATCTTACGGCCGGCAAGCTGCCGCTCGAGACGATCAAGCTATTCTGGAAACACTGGTACAGCTATCCGGTCGAGATCAACAATTTTCATCTCATTATTTATCAGAGGCACCAAGGATTCTTCAGTCGCCATCCGGACCTGCTCGGGCCGTATGTCGGCAAGATCAGCGACGAGCTCGTGAACCCGAAGATTCCGGGACACATTCAAGTACTGATCGAGCAGGGAAAAACCTTCGGGGTGAGCCGCGAAGACATGGTCAACTGCGAAGTCTTCGCGGAATGCCGCGCGCTAACCGAATATGCGCGCGGTCTCGTCTATGAAGGCGCCATGATCGAATGGTGGGCGCGCTCCCTTAACGAAGAGATGTTCGGCCACTGGGCGCGCGAATGGCGCCAGGCGCTGCTCGGCAAATACAACTTCAAAGACGCCGATCTGCATTATTTCCAGGTGCACGAAGAAGCCGACTTGGAAGAGCACGAGGAAGGTCTCATGGCGCACGGGCAGGTCGCGCGCATGATCTTCCAGACGCTCTTGCAGGACGGCCTTGTCTGGACGCGGCCGGGCTGGTCGCCGGAATACTGCTGCCTGACGAATGCCGATTTCGTCGCGCTGTTTCACGACGGCATTTACAAGCACGCGAAAGAAGCCGGCCATTTTGTAGTCTAGCTCGTAACATCCCAATGCCGTTCAACGATCTTCGCGAATTCATCGACGCCGCGCGTAAAATTGGCGACGTCGAAGAGATTCACGGCGCGACCTGGGACCTCGAGATCGGCGCGCTGACGGAGCTCTTCGCCAACAAAGCCGATCACCCGCTGCTGCTGTTCGACAAAATTCCCGGCCATCCGCCTTCGTATCGCGTCGCGTCGAATCTCGTGACGCACCCGCGGCGAATCGCGCTCGCGTCGGGAATGCCGCCGGATCTGCCGCGGACCGAGATGGTGCGGCGCTGGCGGAAATCGCTTCAGGAGATGAAACCGATTCCGCCGAAAACGGTCGGCGAAGGACCGGTCCTCCAGAACAGCAAAAGCGGCGGCGAAATCGACATGACCGCCTTCCCCGCGCCGCGCTGGCACGAGCTCGACGGCGGACGCTACCTCGGCACTGCTTGCTGCGTGATTACGACAGATCCGGACGAACCATGGGTCAATGTCGGCATCTACCGCGTTCAGGTCCACGACCGCGATCGCCTCGGCCTCTACATCTCGCCGGGCCATCACGCGCGCATTATGCGCGAGAAATACTGGGCGCAGGGAAAAGCTTGTCCGGTCGCGGTCACATTCGGACAGGAGCCGCTTACGTGGCTGGCCGCCGGACAATCGGTGCCCTATGGCGTATCGGAGTTCGATTATGCCGGCGGGCTGCGCGGCGCGCCGGTGGAGGTCATCAAGGGCGAGCGCACCGGGCTGCCGATTCCGGCCGCTGCGGAGATCGCGATTGAAGGCGTCGTTCCTCCGCCCGAAGAGGAGAACCGCGTCGAAGGACCGTTCGGCGAGTGGCCCGGCTACTACGCGCACGGCGCGCGCATCGAGCCGGTCATCCGCGTGCAGGCGCTTTATTTCCGCAACGATCCGATCGTCGCGGGCGCGCCGCCGATGAAGCCGCCGATACTCACCTTCGGCATTCCGATCGGGGCGGCGGCGATCTGGAACTATTTGGAGAAAGCCGACGTGCCCGACGTGCGCGGCGTCTGGTCTTTCGCCGGCGGGTCCGCGCCGGGCGGCGGCGCGCCGTTCATCGTCGTGTCGATCAAGCAGCGCTACCACGGTCATTCACAGCAGGCTGCCCTCGCCGCGCTCGCGTGCCGCGCGGGCAATTATCACGGCCGCTATGTCGTCGTCGTCGACGAAGATATCGACCCTGCGGACATGGGCGAAGTTCTGTGGGCGATCGCGACGCGCTGCGATCCGAAGTCGGCCCTCACAATCGTCGACAACTGCTGGTCCACGCCGCTCGATCCCGCGATGACGCCGGAGAAGCGCGACGCCAACGATCTCACCAACAGCCGTGCCATCTTGAACGCGTGCCGCCCGTATTTTTGGAAAGACCGTTATCCGCCAGTGAACGCGCTCTCTCCGGAGCTTAAGAAAAAATTCACCGAAAAGTGGAAAGACATCCTGACGTAGCCGCCACCGATTAATCGCCGCGGCACGGCAAAAAATAATACCTCAAAATTCATTTATGTATTGACTATCAATACAAAAAGCAATTAGATAAGGGCAGCTTCCGGAGGTGCAGATGCCCTTCTCAGACCTACGCGACTATATCTCCCGGCTCGAATACGAAGACGAAGTTCAGCGAATGGACGACGAGGTCCAGCCCGTCTTTGAGATCGGCGCCGTGCTCCGCCGCGCCTACGAGCTGCGCGCGCCCGCACCGTTTTTCACGCGCATTCGCGGCTTTCCCGATCAGCGCGTTTTCGGGGCGCCGATCGGCCTCAGCCGGAGAAGAAACGCGCCGTTCCTGCGCTTCGCCGTCGCCATGGACATGCGTCCCGAGTCAACGCCGCCGGAAATCGTCGAAGAATACATGCGTCGCATTGCGAAGCCGATCCCGCCGGTACTGGTGAACAGCGGCCCCTGCAAGGAAAACATTCTGACCGGCTACGCCGTCGATCTGCAGAGCTTCCCGGCGCCCGTGCTGCACCGCGACGACGGCGGGCCTTACATCGGGACCTGGCACGCCAATATCGCGAAAGATCCCGACACCGGCGCGCGCCGATGGGGACTCGACCGCTTGATGATCCACGGCAGAAAAATGATGGGTGGTCTGCTGCTGCCGGGACAGAAATTCGCCGAGCATTACTACGCAAAGTACGAGCCGCGCGGACGCGCGATGGAATTCGCCGTTGCGATCGGCACCGAGCCGGTGACGCCATGGGTGGCGGCGACGCGCTTGCCGCCTAATGTCGCCGAGGCGGATATCGTCGGCGCGATCCGCGGCGCCCCGCTCGAGCTCGTGAAATGCGAGACCGTCGATTTGGAGGTGCCCGCGACGTCGGAGATCGTGATCGAGGGATTCATTCCGCCGTACGAAAGGCAAAAGGAAGGCCCTTTCGGCGCCGACGTCGCGGATGCTGGCGGCGAGCGCGCGCCGCGTCCGGTGTATCACGTCACCGCCATCACGCATCGCGACCGGCCGATCCTGCCCGTTGCGCTCGACGACTTGGCCGTCGCCCTCTCTCTGACGCGCGCGGCGGAAATCCTCGCCGAGACGCGCCGCCGAGGTTTTCCGGTGCGCTCACCGTTCTTCCCACCGGAGGCCGCGATCTCGTATTGGCAAGGCGAGAACGGAATAGGCGACTGGCCGCATGAAGATCCCCTGCGCTCCGCGTGGTCGTCGGAAATTCAAAAGATCGTACGCGACTGGCGTCTCCACACCTACCGTGGCGAAGCCTCTGAATGAGGCCGCGGCGCATCGCCGATCGACTCGCGTACCGCGCGATCGAGCTGCTGTTTGTCGCGTTCCGCTTTGTCATCCGCTGCCTGCCCGCCGATAGCTTCCGGCGTTTAGCGACGCCCGCAGTCAGGCTCATCGTCCGGATAATGATTCCTCGCCGACGCATCGTTAAAAACCTGCACGCGGCGTTCGGCCGCTCCTATTCGACTGCGACCAAGGCCGGTCTGGCACGCGGGGTTCAGGACAACTTCGTGCGCGGGCTGATCGACTGCTTTCTTCAACTCGCCGATCCCGAGCGCGCGCGTCGGAAAATTGCCATCGAAGGGTTCAAACATCTCGAAGCCGCGCTCGCCAGAGGCAACGGTGTCATCGCCCTCGGCGCGCACCTCGGCAACTTCGTCCTGGTCGGGACGCGCCTCGGCATGGAAGGCTATTGCGTCTCGACCCTCTTTCGCGTGCCGGACGACGAGCGCCTGCGCGCCCTCATCGAAGAACATCTGAGGTACTTTCACCAGCAGGTGATCCCATCGCGGCCGCGCCGCGCGGCCGTTCGCGCGATGACCGATAAGCTCAAGCGCAACGAGATCGTTTTCATTCTCGGGGACAATCTCAAAGAGGGAAAAGTCGAAGGCTCTCTGTTCGGCCGGCGCGTCTATACGCCGCGCGGGCCGGTCAGCCTCGCGTTCCGCACCGGCGCTGCGCTCGTGCCGATGTATCTGGTGCGGAACTACGACGGCAAACTCACGCTCGTAATCGAGCCGGAGCTGCTTTTAATCAGAAACGGAAGCGTGTATGAAGATGTCAGCGGCAACACGCGTCGGATCGTCGGTTATCTAGAAGGGCTGATCGGCCGCTATCCCGATCAATGGAACTGGCTCACCGTCCGTATGAGGAAGAATCCTCGCGGCCGAGGTGAACGAAGCGCGCAACGGCTTCAATGAATACTTTAGAAAAAGAGATCAAAGATATTGTTTTGCAATCGATTTATTTGGATGCATCCACGTTCAATCGCGTCCAGCCCGGCCAGCTTACGAAGGACGGCGGGCGCGTCTTCGTAACCCAGTTCTCGCATTTCACCCGCAACTTCCCGCGCTGGCTTGCCGCTGTGGCGGCGAATTGCCCGGTGGCCGACGCGCGGAAATTTCTCGTCGCCAATATGTACGAGGAAGAAGTCGGCCCCGGCGCGCAGGGATCGCATTACGATTTATTGTTGCGTCAGGGTGAAGCGCTCGGCCTCACGCGCGATCAGATCGAGACGACGATTCCTTTGCCTTCTACGGCGGTCGCGATCGACGCGCTCGACAGCATCTGCCGCAGCCGCTCGTGGCTCGAAGGCCTCGCGGCGACGACCGGACTCGAATGCATCAACGATCCGACGCTGCGCGCGAAAGCGGGCGTCGTTATCATTAACGACGTGCGCTCCTGGCAGCATTTAGGGTTGAATCAGCAGCAGCTCCGATCGCGCACGATCCACATGGAAGAAGACGAGAAGCACGTCAACACCGGCCTTAAAATCCTCGCTGAGCAGGCGAACACGGAAGAAGCGGCGGCGAAAGCCGTCGCTTCGGCGCGCGAAGCCCTGCTCGCGTTTCGCCTGTTGATGGAAGGAATCGGCCGCGCCGCGCTCGGGGAATGATGCGGGCGGGTTTGAAACCCGCCCTACCCAAGACGGTTGACGATACTTTGTAGGGACAGGTTAAACCTGCCGTTTGTTTTTACCGCAGCGCCGGCATTTTGTTCGGGATGCCGCGCTTCTTGATCTCCGCTTCGAAAATCCGCCGAATCTCCGGATCCTCGTCCTCGTACTCGATCAGTGTGCCGCCTTCTTTGACGCTGATGAAGACGCCGCCGTCGCGCTTCTGTGCTGCGACGTAGAAGGCCATCTTGTGCCGCTTGCTGCCGTAGCGGAGGGCGAGCTGGCGCGCGGGCGCCTCGCCGAGATTGAAGTGCTGGTGGAACCAGCCGTTCGGCGGGCCGAACGCGGTGCCCGGCTTCCAATCGACACGCACGACCTGATCGCCGTGGCCGCTGGCGTAAGGATGGATGCCGAGCTCGTTCGGCCACATGATCGTGTAGCCTTCCGACTTGAGAATCAGCAGCACGGCGCCGGCGCCGTGGTAATGCGCCTTATGGTACATACCGACCGGCCATTCCACGAGATGGCCGACGAGCGAGTTACCCGCGATTTCGAAGCCGGTGAAGGAGCCGCCCTTGCCTTTGTATTCGTGGGCGTCGATCGACGCGGTCGCAACGTCGGCGATGAAGTTCGTATCCCAGTAGTTGCCGCGGCCGATCACGTAGCGCTTGTTCGATACCTCGAAATAATTCTCCTCGCCGTTGTAACGGTCGGTAAACTGATATTCGCAGTTGAAGACGAAGTCGGCGTTGTGGAACATGTCCATGATCATCGGTGCGTTAGTCACCGCCGCCAGGCGCGCGGGCTGGCCGCCGCCGTTGATCAGACGATACGAGGAATTGAGCGGGACGGCGAAAAGACTTCCGGCGCCCCACTCGAAGAACCGTTTCGCCTGGCCTTCCTGCCAAATCTCCGTCGAGCCCAGGCCGCTCACCACGTAAAAAACTTTTTCGTAGAGGTGCTTCTCCGGCTGAAGCGCTTTGCCGCCTGGAATCTCGACTACCTCCATTGCGGTCGCGCCTTCCATGCCGCGGAGCTGCACGAAAGCGCCGCGGCCGCCTTTGCGCGGCCAATCGCCCAGCTTGATATCGTCCACGTCGACGCCGTATCCCTCGATCACGGGAACGCCCTGCTCTTTAATCCACCGTTCGTAAAACGGAGCGGGATTTTCCATTTCCGCCATTTCGATCCTGCCTTTCGATGATGAAGATGCTTCGATCAGACTTATAAAGCGGCATCGGGAGAGTCAAGCGGCGAGAGAAGTTTCGAGTTTCGGATTTCGAGTTGAGCTCGGAAATTCAGGACCTCCGAACCCGAAACGAGAAACTCGCAACCCGAAATCGTTTAAGGATACATGTATTCGATCGGCGGCGATTCGAATTCCGAGTCGACCTTGACGACCCCGGGTACGCCCTCGGCAAGGCGAATGATGTCGCGCTCGAGGTCGAGGTTGGCGAGAATTCCGGAAAGGTGCACGCGCCCGCCGTCGACGTCGACATTGATCGTCAAGTTGCGCGTCTTGGGCGAGACGATGAGCGCGGCCTGCACCCTGGCCGTTATCGTTAGATCCTGAAACGCGCGCTCGGATTCCGCCGTCGGCTGGTACTCCGGCCGTCGCGACGCCTCGACGATCAGATGTGCCGCACTATCCAGGCTCATGGCGCCGACATTGATCACGAGGTCGTAGCGGCTGGGATCGCGCCAATCGCCGCCGAAAAGCGCCTGCAGGCGGCGCATGCGGGCTTTATCGACCTGCTCGATATAATGCAGTGCCGCGGTCTCGCTCATGCCCTCGCGCGCGCGCACCTGCTCGACGCGGTAGCTCATCGGCGCGGTCAGATAGACGCGCAGCACGTGGCGGATGCCGGGGAATAGGTCCTGGCCGGCGTGGCCGTGATAGACGATGTTGCCGCTTTGCGCGACCTCGCACATCGCCGCCTGGAGCACGATACGGTAGAGCCGCAGCCCTTCCTGCCAGCGCTCCCACCAGCGCGGCGCCGTGTCGAGTATCTCGGTGAATTTCGCTTCGGGGATCCCGTAGCCTTCGCTCGCCTTCATGAGAACTTCGCGGCTGACGCAGCGGTAGCCGAGCTGCGCAGCGACCCGTTCGGCCAATTCAGGGCCGCCGCTGAAAGCGCCTCTGGTGAGAGTAATGATCGACATTTGCGTCACCTCCCTTGAGCGCAGGCTGGTGCCCGATATTTCGCGATACCCTTTAGCATGCCGGTAGGGAGCGATTCAACCCGGCCGGGGTGTGCGCATAGGCAAGCGCTTGACACCCGCTCGGCTGCGACTGCATAACGTGCGTGTGCGTGTCCGACTCGTTTACCTACTGCTGATCTTGCTGGCGCCCTGCCCGGCGTTCGCCGACGGCAAGATCCTCGTCTCCGCGCCGTCGAAATCTCTCACGTGGTTTCCCGCAGCTCTGGCGAAAGAAAAGGGCTTTTATCGCGACGAAGGCCTCGATGTCGACTTCGTCGTGATGAATCCGCGCCTGGCGCTCCAGGCTGTGATATCGGGCGATGCCGCTTACACGACGGCTCTGGGATCGACGATCCGCGCCGCCGTTCGTGGCGTGCCGCTCCGCGTCGTGCTGACGATCTGCGAAAAGCCCCATTTCGCGCTGATCGCCAGGCGCGGCATCACCTCTATCGAGCAGCTCAAAGGCAAGCTCGTCGGCATCTCCTCCTTCGGCGCGAGCAGCGACACGATGGCGCGCGCCGCGCTGCTCAAATATAAGCTGTCGCCGGAAAAGGACGTCAAAATTCTCGCCGTCGGCGGCGGTCTCAACCGGCTCGCCGCGCTGAAATCCGGCGCCATCGACGCGACGCTGATCGAGGCGCCCTACAACGTCATGCTCGAGCAGGAGGGTTTCCCGCGCCTGCTGTTCGTGGGCGACGTGGTCCCCTCGCCCATCGCCGGCTTCGGCACCTCTTTGGACCGCGTCAACAAGCATGCCGGCGAAGTCCAGCGCATGGTGCGCGCCGCGCTCCGCGCGATCCAGTTCGCGAAGACGAACCGGCGCGACACGGTCGCCGCGATCGCCAAATGGACCGGCATGGACGCGAAGCTCGCCGACGGGAGCTACGACATGGCCGCGCCGACGTGGGCGGCGAACGGCGTGCCAGGGCCCGAGACGCTCCGGGCCGCCATGGAGGAAGTCCAGCGCGAGCTCAAACTGGATCGCGCGCCGGACCCTGCGCAGGCGTTCGACTGGAGCTTCGTCAAACCATAAATTCCGGGAGACCCCATGAACAATGTCCGGCATTCGCTCGGTGGAGTAATCCTAATCGTCTCTGTTTTGCTGCCACTCAACGCATTCGCGCAGGCGCCGGAGAAGATCAAGATCGTCTACGCGAGCCGCTCGCTGCCCTTCTTCACCTCGTTCGTTTCCAAAGAAATGAATTTTTACGCCAAGCAGGGACTCGACGTCGATCTCGTGCAAGTCGCGCCGCGCATCGCGATCACTGCGCTGGCGACCAACCAGGTGGATTACTCGATGAACATCGGCTCCACCCTCCGCGCCGCCATGCGCGGCCTCCCGGTGCGCGCGGTCGCGTCCAGCACCGTGGCTCCTTTCTTCGCGCTTGTGGCAAAAGAGAAAACCGTTCAAGAACTGAAGGGCAAAGTCGTCGGCGTGACCGATCCGGGCGGCACGAATTACCAGGTGACCAAGCTGATACTCGCGCATTACGGCCTGTCGGCGCCTAAAGACGTGCCGCTGCTTACGATCGGCGACGAGAAGCTGATTCTCGACGCGCTGCTCTCGGGCCGCATCGCGGCGGCCGCGATCTCGCCGCCCTGGCCGTTCGAAGCCGAGCGGCATGGGTTTAATATCCTCGTCAAGGCGTCCGACGTCGCGCAGTTCCCGTTCGTCGGCGTGACGGCGAACGTCGAGAAGATCAAAACGCAGCGCGAGCAGGTGAAAAAAGTCATCCGCGCCGAGCTCGACGCGCTACGCTTCGTGCGCGAGCGGCGCGCGGACAGCATCGAGCTGATCAGCCGCATCTTCAAAATGGACCGCGACATCGCGCACAAGTCCTATGATTTCATCGCGTCGTTTTTCAGCCGCGACGCGCGCATTCAGCCGGAGGCGGTAAAGCGGCTGATGGCGCTGGAAAAGGAAGCGGGAGGCGTGAAAGACGACGTCGAGGTATCTCAGATCGCCGATCTGTCGCTCGTCGAGGAGGTGCTCAAAGGCCCGAAATAGTCACTGCTCCCATTCCGGATCGGGAACGAGGATGTGCGGAAAGACCATCAGCATCTCGAGCGACTGGCTAAAGCCGTCGAGACCCGGGAAGAGCGTCGCGCGATTTAAGTTCATGCGCTGAAGGCGCTGCATGATGGTTTTTCTAAGCTGCGGGTCGTTCTTGATGATGAACTTGATGAGGTTGCCGGAGAAATCCTTCTTGCCGTTCTTATCCCCCGCCAGCGCCTCCAGATTCGCCTCGAAGGAGGACGAGATGTCGCCGGGACAGAGAAACAGCCCTTGCTGCAGGACGAGGCGCTCATTCAGCCGGTAAGGATTGATCGGAAAGACGAAGCGCTTGCCGGCCTGAAACGCGTCGCGAAAGGTCTCGCGCCTCGTCACGTTGGGATCGTTGCCGCCGTACTCGCTGTCGATCATTTGCGAAACGTCGTTGAGCTGCGCCTTCACGCGCTGGCGGATCCAGCGCGAATCGAGCGCCCACACCACGCATTCCTTTTCCGATTCCTCCACCGCGAAATAGACGGCGACCCAAAACGAATACGTCCAGTCGAGGAGGCGCGTCGGCGCGCCGTAATGCTGCATGAGCGCGAGCCACTCCATGATATTCGCCTCGCCGGGAACGGCCATTGTGTAATGGTGGCACTGACGCTTGAAGCGCCTGAGCAAGCCGCCCTCGATCGCGGATGCGCTGTGCGTCTTGTCGGGAGCGTCCAGGCCTTCCTTCAAGGTCGGCTGCAATAGCGCCCGCTTGGACTCCTTGTCGAGCGGCGCGTTGACGTTCAGGCCGAACTTGAAGATCGCGCGCTGGAGCTTGGTCTCGAAATCCCACGAGCTGTTTTTGTACCCGCGGAAGATCCATTGCTTATTGTGGTTTTGGTCGGTGCTCGGCTCGAGCAGCTGCTTGAAGCAGCGGTCGAGGTCGTCGAGCGACTCGATGCGGTCTTCCACAAAGATGTGGCGTTTGCTGTCCATAGAGAGGCGGCGCTTCCGTTACAGTAGATTCTCCACTTATCCGGCGCGCCCGTCAACTCCAGATCCGCAGGAGCGGCTTCTCAACGCGCTTCGCGGTGCTAAACTACAACGGTTCGCTGCGGTATGAGATCGATCGTTATAGAACCGGCGCTCCGGCGGCTTGCCGTCGTCATCGTCACTCTCATATTAGCGGCGGGGCTGTCCTCCGATGGCCCGGCTAAGGCGCCGCCGTTCGGCCGCTCCGACACCCTTGTCACAAAAAAAGTCTCGTTCGCGGTCCTCGACGACTACGACAAGGGCGACGACCTCGCCGAAGTCGCCAAAGATTTCGCGCTCATGAAGCAGCTCGGCATCGACACGATGCGAACCAGCTTCGGCTGGGACGATTACGAGCCCCAGCGCGGCCAGTACGACTTCGACTGGCTCAAGCGCTTCGTCGCGCTCGCCGCGAAAAACGGCATCAAGCTTCGGCCGTACATCGGCTACACGCCGAAATGGGCCGGAAAGCCCGGCGCGGACAAGGAAGACTGGAACAACGCGCCCGCCGACCCGCGCGATTGGTACAACTTCGTCTACAACCTCGTTCGCGCTCTGCAGCCTTACGGCAACGTCATATCGTACGAAATCTACAACGAGGAGAACGCGCGGCTGTGGTGGGACGGCTCGATCGATGAATATATGGAGACGTTAAAGACGGGCTATCTCGCCGTCAAGGCCGTCGATCCGCGGCTAGACGTTCTGATCGGCGGCTTCGTCTTCCCCGACGCGAACTGGATGTACGCGATCACGCGCGCCGGATATGCGCGCTACTACGATATCGCCGCGTTTCATGCCTACCCGGAGACTTGGAGCGAGCCGGGCACGGCGGTCGAGAATTACCTCGACGAGCGCTACCGCGACTATTTCGTCGCCTACGACAAGAAACTCGGCGAACACGAGCCGATATGGATCAACGAGATGGGCTTTGCGACCACCCCAGGCAAGAGCGAACGGCAGCAGGCCGAATGGTGGGCGCGCGCGGTGAGCACGTTTCTGGCCGATCCGCAGATCGAGCACATCGGCGTATACGAGATCAAAGATCGGACGCCCGAGACGAAAGTCATCGGCGATGCGCCCAATTATTATCTCGGCTTGACATATAAGGACCGCAAAGAGAAGCTCGCATTCTCCACGGTAAAAATGCTCTCGAGCCTCCTGAACACCGAAAAGCTGACGGTCGCCGACGCCGATGCCGCCGTTACGGTCGTCGGCGGCAGGCAGGGAAATCTTTACCATCATCTCTTCCGGCGTCCCGACGGCAAGCAGGTTTTGTTCGTCTACGATAAGGCGGCGGCTCCCGCGGTCGATGTCGCACTGAAAAGGCCGGGAAAAACGGCGTATCGATACGATCTAAGCGGAGCGGCTGCGCGCTACGATCGCTTCGACGGCCGCATGCTCCGCGGCGTGCGGCTCGCCGCCGGCGATGTTGCGATCTTCCGCATCGATCCGTAGACTCGACCGGGTATGCCGCTGTCCGATTGGCTCACCTCGCTGGGATTGGCGATCAACTTTGCGGGCGCCTATTTCCTTCTCGCGGCGACGAGAATCTCGGAAGAGGCGCATACCTGGCCGCGGGAAATCCGATGGCTCGGCAAGCTACTTGAGGTGAATGCGCCGCGCCCGTCACTGTGGGGGCTCGGCTGCTTGCTAGTAGGATTTTTTTTTCAATTTTTGGGCGTGCTCGTCCGCTGAGGCTGGCAGACCGACGATCTTTCGCAGGGCCGATACTTCCTGAGACAGCAGCTGCCGGTACTCGCCCGCCGCGAGCGAGCCCAGCCGCAAAGGCCCCATGCGGATGCGCACGAGGCGCTCGACGAAGAAACCGAGCGCCTGAAACATCCGCCTGACCTCGCGATAGCGGCCTTCGTGAAGTTCGATTTCGAGCCAGGTTTTTTTGCTCAGCGCCTCGGTGATTTTCACCCGTGCCGGCGCCGTCCAGCCGTCTTCCAGCCGAATGCCTTTGCGCAGCCGCTCCAAGTCCTCCTCCGAGGGCCGGCCGCTGATCTTGACACTGTAAACTTTTTTGACTTCATAGCGGGGGTGCATGAGCTTTTGCGCGAGCTCGCCGTCGTTGGTGAGAAGCAGCAGCCCCGACGAGTTGAAGTCGAGTCTCCCAACGGGAAAGAGATGGCCCTTCGCCCCGAGGCCTTCAAGCCAGCCTCCCAAGTCCGGCCGCCCCTGCGGGTCGCGCAGCGACGTAATCATGCCAGGCGGCTTGTGCAAGAGTACATAGCGCAGCGCCGGACGCGCGATCAGCTTGCCGTCGACTTTGATCTTGTCTTTAGTCGCGTCGGCCTGCGTGCCGAGCTTGGTGACGACCGCGCCGTTGACTGTCACGCGTCCTTGCTGAATCCACTTCTCCGCCTCACGGCGCGACGCGACGCCGGCGCGGGCGAGAATCTTCTGCAGGCGCTCCATAAAATGGTGAAGAGTGAGGCTGAGGATGAGCAGTCCGCTCGTTTATTCTTCCGTATTTATCTTATCGTTGTTCTCCTCACTGCTCACTGACTCACTCCCCACGACGGCGGCTTCTTCTTCGCGAGGTACGGGCAGCGTCATCTCTTCCATCTCTTTTAGCGTGGGGAGCTGGCTCAAATCTTTCAAGTTGAAGAGCTGGAGAAATTCAGACGTGGTCCCGTAAAGAAACGGCCGCCCCGCGACGTCCTTGCGCGCGACGATACGGATGAGTCTGCGGTCGAGGAGCGTCGCGACTACGCCGTCAACGTCAACGCCGCGGATCGCTTCCATCTCCGCGCGCGTGATCGGCTGCTTGTAGGCGATGATCGCGAGCGTTTCGAGCGTGGCTTTGCTCATGCGCGCCGGCCGGTCGCGATAGAGCTTCTTAACCCAATCCGCGTTCTCCCGCGCGGTTCTCATCTGATATCCGCCGGCGACCTCCGAGAGACGGAAGCCGCGCCCGGCGGCATCGTATTCGGACTGCATTTCCGCAAGTGCCGCGGCGATCTCCTTGCGCTCCGCACCGTCTATGACTTCTGCCAGACGCATGACCGTCAGCGGCATGTCGGAAGCGAAGAGAAGGCTTTCCAAAATCGACTTCAGTTGATCATGCTCCATTGCCGTCTTCCTCTATAGCCGCGCCGGCCATTTTTTGCTGCGCTTCGCCCAGCGGCGCCGCCGGGGCGATGACGATCGGCCCCGCTGTCTCTTCCTGCCAGATCTTGACCGCGCGGATCTTGACAAGCTCAAGCATAGCGAGAAACGTTACGATCACGTCGAGCCGCGACACAGCGCCGGCGAAAAGCTCCTGAAAAACGATCTGGCCGCGGCGGTGGAGGTCGTCGAGCAACAGACTCATCTTTTCTCTGACCGAAACGGTCTCCAAAACCACCTGATGCGCGAAGTCTTTGGGCAACCGCTCGAGCACCGTCCGCAGCGCGCTGATGAGATCGAACAATGAGACGCTCTCAAAGCCCACCGTTTCGACGTGCGCCGGCGGTTCAGGCGTGCGCGCGAACACGTCGCGCCGCAAGACGTCGCGGCGCTCGAGCTCGCCGGCTGCCTCCTTGAACCTTTGGTATTCGAGCAGGCGCCGCACGAGCTCGTCGCGCGGGTCGCCGCCCTCCTCCTCGTCGACGTCCGCTTCATCCGGCGGCAGCAGCATGCGCGATTTGATTTGGACCAGCGTGGCGGCCATGACCAGAAACTCGCCGGCCACATCGAGATCGAGGTATTCCATCAGCTCGAGTGTTTCGAGGTATTGCTCGGTGATGACCGCGATGGGAATGTCCGTAATGCTCACCTCGTTCTTCTTGATGAGATGCAGCAGCAGATCGAGAGGGCCTTCGAAGATTTCGAGCTGGAATTTGTTCATAGGCCCACCGCCGTTCGGACTTCGGTCATCGTTTCCTCGGCTTTCTGCGCTGCCGCGCGGTTGCCGCGCTCCAGAACTTCTTCAACATGGCCGGGGCGGTTTTCCAGAGCCGCGCGCCGCTCCCGGATCGGCTCTAGGTCCGCGATCACGTGCTTGATCATGATCTTCTTGCATTCGAGGCAGCCGATGCCTGCGGTGCGGCAGCCCTTCGTGACATAATCGATCTCTTCCGGCGTGCAGTAGATTTTGTGCAGGTTGAAGGCCGGGCATTTCTCCGGCTCGCCGGGGTCCTTGCGCGTAACGCGCGCCGGATCGGTCATCATGCGCGAGAGCTTCTGGTCGATTTCTTTCGGCGCATCGGTGAGGAATACGGCGTTGTTATAGCTCTTGCTCATCTTCCGGCCGTCGAGGCCGGGAACCTTCGCCATCTCCGTCAAGAGAACGTCCGGCTCGGGAAAGACCGCTCCGTAAAACTGGTTGAAGCGGCGGACGATCTCGCGCGTCAACTCGACGTGCGGCGCCTGATCGATGCCGACCGGAACCTTGTTGGCCTTGTACATAACGATATCCGCCGCCTGCAGCACGGGGTAGCCCAAAAAACCGTAGGTCGAAAGGTCTTTCCCTTCGACCTCGCGCATCTGCTCCTTGTAAGTCGGATTGCGTTCGAGCCAGCCGAGCGGGGTGATCATCGATAGCAATAGGTGAAGCTCGGCGTGTTCTTTAATCGCCGACTGGCGAAAGATCACGGAGCGCTCCGGGTCGAGGCCGACGGCAAGCCAGTCGGCGACCATCTCGATGCCGCTCTGGCGCACGCCCTGCGGCGCGGCGTAATCGGTCGTGAGCGCGTGCCAATCGGCCACGAAAAAATAACAGCGATAGTCCTTCTGCAGCCGCACCCAGTTCCTGAGCGCGCCGTGCAGGTGTCCGAGATGCAGCCGCCCGGTCGGGCGCATACCGCTGACGATCGTGTCCATCTGTTCGTTCTACTAGACCAGCAGCGCTCCCAAAATAGTCAGGATGAAGCGAACGACCGGCCCAAGGATGACGTCGATCGTGTGCGTCATCAGCAACAGGATGATGATCAAAAACCCGAACGGCTCGATGCGCGCGACTGCCGCGGAATAGGGATTCGGCAGTAGCCCGACGAGCACTCGCCCGCCGTCGAGCGGCGGAACCGGAAACAAATTGAACGACGCCAGCATGACATTGATGTTGACGCTGCTCTGCGCCATGAGCGCTAAGGGGGTTGCAACCATCGCTGAATAAGCTGCGCTGTCGGCAAACTTGAAAATGTACAGGCTCACGAGCGCGAGCAGGATATTGGTCATCGGACCGGCGAGCGCTACCCAGATCATATCCTGCTTCGGCCGGCGCAGATTCTGGAAATTGACCGGCACCGGCCTCGCATAGCCGAAGACAAACGGCGCGCCGCTCACGATCAGAATCGCGGGCAGCAGAATCGTGCCGAAGAGGTCGATGTGCGGAATCGGATTCAACGTGAGCCGCCCAAGGCGCGCGGCTGTCGGGTCGCCGAGCTTGTTCGCCACCCAGCCGTGTGCGACTTCATGAAAGATGACCCCGAGCAAGACCGGCACGGCCCATATCGCGATGTCGCGGATCGTTTCTTCCATGCGGGGATGGTTCGAAAATACGGCACAGTCGGTGAAAAGACAAGGAAAAAGTCCCTATTTTCTAGGCAGTTTGCGGCTATTGTTTTCCCTCGGATGGAACTTTTGATGGGCCCGCTTCAAATGATCGCGCGCAACGTGCGTGTAGATCTCGGTCGTCGCGATGTCGGCGTGGCCGAGCATGGACTGGACAGACCGCAGATCCGCGCCGTTTTCCAGGAGATGCGTCGCGAAAGAATGCCGCAGCGTGTGCGGCGTCACGCGCTTCTCGATGCCCGCCGCGAGCCGATGCTGCCGGAGTCCTTTCCAGAAACCCTGCCGCGTCATCGGCTTACCGGAGCGCGTCACGAAGCAGTACTGGCTTTGCCGCCCGCGCAAAAACTTCGGCCTTACTTCCGTCAAATAGCGAAAAAGCGCTTCACGGGCCTCGCTTCCGAACGGCACCTGGCGGACCTTGGAGCCTTTGCCCTTCACGATCAGGTAATTTCCGTCGAGGTTCACCTGATGCACGAGCAGCAGGATCAGCTCCGTCACACGCAGACCGGAGGCGTACAGCAGCTCGAGCATGGCGCGGTCGCGCAGCCCGAGGGGCGTGGCTGGATCGGGCTGCGCGATCAGCTTACCGATGTCATCGCCGTCAAGAACGTTCGGCAGCTTGCGCGCGGCGGTGCGCTCGCTGATTTGCGGCAGCGGATTTTCTTGGATCAGCTGCTCCTTTTCGAGAAAGCGATAGAACTGCCGCATCGCAACTATAGCGCGAGCGATCGAGCGCGGTGCGAGCCTGCGTTTCCGTAAAGCGCCGACATACAGTCTCAGATCGATCTCGCGTGTCGCCGGCCAATTTTTCACGCCGCGGGCGCTTAAAAAGCCCGCGAGGCCGTTGAGATCGCGGCTATAAGCCTCGACGGTGTTCTGCGCGAGTCCTTTCTCAACGGCCAGCGTCTGTAGGAATGAGTCAATTTGCAGGCTGAGCGGCTCGTCCATTCTCTCCCACCAAAACCCGGTAAAGTTCTCCGCGGATCGCCTCCAGGCGGACAGGATCTCCTATTTTGCCGCCGTGCTCGTCCGCGACATAGAAGATGTCCGCCACCTGATCGACGTTGGTCGAAATTTTCGCGACGTGGATCGAAAGGCCGAGCAGGTGGAGCGTATGCGTGATGGTGAACAGAACGCCGATGCGGTCCTGCGTGTAGACCTCGATGATCGTAAAATCGTCCGACGCCATATTGTCGATTTGAATCGCCGTCGGTACCTTGGGCGCGCGCTTCTTGAAGAGTGATGGCTTATCGGTCTGCTGCACCAGCCGTGCGACGTCGGCGGCGCCGGTCAGCGTCTTTTCGAGGAGCGCGTCGACGCGCTGCCAGCGCTCCGGCCGCATGACCGATTCGGCCATATTCATGTGCGAGATACGGAAGACGTCAAGGATGAGGCCGTCTTTCCGCGTGACGATACGCGCGCTCAGGATGTCGAGGCCCATCGCGGCGAAGACGCCGGCGATATTGGCAAAGAGGCCGGGGCGGTCGGTGGTGCAAATCGTCATCTCGCTGAACTCTTTTTCGGGCAGGTGGCGCACTGCCGAGACGTAGGCTTGATCTTTGAATCTCTCGATGAGATCGAAGTGCGCCGGCGTCTCGTCCTCCGGCGTCGTGAGAAAATAGCGGTCCGGCATCGCTTCGACGAATGCAGCGACGCGATCTTTCGGATGTTCGCGCGCCAGCTGCTCCTCGACGCGCGTCTTGATCCGTCGCAGCCGCGAGGCGCGGCCCTCGCCGGTGATCGCGCCCTTCTCGCGCTCTTCGAGCAGCCGCGACGAGCTCACGTAGAGCTGCTCGAGCAGCGACGCCTTCCAATGATTCCAGACCTGCGGTCCGACGGATTTCATGTCGGCGTAGGTGAGCAGGTAAAGCATCTTCAAATTACTCGCGTTCACCATGACCTTGGTAAAGTCGACCACGAGCTTCTCGTCGTCGATGTCGCGGCGGAACGCCGTATGCGCGAGCAGCAGATGATGGAGCACGAGAAATTCCAGCTGATTCGTTTCGTCGATGTTCAGCCCGAGCCTGCCGGCGATCGCACGGGCGATGTCGCGGCCCTTTTCGGAGTGGCCGCCGCCGAGGCCCTTCCCGATATCGTGAAACATGAGCCCGAGGTAGAGGATCTCGATTTTCTCCGTCTCGCGCGCGAGCTGCGTCAGAAGCGGCAGCTGGTCGCGAAACTCTCCGGATTTAAGCCGCTCGAGCTCTTTGACCAAACGGAGCGAGTGCTGATCGACGGTATAGATATGATAGAGGTCGTGCAGCGCCATGCACAGAAGCCGGCCGAACTCCGGTATATACGCGCCGAGCACGCCGGTGCGGTGCATCTCCATGAGCGTCTCGTAAACGCGCTCTTTGTAGCGGAGAATATCGAGGAACAGCGCCGCAATTGTGGGGTCGCGGCGGAAGTCGTCGTTCACAATTTCGAGCTGCTGGCGCATGACAGCGCGCGTCTCGTGGCTGAGCTCGATCTTGTTTCTTTGCGCGTCGGAAAAAATGCCCATGAGATTTTCGCGCTTGTTACGAAAGGCGGATGCGTTGGTGATCCACAGCATGCCGCGCGACATGCGCACGCCCGGACGGACCTCTTTGCCTATCGAGCCGGCGACGAGCCCGCGCCAGCTCCACTGCGCCGGCTCGCCGGGATCGGTCAGCCGATGAATGATGAGACTCGACAGCCGGCTGATCTCGGCGGCTTCAAGATAGTAACGGCGCATGAATGCTTCGACGCCCCGAACTCCGCCGTTCTCGTCGCGGAATCCGAGCGCGCGCGCGACGATCTCCTGCTCCTCGAATGTCAACTGATCCTGATGCTTCTTCGAGTGGAAATGCAGCTCGTTGCGGACGCGCCACAGAAAATCCTGCGCTGTTTTCAGCGCGGCGGCGTCGGCGTCGCTGATGACGCCCTCGCGCGGCAGATCCTCGATCGTCTGAACTCTGAGCTTCATTTTCGCGATCCAGAGCGCGGTGTGGATGTCGCGAAGACCGCCTTCGCTTTCTTTAATATCCGGCTCGAGCAGGTAGACCGACCCGCCGTAGCGCTCGTGACGCTCTTCGCTCTCGGCGAGCTTTTCACGGATGAAGCGGTCGCCGTTCTTTTTGGTGAGATAATCCACGACCGCCTTGTCGAATTCCGCATAAAGCGCGTGGTCGCCGGAGAGATAGCGTGCGTCGAGCAGCGAGGTGCGGATCTTCATGTCCTGGCTAGCGAGCCGCATCGACTCGGCGACGCTGCGCGTCGCATGGCCGACAACAAGGCCGGCGTCCCATAAAGTGTAGAGGACTTTTTCCGTCACGGCCTCGACGTAAGGCGTCACTTTCCAGTTGTAGAGAAACAGGAGATCGATGTCGGACTGCGGATTCAGCTCTCCGCGTCCGTAACCGCCCTGCGCCACCAGTGCGCAGCGCGGGTCGAGGCTCGGAAAACGGAGGACGTAATCCTCGCTGGCGGCCTGGAAGACCCGGATCACGAGCCGGTCGATCAGCGCGCTGTACGCCGTTACGATCTGGCGCCCGCTCGCGCCGGCGCGATGGCGCTCCAACAGAGCGTTCCTGGAGCGTTCGATGTACGAGCGGGCGCCTCGAACCGGGTCGGACTCCGCCCACGCGTCGTCGAGCAGCAGACTGGAAATTTCCGTCGAGTTGTTCATCGCTAGAGATTTTTCACGACCTGAGCGGTGTCCTGGTATTTCTTGATGCCGTCGAAGAGCGCCTCGGCGAGCGCCTGTTGGTATTCGTCGGTCGCCAACGCGCGGGCTTCGATGCGATTGCTTACGAAGAACATTTCGACCAGCACGCTCGGCATGCGCGCGCCGACCAGCACGTAAAACTGCGCCTTTTTGACCCCGAGGTCTCTCACTTCACCATAACGTCCCCCCACCTGGGTTACAACGGAACCCTGCAGGCGGTGTGCCAGCGTGATCGAATCTTCGAGCTTCAGGTTCTGCACCATGTCGCTCAATATGAATTGGAGGTCGGAGATCTTGTCGCGCGCAATGCCGTTCTCGCGCGCCGCCATGCGCAGCGCCGCCTCATCGTTGGTGTTGTCGAGGTAATACGTCTCGACGCCGCGGGCGTCCGGATTCGGACTCGCGTTTACATGGAGCGAGATGAAAAGATCGGCCGCTTCCGCGTTGGCGATCGCCGTCCGCTCTTCGAGCGGAATGAAGCGATCGTCCTTCCGCGTGAGCACCACTTCTATGCCCAGCGATTTGAGCTTCTCGCCGAGCTTCTGCGCAACGCCGAGCACGACGTCTTTTTCGGCGATGCCGTCGACGCCGACCGCGCCCGGGTCCTTGCCGCCGTGGCCGGGATCGAGGACGATCTTCCGCAGGGCCTGCGCGGCGGGCTTGACAGGCTGAGCAGGCGGGCTCGTCTTTTCGACCAGGAAGACGGCTTTCGGCAGTTCGGGCTCCTGAACGGGCTTAGCCGTTTGCACGACAGCCGGCGGCGGCCGCTGTTTTCGCTCCTGCTCGGCCGCGGCATCGAGCGCGGCGAGGCGCGCGCGCGCCCTTCGCCCCCAGTCGCTGCGCGCGTACTTCGCAGCGACGATGGCGTACTGCTGCCGCGCTTCACTGCGGTTCCCCTTGCCCGCGTCGAGCGCCATCGCCAGGCGATAGCGGCCCTCGGCGGCGTAAGCGCCGTTCGGATACTTGCCGACCAGTAGACGATAATTTCTGATCGCCCGATCGAGCGAGCGCTGTTCGCGGCTCGATTCATAGAGTTCTTGATGGATCGTACCGGCGTAATAATGCGCCGCATCGCAGTAGCGGCTCTTAGGAAATTCTTGCGCCAAGCGCTCGAAACGCTCGGCGACGCTCTCAAGACGGGTTCGCGTCTGCGGCGTGAGCTTGCTGTTTGCAAGCCGATCGTATTCGTTTTTCGCCGCGAGATAGAGCTGCCGGTCATGCGAGACCGGCGCGGGCGCAGCGTCGCGCCCGAACGACAGCAGCAGCGCGATCACGAAAATAACGCGTCGCGTCTGCATTTAAGAATGCTCCTTTTTCGCCCGCTCGACGAATGCGTTCAGCAGGTTAAGCGCTTCGAGTGGGGTTAAGGTCGAAACGTCGAGGCTTCGAAGCTCTTCGCGGAGCCGATCTTCGGCCATGGCGAAGAGCGGCATCTGCGCGCGGTCGTCCTTGCGCGCGCCGCGCGCCAGCCGCGGCCGCCCGCGCTCGTCCAACTCGCCGCCTTCGAGGTTTTTTAGAATCTCCTTGGCGCGCTCGACGACGAGCGGCGGCAGCCCGGCGAGCTTCGCCACGTGGATGCCGTAGCTCCGGCTCGCCGCGCCTTCCACCAGGCTGCGGAGAAACACGACCTCGCCTTTCCATTCCTTGACCGCGAAGTTGAAATTCTTCACGCGCTCGTTGGTTAGCGCGAGATCGGTCAGCTCGTGATAGTGCGTCGCGAACAACGTCCGCGGGCGGTGCGGCGAGTCGTGCAGTGATTCGGCCACCGACCAGGCGATCGAAATGCCGTCGAACGTGCTGGTTCCGCGCCCGACCTCGTCGAGCAGGATCAGGCTGCGCGCGCTGGCATGGCGCAGAATGTGCGCGGTCTCGCGCATCTCGACCATGAAGGTTGACTCGCCGCGCGCGAGATAATCCGCCGCGCCGATGCGCGTGAAGATGCGATCCACGAGCCCGATGCGCGCATCGGCGGCCGGAACGAAGCCGCCCATCTGCGCCAGCACGGCGATAAGCGCGACCTGACGCATGTAGGTGGATTTACCCGCCATGTTCGGGCCAGTAAGCACGGCGATCTGGCACGAATCGGGATCGAGACGGCAATCGTTCGGAACGAACGCCGCGCGGCCGATCGCCGCCTCGACCACGGGATGGCGCCCCTCGCGGATGACGATCTCGCGCCCGCCGTCGATCTGCGGGCGGACGAAATGATGCGAGTGCGCGGCGTCCGCGAGCGATACGAGGGCGTCGAGATTCGCGAGCGTGTCGGCGGTCCGCTTCATCTCCGCGTAGTACGCCGCGATGCTTTCGCGCACTTGCGCGAATAGCGCGAGCTCGAGTTTCTGGATCTCGTCTTCCGAGCTCAAAATCTTCGCTTCGTATTCCTTCAGCTCGGAGGTGATGTAGCGCTCGCCGTTCGCCAGCGTCTGCTTGCGGATGTAATCCGCCGGCACCGCGCCCAGATTGGAGCGCGTGACCTCGATGTAGTAGCCGAAGACGCGGTTGTAGCGGACTTTGAGGGATTGGATACCGGTGCGTTTTTTCTCGGCGGCTTCGAAGCGGGCGACCCATTGTTTGGCGTCGCGGCGGATCGAGCGCAGCTCGTCCAGATCGGCGTTGAATCCCGGCCGGATGGCCCCGCCGTCTTTGACAGCCGCCGGCGGCTCGTCGGCGATCGCCCGCTCGACGATTGCGACGACTTCCGGCAGATCGGCGAGATCGCCGGCCATGGATGCGAACAGCGCCGCTGCGCGCTGAACGAGCGCCGCTTTGATCGGCTGGACCGCGCGAAGGCTTTCCTTGACCGCGACGAGGTCGCGAGGCTGCGCACTGCCGGCGACGATGCGGCCGGCGAGGCGTTCGAGATCCTGGATGCCGCCGAGCATATCTTTCAGCTCTTGCCGCTCGCGGTAATTTTCGACCAACTCGCCGACGGCCTGCTGCCTTTCGCGAATCGCCCGCTCGTCGAGCAGTGGATAGAGCAGCCATTGCCGCAGCCGCCGCGCGCCCATCGCCGTGTGGGTGCGATCGATGACGCCCAGGAGCGAATTCTTTTTGTTGCCCTGGAAATCCGCCGCGAGTTCCAGGTTGCGCCGCGTCGTCTCGTCCAAGAGAAGATACTGCGAGCTCGCATACGCGCGCAGGTCGCGCAGCGCTTTCACGTGCGGCGGCAGATTTTCGTCGAGGAACGCGACGACGGCCGCCGCGGCGCGAACGCCCTGCTCCCATTCTTCGTCCGGCGGCGCGGACCAGAGCTTCAACGCCTTCAGGCGCTCGACCGCGGGGGCGGCGAACGATTGCGCGGCGACCGGGCTCAGATGCAGCGCGGGAAACTCCTTGAGTAAATCAGCCGCGAGCGAATCCTCACCGCTGTCGTGAATCAGCTCGCGCGGCTGCACGCGGCCGATCTCGTCGCTGAGCGCGGCGTAATCGGCGGCGACGGTGAAGCGGAATTCGCCCGTAGTGACGTCCGTGAGCGCGAGCCCGTAGCCGTTCTTGCCGTGCGAGACGGCGGCGAGAAAGTTGTTGTCGCGCGCCTCGAGGGCGTCGCCGTCGGTGACGGTGCCCGGCGTGACGACGCGCACGACCTCGCGCTGCACGATGCCTTTGGCGAGCTTCGGGTCCTCGACCTGCTCGCAGATGGCGACCTTGTAGCCGGCGTCGAGCAGCTTGCCGACATACGGATTGACCGAATGATACGGCACGCCGCAGAGCGGCACGCCGCCGTCGTCGGTTTTGCTGCGCGAAGTGAGCGCGATGTCGAGAATCTTCGACGCCTTCTCGGCGTCGTCGAAAAACATCTCGTAAAAGTCGCCGAGGCGGAAAAACAGGATCGCGTCCCGGTACCTCTCCTTGATCTCAAGGTACTGCCGGATCATCGGCGTGAGCTTGGCCGGCTCCATCGTCAAGCGGCGCTCGTCTTCCCTTCGCGCGCGCGTTCGCGCGAAACATCGCGGCCGACGATGCGGCGGACCTCTCCGCCCAATTCGCGCACCAGGCTGCCGATGCCGAGCGAGAAGACGAACTGTCGCTCCATCGCTTCGAGAATCTTTTTCCGGTCGCTCGTGAGGACGAACAGCTTCTCGCCGTCGGTGAGATAGCGGAGCGAGCGCAGCGGCTCGCTCTCGCCGGGAAAGCAGTCTTTGAGGTGACGCAAGCAGCGGCGGATCTTCTGCAGGCTGAGTCCGTGATCGGCTAGGTCCTTGACGACCTTGAGCTGCACGAGATCGGAAAACGAGTAGAGCCGCCTCGTGCCGCGCCCGCCCGCGGTCTTGACCGACGGGCGGATGAAGCCGCGCTCGTCCCAGTACTGGATCTGGCGCAGACTTACGCCGACGATCCGGCTTACCGTCTTGCTGTCGAACGCATCCATCCCGCCTCCCCGAATGAAAACATTAATGTTTTCAGCGCAGGATAAGACGGGAGGGTAAGAATTGTCAAGAAAAAGAGAGGGAATTATGCGTTAGCTGCTTATGCGTCTCGCGCAGAAATGGCCGCTTCCGCCCATTAAAAGCCCCCATGGCCCCCAAGAACCGGCGAAGGCATCGCTATCCAGTTTCTCAATAAACAATCCTATTCCCGCGCCGTCCAGCATGCCTTCAGTCGTACGCCGATTGGATAACGTGCCGATAACGAGGGCGATCTGTCCTTTCCGCGCCTCGTCCCAATCTATGACGAGAACCAGCACGCCAGGAAATATCGGATCGCGCGACTCGGGATTGATGATCTCGCTTGCGGAGCCCATAGGAGCCGCGACCGCCGATAGATTCACATCGGTCCAGCCATATAAAGGAACTCCCTGAATATTCTCGTTCGGGGCCGGCGATTGGCCGGTGCGTGGAGATTTATCCGTCGGACTGGTCGGCTGAAGCCACATCCGTCCGCTCGCAGTCGAACCGGATTTGCGTCCCTTGACTGCAACAAAAGTAATATTGTATTCCCCTGCCGTTATACTGGCGCCTTCGAAACTTTGACGCGACTCTGTCACTGGCTCGCAATTGGCTGGTGCCGGTGGCTCAGCGGCCTCTGCAGAGAGTTTTAGACCGATGAAGCCGAAAATGATGATGAAAAGTAACGACTTCATCTCTTCGGATGTCCCGGATCGATCCATCTCACCTCTTCCGGCTTCTCGACGGAGTCGATCTCCAGGTTTACGACGACCGGCTCCTGGTCGCTGCGCACCACGACGCAGGCGAGCGGCTCGTTCGCGAGCGCATTGATCTCCTGGTGCGGCACGTAGGGCGGGACGAAGATAAAGTCGCCGGGACCGGCGTCGGCGACGTATTCGAGCTTCTCGCCCCAGCGCATGCGCGCGCGGCCGCTGACGACGTAGATGATGCTCTCGAGCGCTCCGTGATGATGCGGCGCGGTCTTGGCGTTGGGATGAATCTCGACGCTGCCGGCCCAGAGCTTGTTCGCGCCCGCGATCGCGCGGTTGATCGCCGCCGCCCGCGTCATGCCCGGCGTCTGCGGCGTGTTGGAATCGAATTCGTTGGCGCGCACGACGCGCACGCCGTGATTGCGCCAGTCTTGCGATTGCGCCATTGAAGCCTCCGCGAAATTATTTCGCCCTCAACCGCGCGCGGAGCGCAGCGGAATGCCGGCGCCGCGTTTTTGGTCGGCGTCCGCCACGACTTATTACACTTTTCTTCTGCGGCGGGTGACGTAATCGACGAGCAGGTATTCGCCGAGGCGCTCGGGACGCGTGTAAAACGCGCGGCCGCGGTTGATGCGCGTGAGCGCGTCGACGAACTCTTTCAGCACCGGGCTGTCGTCGAGCATGAAGGTGTTGATCGTGATGCCGCGGCGTGTGACGCGCTCGGCCTCGCGCAGCGTTTCCTCGGCGGCGCGCTGGCTGATGCCGCCGAAGCTGAGCGGCCATTCGCAGTAGAGACGTCCCTGCCGGCAGTACGCGGTCGGCTGGCCGTCGGTGATGATGATCATCTGCTGGTTCTGGCTCGGCTTACGGTCGAGCATCTCCGAGGCGAGGTGTAAGCCGTCCTGCAGGTTCGTGAACGGATCGCCCATGTTCCAGGTCGCTTCGGGGAGGTCCTTCGCCTTGAGCTCGACGGCGCGCGTGAAGAAGCCGACGATGCCGAAATAATCGCGCGGGTGCATCGCGCGCATGAGGCTGTCCATGGCGAGCGCGACTTTTTTCGCAGCGGCAAAGCGTCCGTCCCAGCTCATCGACCAGCTCATGTCGAGGAGCAGCACGGTCGCCGCGCGCGTCGAGTGCTCGGTGTCGTAGACCATGAAGTCTTCGGGGCGGAGCCGGATCGGCATGCGCCCTTCGGCGAGGAGCGCGCTTTTCAGCGTGTCGATGATGTTGAGGTGCAGCGTATCGCCCTGGGCATAGGGCCGGCTTTGCTCGGTCAAAAGCTCCTGCGATCCGCGCTTGCGGATCGAGTGGCGGCCCAACGCGTCGCGGCGGAGCTGCTCGAAAATGTCGCGCAGCGCGAGCTGGCCGATGCGGCGCACGCCGCGCGGCGTGAGCTCGAAGTGATCGCCGCGCGCGGCGACGTAGCCGTCCTCTTCGAGCATCGATTCGAGGCGCGAGACGCCTTCGAAATCCTTCAGCGCCTGCTCGCCGAGCAGTTTTTGCAGCAGCTCCAAATCGATCTGATCGGGGCGCATGCTGGAGAGCTGCCCCTCGAGTCGGCGCAGCTCCTCGAGCTTGTCGATCAATTCCTGCGCTTCCTGGAATTGCAGCGACTTCTGCCCGCGGAAAAGGTTCCCTTCGCGCCGGATCGAGTTTTCCAACCGGCGGATCTGCTCCAGCATCGAGAGCAGCTCTTGAAACTTATCCGCCGCCTGCTGGTTTTCGAAGTCGTATTCGGCGAGCCGCTCGACGGCATCGCTCGTCTTTCCGGGAAGGCGGTCGAGAAATTTTTTCTTTTCTTCGATCTCGGGGTTGGAATCGCCGGCTTGCTCTAGCGTCTCACGCTCCTCGGCGACGATTTCGTCGAGGTCGTGCTTGACCTCGTCTTGCGCCGACTGGAGGCGGTACTGCTCGTACAGCTTCCGCATCTCGCGGGCGACCTGCGAGAGTAGGTCCTCCATGCCCGGGACCTTGCTGTCGCCCTGCTTGAGGCCGCGCTGCATTAGGCGCCGCATCGCCTGCTGCAGGTCGCCGGTGTCGTTCATGTACTCGTTCAGCTGATCGAAAACATTGTCGGACTGGACGGCGTCGGCAGGCGTGCGCTCCCAGCGGCTATAGCGGAACTTACGCATGGCTAGACAGAGACAGAGTGCCGAGACAGAGAACGATTCTCTGTCCCTGTCTCTATCTCATTTTCCGTACGTGATCCTTCCCCCCTCGATCTCTTTATTGAGCTTTTGGTGGAGGTGAAGTCCTTCCAGAATGAACTCCGTCGCGGACGCCATGAGCGCCGGCGACTCCATCGGACCGAGGGTGCGGAGCGCCTCTTTGAGACCCGGGATTTCCTTGATGCCTTCGAGGTAGTCCTGCGACGGCATGACATCGGAAACCTCGACGCCCCAGCCGGAGTTGAAGTAGTCGATAACCTTCTGCAGCGAGCTGACCGTGAAATATTGATCGAAGACTTTGAGGATCGCGCGGTTCACGAGCTTCTCGACGAGATCGTCTTCCTTCTTGTCTTCGCCGACGTATTCCATCTCGATCTTGCCGCTCGTCGAGGCGAGCACCGCGTGCAGATCGCTCACGCGCGGCACGACCTCAGTCTCCTTCAGGCGCAGCGAGCGCTTCTCGGCATTGCTGACGAGACTTTCGTAATTGTTGATCGTCACACGCACGCTGACGCCAGACGACTGATTGATCTCGTTCGATTTGCGCGCCTCGAAAGTCATGTGACCGAGAATCTCCTTGATGAATTGCGGCACGGTCACCGCGTGGCTGCGGTGGCTCATCGGCGCCGATTCCTGCTCCATGATCGCCACTTCGTCCTGGATGCTCTGCGGGTAATGGGTCCGGATCTGAACGTCGAAGCGGTCTTTCAGCGGTGTGATGATGCGGCCGCGGCTCGTGTAGTCTTCCGGGTTGGCGCTCGCGACGATAACGACGTCGAGCGGCAGGCGAATCTTGTAGCCTTTGATCTGGACGTCTTTCTCTTCCATCAGATTGAATAGACCGACCTGGACTTTCTCCGTGAGGTCCGGCAGCTCGTTGATGGCGAAGACGCCGCGGTTGGTGCGCGGGATGAGCCCGTAGTGGATCGTCTCTTCGTCGGCGAGATAGCGTCCTTCGGCGACTTTGATCGGATCGATCTCGCCGATGAGATCCGCAATCGAAACGTCCGGCGTCGCAAGCTTCTCGCCGTAGCGCTGATCGCGGCCGATCCATTCGACCGGCAAAGCGTCGCCCTGCTCGGCCGCGCGGCGACGGCAGGCGCGGCAGATCGGCTCGAAGGGATTATCGTTGATCTCGCAGCCCTGGACGATCGGAATCCGCTCGTCCAAGAGCGACACGAGTCCGCGAATGATCCGCGACTTTGCTTGCCCGCGTTCACCCAAAAACACCATATGATGGCCGGAAAGGATGGCATTCTCGATATCGGGAATGACGGTCTCGTCATAACCGAGAATCCCCGGCAGAATCCGCTTGCTGGTCTGCAGACAATGGACCAGGTTCTTTCGCATCTCCTGGCGCACCGTAAGGACCTGCTGTCCACTTTTTTTAAGCTCGCCTAAAGTTCTTGGCTCGTTCACGCTAGTGCCTCCCTCCCAGCTAGTAACATAAAGCATGGACCTCGAAGACGGAAGAAGTCGCAGGGAAATTCTGCGCTTCCGGCGTTACGCATTGGCGGCTATCGCCTGAAGAAACATCGGGCTCAGACGGTCGTAATTATTAAGGAGATGCTCCGGAATTACCCGCGTCTCGGCGAGGACCGGCATGAAGTTCGTATCCCCATCCCAGCGGGGCACTATGTGCCAGTGAAGATGGTCCTCGACGCCGGCGCCGGCGGTGCGTCCGAGATTCATCCCGATGTTGAAACCCCCGGGAGTGAATGCGCGGGCGAGAATATCGAGCGAGAGTTTCAGCAGTTCACCGAGATCGCGGTATTCCACATCCGGGAGCGCGGCGAACATTTTTTCGTGCCGTTTGGGCGCGATCAAGAGATGGCCGTTGTTATAGGGGTACTTGTTGAGCATGACCATGGAGTGCACGCTCTGCGCCAAGACCAATTCCGCCCGCGGATCCTTTCCCTTCGGCTTCTCGCAGAAGATGCAGCCTGCCGGCTTTTCTTCCGCGATGTAGGCCATCCGCCACGGCGCCCAGAGCTGGTTCATTCAGTGCCCTCGGGAACCGGTTTGCCATCGACCCGAAGGCGCAATTCTTTTCCGACTTTGAAAAAGGGCACCCGCTTCGCCGCGACGGAAACGATCTCGCCGCTTTTCGGATTGCGGCCCTCGCGCGCGCGGCGATGTTTGACGACGAAGCTGCCGAAGCCGCGAATCTCGATGCGCTCGCCCTGCCCCATCGCGTCGACCATCGCGTCGAAGATGGCGTTGACGATCACCTCGGAATCGCGGTGCGATAGATGAGGAAATCGCTTATTGATCTCGTCGATCAGGTCCCGTTTCGTCATATCAGCCCTCCGGCAGAACGGATGTTCCCGAACGGTTTGCGAGCAAGTGTGAACGAATCCGATTCACGGCAGGAAAGAAGGGGACCACTCGTAACGAAGACCGAGGCTTTCGTGCTTCGTCCAGCCCCGGAGCCACGTCGACGACACCATCTCCATCCAACCCTTCTGTTCCGCCCGGGAATAGACGACCTGCGGCTTGCCTTTCATGCCGACCCGCTTGGCCGCCAGTTCCACCGCGTCCTCCATATTACCTAAAACATCCACTAATCCCAAACCTTTAGCCTGCTCGCCGGAATAAACCCGGCCGTCGGCCAGGCTCTTCACCTTATCTTCGGTGAGGCGACGCCCTTTGGCGACGGCGCGGACAAACTGCGCATGGACATTGTCGACCAGCCCTTGCAGGATGGCCTTCCCTTCCGGCGTCAGCGGCTTCAGCGGCGAGCCGATATCCTTATTCGCGCCGCTTTTCACACTGTAGCCCTGAACACCGATCTTCTTCAGCAGATCCTCGATGTTCCCGAGCTGCATGATCACGCCGATGGAGCCCGTCAGCGTGCCGGGGTTTGCAACGATCTGATCGCACGCGCTGCCGATGTAATAGCCGCCTGATGCGGCCATGCCGCCGAAGGAGGCGATCACCGGCTTTTTCTTCTTGAGCTTCTCGATCTCCTCGTAAATCTCCTGCGTCGGCGCGACGGCGCCGCCGGGAGAGTCGATGCGCAGTATAATCGCCTTGATGCCGCTGCTGTCGCCGAACTGCTTCAGCGAATCGATGATGTCGCGCGAATCGTTGATGGTGCCCTCGACCTGAATCACGCCGATGCTGTCGCCGCCCAGCGCAGTGAGGACACCGGCCTCGCCGCCGGTGAGATACGCGTAGAAAAACACCGAAACGAAAAAGATCAGGACGAGAACGAGAAGAATTCCCAATCCTCTGAGCAGCGAACGCAGGCGGGGCATCGCGACCGCAATCCGCTATTGCGGATTCCCCCCTTTGCCCTTTTCCGCCGGCCGCGGCTCCTCATCGCGGTCGAGACGCAGCTCCTCGTTCAAGATCGCCTCGAACGAAAACCGGCCGCCTTCCTTTTCGCGTTTGAGATAATTCTCCATCTCCTGGCGCTCCTCGGTCTTCTTCAGGGCGCGGATGCTCAGGCCGAGCTTGCGCTCGTGCGGATCGACGTTGATCACCTCGGCTTCGACGGTGTCGCCGGGCTTGAACAAGCTCGACGGCTTGTCGACACGCTCGGTGCTGAGCTGCGAGACGTGGATGAGGCCTTCGATGCCCTCCTCCAGCCGGACGAAGACGCCGAAATCCGGGACGCTTGCGACCTCGCCTTTCACCTTCGAGCCGATCGGATATTTCTGCGCGATCACATGCCAGGGATCAGTCGAGAGCTGCTTGATGCCCAGCGAGAAGCGCTCGTTCTGCACGTCCACGCCGAGCACCTTGGCTTCGACGATATCGCCCTTCTTGTACAGCTCGGATGGATGCTTGACCTTCTTGGTCCAGTGAAGGTCGGACACATGCACGAGCCCGTCGATGCCTTCCTCGACGCCGACGAAGATGCCGAAGTCCGTGACGCTGCGGACCGGTCCTTTGACGACGGTGCCGACGGGATATTTCTCCTTCGCCTGCTCCCACGGATTCGGCATGACCTGTTTGAGGCCCAAGGAGATGCGGCGGTGGTTAGGATCGACGTTCAGCACGATCACTTCCACCGTCTCCCCTACTTGCACGACTTTCGAGGGATGCGCGATCTTCTTGGTCCAGGACATCTCGGAGATGTGGATCAATCCCTCGACGCCTCTCTCGAGTTCCACGAACGCGCCGTAATCGACGAGGCTCACGACCTTGCCTTGCAGGCGCGTCCCGATCGGATACTTGTCCGCGACCGTGTTCCATGGATCGGGCATGATCTGCTTCATGCCGAGCGAAATACGCTCGCGCTCGGCGTCGAACTTGAGCACGACGACTTTGATGCGCTCGCCGACTTTGACCATCTCCGACGGATGGCCGATGCGGCCCCAAGACATATCGCTGATATGCAGGATGCCGTCGATGCCGCCGAGGTCGACGAAGGCGCCGTAGCTCGTGATGTTCTTGACGGTGCCTTCGAGAATAACGCCTTCTTCGAGAACCTTGAGGATTTCCTTTTTCAGGCTGTCGCGCTCTTTCTCGAGCAGCGCGCGTCGCGATACGACGACGTTGCCGCGGGCGCGGTTGAACTTCAGGATCGCGAACTTGTCGCGCTGGCCGAGAAACCGATCGAGGTTCCGCGTCGGGCGGATGTCCACGTGCGAGCCGGGGAGAAACGCCGCGACGCCGAGATCAACCTTGAACCCACCGCGGACCTTGGCGACGATGACGCCTTCGACTCCGCTTCCGTCCTGCGCCGCTTTCTCGATATCTTCCCACACTTTCATGTTCTCGGCGCGCTGGCGCGAGAGCACGATGCCGCCGCCTTCGCCCTCGGACGAGTCGAAGTAGACATCGATCTCGTCGCCGACCTTGACCTGCGGCTTTCCGTCACGATCGAGAAATTCGTGCAGTGGGATCTGCCCCTCGGACTTGTAGCCGACGTCGACCATCACGTGCGAGGAGGTTATGCCGACGACTCTACCCTTCACGACTCCGCCCGGCTTTACGGTGCGGAGGCTTTCCTCGAAGAGTGTCTGAAAATCGTCGGTTGTTGGGTTGTTGGGTTGATTATCCGCCATTAGCTTGTTTTCCTTCCTTATGTGGTCTTCTTTTTAATCTCTTTCATTATTTGCTCCACGATTTCATCGACGGACATTCCGGTCGAGTCGATTCCAATCACGTCTTCGGCCTGACGAAGCGGCGCGTGCTCGCGCTCGCGGTCGCGCCGGTCGCGCTGCTCCATCTCCGCGACTGTCTCTTCCAGAGTGACCTCTTTGCCATTGCCTTTGAGCTCGGCGAAGCGCCTCCGCGCGCGCTCGTCGGGACCTGCCGTCAAAAAGACTTTTACCTCGGCTTTCGGAAACACCACCGTTCCGATATCGCGGCCCTCGGCGACGATGCCGCCGCGCGCGCCCATCGCGCGTTGCAGCTCGACCATCCTCTCACGCACCGCTTTCAGCGCCGAAACTTTCGACGCCGCCTGGCTCAGCTCGGGCGTCCGGATCTCGCCCGCCACATCGCGGCCGTCGAGAATGACCTTCGGCCCGCGCGCATCCTCATAAAGCTCGATGTTCGTCGCGGCGAGCGCCGAGCGCAGCGCGTCTTCGTTTTCGAGATCGATTCCGTCGCGCGCCGCCTTGAGCGCAAAGGCCCGGTACATGGCGCCGGTATCCATATACGTATAACCTAGCTTTTTTGCCAACCGCTTTGCTACCGTGCTTTTCCCCGCCCCCGCCGGCCCGTCGATCGCGACGATGATCGATTTCACTTTACGTGCCGGCAATCCTTTCCAGCATCCGGAAAAACCCCGGAAACGAGATGTCAGCGCAGGCGGTGTCGTCGATCTCCACGCCGCCGTCGGCGGAAAGTCCGGCGACGGCGAGCGACATCGCCACGCGATGATCGCCGGCGCTCTGAACGGATGCGCCCTTCAATCTCCCACGCCCTTCGATGATCATGCCGTCGTCGCGCTCCTCGACGTCGACGCCGAGCCGCCTGAGCTGCTCGGTCATGACGGTGATTCGGTCGGACTCCTTATACCTCAACTCCTTGGCGCCGCAAATAGCCGTTATACCCTGGGCCAGGCCGGCGGCGACGGCGAGAATCGGGTACTCGTCGATTGTGCGCGCGACCATTTCCGGACCGATATCGACACCCTTCAATCTCGCGCCGCGCACTCTGATATCCGCCACCGGCTCGCCGGCGGCTGTTTTTTGATCGAGCATTTCGATCGAAGCTCCCATGCGGCGCAAAACATCGATCACACCGGCGCGCGTCGGATTGCACCCGACGCCGCGGATAACGACATCGGAGCCGGGAATCATCGCCGCGGCGGCCATGAAGAACGCCGCCGAAGAAAGGTCGCCCGGGACGCTGATATCGAACGCTGCGAGCTTGGGCCCTCCTTGGACGGATACGATATTGCCGCGGGCTTCGAGCTTGGCACCGAGCGCCCGCGCCATGATCTCGGTGTGGTCGCGCGACTGCTGCGGCTCCTCGACGGTCGTCACGCCGTCGGCCTGGAGCCCGGCGAGGAGTATCGCCGACTTCACCTGCGCGCTGGCGACCGGCGTCGCGTAACGGATGCCTTTGAGCGCTCCGCCGTGAATGTTGAGCGGCGCGCGGCCGTCGTTACTTTCGAAGCGAGCGCCCATCTTCTCCAGCGGCTCGGCGATGCGCTTCATCGGCCGGCGCCGGAGCGACGCATCGCCGTCGAGCATCGAAACGAACGGGCGGCCGGCGACAATGCCGGAAAGAAGCCGCATGGTCGTGCCGGAGTTGCCGCAGTCGATCACCTTCATCGGCGCGGCGAGTCCTTCGAATCCTTTGCCTTCGATCGTAAGCAGCCGGTCATCGCCGGAGATTTTTACTCCGAGCGTTTTGAAGGCTTCGATCGTGCTGTGGTTGTCCTCGCCGCCGGAAAGATTGGCGATGCGGCTGGTGCCGTTCGCGATCGCGGCGAAGATGACCGCGCGATGGCCGATCGATTTGTCGCCCGGAACGGACAGCTCGCCATGGAGCGGCCGTGTGACCGGCTCGATCCTCCGCGCGCGCTGTGTCACCGCGCTTAAGATAGCCGCCTCCTCGCCTCGTTCGCGAGCGCGAATTCGCGCTCGAGCTCGGGCCCTTTGCCTTCATCAACGAAGCGCTTCAGCTTTTCGAGCTCTTTGATGTAATCGGCCAATCCGCCGCTCACCGCTTCGCGGTTGAGCAGGCAGATATCGCGCCAGAGCTCCGGCCGGCTCGACGCGATGCGGGTGAAATCCTTGAAGCCGCCGCCGCAGTATTCGATCACTTCGGTTGAATTGACGCGCGCGCGGTTCATCATATTGACCAAGCCGTACACCAGCACATGGGGCAAATGGCTAACGAGGCCGAGAATCTTGTCGTGCGTCTCGGCGTCCAGCTCCTCGACTTTGGCGCCGACTTTTTGCCACAGCCTCGAGACCTTTGCCAGCGCCTTCGCGTCGGTCTTTTTCGTCGGCGTCAAAATGCAGCGCGAACCGATAAATAAATTCGCGCGCGCGGGCTCGGCGCCCCACTGCTCGCCGCCGGCGATCGGGTGTGCGCCGACGAACGGCATGGTTGCCGGCAAAATCTTTTCCATGTCTCGGACGATCTCGGCTTTGACGCTGCCCACGTCACTTACGAGGCAGCCGGGCTGCATGTGCGGCAGAAACTCTTTCGTCAGCGGCGCGATCGCAGCGACCGGCGTGCCCAGCACTAAAAAATCGGTGTCCTTGGGAAGCTCTTCGGGTTTATGGAAGTAGCTATCGATGATTCCTTTGTCGACTGCGAAGCGCAGGTTCTTTTCGCTCCGGCCGTAGCCGACGAATTCTTTCACCAGCCCATGCTCGCGCGCGGCGAGCGCGAGCGACGCGCCGATGAGACCGACGCCGGCGACAACCATCTTCTGGAACAGCGCCGCCATTAAATTTCTCTCCCGACCGCGGCGGCGACTCTTTTCAAATCTTCCATCATGGCGGCGAACTTTTTCGGCTTGAGCGACTGCGGGCCGTCGCTGAGCGCGACTTCCGGATTGGAATGGACCTCGATCAATAATCCATCCGCGCCGGCGGCGACGGCGGCCAGCGCCATCGGCGCGACGAGGTCCCAGCGGCCGGTTCCGTGGCTCGGGTCGATGAAGACCGGCAGGTGCGAGAGCTGCTTCAGCACCGGCACGGCGCTCAGGTCGAGCGTATTGCGCGTCTCGGTTTCGTAGGTGCGGATTCCGCGCTCGCAGAGAATGATCTTGCGATTGCCTTCGGCCGCGATGTACTCGGCGGACAGCAGAAATTCCTGGATCGTCGCGCTCAACCCGCGCTTGAGCATGACGGGTTTGCCCAGCTTGCCGACCTCGGTCAGGAGCTTAAAATTCTGCATGTTGCGCGCGCCGACCTGGAGCACGTCGCTGTAGCGCGCGACGAGGTCGAGGTCGCGCGGGTCGAGCACCTCGGTGATGATGGGCATGCCGGTCACCTTGCGCGCATGCGCGAGGTAGTCGAGGCCT
Source organism: Pseudomonadota bacterium (assembly GCA_021324155.1). Classification (GTDB taxonomy): domain Bacteria; phylum Desulfobacterota; class Binatia; order UBA9968; family UBA9968; genus JAJPJQ01. The sequence continues at coordinate 88,149 of JAJPJQ010000042.1, forward strand.
TCTTCGCCGAGCCCCTGGAAGCTATACGGCGACGTGCGCGGCTTGAAAGCCCCGCCGCGGAGAAACGTCGCACCGGCCTGCTTGGCCGGCAGCGCCGATTCGAGCACCTGGTCGCGCGATTCGACCGAGCACGGCCCGGCCATGACGTGGATTTTTTTGCCGCCGATCTCGAGACCGCCGATTTCGATGATCGTATTGTGCTGCTGGAACTCGCGGCTCACAAGCTTGTAGGGCTTGAGGATCGGCAGGACTTTCTCTACGCCGGGAAACGATTCGAGGCTCTGGTCCGCCAGCAGCCGCTCGTCGCCGATGGCGCCGACGATCGTGCGCTCCTTGCCTTCGGAGATGTGCGCGCGCAGGCCGAAGCTCTCGATGCGCTCGATAACTTTCTTGATCTCTTCCGGCTTGAGGTAAGGCTTTAAAACGACGATCATCGAAGAACCTTACGCGCGACCCGCGATTATACCTTTCAACTCATTTATAAATCTAGCATTTTCCGTGGCCGTGCCGATGGTCACGCGGATATACTCCGGCAGCTCGTAGCCGCCCATCGGGCGTACGATGACGCCGCGCCGAAGGAGCTGCTGAAATATCGCGGCGCCGTCGCCGACGCGGAGCAGGATGAAATTCGCCTGGCTCGGCACGTGTTCGAGGCCGAGCTTCTCGACCTCGCGCGTCAAATATTCCATGCCGGCGCGATTTGTCTCGACCGTGCGCTGCACATGCTCGGTATCATCGAGCGCGGCGATGGCGCCCCACTGCGCGATCGCGTTCACATTGAAGGGCTGGCGCACGCGGTGCATGAAGCCGATCACCTCTTTCGGACCGACGGCGTAACCGAGCCTTAAACCGGCGAGGCCGTAGAGCTTGGAGAAGGTCCTGAACGTAACGATCATCCTGTCGTCGGCCTGGTACTCGATGGAGTTGGGGTATTCGGGATCTGTCACGTATTCGAAGTAGGCCTCGTCGACGACGATCAGCGTCTCCGGGGCGACGCGGCCGAGGAATTTTTCCCATTCCTTCTTTTTGAACGACGTGCCCGTCGGATTGTTCGGATTCGCGAGAAAAACGATGCGCGTTTTCGGCGTCGTCGCCTCGCCCATCGCCTCCAGGTCGTGCGTCAGATTCTTCATCGGCACGATGTTGGACACACCGCCCGCCGACTTGACGACCAGGTTGTAGATCGCGAAGGCGTGGCGCGCCATGACCGCCTCGTCGCCGGGCCGCATGAAAGTGCGCACCGCGAACTCGATCAATTCGTTCGAGCCGTTGCCGAAGATCAGGCGGTCTTCGGCGACGCCCAGCTTCGCCGCGACGGCGCGCCGGAGCTGATAGCAGTCGCCATCGGGATAGAAGTGAAGGCCGGCGAGTCTCTCGGCGATCGCCTTCACCGCCTTCGGCGAGGGCCCCAGCGGGTTCTCATTCGAGGCGATCTTGATGGCATCTTCGATCCCGTACTCGCGCTCGACCTCCTCGATCGGCTTTCCCGGCTCGTAAGGAATAAGCGAGCGAACGTATTCCGGCACGCGGTCGAGAATGCTCATACGGCCGCCGGATAAGAGCCCAAAATTTTGATGAAGAGACAAATCTTTTCCAACTTCTTGATCGCCTTCTGAATCCTCGGCTCCTCGATATGGCCTTCGAGGTCGAGGAAAAAGAGATACTCCCACGGCTTTTGCTTCAGCGGGCGCGACTCGATCTTGGTCAGGTTGATGCGGTTCTTCGCGAACGGGTCGAGCATGCGGTGCAGCACGCCGACCTCGTCCTTGACCGAGAAGACGATCGAGGTCTTGTCGTCGCCGCTCGGCTTCGGCGAGTGCGCGCCGATCACGAGAAAGCGCGTGATGTTGTTCGCCTGGTCCTCGATGTTGCGCGCGACGACCTCTAAGCCGTACAGCTCTTTCGCTAGCGCGCTCGCGATCGCCGCCAAGCCGCCGTCCTTGGAAGCCATATGCGCGGCCTGCGCCGTGCTCGGCGCCTCGGTGACGCGCGCGTTTGGATAATTCGTCGTGATCCAGCGTCGGCACTGCGCGAGCGCCTGCGGATGCGAGACGATCTCGCGCACGTCCTCGGTGTTGCCCGAGCGCGAGAGCAGGCAATGGTGCACGTCGAGAACGACTTCGGCGCAGATCTTGACGTCGGCCTCGACCAGCATGTCGAGGGTATGCGTCACGATCCCCTCGGTCGAGTTCTCGATCGGCACAACGCCGTAGTCGACGCGGTCGAGCTTCACTTCCTGGAACACATCCGGGATGCTCGCCATCGGGACGTACGTCGTCGACGAGCCGAAGCGATCGCGCGCCGCCATGTGCGTATAGGTCGCCTCGGGGCCGAAATAAGCGACGGTAAGCGGCGCTTCGAGCGAGCGCGAGGCAGAGAGGATCTCGCGGTAGATGGAGTGAACCGATTTTTCCGGCAGCGGCCCACTATTCAGGGTGGAGATGCGCTTGAAAATCTCCTTCTCGCGGCCGGGGACGAAAATTTCCTGTCCGTCTAAACTCTTGGCGTAACCGATTTGCTTGGCGAGAGATGCCCGCTCGTTCAGCAGCTCAACTAGCTTTGCATCGACGTGATCGATCTTTTTCCTGAGCGCATCCAGCGACTCTTTACGGCTCAATAGAGAACCTCATCCGGAACCTTTATGCGAAGTGATCTAAACTAGCCTAAATAAAAAGAAATTGCAAATATTTCCACCTTGACCGCTGGCGCGGCGGCGGCTAAAACTGCGGCATGCCGCAAGAGATCGTGATTTCCGCGGGCGAAGCACCCAAGCGGCTCGAGAATTTTCTCAAGAAGCGCTTTAACATCGGCTATGTAAGGAAGCTGTTCCGCAAAAACGGCGTGCGGCTTAACGGCAAGCGCGCGGCGCCCGAGGACATCGCGCGCCCGGGCGACCGGATCCAGCTCTACGTTCCCTATGAAAAATCCAAACCGACAGCGCGGCCGTTTGGCGAGCTGGATATCGTCTTCGAGGACGGCGATCTTCTCGTGTTGAACAAGCCCGCGGGCCTTGCCGTGCACGAAGGCAAAGGCATTCTCAAGCGCGATACCGTTCTCGGGCGTCTCGAAACGGCGTACCGCCCGCAGAATATAACGCCGCACTTGGTCCATCGGACCGACAAAGACACCTCGGGCTTACTGGTTGCGGCGAAGAACGACGCGACAGCCGAGCGGCTCGAACGGCTCTTCGAGACGGGCGACGTGGAGAAGGAATATCTCGCGCTGGTCGCCGGCAGGCTACCAGCGAAGCGGGATACGATCGATTCTCCCCTGCCGGGCCGCGAAGGCGGGCAGGTCACCGCGGTAACGCATTACAAGGTCGAGAGAGAGTTTCCCGGCGCGGCGCTCGCGCGCGTACGCATCGACACCGGACGCATGCATCAGATCCGGCTTCACTTCGCAGCGATCCATCATCCCGTGGTCATGGACGACGAGCACGGCGACTTCGCGTTCAATAAGGAGTTCCGGAAAAAATTCGGTCTCAAACGGCAGTTCCTGCACGCCGCGATGATCGCGTTCGAGCACCGTGGCAAGATGCGCAAGTGGACGGCGGAATTACCCGAGGATTTACGGCGGACGCTGGAGCGCTTGGAAAAAAGCTGAGCGCTACTCGCCCGACGCCAGAGTCTTCACGAGTTTATAGAGATATTCCAGCCCATCGTAGAACGACTTCACCGAAAGGCGCTCGTCGATGCCGTGGGCCCGGTTCTCGTTCGGCTCGCTGGCGAGTCCCGAATGACCGTAGGCGGGGATCCCCGCGCTGCGGAGATAACGCGAATCGGTCATTCCCGCCGACATGGAAGGCACAATCGCCGCGCCAGGCCAGAACTCTCCTGTCAGCCGCTCGATGGCGCGCACCAGCTCGGGCCGCAGCGGCGACGGCGGGCTCAGTGTCGGAGAGCCGATCGGAGTCACGCTGACTTTGTCGCTGCCGACGATCTCGGCCAGCCGCTGCTGCACTTCCGCGACCGATTCGCCGGGAAGCACGCGGCAGTTCACGATCGCGTGCGCCGTCTGCGGCACGGCGTTGAGCGCCTGGCCGGCCTCGAGCCGCGTCGCGACGCAGGTCGTCCGAAGCTGAGCGTTGTACGACGGTCGGGTCGAGAGGCGCGACGCCGCGGAGGTGTCCATAGGATCGCGCGCGATCGCGCGCATGTCCTCGGCGTCCTGGCCGCTCTCCAGCGCGCCCATCTTCTCGAAATAGCCGCGCGTCGCCTGAGTCAGCTTGACCGGAAACGCGTTCCGCGAGATGCGCGTCAGCGCGTCGGCAAGGAGGTAGATGGACGTCTCACGCCCCGGAACGGCGCTGTGGCCGCCGGGATACTTCGCTTCGAGGCGGTAGGTGACTGAAATCTTTTCGCTCGCCTGGAGGCGATTGGCGATCGCCTTGCCGTTTTTGAGCATTACGCCGCCGCCCTCGTTCAGCGCGAACTCGGCGTCGATAAGTTGGCGGTGGTGCTTCAGCAGCCAGTCGATGCCGTTGGTCGGGGAATTCTCGATTTCTTCGTCCGCCGTCAACGCGAGGATGATGTCGCGGTCGGGAACGAGCTTCTCCTGTTTGTAGCGGATGAGATTGGCGACGAAGATCGCCGCCATTGCCTTGTCGTCGGACGAGCCGCGGGCGAAAAAGTACCCGTCCTTCTCCGTCAGCTTGAACGGATCGACCGACCATTCGTCGCGCCGCACCTCGACGACGTCGAGGTGCGCGAGCAAGAGCATGGGCCGGCGCGCGTCGGTGCCCTGCAGCCGCGCGACGAGATTGCCCTTGCGCTCGGGGCCGAGCACCTGCACATCGGCGACGGGAAAACCCGCCTCTCTCAGGCGCTTCGCCATCGCCTCCGCGGCGGCCGTCGTGCTGCCGCTCGAGGCGGTCGTGTTGATTTCGATCAGCTCTTTGTAAATCTCGCGCGCGAGCTGCTGGTGCGCGACCGGCGGCTGCGCGACTGCCGTCGCAGCGAAGAGGACAAAAACTATGGCGATGATCGCGCGGCGCACGGCGTTAAGGGATATTAAACAGCGTCTTGGCCGTCGTACCGAGAATCGCCGTTCGCTCGGCCGACGAGCACCGCGCCTCGCGCACGACGTCAAGCGCCTCGATGATATTCGCCGCGCTCTTGCATTCGAGGGGATAGTCGGTGCCGAACATGATGCGGTCGGGATTCGCGATCTGAAACGCCGCCTGAAGCGCCGGGCGCCACGCGCCGGTGCCGGCTGTATCGAAGTAGAGCGCGCGGAAAAGCTTCTCGAAGCGGTCGGCGAGACCGAAGCGCTTCTGCTCCGACTGCGTTTTCAAATAGCCTTTGAGCTCCGCGGGAACCTCCGCGTCGTCGGGCTCGAAGAAGGCCATCATGCGTCCCTTCAGCGACGAGGTCCCACCGCCGAGATGCGGCATGACGAAGCGCAGTCCGGGAAAGCGCGGCAGCACGCTCGCCATCACGCGCACGATCGCCTGCGTGGTTTCCAATGGGCGGAAAACGCAGCGGTCGAGATTGTAGATCGTCTCCGAGCCCGTCGGCTTCGACTGCGGATGGATCACAATCGGCAGGTTCTCGCGCTGGATGCGCTCGAAGAGCGGGTTCATCACCGGATTGTCGAGCTGAATGTCGAGATGGCACGCGAGCAGCGCGACTGCGCGGAGGCCCAGCTCTTCGATGCCGCGCCGAAGCTCGCGCTCGGCGGCCCCCTTCTCGTGGACCGGCAGATGCACGGCGCCGACGAAGCGCTCGGGATATTTGCGCTGCACCTCGGCGATGCCGTCGTTCAGCATGCGCGCGACATCCGCGCCCATGACCTGTACTTGGTCGGTCAGCACCGCCGTCTCGATGCCCGCCTCGTCCATGACCTTGATGTGCGCCTCGAGGTCCTTGCGCGACGGATTGAGCGTCAGGCTGATCTCGTTCGTGACGATGCGCCGGCCGCCGGCCTGCGCGGCGAGACGGTCGAAGAGCGCAGGCGGCATGAAGTGATGATGGACGTCGACGACTAATTCATTCGCGGCCATATTATTCTACTGCTCCTTACGATCGGCCTTTGGTTCGCGGCAGCGGATGAAGTTCACCATCTTCAGGCTCATCACGATGTCGCGCTTCTGATTCAGCACCTCTACGAACGAGCGCACGATGCCGCGGTCGGGCTTCGACTCCGAGCGCCGCGCTTCGAGCACGGTTACCCGGATCGACAGATCGTCGCCGGGGAATACCGGCTTATCCCAGCGAAGCTCGTCGCATCCCGGCGAGCCCAAGTTGGCGACGCGGGACAAATAATTGTCCGTATAGAGGCGCATCATAAGGCCCGCGGTGTGCCAGCCGCTCGCAATCAGCCCGCCGTAGATGCTGCTCTTCGCCGCCTCGGCGTCGATGTGATAGCTCAGCGGCACGAAGCGCCTGCCGAAGCTGACAACCTCGTCCGGTTCGACGGCGATCGTGCCGAACTCGTGCACGGATCCCGGCACGTAGTCCTCGAAGTACCGGCGGTCGACCGTCGTCGCAAAGCCGCTCATGCGCCCTCGCGAAGATATTAGCAGGCGGACGACGAGTCAAGGGAAGCGGATCGCGTTGTCTTGACTACGCTCGCCGACTAGGCATATTTCTTAAAGCAATGAATTTTTCATTTGGAGACGGCCGAGCGGCCGCAGGAGATTTTTTATGCGCGACGGATTCAAAGTCATCGACGCCGACCGGCACGTTCTAGAGCCGTCGGATCTGTACCAGAGATATCTGCCGGAGCGGTTCAAAAATCGCGTGCGGCTCGCCGGCCCGAACCAGACGGTGCGCGAGGTAGACGGCAAGCCGGTGTCGGACTCCGCGCAGCGGCCGGGACGGGTCATGGAGGACTACGGCTACATTTTTTCCTCGTCGCAGCGCTGGCGCGAATGCTTTGCCGACGCGTACGAGCACAAGTTCGATCCCGCGTCGAACGTGCGCGACATGGACCGCGAAGGCATCGATATAAGCGTGCTTTTCCCGACGATCGGGCTTTACATCATGTGGCGCGACGACATCGATCCCGAGCTCTCCGCCGCGATCTGCCGCGCGTACAATACATGGCTGGCGGAATACTGCGACTATGACCGCAAGCGCCTTCACGGCGTCATGCTGATCCCGTTGCAGGACCCGGCGCGCGCCGTCGCGGAGCTCAAATACGCGCGCGAGAAGTTGGGGCTGGTCGGCATTTTCTGGCGGCCGAACAAATTCTGCGGCCGCACCTTCGCGAGCCCCGATTATTATCCGATCTACGAGACCGCAGCGGACCTCGGCGTCACGATCTGCGTGCACGAAGGCGCGCGCACGATACTGCCGCAGGCCGGTTCCGACCGCTACAGCGAGTTCGGCCGCCACGTCGCCTGCCACCCGCTCGAACAGATGCTCGCGTGCCTGAACTTCTGCGGCGACGGCGTGCTGGAAAAATTTCCCAAGCTCAAGGTCGCGCACCTGGAATCCGGCTGCGGGTGGGTGCCGTTCTGGCTGGAAAGAATGGACGAGCATTGGGAGCACGAGTCGCACGGCTCGGCCCGCACGGTGAAAGAGAAACCCAGCTTCTACTTCAAGCGACAGTGCTGGACGAGCTGCGAGGCGGGCGAGGAGCTGGCGCCCGTGTACGTCGAGCACGTCGGCGACGAGCGCCTCGTCATCGCGACCGATTACCCGCACAGCGACGCGATCGACAAGTTTCCCGACCGCACCGTCGGCGACATGAGCCGTAACGATAAACTATCGCGCGAGGCGCGGCAGAAAATTCTCTGGGACAACCCGGTGCAGCTGTTCGGCTTGGGGGCGTAACGATGGCGAAGTTCCGCGTCAAGTATTTCGGCAGCAACGACGTTCCGGTCCAGCTCATCAAGCCGATTCTCGATGAGATCGACGCCGAGATGATCATCGCCAACCCGCGCAGCGAGGCAGAGGTCGCCGAAGCCGGCCGCGACGCCGACGGCATCATCATGCACGGCTCGGTGCCATTCACGCGCGAGATCATTTCGCAGCTCAAGCGCACCAAGGTCGTGTGCCGCACCGGCGTCGGCGTCGACCGTATGGACCTCGCCGCGGCGGAGGAGTTCGGCATCAAGGTCTGCAACGCGGCAGGCTGCAACTCGATCGAAGTCTCCGAGCAGGCGATCGGCCTTCTGATCGCGGTCTCGCGCAAGCTCGTGCGCATGAATCAATACGTGCGCGAGGGGCGCTGGCGTCGGCACACCGCCGAGCTGCACGCCTACCGCGGCCCGGTCTCGCGCATTATGGGAAAGACGCTCGGCATCGTCGGCCTCGGCCATGTCGGCCGACAGGTCGCGCCGCGCGCGCAAGGTTTGAGATTAAACGTGCAGGCGGTCGATCCTTATCTCGATCCGAAGATCGCGCACGAGATGAACGTGAAGCTCGTCTCGTTCGACGATCTCGTGCGGAACTCCGACTTCATCAGCGTGCACGCGCCGCTCACCAGCCAGACCCGGAAGATGTTCGGCGCGGCGCAGTTCGCCGCCATGAAGCCGACGGCGTATCTGATCAACTGCGCGCGCGGCGGCCTCGTCGATACCGAGGCGCTTTACGACGCGCTGGTCGCGGGCAAAATCGCCGGCGCCGCGCTCGACGTCACCGACCCCGAGCCGCTGCCGGCGGACCACAAGATTCTTACGCTGCCGAACGTGATCGTCACCTGCCACACGGCCGCGAACTCGAACGAATCCTACGTCGACTGCCAGACGCACGCCGCGCGCGAAGTCGCGCGCGTGCTTTCCGGCAAGCCGCCGACGACCGAAGTCAAAGACCCTTGGCTTCTCGCCGAAGCCCAGGATCAGGGCTTCGGCGGCGTCTGAGCCGGCCCGGCGCTCAACAGATAGCGAATCAAATCCACCTGATCTTTCGCACTGTAGCCTCCGTCCGCGTCGACCCAGAACTCGTGGCCGATGCCGCGCACGTTCACGCGTTTGAGACGCGCGTCGTCCTGATTGGCGCTTACCACGCGCGCGCGCACGGTTCGATCGACGAGCGCGAGCAGGCTGTTCGCCGGATCAGCTGCGATTCCCTTGAGCAGCGTTCCCGGGACGCCGATCTCGCTCGTCGGGTTTTTTCCCACCGCGACGCCGCCGTCGTGAAGATAGGGCGCAGTCCAGCGAAGGCCGACGAGCGCCGGCACCTTGTATCCCCCAGCGCCGTCCCAGGCGAACGCCCGCTCTAAATCGCCTTTATCGATGCCGTCGGTCGGCACATCGAGAACAACAGGTTTTTGCGGCAGCGGCACGGGTTGATTGAGCGCGAATAACACCGGCGGCGCGAACGTACCTTCCGTGCGGGCGAGCGCCTGCGCCCGCACGGGATCGGTGCCGATGAGGGCCGCCGGCACGACGCGATGATTCGTGAGGGCGGGACCTTGATGGCACTCGTCGCAGCGCGCGCGCTCGAAGACCTGCCGGCCGGATTGCATTTGCTGAGGCGCTTCGCCGACGCGCGGCGGCGTCAAGGAATTCTCCCACGCCGCGATCGCGTCGACGTCTTCCCATATTTTGCCACCGGGAACGCTCGCGAGAAGCCCGTCGGGCGCGAGGATCGAGCCTTTCGGGAAATGCGGCAGTTCCACCGTATGATTGAGTCCGAAGCCGCCGGGCGTAGGATCGACCGCTCTGAGAAACTCGGACGGCTTGCGGCCGGACTTCGGGTCGAAGCGGAATTTTTTCCGCGGCGCGTTCTGCAGCACCAGCGCGATGTAGAGTTCCGGGTCGAGCCCGAACATGGACTGCGCGAGGTACGCGTCCGTCAATGAATCTGAATTGAGCGCGTGGACGTTGTTGTTGAGCGAGCTCAGACCGCCAAACGGACCCGCGGCGGCGAAGCCGCTCCAGCCGTACGGATAGGCTTCGCGAGTGAAAGACGACGGGATCTGCGTCGGAGCGGCCTTGAAGTCGATCATCGAGTCGAAATAGCCGGGCGGCCACGCGAGCAGCGCCGCGTCGACCGCGCGCTCGAAGATTCCCCGGTCGGGCAGCGGGATCTCTGTATGATCCGCCGAGAGGACTTGCCGACCCGCCGGCAGCACATACTTCGAGAGGTCGCTCACGTCGGTATGAAAAAAATATGCTGCGCTGTTGGTCGCGAGCGCGAGCAGCAGCCCCGCGTTCAGATCGGTATTTGGCGCGCCGTGCACGACCTTCTTGGTCTCGGGATCGACCGTCGAATGACACACGGCGCACGTCATGCCGACGCGAATTCTTGCGCCGCGTTTGACGATCTTCATGCCGAGCGGCGCGTAGGCGCCCTTGGCGACGTCGAGACCCGTATCGATGAGCGAGCCCTTGGCGAACTCGCGGCCGCCGACATTCATCGTTCGCCTCACTTCCAGTTGCAAATTCGTCGTTCCCGCGCCGCGGAGCTTCATCAGTGCCTTGGCGAACGAATACACCGTCAGCGGGCCGTCGATAACGCCGAGCACGTCGGTCAAGAAAATTTCATCGCCGAAAGTCTCCCCGTAGAACGCTTCGCGGCCGCGGCGGACCGTCGCCTCGTCGACGCGCACCAGCGCGCCCGCGGATGGAACGGAGACCGCGCCGGCTTCCGCCTCCGAGAGAGTTCTGCCCCACAAGTCGTAAGTCACCGGCTGAGTCGCTTCTGTATTCAGCGCGTCCGCATCCGAAGGCACGTACACGTAATCGAACGGAATCAAATAGATCGCGAGCGCCAGTGCGGCGAGCGCGAGAAGTGCGGGGATGTACGGCTTCATGAGATGTCCTTCAGGGTATTCGTTTTAAGCGATTGCGCAAGTATCAAGTATATGGATGTCGCGTTTCCGTTGACACAAAGCGCGTTCTCGCTTAACTAAAGCTGAACCGATGGCTCGAGGTTGGGGCATAATCGATGTCGCGTGCGCGGTGCTGATCGCGCTTGGCACGGCGACGAACGCGGCGGAGACGACGCGCGAGAAGACGCCGATCGATGGGATCGAAGACAACAGTTTCTTGATCGAAGAGGCGTACAACCAGGACCCGGGCGTCGTGCAGCACATCTTCAACGCGATTTACGTGAACGACCCCAAGAACCGCGGCTGGTCGTTCAGCTTCACGCAGGAATGGCCGCTCTACGGCCTGGAGCATCAAATTTCTTTTACGATTCCGTCGTTCGCGCTACGCCAGGAGGGCGAGCGAGTCCGCGGCATCGGCGATATGCTCATCAACTATCGCTACCAGCTGCTGGAAGAAAATGACTGCGTGCCGGCGTTCGCGCCGCGCTTCAGCTTGATCTTGCCGACCGGCAACCGCCGCAACGGCACCGGCAACGGCGTCGTCGGCTATCAGTGGCAGCTCCCGTTCAGCAAGAAATTCCCGCCGCGTCTGGCGGCGCACGCCAATCTCGGCCTTACGTATCTTCCAGGCGTTCGCGGAGTGCTCGACTCGGGAGACCTGTCGCCGAAGCATGCGCTCGTCTCCTACAATCTCGGCGCGAGCGGAATCTATGCGATCACGTCGCGACTGCATGCGATGCTCGAATGGGTCGGCACGTTCGAGGAGAATCTCACCGGCAACGGCCGGGCCAAGCGCGATTTCGTGGCGATCATCTCGCCGGGGGTGCGCGCGGCGGTGGTGGACGAAGAGGAATTGCAGATCGTGACGGGCGTCGGCTTGCCGATCGGCATCACCAAGCCGGCCGACAACTTCGGCGTGTTTTTATACTTCTCGGTCGAGCACAAGCTCTGGTAGAGTGCGGGCACAACAGAAAAGGCGGAAGGAGTCGTCTCCTTCCGCCTTTTCTTTGTGGCTTTTTAGTTTTGACTTTTTACTTGCTTCGCGTCGCGCTCCAGTTGCCGCCCCCGCCCTTCGCCGTGCCTTCCATCTTGTCGCCGCTTACGTGGCCGCTGTACTGCGCCTCGCCGGCGGTAAAAGTGATCTGCTCACCTCGCAGGCGACCTTTGACAGGAACGCTCTTGCCGCCGCTCTTCAGCGTGCCTGAAATCATCTGAAACTGCTGCTTGATGTCGAGCTCGCCCTGCGGCAGCTTCCAGGTGCCCTGGACTTTCGCCGGCACGATCCAGAAATGCGCCGTGCACCACGACGTGCATCCGTTCGTGACATTCGCGGTCTCATCGTCCTCCCATTCGCCCATTGTGAACGAATTCGATACGACGCGCGTGCCCGGCTTCATGTCGAGGATCTTCGGACGAAGCTTCAGGTTGATATCGGGCAGCAGAAACATCGTGATGACCGTGGCTTTGGAAAAATCAGTTTCGAAAAGGTCGGCCTTCATGAATTGCGCCTTCTCGCCGACGCCTGCCTTTTCGGCGTTGCGCTTGGACAATTCCACCATGTCGGGATTGTATTCGATGCCCATCGCGCGCGCGCCGCGCTTCGCGGCGGTGATGACGGTCCTGCCGTCGCCCGAGCCCAGGTCGATGACGTAATCCTGCGGCGTCACTTTCGCGAGGTCGAGCATCTTATCGACCAGCGCCTGCGGAGTGGGTACCCAGACGACGTCTTTGCCTTCCTGCCCGACCTGCGGCTTGAATTCCTCTTTCGCGGGCTGCGCTCCGAGCGGGCCGGCGAGCAGCAGCACCGCAAACGCGCAAACCCAAGCATGCAACTTACCGGATCGTCTCATGTGGCCTCCGTGGAAAATTCTTTGTTGTGGGATGTCAAACGCAGGTTTAATACCCCTAGATGGGTAAAATGTCTATACCCCGCGCGCAGATATCTTTTTCCGCTTCCTGAAAAATGTCACCATTTACCGGGGGCGGACGATGCGCGAGAAAAATGAAAAGAAGGGCATCTTCAATTTTGTCACGGCGTCCGTCGAGAACTGGCTCGACGAAGGACCGTTCCAGCTCGCCGCGGCGCTCGCTTATTACACGCTGTTCTCGCTCTCGCCCCTACTGATCATCCTAACGGCCATCGTGGGATCGCTGGCCGGCGAGACGACTGCGCAGGACTATATTTACAATTCCATCAGTGGGTTGGTGGGAGAGCAGAGCGCTAGGGCCGTGATGGAAATGATGCAAAAAGCCCATCACGATGGCGGCGGCCTCTCGGCCACGATCTTCGGCATCGCCCTGCTGCTCTTCGGCGCGGGCGGCGTTGTTGGCCAGCTCCAGTCTTCGCTGAATACGATCTGGGGCGTCGAGACAGACTCGCGTAACGGCATCTGGCCGATCATCCGCGCCCGGTTTATTTCCTACGCGATGCTGCTCGCGATCGGCTTTCTGCTCCTGGTGTCGCTCATGGTCACGACGGCGGTCTCGGCGCTGAGCGATTATCTAAGAAATCTGCTGCCCGCCGTCGGCGCGATTTGGCCCGCGGTCGACATCGCCATCTCCTTCGGCTTTGTGACGATTCTGTTTGCGTTGATCTATAAATTCCTGCCCGACGTCAAAATCGCCTGGCGCGATGTCTGGGTCGGCGCAGCGCTGACGGCGCTGCTTTTCAGTATCGGTAAGCTGTTGATCGGTCTGTACCTGGCCAAAAGCGCGGTCAGTTCCACCTACGGCGCCGCGGGCTCGATCGTGACCGTTCTTTTGTGGGTGTACTATTCGTCGCTCGTCTTTTTTTTCGGCGCCGAGGTGACGCGCGTATACGCGACGCAGTACGGCCGCGGCCTCAAGCCGACGGAGATCGCCGCGCCGACGCACAACGGGCTCAAGAAAGAGAAGAAAATCGAAAAGGCAAATCCCGACGCCGAAAAGCGTCAGGGCTGATGCGCCAGCTCCGCGCCGCGCGCGAGGCGCTCGGCGATAATGCGGTAAACCGCCGCCGAAAAGCCGAGCCCGACGTGGGTCGTCGCGACTTCGACGTGCTCGACGTTGGCGCAGCCACGGTCGATGCATGCTTCCCAGGCGACGACCGCGTCGCGACGCGAATAGATCGCTGTTACCGGAATCGTCAGCGCAGTCTGATTGCGCAGCGCCACCTCGGCGGCCATGGCGTCGATGTCGATGCCGCGGCGCCGCATCGCGTGGACGATCACGGTGTATTTCGGTCCGCCGATCACCGGCGTGCCCAAGGTTATGATCTGGCTTACGAGGTCGGGCCGTTCGCGCGCCGCCTCGCGCGCGAGATACCCGCCGAGGCTCCAGCCGACGATTTGCACCGGCTGGCCCGTGCTGCGGTGCTGCGATACCAGGCGACGCAAGACGCGCACCAGCATCGCCGGCACGTCGAGATTTTTTTTACTGCCGATGCCTCTGACGCGATAGCCGAGAAACCGGAGATAATTTCGCAGCAGAACAGTAGTCAGGTCGCCGACACGGTAGCCGGGAACCACCAGCACCGGCTCGCCATGGCCGTGCGGCAGCCGGGCGAGCGACGGCAGATTCAAGACGAGCCGCGGCAATTCGAACAGGCCGCGCGCTTCGCGAAAGAGCCCGGACGGCGCGGGCGCCTCGAGCGCTTCGATCATTTTCTCCATTTCGCTCGCCGATGCCATCTTACTGGATACCCGCTGCGGCGAGGTAGCGCAGATCGACAAAGCGCTCCGCGGCGGGCAGCGGCCTTTTCAGCGTACCGGCTTCGCCCATATAGTCAATCACGCGCGCAAGGCCTGTGACGTTGATTTCACCCTGCTTCGGCAGCACTCCCCGCTCCGGGTCGAAAAAAAGTTTGAGGGACTGTTCGGCGGCCGCGTTCGAGGCGTCGGTCGCCTCGACGACCGCTTTCACGGCCGCGCCGCGCTTGGCCGGGTCGCGGATAAACTTAAACGCCGCGGCCAAACCGCGCGCATAGCGGACGAGCGCATCCTTGTGCGCATCGGCCCAGGAGCGCCGCGCGGCGGTAACGGTATAAAGCAGCTCGGGAACCACTTCCGTCGAGAGACCGAGCACGCGGCAGCCTTTCTCGACGGCAGAGAAGTCCTGCGGTTGCCCGAGCGGCACCGCATCGCACTCGCCGCGCACGAGGCACTGGTAGCGCGCGGGCGTTCCCTCGATAATCTTAACGCGAAAATCGGCGGGCTTGAGCCCATGGAGCGCCAGCAGCTTTCGCGTCGAGATCGTGATCGTTCCGGCCTCGTCCGCCAGGCCGATAAGCTTGCCTTTGAGATCTGTGAAGCTGTTAATGCCGGGCTTCGCGACGAGACTGTAGATCGGATTATTGAATTCAGCGGCGATGGCTGCGGCGTCCGAGCCGGCGAGCGCCGCGCGGATGAGAAACGGCGTCGCGACATGCGTCACATCGGCGGTGTCGTCGTGGAGCGCCTCGATCATCTTGTCGGCGCCGCCGGGGATCGGCACGACGACCTTGAAGTCCAGACCTTCGCGGCGAAAAAAACCTTCGCGGTCGCCGATAACGATCGGCAATGAAAAGACGCTGCGGAGCGACGAATACGCCTGCGCGTAGCGGAGCGGAATCGTTTGGTCGGCTGCCGCCGCCTCGAATGCCGCAAAAAGAATGACTAGGAGAAAGGCAGCGCCGGATGCAAGCTTGGCGATGCGCGTGGCTATTTTCCTCCGACCCGCTGCATCGTGCATTCGGTCTCCACGGCGATGACGGGTTGCTTGCTGACCGGCGTGCGCCTCAACGAGCGGGTCTGCTGGTAGCCCTCTTTGCTGCACGAGATGACGACTTTATCCGGCGTGATCTCCTTGCCGAAGCCGGGAAGCTTATAAGAGCCGGCGGCCGTGGTGCGCGTGATCACGGTGCCGCGACCCTTGATGTCGGCCGTCACCTTCGCATCGCCGATCGCTCTTCCCGAGGTATCCTTGACGAAGCCGAAGTACGTCGGCCCGTTGTCCTCGTGGACGTCCGGCTGGTCGTCGCTGCCTCCGGCCCATACGGTAACCGGCAGCAACAGCGCGACAGCGAGCAAGTGCAGGATGAAAAAATGCATGGGCGAGCTTACCGAATGAAATAGCCCCTGAGAATATATCCGAATACCGCCATGACAGCCAGCGGTACGGCCCACGACCAGCCGGACCAGATTCGCGCGGTCCACGCGGCGGGAAGCGCGGCGGCAATCAACGCCAGCGCGAAAGCGCCGAGCGCGGATGTCGCCAACCAGCCGTACCAGTACATAGCCGGCTGATCCGCCGCGGGCTTCACCAGCCAGTGAAATTCCTCGCTCGCTGGGTGATACGTGAAGAGCGCGAGATTGTATTGGATCGCGATCACATAGAGAACGGCGTAAGCGGCGGCGAAGGCGATGGCGAAAACGGCGAAGGACCGGCCCGACATCATGCTTCGAATCCCCTGATGTTGTTCAGCACGTGGCCGACGATGAATCCCCACCACACGATGAACGCGAGCAGCGCGGTGAGAACGGCGCGCGTGCGCGTGTAGTCGGTCAGCGGCTGGCGCCAGAAATACCAATACGCCGGCAGCATCCCCAGGCCGAGCGCGACGAAATGCTCTTTCAGCTCGAAGGAGCCGTTCGCCTTGGCGAGCTGCATCTGCTCGAGCACGATGCGCACGTTCAGACGATAGCTCGGATAGATGATCGCCCCGAGCGCGGCCGTAGCGACGTACAACACGATGATGGCGCCGGCGTATGTGGACGGCGAGACCGAGCGCATGCGGGCGACGAAAGAATCCGACGGCCGCTTTGCCGGCGTCCAGACGCCGATTGTCTGATGCGTGATCGCGCCGAGCAGCGTGACCGCCATGAGCGCGTGCGCGATCAGGAGGAGGACGATCATCGGTCGCGAATTCTATCTAAGCGCATGCCGAGCGTCAATCGGCTATCAGCGGCAGCTCATCGGCGGCCGGTAGACCTGATGGATCGTCGAGCCGCTCGCGCCGCCCTGCGTCAGACCGCCGCCCGGCAGATGAATGTTGCCGTCGATGAAGGCGAGCCCGGTGACGCCGTGGACGGCGACCGGCATCGGATCGAGTTTATGCCAGGTATCCCTTACCGGATCGTAATAATCGTGGTCGGGAAAAACGTGGTACGGATGGTCGGGGTTGCCTTCGCCGCCGAAGAGATGGAAACAGCCGTTCGCGAATATCCCGTTGACGCCGCCGCGCGGCTTCAGCAGCTTGCTGCGCTTGCTCCAGCCGTTCGTTTTCGGATCGTAGACTTCGACGGCGTCGGTCCGCTCGCTTTGAAAGCCGCCGCCGAACCTGCCGCCGAAGACATAGACTTTGCCGTCGAGCGCGCCCGCCGCTAAATGGTTTCGCTGCGTCGGCAGGTCCGGCAGCTTCGTCCACGCATCCACGCTCGGATCGTAGACCGCGAAATGATGTCCCGCGGGCGGGCGGCCGCCCGCCACATAGATTTTCCCGCCGACGACCGCCGCCGCACCGCCGCTGCGCGCGGTCGGCATCGGCGCCTTCGTTACCCAGCGATTGGCGCTGGGGTCGTATTCATAAACCGTGTTGACGAAGCCCGCTTTGTCGGGATCGCTCTGCTCCGAGGACTGGCCGCCGATGACGTAGATCTTGCCGCCGGCCGCGGCGGGCATGACATGATTGAGCGGCACAGGCAGCGGCGCGGCGGTCTGCCATTTGTCGGCGCGCGAATCGTAGACCAAAACCGTCGCGACCGTTTTGCGGTCCCACGGATAACCGCCGATGACGTAAATTTTTCCGTCGAGCTCGGCGACGCCGGTCTCGGAGTTCGCCGCGATCAGCGGCGCGCGCAGAGTCCAGGAAAACTTCTCCTGCGGCGCGGCCGCCGCGCCAGCCAAATGCGAATGAACGACGAAGAGAGCCGCCATCAACAGCGTACAGCTTAAAACTTTCATCGCGCTCTCGTCCGATCAAACTACTTAAGCACCTCGACGTAGCCCATCCGCCCGGACAGATTTCCCGACCACCAGATGCGGTTCGGGTTGGTTGGATCGACCTCGATCCGGCGCGGATCGGATTCCGCGCTCGCCAGAGGATATTCCGTGAATTTCTCGGTTTTGATATCGAAACGCGCGATCTTATCCACGTGCTGCTCGCTGAACCAGACGATCGGCGCCTTCGGATCGCCCTGGACCGAGTAGACGCCGGCGTCCGCGCTCGGCGGATCGAAGACCGTCATCTTGGTCGTCTTGTAATCGACTTTCATGAGCTTGCCGACGCCATGGAGACCGACCCAGACGTTGCCTTCGAGATCCATGCCGCCTTTCCGCGCGACGGGATTTTTCACGAAGATCGGATACTCGTCGATCGAGCCGCTGGCGGGATCGATGCGGCCCATTTGATTGACGGCGTTCTCGATGAACCAGACCTTGCCGTCGCCGGATATCGCCATGCCGTAGGGGCTGGCCGTCTTGCCACGCTTGATGCCTGCCGGCACATCGTAGACCGTGAACTCTTTCGTCTTGGGGTCGAGCCGGATCACCTGGTTCGCGGCGATGGAATTGAGCCAGACGGTGCCGTCCGGGTGAACGCGCATCGTATTGCCGCTCGCGGATCCGCTCTTCAACTTGGGCAGCTCGTAGACTTCGAACTGCTTGTTCTTGGGGTCGTAGCTGAGCCACCGCCGGTTCGGGCCGCCGTCGATGAACCAGAGCTTGCCGTCGGGCGCGCGGTTGATCGCGTTCAGGCGATTCGTCGGCGATATGCCGGCCGGCGGCGCGATCTCGGAATAAGTCAACGCTTTTCCATCGAGACGGCCGAGCTTGCCGCCGACACGCTGCGTGACCCAGCCGTTGCCCTCAAGATCGACCGCGACCTCGTGCGGCTCGGCCGTGTTGTTCGGCAGCTCGAACTCGACCGCGACGTACTTCATTGCGTCGCCTTTGACGAGCTCGCGCGGCAGGCGGCTGTTCGCGTCCGGCTTCGGCCTACCGCCGACGCTCGACTCGGAGAAGTTCGCGAGCGCGTATTCGAAAACGGTTGTCGCTTCTTCGTCCGTCAGCGGTTTCGCCGCCGTCGAGCCCTGCGCATACATACGCATGTTGTTGAGGATAGTCTGCCAGCGCTCGCGGCTCGCGCGCACCCGGGTGATACGCTGCGTGTCGTGACAAGCGACGCACTTGGCTTCCATGATCGGCTTGCCTGCGCCGTCGGGCAGCGGCGGAGGCGGCGGCCCTTCGCCTCCCTCGCCCACCTGCTCGCCGGGCAGCCGGCCGGGCCAGGCAGGCGCGAGCGCCGGCGCGCGCCCTGTTGCGAGCGTGAGATTCACCGTCGCGGGTTTGCCGGCGGCGACATCGACCGGCGCCGACAACCCGCTTTGACGCTCGCCGCCGATCGCTTGCAGCACATACTTGCCGCTCGGAAGGTTGGCGAGTGAGTAGCGACCTTGCGCCTGGCTCACAACCATGAAGGTAAGGCGACGCTCTTCATTACTCATCTTGACGAACGCGCCGGCGACCGGCGATCCCGACCCGTCTTTAACGACTCCGGTCACGCTGCCGGAGCGGTCCTGAGCCGCCGCGGCGCACGGCAGCATAAAGAGGAACGCGGCAACAAAGATTCCCTTATACCGTATGTGCATAGGCTTCTCCCGGTGGAAATAAAAAGGCCCGAGCCATGGAGGCTCGGGCCTTTGTGAGTCCTTAACGACTCGCCGTCTCGGCGTTCCGCTCCTGCGGCTCCAGCTTGAGCACCGAGGCTCCGTGGTTGCTGCCCACCCAGAAAGTCACCGGCGTCGTTGAGTTGTCGATGAAAACGCGACGGATGTTCGTCTCGCGCGGCAGCAGATACTCCGTTACGTTTCCGGTCTTGGGGTTAAGCCGCGCGACGCGATCGGTCCACATCGAGCCCGCCCAAACGTCGCCGTTTTTGTCCGGCACGACATGATACGGCGCGCTCCACGGCGTTGCGAGCTTCCATTCCTGGATCTTCTCGGTCTTCGGATCGAGCATGCCGATGCCGTTCGCGCCGTATTCGGCGAACCACAGCCGCCCCTGCTCATCGAAGCGGCCGCGCCGCGGCCGGGAGCCGGCGGTCACGGTCGAATATACCTTGAATTCCTTCGTCTTCGCGTCGATGCGTCCGATATTGTTCGCGCCGAATTCCAAGAGATAGAGGTTATTCTGCGCGTCGGACGGGATGCCGTAGGCGTTGATCGTGCGATTCGCGCCCGGGATTGGGAACTCGCCCAGATTTTCAAACTGGCCCGAGGCGATATCCAGGCGGTAAATCGCGTGCGTGTCCTGGTTATTGGTCCACACTTTGCCGTCGACGTGCGAGCTCGACGCGCTCACCATTGACTGCTGCGTGTGATCGCCCTGCCATTCCTTCGGGATCGGATAGACCTGGAACTTCTCCGCCTTGCGGTCGAACTTGGCGATGCCGCCCTGGTACATGAGCGACACCCACAGGTTCTCGTCCTTGTCCAGTTGCAGGTCGAGCGTGCCCATCGGGAAGCCCTTCTTCAGCACCGGGATCGGAAAGTCCGTCACGTTGCCGGTTTTCGGATCGAGCTTGCCGATGAACTGATCGCCGAAGTCCGAATACCAAACGGCGCCGCTCGAATCGACGACAACGTCGTGCGGCATCGCGATCGGCCGAGGCAGATCGTATTCCGTCACGATGACTTTGGTCGCGGCGCCTTTGGGCCGCGGCAACGTCTTATACGCGATCTTTTTCTGGTTGTAGGCGACGTTAACGCTCGCGAGCCAGTCGGCGATGACTTTCGGGTCGAATCCCCGCGTCCGGTCACGCTGGATCGCGCCGACGGTCATCTGCGGCCGGACCGGCTGGCTGCCGGGCGCGTACATCGACATTCTGCGGAAGATCTGCACCCATTCGTCCGAGCTATGATTGCCTTTGACGATCCGCTCGATCGTGTGGCAGCCGTTGCAGCCAAGCAGGAAATTTTTCTGCGCGTCGGTGCCGGGAATGCTCAGCAGCCACTCGGCATCGCTCAATTGCACCGAAATGTCTTTCGCGGGTCGGAGCTTGAGATTGGCGGTCGCCGGTTTGCCGCCCGAGATCTCAATCGACTTGGGCGCATCGAGCTCGTATCCCGCCGCGCGGACCTTAATGGCGTAGCGGCCCGGCGACAATTTGGAAGTCGGAAAGCTGAATCGGCCTTTTTCGTCGCTTGTGACGTTGACGGTGATCGTCGAGCCTTCCTTCTTGGCGCCGATGACAACACCCTCCATCGGCCCTTCCTTGGCCGACGTCACTTGTCCCGAGAGCGCGGCCGCCATGTCGTTCGCGCGGACGGCGACCGGGACGGCGGATAACGCAACGAGCGCGAGCGCTGGAACGATCGCGCGCAAAGTCAGCTTCGGCATAAGCCCTCCTCCTGATAAATTCGGACCCGAATCACAGAAGCTGCCGTCCTATTACACCCGCTCTATGTATCCGTCAAGGCTTGCGTTTTTAAGGTGTTCACCGTATTGCAAAGCCGCCGCTTATCGGAAAGTATCCGGTCATGATACGGATCGCGAAATTCGCCTGCTGTCTGTTGTTTCTATTCGTTGCAGCGGCCTGCGGCAAAGTCCGGCCCGTGACGGATGTGCCGGACATCCACGTCGGCGAGCCCACGTTTTTTCCCACGATCGTCGCGCACACCGATGCGCCGATTATCGGCGGCAATCGCATCGACATTCTGCTCGACGGCGATCAAGTCTTTCCGGCGATGTTGCGCGATATCAAAAGCGCGCGGCAGACAATCACGTTCGCGCAATATTTATATCAAGACGGCACGATCGGCCGGGAATTCGCCGAGGCGTTGGCGGAGCGCTGCCGCGCGGGAGTGAAAGGGCACATTCTGCTGGACAGCCAGGGCGCGCGCAGCCTCCCCGACGAAATCACGAGCACGATGCGCGACGCCGGCTGCCAGGTCGAATTCTTTCGCCGGGTGCAAGTTCCGCAAGTCGTCTTTATCTGGCGGCTGCTCCGCTACAATTACCGCAACCACCGCCGCATTCTCGTGATCGACGGCAAAATCGGCTTTACCGGAGGGTACGGCATCAGCGACGCGTGGACCGGCGACGGCCACACGCGCGAGCATTGGCGCGACACGAACGCGCGCATCGAAGGACCGCTGGTGAACGATCTTCAGGCGGCGTTCGCCAGCAGCTGGTTCGAGGCGACCGGAGCGCTGCTGGGCGGCACGGGCTATTTTCCCTCGCTCCCGCCGCGCGGCAAAATCATCGCCCAGATCGTCAAAAGCTCCCCAGTGGGCGGCAGTTTTCAGAACTACATGCTGTTCCTGCTTTCCATCATCTCGGCGAAGGAATCGATTCTGATTACCAATCCGTATTTCATTCCTGACGACAAAATCATCGACGCGCTGCTCGCGGCCGCCAAGCGTGGAGCGCGCGTGACGGTGCTGGTCCCGGGAAAAATCGATGTCAAGCTGACCTATCGCGCCAGCCGCAGAAATTACGGCAAGATGCTTGAGGGCGGCATCGAGATTTACGAATACCAGCCCGCGCTCATGCACGCCAAGACGATGGTCGTCGACGGCGTCTGGGCGACCATCGGCAGCACCAATATGGACAACCGCTCGTTCGCGCTCAACGAAGAGCTCAACCTCGCGGTTTACGACCGCGCATTCGCGCGCAAGCTTGAGGACATCTTTCGCGACGACTTAAAGTATTCGAGAAAAATAACCTACGCCGAGTGGGCGGCGCGTCCGTGGCGCGAGCGTTTCTTCGAGCTCTTTGCGTTTCCGTTTCAGGAGCAGCTATGACGCGGAGCGGACGCGGCGCGCGTGCAAGCGGTGGACGCGCTTGGCCATGAACCCCGCCGCGAGGGGAATCAAGACGAGCGCCAGAACGATAACAATGAACGTTCCAACGGCCGGATTGCGCAGCGCGCTTTCGATCTTAACCCCCGCGACCGTCAGCAGGATTATGCCGGGAATTTTGCCGACAATACTCCCGGCGACAAAGTCGCGAAAGCGAAATTCCGACGCGCCCATGAACATATTTCCCACAGTATACGGTGCGATCGGCAGGACGCGTATGGTGAGCACAGTGAGAAAACTGTGCCGCTCGGCACGATGGATGAGACCATCGAGCCGCGGGCCGACAAGCTTCCGCAGCCTATCATGGCCGACTGCGCGCCCCATAGCGTATCCCAGTGATCCGCTCAACAGCCACCCCGCGAGCGCATACACGTTGCCCCAGAGCGGTCCGAAAGTCAGAATCGTCGCAACGTTGAGGATCGACATCGGAAACAGCACGACGGCTGCGACCAAATAAATCCCCATAAGAAAGAAAAACACGCCGGGATAATGCTTGGCGGCCTCTTGCCAATAGATTATCGTCTCGAAATTCAGCCAGCGATTGAGCGGCGTCCAGATCCATATCATGGGCAGGACGGCGATCGCGACAACAACGAGCAAAATTTTCATCGCCAGCCGTTTGTCAATTTGCAGCCGCATTACTGACTCAGCGTAAACGTCATGCCGAGGTTAAGCAACAACCCTGGAGAAATCGGCAAATTCGTCAAGCGCCGCGCCGCGTTGCGTGTTGTGTAAAATTTTTAGTTTTTCCTTCCACTACTCGGGCAAATCCTGTAGCATGGTAAAGTTGCGTGCCTGTTAAAAGAATGCGGCCGTAGCAGTTAGGAGCAACTCCCCTGATGGATTTACGGCGAGGTTTTTTCGCTCTCGCTTTCCTCTGTGTTTTAATCGCTTCCGTTGGCGTAGCCCCCTTTCAGCGGCCTGTCAGTTACAGCCAGCTCATGCCGCTCGCTTACTGGCAAAAAGAGTTTCAGATCATCGAAGGCAAGGATCGCGGACGCGTTGTGCCATTCGTTCTACAGCGCGACCCGGCCGACGACAAAAGCTGGAGCCTCACGTTCGGCGATTACGCTCGCGCGCGTCTCAGGCGCGCCGCCGATGGCAGCATGATCATGGACCGGCTCGATCTTATCACCGCTAAAAATTATATCGTCTACGATCCGCCGCTCGCTCTTTTTCCCGGCGAGCACGCGTCCGCCTTATCGCCTGTGCGCCAGACAAACTACAAAATGTACAGCGCCGAGAGCGGCAAGCTGAAACGCGCCGGCATCGCAACGCACGAGATTAAGCGCGTCCTGCCTTGGCAGTTCACTACGCCCGCCGGCGTGATGGACGGCTACTACATGGAGATCGAGCACGGCATGGAGCTGGAATACCACAGCCACTTACAAATGACGCTCGGCCTCGGCTGCCGTTTGGATGAGGGACCGATCTACGGATCGAGCTACTACAAGCTGAAAAAACTCGGCGTGTTTACCGAGACCAAGACGGCCATCGCCGCGCTCGCCAAGCCTTCATAAAAAAAGGCGGGGCCCGAAGGCTCCGCCTTTTTTTATGTTCGCGCTGCTCTTAGCGCGGGCTGATCTCGTCGGCGCGCAATTTCCCATCTTTCTCGGAATACTTGATGGTGACCTTGGCGCCCTCCTTCGCGTTGTCCAGACCTTTCGTCTTTGTGCTGACCTGGAGCGTCTTCTCGGCGTCCTTCGTTTTCACCTTCAGCTCTTTTTCGCTCTTGCTGACGACGGTGGCTTTCATTTCATCCTCAGCCATCGCTACGACCGCAGGCGTCAAAGAAACCGCGAGCAAAACGGCCGCGATTTTGCGTTTTAGCGTCATTTTCTCACCCCCTTTCCGGGAAAAATGTTCACAATACATTTCGACGAAAACAATAGTTTTTTATTCATACTTGTCAAGATAGTGGTTGACACAATTAACACCGCTCAGTAATAACCCTGCCCTAGACATAGCTTTTTAAGTTAAAGGAGGTCCTACGCGCAAGACGATCGTTGCCTGTTCTTGATCGCTTCACTGCTCGTCGGCGGCGCCGTCGGCGCGGATAAAGGCGGCATCGTTCGTTTTGCCACGCTGCCTCCCGGTCCGGCCATCCCGAAGGGATCGCCGCGGACGCGACGTTCACGGTGTCGCGCATTCCCCTCGGACCGGCGAAGTAGCGGGGATATTGATTTGCCGGGATTCGTCCGGCATGGAAGAAGGATGGACGACAAGAGCCATCTCATCCTGACCGCGGTCGGGCCCGACCAAGTCGGCCTCGTGGAAAAAATTTCCGAATTCATCTCGCGCCGCGGCTGTAACATCGAGGACAGCAAGATGGCGGTGTTCTGCGGCGAGTTCGCCGTGATCGTGCTCATCACGGGGGCGGCCGGCGAGCTCGCCAAGCTCACGGCCGCCGTTCACGAGCTGGAGAGCGAAACCGGCCTCAAGTTTTCCGTCAAAAGGCCGGCCGAGCGGCGCGCGGGTGAATCGCTGCGCCCGTATAAGCTCGTCGCCTCGTGCATGGACCACCCCGGGATCGTCTACAGCTTGAGCCGCGAGCTCAGCCGTTTGGGGATTAACATCGAATCGATGGAAACCAAGGCCTACGCCGCGCCGGTGAGCGGCACGCCGATGTTTCGCCTGGAGGCGGCGGTCTCCGTGCCGGCGAAAACCAACGTCAATCAACTGCGCGAGCGTTTCAGCGAGATCCAGCGCGACGAAAACATCGACATCGAATTTGCTCCGTCGCGGCCGTAAAAGAGTTGCTGGGCTATTTGGGTTTATTGAGTTTGAGTTGCTGCATCGACTCAACTCAACACCATCAACAATGAACTCTTGGCGCGCTTGCAAACTCTCCCAGCATTGCCAATAATCGCCTCGGGTGTTTCACTGTTGGCAGCCGAGGTCGCCGTATGTTGTCACGAGAAGATAATGAATTATTGACGCGCGTAGGACCCGGCACCCCTGCGGGCGAGCTCTTGCGCCGCTATTGGCATCCGATTGCCGTGGCGAAAGAGCTCACCGCCGAGAAATCGACGCAGTTCGTTCGCGTGCTCGGCGAAGACCTCGTGCTTTTCCGAGCGACCAGCGGCCGCCTCGGGCTCGTCGCCGATCGCTGCGCGCACCGCGGCGCGTCGCTGTCCTACGGCCGCGTCGAGGAACGCGGCATCGCCTGCGCGTATCACGGCTGGCTCTACGACTTCGAAGGAAATTGTCTCGAGTGCCCAGCGGAGCCCGCCGGCAGCAATTTTCATAAGACCGTGAAGCAGGCCGCGTATCCGGTCCAGGAGCATCTCAACCTTGTCTGGGCCTATCTCGGGCCGCTGCCCGCCCCGGTTTTGACGCACTACGATACGCTCTTTCGCCGCGACGGCCATCGGAAAATCGTCGTCCATCCACGCCTGGACTGCAATTGGTTCCAGGCGATGGAAAATTCCGTCGATCCCGCGCATCTTCAAATCTTGCACCAGGAATTCTATGGCCGCGGCGCGCGCGAGCCGGTCAACACCACGCGCGGCTTTACCGACGACGTCGCGCACGTCGCGTTTCATCTGACCGAACACGGCATCATGAAGGAGCGCACGTACACGAATGGCGTCACCGACGAGCATCCCCTGCTCTTTCCGACGATCTTGCGCCAGGGGCCGAGCACGCAGCTGCGCACGCCCGTCGACGACGAGCATACGCTGCATATCCATGTGCTGTTTTTCCCGACCGAGGACCACAGCGAGCCCGCGGACGCGTTAGATCCTCCCGTCGTTTATCTCGATCCTTACAAGGAGCCGCCCGACAAGCTTCATCCGCAGGCGCGCTTCAACCTGAAGCACATCATCCCGCAGGACCACATGGCGTGGGAGACGCAGGGGCCGGTTGCCGACCGCACGCGCGAGCGGCTGGCGACCTCCGACCGCGGCGTGACGATGCTACGCGAACTGACCGCGCGGGAGATCGCCAAGGTCGCGCGCGGCGAGGACCCGATCGGCGTCTACCGCGACGCCGCGCACGCGATCATCGACACCAACGTCGATGAGGGCGTGCGGCAGCTGAAAACCGACGCGCGGGCGATCGGACAGGCCGCGCGCGACGATCTCGAAGCGCTCTACCAAGCACAAAACCGCGAGCAGCGGCAGAGTTAAGGTTTTCTCGCGCATCCTTGCTATCTACCATTGGTATTTTTTGTCGCGCGCGGCACGCACGCGTGGACGCGCGGCTTCGGCGCGTGCTATAAAGAACGCCAGCAATCGCGCTGGAGCACTCCCTGCCTTCGACAGATGACGACAGCAACGTAGACGCTTCTCCTGCAGCGGAAAGCGCGTCCGCGCGGTCGCGATTCGCCTTTATCGCGCGCATGCGCGCTTTCGAGGCGTTCGCGCACCGGGAATTCCGCTTGCTTTGGTGCGGCCAGGCGTCGACGTCCATGTCGACGTGGATGGATCAGGTCACGCGCGGCTGGCTCATTTATGAATTGACGGACTCGCCCCTGCAACTCGGGCTCGTGCGCGGTATTCAGGCGATACCGCTGCTCCTGCTTTTGCCTGTCGCCGGCACGGTCGCCGACCGCTACTCGCGCAAGGTCCAGGTCTGGATCGCGCAGGCGATCGACGGCGTCATGTACGCGCTGTTGTCGCTGCTGATCTTGACCGACAGCATCGAGCCGTGGCACGTCTATGCCAGCGCCGTCGTCATGGCGGTCGACCAGACGTTTCTGCAGCCCGCGCGCGCCGCGATGGTGGCCGACGCGGTGCCCAGGCGCTCGCTCACCAACGCGATCGGCCTCAACTCGCTCGTCTTCAATGTATCGCGCAGCACGGGTCCCGCGCTCGCCGGTGTGTTGATCGCGAGCTACGGCACCGGCGGCGCGTACGCCGCCCAGGCGCTTTTCTGCCTCTTGGCGACGTTGTGGACCAGCCAGCTCAGCCCGCGTTACACCCCGCCGGCGGAGCCGCGCCGCGGCGCGCTTGGACGCAGCATCCTCGATGGCTGGAAGTACAGCTGGCGCAACGAAGCGGTGCGCAGCGGGCTGCTCGTCAATATGTTCGCCGGATTTTTCATCGTCCCGTTCATGACGCTGCTGCCGATCTTCGCGCGCGACCTGCTCGGCATCGGCGCCAGCGGACAGGGCTTCCTGCTCACCGCGATGGGCATCGGAGCGCTCGCGAGCGCGTTCGCCATCGCATCGCTCGGCGACCGGCTCTCGCGCGGGCCGCTGATGCTGGGCGGCGTCGCTCTCTACGGCGTCAGCGTCGCAGCCTTCGCCCTCTCGCCGTGGTTTCACCTCTCCTTCGCGCTCATGGTGCTCGTCGGCGCCGCTCACGTCAGCTCGCACGCGCTCGTCCAGACCGTCATCCAGACCTATTCCAGCGCCGAGTTCCGAGGGCGCACGATGGCCGCCTTCAGCATGAATCAAGTCGTGTTTACGCTCGGCAGTCTCGCCATCGGCACGCTGGCGTCGCTCTGGGGCGCGCGCGGCGCGATGGCGGCAATGAGCGCCGCCGGCGTCGCGGCAATGATCGCGATGTGCTTCGCGCAGCCGCGCGCGCGGCATATCCGCTGAGCGCCGCGTCACTGCGGCGCGTGCGCCTCGGGCACGATTTGGCGCACGACCTGGCGCAGCGCGGCGGCGAGCTCCTCGTGCTTGCCGGCCGGCCATTCCGCGCAGATTTCGGCTAGATGTTCGCGGCGCGCCCGGGCGAGCCGGTTAAACACCGCGCAGCCTTCGCGAGTGATTTTCCGATATACTTCGCCGTTGCCGTTCCCGGTCACAAAACCGCGGCGCCGGAGAACCTCCAGCGCGTCGCGGAGCCGCGCGCTCTCCACTCCGTAGCTCCGCGCCAATTCATCGATATCGAGCGATGATTTTTCCTCCAGACGGATGAGCAGCCATGCGGCGACGGGACTCAAATCCACCCCGGCTCTGGCGATGATCGCCGTGATGTACCGGCGCTGCACGTCGCGGTTCGCCAGCGCAATGATGCCGCCGAGGACTTCCGGGAGCGAATCGCCGGTCGTGGGCTGCGCGAACGCCCGGCCGGCGCTGCGGCCGGCTCCTTCGGCCGCACCCGCGGCGAGCGTCTTCTTGAGCGGCTGCTCGGGCAACAGCCACGCGAGCGCGAAGCCGGCAAGCCCAACAACTGCTGCGACAAAGAACATCGTATTGAGCGAAGTCATCAAGGCGTCCGTATACGTCGCGCGTAGGTCGGGCGCGATTCGAGCCAGCGTCTCGGGCCCGAACGCGGCAACGTCGCCGAGGGCGGTCCCGCTCGGCAGCGCGCCGGCGAGGCTGGCCGAGAAGATCGCGCCGAGGACCGCGGTGCCGATCGATCCGCCGACCAAGCGGAAAAGCGTCGCACCGGATGTCGCCGCGCCGAGGTCCGCGTAATCGACGGCGTTCTGCACCGCCATGATCAGGATCTGCATGACGCCGCCGAGGCCGAGGCCCAGGACGAGCATCCGCATCGAAGCCGAGAAAACCGCGCTGTCGGCCGCTAACCGCGAGATAAGAAATAAGCCGAGCGTCGCGACCGCGGTTCCGAGAATAGGAAACAACCGATAGCGGCCGGCGCGGCTGATGATCTGTCCCGAGACGATGGAAGTCACCAGCATGCCGGCCATCATCGGCACCATCTCCAATCCGGAGCGCGTGGGACTCCCGCCTTTGACGACCTGGAAAAAAATCGGCATGTACGTGACCGCGCCGAAGAGCGCGAAACCGACGACGATGCCCACGCCACACGCGACGACGAACGTGCGGTTTTTAAACAGCCCGAGCGGCAGCACGGGCTCTGGCGCGCGCTGCTCGACGAAGATGAAGAGCGCGCACGCCGCCGCCGTCGCAATCGAGCTGCCGATAACTATCGGCGAGTTCCATGGGTAAACGGTTCCCGCGATGTCGCAGACGAGTACGACGCCGGCGAGCGCCGCGGCGAGTAAGGCCGCGCCGGCGTAGTCGATCCGATGCTGGGCGCGGCGGCGGCGCGCAGGCAGCGCGAAGGCGATCACGGCGAGCGCAACCGCACCGATCGGCAGGTTGACGTAGAAAATCCAGCGCCAATTCAAATTCGAGGTAAAATAGCCGCCGATCAGCGGCCCGGCTATGCTGGCGAGGCCGAACACCCCGCCGAAGATGCCCTGGTAGCGCCCGCGCTCGCGCGGCGCGACGATATCGCCGACGACGGCCTGCGTTGTAACGACGATCCCGCCGCCGCCGAGTCCCTGCACGGCGCGAAAGAGAATCAACTGGAACATCGTGCCGCTGAGGCCCGAGAGCGCCGATCCGGCGAGAAAAAGAACAATCGCAGATTGCATCACGCGCTTGCGGCCGTAAAGGTCGCCGAGCTTGCCGTAAAGCGGCGTCACGACCGTCTGCGCGAGCAGATATGCCGTGACCACCCACGAGATATGCGCGAGGCCCCCCAGCTCGCTTACGATCGTCGGCAGCGCCGTCGCGACGATTGTCGAATCGAGCGCGGCGAGGAGCATTGAGAGGACAAGGCCGCTGAAGACGATGTAAATGCGCTCGGGCGGCAGCGTCCGGTCGCGTTCGAAATCGACCAGATTTACACTCGTCGCCATCCTTTTTTCGGTGTAAAACTCGGCCTGGATAATGACAATCAGGTGATTTACCACGCGGCGCCGATGCTGCGCCGGCGTGTTGACACCGGCCCGCGCCGTGCTACAACAGGGTCGGCCCGCTGGAGGGATGTCCATGTCTCAAGGCATCGCTTCGCTCAAACCGCTCGCGATCATTTGTGCGCTCGTGCTTGCCGCGCCGGGAATCGGCGCGGCTCAAACCAAGCCGCTCAAGCATATTTACATCGGAGTCTCGTCGGTCAGCATGGCGAACATCATCATCTACGTGACCAAAGAGGCCAAGCTGTTCGAGAAATACGGCCTTGACGCCGATCCTGTCGCGATGCGCGGCTCGGGCGAATCCTCGAAGGCGATGATCGGCGGCAGCATCCAAATGTCGCCGATCGCGACGCCGACCGTTATCAATGCGGGCCTGTCGGGCGCAGATTTGGTGATCCTCGCGCATACGCTGCCGGGCGTGGTCCACGCGCTGATGGTGAAGCCCGAGATCAAACGCGTCGAGGATCTCAAGGGCAAGAAGATCGGCGTGACGACCTTCGGCTCTCTCACCGATTTCCTCGTGCGCTATATTTTACGCAAGAAGGGGCTCAACCCGGACCGCGACGTCGCGTTGATCCAGATCGGCGGCGATCCGGAGCGAATTGCGGCGCTCAAGCAGGGCGCGATCGAGGCGGCGTCGCTTTCGTTTCCCGGTTACGGCATCGCGCAGAAGATGGGCTTTCCGATGCTCTGGGACTCGGCGAAAGAGATCAATTATCCGTGGATAGAGATCACCACGCGCCGGTCGATCGTACAGAAAGACCGCGACATGGTGCTGAGCTACGTGAAGGCCCACCTGGAAGGCACCGCGCTTTTCAAGCGCGACAAGGAGTTCGGCAAGAAAGTTATCCGCAAGACGCTGCGCGTGACCGACGAGGAGCTGGTGAACGATTCCTACGATCTTTTCGCCGGCGCCTATCTTAGAACACCGTATCCGAACGTTGCGGGAATGAAAGTCAGCTTCGAATACGTCGCAACGACGCGTCCTGAAGTCTGGAATCACAAGCCGGAGGAGTTCGTCGACGCCAGCATCGTCGAAGAGCTCGACAAGAGCGGCTTCATCAAGAAGCTCTACCAATAGATTTGAAGATAGCTGCGGCTGCCTGTGAGCAATGCGGCCGCGCGCCGCTTAAGCGGCTTTAGCCGCCAACACGCCGTCGAGTTTTGTTTTCAACTGGTCGCAGTCGCGGATAGGATGAGCGATCAGATCGCAGCAGCCAGCCGTCAAAGCCTGGCGCCACTGCTCACGTGAATAAAAGGTCGTGACGCCAATCACGGGCGTTTTCTTGCCCCAATCGGTTTTATGGAGCGCGCGCGTCGCTTCGTAACCGTCCATAATCGGCATTCTAAGATCCATAAAAATTAGGTCCGGCCGGACGACCCATCCGATATCCAATGCCTCCAGTCCATTGGAGGCGACAGCGATGTTGAAGCTGCCCACGTCCCACAGTCTGAAGCGAAGAATCTCGCGGCTGTCCGGATTGTCGTCGACGAGGAGAATCGTGGTGGCGATTTCCTTGCTCATAGCTACACTCTATGCCGCGCCACAGCGCTCGCGCGCTGCGGTTCGTGGGGAATGCTGAGGATAACGTGCGTGCCGGCGTTCTCGCCGCTTTTGATCTGCAGGCTGCCGCCGAGGAAATCGGTCAGTCGGCGCGCGACCGTAAGTCCGAGGCCGAGGCCGGAGAACTGCCGGCGAATGGAGCTGTCCATCTGTTGGAACGGCTCGTAGAGCCGCTCGATGTGCTGCTCGGGCATGCCGAGGCCGCTGTCGATAATATCGAACTGCACGCGCCTCTCCGCGCTGATCTCCTGCAGCTTCACTATGATGTCGCCCCCAGACGGCGTGAACTTGATCGCGTTGTGCAGCAGATTTTGCACGACCCGCCCCGTTTTGGCGGCATCCCCGATGCCGGGCAGCTGCGCGGGGGCGTCGACTTTGACTGCGATCTGCTTATCTTTTATCAGCGCTGCGTAGCGATTGACGCACGCGTCGAGCAACTCGCGGACGTCGAACGGCTCGGATGCGAGGGCGACCTCGCCCGCGTTGAGCGAGCTCAAGAACAGCACATTGTCAACGAGCTCCAACAGCTCGCCCGAGTTCTTGTAAACACGCTCGAGAATCTTCTGCTGCTGATCGGTGAGCTGGCCGAGCAGTTGGTCGAGGAGGATCGAAACGAAGCCGATGACGACGCTCAGCGGCGTACGCAGCTCGTGCGAGATATTGGCGAGAAACTCCGACTTGACGTTCTTGAGCTCCATCTTCGCCTGCCGGCGCTGCAGTGCGCGGCGAATCAGCGTGAGAATGTGATTGACGTCGAACGGTTTGGAGATGTAGTCGAACGCGCCGAGTCGCAGTCCTTCGACCGCGGTATCCATCGAGCCGTAGCCGGTGATGATGATCGCTTCGATGTCGGGGTCGCGCTGCTTGATTTTCTCCAGTACCTTCGTGCCGGACATTCCCGGCATTTTGAGATCCAGCGTCACGAGGTCGACCGGAACCTGATCGAGCATCGCGATCGCCTCGGTGGGCTTCTCAACGGCGTAGACGTTGTAATACGGCTTGAGAATGACTTTGAGGGATTCCCGCGGGCCGATTTCATCGTCGACTACGAGGATATTGGGGCGTTCTTCCATAGCGCTCTATACTGGAGCAAGCGATATGCCATGGAGGAATAAAAGCGGGTATTTGGCGGCGACTAATGAGGTCCGATAAACTATTGAAATACAAAGGAAAGATAATGGCCGAAATTGTGCGCTAGAACGTACTAAGCGAGCACTACTGCGCAGCGATGATCAAGGGACAACAAACTTGGCTCTAACTGGACAACTTTGCGCAATCTTCTTCGACGGCGCCGCTTTCGGCGATCTGGAGTTTCTCCATGCGGTAGCGCAAGACCCGGCGGCTCGTGCCCAATAAGGCAGCGGCTTTAGTTTGATTGAAGCCGGTTTTCTTCAGCGCCTTTAAAATAATCGCGCGCTCGAACTCGTCGACCGCCTCGCCGAGCGGCCGCGACCCTTCTAGGACCTCGTCCTTCAGCGAGCCGCCTGGGACCGGCTGGACCGAGCGCATCTCGATCGGAAGGTCCCCCAAAGCGACGGCGTCGCCTGCAGTCAATATGGTCAGCCGCTCGATCAAGTTTTCCAGCTCACGGACGTTCCCCGGCCACGAATAGGACACGAGGCGGTCCACCACATCGGCGCTCATCTTCTTCGGCGCAACGCCGTTCTCGCGCGCCTTTAGCTTCAAGAA
Source organism: Pseudomonadota bacterium (assembly GCA_021324155.1). Taxonomy (GTDB): domain Bacteria; phylum Desulfobacterota; class Binatia; order UBA9968; family UBA9968; genus JAJPJQ01. The sequence goes on from JAJPJQ010000042.1 coordinate 121,563, forward strand.
ATGATCGACCAGCAGAGCAATATCGTCGCGTCGCTCCCGCAGCGTCGGCAGGCAAAGCGAAACGACATTGAGACGATAAAAAAGATCGGCGCGGAAGCCGCCATCGCGCGAAAGCTTCTCGAGCTCGCGGTTGCTCGCGGCGATGATACGCACATCGACCTTGCTCTCTTCGTTGCCGCCGAGGCGGATGAACGTCTCGGTTTCGATCGCGCGCAGCAGTTTCGCCTGTGTGCCGAGATTGAGCTCGCCGATCTCGTCGAGAAACAGTGTCCCGCCGTTGGCGGACTCGAAGTGCCCGATCTTCCTCTGGTAGGCGTTCGTAAACGCGCCTTTCTCATAACCGAACAGCTCGCTCTCGATCAGGCTGTCCGGCAGAGCGGCGCAATTGACCACCACGAAGGCTTTATTGCGACGGTCGCTGTTGTAGTGGATCGCGCGCGCGATCAGCTCCTTCCCCGTCCCGCTCTCGCCGGTGATGAGAACGGTGCTTTTGCGCTTTGCGACGAGACTCACGGTCTTGTAAATCTCCATCATCGGCTTGGAGTTGCCGATGATGTTCTCGATGCCATACCTGCGCCCGACTTCTTCCTGGAGACGCTCCAGCTCGCGCGCAAGCTGCGCTTTCTCCAGAGCGCGCTCGATGCGCAGTCTGAGCTCGTCGACGTCGAACGGCTTCGTCACGTAGTCGAAAGCACCGGTCTCCTTGGCGGTGAATGCGGTGCGCGCGGTGTTAAGGGCGGTCAGCATGACGACTTGTCCGTCCGGGTGAATCTCCTTGATCTTTCGCAGCGTCTCGAGTCCGTCGGAGCCCGGCATCATAATGTCGAGCAGGATGACGTCCGGCATCTCCTCTTTCACCTTCTGGAGTGCCTCTTCGCCGGAGCGCGCCTCGTGGAGCCGCAGGGACTTGTTGAAGATCAGACGGATCGACTCCCTTACGCCGATCTCGTCATCGACGACTAAAAGCGACGGTTGGCTCATGGCTTCAGTTCGTACCCCCTTGCGTGTTCAATCGGAAGTTGTGCAGAGACCAGCGATTTTTGACCGTCGAAATGTTTGATCGTCACCGCTCCGCCGTTCCGCTCGAGCAAAATGTTCGCGAGCAGCACGCGGAGCGGCAGCGCCTCTTCGCCCTGCGCCGGCGCCGCGGCGCCGACATATTCGGCGAGTGCGCCGACGCCCGGCGCTTCGCGCGCGTAGCGAATGCTGACGCCGCCGCGCTCGTCGATATCCACCTGGATCTCGCTCTTGGCTTTCACCTGGCCGACGACCGCCGCCAGGATATTCTTGAAGGCGAAGATAAACTGTGCCCTGTCGACGAAAGCGGCGACAGCCTCGCTCCGCTGTCCCCACTGGAGCGCCGACTCGCGCTTTATCAGCTCCGAGAGCAGCTCCTCCTCCACGCGCCTGAGCTGCTCGTAGAGCAACACCTTTTCCTTTTCCGGCGCGCCGAAGTGGGAGAAGGCGATCAGGGACTCGAGCAGATCGTCCATGCGCTGGATATCGCCGTTGACGGTTTGCTGAAAGCGCACGCGGAATGCCGGATCGTCGAAACGATCGCCGAGAAGCTGCGAGAAGGTTTTTACGGTAACCATCGGGTTTTTAAGCTCGTGCGCCAGCTCGCCGATCAAAATCTTTAGCTCTTGCGCATGGCCGTTGTTGAGCACCGAAACTTCCTTCGACTTATTGATTGGCGCCGAGCGAGGCTGCACTAAAAAGGCATCCGCTTCCGGTCTCGCAGGATGCACCGCCGGAGCCTCCGCGGCCTGCGGCGGCGCTTCGGCGGGAGCCGGAGCGGCGGCGACGGGCCGCGCCGGCTCATGCGCGGCGCGCTCCAACGGCTGCGCCGGCCGGTCGCCGAGCGCGAGGTCGGGCGCGTCGATTAACTCCTTTGCGTGAGCGGCGAGTGTCCGCGCGATCACGCTCTCCATTTCGTCGAGGTTGCCGAACCAGAGATAATTCCGGAGCCGCTCCAGCGCAGCTGCGGAGAATCGCGGCATTTTTATCCCGAGCCGCTGGGAGCATTCCTCGGCCAGTCGCTCGGCGATCACCGGGATGTCCGCCGGACGGGCGCGCAGCGGCGGCATGGACATGACGAGAGTCGCGAGCCGATAATAGAGCGCGTCGAGAAAATCGCCCCGGTATACCTTTTCCAGAAGATCGCCGCGGGCATTGGCGATTAGCTTGAGATCCCGCCCGCGCGTCTCTTCGGCAAGCAGGAAGTCCAATAGAGCCGACTGCGCGGCGAGGTCCATCGCATCGACGTCGCGAATATAGACCGTCGGCGGCGCGTCGGCTTGCCCGGGCGGCAGCGCCGCCACGCGCGCCGGCAGCTGCGCCGCTTCCGCCGCATGAACCGCGAGCCAGGCGCCGGATAGATTGGCCAGCGCATGAATCGCGCGCGCGACCGCTTCCTGGCCGCAGCCCGGTTCGGCCGAAATCAGGACCGGAAACGGCGTCTCGGCGAATTTCCGCGCCTGGCGCGCTACCTCTTCGGTCGCAAACGGCGGCTCAAGATAGCGCAGCGCTCGCGGCGCGAGCACCGCCGAAGCCTCGCGCTCGGCCGGCTTTCGGCTGGACAAGAGCGCGTCGACCTTTTCTCTCAGCCCGTACGGATTGAACGGTTTGACGAGATAATCGACGCCGGTCCGCTTCGGCGCCGCCGCGGCGATGTACGGCGAGCTGACGAGAAAAAGCACCGGGCACGCGGCGTCGCGCGCCATCTCGGAAAGCTCTTCGGGCTTGGCGTCGGCGGAAGAAATGCCGACGATCAGGAGGTCAGTTGCGGACTCGCCAAGGTCTAGGTCTTCGAGAGACGATTTCTGCGCGACGGCAAAATCGCTCCCCAATAGCAAATGAATTGTTTCACGAACCGCCTGCGACTCATCAACGACCAGGATCTGCTTCATGCGCTTGGGGGAGAGGCTTCATGCCCTGCCGTGGGTTGTATCCCACCGGCAGACGGACGAAGAAACTGGTGCCGCGGCCGACCTGGCTCTCGACGACGATATATCCGCCGTGCTCTTTGACGATTTGATGGGAAATCGACAGCCCGAGACCGCTGCCGTCTTTTTTGGTCGTGAAGAAGGGATTGAAAATGTTTTCGATATCCTTTTCCGGAATGCCGACGCCGGTGTCACGAACCTCGATCTGGGCAAACCGCTTCGATCCGTTTTCGCCGAAAAGCCGCGTGCTGACCTCTACGGTTCCGGCGCCTTCGATCGATTGAATCGCGTTTAAAATTAGGTTCATGCATACCTGTTTTATCTGTTCCTTGTCAATGAATATTTTCGGCAGCCCGGTGCCGAGATGGATCTCGATCTTGACGTCTTTGTCCTTTGCCTCGGTATCGAGGATGCGCGCGATCGCGTCGACGATTTCGTTCACGTCCTGCGCCGAGACGTTAGGCGTCGACGGCCGCGCAAAGTTGAGCAGATCGTTGACGAGGCCGCAAATGCGGTCGACTTCCTTGAGCGCGACGGTCTGAAAGACGTTGCGGAACTCCTGATCCTGGTAGCGCTCGGGCAGAAGCTGCGTGAACGTGCGGATCGCGACCAACGGATTGCGAATCTCGTGGGCCAGGCCGGCAGTCAGCATGCCGAGCGAGGAGAGACGGTCGGCGCGCCGGATGATGCTCTGAGAGAGCTTCAAATTCTCGTAGAGGCGCGCGTTCTCGATAGCAATCGCGGCCTGGTTCGCCAGCGTCGACAAGACCTCGATGTCCTCCGGCGAGTACATCTCCCTGCCTTCGCGCAGCGCCAGGTTGAGAATCGCGATCAGCCGCTCCTTGGAATTGAGCGGCAGCGCGATTTCCGACTGCAAGCCGGCCATTTTCCGCGCCGCCTCGAGCGCCGGGCCTTCGTCGCCGGCCAACTCGAGCTCCTCACGGATGAGCGCCTCGTGGCGCTGCATGAGGATCTCGATCAGCGGATCGTCGCGCGCGATCTCGGGCGTGTCTGCCTCTTGCAGGTTCAAGCCGACGCTGCTGCGGAGCTTATACGAGCCGCTGCCCTCGTCGAGGAGAAACAACGACGCCCGCGGTACGCCCAGCGCTTTGACCACGGTCTTCACCAAGTTGTCGCAGACCGCCTCGAGTTCCACCATCGAGAGCATCTCGCGGCTCGAATGCAGCAGCGTCGCGCGATAGTCGTGACGCTTTTTGAAGAGCACGCGCTCGAACGCCTCGTCGGTGCTGAATCGGAACTTCGGAAAGAAAAAGCCGACGAGAATAAACATGAACAGGGAGAAGAGCGAAAAGCGTGGGCTCACCTCGCCGAAAAACAGCGTCTGCGCGAGCAGCAGAAGAACGTAACACGGCGTGAGCAGGATGAGGAGCTGGAAGGCGTAAATGAGGCTCCGCTTGATGACGAGCTCGATATCGAGGAGCCGGTAGCGAACCATCGCGTAAGCGAAGATCGCGGTGTACGCCGATACCAGGATGTTGCCGTACGGCAGAATCGGAATGGCGTACCATAACGGATAGTTCGTGGCGCCGCCGCTCCAGCCGACGATCTCGGCGACGATCAAGAAACGTATCTGATTGCGCTTGAGGCCTTCCGCGCGCCGCAGCTCCCGCAGCAGGATGACGATTCCTAACATCGCAAGACCGACGAGCTGCGCGACGTGGATGTGAAACAGCGGCCCGGGCACGGGCCAGTACGGAAACGGCCCGCGCGCCGCGACGCCCCTGACGATCCAGCTGTCCCAGTTGCCGCAGAAAAGCGCCATCGAAACCACGTAATTGGCCGCGATGAATAGGTGAGAGATTTTCTTGTCCAGCAGCCGCACAAGATGGTGAAACGCCGTCGGTGGTATGAAGATCGCTCCGGCCATGAGGACGCGGCTCCAAAGCAGCGCGTCGGCGGCGTTGTCGCTGATCATCCAGCGGAAATAGCTGTAGCTCCAGACCGTAAGGCAGAAGCAGAAGATCGCGTAGGTCTGATGGCGGATGTCGTGCGGTTTGCGCGAGAAGACGAACAGGCCGAGCAGCGCGGCCGATAGGCCGTTGACCAGTCCTCCGAAGGAGAAGATTTGAACCGGCATTCGGTAACCGTCAGCCCACGACGCCGAACGCGACATTCGCCTGGTTGCCGAACGCGCGGAACGTCTCGATGTCGGTCAGCCCTGCCTCCTTGAGAAGATCGGCCAGCTCTTCCTCGGTGAAAAATCGATAGACGCCCTCGGCCTCCTTCGCCATCACTTTGCCGGCGTTGCTGAGAAGCTTGCGCGCCTCCTCGATCTGGCCCGGCTCCTCGGCAACGCTGATGTAATTGCGATAAACCTGCGACAAATCGGCGAACGGCTTGAGACTCGTGATGACGATGCGACCGTTGGGCTTCAGCAGCCGCGCCATGTCGGCGAGCGTCTGCGGCGCCTCCTGCAGATATGAAACGACGAGATTCATGCAGACTTGATCGAACGATCGAGCCGGGAACGGCAGCGGGCGTTCGAGGTCGGCGACCAAATAGTCGTAATGGGCGGGCGGGCCCCCGTTGGCGAATTCCCTGCTGAAGCCGTCGTGCGTCCGCTGCGCCTGGGCGATGGCCTCGGATACGAAATCGACGCCGACGTACTCGTACGAAGCCGCGGTGCGCATCAGCGACCGCCGCCGGCCGTAAATCGTCTTCATCAGCAGGAACGTGCCGTAATTGCCGATGCCGCATCCGGCGTCGAGCACTCTGTAACCGGGTTTCGGATTCCCCAGGACACGATAAATGAAGTCGAGCAGGTTCCAGTAGTCGTGGACGTTGATAATGAACGAATATTTTTCGAGATAGCTCTTCCAGAACTCGCGCTCGTCGTCCTTTTTGAGGCCGTGGAGCAGACGGTAGCGCTCTTTCTCCTTGCGGATGCGATAGCCGATCTCTTTCAAGTCGGGATCGCCCATCCGCGCCTGCGGCTTTGCCGTCGGCAGATAGCGGAGCGCGCATTCAACGGCGCCCTTGAGCGCCGCCTTCGCGACCGCCGGATTTTCGTACAGCCGGTGCATGCCGTCCTGGAGCACGCGCAGATCCTTGCGCCGCGTCGGCAGCGCGGAGACGACCTCCTCGACGTCGTCGAGATCGACCCAGGCGTCGTGTTCGGCCGCGAAGAAGATTCCCGGCGCTTTGATGTTGCGCGCGTCCTCGAGCGTGGTCGCGAGGTCGGCGTAATGCTCATCGATGGCGGCCCGCAGGAAATTATCGGCGTCGACCTGAAAGCCCACCACGTCCATGACGCCGTTGGGCAGGCCCTTCAACGTGCGCCCGAGATGATCTTCCTTGTAGATGGCGAAGAGCGTTTTACGGACGTCGACGATGCTCACCAAGTTTATAAGCAGCGCGATGCGCTCGTCTTCGCGCGCGGCGCGCAGCAGCGCGCGGCACGCGAGGCTGCTGGCGAAGGCGCCGATCGGACGGGCGTCGTAGCGTCGCTCGAGAAAATCGATGGCGGAGAGGATGTCGTCTTTGAGCTTCGGCAGCGTCGTCGTCAGTATTTCGCCGTCGCTCTCGCCGACGTGATCGGAATAATCGAAGCGCAGCGTATGGAAGCCGTTTTTCGCGAGATAGAACGACGGCGCGAGGACGTCGGTTTTCGTTTCGCCGTAGCCCGGCAGGACGATCATCCACGGGCGGTCGAGCGGCGTCGATTGGGCGTAGTCGTGAAAGCCGACGATGCGCCGGCCGCGCCGGTTCTCGTAGGTGACTAGCTCGCTCAGGACCGGCAGGCGTTCGGCCGCAATCGGCGGCCGCGGTTCGGTCGCGTTCGGCAGGGACGGTCTCTGTAAGCTCTTGCTCATTGTGGCAAATTGGCTAGTCGGCTTTTTTCTCCACGCGCGCGTGGACGTTGGAGTTGCGCATGAGCCACGCGTCGACCAGCGCTTTTCGGAACCGCCATTGGCTGCCGACGCGGAAGGCGAGGATCTTCTTCTGCGTCACGAGCCGGTAAATCGTGAATTTGTCGACGCCGAGATAGCGCGCCACCTGCTGGGTCGTAAGTAGTTTTTCTTGCATCCGACCCTCCTATATGGCAATATTTGGCAATATTTTGCCCTGCTATACAGCAGTTGGCTGATACTGTCAAACACCTATTTGGAGGGCGGATGGGGGTACGGAAGTGGTACGGAAGTGTCTGGCTGTGCGTGGGTGTGCTCTTATATGCCTCGCCCGTCTTCGCCGGCGGCTACTACATTCCACATCAGACGGCCCGCGGCGTCGGCATGTCCAATGCCCTCACCGCCGGGGTCGACGACCCATCGGCGGTTTATTACAACCCCTCCGCGCTGAGCGAGATCGACGGCAACCGGCTGCTGCTCTCCGGTACATACATCAATGTTGTCAGCAGCGTGGAGAACAGCGGGCACAAAGATGTCAACGGCGGGCGCGATAATTTCGCAGGCAGCTTCTTCGGCAACTACCACGTTCCCGGCACGGACCTGCATCTCGGCCTCGGCGTCTATTCGCCGTTCGGCCTTGCGACTTCGTATCACGCGGGGTTTACGCGCTTCGCAGCGCGCGACGCCGAGCTCAAGACCTATTATTTGACGCCGGCGTTGGCCTGGAGCCCGTCGCAGTACTTTTCGGTCGGCGCGGGTGCGAGCTATATCCATGCCACAGGGCTGTTCTCGCGCACGCTATGTTTCGATCCGGTACTCGGCTGCACAAATCGCGCGCTCGTCGCCGCGGAAGAGCGCATCCGCCTCCATGATGACGACGACACCTACAGCTACAATATCGGCCTGCTCGTGAAGCCGACCGATCGGCTAAAGATCGGCTTCAGCTATCGCGCCACGGCCGACCTTCACTTCGACCGCGCGCGCGCCAAGCTCAAGGGCGATTTCGGTCCGGCGCATACGATCGGCGACGTGCGCCCGATTCCGCTGCCGGCGATCATCAACGTCGGATTGTTCTATAAGATCACGCCGGACTGGGGCGCAGAGATTGTCTACGAGCGCCAGAACTGGAGTCGCTTCCGGGACCTGAGCGTCAATTTCCCCAACCCGCCCTTCGGCATTCCATCGCTCAGACTGCCGCGGAAGTGGAACGATACGAACACGGTCAGGATGGGAAGCTACTACCGCTTAGACAAACATTGGGAGCTGCGCGGCGGCATCGGACTCGAGCAGGGCCCGATACCGGACAAGACGCTCAACCCGTCGATCCCCGGCGGCGATGTTCTCACGCTCAACGGCGGCGTCGGCTACGACTGGGAGCACTTTTCGCTCGGTTTTGGCTATCAGGCGATCTTCTACAAAACGCGCAACGTTAAAAATAAAGAGCTCGAAGGAGCTGTGCCGCCGGGCCTCCCGTTCGCCGGCGCGCCGGGAAAAGACAAATATAAAACTTTCAATAATTTTCTGACGGTCTCGGCAGGCTATCGCTTCTAGCTTTATTTCTTCTGCCCTTTTTCGATCTTCGCCCACGGGTCCCTCAGCGTGACGGTGCGGTTGAAAACGAGCATCTTATCCGACGAATCGCGATCAACGGTAAAATACCCCATGCGCTCGAACTGATAGCGCGTGCCGGGCGCGGCGTCGGCGAGCAGTCGCTCGACGCGGCAGGATGAAAGCGTCTCGAGCGAATTCGGATTAATATTTTTCGTCCAGTCCTCCCCTTCCGCAATGTCTTCGGGACTTTCCGCAGCAAAGAGATGATCGTAGAGGCGTGCCTCGGCTTCGAGCGCGTGCGCCGCAGAAACCCAGTGGAGCGTCGCCTTTACTTTCCGCCCGCTCTGCGCCGAGCCGCTCTTCGTCTGCGGATCGTACGTGCAGCGGAGCTCGACGACTTCGCCGGTGTTGGGGTCTTTCACGACCTCTTCGCACTTGATGATGTACGCGTAACGCAGCCGCACTTCTTTTCCCGGCGACAACCGAAAGAATCCCTTCGGCGGCTCCTCGCGGAAATCGTCGCGCTCGATGTAGAGCACGCGCGAGAACGGCACGTTGCGCGTGCCCATCGACGGATCCTCGGGATTATTCACGGCGTCGAGCTGTTCCACGCGATCCTCGGGATAATTTGTCAGCACGACTTTCAGCGGGCGCAGCACTGCCATGACGCGCGGCGCGCGGCGGTTCAAGTCCTCGCGCACCGCGTGCTCCAGCATCGCGATATCGACGGTGCTGTTGCGCTTCGCGACTCCGATGCGCTCGCAGAAAGCGCGGATCGCCTCGGGCGGGTAGCCGCGGCGGCGGATGCCGGCGAGCGTCGGCATGCGCGGATCGTCCCAGCCTGCGACGTGCTTGTGCTGCACGAGCTGAAGCAGCTTGCGCTTGCTCAAGACCGTATGCGTCAGGTTCAGCCGCGCGAACTCGATCTGCTGCGGATGATGAATCTCCAGTTGTTCGATGAACCAGTCATAGAGCGGCCGGTGGTCCTCGAACTCGAGCGTGCAGAGCGAATGCGTGATGCCTTCGATCGAATCCGACTGCCCGTGGGCGAAATCGTAGGTCGGATAGATGCACCACTTATCGCCGGTGCGGTGATGGGCCGTGCGCAGGATGCGATACATGACCGGGTCGCGCATGTTGAGGTTGGCCGACGCCATGTCGATCTTCGCGCGCAGCGTGTGCGAGCCGTCGGGAAATTCGCCGGCGCGCATGCGGTGGAATAGATCGAGATTCTCCGCGACCGAGCGGTCGCGAAACGGGCTGTTTCGCCCCGGCTCGGTGAGCGTGCCGCGGTATTCGCGGATCTGGTCGGCGCTAAGGTCATCGACGTAAGCCTTGCCTTTGTCGATAAGCTTCTCAGCGAATTCGTACAGTCGGTCGAAATAATCCGATGCGTAGAACTCGCGGTCGCCCCAGTCGAACCCCAGCCAGCGCACGTCGGAGCGTATCGAGTCGACGTATTCGACCTCTTCCTTGCTGGGGTTCGTGTCGTCGAAGCGCAGGTTGGTAAGCCCGCCGAACTCGGCGGCGATGCCGAAGTTGAGACAGATCGACTTGGCGTGGCCGATATGCAGATAACCGTTCGGCTCCGGCGGAAAGCGCGTGTGCACGCGTCCGCCGTTTTTATTCCGCTCGCGGTCTTCCACCACGATGTTGCGGATAAAATGCGACGGCGCGGAATCGACTTCGTTGGTCGCGATCGACATGGAACGAGAACCTACTCTGTTCGTGAATTAGCTTTTTATCCTAGCATAAAGGCGCAGGCATTCCGAATCCGCGGACGTTTTTCAGCCGCGCGATTCCGTGTTAGCTTAACTGGATGGCCACCGTACGCACCCGCTTCGCTCCGAGTCCGACCGGCTACCTCCACATCGGCGGCGCCCGCACCGCACTCTTTAACCTGCTTTTCGCTCGCCACAATGCCGGCAGCTTCATCCTTCGCATCGAGGACACCGACCGCGAGCGCTCGACGCCCGAAGCGATCGAGGCGATCACCGATTCGCTTAAATGGCTCGATCTCGCGTGGGACGAAGGTCCGTTTTTCCAGACCCAGCGCTTCGATCTCTATAAGGAAAAAGTCCGCGAGCTTTTGGCTGCCGGTAGAGCCTACCCGTGCACCTGCACGGCCGAGGAGCTCGAGAAAAAGCGCCAAGCCGCGCTTAAAGAAAAAAGAAAGCCGATGTACGACGGCGCATGCCGTCCGCCGGAAGGTGTCGTCCCGGCGCTGCCGCAAGATAAGCCGTATACAATCCGCTTCCGCGGCCCGCGCGAAGGCGCCACGGTCGTCGACGATCTCGTGAAAGGACGCGTGACTTTCGAGAACCGCGAGCTCGACGATCTTATCATCGCACGCTCGGACGGCACCCCGACGTATAATTTCTGCGTCGTCGTCGACGACGTCGACATGGGCATCACCCACGTCATCCGCGGCGACGATCATCTGGCGAACACACCGCGGCAGATCCTTTTATATCAAGCGCTCGGCCGCACTCCGCCGGCCTTCGCGCACGTGCCGCTGATTCTCGGCCTCGACAAGGCGCGCCTCAGCAAGCGCCACGGCGCGACGTCGGTGACGGCTTATCGCGACATGGGCTATTTCCCCGAGGCGCTCAGCAACTACCTCGTCCGGCTCGGCTGGTCGCATGGCGACCAGGAGGTATTCTCGCGCGCAGAGCTGACCGAGAAGTTCTCGCTTGAAAATGTCGGCAAGTCGGCCGGCATTTTCAATCCGGAAAAGCTTCTCTGGCTGAACTCGCATTATTTGAAGAGCCGGCCGCTGTCGCAGCTCGCCGACGACGTGGCGCCGTATATCGAAGCCAAAGGATATGTCGTGCCGCCGGACAAAAAATGGCGCGAGCGAATGGCGGCGACGCTTCAGGAGCGCGCCAAGACGCTCGTCGAGCTCGTAGAGCTGGCGCATTTTTATCTTTCGGACGACATTAAATACGATGACAAGGCGACGAAGAAATTCCTGACGCCCGAGGTTCGACCGCCGCTCGAAGAGCTGATTCAGAAGCTGGAAGCGATCGATTTTGACGAGAAAAACATTGAAGCGGCATTCAACGAGGTTTTGCAGCGCCACAATCTACAGCTCGGCAAGCTCGCCCAGCCGGTGCGCGTCGCGCTCACCGGCACGACGGTGAGCCCCGGCATCTACGAGGTGCTCGCCGTCCTCGGAAAAGAGCGGTCGCTCAATCGCCTACGAGCTGCGCTGGGAAAGATTTCCGGATAGTTGTCATGTCCACGTCCTTTCGCGTCGCGACGCTCAACCTGGAGCAAGACCATAAATGCTGGGATTTGCGCCGCGACCTGATCGTCGCTCAGACGGCCGAAGTCAAACCCGATTTCTTCGCGCTGAATGAGATCCATGTACCTAGCCAAACCGGCCGCTGGCTCAGGCGCGCGCTCGCCGAGCTCAATGGACAGCGATTCAGCCTCGTGCAGCAACCGAAAGCTGGCGAAGACGGCAGAGAGCAGGCGGAAGGTCTGCTGACCCGCCATTCGATTATCGAGGTCGACAGTTTGGATTACCGCTCGCACGATTGTGTCGCGCTCGTCGCCCGCTTCGAGATCGGCGGGCGGCTCCTCGATATCTACGTCACTCATCTGATCGCAGCGCGCGTGGACGAGTCCGCGCGCGAATTTCAAGCCGAACAGCTTATCGCCTGGACCAAAACGCGGACCGACGCCGATTTTTCCATCGTCTGCGGCGACTTCAACGCGCTGCCCGACGCGCCATCGATCCGCCTGATGCGGTCGGCCTTTCGCCCGACGCAGAGCGAGCCGACGGCGTTCACGCCCTTGCAGGAGCCCGGCGCCAAGCCCACCCATTCGGAATGGCCGCGCTTCGACCGCTGCATCGATTACATCTGGCTGAACGAAGGTATCGGCGTAAAGGCATCGGGCCTTTGCTTCGACAAGCCGGCAGCCAATAATCCTCTACTATGGCCGTCCGACCACGTCGGCGTCTGGGCGGATCTAGAGCTGAATTAGAGCAATCGGTTCTTAGACTATTTGGAATGTTGCGAAAACTTGGTGGACCCAACGGGAATCGAACCCGTGTTACCGACGTGAGAGGCCGGTGTCCTAACCGCTAGACGATGGGTCCATGGCTGAGGAGGTAGGACTCGAACCTACAATCGCCTGATCCAGAGTCAGGTGGCTTACCAATTAGCCGACTCCTCAATTCGAAAGAAATAAATTAGAAGAATCGCCTTGGAGAGTCAAGGCGAGCGCCGAAACGTGAGCAATGCAACCGGATCAAGCCTTACGGCCGTGTTTTAAAAGGTTCACAACCCGGTGCGCTTTCCGGGCGGGCACTCTGGGGAGATTCTTAGAGCCGCACTTGGGGCATTGACTTGCATCGCTCGCCGCGGCGATCGCCATTGCGGGAATCCCCTTTAAAGTGAAGAGCGATCCGCACTTGTAGCAGTGCAGCGTGACGATCCATGTTGAGTTGACCGATGGCATTGGACCGGCAACTCATCCCATAAAGGCAGTTATCTCGTCAAGAAAATTCTCTTGAAGCAACCCCGTTTTAACCCGCTACACCCCACCGCCAGATGGGCGCGATGGGACATCGGGAACGGCTCGCCGCCGCATTGCACGCTTCCCAGCTCAAGACCGCGCACAAGACCGGACCGCCCTGATGCCTGCTTCCGCGAAGGTAATCAATTGCAGCAAAACTTCTTCCGACTGCCAAGCCCTAGCGGTGGTGTATCGTGCGCGAATGTATTTCTGCCGCGTAAGAAACGTCACGATCAAACTGAGCATGAATTCAAAGCGCCAGTGATACTCGGCCTTCGTCATGTCCGGCGCCAGCTTGCGAAATGCCTGGATGAATTCATTTCGGCAAGCGGAGTAATGTTTATCGATCATCGAGTAAACCGGATCGGGTTCAGTTTGCCCGCGTCCGAGAAAGAGCGATAACGTCTCGCCGCGCTTTCCCATCCTGTGCACCATCTCAATAGGCGGTCCGTAAAAAGAACGGAGCACGTCAGCTAGGGTGACATTGGGATTTTTCATTGCGACGTTGAGTCGTTGCAGCTGAAGTGCAACCACCGGCTGTGCGAACCGCTGAGTCACGGCATTGTACAGCTCTTCTTTAGTGCCGAAATGATAGTTGATGGCCGCGATGTTCACCCCGGCATCTTTCATGATGGCGCGCAGGGAAGTCGCTTCGTAGCCGTACCGCGCAAAGTGATGCTCGGCGACATCCAATATGGCGTTCCGAGTTTTTTGCGTTGCCATTTGACAATTATATCAGCACGGGTTAATTTTTCAATCACCTGATAGAAAAAGGAGGAACGACCGTGAGCAAGACAATGATGACACTGGATGCAGGGCGCATCGTGAGCGAGGCCGAATCAGAAGTCGCGGCGCGATACAAACTTAACGACATTTTCTGTCAAGCGTGGCTCAGCCATGCTATTACCGCGGCGACGCGTCATGGCATCCCCGATATTGTCGGCAACAAGCCCCTCAGCGCGGACGAGATCGCTCGCGCGAAAAATTTGGACGCCAGCGCCGTATACCGCGTGATGCGCGCCTTGGCTGCCAACGGCATTTTCACCGAAGTTGAAGGCCGTGTATTTCATCATTCCGAAGCGTCGAGATTGCTGCGCAGCGATCATCCAAATAGCTGGTCCGGCATGGCGAAGATGTGGAACCATCCATCTTGCTTGCAGAGCTGGATGCATTTTGCGGACTGTCTGACAGATGGACGAAGCGGCGTTGAACATGCGTTCGGTAAAACTTTATACGAGCATCTAGGCGAAGATCCTGCCGCCACGCAGGCCTTTAGCGATGCCATGATCAGCAACTCGCAGCATGTGTCGAAAGCACTCGCGCGGGAATTTCCTTTTGAAAACTACAAAGCAGTAATTGATTTGGCCGGCGGGGTTGGGACTCTGATTGTTGCGATCTTAGCTGCCCAGCCTCATTTGCGGGGAGCGATTTACGAGATCGCCGATTTGCGCGATGCGGCGACTGAATACGTCCAAAAGGCCGGCCTAACTGATCGAGCCGAAATCGTCGTTGGAACTTTTATAGAGTCGGTTCCCGAAAACTATGATCTCTACTTGGTCAAGAACTCGTTGTGGAATTGGGGCGACGATAACTGCTCGAAAATTTTGAGGAATGTACGCACAGCGATCGGCTCGAACATAGACGGTCGCTTTGTGATCATTGAATACGTCATTGATGACGAAAACGCCAGTTGGAATACGCTGTATGACTTGCAGATTCTCAATCTGCCGGGCGGACGCGCACGAACGCTAAATGAATATTCCGGCTTGCTCCTTGATGCCGGCTTCGAAATCGAGCGAGTCCAACACGTTGAGGATCAGACGCTCGTTATCGCGAAGCCGATTTAGGGCGTGAGGTGTTCGCCACCCGGTATTATCCCCTAAACCCCACCGTCAGATGCGCGCGATGCGACGTCGGGAACGGCTCGCCCTCGCACTGGAGCGTGACGATGTAGGTTCCTGCCGCGGGGATCGCCTCCGGCGGGATCGTCGCCTTGAGCTCGTTTTTCGAGACGAAGCTTGTCGGCACCGGCGTCCCGTTAAGCATGACGCGGTGAAACGGCCACATGCCGCCCTCGCCGCACACGCGGAGCGTCGTCGGGCCGCTGCCCTCGATTAGAAAGAGCGGCGAGATTTCCAAATCGAGCGGCAGACTCTGATACGAGTAGAACGACGGAATCGGGTTCTTGTACTTGTGGAACGCGTGGTCGACGACCTTGCCGTCGATCACGACCAGCTTCACGTTTTGCGTCGCCCAGATGTCCTTCAGCGGGTCGCCTTCCACGGCGATCAGGTCGGCCACCTTCCCCGCCTCGACGCTGCCGTAATCTTTGTCCCTCTTGAATGTTTTCGCAACGTTCAGCGTCGCCGCCTGTATCGCCGTTATCGGCGGCACGCCCGCTTCCACGTCCATCGCGAGCGCCTGATGCATTAGTAATGCCGCCATGCCGCGCGGCGGGTCGGAGCCTTCCTTCAGAATGCCGCCGGCAGCAACGAAGCGGAGGATGTATTCATTCGCTTTGTCGTAGCCGCGTTTCGCCTGATCGCGCTGCTCGGGCGTGTAGCGCTTAAGCAATTTTTCATAGGCATTGTCGGTTACCGTCCGCACGGCGGCGGGAAGATCGGCGTCGCGGTTATTTAAGATTTCGTTCTCGCGCGCGCGAAAGCGCTCGGCGCTGGGCGAGAACGGCCGCAGCCATTTCGCGATCGTCGGTGTGAACGCGACTTGATTGTCGACCATCGCGCCGATCACTTCGTCGTAGTTTTCCGTCTGGTAATAGGCGCCGGCGAGCTCTTGATCGATCACGCCGCCGAGGCGGTCCTCGGCGAGCTTGCGCCGCGCGGGCGCGTAGGGAATCGAGCTGTAGCCGACCGACCAGATGTGCTCGATCGCGTCGACGCCGGCCTTCGACGAGCCGACGGCGTCCCAGCTATGCGCGGCCACCGGCATGCCGAGTCGGTGCGCCTCGTCGCACGCGACCTTCAAGAGATCCATCGACAGAAACTCGTTGACCTTTAGAATCTCGCAGCCGAATTCTTTCTTGCGCTGGATCGCGCGGCGGACCTCGTCGGCGTTCGTTACGATGATGTTGTCGCGGAACGTTCGCGAGCCGAACGCGTCGTGGCCGGTGCCGACGCCGCCGATCGCGCGGCCGGTCATCCAGATGCGCGGGCCGCGGATCTTGCCCAGCGCGGTGCCCTCTTTCTGCGCGCGCGTCCACGGGCCGTCCTGGTACAGCTCGATCGAGGCGCACGTCGTAATGCCGAGATGGAGATATAACTCGCCGTGGAAGTCTTCGAGATGGCCGTGGCCGTCGATGAAGCCCGGCAGGATCGTCTTTCCTTTGGCGTCGATGACTTCGGCGCCGGCGGGAGCGGCGGAGCCGCTGCCGATCGAATGAAACCTTCCGTTGCGAATAACGATGACGGCGTCGTCGACCGGCGCGCGTCCCGTGCCATCGATCAACCTGCCGCCTTTGATGACGAGAGCATTGTCGGCCATGTTTATTCCTCGTGAGGTTTTCCCGCTTTGCCTCACCAAAGTCAATGCGCTTGACGCTCGAATGAAAATTCGACTAGGCTTTCGTCGTGAGGTCGGTAGGAATTCTTTCGCTCGCGGTGCTCGCATTGCTGACCGGATTCAATTCTGCGCAGGCGCAGAGTTCCGACCTCGCCGCTCAGGCGAAAAAGGAAGGCGCGCTCTCCTGGTACACGACGCTTTCCGTGCCCGAGGCGAAGGAATTCGCCGCCGCGTTCGAAAAACAGTATCCGCCCATTCACATTGAGATCTTTCGCTCCGGCGCCGGCGCGATCGCCAATCGCATCGTCAGCGAGTACGCGGCGAAGACCTATCGCTTCGACGTCGTCCAGGGCATTTCCAGCCGCGGCGTGATCCCGGCGTTTCGGCGCCGCGGCATCATCGCGGCGTATCCATCTCCGGAATACAAATTCGTCGCCAACGACTTGAAAGACAAGGACGGCTACTGGAGCGCGATGTACGTGAACACGATCGTGCTCGCGTACAACACGCGGATGGTGAAGCCGGCCGAGGCGCCCAAGACCTATGACGACCTGCTCCAGCCGCGCTGGAAGGGAAAGAAGATTTCCAACGACACGGAGAACTTCGCGTGGTTCGACGGTCTAATCAAATATTGGGGGCGCGAGAAGGCCCTGGTGTATTTCCGCAAGCTCGCCGCGCAGGATCAGGTCTTCCAGCGCGGCAGCCGCGGGCGCATCCAGCTCGTGATGGCGGGAGAGTTCCCGCTGACCATCGCCTACGGCCCGCACGTGCAAGGCTACACGAGCAAGGCCGCGCCGATCGATTGGGTCGCGCTCGAACCCGTCGTCTTCATTTTCGACAGTGTCAGCATGGCGGGAAAGCCGGCGCATCCGGCGGCGGCAAAACTGTTCATCGATTTTCTTTTCTCCAAAGCTTCGCAGACCAAGTTGCGGGAGATGAACCGCATCCCGTCGCGCGTCGACGTCGAGCCCGACCCGCCGCGGCTTTTCCGCGGCTTCGCGCGCGTCGGCCAGGACGTCGAGGACGAGAACCTGTCGCAGTCGATCGACCTCTATCGCGAGATCTTCGCTCTGCCGGCCGGAGGATGAGTGTGGCGCGCGCGTTTTACATCGCCGTCGCGTTGTGTTTTGCCGCGGCGTCCACATGCTACGCCGCATCGAGCATCGTCGTCGCCTACAGCTCGATCAATCCCAACTCGGCGTTTTTAGAAATCGCGCGGGTTCACGGATTGTATCGCAAAAACGGCCTCGACGCTGAGGTCGTGCTCGTGCGCAGCAGCGCGACGGCGACCGCCGGTCTCGCCGCCGGCAACATCCATTTCGGCTACATCGGCGGCTCGGCGGTGATCAACGCGGCCGCCGAGGGCGTGGCGCTGAAGCTCGTCGCCTCCTACGACGCCGAGCTCAACTACGACATCGTCGCGCGGCCGGAGATCAAAAACGTCGAAGCGCTGAAGGGCAAGAAATTCGGCGTCGGCTCGCTCGGCGGAACCCCGTGGATGGCCGCCAAGCTCGCCTTCGAATACCTCGGCCTCGACGAGAGGCGCGACCGCATCCAGGTGATCGCGATGGCGAACCAGACGAGCCGCTTCAACGCCCTCGAGCAGGGGGCGGTCGATGCGGCGATCCTCCAGGGCAACTACAGCCGCGCGCTCCAGGCGAAAGGCTTCAGCGTGATCGTCGATCTCGCGCGCGCGAAGCTGCCGTTTCTCGGCGCCGGCGTGGTTGTATCGGCGCGATTTTTGCGCGAGAACCAACCGATGGTCGAGAGCCTGCTGAAGGCGCTGCTGGAATGCCAGAGCTTCATCAACGCGCCAGAGAACAAGCCGGCGGTCGTGAGACTGCTCGGATCGTATCTGAGGGAATCGAATCCGCCGGCGCTGGAAGAAGGTTATCAGGTCTTGAGCGGCAATCTGCGGCGCAAGCCGTTTCCATCGCTCGCGGGGCTCAACAACATCAAGCGTATTCTCGCGCAGTCCAGTGCAAAAATAGCCGCGGTGAAAACCGAAGAGGTTATCGACGACCGGCTGCTGCGCGGCTACGATCGCGCCGGCAGCTTAGATCGCGCGCTTGCGGGCGCATTATAATAAGGAGGAGACGTGAAAGCGGCCAAACTCGTTCACATCGCCGTGCGCTCGGCGAACCCGCGCGCGCTCGCGGACTTCTACAAGCGCGCGTTCGGCCTGCGCGAGGTGCTCAGCAACCGCAAGGCGGTCGATCTATGGGACGGCTATCTTTTTCTCGCGCTCAATCCGCCGACGGCGAATGGGCCGATGGGATTAAACCATTTTGGCTTTCTCGTCGACGACGTGGATGCACTGCGGCCGGTGCTGGAGCGCGCCGGCGCTTCCAAAGTCGACGCGCGGCCGGACGGCCGATCGTTCACCGACTGGCGCGTGCACGACCCGGAGGGCAACCCGATCGATCTCTCCGCGCGCGGCTACGACACGATCCCGGCGGAGCGGCTGGAGAAGCCGATCAATGATAGTGCGATGAACGAAGTGCGCCGCCTCGTCATCCGCACGGAGAATCCATCGCGGTTGGCGGAATTTTACACCGCGGTCTTCGGCCTCGCGGCGAAAGATTGTGCGCGCGGAGTCGTCCTGACCGACGGCGTCATGCAACTCGTGCTGCTCAACCGCGGCGGCGACATCGGATTGTACGGCTACGGTCTCGCCGCGCACGGCGACACCGCACAGCGATTAAAAGACCTCGACGGCGCCGTCGGGTGGGAGCCCGATTGGCTCGACCCGGGCAGGCGGCAGATGCTGCTGCGCGATCCGGAAAATAATCTTGTCGCGCTGTTCGGCGCGGAGTAATTCTCAGTTCGCGCGCAAATCCGGCAGCGGCGTCTTCGCCGCCTGCTCGGCGTAATCGTCCGCGACTCTCTGCGGCAGCAAACCTTCCTTGACGAGCTTCCCCGCCGCCGCCTTGACGCAGCTCACATAGACGTTGCGGTTGAACGCCTCGCCCTTTTTCAACAGGCCGATGCGCTGCCATGCCTGCGTCAGGTTCTCGCGCTTGTCGCGCCTGCCGTTGCCGTTCATGTCGACGAACTCGCCGCGAGCATCGAGCGGCTCCTGATTGATGCCGTCGAAGCGCGCGAGCGACGTCTCCTGCCCTCCCCGTCTTCCCGGATTAATGCCGAGCGGGAAGACATGATACACGCCGAGCGGGCACGCGACTTCCGGCAGCGCGATGGCGCCGCCGCCCAATTCTTTCAAATCGCTCTTGGTCGCCGTAGGCGCGATGCCCTTGTCAACCCAGGCGTCGAGTCGGTCGATAAACGAATCGTACAATCCTGACAGATCGACATTCTGGGGCACGAGATCGGCACGGTCGACCTGACCGGCGTCGAAATGGCTGACGCCAAGAATTTCGTACATGCGGTGCTCGCCGCCGAGTCCTTTGTCACGCAGCATGGTCGCGTTCAGGCGCTTATTCGGGATGTAATCGCCGGTCTCGCCGAGATAAAGCATATGGCTCACGTCGATCTGCTTCGCGAACGCCTTTCTGTCTTCGTCGGTCGTGAACAGCGTATCCTTGCCGTCAACGACGAGCTTCGGCAGCCACATGCCACCGCCCGCGTCGTCCAAGAGAAAGCCGTCGAATAGACGCTTGCCGTCGTCGCCGCGGTTCGCGCCCGGCATATAGTTGATGAGGCGACCGAGAAACCCGCCGGCCGAATGGCCGTAGAAGTAACTGTGCTTCGGCTTCGATCCTAAATTCTTCACAATCATATTTTGCGCGAGCTGCGTCCACGACGCGATCAACCCCGCATGCGCGCTCACGTTGTTCTTTGCCATGGTGCTGCCGTCGTCGAGCGTGACGGTGATGTCGCCGTTGCTGCGATCGGAGGAGCGCATCGTGTGCGCGACCGCGAAGCCCTTGTCAATCATCAGCGTCGTGTAGCGGTTGACGTTCGCGAGCCGGTTGTATTTCGCGTGCGGGTCGCGCGGCAGCAGCGCGCCGACATCACCGTACGACCCCGCGCCGTGCGCGCCGACAAAGAGCTTGCCGTTCCAATCGCGTGCGTTCTCCGGATACATGATCGTCATGCCATGACCGGTCCCCGCTTCATAGCGGCCGACGCCGTGCGCGCGCGGCCCCTTCAAGCCCGACTGCACGAAGACGAAGTCCGGTCCGTCGGTGAAATAGATCGCGCGCTGGCCTTTTTCCTTCGAGGCCCAGCCTTCGACCGTGCCGGTGAGGCGAACTTCCACGCGGCGGAAGCGCTGGCCTTTGATGTTGAAGACCGTCTCGTCGGAGACGATATAGCATTGCTCGATACCGACGTTTTTTCCCATCACCTGCTTTGCCGCCGGAGCGAACTCGTTGCACGAGGCGGCATTTTTCAACCTGGCGTCCTTCGATTTCTCTTGCGCGAATCCAACGCCGTCAAAAAGCAGAAGAAAGATTGCAGTGATCACGATGAGAAGCCTCGGCATAAATGTTCCTCCCGCCGCAAGCTACGTCCGGCGAGGGGAAATTGTCAATGGTCTAGGCAGGTGGCGATTCGCGTGCAATCCTAAAGTAAGGAGTTTTTTATGAAGATTACAGAAACCGCGCTGGCTGTTATCGCGGTGGCGCTTTTAGCGTTCGCTTCGAGCTGCGCCGTGGAAGCGGATTATCCCGGGTACGCCGGCTACGACGCGTATTATTACTATCCAGACTATGAGGTCTACTACTACCCGCGGTCGCACCAATACTGGTGGCGCGACGGCAACGACTGGAGACATGGCGACCGCGCGCCCTCGCGGTTCGTGCTCCGGGACCGCGACCGGGTGCGCATCGATATGGACCACCAGCCGCACACCGATCACGCGCGGGTACGCGACATGCACCCGTCGCACAATCAGGCGCGCAACGACGCCACAGACGGTGCCGCTGGCCGAAGGGAGGGCGGAACACGCGGCGGCGACCGCGGCGCAGCGCGTGGCGGAGCCGATCGTGGTGGTAGAGGTGGCGATAGAGGCGGTGGTGGCGGCGGTGGTGACAGAGGCGGCGGCGCTGGAGATAGAGGCGGCGGGGACGGCGGCCGCAGATAGGTAACGGACGAAAACGAAGTCAACTGAACTATGTGGCGCGGCGTTAAATATGCCTCAGCTTCCGTCCACCTCTTCCGCTGTTTTGGCCGCTTCGGTTAGATGGTCGATGTTCGTGGGCTTCTGCATCTGACTCAGCTCTTGGTCCTGCGGCCGGGGAATACCGAGGTGATCGTGGATCGAGACGATGAGCTCCATCATTTTAGTCACCTCGCGCTCGGCGATCATGTCCACCTGGAGATTGACGCGCGCGCGCCGGTCCGCGAGGCGTGCTTGGCGATTCTCCGACATCAGGATGAAGGTCGAGAGGAAAATCGCCTCGAGCGATACCACCATCGTCAGAAACGTAAACGGATAAGGATCGAACGGCTTGAAGCCGAGCCAGCCTATGTTTACCACAAGCCAGGCGGCGAACCATGCGACGTGAATCCAAACGAAGGTCATGCTGCCGGTGAAACTCGCGATCCGGTCGGCGATCTTCTCGCTCAACGTCCGGTCGTGCGACTCGAGCTTGAGAATGTCGTTGATCGTGTTCCCGACGTGATCGCTGCCTTTGTTCACGAGCTCAGGATGCGTTTTTGTGGTCGGCAATCGGTTGCGGCGCGATTTCCGCCCGTTTCTTTTTTTCACCACTCCACCACCAACGGATTGATCGGTTTGTAGCCGCGATGCTTATTCGCCGCGACTTTCTCCTGCTCCTCGGTCACCGGGTTGACAGGCTTCGGTTGGTCTTTGCGCGCGGACTGCTTGAGGTCCGCAATATAATCGTCGAATGTATACGGCCGCAGCGCGAGCTCAGGACGCAGCCTTGAGGGCTGGGGCGGCTTTTCGGTGCGGTCATCAGCGGTCGCGGCAGCCGGAAGCGCGAGCAAAAAGGCGAGAATATACGGCGTGTATTTCATAAATTCACCCCTGGCTCTTCGTAGAGCAAGCAAGGTGCCAAGCTGGAATTGCAAGGGTTTTTCGAATCGCCGCTGCCGGACCCGGTAAATTTTTCCCGTCTGCGGGATTTACCGGATAAATGGGTTATCGGCAGGATGCGTGTCTGAAGAATGATGCGCCGGTAACAAAAATTCGGGGTTTCAAACCGCTTCTTTTTCTTCGACCGGTAAGCCTGCGTCGAGCCAGGCGCGCCAGCCGCCGACGAGCGCGCGCGCCCGAGTCCATCCCGCCTTTCGCAGCTGCTGCGCCGCACGGGCGCTCGTCGCTTCGTCGGGTCAGGCGCAGAAAAGAATCAGCGATGTGTTCTTCGGGATGGCGAGCTCCGCCACTCGGCGCACGACGTGCTCGGCGGGGATTCGGATCGCTCCTCCCGCTCCGCGCCTGTCGTCCAGCAGGCTGTGCTCCGAACGGACATCCAGAATGACTACCGGATCGCCGCTTTGGCGCAGCCGCCCAAGCTCGTCGATCGTTATGCGGTCGTCCGCTGGCCCGGCTGGCGTCTCTTGCGCAGGATGATCGATAGACACGGCATCGACCGTGGCCGGCGGGGCGCCGCGCAATTTGCTCGGCCGACGGCGGCGTCCGAGAAACATCAGCGAACCGCCGTGCAGCACGACCGAGAACAGCACGACGAAACACGCGACATGAAAAAGATAGTCGCTTCCGCGCGCGCCGGCGAAGACCGGAACCAGGATGAGCAGCAGGGAGCTCAAGCCGCGCGGGCCGAACCAAGCGATCAGCATACATTCCTTCGGCTGGAGGTGCATCGTCGAGAGGGCGGCCAAAAATGCGACCAGCCGGACGAGCACGACCGAGACCGCAAGCAGCAGCACGGGCCAGGTCAAGACGGTGAAGCCGGTCCAAATGAGCGAGCTGCCGAAAAGGACGAACGCGAACAGCAGCGCCATCTCGGCGGTGGTCTCGCCGTATTCGAGAAAGCAGTCGCAGAGGTCGAGATCGAGCGCCGCGATCGTAAGTCCGGCCGTGAAGGCCGCGAGAAAGCCGCTGCCGTGGACCGATTCCGCGGCGGCGTAGGCGGCGAACGCGACGCCGAGCGAATAGAGCGACTCGTAATCCCGGCGGACGCCGACCTTGCGCCGTATCATGTCGAGCGCGGCGAGGGCGAGCAGTCCCACGGCGATGCCGGCCCCGGGACCGAGTAAAAGGAAATCGAGCACGAGCCTAGCCCAATCGATCGGAACGAGTTGGCCGCCCTCCCTCAAAAACGGCAGCGCAACAAGAATCACGGGCAGAAGAACGATGTCGTTGAGGCCGCTTTCCAGACGTAGCGCCAGCCGCACGTTATCCGAGAGCCCCGGACGTCGCACAAGGCTGCGCAACATGACCGGGTCTGTCGAGGCGAGCGCGGCACCGAGAATCGCCGCCGCTGCAGGCGGGAGGTCGAGCACATACCAAGCGACCAGCGCGATCAGCAAGGCGCTGAGCACCGTGCCAGGGCCGAGCACGACAAAGGCGAGACGCTCGTGCCGCCGTACCTCCGCCATCGGCAGGCTTACGGCGTCGGTGAAAAGGACCAGCGTCAAGCTCAGCGTCGCGACGACGAAGAGAATCGGCGAATCTAGCCTGACATCGAGAAGGCGGAGCCCCGCCGGGCCGAGGACGGCCCCAAGCGCGAGAAAGACGCCCACTTGAGGAACGTCGCTTCTGTCGATCAAGCCCGACAGCAGCGCTGCGATGATGATCACGACGCCGACCAGGGCGAGCGTGAACATGAAGAATTGCGGGTCGCCGGCGTTCATCGTCAGCCGGACCATAGCAGGTTGGAGACAGCCTGCAAACGCCGCGTCTGCGGGCGTTTACGCGATCAAATTGATAAACAATATCGATCTAAAATTTAGATCGCCACGATCAAAATTTTGGATGGCAATAATGAGGATATTTATGATCCGGTCAATTCAGAACGACAAAGCCGTATTTTTTGAACGCCTGTCCGGCGGCGGCGCCAGCGACATATTTCATGAAATCACGCGCGGCGTCTTTGTGCTTCGATTCCTTGACGATCGCCGCCGGGTAAGTGATCTTCGGCCCCTTGTCGATCGGCACTTCGTAGGCGATCTTCACTTTCTTCGAAATCGCCGCGTCGGTCTTGTAGACGAAGCCGGCATCGACGTTTCCGCTTTCGACGGCGGTCAGCGTCGCCCGTACGTCCTGGACAGGAATGATCTTGGGCTTCACTTGATCCCACAGACCTCCGTCAGTCAAATATTTGGTCGTATAGCCGCTCACCGGAACCGAAGGCTCGGCGAGCGCGATCCGCTTGAAGTCCTGCTTCAGTAAATCCTTCGGCGATGACAGCTCGAGCTTGGAATCGGACGGCACGACAATGACGAGCTGGTTCGAAAGCAGGTTTTTCCGCGTGCCGGGCTCCAGCAGTCCCTTTTTGTCGAGGTTGTCCATTTGCGGCAGATCGGCAGAAAAAAACATATCCGCCGGCGCCCCTTCTTCGATCTGGCGTGCCAGGCCGCTCGACGGGCCGAAGTTGAATTTGACCGTATTCTTGGATTTCGCCTGGTAGCCCGCCGCGATCTCTTTTAACACGTCCGTGAGACTCGCCGCCGCCGAGACGAGAATCTCGTCGGCGCGCGCGAATGGCGGAAATGTCAGAAACATCGCTATTATCGCCGGACCGGCCCAGTTTCTTAACTTTTGCTTTAAGTTCATGGTCTTCCGACCATAACAGTCACGCCCCGACCGCTTCAACGACCACCCTTGGTGCCCCGAAAAAAAGGTCTAAACTTAATATAGGAGGCATCATGTTCAGGGACAAAATAGGCTTGAAAGACTTAGAAAAAATGGATGGGGAGTACCGCGACCTGCTGGGTCGCGTGCTGACGATCCAGGCGGACTGCGAGATCGGCGGCCCGCACTTGTATGTGAAGGACATTCTCCCGAGCGCGCCGAGCAAGACCGACCAGCTGGTCGTGGCCCGGACCGCCGCGGAGGAAGTGGACCATTTCCGCAAAATCGCCCGCGTCGCCGGCGACATGGGGGTCGACGTATCGCCGGTGCTGAGCCAGCCGAATCAGCAGCGCTATCTCGACGCCTTCCGCGGCATCATTCGCACCTGGGAGGATTTCGCGGTTTTCGGCTTCTTGATCGACCGCGTCGGCCGCTACCAGCTCGAGGAATTCTTCGGCTCGACCTACCGGCCGCTCGAAGAGATCCTGCCGAAGGTCATCAAGGAAGAGATGGGCCACATTGGCTACGGCGAGAGCAAGACCGCGGAGATGGCGCTCAAAGGTGGCGAATCCAAAGAGAAGGCCCAGCGCGCGGTGGATTTCTGGTACGTGAAGGCGCTCGATATGTTCGGCCGCTCCGACTCCACCCGGGATAAGCGCTACATCCATTGGGGCTTGAAGCGGCGGTCCAACGCCCAAGCGCGCGCGGAATTCATCCGCGAGGTCGATCCATTGATCCTCAAAATGGGCCTGAAAGTTCCCGACGCGCTAAAAGGCCGCCAGTACATTTAAGACGACGTTTCGTCGTCGAAATCTGAGCTCGCAAGGCGAACGCGCCGAAGTATCCGGGTATTGGGCCCGCGCTATATGCGCCGGCCGCGTTATCGTCATGATGTACGAAGGCACAAGAGGACGAGCACGAGTTCACGCAGGCGTGCCGAGCGCGTGGATCGCCGGTCTGCTCATCGGCGTGATGTTCATGGGCAGCACGCTGGTAACGCCGCTCTACCGGCTGTACCGACAGGCTTTCGGCTTTTCCGAACTCACGTTGACGCTGATTTATGCGGCGTACGTGATCGGGAACATGGGCGCGCTTTTCTTCTTCGGCCGGCTATCGGATCAGATCGGGCGCCGCAGTACAAGCGTTCCTTCGATGGCTCTGGGCGGCATTGCATCGATCGTATTTTTATTCGCGGGCGGTACCGCCTGGCTTTTCGTCGCGCGTATTCTCAGCGGCCTAGCGATCGGCATTGCCGCGGGGACGGGAACGGCATGGGTTGCCGAGCTTGTGCCGGACAACGATAAGGCACAGTCGAGTATGCTCGCCACGACCGCGAATTTCATCGGTCTCGCCGTCGGCCCACTTCTAGCCGGCGTGCTCGCCCAATACATGCCGCAGCCGCTGCGTACAAGCTGGGTGGCGTACCTCATCATGCTTGGGATCGTCGCCTGGCAAATCTTTTCTTTGGAAGAGACCGTGCGGCGGCCAGTCAAACGGCTAAGCGAGGTAGCGTTTCGCGCCCGCTTGGGCGTGCCGCACAAAATTCGGAAGCCTTTCCTGCCTCCCGCGGTGGCGGCGTTCGCGACCTTCGCGCTAATCGGTTATTACGCCGCCCTGGCGCCCAGCCTGCTGGCCGAGGATCTCGCGATTAAGAGTCCGGCAGTCGCAGGCATAGTGGTCGCGGAAATGTTTCTAGTGGCGGCGGGTGTAGTGATCCTGACACGACGGCTGCGAAGCCGTACCGCCATGCTGTCCGGTTTGCTGTTTCTGCTCCCGAGTCTTGCCTGCCTGCTGGTGGCCCAATCATTTGCATCGCTTTCGCTGCTAATGATCGGAACGACGCTCGGTGGCGTCGCGTCGGCCCTCGGATATCGCGGCACGCTGCAAGTGGTCAACGGCATTGCGCCCTCGGAACAGCGTGCCGAAGTAATCTCCAGCTATCTGATCGCCTGTTATCTCGGCAATTCGATTCCGGTGATCGGCATCGGCGTGCTTTCGATGCTGTACGGGCACCTTACGGCTTATTATGTCTTCGCAGCGACCGTCGCTGTGCTTGGAGCCGCGGCGCTTTTCACCGGATGGCGCTATACGCCGCGGGAGGAGTAAGGAACTATGCCTGCCAAAGCATACCGTCTGGAGCTTTCGGCCTCGTCTGTTAAACTTTTAGACCTATGCCGGGAGACATCCTCCGCGAGGGGAAGAACTGCTGGAAGCTGGCCCATGCGGACCGCGTCAAGTTTCTAATCGACGGCGCGGCCTATTTCGCCGCGCTGGCCGACGCGCTGGAGCGCAGCGAGGAGTCGATCCTCATCGTCGGCTGGGACTTCGACAGCCGCATTTCGCTCCGGCCGAACGCGAAGCATTCGCGCGACCTTGGTCGCTTTCTCAAATCGTTGGTCTGGCGCAAACGCCGGCTGCGGCTCAACATTCTCATTTGGAATTTCGCCGCCATCTACGCCGCGCTGAAGCGTGATTCGGTGCCGAAGTTTAACGCCGGGTGGGGCAAACATTCCCGCATCCGCTTCGAGATGGACGCCAACCACCCGCTCGGGGCGTCACATCATTCCAAAGTCATCGTGATCGATGACAAGGTCGCATTCGTCGGCGGCCTCGATCTCGCCAAAGGCCGCTGGGACACGCCGGAGCATCCGGCGAAACTCGAATGGCGGAAGGATTTCGACGGCGCGGACCTGCCGCCGCACCATGACGTGCAGCTGATGGTCGAGGGCGACGCCGCGTGCGTCCTCGGCGATTACGCCCGCGAGCGCTGGTATAACACCACGGGCGAGCGGCTTCGCCCGCCACAACCGCATCGTCGCAACCCATGGCCGGCGGCGTTGAAGCCAGACGTCACCGACATTCGCGTCGGCATCGCGCGTACCGATCCGCCCTACGGTAGGAACGGCGCGGCGATCCGCGAGATCGAGGCGCTGTTCAAGGACGCGATCGCCGCCGCGCGGAAATCGATTTTCATAGAAAATCTTTATCTGACCTCCGCCGTCGTAGGCGACGCACTGGCGGCCCGCCTGGAAGAGCCGGACGGGCCGGAGGTCGTCATCGTCACGTCGAAAAGGAGCGAGGGCTGGCTCGAAGAGGCCACGATGGACGTTCTCCGCGCGCGCCTGCTCAAGCGCCTGCGCGCGGCCGACCGCCATCATCGGCTCGCCGTCTATTGCCCCGTCATCTGCGGTCTCGAAGACGGGTGTCTATCGGTCCATTCTAAGGTCATGGTTGTCGATGACACCTTCGTGCGGATCGGCTCGGCGAACGTCGCCAACCGCTCGCTCGGCCTCGACACCGAATGCGATTTGGCCTTCGAAGCCGAGGGACGCGCCGAGGTCGTGGCCGAAATCGATAAGTTTCGCAATATGCTGCTCGCGGAGCACCTCGCCGTCGCGCCGGAAAAAGTCGCCGCCGCGGTGGGCGAAAAAAAATCACTGATCGCGGCGATCGAGGGTCTTCGCTGCGATTCCCAGCGCTCGCTGGAGCCGGTCGACGCGACCGTCTCCGAGCTGCTCGACCGGATGGTTCCCGATTCCGCCGTGATCGATCCCGAGGCCCCGACCGCGCCCGAGCAGGTTGTGCAGGAAATCGTGCCGCCCGAGGAGCGTGGGTTTTCGAGCGGCTCGCTGCTCCGCGGCGTGCTCTTGCTCGTGCTGCTCTTCGCGATCGCGGCGGCGTGGCGGCTGACGGATTTGAAAGACTATGTCGATGTCGCGACGATCGCGAGTTGGGAAGGCTCGCTCGAGAATCATCCCGCCGCGCCCTTTATCGTTCTGGCCGGCTACGTCATCGCTGGATTCGCGGTATTTCCCGTCACGATCCTCATCGCCGCGACCGCCTTCGCGTTCGGGTCGTGGACCGCGCTCGCCTATTCTCTCGCCGGATGTATTCTGAGCGCGATCGCGATTTACGCGCTCGGCTATCGTCTCGGCCGTAAAACCGTCATGCGGTTCACCGGCTATCGCTGGAACCGTCTCCACCGGCTCATCTCCAAGCACGGCATTCTCGCCGTCGCAACGATCCGCATGATTCCCATCGCGCCGTATTCGATCGTGAACCTCGCCGCCGGCGCCGTGCGCGTACGCTTCCGCGATTTCGTGCTCGGCACGGTTGTGGGCATGACCCCCGGCGTCGTCGGTATCACGCTTTTCGCGAGCCAGCTGGAAGAGATGATGCAAGATCCGAGCGGCTTCACGCTCATCTATCTGGCGGTCGTCCTCGGACTGCTGCTTTTCGCCGCCGCGACGCTGCGCCGCTGGCTCGGAGTCGGGCAAATGCACATCGAGGAAA
Organism: Pseudomonadota bacterium; assembly: GCA_021324155.1. Lineage (GTDB taxonomy): Bacteria > Desulfobacterota > Binatia > UBA9968 > UBA9968 > JAJPJQ01. The sequence goes on from JAJPJQ010000042.1 coordinate 150,953, forward strand.
AACCGACCCACGCGAAGCTTCCGGAGCATGTCCGCTGACCCGCCATGGCGCTCTTCACCGCGCTCTCTTACAATGTTCACGAATGCCTGGGCCTCGACGGCAAGCGCGATCCAGCGCGCATCGGCGAGATCATCAAGGCGAGCGGCGCAGATATCGTCGGCCTACAGGAGGTGCATATCGAATCCGACGGCAGGGTCGAGTCGCACCAGGCCAACTATCTCGCCGCGGCGACGAACTTCAACGCGGTCCCGGGCTGCTTTCTCCAGCGCCGCAACGGACATTTCGGCAATACGCTGCTTACGCGCTTTCGCATCTTGAGCGCGGAGCAACTCGACATGACGATCGGACGCCATGAGCCCCGGGGCGCGATCGACGCGGATATCGAGATCGACGGCGAGCCGGTGCGTGTGATCGTCACGCATTTCGGCTTGAGCCCGTACGAGCGCCGCTGTCAGGTGACGAAGCTCTTGCGGCTAGTCGCGGACGCGCGCACGCGCGTGACGATGGTCATGTGCGACCTGAACGAGTGGTGGCCGCACGGCCGCCCGCTCAAGTGGATGGAGCAATATTTCGGCAAGCACAAGCTCTTGCCGACGTTCCCGGCGCTCTGTCCCGTGTTCTGCCTCGACCGCATCTGGGTCTATCCGTCGTCCGCGCTCCTCGAGATGGCGCCGTTCCGTAACTCGTTTACGCGTATCGCCTCGGATCATCTGCCGCTCAAGGCGAGCATTCAGACCCCGGAGCCCGAGATCCTCGGCTGAGCGCTCCGCTTGAAACCGACGCCGGGAAAGCCGAAACTACGAACATCATGGCCGACCTCCTGGACCAAATCATCGCGCTCGCGGAGAAAGGCAACGTCGAGCAGCGCTCGGCGGCGCTGCTCGTCATGGGCGCGCTCAAGCTCGACAACGCGCGCGTGCTCAAAACGGTCGCCGCGGCGCTGGAGAATTCCAACCCGATCGTGCAGGACTACGCGCTACGCTGGCTGGAGGCGACGCAGGCGAAAGCGGCAATTCCGCTGCTGATCGCGCTGCTCGACCGGCCCGACAAGGACATACAAGACCGCGCCGTGCGCCTGCTTATCCAGATGGGCAGCGCGGCCGTCGAGCCGCTGCTCAAGCGTGTGCCGGGCGCGCCGCGGCACGCGCAAATCTGCACCGCGCGCGTGCTTGCAGTCGTCGGCGGCAAGACCGCGCTCAAAGGCACGCTGCGCATCCTGGAATCCGGAACGGATGATTTCAACAAGGCCGTTTGCGATCTCCTCACGCCGGCGCTCCGCGATTTGAACGAAAAAGAGCAGGAATGGTTTTACTGCGAGCTGGAGACCTTCGCAGATCGGCTTAATCCGAAAGAACATCGTCCGGCCCTCGTCTCCACTCTGCGATTATTCGGACAACTCGGCTTTTCGCAGGCGCGCAAACGCCTCTTCGGCTTCGTGGCCCGCGACAATCACCCCGCGCTCCGCGGCCACGCGCTCGGCGCGCTCATTCGCTGCGTTAGGGACGAGGACTTACGTAAGGACGAGTATGCGAAGCTGATCGCCATTCTCGAAGAAGCGGAATTCTCCGAGGCCGTTCGGCTTGCGCTGGAGATCCTCGATGCGCACGAGCTGCCCGACGACGCGCGCGCCGCGCTCGGACGTCTGATGCAGAGTCCGCACGCGGCGGTGCAGCAATTCGCGTTGAGAAAAATGGGTGACGTCGGCACACCGGCGACAGTGCGCACACTAATCGAGCAGCTTGGCGATCCCGATTACCGTCGGCGCGACATCGCCGCGCATTCGCTGAGAAAAATACCCGAGGCCCGGTCCGCGCTCATCAAAGAATTGCTCGCGTGCGAAGAGCCGAGCAAGGCGTGGAGCATCGCCGAGCTCGTGCCGACGCTCGAAGGCAAATGGCGCAGCGACGCGCTCGACGGGTTGTGGAAGCGCCTGGAGCAAGCCGTCGAAGCGGAAGAGCGCATCCAAAGCTCGTTTCTGCACGTGCTCAAGGCCGCGGACGCCGAGTACGTTTATGAAAAGCTGGCCGCCGAGGGAAGCCGTCTGCTCAAGGCGAAAAAATACAAAGAGGCGGCGGCGTTTCTCCTTCCGTTGAAAGAATTCTCCGAATTCAAGCCCGAAGATAAGTTCCGCCTCGCGCTCGCACAGTTGAAGGCCCACGCGCAGCGGCGCCAGCCGGCGGTAGAGATTTTGAGCGAGCTCTATCGGAATTCCGCGTTTCCGGTTTTCGAGACGCTCAAGAGAGAAAAACGCCTCGCGACCGAGGATCTCTTCAACCTGGGTTTCGTTTTCGCCGAGCGCCACGGCGACGAGCGCAGCTTGGGTAAAAGCCTGCTCGAGCACGTCGCCGCCAGCGCGCCGCGGACGAAGATCGGCAAGAACGCGAAGAATAAGCTCAAGCTTCTCGGCTGATCGGCACGCACGCTATTGACGGCGCGGCCTCCAAAGCGATAGAGCCGACATATCGACGGAGGCTCTATGGCGCAAAAACCCCGCATCACGCTCGGCTCCCCGCCCGATCCGCGCAATCGCGCCATGATCGACGGCCTCGTTGAGGTCGAAGGCTACGAAATCGAGTACGTGAGCAAATACTCTCCCGGCGAGTTTCACTATCGCTTCGTTCAGGGCGAATACGACGTCGCGGAGATGTCGACGGCGACTTTTCTCCGCACGCGCGAGCGAGGCCAGCCGTTCATCGCGCTGCCGGTCTTCTTTCAGCGCGGGCCGCGCCAGCGGAACATTTTTTACTGTGAAGGTAAACTTAAAAACCCAAGCGATTTGAAGGGCAAGAAAATCGGCTGCTTTCGATACGGCGCGACGGCCGTGTCGTGGGCGCGCGGGTTTATGCTCGACGAGTGCGGCATTAAGACGACCGATGTCTCCTGGTTCGTCTCGGGTCGCGAAGTGTTCATCGGCGACTCGCTGCCGGTCAAAGTCGAGCGCATCGACCCGCCCGCGCCCTTCGGCCAAGAAAAAGCCGTGCTCGCCGAGATGGTTAGCCGCGGTGATCTCGGCGCGGCGCTCGTGCCGGGCGACTCGGGCTACATCGGGCTTTTCGGCGGCGGTTCGGTGCCGGGACAAATGGGACGCTTTCCCGGCGTGAAACCGCTCTTCGCCGATACCGAGGAGATTGTCGCCTGGGCCAAACGGAGCGGCATCTATCCGATCATCCATATCATGGCGCTGAAACAAGAGACCGTCGAGCGCTTTCCCGATTTACCGGCGAAACTGATCGCGGCGTTCCGCGCCGCCAACAAGCTCGCGCCGAAATATCTGACTCCTGAAGCCGCCGCGGGCTACGCGCGGGAGCGCGAGGTGCTGGGGTACGATCCCTACGCCTACGTTCTCGGAGAGACAGAAAAGCGGACCATGCGCGCGCTCAACCGCTATCAGATCGAGCAGGGACTCATGAAGCGCGAGCTGCCGCTGGAGAGCCTGTTCGTGCACGAGGCTTTCGCCTAAACGTGCCGGCGATGGCGCGATCACCATCAATTTACCTCGCTGTATTCCTTTTTGCGCTTGCACTCGCGTCTCCTGCGCGCGCCCAGGAGACAAAGAAAATCCGCCTCGGCTATCCTTCCCTTGCTTTCACGCAGGCGCACATCTGGGTCGCGAAAGAAGTCGGGCTGTTCAAGAAATACGGCGTCGACGTCGATCCCGTGTTTCTCCGCGGCGGCCAGGTCGCGACGCAGGCGCTCGCCGCGGGCGATCCGCCGCTCGTCAACGTCGGCACCGTCATTCAGGCGAAGCTCACGGGCTTCGATCTCGCGCTGATCGCGGCGGTCGAGAACAATTATTATCAAGTCGTCTTCGCTCGGACGGACATTACGCGTTTGGAACAGCTCAAAGGCAAGCGCTTCGGCATCAGCGGCTTCGGATCCGCGACGCACTACGCCGCGCTGATTCTTCTCAAGCATCTCAGCATGGAGCCGAATAAAGACGTGACGCTAGTGCCCGCGGGGCCCGACGCCGAGCGGTTGGGCGCGCTAATCGCAGGCAAGCTCGACGCGTGCTTCTTCAATCTGTCGACCGCGCCGGTCGCGCGGCGCATGGGCTTCAACGAACTCATCAACGTCGCCGACCTCGGCGTGGAAGTCCAAGGGAACGGCCTCGCGACCTCGCGGCCGTATATCAAGAACAGCCGCGACACCGTCATGGCGACACTCAAGGGCTACATCGAGGCGATTTATTTCATTCACGCGAACAAGACGGAGGCGCAAAAAGTCTTCGCCAAGTACATGCGTACGAGCGATCCGGAGGTGCTGGAGAACTCGCACGTGAATTACGTCAAGACGATTCCCAAGCGGCCGTATCCGACCCTCAAGGGCATTCAGTTCATGCTCGACATGCTCGCACCGCAGATGCCGCACGCGAAGAGCGCGAAACCGGAGCAGTTCGTCGACTTGAGCTTCCTCGCGGAACTCGATAAAGAGAACTTCTTCGGCGAGATGACGAAAAAATATCCGTCCCGATGACAAGGAGGAAGTCATGGCTAAAATCCGCCACCTGGCGATACGCACGGAAGACACCGGCAAGCTAGCCGCGTTTTACATGGACGTCTTCGACTTAACGATCCTGCACAAAGACAAACGCGAGGGGGGCGCGATCTATCTGACCGACGGCTACTTCAATCTCGCGATTCTTCCCAATCACGAGCAGCAATCGCCGAACGGCTTCTATCATTTCGGCTTCGAGGTCGAGAACGGCGAGGCGATTGTCGAGAAGCTGAAGAAGAGAAATCATCCGAGATTGCCCAAGGCGCGGCCGAACGGCAGGCCCTTCGCCGAGACGCGGACGTCCGATCCCGACGGCAACTTCTTCGACATCTCCGAGCACGGCTTTCTCCAGGTCGAGCCGCTCGGCGAGAAAAAAGAAAAAGACTCCACCAAATAATCACCATTGCCATGGCAGCATTTAATCTTCTTGAAACGACCATCGTAGATGTCCACGCGGCTTATCGCGCCGGTCAATTGACCGCGCGTCAGCTGGTGGACATGTATCTCGAGCGCATGGAGAGCTACGACAAAAAAGGCCCGGCGCTGAACGCGATCATCACGGTGAACCCGCAGGCGCGTGAGGAGGCCGACCGCCTTGACGCCGCGTATAAATCCTCCGGCTTCGTCGGCCCGCTGCACGGCATCCCCATCGTCCTGAAGGATCAGGCCGATGCCAAAGGCATGCCGACGACATTGGGCTCGCTTTTGTTCAAGGATTACTATCCGGATCGCGACGCTTTCGTCGTCGACAAACTGAAAAAGGCCGGCGCGATCATCATCGGCAAGGCCACGCTCGGCGAATTGGGCGGCGGCGACACGCACGGCTCTCTCTTCGGCTCGACGAAAAATCCCTACGCTCTCGACCGCACGCCCGGCGGCTCGTCCGGCGGGACGGCCGCGAGCGTTGCGGCAAACTTCGCTACCGTGGGGATCGGCCAGGAGGGCTTCGCTTCCATCCGCCGCCCGGCGACATGGAACTCGATCGCCGGCATGCGACCGACCGCGGGGCTCGTGAGCCGCGCCGGCGTCTTCGCCGGCTGGCCGGAGATCGCCGGCTCGCTCGGTCCCATGTGCCGCACGGTCACTGATCTCGCGATGCTGCTCGACGTCATGGTCGGCTACGATCCGGAAGATCCGGTCACTGCGCGCGGCGTCGGCCGCGCGCCCGACAGCTTCACGAAGTCGCTCGACGCGAGCGGCCTCAAAGGCGCGCGCATCGGCGTCATCCGCGAATCGATGGGCTTCGAAGCGGAGCCCGGCTCGGAGGATTTCAAAAAAATCGACGAAGTCTTCAACCGCGCCATCGGAGAATTGAAGGCCGCCGGCGCCGAGATCGTCGATCCCGTCGCGATCCCGCGGCTGCAAGAATTACTGGAGAAGCGCGCCGGTAGTTACATCGACAGCGAGAAGGGATTTCAAAATTATTTCGGCCGCAGCAAGCACCCGCCGTTTGCGTCGCGCGCCGAAGCGGCGAAGTCGCCGGATTTTCCGAAGGTGATGCGCCGCTCGCAGGCGCGCTGGACGCGGCCCGGAGACCCGGTGAAGCACTACGAGTACCTGCTCGCGCGCGAAGAGCTAACGACGAGTTTTCTCAAACTCATGGCGGACAACCGGCTCGACGCAATCGTGCATAAGGCCGTCGAGCACCAGCCGACGCTCATCGCCGACGCCTTCCGCCCGCCTTACGTCGATCAGAAAGGCGTGCCGCACATCAATACGTTTCTGGTTTTCGTGCCGTCGATCGTCGTGCCGGCGGGCTTCACGCGCGACAATCTGCCGGCGGGCATCTGCTTCCTCGGCCGGCCGTACGACGACGCGAATATGATCAAGTTCGCCTACGCCTACGAGCAGGCGACGCATCACCGCCGGCCGCCGAGCAGCACCACGCCGTTGTAGGATTTACTTCCCAAAAAACACTACGCGAAAATCCGCCATGATCGTCTTGAACTCCTCTTCGGTCGGATTGTCCATGAAGACGACCTTGGCCGTAACTTTGTCGGCGTCGTGGATCGCCGGGTAAATCCCCGGCGACAGCACGAATTCGCCGGTCTTGGCGAACGCCTCCTGCCCTTCGGGCGAGCAGGCGTACTCGATGTAGAGCTTCGCGGCGTTCGCATGCGCCGCCTTCGCGCCGAGGCTGAAAAGGCTCGGGTCGGCCAGATAACGGTCGATCGGCGCATAATCGACGGGCCCCTTGAATTGCGTCACGGTATTGATGAGCCCGATGCCGACGTGCGACTCGCCTTTGATAAGCGCGTTGATTACCGGTGTAAGCGACTCGATCAGCAGCGGCTGCTGGCGCGCGAGCCCCTTCACGAAGTCCGGCCATTTATCGCCCATGTATTTTTTCAGGTTCCATAAAAACTGCGCGGTTGTCGTGTGCGACGACGGATCGGGCATCGCGAGCTTGCCCTTCCATTTGGGATTCACGAGCTCTTCGAGCGATTTCGGCGCGTCGGCGGCTTTTACCAGCTCGTTGTTGTAGATGATGCCGATCGGCAGCATGCGCCACGGCGTCGAAATCTCGTCTTTTTCCCTGAAGCGCGCGGGAAACTTGTTCGCCGACGGCGGCGCGTAGCGTGAGAAGAGGCCGGCCTTCTGCATGATGAGCTGCACGCCGCGGCTCGCTTCGACCACGTCGAACCCCGGTTTGCCGGCGCGCCACTCGTTAAGCGCGCGATCCGCTACTCCGGTCGCCGATGCGCGCCAGTATTCGACGCGAATGCCGTATTTTTTCTCGAACCCCTTATTGATGACGTCCATCGCCTGCGGCGTCGCCGTGCCATAAAGGACGATGCCGCCTTCCTTTTTTGCCGCATCGATATTCGGCGCTTGCGCGGCTGCGATATCGGCCAAGGCTAATAGAATGGTGGTCATCATGGCGGTCGCCGAGTATTTGACGTATCTGCTTAGCAGCATCCTCATGCCTCCAATTCTTCCGCGACGTGAGGGAAACCCCTCAAATTTTTATTTTTTGCTTTTCGCCTTGCGTTGCCTGAACCGCTCCGTTACACTCCGCAGGTAATCACCGCAAGGCAGGCTCCCCCGCTTGTTCGTCGAAAGGATCTAGATGGAAGATTTTGAGCCGTCCCTCATCGAAGGATACCTTCTCTGTCTCTGCAACGCGGAAGCGATCCGCTCGCAGACGAGCCAGTGGAAGCGCAAGCTTTTGTTCTTCATGAGCGGCGTCGCCGTCGAGATCGCCGCAGTTCCCTTTTTGTCGTGGCTGCTCGGCTACGACTTCTCATGGGTTGCGTGGCTGCTTACCGCGGTCTTTCTGCCGATGGGGCTGCTAGGTTTCTACGCCAGCAAGCGCGGCAGCGATCACTTCGTCGAATTTCTCCTGCTCGCGCCGCAATTCGGCCCCAAGCGCTGAAGCGCTACTTCGAAGTTCCCTCGGGCTTTCCCGCGGTTTTCTTCGCCTCGTCGACGAGCGGCTGGAGCTTTTTCCTCACGTTCGGATCGAGCTGGTAGGCCTTCTTCAGATCGGCGTCCGCGTCGTTCGCGCGCCCTTGGTGCAGCCGCGCGAGGCCGCGCTGGCCGTAGGCCTCGGCGTTTTTCGGCAGCATGACGATGACCTGCGTGAAGTCTCGCGCGGCGTAATCGTACTTGCCCTGCTCCGCATAGGCGAGACCGCGGTTATAGACCGCTTCGGGGTCTTTGGGATCCAGCCGGATCGCTTCGTTGTAATCCTCGACTGACTTATCGAGATCGCCCATGCGGAAGCGCGACAGACCCCGGTTGTAGTAGACCTCGGGCGCTTTTGGAAACGACTCCAGAACTTTGGTGTAATCATCGACCGCCTTGTCGTGTCGCTCGAGGTTCGCATATGCATTGCCGCGGTTGTAATACGCCTCGGCGAATTCCGGATCGAGCGCAATCGCCTTGTCGTAATCCTCGACCGCCTTTGCCGGATTCTCGAGCGCCATATAGGTGTTGCCGCGGTTGTAGTAAGCGTCGGCGAAATCCGGATTCAAGCGGATCGCCTCATTGTAGTCTTTCAGCGCGGGCTCATACTGTTTCATCGAATAGTAAATCGTGCCGCGGTTCAGGTAAATGTCCGGGTCTTCCGGCGTCGAGCGCAGCGCCGCCGCGTAATCTTTGAGCGCGCGGTCGCTTTGCTTGAGGCGGCGGAACGCGTCACCGCGCCCGCGATAGGCTTCGCCGTTGTTCGGCGCGAGGCGGATCGCTTCGTTATAATCCTTCAGCGCGCGCTCGTCTTCGCCGAGCTCGGCATAGGAGTTGGCGCGCCCGAGAAAAGCGACGGCCGATTTCGGGTTAGCTTGAATCGCCTTGTCGTAAAGGCCGATCGCCTCCTTCGTCCTGCCGATCTGCTGGAGGAGCTGTGCTTCCTTGAGCGCGTCATCGGCGCTCGCCGCGAGCGAAACCGCCGCGCCCGCGAATAACAGTCCCGCGATCATCGCGCAGCGCAAAATAGTTGTCTTCACTTCACAATTCCTTTGGTGCGGATGTCGTTTTCGAGCTTCTGCTTGAGGGTTGGATCGAGCTCGAATGATTTCGCGAAATCCTTCTCCGCGTCGTCGTTCTTGCCCGCGCCGAGATTGGCGAGGCCGCGGTTGGCGTAGATGCGCGCGTTCTTGGGATCGAGCTTCAGCGCCGCGTCGTAATCGGCGAGCGCCATATCGTATTTGCGAAGCACATAGTACGCGTTGGCGCGGTTGTTATAAACTTCGGGATTGTTTGGATTGAGCTTCAGCGCCATGGTGTAATCGTTGACGGCGGCATCGGCCTTGCCGAGGCGGCGTTCGGCGAGGCCGCGCTCGTAATAGGCGGCGGCATCTTTGGGGTCGTAGCGGATGGCATCTGAGTAATCCTGCATCGCCTTGTCGAGCTGTCCGAGCGTGTAGTAGGCGCTGCCACGCTGGCGGTAGGCCTCAGAAAACTTCGGGTTCAGCCGGATCGCGTCGTCGTAGTCTTTGATCGCGCGCTCGGCCTGCTTGCCCTCGGTGTAGACGTTGCCGCGGTAATAATATCCTTCCGCCAGCTTCGGGTTCAGCTTGATTGCCTGATCGAAATCTTTGATCGCGCGCTCCGGTTGGCCCAGCCGCGCATAAGCTTCGCCGCGGCCGACGAACGCTTTGGCCAACTTGGGGTCGGCCTGGATCGCCTTGTCGTAGGCCGCGACCGCTTCCTTGAATTTTCCCGCCCGGTGAAGATTCACCGCCTGATCGTATGCCCCGGTCGCCGCGGCGCTCCAGACTGGCGCCGTCGTCGCGAGGAGGAAAAAAACAGCCGGGAAGATAGTGCGCAATTTCATAATTTGAATTTTATTAGCCCACGATCGGCCCGATGTCCACCGCGGGCATTTTTTACTTCGCCGCGACCTGCTTGCGCAGGTTCGCAAGCATCTCCTCCGGGCTTTCTTTCGTCAGCATGCGGCCGAACTGGCTCCGATAATTCGCCACTACGGCGATGCCCTCGACGGAGAAGTCGTAGACCGACCACTTGCCGTCCCTCTGCACGAGGCGGAAATTAATCGGCGTCTCGGTCGAACCGGAGATGACTTTAGTCTCGACCTCGTAGCGGTTCTCACCGAGGGGCCGCTCCTTGCCGAACGTCACCTGCTGGTCCTTAAACGACAGGATCGTCTCAGCATAGAAATTCTCCAAAAGCGTCTTGAAGAGAACCACGAATTCTTTCTGCTGCGCGGGCGTGAGCTTCTCCCAGTTGCGCGAGAGCGTCGCCCGCGACATCTCGTTATAGTCGAATATGCCGTCGAAGATCGCGCGCAGCTTCTTTTTCTTCGCCTCTTTTTGCGAATCGGCCTTGAGCGCCGGGTCGCGCAGCACCGCGAGCACTTCGCCGACCCGCGCCTTGGTCGTCTCCAGCGCGGTGTCCGCGCGCGCGGCCGCCGCAACCACAAGCACGAGCAACAGCGCGATCAGAACCTTTTTCATGAAACACCTCGTTTCGTTTATTTGGCGTCCTTGGGAGTTTTTTTCTCCACGTCGCCGAATGCGTACTTGCTGATGAGCTCAATGAGGTCGACCGGCGGCTCGGTCTCCGTAATCGTCCCTTTCGCCTGCAGGAGTTTGCCGGCGCCGCCGGCGTCGATCTTGATGAACTTGTCGCCCAGAAGACCGTTCGACTTGATCGATGCGACCGCATCGTCATAGACTTTCACGCTCTTGTCGATGCGCAGCTCTACGACCGCGACCATGTCCTTCTGATCCATCGAGAAGCCGGAAACGCGGCCGATCTGCATGCCGACCATCTCGACCGGGCTGCCGATCTTCAAGCCTGAGACTGACGTGAATTTCGCGAACAGCGGATACGTCTTGTCGCCCAGCACCGGGACATCGCCGAGCTTGAGCGTCAAATAGGCGACGCAGACGATACACACGACCATAAAAATCCCGACCAGGGTTTCCGTGGAATATTTTTTCACCATCTTCCGCTCCGTCTATTTGATGCCGAATACCATTACAGCATGAAGGTCGTGATCACGTAGTCCACGACGAGCACGAGCACGCACGAGAGCACGACCGCCGACGTTGTCGACATGCTGACGCTCTTCGCGCCGCGGGCATCGGCGCGCAGGTGCGTAAAATACCCCTGGAAGCTGCAAACCGTTGACACGATGATCGCGAACACGAGCGCCTTCACAAAGCCGCCGACGACATCCTTGGTCGTGACGCTCGCCTGAAGCTGATCGAGATATGTGCCGGAATTGACGCCTAGAAGAATGACGCCGGTGAAGTATCCGCCGGCGATGCCGACCGCGTCGAAAAGCGCCGTCAGCAGCGGAAAGCTCACGACGGCAGCGGCGATGCGCGGGCTGATAAGATAGCCGAGCGGATCGATGCGCATCGTCTGGAGCGCGTCGATCTGCTCCGAAATGCGGAGGATGCCGATCTCCGCCGTCATCGACGAGCCCGCACGCGCGATGATCATGATCGCCGTCATGACGGGGCCTAGCTCCCGGATGAGGCCGAGACCCACGGCCGAGCCGAGCATCCCCTCGGCGCCGAGCTTCGCTAGCGCATAGTACACCTGGAGCGCGACCACCATGCCGGTGAAAAGGCCGATAAGCGACACGATACCCATCGTGCGGGCGCCGATGTGCGCGAGCTGATCAAGGATCGCGGGCAGCCGCTTGGGGCGGAAAATCAGCCAGAACGCCTTGGCGAAAAAAATCGCCGCCGCACCCATGTCGTTCACGATCGCGATCGTGCGCCCGCCGAGCGGGGCGAAAATTCGGTCCTGTGTCGCGTTCATCGATCCGCCCAAAAAGCAGGCGCGATGTTATCAGCGTCATCGACCGGGCGCAACGGCGGAATTGTAATTTGCGTATGAAACGCGTTATGTTGACGATCCGCTGAAGGGGATCCGATCGTGAAATGTCCAATGTGCGACGCCGAAATCGCCGGCACGCCGAATTATTGCGGCGCGTGCGGCCAGAACCTGAATGCCACGGCGGCGGCTCCGCGGAATGACGCGGAGGAGCCCAGGCTGCCGTCGGGCTTCAGCCGCACGCTCTCGACCGACCTCGTCGCGCGACAGATGGAGCTGCGCACGCATGCGAAGCTCGTCGCGCTGGTCGAGAATCGAAACTACAAGCCCGGCGAAGTGATCATTCAGCAGGGCGAGCTGTCGCGGGATCTCTTTGTTCTCAATGAAGGGATGGTGGAGATCTCGCGCAAGGGCGGTGAGGGCGAAGTCGTGCTGAACGTGGTCGAGCCGCCCTACCTTCTCGGCGACGTCGCGTTCCTCGTCGGTATGCCGCGGACAGCTTCGGCGCGCGCAAACACCGATGTGAATGTCTTCGTCGTACGCTACGATGCGCTAAAGGAGATGACCAAGGAACTGCCGCCGTGGCTGCGTCCTTTATTGACCGCGCTCGAAAGCAACATCAAATCGCTGCACAACAAGACCCACATGCTGGAGCAACGCGTGGCCGAGATCGAAAGCAGGTCCAAAGCCAAAGCTTAGAACGTTGTAAAGTCATTGGCGACTCTTTGTAATTTATCGGTAATCGATGCCCACGCCTTTAATCGAATTCAGAAACGTCACCAAGCGTTTCGGCAGTCGGACAATACTCGACGGCGTCAGCCTCGAGATCCACGACGGCCAGACGACGACGATCATCGGCAAGAGCGGCACGGGAAAAAGCGTGCTGCTGAAGCACATGATCGGTCTGCTCGACCCGACGGACGGCGAGATTCTCTTTCGCGGCAAGCCCATCAGCGGCATGAGCCGGCGCGAGGTCGAAGAGTTCCGCGGCCAGTTCAGCTACTGCTTTCAGAACAACGCGCTGTTCGACTCGCTCACCGTGTTTCAAAATATCGCGCTGCCGCTCCAGCAGACGACCAAGATGAGCAAGCAGGCTATCGAGGACAAGGTCATGCAGCGGATCGACCAGCTCGAGCTCTCCGAAGTACCGCACAAATTTCCATCGGAGCTTTCCGGCGGCATGCAGAAACGCGTCGCGCTCGCGCGCGCTCTCATCACCGATCCGAAGATCGTCCTTTTTGATGAGCCGACGACCGGCCAGGACCCGATCCGCAAAAACGCGATCTTCAGCATGATCGTCCACAACCAGAAGAAGTTCGGCTTCACGACGATCATGATCAGCCACGACATTCCCGACGTCTTCTTTATCTCCGATCGCATTCTCGTCCTTTACGAGCGGCAGATCATCTTTCAGGGGCCGTACGAGCAGATCGACGCGCTCAAGCACCCGATGGTCGACGAGTTCGTGAAAAGCCTGGAGCATTTTCAGGACGAGCTCACCGGCCTCTATTCGAAGAAGACATTCAACAAGGTCTACCAACAGGCGGCGACGGAAAAGCCCGCTGATAACGTCACGGTTGCGGTCTTCACGGTCGATGACATGGACGGCGCCGCGGCGAACCTGGGCCACGCCGCGGCGCAGGAGATCATCCAGTCGCTGGCGCTCCATATCGACCGCCATCTCGGCGAGATCGGCATCTCGAACCGCTTCGGCCGGAGCCAGATCGTCTCGATCCTTTTTGGCACCGCGCGCGGCGCGGCGGAAGACGTCCTGGCGACGCTCGCCCGAGATCTCCAGGAGCGCGGGCTGGCCGGCGCTCCCGCTGCAACCGACGGGCAGCGCTCGTATGCGCTGTCAATCCTCGCCGGGCTCGCCGAAGGCAAGATCGGCGAGGAAATCGACGCGATCTCGGAGCGAGCTAAGGCCGTGCAAAAGGAAATCGCCAGGTTCCGGTGTCGCTTCGCCACCGGCTGAGAATCGAGACTCAGGACGATTATTAAACTTCTTTTGATATTTCATGCCGCCGTTCATCGACGCTTAACTGTTTGGACCTGATCATTTTTAGCACTATCCGCCTGCAAAATTACCCGATCGCGCCATCGGCCGAACACCCGTTAGAAAAAATGTGCTGGAAAATTGCGGCTGTTTTGGCTATTATTCCACTGGTATGTTTTCTGCTCCATGTCGTGGCCTTTATGACGAAAGGTCGCGATAAAGCTCCCCCCGGGCTCGCGAACTGAGATAATGCTGCCGTCAGAACTTCGTTCCTCCGCCGTTATCGCCTATTTTTCTATGGAGGTCGGGCTGGACAGTGCCATGCCGACCTACAGCGGCGGCCTCGGCGTGCTTGCCGGTGATACACTTCGGGCCGCGGCGGACCTCGGTCTGCCGATGGTCGGGGTCACACTGCTCCACCGTAAAGGCTATTTTCGCCAAAAACTCGATGCGGCCGGCAACCAGCTCGAAAGCCCCGCGGCATGGGCGTTCGAGGAGGTCCTAGAGCCGCTGCCCGAGCGCGCCACGGTCACGATCGAAGGGCGCGCTGTGCAGGTGCGCGCCTGGCGGTTCGTCGTGCGCGGCGTCTTCGGACACAGGGTACCGGTTTACTTGCTCGACACCGACCTGGAGGAGAACAGCGCCTGGGAGCGCAGGCTCACCGACAACCTTTACGAGGGCGACCTGCGTCACCGCCTGTGTCAGGAGGTGATCCTCGGCATGGGCGGAGTCTCGATGCTGGACGCTCTCGGGTACGACCAGGTGAGCACCTACCACATGAATGAAGGCCATGCGGCGTTGCTCTCGCTCGCGCTCCTCGAGCGGAGGGTGAACGGTAACGGCATCCGCGGCGTCACCGACAACGATCGCGAAGCGGTGCGCCAGCGCTGCGTCTTTACGACGCACACGCCGGTGCCGGCCGGCCACGACCAGTTTCCCGACGATCTCGTGCGGATCGTGCTCGGCCAAGAACGCGTCGCCGCGCTCAAAGCGGTGGCCTGCATGCCCGGCGATCGGCTCAACATGACTTATCTCGCGATGTGCTTTTCGCGCTTCATCAACGGCGTCGCGATGCGCCACGGCGAAGTTTCGCGCGACATGTTCCCGCTCTACCCCATCGATTCGATCACCAACGGCGTGCACGCGCTCACCTGGACGTCGCCGCCGTTCCGAGCGATTTATGACAGCTACATCCCGCAGTGGCGGCGCGACAACTTTTATCTCCGCTACGCGATCAAGATTCCGCTCGGGGAAGTGAGTCACGCGCACCAGCTCGCGAAGCAGGAGATGGTGGCCCGCATAGCGATCCGCACGGGCATCGCGCTCGACGAGAACATTATGACGCTCTGCTTCGCGCGCCGCGCGACCGCCTACAAGCGCGCCGATCTGCTCTTCACCGATTTGGAGCGGCTAAAAAAGATCGCGCACAACGCCGGCCCGTTCCAGGTGATCTACTCCGGCAAGGCGCATCCGCACGACGACACCGGCAAGGCGATTATCCGGCGCATCTTCGAGTTCGCCGCGCGCCTCGAGAAGGACGTCCGCATCGTTTATCTGGAAAATTACGATATGGACCTCGCGCGCTCGCTCTGCGGCGGCGTCGATCTCTGGCTCAACACGCCGCAGCGGCCGCTGGAAGCATCCGGCACGAGCGGCATGAAGGCCGCGCTCAACGGCGTTCCGAGCCTCAGCGTGCTCGACGGCTGGTGGATCGAGGGTCACGTCGAAGGTGTGACGGGCTGGTCGATCGGCGACAGCGACGACGGCGCCGCCGACCCCGAAGGCGAGGCGGCGTCGCTCTACGACAAGCTCGAAAAAATCATCCTGCCGATGTTCTATAACAACCCCAACGCCTACGCGCAGGTGCGCCGCTCGGCGATCGCGCTCAACGGCTCGTTCTTCCACGCGCAGCGCATGGTGCTGCAGTATTTGCGGAATGCGTATTTGGGCGTGGAGCCGTAGAAGACGATTTCGGGAATTTTTCGAAATAATGTCAGTTAATAAATCGGCTTCTGTCCCACGAGCGCTTTGATCGACGGGCGCGCTTTCATGCGCTGAATCCACGCACCCAGGCGCGGGAGCGCGGGCGTCGGCAGCGCGCCGTAGTCTTCCAGCCGGCCGAAGCGCGGCCAGAGATCGACGTCGGTCAGGCTGAACTCACCTAAGAAATAATCCTTCTCTCCGAGCGCCTCTTCGAGGTAGCCGAGCATGCCTCGCAGCTCGCGCTGCTTGTCCGCGATCAGCTTCTGATCGCGCTCGCCTTCTTTCTTGAAGAAGAATTCGTCCCGCAGCGCGAAGTAGGTCGTGTGCAGATAATTCATGCCGTAGTCGACGAGGATGCGTCCGCGCGCGCGCAGATACGGGTCTTTCGGCATGAGCGGCGGGTTCGGATATTTCTCGTCGAGATATTCGTTGATGATGCACGACTCGAAAAGTATTTTGCCGCCGTCGTCGATCACCGGCACTTTGCCGTAGGGGTTGAGTTTCAGGAACTCGGGCTTTTTCTGGTCGCGCCGCGCGAGATTGAGCGACACGCGGTCGTACGCGAGGCCTTTTTCATTCAGCGCGATCTTCACGCGATCGCTGTTGGACGACGGCACCGCGTCGTAAAGCTTGATAGCCATTGCTTTCCTCCATGAGAAAAATCCGGAATCCCACCGGCGTATCAACTCGATGCGCAAGCGTCAATCGGTTCGATGACGCACCTTGCGCTTCGCCTATGCGACTGCGACAAAATAAATATGAGCGCGGAAGATCTTCAGCGGTTCGTCAAACAACGGACGGTTCTCCTCACGACGTTCCGGCGGGACGGCCGCGGCGTCGGCACGCCGGTCAACATCGCCGTCGAGAACGGACGCGGCTACGTCCGCACGTACGGAAGCGCATGGAAGCTAAAGCGCATCCGCAATAATCCCGCCGTCGAGCTGGCGCCGTCGACGGCGCGCGGCAAGCAGACCGGGCCTGCGGTTCGAGCGCGGGCGCGGATTCTAAACGGCGAAGAAGCCGAGCGCGCCAGCCGCGCGATCGATCGCAAGCACCCGCTGCTCCACGGAATTATTGTCCGGATGTTCCATCGCCTGCGCCGCGAGCAGACTGTGTACCTCGCAATCGAGCCTGCCTGAGGGGGTCACAAACGACCCGGAAAATCGGGACTTCACCCGTCTTGACCGTTCTGAGTGGCAGCGATAGTTGGGGTTGTCATGACACCGCCACTGCCGCCGCTCATTTGGATCAGTCTCACGGGACTGAACTTGTTGTTTCAGGTTTTCGATGGGGTTCTGACGTACGAGGTGATGCATTACGGTGTCGGGGAGGCTAATCCGCTCGTCGCCGCCGCCATCGGCGCTTGGGGCGCCGTCTGGGGCTTGGTCTTCTGGAAGCTCCTGGCATGCACCCTATTGTGCATGATTTTCGCCATGCGCCACCGCCTGCAAATGATGGGCATCAAGGCGCTGACGCTGACCGCTGCCGTTTATGGCCCTGTGGTGTTCCTATCGTTCTGCGAGTTGTTTTTGCAGATCGGCAGATAGCCGACGCTTTAACTCTTCTTGTAAATCTGCTGCGCCAGATAATTCTGGTAGCCGACTTCCTCGATTTTATGGAGCTGCGCCTCGATCCAGTCGATATGCTCCTCCTCGTCGACCATGATGTGCTCTAAAAGCTCGCGCGTCACGTTGTCGCCGGATTCGAGGCAGGTCTTAATGCCCGGCTTTAATATCTCCAGCGCGGCGTGCTCGAGAGCGAGGTCGTTCTCGAGCTGCTGCTTGACCGTCGCGCCGATCAGGATCTTGTCGTAGCCGGCCATGTTCGGCACGCCTTCGAGAAATAGAATGCGCTCGGTGACCTCGTCGGCGTGCTTCATCTCGCCGATCGATTCCTTCCAGATGTTGTCGTACAGCACCTCGTAGCCCCAATTCTTGCACATCTTCGCGTGCAAGAAGTACTGATTGATGCCCGTCAGCTCCTTCCGCAGTACATCGTTCAATACCTTCAGCACGTGCGGGTTGCCCTTCATGGTTGACCTCCCTCGAATCGAAGTCGACGATCGTTTCGATGATTCTCTAGATTGCCGCCATGGAAATCAAGACACAAAAGTACATCTTTTCCTTCCTTGGCAGCCGCGTCGCGCGCATGATAAGTTATTTCACCTGAGGAGGAATGCCGATGAGCGCAGAGCCGAAGCCGTCGCCCGCGCGCGATAAATTCCACGAGCGCATGCATTCGAGTCACATGTACGGCCTCTGGGAGCTGGCGAGCCAGATGACGCCGAATCCGCAGCCCAAGGCGATTGCGTACATGTGGCCGTGGTCCGAGCTCGAGCCGATCATCAAGGCTTCCGGCGAGATGGTTCCCGTCGGCGAGGAGCGCCGCGCGCTGCAACTCTTCAATCCCGGGCTCGGCGGGCGCTGGGCGACGACGAATAATCTTATCGCCGCGGTACAGCTCCTCCTTCCCGGCGAGGTCGCGCGCGCGCACCGCCACACGCCGACGGCGATCCGCTTGATCATCGAAGGCTCCGGCGCGTATACCGCGGTCGACGGCGAGCGCGTCTACATGGAGCCGGGCGATCTCATCCTCACGCCGAGCTGGTCGTGGCACGACCACGGCAACGAGACCGACAAGCCGATCATCTGGATGGACGGCCTCGACATCCCGCTGATCGCGTCGCTCGACGCAATGTTCTTTCAGTTCTACTCGCAGGCGCAGGTGCCCACGACCCGACCGGCGAATGCTTCCAAGCAGCTCCACGGCCACACGCATCTGACGCCGACGTGGGTGAAAGAAAAACCCAGGGCGTCTCCCCTGCTGCTCTACTCATGGCAGCAGACGCGCGAAGCGCTCGATACACTGCGCGCCCAGGAAGGCAGCCCGCACGACGGCATTTGCCTCGAATATCAGCATCCGCAGACCGGCGGGCCGGTGATGCCGACCATGTCGTGCAAGGTGCAGATGCTCCGTCCCGGCGAGCGCACGCGCGCCCATCGCCACACCGGCAGCGCGGTCTATCACATCGTCCAAGGCGAGGGCGAAACGATCATCGACGGCCAGCGCTTTAGCTGGAATAAAGGCAGCATCATCGCGCAGCCCTCCTGGGCGGTGCATGAGCACGCGAACACCTCGACGAAGGAAGACGCGGTGCTCTTCTCGATCAACGACACCCCCGTGCTCGAAAGTCTCGGTCTCTACTACGAAGAGGAATTCACCGAGGGCGGCGGGCGGCAGCAGGTCACCTCGACTTTTTCCTCGCATCCCTGATAGATAAGAGCGCATGGCCGCGCGTAGTCGAACCGAATACCTCGCGGGCCTCGCCGACGCGCGTGAGATATGGTTCGACGGCGCGCGCGTGTCCGACGTCGCCGGCCATCCGATCCTCGGCCGGACCGCGCACACGCTGGCAGATCTCTACGACCTGCAGCGCGATCCCGAATTACAACCGAAACTCACCTATGCGTCGCCGAAAACCGGCGATCCCGTAAGCCTCGCGTTCTTACAGCCGCGCAGCGTGGACGATCTCGTGCGCCGCCGCGTCATGTTCAAGCACTGGGCGGACTACAGCGGCGGGATGCTCGGGCGCACGCCGGATTATCTGAACGCGATCCTCGCCGGCTCGGCTTCGTCGGCTGACTACTTCGGGCGTAACGGGCCGGAGTACGCCGGGCGCATCGTAGAATATTACGAATATTGCCGCGAGCGCGATCTCTGCGCGACGCACACTTTCGTCGATCCGCAGATTAATCGTGCGCTGAGCCAGTCCGAGCAGGCCGATCCGACCGTGCCGCTCCACATAGCGGGCGAAAGCGAGAAAGGCCTGGTCGTCTCAGGCGCGCGCATGCTCGCGACGCTCGCGCCGTACGCGGACGAATTGCACGTCTTCCCCTCGCCGTCGCGCACACAGCAGAGCGACGCGCCGCGCTTCGCGTTCGCCTTCGCGGTGCCGATCGCGACGCCGGGGCTCAAGTTCATGTGCCGCGAGAGCTTCGACATCGGTGGCACCACTGGCGACTATCCGCTTACCGCGCGCTACGAGGAAATGGACAGCGTCGCCGTCTTCCACGACGTCGTCGTGCCGTGGGAGCGCGTCTTTCTCAAAGGCGACATCGGTCTCTGCAACCGGCTCTTTCGCGAGACGCCCGCGTTTCTGCACGGCATCCACCAGTTCACGACGAAGAATCTAGCGAAGGCGGAATTCATTCTCGGGGTCGCGGCGCTGGTCGCCGACGCGATCGGCCGCGCGGGACTGCCGCAGTACCAGCAAATGCTGGGCGAGATCGTCGACGCGGTCGAGACCGAGCGCGCCTATTTGAGAGCGGCGGAAGCCGACGCGATCACCGACGCGCGCGGCTTTGTCCACCCGAACCCCGATATTCTCTCGACCGCGCGGAATTATTTTCCGAAAATATATCCGCGTCTGATCGAGATTTTGCAGCTCATCGGATCGAGCGGCCTCATGGCGACGCCCGCCGAGCGCGATTTGAAATCGCCGCACATCGAGAAAGATATAGAGCGCTACTATCAATCGGCGACGCTGATGGGCAAAGAGCGCGTGCGGCTGTTCCGCCTCGCGTGGGACCTGGCGTGCAGCTCGTTCGCGGGGCGGCAGGTGCTCTACGAGAGATTTTTCGCCGGCGATCCGTTCATGCTGATGGCGAACCGCTTCGCCGCGTACGACAAGAGCGAGGTCGTCGCGCGCGTGAAGGCGTTGCTCGCGCGCCGCGAGACGGATAAGGAGTGATCCATGAACATCGACTTTCACTGCCACATCTATCCCGAAGCGTATTTAAAGAAGCTCGAAGCTTCGACCGGCGACGTGCGCATCGAGACCAACGCCAAGGGCGAGAAGATCATCGTCAGCATGGGCGCCAAGGCCGGCCCGGTGACGCCGGAGTTCTTCGACATCGACCTTCGCGTCGACGAGATCAAGAAGCACCGCGTCGATATGCAGGTGCTCTCGACACCGCATCCCGGCGTCGACCGCTTCTCGGCGGAAGAGAGCGCCGAGATGAGCCGCATCATCAACGACGGTCTCGCGCTGTGCGTAAAAAAGCACCCGAAACACTTTCAGGGCCTCGCGATGCTGCCGCTGATCGACACCAAGGCCGCGCTCAAAGAGCTCGACCGCGCCGTCCTCGATCTCGGACTCAGCGGCATGTGCATGCTCACCAACGTCGCCGGCAAGACCCTCGACTCGGAATTTCTCCTGCCGGTCTACAAGCGGGCCGAGGAGCTGCGCATTCCGATCTTCATCCATCCGACGACGCCGCTCGGCGCGCAAGTGATGCAAGAGTGGCGGCTCGCGGTCATCCTGGGCTTCGAGTTCGACGTGATGCTCTCCGCCACGCGCCTCGCCTACGCCGGCGTGTTGGAAAGATTCCCCGAGCTGCATTTTGTGATCTCGCACCTCGGCGCGGGACTCCCTTTCCTCGCCGGGCGCATCGACCGCGGCTATCACGATCCGACGTGCGGCATCAAAACCAAGAAGCCGACGTCCGACTATTTGAAAGACCTCTACTGTGACACCGTCTGCTTCTATCAGCCGGCACTGAAGATGGCCTACGAATTCTACGGCCCGGAGCGCATGGTGCTCGGCAGCGACTTTCCGCTTTTGATCGGCGACCTGCCCGGGGCGGTGCCGAGCATCGAGGAGATGCAGATACCCGATCGCGACAAGAAAAAAATCCTCGGCGAGAACGCCGAGCGGCTGTTGAAGCGGTCTTGATTTTGACGTAGCGGGATAAACGGATCCCGCAAAGGAGTGTCGTATGGCGAAATTCACCCTGAAGGTCAACGGCAAGAGCCATGTGGTCGATGTCGATCCCGAGATGCCGCTGCTGTACGCGCTGCGGAACGATCTCAGGCTCAACGGGCCGAAGTTCGGCTGCGGTCTGGCGCAGTGCGGCGCGTGCGCCGTTCTCGTCGACGGCAAGGCGATCCGCTCGTGCTCGCTCGAGGTGAAGGATCTCGGCGGCCGCGCGGTCACGACGCTCGAAGGCCTCGGCACGGTAAAAAATCCGCACCCGCTGCAAAAGGCGTTCATGGAGGAGCAGGCGCTCCAGTGCGGCTACTGCATCAACGGCTTCATCATCGGCGCCAAGGCGCTGCTCGACTCCAATCCCAAGCCTACCGATGCCGAGATCAAGGAAGCGCTCGAGGGCAATCTCTGCCGCTGCGCGACGCACACGCGTATTCTCCGCGCCGTCAAGCGCGCTTCCGGACAGGCCGTTTGAGGAGAATACGATGAAAACGGAATTATCCCGCCGCGAATTGCTCAAGGCCGGCGGCGCGCTTATCGTGAGCTTCAACCTCTTTCCTTCGCTGGACCTTTTCGCGGGCGAGGCGCAAGCGCCGGGCATGCCGGATCCGACGCAGCTCGATTCCTGGATCGCCGTCGCGAAGGACGGCACCGTCACGGTCTTCACCAGCAAGGTCGAGCTCGGGACCGGCATCAAGACCGCGCTCGCGCAGATCGCCGCGGAGGAATTGGACGTGCCGCTCGGCCGCGTCAGGATCGACATGGGCGATACCGACAAGACGATCGACCAGGCGACGACCTCCGGCAGCCGCACGATCGAACGCGCCGGGCCGCAGATCCGCCAGGCGGCCGCGGCGGCGCGGAAGGAATTGCTGCGCCTCGCCTCCGAGCGCCTCGGAGCGCCCGCCGACAAGCTCGCCGTCAAGGACGGCGTCGTGAGCGTCGCCGGCAGCCCGTCGAAGCGCGTCACTTACGCGCAGCTCGTCGGCGGCAAGCGCTTCTACAAGACGATCCAGGCCGAAGGCAAGCTGGGCGAGATGAAGCTCGCGCAGGACGTCAAGCCAAAGGACCCGAAGGAATACGAAATCGTCGGAAAATCGATCGAGCGCGTCGATGTGCCGCCGAAAACGACTGGTGAAGCGGTCTACGTCCACGACGTGCGCATCCCTGGCATGCTCCACGGCCGCGTCGTGCGGCCGCCGGTGGTCAACTCCGCGCCTTCCTCGATCGATGAATCCTCGATCAAGGATATTTCCGGCGTGGTGAAAGTCGTGCGCGAGGGCGCCTTCGTCGGCGTGGTCGCCAAGACCGAATGGGCGGCGATCAAAGCTGCGCGCAATCTTAAGGTCAATTGGAGCAAGCCCGCGTTTCAGCTCCCCGCCGACCGCGAGCAGCTCGACAAATATCTCACGACGAACAAGAGCTTCACGACGCTCAAACAGGTCGAGAAAGGCGATCCCGCGGCGGCGATCGACAAGGCCGGCAAGCGCTACGAGGCGGTCTTTCGGTGGCCATTTCAGATGCATGGGATGATCGGCCCGTCGTGCGCGGTCGCCGACGTGCGCGGCAACAAGGCGACGGTGTGGTCCGGATGCCAGGGGCCGTTCCGCACGCGCGCGTCGATTGCGAGTTTATTGAAAATTCCCGAAGACAACGTCCGCGTCGTCTATCATGAAGCGTCGGGATCGTACGGGCGGCTCAGCAACGACGACGGCGCCGAAGATGCCGCGCTGCTGTCGCGCGCCGTGGGCGCGCCGGTGCGCGTCCAGTGGATGCGCCACGACGAGCACGGCTGGGAGCCGAAGGGCCCCGCCCAGCTGCAGAAGGTCCGCGCCGCGGCAGCGGACGGAAAGATCGTGGCGTGGGAGTTCGTCGACTACAGCCTGCCGTGGACGGTCGCGGCGACGATGACGCTGCTCGCCTCGCAGCAGATCGGGCTGACGACAAAAATTCCGGGACAAGGAAACGGCAATCAGGGCGGCGGCGAAATCTACGCCTTCGACAATACCAATGTCCGCGCCGAGGAAATCCCCTGGATGAAGCCCGAGGCGAATCCGCTCCGCACGAGCAACCTGCGCGCGCCGGGGCAGCTCTCGCGCTGCTTCGCGAGCGAGACGCTGCTGAGCGAGATCGCTGCCGACCTCGGCGTCGATCCCATCGAGCTGCGCCTGCGCTATCTCGCGGCGGACAAGCGCGCGAGCGACGCGCTCAAGGTCGCCGCCGGGCAAGCCAAGTGGGAGTGGCACCGTCAGCCGGCGGCCAATTCCGCGGCCGCGGTTGCGAAGGGCCGCGGCGTCGCGATGACGCGGCGGGCCGGGGGCTACGCCGCGGCGATCGCCGACGTGGAGGTCGAGCGCGCGACCGGGAAGGTCGCTGTGAAGCGCATCACGCTGTCGCACGACTGCGGCCTCATGGTCAATCCCGACGGGGTCAAGAACCAGGTCGAGGGCAACATCGTGCAGGGCGTAAGCCGCGCGCTTTACGAGGAAGTGGCCTTCGACGCGACCGGCGTCACGAGCCTCGACTGGGTGAGCTATCCGATTCTTCGATTTCCCGAAGTGCCGGAGCTCGAAGTCGCGCTCATCGACCGCAGGGAGGTCGCTCCGCTCGGCGCGGGCGAGCTTTCGACTGTGCCTATCCCGGCCGCAATCGCCAATGCGATCTTCGACGCGACCGGCGCGCGCCTGCGCGACGTGCCGTTCACGCCGCAGCGCGTCCTCGCGGCACTGAAAGCGGCGAAGGCAGCCTAGCACCGCGATGCGCATTTCGCGCGCCGAACTGCTTCTCGCGCTCTTTTTCATGCTCGCTGCGGCGCCGGCGCGCGCCGCGTCGCCGCTCACGCGCGTCGTGATGACGACGGGCTCGTTCGCCGAGCGCGAAGGCGTCGTCTACGTCGCGCAGGACCAGGGATTTTTCCGCAAATACGGCGTCGACATCAGTTTCGTTCAGGTGCGGAACGGTCCCGTCGGCATGTCGGCGCTCGCCTCCGGCGAATCGCAGTTCCATTGGGGATCCGTCACGGCGGCGAATCTCGGCGCGATCGCCGAGGGCGCGGACATCGTCTTCATCGCCGGCTTCATCAACAAGCTCACCGGCGCCTTCGTCGTCAATTCCAAAATCAAAACTCCGCAGGACATCAAGGGCAAGACGCTCGGCGTGAACAGTCTGAGCGGCGGCGGTTGGATGTTTACGATGCTCGCGCTCGACCACTGGGGCCTCGACCCGAAGCGTGACGGCATCAACATCCGCTCGCTCGGCAGCGACGGCATCCGCACCGAAGCGCTGTCTTCCGGTGTCATCGACGGCTGTCAGATCGGCTACACGTTTGCCGCGCAGCTCCAGACCAAGGGCTTCCGCGTCCTCGCGGATTTGGAGAAGCTGCCGATCGCCTACCAGGGATCCGGAATGATGGCACGCCGCGCATTTGTCACCTCGCAACCGGCGGTCGTGGAGAACACGCTCCGCGGCCTGCTCGACAGCGTCGCGTTCATCCGCAATCGCGAGAACAAGGCGGCGGTCATGAAAAGTCTCGCGCGCGGGCTGCGTCTGTCGCGCGTCGAGGACGCCGAGGAAGGCTACAACAGCATCGTCGACATCTACGAGAAAAAAATCTACCCGAGCACCGACGGCATCGCCAACGTCATCCGCCTCCTGGGCGCGACGAACGAGAAGATCCGCCGCTTGAAAGCCGCCGATCTGGTCGAGACTTCCGCTGTAAAGAAATTAGAAAAAGAAGGAAGGTTCTAGACCGGCGTCTTACAAGCCGGCTACCGCTTTCTTTTTACTTGGGGCCGGAGCATCCGGCCGCTGTGAATTGTCGATCACAGAACCGAGCACGGGCGTAATCTCGCGCTTGATGCGAAGCCCGTTGGCTTCGTCGGGGGCGGCGCGATCGAGCTTGATCTTCAGGCGCAGATTGTTCGGGCTGTCCGAGTTCGCGACGGCCTGTTCGTCGGTTATTTTCCCCTGCTTGTAGAGCATGAAGAGCGACTGCTCGAAAGTTTGACATCCCTCATGAATGCCTTGATCCATCGCTTCTAGAAGCTCGCCGGTCTTCCCCTCTTTGATCAGGTCTTTGATGCGCGGTGTGGCCATCAGGATTTCGAGAGCCGCCACGCGCGTGGAGTCTACCGTAGGCACCAGACGCTGCGAGATGATGCCTCGGAGATTGAGCGAGAGCTGCATGAGAATCTGGGGATGGCGCGTCTCGGGAAAAAAGTTGAGAATGCGCTCAAACGTCTGGCAAGCGTTCGCCGAGTGCAGCGTCGCGAGGCACAGGTGACCGGTGTCGGCGAACATGATCGCCGCCTCCATCGATTCGCTGTCGCGGACCTCGCCGATCATGACCACATCGGGCGCCTGGCGCACAGCGCGCTTTAGCGCCTCGCCGAACGAAGCGGTATCGAAACCCAGCTCGCGCTGCGTGACAAGGCACTGCTTGTGCGGGTGCACGAATTCGATCGGATCCTCGACCGTAACGATGTGTCCAGGGCCGGAGGTGTTACGGTAATCGATGAGCGCGGCCAGTGTCGTCGATTTGCCCGTGCCGGTTGCACCGGCGACGAGCACGAGGCCGCGCTTTCTGACCGACAGCTCTTTCAGCACCGGCGGCAATCCGAGCTCGTCGATCGTCGCGATCTCGCACTTGATCGTGCGCACGACCAGCGCGATCGAGCCGCGCTGACGCAGCACGTTGACGCGAAAGCGGCTGACCCTGTCGTGAACCAGCGCCAGGTCCATCTCGTTCGTGCGGCTGAACTCCTGCCATTGATTCTCGTTCATAATTTCGCGCGCCATCTTTTCGAGATCGCCAGGGGTGAAGACGTCCTTGCCGATGCGCTGCATGACGCCTTCGACGCGGTAGACGGGTGGGCTGCCGGCCGTTAGGTACAGGTCTGAGGCATTTTTTTCGACCATCGCTCCGAGGTGTGACGCGATTTCCATCGAGGTCTCACTTTCCGGGACTTTCGTCGTAGAAATGGCTAGCAATTTTCGATCCGTAAAATTGCGCCAAATCGTGCTAAATCGCACCAAATCTACACCGCAGAATGCCCTAAAATGGAAAATGTCACACAACAATGAACGCGCTGAACGAAGGGTACCGGTGGCTGCCCATGCTGCGATACGCGTATCGGGTGAATAGCTTCTCCTGTCCCTCATTCTCAGCGCTTTGATCGGCTGGGAGCGGGACCTCTATGACAGACGCGCTAGAGACATGCGGCCTCAAAATGCTGGCGAGCAAACAGATCAAACACGACGATCGGCATTGTTACGAAATCACGCCCGCGGGCCGCAAGTTGCACCACGAACCACTCGTGGAAAAGCGCCTCAAAACCCCTGACGTGTGGGAAGTGCGGTATTAAGGTCTCGTTAGCTTCTTCTCCAGATACCTCTCGTAGATCCGATACAGCGTCTCCATCGACGCGATGTCGATCCATTCGTTTTCGGCGTGGAGGTTGCCGACGAGCGGCCGCGTCATGATGACCGGGATGCCGAACTGGCATATGTAGCGCGCGTCGCTGCCGCCGTGCTCGCGGATGAGGCGCGGCGCCACGCCGGTGATCTCTTCCGTTGCGGCGAGGTAGAGCGGATCCGGCGCGACGTGCGTCGGCTCTGCGACGACGATGATCTCACGCTCGATGCCGTCGGCGGATTGCGCGACGATCTCTAGGATCTCGCGCCCGCTGTAGGGCGGCGGGAAGCGGATATCGAGGACTGCTTGCGCATGGGATGGGATGCGGTTGGGCACGCGATTCTCGGTGTAAATCTGGGTCACGGCGCAGGTCGGATGCCAGTGATCGTCGCCGCGCTGAAGGCTCGCAAAATGATTCTGGACGCGCGCGACGGCGGCGATAATCCGCTCCATCGGATTCTCGACGAGCCACGGGCGCGACGCGTGGCCGGACGGGCCGTGAGCCATCAGGCGTAGATGCAGAATCCCCTTCTCCTCGACGGCGATATCGTGGATCGTGCCCGAGTCCGGAAGAATCGCGACGCCGCAGCGGAAACCCGCCTTCTCGAAGAGAAAGCGCGTGCCGTGATTGCCGCCGTGCTCCTCGTCGGAAGTGATGGCGAGGCCGAGCGAGACGCCGGGACGGCGCTCGTGAAAATCGCGGAAGAGCGCGAGCAGGATCGCGAGCTCGCCTTTCATGTCGCCGCTGCCGGGGCCGTAGATGCGCCCGTCGCGCACCGACGAGCGGTATTCGGTCCCTTCCGGCCGCGCGACGACGTCGATGTGGGCCAGCAGCATCACATCGGGCCGCTCGATGGCCGCCGGCAGGACGACCGCCGACGGGCTCCCCTCCTCGGCGAAGCGCCGCACCTCCACCGATTCCGCCTCGGCGTGGTTGACGACGAACTCCATGCAGCGCTCGATCTCATCGGGCCGGTCGCGCGTGCTCGGTATGAGGATCAGATCGCGCGCGAGCTCGACGAGGCGGTTTTTCAGGATTTCGCTTTTGCCGCTAGTCACGGTCATAACCCCATTCGACCGGCAGCTCGCTCCACGCGCGCGCGAGGAGGCCGCCGCAGACGGCGTGATCTTTTCCCATGCACAGGAACTGTCCCTTGGTGACTTTGCCGTCTTCCCCGACGTTCAAGTTGAAAGGGATAATGCCTTTCTCGGCGCCGGGGCGGAAAAGCTCGCCCGCGCGGCTCATGTGATCGAGGATCTGCGCGCCGTCGAGCGCGCTGCGGAATTGAATGTTCCGCATATGCCACGTCCCACCGGGGAGAAAACGGCGCGCGAGCACCGCAGGATAGGTTGCGCCGGTGACGCGCGCGTTAATCTCGCAGATGATCGCTTCCGTCTTCGTCTTGCGGCGCACGACGAGAAAATCGGTGCTCGCGGTGCCGCGGTAGCCTTGCGCGTGGAGCCACGTGCCGGCGATACCCGCCTGCCGGAAGAGGTCTTCTTTAAGGCCGGGAATTTCGGCGGCATAGGACGGCGGCGATTGGTTGCCCTCGTGCACGCTCTCGTCGGAAAGGATCTGCTCGGTCCAGTCGAAAAGAAATACTGTATCCTCGTTCAAAAACATCTGGACGCTCGGCGAGCCCAGACGCTCGATGCCGCGGCAATCCTCGTCGATCCATCCCTGTACCATGCACGGCCCTTCGAAGAAGAGATATTCCGGCGCATCGGACGGCTGGAAACCGGCGATCGGCGCCTTCACCATGCCGTAGCCGGAGGCGCCTACTTGCGCCTTGATGACGGCTTTCTTGTAGCCCATCGCGCGGAGGCGCTCGAGGCACGGCGGCACCTCCGCCGGGCTCGCTGACATGAAGGTGTCGAAGACGGGCAGCTTCCGCTCGACCTGATGGAGATGCAAGAGATACTTGTTATTGCCGTTCTTACTGCCGGCGAGCGTGCTCACCGTCTTTTTTTTCAAACACGCGGCGAGGCGGACGAGCACGGCGTCGGTCACGTAGCCGTCGACCCACGCGGCGGGATGCTCTTTCAGCTCCGCGAGCATCGGATCGGCGGGCGCGCGCGTATCGCGCTTAGCGGAAAGCTCCTGGTACCGACGGTGATCGAGAACTTCGAATGTCGGCAGCGAGAGCTTCAGGTCGCCGGAGAAATAGTCGAGCAGGTTCGTCTCCGGAGGTGCTTCGAGAAGGATTTTATTCGGGCCGCCCTGGAACAACGTATTCAGAATGGATATGACGCGCCCGCCGTAGGACTGCGCGCCGGTGATGCGGCGGACCAGCTCGGCCGCTTCGGCGTCGTTCTCGTAGAAGATCGAGCGCAGATTGCAGAAAAAAAGGACGCTCCGGTCCCAGAACGGCGGCAGACCTTCAGTGGCGATGTGAACTCTAGGAGTCATCGATGCGCGCCGCGTCGGGGAAGAAGCCGCGCGCCGGCTTTAGGAGGAATGGGGAAGCGGCTCGCGATAGTCGTCGGGCTCAATATCGCGGGTGCGAAGCCGCGCGTTCTCCACCTCAAGGTCGCGCACACGATTCTCCAGCTCGGCTATCGTCTCGCGAGCGCGTCTCACTTCGGTATTCTTGCCGCGCATCGCGAGCGTCGAAGAAACCGAACGCGCGACGTAGAGAATCCACGCGACGAAGAGACCGATCAATAGCGAACCGATGACGACGAGATAGAGCGGGACCTCTTCAATGGCGTACTCGGCAACGCGTAGCGTTACCGGAATCGTGTTCTGCGTCGCGAAGTAGCCGATCGCCGCGCCAAAAACAACTGCGATGAGAAGTGCCAGCATGATTGACTCCTTTCGTCAGAGCCAACGTTCTCTCAGAATGGTAGAGCACGGGAGGAAAAAATCCAGAACCCGCCCGCAGCGTTTATTATGCTCAAGTAGGTTCTGAGAAGGAATCGGGTAAATACCCGATGTGACTATGTTTTCATATCCAATGAAATTGCGAAGTTAACCGCTAGTCTCGGCGCGATCCTTATACATTGTTTAGAACCCAAATCCCACGCCCACTCCGCGGCCGGATGGAAAGCGGTCGCGGCCGCGCTGCAATTCGTACTGCTCGTTACGCCGCGCGATCTCCACTTCCTGCTCGATTTTCTTGCCGAGCCATTCTCCGTTCGCGATGAGCTGTTGCCAGTCGAAAGCTTTCTTGTCGATGGCCTCGAGATCCTTCTCGATCTGCATGCGAATTTCGCGGTTCGGATCCCAGTACACGCCGAACCGGGTGTTGAAGGTGAGATAATCGAGCCAGTCGTGCAAGCTGCGCATGGCGTTCACGATCTCTTTCAGACCGGCGGTGCGGTCGCCGCTCCGCGCGAGCGTGAGCCCGAGATAAAGACGCGCGACGTAATCGTCCTTTTTGATCGACAGCGCGCGGTCGAGCGAGGTGCGCGCTTCGGAAAGCTTGCCGGTCGCGTACTGCGTCCGGCCGACGTAGGTCCAGATCCCTTCAGTGAACGGTCCCGATGCGTAGTAGTATTGCGGGTCTTTCGCGGCGGTTTGCTGGAAGCGGGCGAGCGCTTCATCGTAACGGTCGGCGAGCAGCGCCTGCCGCCCGTCCTGCACTTGCGTCGCGGCCTGACACGCCGCGCAGGCGAAGAGCACCAACAGGACAAGCGGCGGACGAAACGCTTTCATAGCTCTAATAGCAATAGTCCTCGTGCGCGCGAAGTCAATTGCAGGTTAGGCGAGCCGCGCGGCCAACTTATCGCCATACCGCTCGCTCAGGTCCTCCAGGACATTCAACGATAATTTCGTCCGCGCGCGCATGATCCAAATCCACGCCTCGACAAATACAACGAAGAAGAAGATCGCACCCTGCGCATATGCTTCCGGAACGTGCGCGAAGAATACGAGCGCGACGAGCGCGAGCACGAGGGCGCCGCCGACAGCGAAGCGCCACCACTGCCAGCGGCCGTCCACGTAGCGCTCGATGATTCGCAGCTTTTCCAGATCAATGTACTCCCGAGTCCTGCCGTAGTGGGAGGCGGACTGGCGGATCGCGCCTTTGAGCACGCCGACCATGTAGCGCCACGCCACCACGTTGATCGCCCAAAAGGCCGTGAGTGCCAGCGCGAAGCCGCGGTAATTATCGCTCACGACGCAGAGCACGCCGAAGCCGAGGGCGATGCCGAGGATGACGCCGATGTCCAGCGTGTTGAGCCGGCCGCCGTGGGGCGCCCCGATATAGACATCCTCCTGCATCTCGGTGTCCGATTCTCCGCCGAGGACCCAGGAGAGGAAATAGATCACCAGCGCCGTCTTCCAGAGGACCGTAGAGAAGTCCGGGTTGGCGACGGCGTGCGCGAGCGCTTCGGGAAGGCGCTCGATTCCCCCGTGGTGGATCAGCTCGCGCAGCTCGATGCCGGCCACGATGACCGGCAGCAATATTTCGATGACCTTCAGGAGCGTGCGCGTCCCGTGAGCGAAGGTTTTCACCTCGTGCTGCTTTGCGCGGTCCATACGGTCCTCCGTAGCGTTCGATGGCCGCACTATCTGCGCGTAGAATAAGCCTGTCAAGCGCGCGGAGACTTTTCCCATCCCGGTCGTATTAACGTTTGAAAGCGACCGCGACCGTCCGCGATCCTGTCGGGGGCCGCCTGAATCGTGTATGATTCTCAAGCATTATTCGTATGAACACGAGGCCTGCGCGAAGCGATGGCGGTGGACTGGGCTGACAAGGACGACGGCGAATTGCTCGCCCTCATTCAGACCGGCAGTCACCACGCATTCGGGGTCCTCGTGCGGCGGCATACCGGGCGGTTCTACCGTCTCGCGTACCGCTACGTTCAGAATCGCGAGGCGGCCGAGGATATCGTGCAGGACGCGTTCTTGAAATTATGGGAGGAGCCCGGGCGCTGGCAGCCGGACCGCCGCAGCAAGTTTACGACCTGGTTCTACACAATCGTCGTAAATCTCTGCCTCGACTGGCGGAAGAAAAAACGTCCGGTACAGCTTCCCGAGGAAGCACCCTTGGTCGACGAGGGTTTGCGGCCGGAAGACGCTGCGGCGCGCGCTGAAGAGCAGCGCCGGCTCGAAACCGAGATCGCCGCGCTGCCGGAGCGGCAGCGCGAGGCACTGAATCTGTGCTTCGCCGAGGGGCTCAGCAACCAGGAGGCGGCCGACATCATGGGAGTCAATTTGAAAGCGCTCCAGTCGCTCTTGATGCGCGCCAAAACGACGCTGCGCGAGCGGCTGAGCGAGTGAGGTCTTTATGAGCGAGATGAGCGACGAAAAGCTCGAACGGATGCTGCGCGAGCGGCGCGTCGCGCCGCCCAGCGCCAATCTGGCCGAGCGCATTATTCTCAAGGCGCAGGCGATCCCACAGAGCGAGGCGCTATCGCTCGGGCAATCGATCCGGCGTCTTTTCACCGAGTTCCATTTGCCCAAGCCTGCTTACGTGGTCACTGGCACGCTTATACTCGGCTTAGTGCTAGGCTTCAGCGATCCTTTCGCGCAAGCCCCGGTCGACCGCGGCGGATCCACCAGCGCTCAGGCATTCCTGTATGCCGAAGAGGATGCGTTATGAACCATACCTTGAAAGTCGTCTTACTTGTCTCGCTGATCGCAAACGTTCTGCTCCTGGGATTCGTCTTAGGCGCCGCGCCGCGCCGTCTCGAAGAGCGGCCCTCGTTCCGCGACCGGGTCAAAGCGGACATAGAGAAGCTGCCGGAACCCGCTCGCACAAAGATGCGCGAGAACATGGAACAGACGCGCAAGACCG
This sequence comes from Pseudomonadota bacterium, assembly GCA_021324155.1. Taxonomy (GTDB): domain Bacteria; phylum Desulfobacterota; class Binatia; order UBA9968; family UBA9968; genus JAJPJQ01. Next base: position 183,604 of record JAJPJQ010000042.1, read on the forward strand.
ACGAGCCGATGTTTGCCGAAATCCGCCAGGCGCGCGAGGAAACGCTGAAGATCATCGCTGCCGACCCTTTCGACGAGGCGGCCTACGACCGGCACGTGAACAGGATTTCCGAGCTGCGGGCTAGTATGTTTCGACACATGTCCGACAACATCAAAGCGATCGTGAAAACGCTGCCTGCCGAGCAGCGTAAAGCGGTCGCCGATCTTTTCAAACGCCCGCCGCCCGGAACGGCCTAAAGTCTACTCGAGATATCCTCCGTAAGGCGCCGGACTTCCGGCGCTTTTTTTTGCCCATCGCACCGCGGAGACTTCGCCGCCGACGGTCGTATAAATGGACATGAGAACACCACTGCAGCATCCCTACATCGCCGAAGCAAAAAAACACCGGGTTTTGGTGGGTCTGGCCGCGCTGCTGATCGTTATCGCGGGTGGCTGGTACTGGTACAGCCGCTCTGCGCAAAACTCCGGCCGGGAGAGACTGCATCCGGTCGCCGTGACGCATGGAACCATTGAGGACGTCGTCACGGCGCAGGGCAAGCTCGAGCCGAATCAATACGTCGATGTCGGCACGCAGGTTTCCGGTCAGCTCAAGAAAATCTATGTGCAGATCGGCGACACGGTTAAACAAGGCCAGCTCGTGGCCGAGATCGATCCGCGCGTCTATCAGTCGCAGGTCGAAGCGACCGAAGCCCACATTGGAAGCCTTAAAGCGCAGCTTGCGCAGCAAAAGGCCGCCGCTGTGCTGGCGCAGCAAAACTTAAAGCGCAACCAGAACCTTATCGCAGCCAATGCCGTCAGCCAGCAGGCGCTGCAAGAAACGCAATCGCAGGCGGCCGTCGCGGATGCGCAGGTGCAGGCGCTTTCGGCGCAGATCAAGGAAAGCGAATCCAATCTCAAAGGGATTCAAACCAATCTGGGTTTTACGAAGATTTACGCGCCGATGTCGGGCACGGTTACGACCATGCCCGCGCGGGAGGGCCAGACGCTGAACGCCAACCAGACCGCGCCGGTCATTCTTCAGGTCGCCAATCTCGACCTCATGACTGTGCGCGCCAATGTCGCCGAAGCCGATGTGCCGCGTTTGAAGGAAGGCATGGACGCATATTTCACCACGCTGGGTAACAGCGAGCGGCGCTGGCAAGGCAAAGTACGCCAAATCCAGCCGGCTCCGCAGGTAGTGAACGACGTCGTCCTGTACGACGTTCTCATCGACGTTAAAAACGAAAAGCGACAACTCATGACCGGCAGCACGACGCAGGTTTTCTTCATCCTCGGCAGGGCGGACAACGCGACGATCGTTCCGGCCGAGGCGCTGACGCGCCGCGTGCCCGATCAAGATAACGATCAGGGCAAGGCGTACCGGGTAATCGTCGCGAATGGCGACAGCGGCAGCGGCGAGCCGCGCGTGATCCACGTCGGCCTCAGCACGCGCGCGCAGGCGCAGGTGACCGACGGCCTTAAGCCCGGCGAGCGCGTCTTGCTGCCGCGCCGGGAAGGAACGGCGCCGGCCGCCGCATCGCAGCAGCAGAATCAACGCCGGCCGGGCTTCACGCGGGGGCCGCAGTTATGACGACGAACGAAATCATTCTCGAGCTGCGAGACGTGCATAAGGAATACGCGACCGGCGACACGGTCGTCCGCGCCCTCGACGGCGTCTCGCTGACGGTGCGGCGCGGCGAGTTCGTGGCGATCATGGGACAGTCAGGCTCAGGTAAATCGACGTTGATGAACATCATCGGATGCCTCGACCGGCCGACCTCCGGCAGCTACACCGTTCTCGGCCAGGAGGCGGCGCGCCTCTCGCCCGACGAATTGGCGGCGCTCCGGCGCGAGACCTTCGGTTTCGTCTTCCAGCGCTACAATCTTCTCGCCACCGCCACCGCCGGCGAGAATGTCGAGATTCCGTCGGTGTACGCCGGCCTGCCGAAGCACAAACGCTCGGCGCACGCACGCGGCCTGCTCGAGCGGCTCGGGCTTGGCGACCGCACCGGCCATCGTCCCGCCGAGCTCTCCGGCGGACAGCAGCAGCGCGTCGCGATCGCGCGCGCTCTCGTGAACGATCCGCCGGTCATTCTCGCCGACGAGCCCACCGGCGCGCTCGACACCAAGAGCGGCGAGGAAGTCCTCGCGCTGCTTAAAAAGCTTCACGCGGAAGGACGCACGATCGTCCTCATCACCCACGCCGAAAACGTCGCGAGCCACGCGAGCCGCGTCGTCCATATACAGGACGGCAAAATTCTCTCCGACAGCGGCGCGCCTGAACCCGGCGCAGCGCCGTCCGCGATTGAGCGGCACGACTACAGCGGAGGCGCGCCTTTTTTCGCGAGCGTGCAAGAAGCGCTCTTGACGGCATGGCGCTCGCTGCAAGTGAATATTTTTCGCACCGTGCTGACGCTCCTCGGCATCATCATCGGCGTAGCCGCCGTCGTCGCGATGCTGGCCGTCGGCGAGGGCAGCCGGCAGAAAGTGCTCGATCGCATCAGCTCGTTCGGCACAAATCTCATTCTCATCCGTCCCGGCGCCGCAGGCATCCGCAACGCCGGCGACATCGTCACGCTGGTGCCGGAGGACGCCGCTGCGATCAAAACGATTCCCAACGTCGAGACCGCGCTCCCGGAGCGCAGCGGGCGCATCACTGCCCGCTACGGCAACATCGATTACCAAACGACAATCCAGGGCACCGGCGCGGACTTTCCCTCCGCCCGCGACTGGCCCGTCGGCGAAGGACAGTTTTTCAACGATGACGATTTGAAGCAATACGCGCCGGTCGTCGTGCTCGGCAAAACCGTCGCGAAAACGCTTTTCACCGACGGGCGCAGCCCGGTCGGCAAATATGTGCTGGTGAAGAACGTACCCTTCCTCGTGATCGGCGTCATGAGCGAAAAAGGCGCGGCGCCGAACGGCAACGATCAGGACGACGTGCTCTTCACGCCGATCACGACCGGCCTCGTCCGCCTATTCGGCAAGAGCTATCTCGGCAGCATCACGATCAAGGTCGCCGACGCCACGCAGATCGAAGCGACGCAGGACCAGGTCGAGACCATACTCAAGGCGCGCCATCGTACGGAAGACTTCAGCGTGCGCAACATGGCTTCGATCCTGCAAGCGGCGATGGAGACGCAGGATACGTTCACCCTGCTGCTCGGCACGGTGGCGGCGATCTCGCTTTTGGTCGGCGGCATCGGCGTGATGAACATCATGCTCGTCAGTGTCGTCGAGCGTACGCGCGAAATCGGCATCCGCATGGCAACCGGCGCGCGCATGCGCGACATTCTGCTTCAATTCAATATCGAGGCGGCGGTCGTCTGCGCGGCCGGCGGCGTGCTCGGGATTTTATTAGGCATGGGCGCGGGATTCGCGCTGCGCTACAGCGGCATGACGGTGATTTTTTCCCCGACGCCGGCTTTGCTGGCGTTCGCCTGCGCGTCGGCGACCGGGCTCGTTTTCGGCTACCTACCGGCGCGCAAGGCTGCGCGCCTCGATCCGGTCGTGGCTTTGGCATCGGAGTAAAACTATGCATAAACACTTACCAGTTACGGCTATCGCTCTCTCGCTCGTTTTTTCGGCTTGCAGCCTCGCGCCGCAGTTCGCGCGGCCTAACATGGATATGCCGCAAGGGTGGAACGACGCTTCAGGCATCGCCATGCGGTCCGGCGCCCCGCAGGAGCCGTTCTGGGAAGCGCTCGGCAGCAGCGAGCTCGATCAGTTGATCGATATGGCGCTCGCGCAAAATCTCGACCTCGAGGCGGCGCTCCATCGCATCGACGAGGAGAGAGCGCTCGCCAAAGTCGCCGCTGCGCCGCTCTACCCTTCCGTCAATGCGAGCGGATCGGCCTCGCGCACCTATACGAAATCCGGCGGACAACAGACGCAGGCGAGTAACGCGGCGTCCGGCGGCGGGAGCATCAGCTGGGAAGTCGATCTCTGGGGCAAGAACCGGAACACGGCGAAATCGGCGAAGTACCGCGCCGACGCGACCGTCTTCGACCGCGAGGCGCTTCGCCTGGTCATCACCTCCGACGTGACGAATCTCTACACGCAGATACTCGGCTTCAACGATCGAATTCAGATCGCGGCGAACAATCTCAAGAACGCGCAGGAGGTGCTCCGCATCATCGAAGTGCGTTTTAAGGAAGGCGCCGTGTCGGGGCTCGAAGTCTCGCAGCAACGGGTGGAAGTCAACGGGCTGCAATCGGCGCTCTCGGCCTTGAACGAGCAGCGAACTACGGCTCTTAACGCGCTCGCCGTTTTGCTCGCCAAGGCGCCGCAAAACTTCGATGCGCCGGACGCCCAGTTCGCCTCGCTCAAGATGCCCGAGGTGAGCCTAACGCCGCCCGCTGAGCTTCTGACCGCGCGGCCGGACATCCAGAGTGCCGAAGCCGGTCTCCGTGGCGCCAACGCCGATATCGGCGCTGCGCGCGCGGCTTTTTTTCCGTCGCTGACGTTGAGCGCCGACACGGCTATCGCGGCCGGCTTCGGCAATCCCGCGTCGGCTGTGAGCTCGCTCGCAGCGAATATCCTCGCGCCGATTTTCTCGGGCGGCAGATTGACCGGCAACCTGGAAAACGTAACGGCGCGGCAGAAGGAGCTCGCGGCGCAGTACCAGAAAACGGTTCTCACGGCATTCCAGGAAGTTCAGGACGCGCTCGCGGCGCTGAAAAGCAACACAGAACAGGCCGAGGTCGCGACGCGTACTGTGGCCGAGTCGCAGAACGCCTATAACATAGCGAAGGCGCGACTGGACGCCGGCGCGATCGATTACCTGACGTTGTTGGAGACGCAAAGAAGCCTTTACCAGGCACAGGACAACCAGATAGTTGTGGATCAGGCGCAGCTTGCCGCATTCGTCAACCTGCGTAAGGCGATGGGTGCGTGAGCGCCGATCGTTATTGCAAAAAAAGGGCGAGGCCGCGATGCGGTCTCGCCCTTTTTGTGAACCGAGCGCACCTGTTATGTACAGCCGCGTATTAAGAAAAAAATGAAAAGAACGGGTATCGGCACTCCGAGCAGCCAGAGCAATATCCAACCGACCTTACCCTTCTCGTTCATGAGCATTTTCATTTCCTCACCCCCTCCCCGGTAATGATTTCTGCCGCTCACAGCCGGCGGTCGTCATAAACTTCGCTCTTCCCATTATGGCCCGCGCGGTATCGTGCCCGCGGTGAGCTCAGCAGCGCTTCGCGCACCATCCCGAGCACAGTTTTCACGATCGCGCCTAGAGCGATGCCCTTGAGCGCCGCGAGTTCGCCACTTACTGAATCTTGCACACCGCGCCACTTCGACGGTTTCGAGGGAGTCGCCTTGCGCGCGTAACGGTCCGTCGTATCGGCCAGAGCTCTGCGCGCGCCGCGCATCCCGATCAGAAAGCCGAGCACCACGCAGCCGCCAAAAAGCGGCAAGGGATGCTGCGAGGCCTGGTAGCGTAGGTCAAGACTCCGCCTGACCTTGCCAACAGTTTGCTGGAGTTGGTCCTGAAGCAGCTCGAGCTTGTTAACCAGATTGGAGGTTGTCTGCTCGAGCTTTACCCGGGTGGCATTGATCCTATCGTCGGCCGAGTCAGTTTTGGCCATGAGAATCTCCTCCGTCGCACTTCGCCGACGTTCGTCGCGTTGCTTTTGCCAGTGGCGAACAGGATGCCACCAATGACGACCAGGATGGCGCCGACGATACCGTAGGAGCCCCACAGCGGAATCGGCGTCACGGCGGCGATCAAATGGACGATCATCAGCACGAGCAGGAGCACGCCGACGCCCAAAACGACAGCTCCGCTACCGACCTCGATAGCCGCGGTTTTCGCTTTGCCAAGCTCGTCCTGCACTTCGAGCTTCGTGAGCGTCGCGCCGTCGACGATCAAGTCTCGTACGTCGCGGACAATGTCGCTGACGAGGCCGCCGATTGGCGGCCCGTTACTCGGCTGAGAAGCTTGCGTCCGAGTATACATCTCAGTCTCTCAAGCTCCGCGCCAGCAGATAGCCGATGCCGATGCCGATGAGGAGCGACGGCAGCGGATATTTGCGCACCAAGTCCGTCGCGTCTTCCGCCAAGTCAGCGTAATTTTTATCGTGCAGATACGACCGCGCGGAATCGACAGCGTCGCGAACGCGCGCCGATGCTTGGGTGCCGAATTCCTGAGCTCTCGCCGAAATATCGGACAAACTCCCTCCGTATTGCGAGCTATATTCGTTGAAGCGCCGGTCGACTTCCTGCGACGCCTCTTCGCGCGTTTGTCCGTATTTCTGCTGGAGCAAGCCGACGAGCTTGTCTTTCTCGCCGCCGATCCAGTCGAAATCGTCGTCGGTGAGCCTCCCCCACCACGACTTCAACGCGCCCCGCATCTGTCGCCACTGACCTGCGGAAATGTCCTGGTTCATCGGTACCTCCTGCGATTTTTTATGACATTGTCTCTAACTACACGCTCCCCATAATCGATTTTATCGTGACATTTGCGCGGCTTAGAGCAGGTGAATGCTTTAATCTAAGCAGAATTTTCCCCAATCTTCGTAAAATATCTGCTGCTTGTGGATAGCCGGGTATTTCAGATAGATTCGATTCGGAGCTATCCATGCTTTACGGAGTTTTCGATCATCTCGACCGCGGCGCGCTGCCGCTCCGCGAGTATTACGATGCCCGCCTGAGTCTGATCGAGGCCTACGAGCGCGCGGGATTTTACGCGTATCACGTGGCCGAGCACCACGCGACGCCGATCGGCATGGCGCCGTCGCCGAATCTGTTTCTCTCCGCCGTCGCGCAGCGTACCAGCCGGCTGCGCTTCGGGCCGCTCGTTTACGCGCTGCCCCTCCACCATCCGCTGCGCCTCGTCGAGGAGATCTGCATGCTCGATCAGATGAGCGGCGGGCGGCTCGAGATCGGCTTCGGCCGCGGCGCTTCGATTATCGAAAACTCCTTCTTCGGCCGCAGTCCGGCGGATTCCGAGAAGGTCTACACTGAGGCGCTGGAAATTGTGCTGCGCGGATTGGCGGAGCGAAAGGTGAACTTCAGCGGCGAATTTTTCTCGTTCAATAATATTCCGCTGGCGGTGGAGCCTCTGCAAACGCCGTACCCGCCGGTATGGTACGGCGTTCATTCCGTCGAGAGCGCCGAGCGCGCCGCGCGGCGCGGGCTCAACATCGTCAGCCTCGACAGCGCTGCCGAGACGCGCAACTTCGCCGCTGCCTTTCGAAAGACCTGGCGCGAGTTCAACGGCGCCAAGCCGCTGCCGAAGATCGGCGTCAGCCGATTCGTCGTGATCGCCGAACGCGCCGAGGAGGCGCTCGACGCGGCGCGGCGCGCGTATGCGCTCTGGCGGCGAAGTTTTTTATTTTTATATTCGACCTTCGGTGGAGGGCCGAAGCATCCGCGCCCGCCTACTTTCGACGACATCATGGCCGACGGCGAGGGTATCGCCGGGACGCCGGAAGAAGTGCGCGCGTTTTTTCAAAGACAGCAGAGCGAATCGACGGCGAACTATCTCATCGGGCAGTTTGCCTTCGGCGACTTGTCGCTGGGGGAGTCGCTGCGCTCCCTCGGTTTGTTCGCGCAGCACGTCATGCCGGCGTTCGAAGGCCAAGCAGATTAACGCAGATTTCCCGTGTGGCCGAGCGAGTACCGGCCGGGCTGCGGCCATACGGTAAGCCCGTGCGGCTCTTTGCCTACCGGAATGCTTTTCACATCGCCGCTGCCCGTATCGATGACATAGACGACGTTGTCGTAGCGCCCTGATAACCATAGGTATTTGCCGTCGGCGCTGATATTTCCCATATCCGGGCTGCCGCCGCCTGGAATCGGCCAGTCCGCGACAATTTTCTGCGAAGCGAAATCGAGCACCGATACGCTGCCCTTGCCACGGCGCGAACCGCGGATTTGATTCGAGCCGCGGTTCGCCACGTACAGCTTCGTCGCGTCGCGGCTGGGATAGAGGCCGTGCGTTCCCTTCCCCGTCGGCAGAAACGCCGTCTCCGCGAGCTTGTCGCCGTCAACTAAAAAGATGCCGTCCGCCTTCATGTCGGCGACAAAGAAAATCGAGCCGTCGGGCGAGACGCGCACGTCTTGCGGCATGCCGCCTCTGGAAAGTTTTAGGTAGCCCATGACCTTGCGCTCGAGCCAATCGATTTTAGCGACGCTGCCGGCGAACTCGCACGTGAAGATCGCATACCGGCCGTCGATGGAGAAATCGGCATGATTGATCCCGGCGCATTGGGGAACATCAAGCGAAAACTGCAGCGCCATGGTTTGTGGATCGCGAAAGTCGAGCCGCTTCTTGTCCTCCGCCACGATGATCGAAGAGCGCCCGTCGGGCGTGAAGTACATGTTATAAGGATCATCGACAGGAATATTCTTTCCCGGCTTGCCGGTTTTCGGATCGATCGGAGTCAGGCTGCCGTCGCGGCGGCCTTCGGCGTTGTTGTTGACCCACAAAGTCTTCAAGTCCCACGACGGAACGATATGCTGCGGATCGACGCCGACGGGAAAACGATCGACGACTTTAAGCGTCGCCGGATCGATAACCGAAACGTCGCGGCTGGAGCGATTTGGCACATATACGCGCTCGAGCGCGCCGTCCACAGCCGGGCTGAATTTTCCCGCCGCGATTTCGCTGTAGAGATTCTTCGGGTCGGTGACAGGCGGCATGCCCTCCACGGTTTTGACGCCGGTTTCGGCGGCTGGAGTCGGCATGCTGGGCGTCGGCTCGGAAGCGATAAAATGACGCAGCGGCCACCAGGCAAGTGGGAAGAATAAGGCGGCGGCCACGACGGCATACAGCCACGCGGGAATTTTACGCACGGTTTTGGATGCTTCTGTATTACTCACCCGGATCTGAACTCCTCTCGACTCCAGAATGGAGGCGAGGGGCATTTTACTCTAAGTGGTTCGTTTCTCCAAACGTGTGCTGTTAAACAGCATTCGCGCGTCGGTGCTCCACCATCAGGCAGCGGTCCTGCACCACTTTGATGCCGGCGCGCGCGAGCTTCTCCGCTGCGTGTTCGTTTCGAATACCGGACTGAAACCATACGGCGGCGGGCTTTTTACCGAGTATGTCGTCGACATGCTGGTCGATGTCCTGGGAGCGGCGGAACACATCGACGAGGTCGATGTCTCCCGGAATGTCGATCAAGCGGCGATAAATGCGCCGGCCGAGAATTTCCATTACCTCGGGATAGTACACCGGCACCGGAATCACGTCGAATCCCGCTCGGACTAAATATTCCGGCACATAAAAAGCCGGCTGGAAATTTTGCCCCTCCGTTTTGATGCCGAGGATCGCGACGCGGCGACTATTCGCGATCAAATCGCGGATTCCAGCGGCTGTCTCGATCAAATTATCGCTCCAACTCATGTCCCATGGTACCAATTACGGCAGCCGTTATCACGAGCGAAAGGCATTAATTTGTATTGACAGCAGGCGGAACGCCCGGTACGCTCCTGCCGAAAGGAGCGCGTCATGGCCAATGGATTCGATCGCCGGTCGTTCTTGAAAGGCGCCGCGCTGACCGCCGCGGCAATCGGAACCCAACTCGTGCAAGCCGCGCCCGCCCGCGCCGAAGGCGGCGCAGAGGACGGCAAAGGAGCTGCGCCCAAAGACAAAGCCGTCAAGCGACCAGGTTCGGATTTCATGGTCGACGTCATCAAAGCGACGGGCATCGAGTACATCGCGTCGAACCCCGGATCGAGCTTCCGCAGCCTGCACGAATCGATCGTCAACTACGGCGGGAATAAAAAGCCGGAGTTTCTCACCTGCATGCATGAGGAATCCTCCGTCGCGATGTGTCACGGGTACGCCAAGGCCGCCGGCAAGCCGATGGGCATGCTTGCGCACGGGACTGTGGGACTGCAGCATGCGACCATGGCGGTCTACAATGCCTGGTGCGACCGCGTACCCGTCATGATGTTCGCGGGCAATTTCCTGGATGCCGACAAGCGCCGGCCCGGCGTCGAGTGGTATCACTGCGTGCAGGACCCCGCCGCGATCCACCGGGACTTCACGAAGTGGGACGATCAGCCGGTCTCGCTCCAGCACTTCGCCGAATCGGTCCTGCGCGCGTATAAAATCGCCACGCTGCCGCCGATGGGGCCGGTGCTGATTACGGCCGACGGCGACCTCGCCGAAGAGCCGATCCATAACGAGAAAAATCTTAAAATTCCGAAGCTCACGATGTCGATCCCCTCGCAGGGTGACAGCGGCGCCGTCGCCGAGGCGGCGAAGCTGCTGCTCGCGGCGGAGCACCCGGTCATTCTCGCCGACCGCGCATCGCGCTCGGCGGAAGGCATGACGCGGCTCATCGAGCTCGCCGAGGCGCTCAACGTGCCGGTCGTCGATCTCGGCGGGCGCATGAATTTTCCCACCACGCATTATCTCAACCGCACGGACGACAAGCGCGCCCTCGTGCAAGAGGCCGACGTCGTTCTAATGCTTGAAGTCGCGGATCCATGGGGCCAGTTCAACTCGATCAGCGACCCGCACCACGAATACCGCCGGCTGGCGAAGCCGGATGTGAAGATCATTCACATCTCGGTCTCGGAGAGCCTCACCAAGTCGAACTATCAGGACATGCAGCGCTTCATGCCAGTCGATCTCGCAATTTTCGGTGATGCGCAAGCGACGCTGCCGGCACTGACCGAGCGGGTAAAGTCCGGCATGAGCTCCAATCAGCGCGTGGCTATCGGCGATCGCGTGAAGAAGCTGCAGACCGACTACCGGCGCATGAAAGAGCGCGCCCGTGCCGCGGCGGCGGTCGGCTGGGACGTGACGCCGATCAGCACGGCGCGCCTCTCGACGCATCTTTGGAACGTCGTCAAAAACGAAGAGAAGTGGTGCATGGCGGTTTCCGGCATGCAATGGAACAAAAATCTCTGGCCCGCGAAGGAATACTACAATTTCATCGGGGGCTCCGGCGGCTCTGGCGTCGGATACGGCGCGCCCGCGGCGGTCGGCGCGGCGCTCGCTAACCGCGACAAGGGAATTTTTACGATGACGATCCAGACCGACGGCGACCTCATGTACGGCCCCGGCGTGCTCTGGACCGCGGCGCATCACAAGATCCCGATCCTCATCGTCATGCACAACAACCGCGCCTATCACCAGGAAGTGATGCATCTGCAAAAGATGGCGGGGTTGCACAACCGCGCGATGGATCGCGCGGCGATCGGGACGACGATCGAAAATCCTAATATCGACTACGCGAAGCTGGCATCATCGCTCGGCCTCGTGTCCGAAGGGCCGATCACCGACCCAGCAAAGGTCGAACCGGCAATCCAACGCGCGTACGCTGCCGTGAAGCGCGGCGAGCCGGCGCTGGTGGACGTGGTCACACAAGGACGTTAATCGGAGCCCGCGGGAATATCGGTGAGACATGCGCATGAGAATTAAAATACTGACGATAGCGTTTCTGCTCGCGGCCGCCATGCCGGCCATGGCGCAGGAGAAAGACAAGGCGCCGGCCGGCTCGGCCGAGAACGGCCATACGGTTTATATGAAATACATGTGCTACACCTGCCACGGCACGGTCGGCCAGGGCGCCGACCGCGGCACGGGGCCGAAGCTCGCGCCCAACCCCGTATCGTTCGCGTCGTTCCAAGCACAGCTCCGCACGCCGCGCCAGGACATGCCGCCCTACCGGAAAGAATTCGTGAGCGATCAGGAGGTCGCGGACCTATACGCCTATCTAGCCTCGATCAAACCGTCGCCGGCGGCGAAGGAGTTGCCGCTGCCGAACTTTTAGCTGTGAGAGCGGCCGCTATGCCGCGCCGCATAATCGCTTGCACGGCCGCCGCGCTTTTCATTTTTCTCGCCGCCGCATCTAACGCGGCGGACGATGGGCTCAAGCGCCTCAGGATCGCTTATCCCAGCAACTCGCTCTGTTGCGTGCCTCTGTTTGCGGCCGTGCAATGGAAGATCTTCGAAGAGAACGGCCTCTCCGTTGAAATCGTTCAAATCCGCTCGCAGCTCGGCAATGCGGCGCTCGCCGGCGGCGAAATCCAAAGCTTCGCGGGAGTCGGGCCGGCGTCGGTCAGCGCAACGTTGCGTGGGCTCCCTTCGCGCGCGGTATGGTTCGCCTCCGACCGCCTCATCTATTCGCTTATCGCGCGGCCCGGAATACGCGATCTCAAGGATTTAAGAAATAAAAAAATCGGGCTAACCGGTCTAGGCGGCACCTCGCATGTCGCTATGCAGATCGCCTTCGAAGCCGCGGGCGAGAACCCGAAGAATTTCATTTATCTAAGCCTCGCCGCGGCGCAGATTCTTCCGGCGATCGAGAGCGGCGTCATCGACGCGGGCATATTGAGCCCGCCGTTTATATCGTACGCGCAGAAAAAAGGTTTGAAAGAAATTTTCGATGTCGGATCGCGCGTACATATGCCGTTCGGCGGCCTGACCACGATGATGTCGGCGCTGCAAAGCCGCCCCGACGAGGTGAAGCGCGTGCTTCGCTCGCTTCAACTCGCCAGGCGCGGCATCTTGCAGTCGAAGGAGAAGAGCGTGTCGATGATCGAAAAATTTCTGAGCGTCGACCGGCACGCGGCGGAAGAAACCTACGGCGACCTTGCGCGCACGTCGAGCGGCAACGGCGTGCCGACGCGCGACGGCATTGCGCAGATCATCCAGTCGCTGCAGATGTCCGGGCAGTTCGCCGACCGCAAAGTAGCGTTCGAGGAAGTCGCCGATGACCGAATCGCCAAAGAAGTCGCGCGGGAGCTCGGCTATAAAGTCGAGTGAGAGAGAAGATGGCCGGAGATAGAGAAAAATTCATTCGCCATTACGTCGCCGTCGTCACGCCGTTCAAAGACAACTTCGACGTCGACGAGGCTGCGCTCCGGCGACATCTGCGTTACTTCATGCAGCCGGCGTTCAAGGATGCCGGCGGAGCGGTCATCATCAACCCCGAAGCCGGCGAGCTATTTTATCTCAATCGCGAGGAAAAGCGGCGCAACGTCGAGATCGCAATGGAGGAGTGCGGCGGCAAAGTCCCCGTCTTCGCCGGCGCGATCGATCTCCGCACCGAAGATGCCGTGAAGGTGGCCGTCGACGCGCGCGATGCGGGTGCGAGCGGCCTTTTTCTCCTGCCGCCGATCGGCATGATGGACATCACGAGCTGTTGGGATCCCGAGCGCTATCCCGAGATATGGCTGGACCTGGCGAAAGCGCAAACCTCCGCAGCCGGTCTTCCGGCGATCGTCCATCCGGTCGCCGGCCGGACCCCGACATTCGGCATCGGCCTGCCGCTCGCGCCCGCGCTGCTCATGTGCCGCGAAATTCCCGAGATCGTCGGCTGGAAAATGACCTACAGCTACGAAGGCACGAAGATCGTCGCAAAGGCGCTGAAAAATGTGGAGCGCAAAGTCGCGGTGCTGATCGCAACCGGCAGATACTTTCACGATCATCTGGCGACGGGAATTTTAGAGGGAACGCTGTCGGGATCGTACAACTATGCGATGGAGCCGATGATGGCCCACCTGGACGCGTGGAAGCGAAACGATATCGTCGAGGCGCGCCGGATATGGGATTCCGGGCTCTACGATCTGCACGCCTACATCTATTCGGATTATTCGCGCCTGCACGTGCGCTACAAGCTGGCCACCTGGTTGAGAGGCCTCATCCCCTCTCCTTTTATGCGGCCGCCGCAGCCGGAGCCGAGAAAGGAAGAAGTCATGGCTCTCAAAGATCTGCTGAGAAAAACCGGCCTCGGCGTAATAGAGGCCGATGCCGTGGCGCACGTGGTCGAGCGTTTGAAGCGCTAGGGCAGGCTTCCCACAAAAGCCGCCATACTGTTGAGTGTCTCGCCGTCGAGAGCCATGACGAGCGGCGCGAGGTGGAGATAGCGCGTCGCGGTTTTCTTCGAATCGATCTGCTTGTAAACCTCCACCGCCGCGGCGGCCGTCAATCCCGCAGCGGTGGCGACTTCCTCCGGCGGAATGCCGCGATTTTTCGCATAGAGACACACGTCCATCTGCATAAGGGGCAGCGAGAAATAGAATTCCTCCTGCGACTGTTCGAGCGAATAGGTATCGGTAGTCGGCGGCCTCTGCCGGATTTCTTCGGGAATGCCGAGCGCGGTCGCAAGCTGATAGACCTGTGTTTTATACAAATGCGCGATCGGTTTTAAATCGGCGGCGCCGTCGCCGTTTTTGACGAAGAAGCCGAGCTCGTACTCCAAACGATTCGGCGTTCCGACGACTGCATATCCGTAGCGGTCGGCGTAATAGTACTCCATCATCTTGCGCACACGCTGTTTGAAATTCGTCGCCGCAACGATCCCGCGGTAAGCGTCCGCCGTGAGCCGCACTTTCCTCTCGTCTCCTCCGGGCGGCTGGACGATCAGCGAAAATAGCGCGTAGCCGTTCCGCTCGCCGGCAGACGGCAAGGCGATCTTGCATTTATATTCTTCGCTATACTCGGGCACGAGCGTGCGGATCGCGTCGTCGCGGCGGCGATAACAGCCGGCGGCTTGCAGTATGGACGTAATATCCTCGAGCTCGGTGCGAATGCGTAGATAATCCGCCAGCAGGCGTCCGAGCCTGAGACTCTCGGATGACGAGTCGAGCTCAGGCATAAAAAGGCCGAGCACGCGCTCGGGTCCGAGCGCGCGAACCGCAAGCGCCGCGCAGACGCTGCTATCGATGCCCCCGGAAAGCCCGAGGACAACGCCGCGGCACTTGAGTTGCAGCGCGACCTGCTGGCGCATCGCGGCGCAGATCCGCTCGATCTCTTTGTCCGCGTCGAGCTTCAGCGCTTCGGCGGAAAACGAATTTTTCATACGATTTGTCTCGCTTGCTCCGATAAAGCCAGCTTCGCGACTTTTCCCGAAGCCGTCGTCGGCATCTCCGCGCGAAATTCGACGAACTTGGGCACCATGTAATCGTCGAGATGCGCCGCGCAGTGGCGCAGCACCTCCCGTTCCGTCAGCCGTACGCCGGCGCGCGGAACGATCACCGCCTTGATCGCGCTGCCAAGGATCTCATCGGGCACGCCGATGACCGCCGCATGCGCCACGCCGGAAAGCGCGTAAAGCACATCCTCGACTTCGCGCGGGCTTACCTTCTCGCCGCGCGTTTTGATGATGTCGTCTTTCCGCGCCACGAAGTAGAGATATCCCTGCTCGTCCGTCTTGAAGAGGTCTCCGGTGTGAAGCACTCTCTCGCCGGGCAGGTTTCCGGGTCTAAGCGCCCTGTCGGTCTCCGCCGGCATCTCCCAGTATCCTTTCATCACGTGCGAGCCGCGCACGACCAGTTCGCCGACGACCCCGGGACCGACGCGGTTGCCGGACTCATCGACGACATAATGTTCCTGGTTGGGCATGCCGCGACCTACCGAGCCCGGGCGGCTATCGATCTGGTCGGGCGGCAAATAAGTCACGCGCGTGCATTCGGTCTGGCCGTACATGGAATAGATCTTCACGTGCGGCATGAGCTTTCGAAGCTTGGCGATGTGCTCGAGCGGCATCGCCGCCCCGGCGTTCGTGATGTAGCGCAGGTGGGTGAAATCCCACTTCGTTAAGTCCAGCTGGAGCAGCATCGCCGCGATCGTGGGAATCATGGGAAAGCCGGTCGCCTTCTCTCGCACGATGCGCTCCAGAACCGCGGCGGGATAGGTAAAGGAGCGCTCGAGCACCACCGTGCCGCCGACCCTGAACATCATGAAGACCTGATACAGGCCGTAGCCGAACGCGAGCGGCAGAACATTCACAACGATGTCGGCGGCGGTATTTTCGAGGTAGCTGATGATCGAATGCGCCGCCGATACGGCGTTTAGATGCGTGATCATTACGCCCTTGGGCCGGCCGGTCGAGCCCGAGGTGTATACGAGCGTCGCCAGGTCGATGTCGATGCATCGCTTCGACGGCGGCTCGCAGCTGATCGCTTCATCGGCGAGGATACCTTCGAGCGACAACACGCGACGGCCGTTTTGCCTTCCACCGCCGTCGGCAAGGAGCACGGCTTTGACGGAGCTTCCGTCAAGAATATTGTTCACGGATTGGAATTTCGCGCTGTCGGTCACCACTGCGGCGGCCCGGCAGTGATCCAAAATGTAAGCGAATCGCTCCGCCTTCGTCGTCGGATTGACCATGACGAAAACGGCCCCGGCCTTCAGCGTCGCGAAGACCGCGAGCACCGCTTCGACGGAGTTCTCCAGATAGATCATGACGCGGTCGCCGCGCTCGACGCCCGCCGCGGCGAGACTATGCGCCAAACGGTTGCATTGGCATTCGATCTCTCCGTATGTCAATCGACGATCTCCGCAGACGAGCGCGATTTTTGCGCTCGCGATCCGCGCGGTTTCCTCGAGGAACTGTTCGAGCTGCAAAGTTACTCCTTACGCAGCAGCTTTGGACTTTTTTTCGATGAAGTGGACCAAGCGGTTGATCGAGTCGAGATTTTCCGGCAGGAGCTCGTCGTCCTGGACCTTGACGCCGAAGGTCGCGTCGACGAAGGCGATCAGCTCCAGGACGCCGGTGGAATCGATGATGCGCTTTTCCAGCAGCGAATCATCGTCGGAAAAGCTCTGGCCTTGCAGACCGAAGAGGAAGTTATCGGTGATGAACTGTCGCAGTATGTTCTTCATATTTATTGCACCTCGCCGAAGTGGTCGATGAACTGGTCTATCGCAAGTTGCGTGGACAGGATGCCGACGAATGCCATATTGTCCTTGATGCCGATAGCCTGACCGCGGCGGACTTTCTCCAGCAGTTTCAGCACCGCCGCTGCGTGAAAGATTCCGTGCCTGGCGACGCGCGCGGGGGCGAGCGCCGCCTCGACGTACTCCCGCGCGCCGGTGGCGAAAAAACTCTGGCTGTCGGGCGACCTGTACGGCTGCTTCGCGCGGTTTCGGATCGATTCCGGCACGAGTCCACCTGCGGCGCGCTTCAGGATATACTTCTCCCGCAGGACTTTCATTTTCAGTCGCGGCGGCAGAGCGTTCGCGAACTCGACCACACGGTGGTCGAGAAACGGATAGCGCGCCTCGATGGAATGCGCCATGGCGACGCGGTCGGCTTGCGACGACAATAGATATCCCGGAAGCAGATATTCGGCTTCGAGATATTGCGCGCGGCTGAATGGGTCCCAGCGATCGTAGCCTTCGGGCAGTTGCGCCTCGATTCGATGATAAGGATCTTCGGCCGCGGAGCTCTGCAGTACTTCGGGGGACAAAAACATCTTCAGCTTCGACGTGAGCTCCCAACGCGGCAGGTGCGAGAAAAGCCGGCTCGATGCGTAGCTGTCGCCGACTTGAAAAAAAGCCTGCAAATAGGCCGGTGACTGCGCCTGGAGCTTCGGCAGATAAGGATATAGGCGCTTGAGCAGCAGCGGGCGCATTTGCGATTCCGGGCGCACGCCCCAGAAGCGCCGGATCTTGGCCTCTTTGAAGAGATCGTAGCCTCCGAAGATCTCGTCCGACCCCTCGCCGGTGAGCACCACCTTGTACCCGCTCTCGCGCACAAGCCGCGAGAGCATGAACAAAGGCGCCGGCGCGGTGCGCAGGATCGGCTTCTCCGCATGCCAGACAACGCGCGGGAAGACGCGTCCTATGTCGCCGTAGGAGCACGGGACCTCGCAATGCTCGGTCCCGAGCGCCCCGGCGACTTCCTTCTGGTGGCGGCTCTCGTCGAACTCCGCATCCTCGAAGGAAACTGAAAATGTCTTTAACGGCGTCTCGGTGTATCGGCGCACGACGGCGGCGATCACGCTGGAATCCAACCCGCCGCTGAGATACGCGCCAACGGGCACGTCGGCGCGTAGACGAAGCCGCGTCGCGTCGACCAGCAGCTCGAGCAACTGTTCGGCGCACTCGCGCTCGTCAATGTGTCGCGGCGATCCCGATGTCGGGTAATCCAAGCGCCAATAACAGGCGACGCGAACCGCGCCGTCTTGGAGGACAAGCGAGTGCCCCGGCGGCAGCTCGCAAATATTCTCAAAAAAGGTCCTGGGCGGGAGATTGACCCAGAAAGTGAAAATTTCATTCAAGCCCGCGATATCGACGCGGCGCGCCACGCGCGGATCGGCGAAGATGGCTTTGATCTCGGAGGCGAAAATAAACGCGCCTGCCGCCTGGGTATAAAACATCGGTGCGATGCCGACGCGGTCCCTCGAAACGAACAGCTTTTCCTGCCTAGCGTCCCAAACGGCGAAAGCCCATTGGCCGTTTAAATCATGGACGCAATCTTCCCCTTTCAATTCATAAAGACGCAGGATCACTTCGGTGTCGGAGCGCGTTCTAAAGCGGCATCCTTGCTTGATGAGGCCGTCGCGCAGCTCGGGGAAATTGAAAATTTCTCCGTTAAACACAATAGAGACCGTGCCCGTCTCGTTATGCATCGGTTGCTGTCCCGAGGTGAGGTCGATGATGCTAAGACGAGCGTGCGCCAAGCCGGCGCGGTCTTTAACATATACTGCGCTGTCGTCCGGACCACGATGGCGGATCCGGTCGATCATGTGGCGGAGAAGCGATGGGTCGGCTTCCGATCCCGGGGGATTAATTATCCCTGCGATCCCGCACATGATAGGCGATAGTATACGACAGCGCGACTTTCCCACAATTCAGGAAAGTCCATATTTTTCGGCGGGTAAAAACCTGAGGAAACGGGCGATTCGGGGGTTGCAGTATAGAGGCAATTACTTAAAGAGATTGCTGTAACCGATGAATTTTGCAGGCTGGAATCGTCGGAAAAGACCTTAAAACGCGGTCCATCCGGGATCGGAAAACCGCGCCCACCACTCGCCTTCTAGACGGGAGAGAAAGGCATCTCCCAATTGAACGGCTTGAAGGATTGCCGCGTTCCGCGACTGTGCGAGAACTCCGCCCGTCCAGACAAATTGACAGCGCTCCTTTCCGAGTTCTCTGGCATATCGCGGCTCCATTTCTCCGGAAATCGCCACAGCCCCCTGGTTCCACGCATCGGCGATGAGATGGCTCAGGACTTTCGAGATGGATTTAGGACGGCCGCCGAATTGCAGGACTTCGCTCACGCGGCCCGGATCGACATAGTAGAGATACCATCCCGCGACGTCGCCGTTGCTTTCACGCACGACCCGTTTACGCAGCATTCCATACATGCGCTTCTCGTCCGCGCGCTTCAGCAGCCAGCGAAACGTTTCGAGATCGTATTCCGGGCGGAGCGCGCGGTCGGCGGAGAACTGGCGTACGCAGGAGAAAAGGATCTCGTCGCTCGGCTCCTCGAGGGGACCCGTCTGAATGACTTCCGGCTTCCAGTACGAGCCCACGCGACTGCGCAGCACCAGCGCGTCAAACGCACGCCAGGCCGTAGGGAGCATCCTCGCAAACGGCACCGACGATTTGCGGCGCTTGAGCAGCACGCGCGCGTATTGCGCCGGCCTCAGCACGCGCGTCCAGTTGAGGCTGTAGAGCAGCGCGACATCGCCGCCAGACGCGCGCCAGAGCCTTTCGGAAGAGTCGTTGGCGCCGTCGGAATACGCGAGATCCTGCGGGCCGGAGAAATAGGCTTTGACGAGCTTCACGGCAGCATACGCAGAACGCGCTTGCTCGTCCTCGGCAAGCTGCGTCGCGACGGCGACCGTGACCGGTTGACCGTGGAAGATCATCTTCCGCGGCATCACGCCGAGAAAGGCTACCGGACCGGAAGCGTCGTCCTCGTACACGAGGGACGGCAGCTTCCCGTCCTGCCATGGCGAATTGAAGAAGATGTCTTCGAAATAGTCGCTTAACGCGGCTGGCGCGGCCCCGTTGTAGGAGCGAAAAACCCTGAGCCAGAGCCGTGCGACGTCAGGAATATCCTCGCGGCGGAACTCACGTATCCCGCTCATCGACTCCGATTACGGATTGCGTTCGGGCCGATGCGCCATTATTTTTCGGCCGGGATGTGGCCCGCGGCTTCGGCTTGCGCCAGAATATCGTTGATCGTCTGGATGAGCTTGCGCGCGGCTTCGGGCGTAAGCTCGACCGCGACGCGCGCGCCAGGCCCCTGGCTCTCGTTGACGAAGTCGATGTTCAGCGCGTGCTCGTCGCGCGCATGATACGGATGATCATACGAGACGTTCAGTTGCCGCACTTCGAACCAATCGTCGCGGCCCTTGCCGCTGCCTTCGAACGCAACCTGCTTTGCGATCATGGTGCACATCTTCGCTCTCCTTCAAAGTTCCGGTATGAAATCGCCCCCACGGTCGCGTTTACGCGCCGAGATGCTTCGGCAAAAAGGCCCAGATTTTCTTCCAGCCGTCGACGGCCTGCTCGGCGCGATACGCCGGCGGACGGTCGTAATAGAAAAATCCGTGGCCCGCGCCGTCGTAGCGGTGGAACTCGTAATTTTTCCCGGCCTTCTTGAGCTCCTCCTCGTGGCGGTTCACCTGCTCGGGCGAAGGCGCTTTGTCGTCGTTGCCGAAGAGGCCGAGCATGGGACAGGAAAGGTCCTTCGTGAGATCGATCGGCGCGACCGGCTGCTTGGGCGTGAGTTCTTCCTTGGAAGCGGCGACGCGGCCGCCCCAGCATTCGACAAGCGCGTCAATGCCTTTGAGTTTGCAGGCGGCGAGAAATCCGTGGCGGCCACCTGAGCACGTGCCGAAAACGCCGACCTTGCCGTTCAAGTTAGGCTGCGAGCGAATAAACTTGAGCGCGCCTTCGAGATCGCCCAGCACCTGATCGTCGGCTACGCCGCCGGCAGCGCGGACTTTGGCGCCGACATCCTCCGGCGTACCATGGCCGTCGCGGAAATACAGGTTCGGTGTGATCGTGATATAGCCATGGTGCGCGAACCGGCGCGTACATTCCTTGTACCACTCGTCCCAGCCGGGCGCGTGATGGATCAAAACCATGCCGGGAAATTTTCCCGGAGTCGTCGGCCGCGCGAAGTAGGCGTTGATCTTCTCGCCCTTTGCGCCTGAGATGTCAACAGTCTCCGCTTGCATCGCCTCGCGTTGATCGGTCGTGTACATGGTGCCCTCCTAAGGGATCTTTGAATTTATGCGAAGCCTATTTCGCTTGAGCGTCGATGTCAACTCTCTCGGTTGACGGCGTTGCATGTAGTTAATATGATCGCGACGGGAGCACCGCAGGAGCTTTTTATGCCGATGACATTGACTGAAAAAATCATCTCCCGCACCGCCGATCGCAGCAGCGTGAGCGCGGGCGACATCGTCGTCGCGAACGCGGACAAGCTTTACATCAAGGATCTCCGCTTCTCGAAAAAGGAAGACGCGAAGGGACTCTACGGCGTTTTGCTGGAAGTCCTCGAGAGCATGGGGAAGAAAAATGTCTGGGACGGCGGCAAGATCGTCGTCAATCTCGATGAGCAGCCGCCGCGCACCGAGAAGCGCGCCGAGGGTCAGGAGCGGGCGCGAGACTTCGCGCGCGAGCAGCGGGCTGTGCTTTACGGCGACGACGACGGCGGCATCGGCCACAACGTCTTCGTCGAGCACGGCCACGTGACGCCGGGTGAGTTTATCGTCGGCGGCGATTCGCATACGTGCACGTACGGCGCGCTCGGCGCCTTCGCGACCGGCATCGGCTTCACGGAGACCGTCGGCGTTTTAGCCACGGGTCAGATTTGGCTCAAGGTCCCGCGCGCGATTCGCTTCGAGATGACCGGCAAGCCCGGCCCTTGCGTGGTCGGAAAAGACATCGTGCTCTGGGTCGCCGGAAAGATCGGCTACGAAGGCGCGATCAACCGCACGCTGGAGTACGCCGGGCCCGGCATGAAGGAAGTGTCGATCGAGAGCCGGCTCACGATGTGCAACATGGCAGTCGAGATGATCGCCGTGAACGCGATCGTTCCGGCCGACGAGCGCACCGCCGCATATGTCCGCGAGGTCGGCGGCGGCGAATATGCCCCGCTCGCGAGCGATACCGGCGCGAAATACGAGCATGTCCACGCCGTCAACCTGAGCGAGATCGAGCCGCAGGTCGCGGCGCCGGAATATCCGGCGAACGCCCACCCCGTCGGCGAGTACAAGGGCGTCAAGGTCCATCAGGGCTTCATCGGCACCTGCACGAACGGCCGCATCGAAGATTTGCGGATGGCGGCGAGAATTTTGCGGGGGAGAAAAGTGAAACCGGGCGTCCGTCTCGTCATTACGCCGGCGTCTTTTCTGGCCTACCGTCTGGCCCAAAACGAAGGGCTCCTGGACGTATTCAAGGACGCGGGCGCCAATGTGACCAGCTCGGAGTGCGGCCTGTGCGTCCGGCCGTCGCTCTCGGCCGGCGAGGTCTGCGTCTCTTCAGGGAACCGCAATTATCGCGGCAGAATGGGACCGAAAGAATCGAGCGTCTTTCTCAGCAACGCGGCAACCGTCGCGGCGTCGGCCGTTGCGGGCGAGATCGCCGACCCGCGAGAGTTTGTATAAACCATGAGCGCGCTCACCATCAAAGGTCGTATCTGGAAGTTCGGCGACTCGATCGACAACGGCAATATCGAGAACGTCATGAGCGGAGTCGATCCGGAGTTCAAAAACAAAGTGAAGCCGGGCGACATCCTCATCGCCGGCCGCTTCTTCGGCATGGGCGCGAGCGACGAGCACGCGCCCAGATCGCTCAAGGAAGCCGGCATCGGCGGGGTCGTCGCGGAGTCGATCTCGAACATTTTCCATCGCACGCTGATCAATATCGGCTTGCCTGCAATGGAATGCGCCGGCATCGCCGACGCGGTCAACGACGGCGACGAGGTCGAAGTCGATTATCTCGCCGGATCGGTCCGCGTGCTGCGCTCCGGCCGCACGCTCACCGGCGACCGCCTGCCCGATTTCGCGGTGCAGATTCTCGCCAAGGGCGGCCTCATGCCGTATTTGAAGAACGGCGGACAATTCAAATAACACGTCAAACAGATTTTCCTCATGAAACACAAGCTGGTAATCGCCGCTATGGCTGCTCTTCTGGTTTTCGCCGCACCCGTCCGCGCGCAATCCGAGCGCGATAAGATGATTGAGGCGGCGAAGAAGGAGGGCGAAGTCGCATTCTACGGCGGCTTCAGCGTCTCCGACGTCGCGGGCTTCATCAACAAGTTCCAGAAGAAATATCCTTTCATTCGCGTCAATCACCTCCGCGAAGGCGCCGAGAAGCTGATGACTCGCGTGCTCACCGAGCGGCAAGCCGGCCGGCACAGCGTCGACGTGATCCAGGCGCGCGGCTTTCCCGCGCGCGTCATGCTCGATAAAGGCGTCTTCGCGAAGTACGTATCTCCGGAAGCCAAAGTTTATCCAAAAGGGTTTGCTGACCCGGAAGGCCGCTGGGCGACGATGTATGTGCAGACCTCCGTCATCGGCTACAACACGAAATTCGTCAAGCCCGGGGAGATCAAGAATTGGGAGGACCTGACCAATCCGAAGTGGAAAGGCCAGATGGTCATCGACCGCGAGGAGACCGAATGGTTCGCCAACATGCTCGAAGTGATGGGGCGGGAGAAGGGCCTCGCCTATATGCGCCGCATCGCGCAGCAGAACCCGACGCTGTGGGAAGGCCATACGCTGATGGCCCAGCTCGTCGCCGCCGGCGAGCACCCGATCGGAATTTCCCTGTACGGTCCGCGGATTGAAGACCTCAAGGCTCGTGGGGCGCCGGTCGAGTGGGTCCGCAGCAACCCGGTGATCGGCTTTCTCTACCTCGTTGCGCTCGCCGACAAGGCACCGCACCCGAACGCCGCCAAGCTTCTGATCAACTTCGCGCTCTCCCAGGAAGGCCAGATGGAGATCACCGAATCGCGCCGCATATCGATGCGGCCGGACGTCAAGCCCAATCCGCCGGGCTTAGTCGAAGGCGTGCACGTTCGCGCGAGCAATCTCGACCTCGCGCGCGACTACAACCGCCTCTACAAAGATTTTCAGGATATCTTCGGCAAAAAGTGATGCCGAGGGAGGACCAATGACCAAGGCGAGAAAGATGCGCGAGCTGCTCGCGCGCAGAGAATTTTTCATCGCGCCCGGCGCGTACGACGCCATGACGGCGCGTCTCGTCGAGCAGGCGGGATTTCCAGCGGTAAAACTATTGGGCAACGCGACGACGGCGAGCTTGCTGGGCCTGCCCGATCTGGGGTTCTTGAGCCTGATGGAAGTCGTGAACCACGCGCGCAACGTCGCCGCTGCGGTGAATATTCCGCTGATGGTCGACGCCGATACCGGATTCCTGAGCGGGCCACTCGGCATCATCCGCACGGTGCGCGAGTTCGAGCGCGCGGGCTTGGCCGGTATCTCGTTCGAGGACCAGGCGTGGCCGAAGAAATGCGCGCTGATCGAGGGCGCGACGCGCGTCGTGCCGATCGATGAGCACGCGAAGCGCATCGAAGCCGCCGTCCACGCGCGCGAGGACAAGGACTTCGTGATCGGCACGCGCACCGACGCCGAGGAATCGCTCGGCCTGGATGAAGCGATCAAGCGCGCGAACGTCTACGCCGACGCCGGCGCGGACGTGATCTCGATCGCGCTGCGCTGGTCGCGCGAAAAAGGCCGACGCGACCAGACGATTAGCGCGCTGCGGCGCATCGGTCGCGAGGTGAAGGCGCCGGTGTCGCTGATGTTTTCCGATGAGGTCATCGGCGCGGGCAACGCGACGATCGAAGAGATCCGCGAGCTCGGCTTCGTCATCGGCTCGTGCAACTCGATCCGCTACACGGTCGTCAAGGCGGTGGCCGACATGCTGCAAATTTTGAAGCGGGACTGGTGCACCGTCGCCAATGCGGGCCACATGGCGACGCTCAAGGACTATAACCGGCTCTTGGGGCTCGAGGATTATATGGAGTTGGAAGCCCGCTTTACGGCGAAATAGTCATCGCGATATCCGCCCGCAGGCTTCGTTCGACCGCCGCGCCGCGAAACATTCCCGACACCGGCGCCGCGTCTTTGGGATCCGCCGCCGCCGCGACGGCGATATGGCCGTCGGTGACCGCCAGACCCAACGTCGGATCAAACGCGCGCCACCCGCCCCCGGGAAGATACACTTCACTCCATGCGTGCATGTAGCGCTTTTCGTCGTTCAAACGGGAATCGTGATAGCCGCTGACGAAACGCGCTGCGATTCCCTGCGCTCGGCACGCGTCCATGAATAGGACGGCGAGATCGCGGCACGAGCCGCGCTTGTCCTTCAACGTATCGCCGGCGCTGTTCGGATCCCCTTCCTCGCGAACCGTATACACCGATCGGTCACGAATGTCGCGGCAGAGCGCGACGAGAAACGGTATCGTCTCGTTTCCCGCCGAGCGCGCGATGGACTTGACCCAGTCATCGACCTCCGCGGTAGCATTCGGGCGCGTGAGATACGGCGCCAGCGTCGCGGATGTGTGCGCATACCGCATCGGAAGTTTCTGCGACCCGGGGTCCGAAAAAATAAAATCGAACGGATTGCGCGCTCCGGCCTGCGTTTTCGACACCGCTTTGATGACCAGGCTATTCCACGCTCCCGAGAACCACGCTTGCGTCACGGCGTTGCCGTCGACATCGAGTGCCTGCGTCGAGCCGGCGGGATTCGGCTCGATCGTAAGGTTGAAATGAAGCAGCTTGAGCGCCGAATCCTGACGCGGCTTGAGACGAAACGTGTGCGGCTCGAAGAATACCGGACGATCGTAGGAATAAATCGTCGTATGAGAAATCTCAAACAGCACGGCTGCGATTGGATCTCGTCCGGCGAAGCGTCACTGGCCTTCCCCATGCGCGAAGCCGCGGCGGCCGTCGAGCGGCCGGAGCGCGAAGAAGCTTTCAAAAATGCCGTGATCGATCATGTTGAGCTTCGTCTGTAGGCCGTCGAGGAACTCGTGCAGCCCCTCGGCGATGATTTGTTCGACCGGCGTGTAGGCGAGCTCCGCCTGCAAGCGTCCCAGGTGCTGCTCGGCGGAGTTGCAGAACGTCCCGGCCGGCGCGCCCGAGATGGCGTGCAGCGATAAGCCGGCATGCGTGAGACAGTAGTTGATCGAGCGCGGGAATTCGAGATCGAGCAAGAGAAAATGGAGAATCCGGTCGGGCTCGATATGGCCGTGGCGCTGGCGGTACATCTCGAAGGCGCTCGCCGACCTGAGCACCGCCGCCCACTGAATATCGTCGAGCGCCGTGCCGACGTCGGTCGCAGCCGGCAAGAGAATGAAATATTTCACGTCGAGCAGACGCGACGTCTTGTCCGCGCGCTCGATGAATCGCCCCATGCGGTAGAAATGCCAGCCCTCGTCGTGCAGCATCGTAGCGTCCGCCAAGCCGTCGAAGAGGAGGCTCGCCTTTTTGATCTCGCTGAAAAACCGGTCCGCGTCCTCGAGATCGTAGCCGCGCGCCGCCGCCGCGTTGACCATCAGGTAACAGGTGTTGATCTGCTCCCACATCTCCGGCGAGACCGCCTCGCGCACCGTGCGGGCGTTCTCGCGCGCCGCACGCAGCGAGGAGAGAATCGAGTTGGGGTTTTTTGTGTCGAAGGTGAGAAACTGGATGACGTTTTCGCGCGTCGCCCCGGCGTAGCGCTCGGCGAACGGCTTGTCGTCGCCGGTGATGATCACGAGCGGCTCCCACTGCTCGGTGAGGCCGCTCGGCAGATCGAGCATCATTTGGAGATTGACGTCGACGAACCGGGCAACGTTCTCCGCCCGCTCGATGTAACGGCTCATCCAGTAAATCGAATTAGCGACGCGGCTCAGCATGTCGGCAAAAAAATCACGCCCTCAACACCCAGGTGTCCTTGCTGCCGCCGCCTTGCGAGGAATTGACCACGAGCGAGCCGCGCTTCAGCGCGACGCGCGTGAGCCCGCCGGGAAGCACGTAGATGTCCTTGCCGTAGAGAATATACGGGCGCAGGTCGACATGCCGACCACTGAAGCTGCCGTCGACGATCACCGGAACGCGCGACAGGCCGAGCGTCGGCTGGGCGATGTAGTTTCTCGGGTGCTTGCGAATGCGCTCGGCGAAATCGGCGCGCTGCACTGCCGTCGAGTGCGGCCCGACGAGCATGCCGTAGCCGCCGGACTCGTTGACGGCTTTGACGACGAGCTTATCCAGATGCTCTATGACGTAGCCGCAGTCGCTCTTCTCGGCGCAAATATAGGTCGGCACGATGGGAATGATCGGCTCGTCGCCGAGATAATAGCGGATCATCTTCGGCACATAGGCGTAGATGCATTTGTCGTCGGCGATGCCGGTTCCCGGCGCGTTCGCGAGCGCGACGCGGCCGTTCTTGTACGCTTCCATCAGGCCGGGGACGCCGAGCAGCGAATCGGGGCGGAAAACCTGCGGGTCGAGAAAATCGTCGTCGATCCGGCGATAAAGCACGTCGACGCGCTCGAAGCCTTTGGTCGTTCGCATGAGGACGCGCCCGTCCGCGACGATCAGGTCGCGGCCTTCCACGAGCTCGACGCCCATCTGCTGCGCGAGAAAGCTGTGCTCGAAATAGGCCGAGTTGTAGATGCCCGGCGTGAGCACCGCGACGCTCGGCGACTCGAGCGCCGGGTCGGCGAGCGACTGCAACATGTCGAGCAGCCGGCTGGGATATTCATCCACCGGGCGGACGCGCGAGGCCTCGAACACCTGCGGAAAGGTCCGCTTCATGACGCGGCGATTTTCCAGGACGTACGAGACGCCCGACGGGCAGCGCAGGTTGTCTTCGAGCACGTACATTTGGCCGTCGCGGTCACGCACCAAATCGGTTCCCGTGATGTGGCACCAGATGCCGCGCGGCGGATTCAGACCGACACACTGCTCGCGAAAGGAGCGCGCCGAAAGGACGATCTCCTGCGGGATAATCTTGTCCTTCAGAATCTTCTGCTTGTGGTAGATGTCGTCGAGAAAAAGATTGAGCGCGTAGACGCGCTGTTTGAGACCTTTTTCGAGCCGCTCCCATTCGTCCGCTTCGATAATGCGCGGGATCACGTCGAAGGGAAAGATGCGCTCGGTCGCGGCGCCGTCGCCGTAGACGTTAAAGGTGATGCCGCCCTGAAGCAGCGCCCGCTCGGCGGCCTGCTGGCGGTCCAGCAGCTCGCCGTCGACGAGCGACTCGATTTTGTGTTTGAGCAGGGTCGCGCCGCGACGCGCGTTGCCGTCGGGCAGAAACATCTCGTCGTAGAAACCGTCGCAGGTATAGCCGTCGAACTTCATAGCACGGCGCTAGAGCCTCCAATGCCTATCACAGCAAACGCCTTGCCGACAAGTTTTTCTGAAAAATGCCGATGATGAACCGTTCAGCGGCCGCAGAGCGCTTTCAGGTTCGATGTTCCGTGCTTAGATTGAGAGCACGGTTACTCGGCTTCTTCCTTGTGCCGGCTGCGCGGCCGGTCGGTCTGCCTGAGAATCCTTTTGCGTAGCCGGATCGTCTTGGGCGTGACTTACACCAGCTCGTCGTCGGCGATCCACTCGATCGCGTCCTCAAGACCCATCTCGCGATGCGGCGTGATGAGAATATTCTCGTCGCGGCCTGCGGCGCGGATATTGGTGAGCTTCTTCTCGCGGCAGATGTTGACGTTGAGGTCGTTGTCGCGCGAATACTCACCGACGACCATGCCCTCGTAGACGTTGGTGCCTGGGGCGATGAACAGCGTGCCGCGCTCCTGAAGATGAAACACCGCGTACGGCGTCGTCATGCCTTCGCGGTCGGCGACCATCGCGCCGTTCGCGCGCGAATAAATCGCGCCGTGCCACGGCGCCCACCCGTTGAAGAGCGCGTTGGCAATGCCGGTGCCGCGCGTATCGGTCAAGAACCGCGAGCGAAAGCCGATGAGGCCGCGCGACGGCACGGAAAATTCGAGGCGCACGCGGCCTGAGCCGCCGTGCACCATCTTCGTCATCTTGCCTTTCCGCGTCGCGAGCAGCTGCGAGACGATGCCGATGTGCTCCTCCGGCACGTCGACCACGAGCTGCTCGATCGGCTCGTTCAGGGCGCCCTCGATCTCGCGCGTGACGACCGTCGGCTTGGAGACCATCAGCTCGTAGCCTTCGCGCCGCATCGTCTCGATCACGATCGCGAGTTGGAATTCGCCGCGGCCGGTCACGCGGAAGGAATCCGGCGAATCCGTTTCTTCGAGCCTGAGGCTCACGTTCTTCCGCTGTTCGTAGACGAGCCGCTCGCGGAGTTTGCGCGAGGTGACGAAGTCCCCTTCCCTGCCCGCCCACGGCGAGTTATTGGCGCTGAAGATCATCGCGATAGTCGGCTCGTCTACGCGGAGCGGCGGCAGCGCCGCGGGATGCTCGCGGTCGGCGATCGTGTCGCCGATCTGGATCTCTTCGACTCCCGCGATCGCGACGATGTCGCCCGCCTCGGCGGAGTCGACGGCGGCGCGCTTCAAGCCTTCCCAAGAGGATACCTGCGTGATCTTGACCGGCTTCTGCTCCCCGTCGGCTCGGCAGAGCATGTATTGCCCGACAGCGAGCCTGCCGCTCTTCAGTCGTCCGATCGCGAGGCGCCCCACGTAGTCGTCGTAGTCGAGATTGTTCGCCTGAAACTGTAGCGGCGACGAAGCATCGATCATCGGTCCGGGCAGAGCTTCGACGATGAGGTCGAAAAGCGCCTGAAGATTCTCCGCCGGCTGTTTCAGATCGCGCGTCGCCATGCCCGAGCGCGCGTTGCTGTACACGATGGGAAAATCGAGCTGGTCTTCGGTCGCGTCGAGGTCGATGAACAAGTCGTAAATCTCGTCGAGCACTTCCGCCGGCCTGGCGTCGGCGCGGTCGATCTTGTTGATACAGACGACCGGCGGCAGTCCCGCCTCGAGCGCTTTTTTGAGCACAAAGCGTGTCTGCGGTAGCGGGCCTTCGGAGGCGTCGACGAGCAGCATCACGCCGTCGACCATCGCCAGCGTGCGCTCGACCTCGCCGCCGAAGTCGGCGTGGCCGGGCGTGTCGACGATGTTGATCTTCACGCCCTTGTAATGAATCGACGTGTTCTTCGCTAGGATCGTGATGCCGCGCTCGCGCTCAAGATCGAGCGAATCCATGACGCGCTCGACCACCTGCTCGTTGGCGCGAAAGATGCCGCTCTGGCGCAGCAGCGCGTCGACCAGCGTCGTCTTGCCGTGATCGACGTGCGCGATGATGGCGACGTTGCGGATGTCGCCGCGGCGATTCCCGGATAGTGAACTCATTGTGTGAATCTTTTTCGCAGGCCGGATCGAGCGAGCGAAATGCAGTCTGGAAAAGATTATTAGTCCGGCGCGACCAAGTCAACCGGCAATAAGGATTTGACATTACCCGCCAATCATCGTAGTATGAGTTTCCGCTTCAGTATGAGGCCTCCTGAAAAGGAAGATAAATAAGTCGAGGCCTAGTCAGTCTCTCCTGCGAACATACCTAAAGGGTAAACCGACCAGAGCGTGGTTTCTAGCATTTCGTTTTCCATGTTCTGCTCCATTTAGCGTCCGCTTCTCAGGTCAAAGACAGCAAACAGTTTTTTTATAGGAGGAGAACATGGGTAATAAATTATATGTCGGCGGCTTGCCGTACTCCGTTACGGAAGGCCGGCTCGAGGAAGTCTTTGCCGCGCACGGAACCGTGCAGTCGGCGAAGGTGATCTCGGATAAATTCACGGGCCAGTCGCGGGGCTTCGGCTTCGTCGAGATGGGTTCGAGCGACGAGGCGCAAAAAGCGATCGCCGCATTGAACGGCACCCAGCTAGACGGCCGCACTCTGGTCGTCAACGAGGCGAAGCCGATGGAGAACCGCGGTGGCGGTGGCGGCGGCGGTGGCGGTGGCCGCGGCGGGAACCGCGGCGGCGGCCGGGACCGCTGGTAGATCTGTCGCAGCAACTCGATCCAAAAAGGGGGCAACCGGTCGGTTTGCCCCCTTTTTTTAACTGCGTCCCATAGCTAAGGAGATGACCTCTGTCATATATTTTACCGTCGCTAATCGCGTTCGTCGCTCTTTTCGTTTACGCCAGCTTCTTCGAGTGGGCACTGCATCGGTTCCTGATGCATACCCGCATATGGCCTTATCCCTTTAAATCTCATGCCGTCATTCATCACGGCCTGTTTCGCTCCGGGCCGACTTACTTCCTGCCGAGCGGTCGGAACTACGATAACATTAGATTCGCGTGGTGGAATGCACCCTTGATAATCGGGCTTCACGCCCCCGTGCTTTTATGGATCGGCTGGGTGCTGGAAACGAATATTTTTTTCGGCGGAATGGCGGCGCTAGGGCTTTACTACTTTCTCTACGAATACCTTCACTTTTGCATGCACGTCCCCAAGGGACGCTGGCTCGAAAGGTCGGCGTGGTTCTCCTGGCTCGATGCCCACCATCACCAGCATCACGAACGCCACTTTAAAAACCTCAACGTTGTGCTTCCACTGGCCGATCTCATTTTCGGCACGCTCATTCGCGGCAACCGAAGAATACCCCGTCCGCTGCGCGCCTAGATCACAGCTTCTAGCTCGGCTATATGCCGTTTTTTGTCTGCTAAGCCGAATTTCGCCGTGTTCCCGCTGCGCTACCTGAGCTATAAATGCCTGAAAATCCACGGATTCGACATCAAATTATATTGGCATAATCATTGCTGCTCGAATCGCGCATGGCCGTTCTCAACCTCGCGCGTCAAACACAGCCGGACTACTGCTACAGCCACATTTTGCGCTGCATCGGACAGAACCTTACGTCGCTCGACTTGAGAGCGTTCGAGCTGCACTGCGAAGGCGACCGCTACCGCGTTCACGGCTGGCACAAAGGTGCGTCTCTCTCGGTCAGCATCGACCGCGAATTTACGATGGCGGATATCGAGCAGCTGGAAGCGGAAGGCCGGCGCCAGCGGCGCGCCGGCGGCTCGAAACGGAATTTATTGAGCCTCGCTCACATCCTACGCACGGCGGGAAATTACGTCGATCTTCTCGGCCAGAAATTAATCCGCGTCGAGTGGCAGTACCAGTCGGAGAAAGTCCAGTGCCTCACGATTCAATATCAGGCGCCGGACGAGACCGAGGGCGCCATCGACGAAGTCTGCGTCCACATCTACAAAGAGAAGAAAAAGATGCGGCCGCTCTCCATACGCGCAGTGTCCGCTACAAAATAACGCGCGCTACGCCTTCCACCCTTTAACCGACACATCGACAGGAGTGCCCGCGGGATCGTGCACGCCCATCTCGGCGAAGCGGCCGTCGCGCGGCTTCTTCTCGTCTTCGCCTTTTGCTCCCGAGCTATGGGCGGTCGCGAGCGTATGCTCCATCTCGTCGACCTGAAATCCGAAATGGTCGATGCCCTCGCGGCCGCCGCGCGCTGGCAGGATCGCGAGATTGATGTAGCCGTCGGTGAGATAGATCGCGCGGTTGCCGTCTTCGCGCACGGGACCGCGCCATGCCTCGCTCATGCCGAAGGTTTGCTTGTAGAAATCGGCGGTCTTCTCCTGATTCTCGCACTTGATCGCGACGTGTCTGATCTTCGCCATAGAACCTCCTCTTATTTATACAAGCGATCGACTACCTTAGTCTTTTTTATTTCATCGAGCAGCGACGTATCGACAAAATACGACGGGGGTTGCGTTTTAGGGGCGTTTATTTGCTCGAGCTCGAAGGCAAGCGCCGCCTCGTTGGGATAAGGCAATGGCTCGAGCGTATCTTTAACGTCATCAACCCACGCGCCGAGCTGCGCGTCGCTGATGCCGCGCATGAAGCGCTGCAAGATACGCACGGTTCCCGCCCGGTTGGTCTTGAAGTAGTGGATCGCCTCGACGTACGCTTGCACGAACCGCTGCACCGAGCGCCGGTCGCGCTTAAGCTTGCGCTCAGTCGTGGTCAGCGGCGCGTCAAGGCCGGGAATACCGAGCTCGCGGGCGCTCGCCCCCTTGAGCTGCCGCGCTTTGTTTTGCAGTACGAGCAGCATCGAGGATTCTCCGAGCACGCCGACTTCGATTCTGCCTGCTTCAAGCGCCTGCGTCACCCCCGGGGTGCCGCCCATCTGCAGCACGGTCACGTCGGATTCCTTCATTCCGTTTTTCTTGAGCGCGGTTCTTAGAAAAGTATCGCCCGCGGAGCCGAACTGGGTCACGCCAACGATTTTTCCCTTGATGTCATGGAACGTGGACAGCGGCGAATCGTTCTTGACCAGAATGCGCTGCGACGAGTAAGACGACGGCGAGGCGAGGATGACGACGTCCGCGCCCTGCGTCCGCGCGCGCAGAATCGCGGGCGCGCCGGCAACGATGTAGTCGAGGTCGCCGGCGATCAGCGCCTGCACGGTGCGCGGGCTGCCGGGAACGAGCAGGATTTCACCCCTGAAACCGTAGTTCACAAGCAAACCCGCGTCGCGCATGATCCAGAAGAGCCCCTGGCCGGGGTTAATCGCGACGTGCGCCAGCCTGAGATTTTCGACCGCGTACGAAGCCGTCGGCCCGAACAGCAGCAAAACAACAATACAGAGAAATTTCACAGGATGATCATTAGCCAGACCGCTCGCCGGAGTCAAGAAAGGCATGCAGCACAGGCCAAGAGCCGCGAGGAAGATCCGGGCGCTTTTCTCATGCCGCGCGCCCGACGCTTGCGTCGGTTGACACGGCGGGGAGCGTCCATTACCTTCGCCACGGATTCTGTTGGGAGGAACTATGGCGCTCGATTTCGTCACCAATCAGGAAATCATTGTCGCGGCGCGCGAGAAGCTCGATCCGCACGCATGGATTTATCTCACGGGCGGCGCCGAGTCGGAAACGACGATGCGGCGGAACCGCCTCGGGCTCGACTCGCTGGCACTGCGGCCGCGTGTGCTCGTCGACGTGTCGAGTCTCGACACGTCGACGACGTTCTTGGGCCACAGGCTGCGCGTTCCCGTGCTGCTCGCGCCGATCGGCTCGCTGCAGATCCTCACGCCCGAAGGCGCTGTCGCGGTCGCGAAGGCGGCGGCGGAATTCGGCACGGTGAACTTCGTAAGCTCGGTGACGCAGCCGGCGCTCGAAGAAGTCGCGGCGGCGACGAGCCCGCCGAAGATTTTCCAGCTCTATGTGCAGGGCGACATAAAATGGGTCGAGGCGCTGCTCGCGCGCGTCAAGCGCGCCGGCTACAGTGCGCTCTGCCTCACGGTCGACACGGCGATCTACGGGCGGCGCGAGCGGCAGATGATGGACCGCTTCCTGCCGCCGAGCCGCCGGCAGACCGGCTACGAGCATCGCGCCACGCTCACCTGGGAGACGATGGACGCGATCAAGGAATTCGCCGGCCTGCCGTTTATTCTAAAAGGCGTCGCGACCGCCGAGGATGCCGAACTCGCGGTCGCGCACGGCGTAAGCGCCGTCTATGTCTCGAACCACGGCGGGCGCCAGCTCGATCACGGCCGCGGCACAATCGACATGCTGCCGGAGATCGCCGC
>JAJPJQ010000007.1 GCA_021324155.1 Pseudomonadota bacterium
AAGAAGCGCTCCTTCCAGCGCGACCAGAAGCCCGACGACCTGGTCGGCACCGTCGTTTTTCTCGCCTCGGACGACAGCGACTTCATCACCGGACAGACGATCAACGTAGACGGCGGCGCGAATATGTACTGATTCGGCTTGCTGTCGAACGCTCAGAC
Organism: Pseudomonadota bacterium; assembly: GCA_021324155.1. GTDB lineage: Bacteria > Desulfobacterota > Binatia > UBA9968 > UBA9968 > JAJPJQ01. The sequence goes on from JAJPJQ010000007.1 coordinate 159, forward strand.
TATCAATCGTAAACCATGCTGGTGAAGGTGACGGCGGAGGCGGTTTCCTGCGTGAAGGCCTGATCGTACTTCAGGAGCCTGCCTTGCTGCCCGCGCATCAGATAGGCGAGCGAATAGAGCGGCGAGAAGCCGCAGATGCGGCGGCGGTCCTGATCTTTGGCGATCTCGTGAAAAAATCCTTCGGTATCGGCGGCGGCGAGCTTCTCGATCAACGTCCGGTCTTCCGCTTCCACCCACCGGAGAAATTCCGGGGTGATCGGATCGCGGTCGCCGAACTGCGCGCCGACGTGCGCCAGATCGACGCCGGCCACGAAGCACACGCGGCGGGTCTCCTGCGCGGAGAGATCGGCCAGCGCTTTAAGAAAGTCGCCGATACGCCGGTCCTTTTCCGGCAGCACGCCGCTCCGGAGGTTCATATGAAACGACGTAACGAGGATCGGGACGATTTTAAAGGGCCTGTTTTCGCCGGTCAGCCGCGCGCGCTCGGCGGCGGCGTATTTGAGATAGACGGCCTGAAACTCGAGCGAGTGCTCGGTGCGGTGTAAATATTCGTCGGCGAACAGATCGCCGCTGTAAGCCTGCTGTAGCCGCTGGACGAAGTCTTTATCGGTTTCCACGTTTCCCAGCGGCGTCGCAAAGTCTTTCATCGTCGCGACGAACGGGCTCTCGCCGGCGCAATGCGACGTGCCGAGAAGAATGTAGAGATCGGCGCCCGGCTTCTCGATCAGCTCTCTATACGCCCACGCGTAGCACGGCCCGCCGCGGTGAAAGTCGATGTGCGGCGCGACCAGAGCGCGCGGCGTCGACCGCGCGCCGTCCGGCTGCGCGGCGCCGGGGCCGTTCGCGGCGGTGAAGTGGCCGAGCAGCTGGGCGCTCAGCTTGTCCGGCTCCGCGCTGTAGACGCCGCCGACGTGCGCCGCCGCGCGGATCGACTGGCGTCGAAACTCGTCGACAATCTCCTTCTCGCGGTCGAGAAAGCGCTGATTGTAGAGAAAGTAGTTCCGGTCCAGCAGCTCGATCATCTTGTTCAGCTCGTCGGTCGGAAGCGCCTGACCGGTTCTCTTCGCGTACGCTTCCTGAATATCGGCAAGCGAATGCCGGCCGTCGAAATGCGCCAGGACGAAATAGCCGATCGGCGTGACGACGAGCGTCTCGGCGAAATGCGCGGGGTCTCTCAGGTAAATAAGCGTCTTCCCGTCCTGCTTGACGGGAAACGCCTCGACGGGCCGGAGCAAAGGATGTTCTTCCATAATTTGTAGATGCCGTGGTTTTGGATGTGGTGTCAAGCGGACGGCGCTTGACAAGCGAAAGAGTTTTACAGTATCGATCAGCCGCAGTTAAATTCCTATATTTATCGCTGACACCACTAACCTCCATGCTGCGTTAACTTTCTTCGATGGAGTCGACGTTACCACAGACTTCTCTTCGTGCTGCCAAAGTTACCGCTCTTCATTGTACCGTCACGGCGGCGGTCTACGGCGCCTTACACATCGAACCGTCGGCCTTGATGGTCTTATTTTTCTGGCTCGGACCTCTGCTGGCGGTGATTCTGTGGATACAGAACGATGCCAAAAAGAATTCCTTCGGAAGCGTGCTGGATTTGGGTTTCCTCGTCTATATCACTTGGCCGATTACGATACCCTGGTATGTATTCAAGACCCGCGGCCGAGCCGGATGGCGCCTTCTGCTCGGCCTCTGCGTTTTGATTATCTCGGGAGATCTGGGCTGGATGATCGGCGCGTGGGGAATGTACGGCATTCGATTTGCTTTCGCATGGGGAATTTACGGTATTCGTTACGCGTTCTTATGGACAATCTACGAAATTCGCCACGTGTTGTGGTACCTCCACAAGCTCCACACACTATTCTTTCTCGCGGTCGTATCGCTGATGGCTTCAGCAGAGATTTCCTCCGCCGCCGAGCGCGTCGTGGTGCCGTGGCAACCGGGCAACGCGATGAGCTTTCAGTCGGGAACGCCCGAGGAGAAACGCGCGCGGGCGAAGGAAGGTTCGCTGCCGGTCACGATATTTCGCCCCGCGGGCCAGCGCCGTTTTCCGTTTATCGTCTTGCTGCACGGCTGCGGCGGCCTCAGCGCCGAAGCGATGTGGACGAAATGGGTACAGCCCTGGGCGGATCTCTTCTTGGGACAAGGAATCGGCGTTGCCGTCGTCGACAGCTTCGCCAATCGCCGCGTCGATCAGGTCTGCACGCGCGACGTCGCCACCTGGGCGGTACGCCGCGCCGACGACGCGTACAGCGCCCGCGCATGGCTGGCGGAGCAGAGCTACGTCGATGCGAAGCGCATCGCGGTCATGGGTATGTCGAACGGCGGCCGCACCGTGCTCGCCGCCTTGCGCGCGCCGCCGGATCATTCCGCGCCGTTTGTCGCAGGCGTAGCGCTCTATCCCGGCTGCCAGTCCGATATCGCGAATCATTTCTACGCGCCGCTGCTCGTGCTCACCGGCAAGGCCGACACCGCCGCGCCGGCGCGCTTCTGCGAGCAGATGAAATCCCGCCAAGCCGAGTCCGATACGATGCTGACGCTCGTCGTGTATCCGCGCGGCCCGCATACCTTCGACATGCCTCTTCCCGACCGCACCGTTCTGGGCATGCAGCTCGGCTACGACGCGGACGCCGACCGCGACGCGCGTAGGAGAGTCGTCGAATTTCTGAGGCAGCATGGCGTAATAGCAAGCGGCGCGCAGTAGAAGAGAAGATGAAGAATGGAAAAGGGCCAGCAGAACTATTACTACCACGCGCGGATGGGCTGGGGAGCATCACGGAGATTACAAACCAGTCCGGCACGGCCGTTCAGCGATACACTTACTCGTCGTTCGGCGAGATCGAGTCGCAGTTGGATGCGAACTTCGCACAGGTGTATTCGTTTACGTCGCGTGAATTTGAGAATGAAACCGGTACATATTTCTATAGAGCACGACAATATGATCCGACAATAGGCCGATTTATCCAGGAGGATCCAATCCGGTTTATAGGCGGTGTGAATTCTTACAGTTATCTCGCAAATAAACCTATTAATTTAGTAGATCCCTTGGGGCTCTTTGAAAGCCCTTGGTATTTGCGAGCGTATGTTCCTGGGCAAGTGCCGTTTGATAACTTTATGACTGCTTTGGAGAACGGCGACTATTATGGCACAGCCACTAATGCAGGATTGTTTGTTGCAGAGGACGCAATGTTTTTCGCCTTTGCCGCAGCCACTGAGATAGGACCTGTCACAAAACAGACTGTTACCTCGATGGACGAAGCCTTTGGTCTACCTTGTGGACCCTTCGGTACCTACGGGCCACTGTTTGGTCGAAACAGGTTTGGAATATTTAACCGCTCTGATATTATCAGAGTCGGTTGGAGCTGGTATGGGGAAGCAACAGGACCGAATATGGGAAGAAATATATTCAGAATTGCGATAGGTAGTGAACGCTCACCAGTCCATCTTCACGCTCCCCTGAATCCTTGGTGGTGGTTTTTAAATGAAACAAGAAACTACAGAGACCTTCACTACTATCATCGATTCAATGAGTAAATTATTAGTAGACAGAAAATGCTCTAAAGAGTTCACTTCCAGGCATGCATATTTTGATTCTGTTATAAGGTATGTGCCTAGTAATCCTCAGGCGTCGAGTATCGAATTAGCTGGGGTGGCAAATCGGCATGTTAGAATCTTTGCAGGGCGAGCAACCGCGATGGAATATAACATCAAACAGGAGGAATTCCCAGATGTTTTGGAAAGTGTGGTTGAAGTAGTACGAGCAATTATCGACGGGAGTTTTATTGAGACTGTATGGATTTCAGGTGATAAAGTAACCCGGTACTACTCGGAATTTAGGTTGCAAGGTAAAGTGATCACGTCCAGGGATTGTAACGTCTTTGCATATTTATTACTTAGGCCGAAAAAATATATTTACAACTACGCACCATGGTAAACAAACGTTCCGGTTTTGTGCCAGTTTCAGAGAACAATCAGTAGCTCTCAGTAGCAATCGCGATTTTATAACTGGTCAATTTTATTCGAGATCGATACTCGGTACACTTCCTGCCTTTCGTTTTGTGGGCTCGTGTCGGCGGTTCGATTTAAGTGTTAGTTAGATTTCAAGCAAAAACTCCTGCAAACGATAAGAGACTGCTACCATGCTGCTACCATAATATCCTGCGCTTTCTCTGAGTCATTTGAGGGGCGACTGGATTTGAATTACTTCGAAGGAAAAGGCTCCAAGCGGTAGAAGCCTTGGGAGTTCGGAAAATGATGGGTCAAAGGTCCGGATAAGGCGCGTTAGGTTCAACTGAAACGTCCGCTGTTACCGGTTGAAATCACGTCAATCCCGAACGGTTTCGGGTTAAGCCTTTGAACGGGGAAGCGAAGGCGGACACCCGCCGGCCCGTGTCGGCGCACACCGTTCCTGTGATGCGCGCCGGCGAGCAAAACAGCGGCCCGGGCGAAAGAACCGAAGATCAATAAAATCATTTCACTGCCGAGGCCGAAAATAATCGCCAAGGTTGGAGGGCCGATCGATGAGTCCGGTGCAACGTTGGCAATTTATGAAAAATCTCTCGATCCCGTAAAAATCACCAGCATGCTTGGAGTGCCGCCGACGCGGAGTTTCAAGCGCGGACATCGACACGGCCAGAAGTCACCGCCGACGCGTCATGGCGCATGGTTTCTTGAAATACGCGGCGAAGCTCCGGACGGCCCGGAAGTGCAGTTGAGAAAGCTACTCAAGAAATTGCCGGATTCGGCGAAGCTATGGAAAGAACTCGCTTTGGACTTCACATGTCGGGATGGAATAAAGGCTTCGGCTTTACAGACGACCTTGTCAACCGAATCGCAACGATGCGAGTCGAGCTGCAGTTCGATATTTACGCGTACGGTGCGGGAAAAGAGTAGCTACCCGATCCCCAGCTTCTCTCGCGCCTGCGCGCTGATGCGGCTCGGGTCCCACGGCGGGTCCCAGACGACATCGACGTTCGCCTCGTCCACGCCGTCGACGTTGTCGAGAATCTTCTGGCGCGCCTGGCCCGCAATCATGCCGCCCATGCCGCAGCCGGGCGCGGTCAGCGTCATCTTCACATTGACGGTGCTGCCCTCGATCTGCACGTCGTAGATGAGCCCCAGGTCGACGATGTTGACGGGAATCTCCGGGTCGTAGCACATGCTGAGCACTTCATAGATTTCTTCTTTGGTCGGCATGATTTACTCCTATCGATGCTCGCTCGCCTGGCGCTTACACTCGTCGCACGGGCAGAGCGAGCGCAAATATTGAAACGTATAGATGCCGGTCTCGTGGCCGTCGCCCCAGCGGAACATGATCGCATAATTCCCGACCGGCATGATGTCCGCGAGCTCGGCGTCGGGGACGTAGACGAACTTGATGTCGCCGCCGTGGCCCTGGCAGCCCGCGCAGGGGCAGAAGCCGCGCAGATAATCGAGCGCGTATTCGCCCACGTGGCCGTCGTCCCAGGTGATGCGGACGACGCGCCGGGCTTTGACGTGATTGATCTCGACGGGATATTGCGCGGCCACGGTCAGCTCGAAACGATCTTCAGCGCCTGCGCCTTGCGCGCCTGCTCGGAGACGACCGAGATGCGCCCGGCGAGCTTGGCGGCTACGTCCATGAAGATCTTGCTCACTTCGGAGTTCGGCTCCTGTACGAGGATCGGCACGCCTTTGTCGCCCCATTCGCGCAGCGCGGGCGTGATCGGAATCTCACCGAGAAACGGGATTTTGAAATTCTCAGCCGCGCGCTCGGCGCCGCCGCGCGAGAAGATCTCGTGCTTCTTGTTGCAGTTGTCGCAGATGAAATAGCTCATGTTCTCGACGATGCCGATGATCGGTACCATGACCTTGTCGAACATCGACTTCGCGCGGATCACGTCCGCGAGCGCGACCTGTTGTGGCGTGGCGACGAGCACCGCGCCGGTGACCTTGAGCTGCTGCGAAAACGTGATCTGCACGTCGCCGGTTCCCGGCGGCATATCAACGACAAGGTAATCAAGATCGCCCCACGCGACGTCAGCCATGAGCTGCTGCAGCGCCTTGCCGAGCATCGGGCCGCGCCAAATGACCGCCTGGTCCGGCTCGAGGAAAAATCCGATCGACATGACGGGGATTCCGTGCGCGACCGGCGGCTTGAGCTTGAAGCCGCCGTTGACCGCGATCTTCTCCGGGTTGTCTTTCACGCCCATGAGGATCGGCACCGACGGGCCGTAAATGTCCGCGTCGAGCAGGCCGACGGTCGCGCCGTGCTTCTTTAATGCCACCGCGAGGTTCGCCGCAACGGTCGATTTACCGACGCCGCCTTTGCCGGCGGCGATGAGCACGACGTTCTTCACGGTCGGCAGCAGGTCGACCTGCCCCGCGCCCGATTTGCTGCCGCGCACCTGCGCGCCGAAGGCGATCTCGAAATCGTTCACGCCGACCGCCGCCAGCGCCCGGCGACAATCCGTCTCGATCGTCTCGCGCAGCGGACACGCCGGCGTTGTCAGCTCGACCGTGAAACGGACTTTGCCGCTCGCCACGTCGAGATTTTTCACCATGCCGAGGCTCACGATGTCCCGATGAAGCTCGGGATCTTGGACTTTCCTGAGCGCGTCCAGCACGGTTTCTTGCGTAATCGGCGGCATTTTTATCCTTTCTTGCAGCTTAAACGATAATCATAGGCTTTGAAAGTCCACGATGTCAATCGAACTGATTTCGCGCACTCTGAGACGATTTTTGCGAGAAGCAAACTTGCCCGCCCTGCGCGCGTTTGGTAAAATCACCCGAGTTGCGTAACAAAGCGACGCATCGAAGGAGGTTCCATGAAGCGTTCTTTGACCGTTACGATCGCTCTCGCGCTGCTCGTCGCCGTTGCCGGCTGCTCACAGCCGTTGAGCACACGTGAGAAGGCGACCGGCATCGGAGCTCTTAGCGGCGCCGCGGCCGGAGGCATCATCGGCGCGACCGTCGGAGCGCCTGGGGTCGGCGCGGCCGTCGGCGGCGCGCTCGGAGCCGGGGCGGGCTTTTTGATCGGCGATCAAATGCAGCGTAACGAACAAGTCCAGGCCAATCAGCAGCGCCAGATCGACCGCAACCGCGCCGAGCAGGAGCGGCTGCGGCAGCAACAGCAGCAGCAACCGCCCCCGCCGCGCGAATACTAACGCGACAGCTTTTTAGCGCTGAACTTCGGCTCGGCGCCTGACAACAGGCGCCGAATATTCTCTCGATGGCGCCAGATAATATAGAGCGCCATCACGGCCGCGAGGGCGGCTACGGACGGCGGATAATCCATTAGCCAAACCGCCGCCGGCGCAGCGGCCGCCGCGATCATCGAAGCGAGCGATACGTAGCGGCTCGCGGCAAAGACGATCAAAAAGACGACGAGCAAGACAGCCGTGGCCTCCGGCGCGAGAGCGAGGAGACCGCCCAGAGCCGTCGCCACTCCCTTGCCTCCCTTAAATTTAAGAAACACCGGATAGAGATGGCCGAGAAACGCGCTCAGCGCGGCGAGCGCCATGATCTTGTCGTCGAAGCCCATCGAGCGCGCGGTATAGACGGGGATGATTGCCTTTGCCGCGTCGCCGATGAGCGTCAGCAATCCCAGCTTCTTTCCGGCGACGCGCGCGACGTTCGTCGCGCCGACGTTGCCGCTGCCCTCTTTACGGACGTCGACGCCGGAGAAATAACCGAGAATATAGCCGGTCGGCACGGAGCCGAGAAGGTAGGCGAACGCTACCAGGAAAATTTCGGAAATCACTTCAGCTCAACCGGCTGGCAGTAGTCGAGCGAAAGGCGCGCGGACGCTTTACTTCTTCTTGTAAAAGTCGGGATTCATCCGCGTGGTCGTGCCCGACTTCGCCAGCTCTTCCTCGAACATTTTGCGGATCGAGGGATCTTCGTCCCAGTACTCGATCTGGTTGCCGCCGGCTTTGACGTCCTTGTCGACCTTGGTGATGTCGCCGAACTGCTCGCCGAGGCTGTACTTGATGCCGCCGAGACGCGGCGGCAGATAGCGCGCCGGCGTCGCGCCGGTGTTGAAGTGCTGGTGCCACATCATCGGAGGCGGGGTGAAAACGCTGCCGTCCTGCCAATCGTAGCGCTTGATCGGCTCGCCCTGGCGCCAGAAGAGCGAAAAGCCCTTGCCCTTGATGATAATGACGTTGAAGCCGGGCCCGTGGCGGTGCGCTTTCTTGTAGGTGCCGATGGGAAATTCCGAGATGTGCGCGGCCATCGAGCCGCTTGCCATCTCAAGCATGACGTTGGTGCCGCCGCCGCCGCGCTCCTTCCACTCTTCCAATTTAAAGTTGCGCGCGTCGGCGATGAAATTGGTGTCCCAGATGCGGCCTGTGTGCGCCGTGCCCTTGCCGCTGAAATAATCCGGCTCGCCGTTGAAGCGGTCGGTGAAGTCGTAGGGGACGTTGAAGATGAAGTCGGCGTTATGGAAAAGGTTGAAGACGATCGGCATGCTGTTGACGGAGAAGAATCTCGCCGGTTCGCTGCCCTGGCCGTTGAAGTGCTGATGCCAGGCATTCAGCGGCAGCGCGAACAGGCTTCCCTCCTGCCATTCGAACGTCTGCTTCGCGCCTTTGTCGTTCCAGATCGTCGTCGCGCCGCGCCCTTTGAGAACGTAGATCATCTCTTCGTAAATCTGGCGCTGAGGCTTTAAATTTTTTCCCGCGGCAATCTCGCAGACATAAGCGCCCGTCGCGCCCTCGGCGCCTTCCATGTTAATGAACGCGCCCTCTCCCCCGATTCGGTCCCAATGCGCAACCGGCACTTTACGCAAATCCTGGACGAAAAAAGTCTTTATAATCGGGATTCCCTCGCCCTGCTGCCACTTGTCGTAGTAAGGAATATTGTCCATCACGTTTTCGGTCTGCGTCATCGGCTTGGCCATGAGAAGTAACCTCCGGTTCAGTCCTAGGGCTAATATAGCATAAGATTATCAAAATCAACCGAGTGCGCACGGAGAACTGTTTGACAACCTCGGCTAAACCCTACTAAATGGCAGCTAAATTTTTTAGTTTCGACTTTCGAGCCCGCTTGCGGAATGCGAAACTCGGAACTGTCTGCTAGGAGGTGCTCGTGGCCACATCGGTCGTCGCCCCCATGCTCGGGAAAGTTCTGAAGATTGAAAAAAACGTCGGCGAAAGCGTCGAGGAAGACGATGTCGTGGTGGTGCTTGAAGCGATGAAGATGGAGATTCCGGTCGTCGCTCCGGTGGGCGGCGTCGTCAAAGCGGTCATGGTGGCGCCTGGCCAGGCGGTCGAGGCCGAAGAAACGCTGGCCGAGATCGAATAAAACCGCGCGGTTAATACAAGGAGCATAAACATTGGACACTTGGACGTTCGGCTGGACCGTTGCCCTGATCGGCATGGGCGGCACGATGCTCGTGCTGTGGATTTTGAGCCTGCTCATCCTGCTGCTGAAAAAACTTTTTCCACAAAACGCCCAACCCGCGGAGCGAAGCTGAAACATGGAAGTCGCGCTTATCTCGGGCCTGCAAGGGCTTTTTCTCGGGCTGGTCGCGCTGACGCCCGGGCAGGCGTTGATGATTCTCGTCGGCTGCGGCCTGCTGTATCTCGGTATCCGCAAGGGCTACGAGCCGCTGCTGCTCGTGCCCATCGGCTTCGGCGCGATCCTGGTAAACATCCCGCTCGCCGACATGATGGGCAAAGACGGCTTTCTGCGCTTTTTCTACGACTTCGGCGTGCTCACGGAGATCTTTCCGCTGCTCATTTTCATCGGCATCGGCGCTATGACGGACTTCCAGCCGCTGCTGGAAAATCCCAAGATCATCCTGCTCGGCGCGGCCGGCCAGTTCGGGATTTTTCTCACTCTTCTGCTCGCGCTTGCGGTCGGCTTCGACAAGCTCGATGCAGTCGCCGTGGCGATCATCGGCGCGTGCGACGGACCGACCGCGATCTATGTCAGCTCGAAATTCGCACCGCACATGCTCGGCGCGGTCTCGGTCGCGGCCTATTCCTATATGTCGCTGGTTCCGCTCATCCAGCCGCCGATCATGCGCGCGCTCACGACCGATAAAGAGCGCAAGATCGTCATGGGCGTGGCAAAGCGCCCGGTCTCAAAGACGACCAAGATTCTCTTTCCCATCGTGGTGACGATCTTCGCCTCAATCCTCGCGCCCAAAGGCGCGCCGCTCATCGGCACCGTCATGCTCGGCAATCTCATGCGCGAGAGCGGCGTGGTCGAGCGCTTGAAGAGCGCCGCCGAGAACGAGATTGCGAATATCGTCACGCTGCTGCTCGGGCTTTCGATCGGCGCGACGATGGAAGCCGCCAATTTCCTCCGTGCGCAGACGCTGCTCGTGCTCGCCCTCGGCTTTATCGCGATCGGCCTCGACACCGCCGTCGGCCTCCTATTCGGAAAAGCGATGTGCCTGCTGACCGGCGGCAAGATCAATCCGCTCATCGGCGCCGCGGGCATTTCGGCGTTTCCGATGTCGGCCCGCGTGGTCCAGGTCGAGGGGCAGAAATACAACAAGAAGAGCTACCTTCTCATGCACGCGATGAGCGCCAACGCCGGAGGTCAGATCGGCTCGGTCATCGCCGCCGCGGTCATGCTCTCGGTCCTGCAAGGCATGGGCATCATCGCGGGATGACGCAGGTTGAGGGTTGACGGGTTAAAGCTGGATACGAGCAATTCCATGATGTATTTAACCCTTGAAGCGTGCACCCCTTAAACACTTAAACCTTCGCACTCATGCCCGATAAAGATCACCTGCGCAGTAAGCTCGCGGCGCTCGAAGAACGCGCGCGCGGCGAGACGAAGGCGCTCGAGAAACAGCACGCGGAAAACAAGCTCACCGCGCGCGAGCGGATCGACAAGCTCCTCGATCCGGGCAGCTTCGTCGAGGAATTCATGCTGGCGACCACCCAGGTCACGGATTTCGGCATGGCGGAAAGACGCCAGCCGGGGGACGGCGCCGTCACGGGCTTCGGCAAAATCGACGGGCGCCTCATTTATGTTTTCGCACAGGACCGCGCCGTGCTCGCCGGCACCGTCGGCAGCGCCCACGCGGAAAAAATCGCGTACGCCATCCAGACCGCACGGCGTGTAGGAGTGCCGCTCATCGGGCTGTACGACTCGCCGGGCGCGCGCATTCAAGAGGGACTCACCGTCACGGCGGCAATCGGCAAGATCTTCTTCGAGAACAGCGTGACTTCCGGGACCGTGCCGCAGATCTCCGCGATCATGGGACCCTGCATCGGGGTCGCGTCGTACTCGCCCGCGCTCACCGATTTCATTTTCATGGTCCAGGGATCGAGCCAGATGTTCATCACCGGGCCGGCCGTAATCAAGGAGGTGCTCGGCGAGGAAGTCTCGCTCGAAGACCTCGGCGGGTCGAAAATCCACTCCGAAGTCTCCGGCGTCGCCGATTTGATCGCGAAAAACGACGAGGAGTGCATCGCCGCGCTGCGGCGCCTCGTCGGGTTTCTCCCGAGCAGCTTTTCGGACACGCCGCCGCGCAAGACTTCCTCCGATGATCCCGCGCGGCCGCTTGAGAAGCTCGCGAAGATCGTGCCCGAAGACATGCGCCGCGCGTATAACGTAACGCAGGTCATCCGCGAGATCGTCGACGCTGCTGACTTTCTCGAGCTCAAGGGCAAGTTCGCGCGCAATCTGGTGATCGGCTTCGGCCGGCTCGACGGCTATTCCGTCGGTTTTGTCGCCAATCAGCCGATGTTTTTAGCCGGCAGCCTCGACGTCGATGCGTCCGACAAAGGCGCGCGTTTCATCCGGTTTTGCGATGCGTTCAATATCCCGATCGTGACGCTCATGGACGTGCCCGGCTTTTTTCCCGGCAAGCAGCAGGAAGAAAAAGGCATCATCCGCCACGGCGCAAAGCTGTTGTACGCGTACGCCGAGGCGACGGTGCCGAAGATCACGCTCGTTCTGCGCAAAGGATACGGCGGCGCGAAGCAGGCGATGTGCACGCGCGAGATGGGCGCGGACCAGGTGCTCGTCTGGCCTGGCGTCGAGCTTGCCGTGATGGGGGGCGGCGGAGCCGTCAACGTCCTGTACAAAAAGGAGATCGAGCAGTCTAGCGACCGGGAAAAAACGCGCCGCGAGAAGCTCGAAGAATACACCGAGCGCTTTAGCGGCCCGTTCGAGGCGCTGGAGAAACAGTTCGCCCAGGCGGCGATCGAGCCCGCCGACACGCGTCGCCGCTTGATTCAATGTTTGGAAATTCTACGCGATAAAAAAGAGACGCGGCCGCGCAAAAAACACGGCCTCATGCCGGTCTAGACGCACGTCAAGCCGCGATCCCGTTGCCCCCCGGCGCTCGCAGAGCATTGGTGATGCAAGGGAGAGTGACCGTAAACGCGGAACCGACATCCACGGTGCTTTGCACGTCGATCTTCCCGCCCAGCGCCTCCACGTACTGCTTCACAATATAAAGTCCGAGACCGACGCCGCCGTAAAGGCGCGTCTCGGAGCCATCGACCTGACGGAATTTCTCGAAGATGATCGGCAGCTTGTCGGGCGGAATCCCGATGCCGGTATCGCAGACCTTGAATTCCATCCGGTGCCGCTCCAGCACGTAGCGCGCCGCTACCGCGACGTGCCCTTGAGGCGTAAACTTCACGGCGTTGTTGATGAGATTCTGCAGAATGTGCCGCAGTTTCTCCGCGTCCGTCTCGAATATCGGCAGGTCGCGGTAGTCCCAGTGTAGTTTCACTTGACGATCGGAAGGAAATTCGTAAGTCGATCTGAGGTCGTCGAGAAAACTGTTCAAATTGACCGGCTGGAGGTGCGTTTTTCTCGGCGCTTCCATCGAGGTGACTTGCAGGATGCCGTTGATCATCGTGAGCAGCTCCTGCGTGCGGGTCAGGACTTTTTCGAGGCATCTCTGCTGCTGCTCGTTGACCGGACCTTGCATGCCGTCGCGAACCATTTCCGTATACCCGAGAATGGCGTTGAGAGGCGTCCGCAGCTCGTGCGACATCACGCTCAGAAACTCTTCTTTGATCTTATTCGCCTGTTCCATCGCGTCGCGCGAGGAACGCACCTCCTCGAATAGCTGCGAATTGTGAATCGCGATCGCCGCCTGCGCCGCGAGTGTCGAAAGAAACTCGACTTCCTGGTCCGTGAACCTGTGTTCCTCTTTCGTATAGAATGATAGGACGCCGAGAATTTCATCCTTCGCGATGAGCGGCAGCCCGAGGTACGACACCAGCCCATTGCGCCGGAAAAATTCCGGATCGCGCAGGCGTGGCTCGCTCTGAAGGTTCGGCGTCATCCAAGCGCTCTTGCTTTGGAAAACAATATTGGGCACCCCGCGGCCACCGCGCCAGGCCTCGGATTTCCACTCCTGTTCGGGAATGTTGTGGCAGGCGATTGGCTCGAGCAGTGCCGTGGTCTTATCGTACAGCCTAACAGTCGTGGCCGAATGAGGCACGAGGAAGTCGATCTTCTTCAATAGCACATCGAGCACCGTCCGCAGGTCGAGCGTCGACATCGCACGCTCGATCTCCTGCAATGCCTGCAACCGGCGCAGGTTCTGCTGGATCTCCTCCTCGGCGTGCTTGCGCTCGATCGCATAGCGGATGGAGCGCCCGAGCAGGTTGCCGTCCACCTTTCCTTTGACAAGATAATCCTGGGCTCCTTTGCGCAGCGCTTCGGCCGCGAGTTCGTCGTTCTCCGTGCCGGTTAGAACGACGATCGGCAAGTGGGAGGCGCGGGCGTGAACCTTTAGGACCGTCTCCAAGCCCTGCGCATCGGGCAACGAGAGATCGAGCAGGATAATGGAGAAAGCTTCTTCGTCCAAGCGCCGCAGCGCCTCGCCGAGCCGTTCGACGTGCGCGAGCTCAAAGCGCACGCCGGCGCTTTCCGCCAGCGCCTCGCGCAAAAGCCGGGCGTCGCCGCGATTGTCCTCGACCAGTAGAATTTTGATCATTGTTGGGCTCAAGCGGACTCCTGCGGCAGCTTGACGATGCTAAGCCAAAAATCCTCGATCGACTGGACGACGCGCATGAATTGCTCGAGATCGACCGGTTTCGTGATGTAGCAGTTGGCGTGCAGGTTGTAGGCTCGCAGGATATCGCGCTCCGCCGCGGAGGTCGTCAGAACGACGACGGGTATCGTCTTCAAATTCGCGTCTCTTTTGATCTCCTCGAGGACCTCCCTACCGTCTTTTTTCGGCAAGTTGAGATCGAGCAGAATGAGGTCCGGCCGCCTCGCCTGAGCATATTTGCCGGCGCGGCGGAGGTACGCGATCGCCTCCACTCCGTCCTCCACGACGCTGATCTCGTTGAGGATTTTACCTTCCTTAAGGGCCTCCATCGTCAGGCGGACGTCGCCGGGATTGTCCTCGACCAGCAGTATCTTAGCCTTGCTGAACTCCATTCCGATTGCCGCCCCATTGCTTGTCGCCGCATTCATGTCGGAAACTCCTTTCGCCTTTTCAAGCCGGAAGTGTGAAATGAAAGCTCGTCCCCTCGCCCGGCTTGGAATCGACCCAAATTTTGCCTCCGTGTCGCTCGACGATTTTTTTGCATATCGCCAGGCCTATGCCGGTGCCGGGATATTCTTCCCTGCCGTGAAGCCGCTGGAACATGACGAAGACGCGGTCCGCGTGTTCTGGGTCGAAACCGATGCCGTTATCGGCAACCGTGAAGACCCATTCCGCGCCCTTGCTTTCGGCCGAAATGCGCACAGCCGGCGCACGATGGTTACGAAACTTGATCGCGTTCGCGATTAGATTCTGAAACAGCTGCCCGAGCTGCGTCGCATCGGCCATGACAGTCGGTAAAGCGCCACGGGAGATTTGGGCGCCGCTGCCTTCGATGGCGTTCTGGAGCGTCACGAGCGTGTCGTCGAGAACTTTTTCGCAATTTGTGGGTTCCAAGGCTTTGCCTTGCGTGCCCACGCGCGAATAGGACAACAGTGCGTTGATGAGCGCCTGCATGCGCGTCGCGCCGTCAACCGCGAAACCGATGAATTCGTCGGCGTCGGCGTCGAGCTTTCCCTTGTACCGCCGCGAAATCAGCTGCATGTAGCTGGAGACCATGCGCAGCGGTTCCTGTAGATCGTGTGAGGCGATGTAAGCGAAGTGCTGCAGATCTGCGTTCGAGCGCGCCAGTTCCTCGGCGTTTTTCGAAAGCTGTCGGAACAACCGCGCATTTTCGATTGCGACGGTGACGACGTTGCCGATCGCCTGCACCAGCTCGACCTCGTGCGGATCGAATGGCGCCAAACGGTCGGTTGAGACGTTCATGATTCCGATCGTGGCGCCGTGGACCTTGAGCGGCACCCACACAAAGGCGCGTCCGCCTTGAAGGCGAACCTCCTCGCGAATTCGCGGATCTTCGGCGTCATTGATGACGAGCGGCTCGCCGGACGCGAATACGTGCTCGCTCTTGCTCCCGGGCTGGACGTCATTGGTCAGCGACTCCAGATAGCGCCCGTCGATGCCGCGATGCGCCGCCAACGCGAGGGAACCGGTCAATGGATCCTGCAGACGGATGTAAGCCTTCTCGCGCCCTGTGGCCGCCAGCACCTTGTCGAGCGCGATGTTGAGCGCTTCCTCGAAGTTGAGGGTCTGACTCGTTGCCATGGCGATCGCGTTGAGGGCTTCCTGCTCGCGCGCGTGGCGCTCTGCTTCTTGCATGAGCCGGGTTTTCTGTATCGCGATTCCCATTTGATGGCCGATCGACTCCAGCAATTGCACTTCGTCGACGCGGAATTTGCGTGGAGTGCGGCTCGCCACCTCGATAACTCCGAGCGTTTCCGTCGCCGTAATGATCGGCACGATAACGGCGGAGCGCGCGCCTTGCCGCTTGAATGACTCGAGCCCTTTCGTGTCCGCGATATCGTCGAGGACGACGCTCTTTCCCGAAGCGATGCGGCGCATCAGATCGAGCCGACCTCCTTCGCGGACAGCGGCGGACTGCCTACCGAGCCGATCGGCGTCGTCATAGCCGCGGCAAGCGCATAGTTGCATGCTTCCGTCGTTGGCCAGCAGTCGGAGATTGCCCAAATCGAGCGCAAGAGACGAGAGGCTTCGATCCAGAATATCGTCCAGAATGGCGTTGAAGTCGTTGGAGCCAAAGATCATCTGGCCGATGTCGTGCAGCGCCGTGAGCTGGCGATAGCGCTCCTGCAGCTCTTCTTGCGCGCGCTTGCGGTTTGTCACATCGGTGAACGCAATGACCGCGCCCGAGAAGCGCCCCTGCTCGATAATTGGATTGCTCACGTAGTCGACGACGAAGCTGGTGCCGTCGCGCCGGTGAAAGATTTCGTCGGACGATACGCACGTGCTGGCTCGCTTCATCGCCTGGAGAATCGGCGAGTTGCTCGCGAAATAGCGCTTGCCTTCGGCGTCCGAGTGTCCGAGGACATCGCCGAGAGGACGGCCGACCATCTCTTCGCCCTTAATACCCAGCATGCGTTGCGCGGCGGGATTGGCAAAGGTGAATTTGCCGTCGTGATCGATGCCGCAAATGCC
This sequence comes from Pseudomonadota bacterium, assembly GCA_021324155.1. Classification (GTDB taxonomy): domain Bacteria; phylum Desulfobacterota; class Binatia; order UBA9968; family UBA9968; genus JAJPJQ01. The sequence goes on from JAJPJQ010000007.1 coordinate 16,618, forward strand.
GTCGCCGGCAACGTCGAGAATGAGTTTGGTTCGGGCGAATGCGGCCTCGTTAAAACGCCAGGCGATGACGCTGCCGACCGCTGCCCAGAGAACGAAAAAGGCATGAATGCCGGCCCATTTCCACGGCGCGGCGATCGCATCGGCGTGATTGTAGACCTCACCGGGCGCGATGGCGCCGACCAATCCGTGGTGCAGCGCGACGTAGCCGATGGCGATGAGATACGGCGCCCAGTCCTGGTAAAGCGCGAGGAAGACCACCATCACGAAAAAATGAAAATGGAGCTCGATATAGCCGCCGGACAGGTGTACCAGAATAGCCGACGCGCTCATCAGCGCGAGGCCGACGACGGTTGCCTTGAACGTGCGGCCGCGGCGTGCAAGCGAGAGCAAGGCAAAAAACGCGACGACGGCGGCCTCCGTGATCGTATGATTCGTCGTGCCGTCCTGAAAAAACGCGCTCCATTCGAGACGCAGCGGATAGCCCAATACCGGGCCGATTAGCGCGATGACGATCGCATGGAACCACGCGAGCCCCAAGAGAAAATGGTGCCGGCGTCTCCATATATCCTCGGGCAGCGTTCCGCCGCGCGGGAGCATGTCCCAAAAGCTCGCACGCGCGTCCATTAATGAAGTCGAAGCTTTAAACATCATGTTCAACCGCTCGCTTCCGTCGTGGCTGTTCACTGCCTCGCATCACGCCATCAGCCACGGACGGCAATGCGACCCTCGTGAGCCAGAATTCCTCGATCGAATGAACTACCCTGATAAAGGTTTCGAGATCGACGGGTTTGCTGATGTAGCAGTTGGCGTGGAGCTCGTAGCTCCGCCGGACGTCTTTTTCGGCGCATGAGGTGCTGAGAACGACGACGGGGGTGCGCCGCAGATTGTTATCGCGCTTCAAGTCGGCAAGGACCTCGAGGCCGCTCTTCTTCGGCAGATTCAAATCGAGAAGGATCATGTCCGGCTTGACCGCTCCCGTGAATTTCCCTTGGTGCCGGAGAAAAGCCAGCGCCTCGACGCCGTCGCTGACGACGCTCAGACGGCTTGCAAGCCGCGCCTCTTTGAAGGCTTCTCGCGTTAGTCGCACGTCCCCTGGGTTGTCCTCGACCAGGAGAATTTCCACGGGTCTGTCAGCCTGTGACATTGAATGCTCCTTCATTTGCTCGCCGGAATCGCGAAATAAAACGTCGCGCCTTTCCCCGGCTGCCCTTCCGCCCAGATGCGGCCGTTGTGCCGCTCGACGATTTTCTTACAGATCGCAAGTCCAATGCCGGTGCCGGTATAACGTTCTTTGGCGTGGAGTCGCTGAAAAATGACGAAGATGCGGTCCGCGAACTCGGGCTCGAAGCCGATGCCGTTATCGCGAAACGAGAATATCCATTCCCCGCCTTCCCGCCGCGCGGACACCCGCACCTTGGGCGCGGCATGATTGCGAAACTTGACGGCATTGCCGATGAGATTTTGAAAGAGTTGTACGAGTTGGCGGCGATCGCCGGTTATCGTCGGAAGCGGCTCGCTGACGACTTCGGCGCCGGCTTCCATAATCGCTGCGTGTAGGTTGGCGGCCGCTTCGGCGAAAATCTGGCCGCAGTCGACCGCCGCGAAGTGATCTTCATTCGCGACTCGCGAGTATTCCAATAGGTCTTGAATGAGTCCCTGCATGCGCTTGACGCCCGCGACCGCATAACCGATGAAGTCATCGGCGTCGGCGTCCAGGCGGCCTTTATAGCGGCGCGCAAGCAGTTGCGTGTAGCTTGCGACCATGCGAAGCGGTTCCTGCAGGTCGTGGGACGATACGTAAGCGAACTGCTCCAGCTCGGCGTTCGACCGCGCAAGCTCCAGAGTCTGCTTTTGCAGCGCGGCGTTGGCGTCCTCGACGTCGCGTTTCGCGGCGGCGGTTTCCTGGTAGAGCTGCGCGTTGTAAATCGACGACGCGGCCTGCGCCGCCAGCGCGCTGAGAAATTCGACTTCGTCGTCCGTGAAGCGATGCTCGACTTTGGTAAAGAACGTAATTACGCCGAGCGGACGGCGTTGCGCGATCAGCGGCACGCGCAGATAAGACACAAGGCCCTGGTTGCGGAGAAAATTGGATGATAGCGAGCGAGGGTCGGTCTGCGCGTTCAATACCATCAACGGCTTATTCACCTCGGCGAGCAGCCGATCGAGACGGTTGTGACTGCCACCGGCCGTCTCGGCTTTCCATTTCTGCTCGTCGAGATTGCGGCAGGCGACGGGCTCGAGCATTCCGCTTTGACGGTTGACGAGGCGAATGGTGGTCGCGGCGATAAATGGCACCAGCTTGTCGGATTTCTCCAGCAGCAGGTCCAGCACGGCGCGGAGATCGAGGGTCGACGTGCTTGCCAGGTTGATTTCGTGCAGCGCCGCGAGTCGCGCTTCCGCGGCGGCTCTCTCGACTATCCGTTGTTCGAGCTCGGCCGAGGTCCGCCGGATTCTGCCCATCACGAGGCCGAGACCGCCTATTCCGAGGATCCCCATTGACGCCAAGAAGATGAGCGTGTCCTTCAACCCCGCCTTCGTCTGCGCGGCGACGCCGTCCAGACTCTGAACGATCTCCTGTACTCCGCGAATATCGCCGACCTTCCAATCGGTCTTGGGACTTTCCGGATGGCTGTTGTGACATGCGACGCAGCCGGCCTTCATGGCAACGGCGGTGGCATAGCGGAGAACGGGGCGGCCTCCGAGTTGTTCAAAGCGATAAAACGGTTTGTCCGGCTGCCGCCGCAGCTGGACCAGCGCTTCGCGCTCGAAATCGTCGCGCGGGCCGCCTTCTTTCCGAAACGCGAAAGGGTAGTCACTGTACAGCCGGATCTCCATGCCGGCGTTGTTTGCGGCAATGTGCCTGCCGAATTCAATCGTGAATGTCGCGGGAATGGGAATGGCGCCGGCTGTGGCCGCGTAATTGTGCGTCACCTCGACGCCGCGCGGCCTCACACGCTCTACAACCTCGGAGTTGTAGAACGTGCGCAGCTCCGTGATGGATTGAGAATACATGGAAGTGGCCTGCAGCGCGCCCGTTTCGACGAGACCAGAGGCAAGATGCGAGAAATGCCAAAAAGCGAGCACCGTGGCGAGGACGAAGATAACCGTCAGGGCCGGAACCGTCCTGTCATAAACGTAGTATCGGACGACCGCAAAAACTTTTCGCATCGTTCGACCAAGCTTTTCGCCAAAAGCGTTGCTCATCGCATCGGTGCTTTCATGGGCCGCATCACAAAAACGCCGGCGCGCGGTTCTCGGCGCCGTATTTCCCCTGCCCACCCGGAATTTTCAGCGTAAACGTCGAGCCTACGCCCTGCGCGCTGTCGACATGGATCTGACCGCCGAGCAGCTCGGTGAACTTCTTCACGATAAAAAGGCCGAGGCCTACCCCGCCCGAAGAGTGCCTCCGAGAGGAACGAACCTGCGAGAACATTTCGAAGATGTGCGGCAGCTCTTCCGGCGGAATGCCGATGCCCGTATCGGCCACCTTGAATTCCACCATACGCTCGTCGCGGAGATGGCGCGCCGAAAGAACAATACCGCCGGAATTCGTATATTTAACCGCATTGCCGAGCAGGTTCGTCAAAATGTGCCGGAGCCTTTCCGGATCCGTCGAAACCTCGGGAAGATCCGGCGGAATCTTCCACTCGACGGCAATCGCCTTCTGCGTCGGGACGGAATAAATCGACTTCAGTTCCTCGAGAAAGTGCGTCACCCCGACCTGGACGAATTCGGGCTTAACCGCGCCAGCCTCGATTTTCGTCGCCTCCAGCAATTGATCGATCATGCTCAGAAGCTCCCGCGAGTTGACGCTGATTTTCTCCAGCACCTTCGTCTGTTCGGGATTCGATTCGCCGCACATGCCGCCTTCCATCAATGCCGCGTAGCCCATGATGATGTTGACCGGCGTGCGCAGCTCGTGCGAGACGAAACCCAGGAATTCGTTCTTTACCTTGCTCGCCTGAGTGAGCTCGTCGGCTTGCTTGCGGATCTGATCGAGAAGGCGCGCGTTTTCCAGCGCGATCCCAGCGCCGTTGCCCATTTGCTGTAGAAGCTCGATCTCCTCGGTCTGGAACTGCCGCGGCGGGTAGCTGAGCGCGCGGAGAACGCCGATGACGTCGCCGCGCCGCGAAAAGAGCGGCACGGCGAGATATCCCTGAATGCCGAGTCGTCGCGCGGTCTGGCCAATGGGCGGATCCTTGACGCGACTGATGTCGGGAAGGACGAGAGGCCGCCGGTTTTCGACGACCCAGGTTGAACCGCCGCCTTTACCGGTCGCGCTGCCGCGCATCTCCTCCGCGTCGATGCCTGAAATGCCCATGATGCGAAAGCCATCGATAACGCGGACGTCCGCGATGTCGACTTTGAAGAATTCGCGAACCTTGTCGGTGAGCTTCTTAAGCAGGTTATCGAGATCCTGCGAAGCGAAGTCTTGGCTGAGCTCCTTGAGCAGCGCCTGAATAGCCTCTTTGCGCCTGAGATCGCTATTGACGCGCTCGAGATCTAGCGTCTGTTTTTTCGCTCGGGCATGCAGCTGCGAGTTGTAGATAGCGACCGCCGCTTCGCCGCTGAGCACCGAGAAGAACGCGATGTCGTCGGCGCTGAACCGACGCTGCTGGCGGCTAAGGAAAGAAATCACCCCAAGGACCTCGCCGCGGACGATGAGCGGCACGCCGAGATACGAGGCAAATCCTTGTCGGACGTAAAATTCGGGATCGACCATTCGCGTATCGGTTTTGAGGTCGCCGATAGTAACGGGAGTCCGGCTTTCGATCACGGTCCTTACGACGGGAGATGTGTCCTTTCCGTCGCGCTGCTTCCACGCGGTTTCGTCCAAGTTCCAGCAATTCTTTCGCTCCCACTCACCGGTATCGGGATTCTTGAGCCAAAGGAGCGCCGCCGCATCGGGCCACAGTTCGCCGATTTTTTCGAGGAACACCTTAAGCACCACCTCGACATCCAGTGTCGACGTGATGGCCACGTTGATCTCGCGCAGCGCCGTCGTCTCATCGAGATGCCGTCGCAAGTCAGCTTGCGCCCGTCGCGTCTCGGCGTCGCGCTGCTCGATGCCGTCGGCCATGCGGTTGAACGACGACGCGAGCTGCCGCATCTCGCCGTTGGTGGTCGGCAGGCGTACGCGCGCGCGCAGATCTCCTTGGCCCAACTGCTCGGACGCATCGATCAAACGTTTCACCTGACGAACGATCAGCCAATGGCCAGCGCACCAGGCGCCGCCCAGCGCCAGTAGAGCGGCAAGCGCGAGCCAGTCGAGGCTGTTCTTCACACGATCCGCCGACGCTAGCGCGGAATCTTTTGCAAGCCCGACGATTACCGTGGCTGCGTTGTCGTTCAGCCGCGTGAAGCCGTACAGCCGCCTGACTCCATCAACGCCTTCGGCATCCGCCGTGCCCTGGCCTCTTTGACGGAAGATCGCGCTGAGGAGAGGCCCGTCCGGCATTTTTCGACCAATCCAGGTTCCCGGCTCCGGATAGCGAACGAAGATAACGCCATTATTGTCGATGAGCGTTACGGTCGTGCCCTCGGGTAGGCGCGTTTGCGCTGCGATGCGGCTGAGCCAGGTCAAATCGATGCCGGCAAAAACCACACCCGCCATTTTTCCGCGATTATCGCGCAACGGGTATCCAACGTTGATGGTGGCACGTCCGGTGACGCGGCCGAGCTGGTAATCCCCGAGCGCCATGTCTTGCCGCTGGATCGTGCGCCGGAAATAACTGCGATCGGCTATATTGACGCGGTCTGTCAGCGGAACCGCGCTACAGATAAGCCAACCGTCAACGTCGGCGACCCCTAGGTTCGTGTAATACGGATATTTGCCGTGGACCTGTTGAAGAAATGTGCTGCAAGCGGTCGCATCTGTCGCTCGGACGACGGGAACCTCTGCGACGGCTGTTAGCAGCTGGCGCGTGCCCGCGATCAACACCTCCTGATTCGCCGAAACCAACCGAGCCAGTCTCTGCGCGCTCTGTTGAGCCTCCAGAGAGCTCGAGCGGCGCTGCTCCTCCGCCGCATAGAAGATCAACGCCAGCGCCGGAGTGACTGCCAACAGCACCAGTAGTGCCAGCCGCAAGCGAAGATCCGAGAACACGAGCTTCTTCATACGTACACCGGGATTGCCCAATCGTTTAATTCAATCCGCCTGTCGCCCGTATCGACTCCTGCGCCGCGTAAAACCGTCTCATCCTAAACCTGCCCGCACGGAAGCTTCACCGTGAACGTGGAGCCGTGCCCCGGCGTACTGTCAATCTCGATCGTTCCGCCGAGAAGCCGAGCGAAGCTTCGGGCGATGTAGAGTCCCAAACCTACACCGCCGTAACGCCGCGTCTCGGAACCGTCCGCTTGGCGGAATTTATCGAAGACGAGTGCGAGTTTTTCTTCCGAAATGCCGATTCCGGTATCGGAGACCTGGAATTCCATCCAGTCGCCGACAACTCGCGCCGTCAGCACAACGCTTCCGTTCTCCGTAAATTTGATGCCGTTGTCCAAGAGCGTCTGCAGAATCCAGCGAATCTTGTCCGGGTCGGATCTTACGACCGGTAGATCGGCCCCGTAATTCCAATCGATCTTAATCGGCTTCGACGGCGGCGTGGCATAGGCCCGCTTGATCTCGTCCAAAAGTCCGCCGAGAGCGAAAGCGATCTCATCTACGCGGACTTCGTTCGCTTCGATGCTGGTCGCGTAAAGAATGCTGGTAATCATTGAGAGAAGTTCGTGCGTCCTGGTGACTAGCTTGTCGAGCGCTTTATCTTGTTCGATGTTCGTCGGACCGAGCATCCCCTCGCGGATGAGGCTTGCGTAGCCGATCACGATGTTCAGCGGTGTACGGAGTTCGTGCGACATGACACTTAGGAATTCGTCCTTGACTTTGTTGGCGCGCTGCAGCTCGCCGAGCTTCTGTTTCAATTCGTCGTAAAGCTTGCTGTTCTCGATGGCGATCGCCAGCTGGTCGGTGAGCGCTTCGATCAGCTTGGTCTCATCGGCCGAAAGCCGGCGCGGCTGGATCGCCGTGAAAGCCAGAGTCCCATGGTTTTGCCGCTTACCACGGATCGGAAAGACGGCGAAAAACCGGTGGCCAAGCTCGCGCGACCGGCCGCTTCGGCTAACTGTTCGATAGGCTTCATCCGTGGCGATGTCTTCGAAGACCACCGCCTTGCCGGTCGCGGCCACTCTGCCGATGATACCTTCGCCCACCCGAAAGGAACGAAGCGAAACCGCCGCTTCATGCTCCGCGTCGAAATAACCGCCGAGGACGAGCTCATCACGCGCCGGATCGAAGATGTGGATTTGAGTCGTGCGGAAATGAAAAATTTCGGTAATCTTTTCGATGACCGATCGAAGGACGCGTTCGAGATCCAGAGATTGGCTCGCCGCTGCCGCGGCAGCATGCAGCGCCGCAAGCATGCGATTGCTCGCCTCCAGCTGCGCTTCTCGAACGCGCGCTTCTTCGTACAGCCGCGAATTTTGCAGTGCGATCGCCGCCTGGCCGGCGAGAGTCTCGAGGAAGTTGATCTCTTCGGGTTCGAAATCGTGCTCTTCCTTCGTATAGAAACCGAGCACGCCGATGATCTCGTTGGCTACGATCAGCGGCACACCGACATACGAGACCAGGTCGTGCTTGCGACAAAACTCGACGTCGGTCGCGCGTTCGTCGCTGCGCACATCGTGGATGACGAGCGGTGATTTGGTCGTAACGACGAGATTTGAGCTGCCGCGTTTCGCATCCTCTTTTTTCCACTCGTCTTCGTCAAGATTTCGGCAGGCGACGGGCTCCAAGAAGCCGCTTCGTCGATTGATCAGACGGATCGTCGTCGCGCTTGAATAGGGTAGCGTGACGTCGATTTTCTCGAGCAGCTTTTTGAGAAGGCTCTCGAGATCGAGCGTAGAAGAAATCGCGTGATCGATCTCCCGGAGCGCTTGCAAGCGCGTAAGGCGGCGGGCGGTCTCCTGAAACAGCCTCGTGTTTTCCAGCACGACGCCGATGACGTTGCCGATCGCCTGAAGCAATTGAACTTCGCGCTCGAGAAACGGCACCGGCTGCCGCGATGCGACGTTGAGTACGCCCACCGCCCTGCCAGCGGCCTTGATCGGAATGCGTGCGACGACCTTCTGGCCATCGCGACTGGACTCGTCACCGACGTCCGTTTCATTGTTGACGATCAGAGGTTCTCCGCTCGCTATCACGCTCTTCGTTTTCCCGGCTTTGCCGCCTCTTCGGCGTTGAGACTGCAAAAACTCCACATAGCGCTGCGAAACGCCTTTATGCACCGCCAAGCTCAACCGGCCGGTTGCGGGGTCCTTGAGCAGGATATAGCCGCGGTCCCGGCCGGTGGCCTCGAGCACTTTGTCCAATGCGATTCGGAGAAGGTCCTCTTGCTCGTGCGATTGGCTTACCGCCATGGCGATTGCCGAGATGGTCGCCTGTTCCTGCGCGTGCTGCACGGTTTCCTGAAAGAGCCGGGTCTTTTGCAAACCGATGCCGAGGAGATTGGCGATGCCTTTCAGCAGCGGCAGCTCGCGACTGTCGAACTTGCGCGGCGTCCGGCTGCCGAGTTGCAAGACACCGCCGTTTTCACCCTCGACGATAATCGGAACGAAGACCGCCGACTTGACCCCCTCATGATGCAGGATTCTCATGCCGTCGGCATGATCGACGTCTTCGATGACGAGCCAGTCTTTCGTGCTAAGAGAGCGCATTTGGTGCTTGGACTCGGCGATTTCGTACCTACGCGCAATGCCCTTGCCGTCGCGATAACCGAAATGAGCGATGGCTTCGCGCCATTTGCCGTCGGTCGTCATGACAGTGCCGAAGTCGAACGACCCCAATTCGACAGTTTTGTTCAGAATGCGCTGGGCCATCGTCTTGAGATCGAGACCTCCGAGAACAACTTGGGCGATCTCGTGGAGCACCTGCGTCTCTCGGTACGCGGCGCGGGTTTCCTCGAAGAGGCGTGCATTTTCCAAGGCGATGGCGATACCGTTTGCGAGCTGTTGCAGCAGATCGATTTCTGTATCGCTGAATTTCCGCGGTTCGAATGACAGCGCGCGAAGAATGCCGATGACTTCGGCGCTTCGGCCGAACAGCGGAGCGGCGGCGTAGCCGCGGATGCCGAGACGGCTCAGCGCCTCGCCAGACGGAATGGATTGATCGATCACCGCGTCGGCGATGACGAGCGGACGTCGGTGCTCGACGATCCATGCCGTTCGCCCGCGAATACCGCCCAATTGATAAATGTTGCCGGCATCGGTGCCGGAGGCGCCGACGCTTCGACGCGAGCCCTGCTCTTCCAGCAGTCGTATGTCGGAAATGTCGACTTTAAAAAATTCGCGGACCTTATCGGTGATTTTCTGGAACAATTCGCCGAGATCGAGTGTCGTAATATCCTGGCTCAGCTCCTTGAGCAGCTTTTGGACCTCCTGCCCGCGCAAGCATTCGAGATAATGCCGGCTATTTTGCACGGCGACGCCGATAACATTTCCAATGCTCTCCAAAAATTCCACTTCACGCTGCTCGAAAGGAATCGGCCGTTTGGCTGAAATCGTGAGCACACCGACAACTTCATTTCCCGCGATGATCGGAATCGAAGCCAAAGAGCAAACATTGGGCAAAAGCGACGCTTGGATTTGTGCGGCTGTAGTATCGTTCAAGACATATGATTTTCCCGTTGCAAAAACGATTTCGGCCGTTCGGCCGCTTGTCTGGCGGATTTCACTGACCTCGGAAGAGGAAAAACCTCGGTGAGCTGCAAGCGCGACCTCGCCGGTTAGATCGTCTTTGATCCGGATAGTACCGCGCTCGCGGCCGGTAACCTCGAGAATCTTTTCGAGCGATTCTCCGAGAACATTGCGGACATCGAGCGAGCGGCTCGCTGCAATGGTCACCGCGCTGAGCGCCGCCTGCTCGCGAGCGGTTCGCTGCATTTCATCAAAAAGCCGACCCTTCTGAATAGCGATGCCGATCTGCGCGCCCATTGCCTCCAGCAAGCGCACTTTCTCGGGCGGCACTTTCCGGGGAGTTCTGCTGCCTACCGCCATAATTCCCAACACCTCTTCGGTAGTACCGATGGGAACAAGGATGGCCAAGCGAACTCCTTCAAGCTTAAATGTGCGAAGCCCGTCGCCGGCGATGACGTCTTCAATGATGACACTCTTTTTGGAGGCCATGACCCCGGGGGCATAAAATCCGTCGGAATCCTCGCCGCCATGGGTCAAATGCCGCCGCGTATTGCGCTCGTCGCGGTAGCCGAGGCAAGAGCTGTGTTTGAGTCTTCCGGCAGCATCGAACAGACGAACGTTTCCAATGTCAAAGGCGATTGTTGCGAGAATAGTTTTCAGCGAGGTGGAGAGCGTTGTCTGAATGTCCGGAGAAGCAAGAATCGTTTGGCTAAGCTCGTGAAGGATTTGGAGCTCGCCGTAGCGGTCTTTGATGTCGTGAACGAGCGACAGCACAGGCGACTGCGTCGCTCTCGCGTCGCCGAAACCATCGGAATGCTTATCTTCGGAGCCTTGAAAGGAAACTTTCAAGGCCGCGACGATGCGGTCGGAAAGGCCCATGATGTGCGCTTTAAACGGTTTAGTCGAAGGCGGCGAGAACAGTTTCCTTTTCTTCCGCCCAGCGCTTCAACTGGCTTTCCCGAAGCCGCCATTGGCCCCCGACTTTAAGCGCGGGAACCTCCTTCTTTTGAATCATTCGCAGGATCGTTCTTTTAGATACCTGAAGGATAATCGCCGCTTCCGCCAAGGTTAAAAATCTGAGTTCGGTTTGCTCACCGGTCATATCGCGCACCTCCATAACTCAAGGGAGCCGAGCAAGGCATATGCCAGAAGCGGTCAAGGTGCTAAATGGCTGTTTTGCATGTAGCTTTGAGTGCCAATAGGTAATCTATTCGCACCGGCGGGCGACGCGGGCGTTCGCGAAATGACAAAAGTTGCTATTATCGTGCCCCGGAATACAGTGCAGCGCCGCTTAGTTGACAGGATAGGCGAAAGATGCCAAGACGGGGATGCTGCCAGCCGCGCCTGGCAGAATATGACGAACAAGATCGCGCCAATCGCCGCTTTCGTCTTTTTACTTCTATTGTCGGGGATATCACTGGCACAGACGCCGACGCTCGTCCCAATGGGCTATACGGGCAGCGGCATCAGCACCGACTTGAGGCGGGTTATAGAGAGAACGAAGCTATGGACGAAGCGCGGCCTGGACGTCAGGCCGGTCTATTTCAACAGCGGTACGACGCTTACGCAGGCGATGCTCGGCGGACATATCATTATTTCGGATTCTGATGTCCCGGCACAGATAAATTTAAAAGTCGCCGGGGTGATGGACGTGAGCGTCGTCGCGGTGACGATCAACCGGCTGGAGCATTTCTTCGTCGTACGATCGCAGATCAAATCGGCCGAAGACCTCAAGGGCAAAAAAGTCGCGATCAGCCGCTTCGGGTCCGCCTCCGACGTGACGACCCGCATGGTGGTGCGCTTCTGGAGGCTCGACCCGGACAAAGATCTAGCGTTCATCCAGTCCGGCAATACGCCTACGCGCGTCGCCGCTCTGGTGACAGGTCAGGTGGATTCCGCTCTCATCAGCCCCGACTCGCTCCATAAAGTTCTGGCGACCGGCTGCTGCCGCGTCTTCGCCGACCTATCGGAGATTCCGCTCGATTATGCGCGTTTCGGCGTCATTATGCCGACGGCCATCATCAAGAACCAGCGTGACACAGCGCGCAAGCTTCTCGAGGCATATGTCGAGGGCATCCATGTCTTTAAGACCCGGCCCGAGCTGGCGATCGAAATTCTGCAAAAGGAAGACGGCATTGCCGACCCGCAGACCGCCAGGTGGATTTACGACCGGATCGCCAAGAGCCTGCGGGAATTTCCGATACCGGAGCCCAAAGGTATCCAGGCGGCGATCGATTCGATCGGCACGCCGAAATCGAAATCCGCTCAGGCCAAAGACTTCATCGACTCGAGCTTGCTCGAAGAGATTCAAAAGAGCGGCTACGTCGCGAAGCTCTACGGCAAGTAAGAATCTTCTTCCGGCATCTTGTCGTCCGTCTCGAGATGAGCACGGCATGTCAGTGCGCGCGGCGCTGTTAGCGATCGCGGTTCTTCTCTCGGCGTGGACCACTCCGGCGCGCGCCCAAGCTCCCACAATCGTCTCGCTCGGCTACAGCGGCAGCGGCATCAGTACCGATCTCCTCGGGGTGATAGAAAAAAGCAAGCTCTGGACGCGCCGCGGGCTCGACGTCAGGCCGGTTTATTTCAACAGCGGCACGACGCTGACGCAGGCGATGCTCGGCGGCTACATCGTGATCTCCGACTCCGATGTGCCGGCGCAGCTCAATCTCAAGGTCGCCGGGGTGATGGATGTGAGCATCATCGGCGTGACGGTGAACCGCCTCGAGCATTTCTTCGTGGCTCGCGCTCCCATCAAGACCGTGGAAGAGCTCAAAGGCAAGAAAGTCGCCATCAGCCGCTTCGGCTCGGCGTCCGACTTGACGACGCGCATGGTGCTACGCTACTGGAAGCTCGATCCGGAAAAAGATCTTGCAATTATTCAATCCGGCAACACACCGACGCGTATCGCCGCGCTGGTTGCGGGCCAAGTGGACGCCGCGCTCGTAAGCCCGGACTCGATCCACAGAATCCTCGCCTCGAATTGCTGCCGCGTGCTCGCCGACTTATCCGAGATACCGCTCGATTACGCGCGCTTCGGCCTCGTCGCACCGACGGCTTTCATCAAAAAGCAGCGCGACGTGCTGCGCAAGTATCTCGAGGGCTACGTCGAAGGCATTTACCTCTTTAAAACGCGCCCCGATCTCGCAAAGGAAGTCTTGCAACGAATAGAGGGTGTCACGGACGCGCAGACGCTGCAGTGGATATACGAGCGCAACGCGCGCAGCCTGCGTGAAAACCCCGCTCCCGACATGAAGGGTATTCAGAATGCTCTCGAATCCATCGGCACGCCGAAGGCGCGCGCCGCTCAGGCGAAGGACTTCATCGACGCAAGCCTGATGGAGGAGATACAGAAGAGCGGCTTTATCGCCAAGCTCTACGGAAGGTGATACGGGCTAGATCGCCGGATCGATGATGACTTTGATCGAATCGCCGGCGTTCGCCACCAGCTCGAAACCGCGCCCGGCATCTGCGATGCCGAGGCGATGCGTGATCATATCGCTGACAACCACGCGCCGACTTTGCAAGAGATCGATCGCTTCTTTGATATCGTCGGGGCTCGCCGCGTACGAAGTGACGATGCGCACCTCGTCGCGCCAGAGATCGTAAAGCGGGATGGGGACCTCGACACCCGCGGCCGTCGGCGCAAAGAAAAGAACTGTGCCGCCACGCTCGACCGAGCGTAGGGCTTGCGCGATCGCGGCGTTGGCGCCCGTGCAGACAATCACCAGATCGGCCAAACGGCCGTCGTTCATTTTTTGAAATTTATCGATAACGTCGCTGCCCGCCGTCAGCGCGGCGTCGGCGCCCATTTCGCGCGCGGCTCTCAAGCGAAAATCGTTGACGTCGGTCGCGACGATCAGCGCCGCCCCGCGGGCGCGTGCAAGCTTGATATGCATGAGGCCGGAGATGCCGCTGCCGACGACAAGTACGCTCTGTCCGGCAACGATTCCGGCGAAACGCTGCGCCCGCACAATACATCCCAACGGCTCGATAAAGGAGCCGTCATCGAAAGATATCTCCTGCGGCAGGCGGAAGGTACCTAGCTGGACGTTGATCCTCGGAACGCGGAGATACTCGGCGAAGCCGCCGGGGTCAAAATGCGTGCTGCGGAGCGTATCACAGACCGAATGGTGACCGGCGCGGCAGTAGCGACACTGCATACACGGAACGTGATGCGAGACGAAGACGCGGTCCCCGATGCGGTACTCCTTTATGCCGTCGCCGACCGCGGCGACTTCGCCGGCGATTTCGTGTCCGAGAACGAGCGGCGCCTTCTTGATGCGGTACCACTCCATGACGTCGGTGCCGCAGATGCCGCTCGCTTTGACGCGCACGAGAAGCTCGCCCGACCCGATCACCGGCATGGGCATCTCTTCGAGCCGGACATCGCGGTTGTTATAGTACATCGCGACGCGCATCTACAATCGCCTAGCCTGCTTTCCGCGCTTTTCCGGATTTCGAGCCCTGATAAATGTCATACGCCTGCTTGACCGTCGCCTTGTCGTGGACAATTGCTCGCACGGCGCGGATCATGCCGGTCGGGCTGTCCGACTGAAAAATATTTCTGCCCATATCCACGCCGACGGCGCCGCCGCGCACCGCGTTGAACGTGAGCTCGAGCGCCTCGAGCTCGGGAGTCTTTTTGCCGCCGGCGATAATCACGGGAATCGGACAACTCTCCACGAGCTTGTCGAAATCGTCACAGTGATAGGTTTTCACAATGTGCGCGCCGAGCTCGGCGGCGATGCGGCAGGCAAGACCCAAATAGCGCACGTCGCGCGCCATGTCTTTCCCTACCGCCGTGACCGCGAGCACCGGGATGCCGTGGCGCTCGCCCTCGTCGACGAGTTTGGTGAGGCTTACGAGCGTCTGCTTTTCGAACTCCGAGCCGACGAAGATGGAGAGCGCCATCGCCGACACGTTCAGGCGAATTGCGTCCTCGATCGATACCGTGATGTCTTCGTTGGAAAGTTCCTTCAAGATGCTCGTGCCGCCGGAGACGCGCAGCACGACCGGCACATTCGCCGCCGGATCGACGGACGTTCGGAGCACGCCGCGCGTCAGCATGATCGAATCGGCGTGCGGCAGCAGCGGCGCGATCGTCTTACGCGGCTCTTCGAGCCCGCTCGTGGGCCCGAGGAAATAGCCGTGATCGACCGCCAGCATGACGGCGCGGCCGTCTTCCGGTTTGATGATCCTGGAGAGCCTGTTTTTCATCCCCCAATCCATGTGTCGGAGCCTCCTTTTGCAATGTCAGTGGATCGAAGCAACCTATCACAAAATCTTTCGCGATGTGAAGCGACCCGTCAGAGCGCATTGACATCGCGCAAGCAGGATTGCTAGGCTTGCTTCGCGCGAAACGGAGGAGTGTCATGCCCATCGAAATTATCGATACCGTCAAGCTGGCGCACGATGTAAAAAAAAGAACCATGGTGCTGAGCACGCCGCGAATGCACGCGTGGGTTCACTATTATCCCAATCCCGGCGACAAGGATGACATGCACTGCCACAACGCCGACCAGACGTTCTACGTTATCGAGGGCGAATGCACCATGCATTTTCCCGACGGCGGCAAGGCGGTGATGAAGCCGGGCATGGCGGCGCTCATCACCGGCGGCTCCTTTTATCAGCTAGAAAACAGCGGCGATGGGCCGATGGTCATGATGGGAAACCGCTCCGGCCCGCACGAGCAGCTCCAGCACATCAATTACGAGCTGCGCAAGGACATCAAGCAGCTCGCGCCGGAGGAAATGGAGCGGATCCGCGGCGGCGGCAGCGTCTGCTAGCGCCCGCCAAGCAAACTCAGCTTTTCGTCTCCGGCGGCTGCCGTACATACCTGGCCCCCAAACTCGCAAGAATCAGCGCGCCGCCGGCGAGCGTCGCGGCGGCCGGCACTTCGCCGTACGCCGCGGCCACCCAGATCGGGTTCAGCACCGGCTCAACGAGAACAATCAGAGAAGCTTCCTGGAGCGGAATTTTCTCCAGCCCCTTCGAGAAAAGGAAATAAGGAATTCCGAGCTGAACGATCCCCATCACAAGTAGAATTGCTGCGTCCGCAGTCTCGATCGCGAGCGCGCCGGCGACCCACGGAAGGAGCAAGACACAGCAGGCGGCGTTGTTTGCGAACGTCAGCCAGCGCGCGTCGGTATCTGTCAAAAAACGCAGGTTAGTCATGAAGATCGCGAAGCAAAGCCCGGAGAATAAAGCGACGCCGACGCCCTGGATGTCGCGCTCGCCGGCGCTGCCAAAGTAGATGATCCCGACGCCAAGCGTACAGGCGGCAAGCGCGAGGAGATTGGGCCGCGAGATTTTTTCCCGAAAGAGAAACCGTGCAAAGATAAAAACGAAAATCGGCGCGGTGTATTGCAGCACGATGGCGTTCGCGGCGCTCGTGAGCTTGTTCGCGGCGACGAAAGCGCTGACCGCCGCCGTATAGCTGACGGCGGAAACGAAAAGCGGCGCCGAGAATTTGCGACTCCTCACCCTGACGAGCGGCGCAAAAAAGAGCGCGGCGAAAAGACTACGGTAGAATACGATCGCGAGCGGGTTCAGCGCGATCGATTTGATAAAAACACCCGCCAGGCTCCACAGCGTCGCCGCGCTGAGAATGAACAGGCGCGCGCGCCGGTCGGCTTGATCGATCGTAATTTCCCTTGCGATTGACATCCGAACCGCACCCCACTACGACCTTTTTAACATGGCGCTGGAGAAAAACGAATTTATTCCCGCGATTGTGGCGATTCCCGCCGGCGCTTTTCTCATGGGCGCCGAAGACGGCATGGACAACGAGAAGCCGGCACACCGCGTGTATGTCGACGCGTTTGCGATCGGGAAATTTCCCGTCACGAACCGCGAGTATCAAAATTACCTTGCCGCGACCAATGCGACGCCGCCACCGTTTTGGAGCGATAGCATATTCGCCGACCCGGAGAAGCCGGTTGTCGGCGTCTCATGGCACGAAGCGGCGGTGTATTGCGCGTGGCTCGCCGCCGAGAGCGGCCTCGCGTTTCGTCTGCCGACCGAGGCCGAGTGGGAGCGCGCTGCCCGCGGCGGCCTCGAAGGACGAAAATATCCCTGGGGCGATAAGCTTCCCGATGATAGCGCGGGCGTTGACACGCTGAAGGGCGGGCCGCCGCGGGTCGGCATCGCTAAACCCAACGCCTTTGGACTCTATGACATCTGCGCAAGCGTGCACGAGTGGTGCAGTGATTTTTACGCCGCGGATTATTACCGAATCTCGCCTGACAGTAATCCTGTAGGTCCGCCTTCCGGCGCGCGCAAATCCTCGCGCGGCGGCTCGTGGCGCCACCACGTAAAATTCAGCCGCTGCTCGGCGCGCAGCTCGTTGAACCCGTTATTTCAATATGCGGACTACGGTTTTCGCGTGGCGCGCGACGGTTAAGCACGCAGGATTACTGCTGCACCACGCGTCGGCGCTCCTCGAGCATAGTCGTGGCATTTACGTTGGGATTGGTCGGCTGAAGATGCTTGCGCGGCTTTCCTCCCACGCATGCAGATCGTGTGGCGCAGCTCTTTCGCCATCCTCGGCTGATGGCCAAAAAAAGGCCCGGGGTCTATAGAGCACCGGGCCTTAGTCTTTTAGATTGCTGATTGTGTAGGGCGTTTATTTTCCTTCCTCGGCTACGACGGAAACTTTTATATTCGCCTGCACGTCGGCCGTGAGGCGGACGGGCACCTCGTAGTCACCGAGCGCCTTGATCGGTTCGGCGAGATGTATGCGCCGGCGCTCGACCTCTAGCCCTTTGGCTTTCAGCGCCTTCTCGATATCGATGTTCGTCACCGAGCCGAACAGCTTTCCCTCCTCGCCGGCGCGCGCCGGAATGACCAGCGCGACTCCGGTAAGCTTCTCCGCCGTGCCGTGCGCCTGCTGTTGCACGCGCGCTTTCTGGGATTCGACGACACGTTTTTGGTGCTCGTAAGTCTTCAGGTTCTTCTTGTTGGCGATGAGCACGAGACCGCGCGGTAAAAGATAATTCCGGGCGTATCCGTCGCGCACGCGCACCACCTCGCCCATCTTCCCGACGTTCGGTATGTCCTCTTTCAAAATGACTTCCATGATTCGCTCCTTGTTTCCGCTGCTAAGCCGCGGGAT
Source organism: Pseudomonadota bacterium (assembly GCA_021324155.1). Taxonomy (GTDB): domain Bacteria; phylum Desulfobacterota; class Binatia; order UBA9968; family UBA9968; genus JAJPJQ01. The sequence continues at coordinate 34,421 of JAJPJQ010000007.1, forward strand.
TGGGATTCAGATTTTTCTTCTTCAGCCGGCGGAAATCGCCCCACAGATCGAACAGCCCCAATGCCACGACAGCGATCGTCAGGATCTGCTCGAAGAAAATCGCCAGATAAATAAAGCCCCGCAAAAGACGGGGCACGCGCTTGTGATGAAAATAGTATGCAATGATCGATAGGCCGTGAAAGAAATAAACGACGGACGTCGCCAGCAAAAAGTTCAGTGCGATCGTCCGCCCAAGATCGAGTCCGGGCACCACCAGCGTGAAACCGCCGGCGAGAAAAGGCCAGACAAGCCATTCCGGCGCACGCCACTCGCGAAAGTCTGCAGCTCCGGCGATGCTGTCCCGCTGCTCGGGAAAGCGTCGAAGCAGAAAAAATATATTGATTAAGATAAGCGTGACGAAGCTGCCGAACGCGATCGACGGAAGGACCGCGACGATCGTTGCGACAATCTGGGGCGACTGCTGCCTGATTCGATCCACGGTTTCGGCAGAAAAGCCGGAGCCCGCGTAGAGGTCGAGCGTGGCTTTGAGATTCTCCTGCAAGAATAGCTGCAGTCCGTGAAAGGCTTCGGATGCCGACCCGAAAGTAAGTGTCAGGCATACGGCGAGTCCCGCGAGCATCGCCACCGCCGCGGTCCCGACGGCGGCTTCGATCGAGGACCGCCGGCTAAACGCGTAAAGAAGGACGAGCACCATGAGCGCGATGAGCACGTACGCGGCGCCCACGTCGGCACCGGCGGCAAAGACGATGAGGCCGGTCGCAACCGCGAGCAGCAGCGCGGTTAACGGAATCCCGTGCGTCAAGCCGAACGCCAGCGCGGGCTGTGGCGCAAGAGGAAGGAACAGCATGCCGGCGAACGGAACCGCTGCGGCCAGCAGCGTCAGTAAAACCGTTGCGGCCAAAGCCGACGCAAAACTCTTGGCGTTTTTGAGCTCCATGACAGCCCGGCGGCTGAAAGCGTCAGCTTTTAACCGTGGTGAAAGGCAGGAGGGCGATGCTGCGCGCGCGCTTGATCGCGGTCGTCAACAGCCGCTGATGCAGCGCGCACGTGCCGGTGATCCGACTCGGCGTGATCTTTCCGCGCTCCGTCACAAAGCCGGTGAGCAGCCGGATATCTTTGTAGTCGATGCGCACCGACTTGTCGGCGCAAAAGCGGCAGACCTTCCGCCGCATCATTGGGCGTCGCCGGCCGCCTCCGCCCTTGTCCTCGTCGGAGCGTTCTCTGCCCTGTCTAGAAGAAGATGCTGGTTGAGCCATAATTTCTCTTTACCTCGCTAAATCGGTAGATCGTCCTCGTGGCCCGAAGCCGGCGCGCTGCCGGCATCGAAGAACTGGACCGTCGCGGCGACCACTTCGTACTTGCTTCGTTTCTGCCCTTCCGGCGTCTCCCACCGGCGCTGCGTCAGTCGACCGTCGACCAACGCGCGCGCCCCGCGGCGCAGGTGTTCTTTCACAGGTTCCGCGCTGCGGCCGAAAACCACGACGTCGATGTAGCACACTTCTTCTTTGACTTCGTCGTGGATGCGGTATTTATGCGTGACGGCGAGAGGGAATTCGCAGACGGCGAGACCGGCCGGCGTGTAACGGAGGTCGGGATCGCGGGTCAGGTTCCCCAAGAGGATAACCTTGTTGTACTCCGCCATCGGCGCCCGATCCGGTTACGCGGTTAGGTCTGCGGACCGGCTTTCGCCTCCTCTTCGCTCTTTCTCGATGCCGCGTGACTTTCTCTCGCCGCTTGCGCGGCCGCTTCGGCGGCTTCGTCGACGCGCACGGTAAGATAGCGCAGCACACCGTCTGTAAGCCGCATGGTCCGCTCGAGTTCGTCCACCGCGCGCGCTTCGGACCGGTACTGCAGCAGCGTGTAGTAGCCTTTTCCTTGCTTCTCGATGCGGTAGGCCATGTCGCGCAGCCCCCACTCTTCGAGATGGGCGACGCTTCCGCCCTGCTCTTCGACAATCTTTTTAAAGCGCTCGATGTAATCCTTTACAGCGCCGCCCTTCTCGGGGTGGATAATGAACATGGTTTCGTAAAGAGTCACGTCGATTCCTATCTCCATTCTATTGATCTTTGAACGCTTATCATACGAGTCTGGCCATTACAATTGAGCGAATTTCACCCGGCGCGGTTGAATTTTTCCATCGCGCCGCGCGGACCTTCGTCGAGCACCGCCTCGACGGCATCGGCCGTGCGACCGACGATCTCGGGAAGCTGCGTTTTTTCCTCCGGAGTGAAACGCTGGAGCACGAAATCGGCCGGGTCGACGCCGGGTGGCGGCCTGCCGATCCCGATCCGTATGCGGACGAAGGGAACTTCTCCCAGAGCCTGTAGCACCGAGGCCATGCCTCGGTTACCGCCGGCGCTTCCCTGCTGGCGGATACGGAGGCGACCGAACGGAAGATCGAGATCGTCGTGGACGACGACTACGTCGCCGGCCTCGACCGGATGGTAGCGGAAAAGAGTCTCGAGCGCCTGGCCGCTGAGATTCATATACGTCTGCGGCTTGACGAGAAGAATGGTGTCGCCGCCGCGCTTCCACTCGCCGATCAGCGCCTGCGCCTTGCTCTTATCGATCGAGACGCCGCTCCTGTCGGCCAGCCGATCAAGCACCATGAAGCCGAGATTATGCCGCGTGCGCTCGTATTTCTTTCCAGGATTGCCCAGGCCGACGATAAGCTTCACGAACGATCGTTTCGGGTTTCGATTTTAAGTTTCGGGTAAATAGTTGAATCCGCAACCCGAAACTGGAACTATTTTTTCTCCTCCTTCTTCTCTTCCTTCTTGGCTGCCGCCGGGGCCGGTTCCGCGCCCTCCGCTGCCGGTGCCGCTTCCGCGCCCTCCGCCGCCGGAGCCGCAGCCTCGGCCGGAGTCGGCGCCTCTTCGATGCTCGGTGGGACGACGGTGACGAGCGTCAGATCGGACTCCGACGCCGCCGCGACGCCTGCCGGCATCGCGAGCTCCGTTACGTGAAGCGAATCGCCGATGTCGAGCGCAGATACCTCGACGTCGAAGAATTCGGGAATGTCCATCGGCAGACATTCGACCTCGATCTCGCGCACAACCGGCTGCAAGATGCCGCCGCGAACGACGCCGGCCGCCTTGCCGACGAAGTGGAGCGGCACTTTGACGCGGATCTTCTCGGTCAGGTCGACTTCGTAAAGATCCGCGTGAATGACTTCGCCGGTTACCGGATGGTATTGCAGTTCTTTCACGAGGGCGACTTTGTCGGCGAGCGCCGGCGAGCCGGATTTGATGCGAATGAGATGCGATCCCTCCAGGTGCGCGACGCGGGTGAGAAAGTCTTTGCGATCGAGCTCGAGCGCCACTGCGGCGGATTTCGGTCCATAGAAAACGCCCGGGAGCTTGCCCGCGCGGCGCGCGCGCCGCGCGCGCCCCTTGCCGTCGCTCTCGCGCGGCTCGATTTGTATCTCAACGGTTTCCAACGAAGTACCTCCTGGCGAATTTTAAGGGATGTGAAATTTTAATCGAACAACGAGCTGATCGAGCGCTCCTCGTGCGTCCGGCGTATCGCCTCCGCGATCAGGTGCGCCACGGAAAGGACTTTGATTTTGTCGCACGTGCCGGCATTGCCGCCGAGCGGCACGGTGTTCGTCGCGATCAATTCCTCGAGCGGCGATTCGACGATTTTCTGGATCGCCGGACCGGAGAGCACCGCGTGCGTGCAGCAGCCGAGGATGCGCTTAGCGCCTTCGCGCTTGAGCGCCACGGCGGCCATCGTGAGCGTCCCGGCGGTGTCGACCATATCGTCGAGCAGGATCGCCGTCTGGCCTTTTACCTCGCCGATGATGTTCATCTCGGCAACCACGTTGGGGCCCGAGCGGCGCTTGTCGATGATCGCCAGCGAAGCGTTGAGGCGCGTCGCGAAGTCGCGCGCGCGTTCGACGCCGCCGGCGTCGGGCGAAATGATCGTGACCTCGTTGTGATTGAGCCGCTGCTTGACGTACTGGAGCAGCACCGGCGTCGCATAGAGATTGTCGACCGGGATGTTGAAAAATCCCTGAATCTGACCCGAATGCAAGTCCATTGTCAGAATACGCGACGCGCCCGCGGTCGTGATCAGATCGGCGACGAGCTTCGCGCTGATCGGCACGCGCGGCGAGACCTTGCGGTCTTGGCGCGCGTATCCGTAGTACGGAATTACCGCCGTGATGCGCTTGGCCGATGCGCGCTTGAACGCGTCGAGCATGAGCAGCAATTCCATCAAATTGTTGTTCCCCGGCGAGCAAGTCGATTGCACGACGAAAACGTCGCCGCCGCGCACGTTCTCCTTGACCTCGACCTTGCTCTCGCCGTCGCTGAACGTCTCGACCACGGCTTTGCCGAGCGGCACCTTCAAATGGTCGCAGATCTCCCGCGCAAGCGCCGGGTTCGAGTTGCCGGCGAAAATTTTCAAATCGTCCTGATGTTGTCCCATGATCGATGATCGAAAGTGGAAACTAGTATAAATAGAACAGCCGGAGCGGCAAAGCAACTCCGGCTCTCGCGCGCGCTTTCAGGAAACTGGCTGGGCGGGAAGGATTCGAACCTTCGATACCGGATCCAAAGTCCGGGGCCTTACCGCTTGGCGACCGCCCATCCGCAAGTGCTTGATTCAAAGCACTTATTGGTCGCCGAACGCCTGCTCGCCGCCGCTCTCGGCGACCCTGTGATACTCGGCGATGATCTTCTCTTCGATCATTCTGCGCGTCTCGTTGTTGATCGGATGAGCGATGTCGCGATACGTTCCGTCCTTGCGTTTTTTGCTCGGCATGGAAACAAACAGCCCGGTCGCGCCCTGGATGATCTTGAGATCTCTGATCACGAAGCACTGATCGAATGTGATCGTGACGTAAGCTCTGAGCTTTTCTTCGTTGACAGGAAAGACCCTGACCTCGGTGATCTCCATGGGGACCTCCTTTGCGTCGGGCCCGGAGATAGAGCTCGGCGAGCTATGCTATCGGCGCTGCATCATCGAAGCGACCGCACGAGAAACGCTTGTACGCCATTCTCTCTCTGCAAGCGCAAAAACGCCTTTCTGGCCTTGTCTCCCGATGAAAAAATTCCGAATACCGACGAGCCGCTGCCCGACATCAGAGTCCCCGCGGCACCTTCCTCGGCGAGCTTGCGCTTGAGCCACGCGACTTCTGGATAGCGTCGGAATACGGGCTTTTCCAGGTCGTTGACAAGCTCAATCGCGCTCCCGCGAAGCGGCCGCACGAATGAATTAAGGCTAGTCTTTTCAATATTTTTTGTCAACTTAAAAGACAGGCTCCGGTAGGCCCAAGCGGTCGATACCGGGAACCCCGGATAAACGATCACGAGCCATAATCGGCGGAGCGATTTGAGCGGCGAAAGCCGCTCGCCGATGCCGCGCGCGCGCGCCGGCCGTCCGAGGATGAAGAACGGCACGTCGGCGCCGATTTTCACCCCAAGCCGCAGCAGCTGCCGCCGATTTTTCTTCAGCCGCAACAGACGATTGAGGCTGACGAGCACCGCCGCCGCATCGCTGCTGCCGCCGCCGAGCCCCGCGCCCGCCGGAATGCGCTTTTTGATATCGATCGCGACGGGATACTTCGCCGCATCTTTGCCCAACAGCAGCGCGGCGGCTTTATACGCGAGATTTTCCGCGCCGGAAGGAATTTTCGGATCGTCGCACGTGACGCTTAGGTTCGTGCCGGGCCGCGCGCGCTCGATCTCGATCTCGTCGTAGAGCGACACCGGCGCCATGATCGTATCGATCAGGTGATAGCCGTCGCGCCGCTTGCCCACGACGCGAAGCGAGAGATTCACCTTCGCCGGCGCTCGAAGTTTCATCGTTAATCTACGCTCGATATCTTTTCGTTCATTTTGATAGTGGAAAGCGATTCGAAGAACAATTTACGAATATCATTCCGACGCTCCACGGGTACGTTCTCTGGGATATGGATCCAGGCGCTTATAAATCGCCAAGAGTCCACTGGCTCCCGATAATGAAACCGAGCGACCGCCAGGATTGTCCGGAGTGGCAAATTTTGCGCACCGATCGTACAGGCTGTCGATACTTCCGCAAATGAGAAATTTTCCGAACCGAAAGGCCGTCGATGGATTTCCGCCCGACCGCTGCCTGAAGCTATCCTAGGCACGCAAAGAACCGCTGAAGTTCGATCTCTTGGAATCAAGTGACCGATGAATAAAGCGTCGTCCGATTGATAATCGCCGTCACGAAGCGCCCGTTTGATCCACTCCGTCAACATAGCGTCGTTACGTTCATTTTCTTCAGGAATGTCGGCGATCCGCCTACCCCACCGATCTACCGGATATGTAAACCCCCAAAGCAGAAATTGCTTAAATTTGCTACGTCCAAAGACTTTCATGCCGTATTCGGCCGAGCTACCGCTATCCAAGTCGACTAAATAATTACTGAACTGCTGCTGAATGGTGCTGATCCGCCCAGCAACACGAAGCCATGTCGTGTCTTTAAAATCGAAGGTCGCTACAGACGACACAACAGCCTGTCCTGTAAAGGGCGGCTTCGCAGGAGCAGGATTGCGAAGCTCGACGATCGTGAACTCTCCACCAGCGTACGCCAGCAGAGCTAGAAAGAGATTCACCTTCGCCGGTGCCCGCAGTTTCATGTGCTCTTAGCTAGCATAGGGCGGCGCGGGAAGTAAAAAGGGCGGAGAATTCACCCTCACCCCTCTCCCGCAAGCGGGCGAGGAGTGAGAAAGTCGCCGCCACAGCGCGTGCCATATTTTATTCCCTCTCCTCGGGGAGAGGGTGAGGGTCTTCTCGTTGCACAAGTCATTGCCGCGAAAGCTAAAATCAAGCATTTTCGACTAATCGAAGCGTGCTTCGACGCAGCCTGTCCTGAGACTTTCGAAGGGCTTAGCACGAACGGAAATTATACATGTGACGGAATTTTTCGGTTCGCCCTGAGTTCATCGAAGGGATCCGTGCACTCTCGACAGTCCTTCAGCGGAAGCTCGGTTCGCTCAAGCGTCCGCTTCACCCAAAATAACGCGTCATACTGCGACATTTGCGCAAGAATTTATCTGGACGCTCGCCGGATTCAGGTTCATTATTTATTACCGTCGACGGGGGCGGCATACGAAAACGAATCTCTCGTAGGCGTGAGGCGTGAGCCGAGACACCCGAGAACAACGCACGCTTAACCTTTCGCCCGTCTGTAGTTCTCAACTTTCTGCATCTGGTTAGCCGCGACGCAGTCGTGTTCGCTTCACAGGCTTAACCCACCAAAAAGGAGGACCCGCCATGATCGTTATCCCGCCCGAGGACCCCAACGAAAGACGCCCCGACCCTGCCGAAGAGGCGCTGGGTAAGCTCTACGAGCAATTCACCAATGTCCAGAACCTAGCCGAATTCCACGCCGCGCTCAGAAAACGGTGTATTAGATTCAACATCAGGAGATGGGCGACAGCCCGCAGGATTACGAGAATCTCCATCCCAAAGACTTCTTCAATCAGTTTCATCGCCGCGCCGACGAAGACGACAAAGCCGTCGTCTCCGAGGCTCCCTACCGCATCCGCCAGCAGCTAAGAAACGTGCTCTGGGCCGAGCGCGACACGGCGCAGCGCCGCGCTGTGGAAACTTACAAAAAGGTCTTCATCGATCATCACCTCGCCCAGCTCGACCAAGACCGCCTCTATTACTTGGGTAAGATCGCCGATGCCGCGAACGACCAGGATCGAGAGCGCTATGTCACCGCGTTGATCGGCCGGCTGAAGCTCTCCGGCGACGCCGGGCTGCTCTATAAAGAAGACGCCGACCGGCTCATCGAGAACATCCCGAGCGACCTCGACATCTTTACGTACAACCGGGAGTACGCGAGCGACCCGGCGCTAGCCCAACGCCTGCTCTTGAACGGGGCGTATCCGAACATAGGACCGGACCTGCGGGACAGCCTGCTGAAGGAGGCCGAGGAAAGCATTTCCAATCTTGGGCTGGCGCTAGGCCAAGCGGAATCAGGAGATTCGCTCCCCAACGGCGCGAGCGCCGCCGATTACAATGTCATCCTCCCGATATGGCGGATGCCGCCGGAAGGTCTGCCCGATCCGACGGCCCTCCAAAAAACCTGCCGTACACGCCACCCGAGCGCCTGGCACGGCGGGACTGTTCCAGCTGGTAAACGCGACCGATTCCGGAGCGAATAATAATACCTCGCCTGAGTCTAATGTGAAGATAGAGAATGACGACGATTCCACAGACGCTAATCCGGATGACCGCCCAGGTGATCTCACCGCCGCGTCGCAGAGCAAAAACCCGGTCCGGGAAACGCAAGCTCAGAAAGAGGGGCGGCTAGCGCGGATAGAGAAGGACAAAGCGGAAGCGGAGGAAATTCTTCGCGCCATTCCCAAAGATTTGAACGGTGTGCCGCGTGATCTAGTCGCCCTAATATATGGGGCAGCCGGAGGTCAAGATTTCGAAACCAGAAGGCCGTCGGCCATACGGTCAAAAATCGAATAGGCCTCGACATCTATGGTCTAGACAATCTGAGGAGTTACGACGACGTTATTTACCAGGGGATTTTAGGACCAAAACACGGCAGCAGAGGCCGAATAATGCGCGACCCAATTACTAAACGACCGATACAGGAATATAAGGGACCCCAATTCGAGGAAATAACAAAAAAAGCCATGGAACGTGCCTATAACGTTCTTGAAGAAGGGCCCAAAAGGCTTCGGCTTCCTCACTATTAGACGAAAACCCCGGCCCAGGCGCGTTACAACAAAGGGCGAAGGAACTCGTCGAAGCCTACAGGGCCGCCGAAATAGTCTATTACGGCAAGCAGCCGGACAATACGATACCTGACGAGGGAGGGCGCGGCGCGTTTACTTTCATGACGTGAGACGTGATCCACCTGAGTATATCGAGGAGGGAATCGACAACGGCGAGTTCAGAGAACTCCTACCGAAAGGCGCGGGCGACAAAATGGTCTTCTACGGTCTTACCGAGGAAGGATATCAGAATAAGCGGGTACCGGCCTCGACGTTGAAGGAGAGCCGCATGAGACGATTAGCCGCTTTGCTTATAGTTACCGCGCTACTCCTTTGTATTCCGGCGCGCTCGGACTCAGGCGAGAGCGACGCCGAAATAAAGCGCGGTATGGAGGCGGACGTCTCTATAGCAAAGATCATTACATCAACGACATCGTGAAGGAGCTCACGTCGATTTATTCCGACAACCGGATCATCGCAGGCAAAAGAATAAAAATCACGATCAAGGATTTTTCTCTCGAAGACGAAGATACATACGCCATCATCGAGGCAGGCGCTAAAGGCGTCGAGGGGCCGGACGATTGGTGGATCATTGTTCTTCCGGCAACCCGCAAGAAGATTCATGGACCGTATAGTAATACTCTGTGCGTCTGCCGCGGCTACTCGCTTAATAGCGCCCGCAAAGATCTACTCGCCGAGACGCGGGAAAAAGGCATCGTGAAATGGATTACGGTGCCTCAACCCCCCGTACCCTTCGGTTTCGAAATAACCGGCGGTTCCATTGGGCCGATTTATCTGGGCCAAGCCAGAGCCTTCGCTGTTCACGCTTACGACGATCACCACATCGAGGAAGTAAGCTCAATGATCGAGGGAAGGGCGACATCCACCCTGGAGGTCTATGAAGAAGACGGCGCTCTGCTTTTGTCGGCGGAAATCTACAACGACCGGGTATTTCGGGTGACAACGCGGTCAGCGAAATTCAAAACGAGACAGGGCATCGGCGTGGGATCGACCTATGCGGCGGCAAGACGGGAATATGGGCCCCTGGCGTATGTCGGCCAGGGCGACGGCAGTTACGAGCCGGTTGTCAAGTTTCAGTATATTAGTGTCGGCTTCGGTTTTGCAGGCGATATCTCAACAGGCTATCCGGACGAGTCAGATAAAATCGTCGGTATAATTATCGCGCAAGACCCCAAATAGCGGCGCGACGCGCTGTATGAAACTCAACACCATCGATATGGAACATATGCCGAACCATTCGGAGCCTCGACTTCGACAGAAGATGCGATTATAAAAAGGTCCTTAATTGCGTCGTGAGAATACTACTACATTGCAGTGTCCTGCTTTTGGTCTGCGGTTATCTCCCCGTCGACGGTAGGGCAGAAAACGAGGCCGTCCAACGCTTAGCTGCGTCGGTCGTCGTACACGGTCAGCATTTTGCCGTAGGCGATACAATTCAAATAGAAGCAGCTGTCAAGAACATTTCCGCGAAGTCCTTTTATATGTGTACAAAGGCTTGTTCTACAGCATCAGCTACATCAAATTATTCATCGATCGAAAGCCGCTGCGAGGCTACTATTTGGCACAATTCGGAATCCTTGGACCCACTAAGGACAGCTTTTTTTGTTGCAACCCAACGAAGAAAGACGAATCCTCTTCGAGGGCAAGCTCGAACAAACAACGATTCCAGACATGATGAGACAGGGGCATCCAGAAGTATCGGGTATATTTCTTAATTTCGGGAATTCCGCGATCGAAATCCCAGCAAGCGGAAATTACGATTTGATGTTTGAACTCAGCTACAGTAAAGAGGCGAGCACAGACGCAGAAAAGCAATTCGGCTTCGACGTGTGGCATGGCACCGTAAAATCTCCACCGGTGAAAATCGTGATCACGCAATAACCAGGTTTCCACGCCGGGCCGAGATCGTTCCTTGTCTACAGCCGAGACCTTAATCTCTCTCTCCACTGGCTCGAATCCACTCCCTCGCTGGGATAAGTTAAGATCGCAGTGGGAGTAAGTTTTTTGAGTACCTTAGCCCAAGAAAGGAGCCAAGCCATGCCCAGAATCGAAGGCGTAACCAAAGACACCGCGCCCGCGGATTTGCGCGGCATTTTCGAGGAGCAGGAGAAGCAGTACGGCGCGGCGCTTAACACGCTGCGCATCTACGCGCTCAGGCCGACGATTTATAAAGGCGCGCAGGCGCTCGCGAACGGCATTCGCGAGTCGGGCCTGATCGCGCCCGAGCTGCGCCATCTCGTCTGCGTCAAGGCGGCGAGCATCAACGGCTGCCCCTATTGACTCGACTTAAACGCATCCAGTGGGATGCAAAACGGCGCCTCGGCGGAGAAGGTGGAAGCGGTGCTCGGCGACTACAAGAAAAGCCCCGCGCTCTCCGAGCGCGAGCGGCTGGCGCTCGAGCTCGCGGAGCGCATGACCTACACGAATAAGCGCGTCACCAATGGATTTTTCAAGAAGCTCAAGCGGCGCTTCAGCGACGAAGAATTGGTCGAGCTCGCGGCGGTGATCGCGCTGGAGAACTTCCGCAGCAAGTTCAACACGGTCTTCGCCGTCGAGGCGCACGGCTTCTGCCCGGTGCCGGCGGTGAAAGCCGCGGCCGACGTCGCGACGAGCCGGTTTCAGGAATGAGCGAACCGTGCGCGGGCGGCAAGTTGCTTTTTAACGCAAGCCGGACGACAATTGCCCGCGAATAAAACACAACGCTTTCGCCGAGGAGAACGTACATGAGGATGCGGCTCGCTTTCCTGCTCAATGCTTCGTGGTTCATGGCCTCGCTGCTGCTCGCGGCCTGCGCCTCGGAAACAGTCACCTCGGAGCTGCCCGTAGCCGGCCGCGTCCTGCCCCCCGACCGCATACTCGTGCACCGGTTTCAGGTGATTCCACAGGGCTCGGAGTACGGCACGGTGCCGTTCAAACAAAGCCCGGAGGAGGTCCGCGTCGGCAGGCTCCTCGGCGAGGCGGTCGCGACCAATCTCGTCGCCGAGCTCAAGACGCGCGGCGTCAACGCCGCCATGGCCCGCGACGACGCGCCGCCCCAGGAGCAGACGGTCTGGATTTTCGGCCGCTTCATGCACCTCGAATCGCCGAGCTCCTCGAACGTGGTCGGCGGTTATACCTTCGCCGACCCGCTGCGCACGCGCGTGATGATCTTCCAGGGATCGGGCTCCAACTTGCAATTCATCGCGCAGGCGGACACGGCGACGGACAGCGGTGTCAAGCCCCGCATGGCGCCCGAGGCGGAGAAGGCGGCCGTCGAGGCGGACGCCAAGCGCGTGGCGAAGGAAGCGGCCGACCGCATCGCGGCGTACTACCGCAAACGCGGCTTCATGAAGTAGGAATTCCAGACGGATTCAACCTAAGGCGTCACCTCGGCACGCAGCTCGCGGAATGGAATTCGCTCTCAGAGCGGCAGGGTCATGCGGAAGGTCGAGCCGCGGTTGACTTCGCTTTGGACGGAGATGTTTCCGCCGGAGAGATCGGTGAAGACCTTCACCATATGGAGTCCGAGGCCGAGACCGTCGTAATTGCGCCGCGAGGAGCGGTCCGCCTGCTGGAACTTGTCGAAGATGTGCATGAGATCGTTCTCAGCGATGCCGATCCCGGTATCGGCGACCTCGAATTCGAAAGTCTTCTTATCTGCCGAGCAGCAGGCCGACACGCGGATCTCGCCTTGATGCGTGAACTTGACGGCATTGTTGACGAGATTGCTGAGCACGATCCATAGCCGCTCCTTGTCGCTGCTGATAACGGGCAGATCGGGAGCGATCGTCCATTTGACCGGCACCTGCTTGTCGTCGGAGAGGTCATAGTTCATCTTGAGCTCTTCCAGCAGCCCTCTCAGCCCTACCTCCTCCTGCTTCAGCCACAGTTCGTTGCTTTGGATGCGGGTGAGATCGATGAGACTATTGACCATGGTGAGGAGATGGTTCGACTGCCGGATAATTCCCGCGAAGGCCGCGCCTTGTCTGGCCGCGATAGGCCCCAAGTTGCCGCTCTGGAGCGCCTGCGCGTAGCCGGTGATCACGCTGAGCGGAGTGCGCAACTCGTGCGACAGGATGTCGAGAATCTCTTTTTGGCCGCGGCTCCGCTGCTCGGCTTCGTAGCGCAGGTTTCTCTCGGTGCGCGTGAACTGCGTAAAGAAACAGTAATATAGCGATACGACGAAGAGGAAGGGGGTGCGTAAAAACGCGCTCGGGTGGATACTCCCGGTCAACTGGAGCAGCAGCGCGACGTAGATGAGACAGGCGAGGATCGCGCCGACCGCGCGGAGCTTCGGATCGTCGACGATGCAGCTCATGATGATGACGAGAAAAAAGGCGATGTAAAAATTGCTCTCGGCGTAGCCGTTGGAGACGAGCGAGACCGTGAGCGCGATCGTATCTAGCACCACTAGCGGATAATAGAACGACCAGGTGGCGAACTTCTCCTCGCGGACGAAATAGAGCGCGACGTTGGAAACGACGTAAAGGACGATGAAAAGCTGAAGCACCGCGGGCTGCAGATAATCCACCGCGGGATAAAGCAAAAGATAGGCGCAGATGATGACAACCGGCCAGCGCAGCAGGATGACGCTCGGCTTCAGCGGCATGCCGAGCCGCATGGCGAGCTGGGTGGAATTGGAAGTGGACGGAAAGAGCTTAATCGCCATACATGCGTCTCCGGACCGTACTACATCCAAAAAACCGGCAAAGTAAGTTTGGTTAATTTTCTCATGCGACGAGAGAAACTGTCAATAAAAATATTTTGGCTATCTCGGCGGACCGGCTCGCGCTCGTAAACTCGCTTAGCCGGAATGACGGACAACCCTCAATGGCGCTGCCCATAAAATACTCGAAAACTCAGCACTGTTTAGATAACATAACTCCATGGACCACTTTCTCATCGTCGCATGGCAGGCGGCGCGGATGGCGGGCGATCTGATCCGCGACAACTGGCAGCGCGTCCACGACGTCGAATACAAATCCGCCATCGACCTCGTCACCGCGACCGATCGTGCCTCCGAAGAGCGCATCGTCGCGCACCTGGCGAAGACCTATCCCGGCCACTCGATCCTAGCTGAGGAAGCGACCGCGATCGTCGCGCCGGGCAGCGTCTACCGCTGGATCGTCGACCCGCTCGACGGCACGACAAACTTCGCGCATTCCTTCCCGCACATCGCGATCTCGATCGCGCTCGAGCGCGAGAAGGAAATCATCCTGGGCCTCGTCTACGACCCGCTCCGCGACGAGGGCTTCACCGCGCTCCGCGGCGAGGGCGCACTCCTGAACGACAAGCCGATCCGCGTCTCGAAAGCCGGCGAGATCGACAAAGCGCTGCTCGCGACCGGCTTTCCCTACGACCACCGCGAGGACCCGGACTACTATCTGAAATACTTCCGCAGCATGATGCGCCGCGCGCAGGGCATCCGGCGCGCCGGCTCCGCCGCGCTCGATCTCTGCTACGTCGCCGCCGGGCGCCTCGACGGCTTCTGGGAATTGAAATTGAAGCCGTGGGACATCGCCGCCGGCGCGCTCATCGTCGCCGAGGCCGGCGGCATCGTGACGAACTTCTCCGGCGGCAAATTCTCCATCGACGGCGACCAGACGTTGGCCTCCAACGGCCTGATCCACGACGAGATGATCAAGGCGCTGGAGGAGGCGGAGGAATCGGACAAAGATTGAATTACGTTTTTGGAGAGATCCTCACGGAGTTTATCCTGAGCGCAGTCGAAGGGTTCAGGATGACAGACAACAGGCTGAAATGTCATTCTGAGCACAGCGAAGAATCTCTCTGAACCTTAACATGAAAAAACTCACAACCGCGCTGTTCGTTCAATGGATTTGCTTTTTGGCCTCAATCGGTGCGCTACTGCTCGCCGTTGCCATCTCGCGAATTAACGATCTCCTTGCGTCTGTTTTACTTACCGCTGCGTTTGTCATTGCCGTCATTTGGACTATCTTCGTTGCTGTCTACGGCCGCAAGCTTTCATGGAGCTATAAATTTCCGATCGCACTGCTTCTGGCGACGATCGTTAAGGCTGTAATAGGCCCACACTACTATGTTCACCCTATGCCTAGCGCGCAGCACATGGCAAAAAGACAAATTAGTCAGTTCGGCACCGCGCTGGATTCATTGAAACAAGACATCGGCAGGTATCCCTCAACGGAAGAGGGTCTCCAGGCTCTCCGCATGAAACCTGAAGGCATTACGGGTTGGGACGGTCCTTACTTGCTAAAAGATCTTCCGAACGATCCGTGGGGCCACCCTTTCATCTACCGCTTCCCCGGCAAGAATCCCCGCCAACCGGAGATCATCTCCTACGGCGCCGACGGCAAGCCGGGCGGCGAGGGCCAGAACGCCGACATTTTCAACGATGAGGTACCGCTTCATAAAGAATACTAAAGTCCTGTAAGTCCTCATTGTTGTGCCATTCCGTCACCCTTAGCTCCGCCCGCAACTACCTCCTTTCAAAAATCATGCGTCACGCTTCGACACACTGCGACATTCCGGCCGATACGTTCCTTGATTCGAATCCGATTTAGGAGCACCATTAATACTCGTCAGCAGTTTTCACGACAAGAAGTTCGCCCGTTCGTTGCCCATCAACATCTCCGCGTTTAAAAAAACTGCCCTAATCGAGCCGACGGCAATCACGCTATTTGATTCTGGTCGATCATAAAGGGACGATCGACATATGCCGGATATAGACATATGCCGGATATGAAGGACACGGACGGAGACTACTGACGAGCGGCAGTGCGCCCTCGGGCGCGCCGTGGAAACTTACAAGACACTCCTTCACTGCTGCAGCAGCTTCAGCGCCTGCTCGGCCAGCGCGTGCAGACGCCTGGGGCCGCCCTCCGCGCGCGCGATCAGCATGCCGCCCTCGAGCAGCGCGAAGAACATCGCCGCCACGCGCTTGGGCTCGCCCTTGAAGTGGAACTGCCCCTTCCCGTGCCCTTCCTCGACTACGCGGGCCAGGCGCTCCTCGCTGTCGCGGTAGAAGCGCCGCACGCGCGCGGCGGTCGAGCCGCCGAGCGACGAGAGCTCCGCGCCGAGGATGGCAAACGGGCAGCCCTTGTCGTGCCTGCCGTCGCTGAGCATCGTCTCGAACAAGGCGGCGTACCTGCGCAGCTTGGCCGCGGGATCGAGCTTGGAATCGAAGATCTCGTCCATCAGGCCGAAGACGTGGTCGGCGTAGCGTGCTACGACCGCCTCGATCAGATCGTCCTTGGCGGGAAAATGGTGATGAATGCTCGCCTTGCGGATGCCGACCGCCTCGCTGATATCCTGGTAGCTCATCGCGTTCGCGCCGCGGCGCTGGATCAGCTCCTGCGCGGCGTCCATGATCGCGGTCTTGGTGTCCTTGGCGGTCTTGATGTCTCTGCTCATATGAATCGCCGGCGTCACTCCGCGACGAGCTCGCCCGAGCCGCCGAGCTCTTTCGGAAAGTCCCTAAGCTTCGGCAGGCCGTCCTTCATCCGCAGCTTCGTCTCCTGATAGTTGACGTGCACGCCGGCCTTAAACGGCAAATCCGGAATCGTTGCAGCGAAGACGTCGACAAGTCCCAAGCCGGGATGCTCGGCATAGAGATGGCCGCCGCACCTCTTGCACCATTTGCGGTAGGTTTTCGGCGTCTTGTTGTAGCTGCCGATGTTCTCCGCACCTTTGGTGATCTCGAGCGCGTCGGGCTTCCACAACGTGAAGGCGTTCACCGGCCCCGCCGACCAGCGCCGGCACGACTCGCAGTGGCAATAGCCCATGCCCAGCGGCTCGCCCGTGACCGTTAATTCGACCGCGCCGCAGAAGCAGGCACCTTGATACATATTTTCGCTCGCCATTATCATGCTCCTCCAAGTCGTGCCAACCTACTAGCAGGTAGGTTACTTGTCAATAGGCTGCGCAAAGATTTTTCCCGTATCTTACAAACAGGAGGGACCAACCATAGAGCGACGCGCCCGCGCCGGCGGAGGCGGAAAAGCTCGCGGACGACGGCATGGCCGAGTTCCGCGATCTTTTTCGCGAGGTGATCAACGATCGCCATCGCGCGTTTCTGGTGCGCTGCGCGCCTCTCGGCCGTCTCGCGCCAGAGCCACTACGAATGGCTGCGCGACGACCCGCTCCATTACGAGCATTTCCAGCGCGCCAAGCAAATGCTCGCGGATTCCGTCGAGGAGGAGGTCTGCCGCCGCGCTTACCGCGGCTATGACACGCGGTGATCTATCGCGGAAAAATCACGGGATATTACCAGAGCTATTCCGACGCGCTTGCGACGTTCATGCTGAAAGGATCAAGCCCGCGACCTACCGCGACAACGCGCCGCTCCCGTCGGCGGCCTGTGGCACCTCGAAATCAAGATCCTGCGCCCGGAGGAACAACCCTTACTTTGCCGCCGCGCAGCAAGAGGGTGTCAAGCAGAGATCGATGCCGCCTCAGGGCGACGGCGAATAACCGGGGCGGTCCGAGCCGAACGACGAGCCCAAGAAATAAAAAAGCCGGGGATCGCTCCCCGGCTGTTATTCGCGTCGTTAAGCGTGCGGGCTTAGAACATGCCCCCCTGGAGGAAATCCATGTCGAGCGTACGGCTCGCCCGATCGAGATCGGCCTCGCTCGGATCGACCAGCGTGACGGTTGCGATGTCGCTCGTCTGGATCGGCGGGACGCCGTCCTGGATTCCGGGAGTCGAGAGATCGACGTCGCACCAGCCTATGTAATTCCGTTGCACCGGACCAGCCTTAATCCACTGGTAGCGGATGTCTACAAGGAAATCCGCTATGATTGTCATAACGACTGCGCCGTTCACCTTCTCCGCGTGTTTTTCGGTGTCCACCATGATCAGCGAGCACTCCGCGTAATCGGCCGTGGCGTGGGTGAAAATCACCCGGATATCCGCCGCCTGTGCATCCTCGACGGTATTAATGCCTAGCGTCTCGCTCGGCAGCGTGATGGTCACGTCCGAGCGGAAGCGCTCCTGTTTGGTGGTTGTCCCGTTGCTGACCTTCTTGTAATCGGCTCGCCCGCCGTTGATTTCCGTCGGCGCGTCGCAGCAGCCGGGGGGAGCTCTTTCTTTAATACGGTCTTTAGGTTGCTACCAGCGGCGACCGGCGCCGCGTACAGCGCGAGGCTGGCGGCGATGATCATCATATACTTGCGCATCTTCGTCTCCTTTTTGCCTATCGTATTAAAGACGGCGATCGGCAAGATTGAGCAAAGCAAATGCCATGCGGTTTGCACGGTGACGCCGGAGAACTTTAAGGTACTCTATGGAATCGGCGCAGTGCCGCGATGACGTTGGACGGCATCCGCAGGGCGCGATGCGCCAGGCGCTGCGCGTAACGTACGACGGTGTTTGCGGCGGATTTGCCCGGTGAAGACGGTGCTAGCTTGCGCTCGGCGCGATTAGATATTATGTCCAGAGACAAACAGGAGGTTTGTCATGGGCATGATCGATGCCGACACGCACGTGGACGAGTCCGATGACACTTGGGCCGGGCTGCTGGGGACGCCCAACGCAAAGTATATTCCCGTGACTGTCTCGGTCGCGCCCGAGGAGGCGAAACGCGCGGGCTTAAGCGCGACGACCGCGCGCTCATGGGTCGTCGAAGGGCGGCTCCAGAACCGCGCGTTGCGCGACGAGATCAATCATCCGCCGCGCGTTAGGCGCGAGCTCGAGGACGTCGCCGGGCGCGTCAAGCACATGGACGAGATGAGCGTGGACGTACAGGTGATCTTCCCGACCTTTTTCATCCGCTACAACACGCGCAATCTGGAAGCCGAATACGCCCTCACGACGACCTACAACCGCTGGCTCGCGAAAAAGTGCGCGCCGACCAACGGCCGGCTCCGCTGGGCCGCCGTGCTGCCGCTGCTCGATCCGTACAAAGCCGCCGAGGAAGTGCGCTGGGCGAAGGCGAACGGCGCCTGCGCCATTTTCAAGCGCGGCTTCGACCTCGACCGCAAGGTCACCGATCCGTATTTCTTCCCGGTCTACGAGGAAGCCCAGGCTCAGGACTTGGCGCTCTGCATTCACACCGGCCATCCGTTGCCCGGGACGGAATGGGACCGCGGCTTTCCCATCATCCACTCGCTCACCGAGATCGTCAC
The DNA here is from genome assembly GCA_021324155.1 of Pseudomonadota bacterium. GTDB lineage: Bacteria > Desulfobacterota > Binatia > UBA9968 > UBA9968 > JAJPJQ01. Next base: position 53,235 of record JAJPJQ010000007.1, read on the forward strand.
GACCAAGCTGCCCGAGAGATTTCCCAAGCTCCGCTTCGGCTTGATCGAGGCGGGGGCGTCTTGGATCCCCTACTCCGTCTCGATGATGGCGGCGACGCTGCGCGCGCAGCAGCGCGGCCGCGGCTACCGCTTCACGCGCATGTTCGATTTGAGCCAGGATCTTTTCCGCCAAAACCGCATCTTCGTCACGCTCGACGCGATCGACGAGATCGAGCACCTGCTCAAGTTCGGCACCGAGGACAATCTCATGATGGGCACCGACTACAGCCACACGGACATCTCGGCGAATCTCACGGCGCTCAAAGAGGTGCGCGACTGGGTCGATCAGGGCCGCATCACCGACACCGTCGCGCGCAAGATCCTGGAGACGAACCCGAAGAATTTTTACGGGTTATAGACCACAAACGGCATGGATGGCAGCAGTCTGCGGCGCTTCAATATCCAGCTTGCGTTGTCGCTGCTCCTGTTCTTCGCCGTTTTCGCTTTGATTTGGTCGCTCGTCGTCATGCCGATCTGCGACGCGCGCGACTGGAAACCGCCGTGTCGCCCGCGCGGCACTGAGTGGATGGGCGGCGGGATATAAACCCGCGCCGCAGGCCGTCTTCAAACAATCCATGCAGCTCGCAGGCAAAGTCGCCCTCATCACCGGCGCCGGGCGCGGCATCGGCCGAGCGCTCGCGCTCGCCTTCGCCCGCGCGGGCGCGGACATCGTCGCCGCGTCGCGGACGAAGGAAGAGATCGACGCGACCGCGCGCGAGGTCGAAGCGCTCGGGCGCGCGGCGCTGGCGATTCCCGCGGATGTCTCGCGCGAGCAGGATGTCGCGGCGCTCGCCGCGGCGGTGGAAAAGCGCTTCGGACGCCTTGACGTGCTCGTCAACAACGCGGCGCTGCGCATGAACCATCTCGGCAGGCGCGACAGCTATCTTATCCCGCTCGAAGATTTGTCGATCGAGGACTGGGACCGCACCATCGCCGTCAATCTCCGCGGGCCGTTTATCTGCGTGAAATTATTCCTGCCGCTGCTCAAAAAGGCCGGCGCGGCGAGCATCGTCAACATCTCCGCCGGCGGCGGGAAGCGCGGTATGCCCGGACGGCTCCCCTACTGCGCATCGAAGTTCGGCCTCGAAGGATTGACGCAGTCGCTCGCGGCCGAGCTGAAGGCGGATAACATCGCCGTCAATTCGCTCTCGCCCGGCGCGATCTCCATTTTGACCGACCGCGAGAAGATCGAGGCGCTAAAAAAAAATCCCGCACAGCTTTTCATGCGGCCGGAGATGATGGCGCCGCCGGCGATTTTTCTGGCTCAGCAGGACGGCGGCGGCGTGACGGGAACGCACGTCGAAGCGCTTGAGTGGATTCGCGCGAACGGCCTCGGCGACATCGAAGACTGGAAGGCAACGATTTGAACAATGAACCCTGACCCCATCCCTCTCCCTCGAAGGCGAGGGGGAAAAACGGAAATAGCGACTATCAGTCTTCACCCTCTCCCTGTGAGAGGGCAAGGGTGAGGGCGAAAACAACCAAGGAGGGACGATGGCGATCAAAATTTACAAAGATAAGATGAAGTACCTCGATCAAATGACCGAGGAACTGCCGAAGAAGACCGATCCCAAGGACTATCGCTCGACTCCTAACGTGACGATCTCGTGGGTCGAGAACTGCTCGGGGAAAACGAAGATCCGCGATCAGGAACTCATCTGCGACGAGAACGCGCACAGCACGGGCTTCGGCAAGGGCGTGAGCCCGGCGCACACCTTTCTCGCTGGCTTCGGCTTCAGCCACTTCACGCAGTGGGGGCGCGCGGCCGGCGTGCTCGATTTAAAAATTGACTCGCTGGAGGAGCACGTGCGCGGCTGGTTCGACCGCCGCGGCGAATACCTCTACGAGCAGGGCTATCAGCACAAAGGCATCGAAGAGATCACCTTCGAGGTCAAGATCGAGAGCAAGGAGAGCCCGGAGAAGATCCGGGAGTTCGCACAGTGGGCCGACCGTTCGCCGCCGCACGCGACGCTCCGCCGCGCCGTGCGGCTGGTCGGCATCTTTCACCTGAACGGCCGCTGGCTCACGACGGCGGTCTATCATCCGGACCGGACGGAGTGGAGATAGAAACTTTTAACGCAGCCCCGACAAAATCTCCTTCCCCCACAACTCGATCGCCTCGCCCACGTCGGGGCCGAGCGGGACGCCGAGCGCAATCTGCTGGAAGCCGCGGCGCGCTGCGAGTGAAAATAGTGTCGCGATACGCTCGCGGCATTCCGCCGGCGTGCCAGCGATGATGAGCGCCTCGACCGCCTGGTCGGGCGTCAGGCCCGCGGCGTAATCGACACCGCGGTTCTCCGCGTAGGCGCGGCGCACTGCGCCGATCGCCGCCGGATCGATCCCTTTCGACTTAAGAACATCGTCGGGCCAGCCGGAGACGATGTGCGAGACGAAGCGCTTGGCGTGCCGCTTCGCCGCCGCGCCGTCGCGCGCGATCGACGCGTTGAGCAGCATGACCTTTCTCAGCGGCTCACCGAGCGTCGAACCGCTGCGCGCCTTTTCCATGCGCGCGAGCGAATCCTCCATGTCGGCCGTGCCGTAGAGCGTCTGCAAGATTACGCCGTCGAAGCGGCGCGAGACGAGATCCAGCACGGCGGGCTTGAGCAGGCTCGGGCCATAGTAGAGCCGGACCGGCGCCTGCGGCTTGAAGCGCAGCGCGTATGTCTCGGCGTTCAAATGAAAATAAGACGCGAGGATTGGGATCGTGTCGCGCTTGAGCACCTCGCCACTAAACAGCGTCCTCAAAGCGCCCGCGAGCTCGTCCATGATGCCGAGTGGCTTTACGCGCTCGACCTGATGCGTCAGGATCGAGCGCGAGCCGGGCCCGAGGCCGAGCGAGACCTCGCGCCCCGGCGTGAGCTCGGAAATCGTCGCGAAGCTCATCGCGAGGTCGATGGGATTGCGGAAATAAGGCACCGTGATCGCGGTGCCGAGCTTCACCGGCACGCGCGCTACGAGCGCCGCCGAAGCGGCGACGACATTGCGGTATTCGAGATTGTCGTTGGTCCAGATTTGCGCGAAGCCGAACGGCGCGAGCGCCGAGCGCGCACGCTCGGTCAATTCAATCAGCTCGGGGACGGAGTAGCGGTTGAGGACGTGAAGCGGATAGTGGACGCCGAGCTCGCCGGCGAAGTTATCGCTGCCCATGATCGGCCAGCATAGCGCGCCGGCACGGCGTTGTCAGCAAGACGTCTGACGTTCTACGCCCGCTTCTTGTAATTCACCGGCGGCATTTGCAGCGTGACGCCGGATTTCTTGAGCTCCTCCTCGTACATGCGGCGCACCAACGGGTCTTCGTTCTCATATTCGATCATATCGCCGCCGTCGTCGGTCGGCTTGTCCAGCAGCTCCCAGCCGCCGATCGGATATTTCTGGCCCCAGGCCTTCATCGCCAGCCGCTTCACCGGATCTTTGCTGGTCGTGAAATGCTGGTGGAACCAGCGGTTCGGCGGCGTGAACAGGCTGCCCACACCCCAATCGTAGCGCTTCATCGGCTTGCCTTCGGGCCACATGAGCGAGTAGCCGGTGCCTTCGAGGATGTAGATGAATGCGCCGGGGCCGTGGCGGTGCGCCTTGCGGTAGACGCAGGGCCGGCCTTCGGAGATGTGGCCGGCGATCGTGTTGTGCGCGAGCTCGATCTCGACGTTGCGCGCCGACGGGCCGCGCTCCTTCCAGTCGTGGAGCGCGACGCGGCTCACATCGGCGATGAAGTTCGAGTCCCACACCCGGCCGGGCTTCTGCTCGCCCTTGCCGGAGAAATATTCGCTCTCTTCGTCCTCGTAGCGGTCGTCGAAGACGAAAGGGTTTTCGAAAACGAATTTGGTGTTGTGATAGAGGTTGAAGACCGCCGGCGCGTTGGTGAGCGCGAGGAAGCGCGCCGGCTTCTGCCCGCTGCCGTTCGTGAGGCGGTGCCAGGTATTGAGCGGCGCGGCGAACAGGCTCCCCGGTCCCCACTCGAAGGTGCGCTTTTTCTTCTCGTCGACCCACACCTCGGTCGCGCCGACGCCGTCGAGGATGAAAATCATCTCCTCGTACATGTGCTTTTCCGGCTCGAGGCTGCGGCCGGGAGGAATCTCGCACACGTAGGGCGTCGTCGCGGTCTGGTCCGCCGCCGTGTTGAGCATGAGCCATGCGCCTTTGCCGCCGGTGCGCGCCCACGGCCCGACCTCGACGGTGCGGACGTCGCGGACGACGAATTCTCTTAAGATCGGAATACCTTCCGATTTGATCCAGGTCTCGAACGCAGTGTCTTTGTTGAACGGCTTGAACGCGTATTGCTTGAGTTCCATCTCGCCTCCGGCGTAAATCACTGTCCGGTAATTTTTCGATACAGCTTGGTGTAGTAGTCGACCTTCGGACCGAGCTCTTCGGGCGCGATGACTTTCACCGGCCGCCCGGCGACCGTCTTGTCGAGCCCGCCGCCGAGCCCCTTGCGCGTGGGGTCGCGCCCGAGATCGGTCTCGATCGCTTTTTGTCCCTGCTCGGAGAGCAGCCAGTCGATGAAAATCGCCGCCGCGTGCGGATTGGGCGCGTGGCGCGCGAGCAGCAGCACGTTGGGAAACGCCATGATCGGCGGCAGCGCGACCGATTGGATCGGCGCGCCCTGCGCCTTCAGGTTGCGCACGCGGTAATCGTAGAACGTCGGTCCGATGAAGTATTCGCCGGCGGCAACCATCTGCGCGCGCAGCTCGCGCCCTCGTTGCAGCTTCGGGTTGAGTTTCATGAGATTGGCAAGGTATTCGCTCGCCGCCGCTTCGCCCCATTCGCTCGACAGCACGGCGAACCAGTCTTGGTCGGTCTGGTCGAGCGACATCACGTTCGCCCATTTCTTATCCAGCAGGTCGCGATAGGCTCGGGGCGCCTCGGCCGCCTGGACGAAGCGCGTGTTGTAAGCGGTGGAAATGAGATAGAGCTCGACCGCCGTCCACAGTCCCTTGGGCGAGATGAATCCCGGACGGATCGCCGCGCGCTCGGAAGTGAAATAAGGATCGATGAGGCCGCTGTCGATCAGCACCTGCGCGCCGGGGCCGGTGACGCCGACGACATCGACGTCGCGCCGGCCACCGCGATGCTCCGCCAGGACGCGGCTTACCATCGGCGAGGCGCCGAGCCGTACGTGCTGGACTCTCAGATACGGATACTGCAGCTGGAACTTATCGATCAGGACTTTCGCGTCGGGAACCGCCATCGTTCCATAAAACGAGACCGTGCCCTCCTTGCGCGCGCCCGCCTCCAGCGCGCGCTTGCGCTCCGCGGGCGCCAGCTTGCCGTACTGCTGCAGCAGGTCCCCGGCGGTCTTCTCCGCCGCGTTCGCGACGGCGGCGAGACAGAGCGCCGCGATCATTATCAGGCACCAGAGGCTGAAATATTGCCGCATGGTTCTCCTTCAGCCGAAATTATATCTCCCGCGCGTCGCGCAGCTGCCGCAGGAAGTGCAGATCCCAGAGCTCGAGCGGGTTCGTCCGCTTCGCCGCCGCATTGTAGCGGCACGCCTCGGCATAGACGTTGTAAATCGCGTCCATCGTGGGGAAGAGCGTCGACGAGATCGTCTCCGTCAGGTCCTTATAATAGTAGGCGATCATCTCTCTGTCACCGCCGCCGCGCTCCTTGGGCAGCGTGGCGTTCAAGATATCCATCGAGCGGCGCCGGTTGGCCTTGAAATAACGGATCCCCGACGCGAGGCCTTTCAAAAACTTCTTCACGATCGCCTCGTTCTCGCGCACGAAAGTGCCGGTCGAGGAAACCGTCGTGAAGACGATCATCGGCAGCAGCGGCAGCATGATCGTGCGCATGCCGTCGCGCCGCGCCTTCAAGTCGTCGGGGCGGCCGATAAGCGCCGCGTCGTACTCGCCCTCCTGCACGCCGTTCCACATGCGCCCGCGCTTGAAGACGCGCACGATCTCGACGGAGTTTTCGAGGCCGCTCTTGCTGAGCGTGATCCAGGCGTTCAGCCACGTGTGCGGCCCGCCAGTGCCCCGCGCGCCCAGCTTCTTGCCGCGAAGGTCCTCGAGCTTCCTGATCTTGCTGTCCTTGCGCACGACGAGCGCCAGAGCGATGTAGTTCGCCGTCTGGCCGACGTAGATCCAGTCGTCCCCCGACGAGCGCTTGATGTACGGCGTTATGTGGTTGCCGCCGATGAACTGCACCTTACCGCTTCTCAGAAGCTTGTGCGCCTCTTCCGGATCGACGTAGAAGTTATAATCGACTTTGAGACCCTGCTTCTTCCATCCGCCGCTCTCAGCGACGACGTTCAAAAGTGCCAGATGGCGCGCCGACCGATAGGGAAATCTGATTGTCTCCATGCTCTTCGTTCCTTGCTCCTCTCCTGTTGTTCGCGCGACGTCGTCTACTGTTTGACGCCGAATGTCTCGTTGAAATCTTTTTTAAGTTCTTCGTAGCGCTCCATGACCCGGTCCGAAACGGGATAGAGATCGAGATGCTCCGCCGCGAGCGGCGACGACGTCGGAACCGCGCGCGAGCGCAGCGGGATCTGCCCGCCTTCGTAGAGCAGCTTCTGTCCGGCCTCCGACATCAAAAAGTCGACGAGCAGGCGCGCCGCGTTGGGCCGCGGCGCTTTCTCCAGAACCGCGACCGCGTTCTGCGACACGACGATCGGCTTCGAGGTCTTGACCCAGTCGATCGGCGCGCCGCGGTCGCGCGTAAGCTGCGTCCGGTGGGCGTAGAGGAACGAGCCGTAAAATTCTCCCGCCGAGACGAGCTGCGCGAGCAGCGAGTGGCCTTTTCTCCAGTCGAGCTGCTGCGCGGCGAGCCCCTGCATCAAACGCCGGCCTTTTTCGGGTCCGAGATATTCGAGCATCGCGCCGAACCAGTCGAAGTCCTCGACATCCATCGCGAGCTTCCCCTTCCACCACGGCAGCGTCAGGTCGAACCAATCCTTCGGCCGGTTCGCTTCGGGAACCAGCCGCGTGTTGTAGCCGATCACGAGATAATTGCCGACGAGACCGGTCCAGGTGTCGTCGGGGTCCCTGAATTTGGCGGGGAAAGCGCCAGCTTCGGGCGAGCGATAGGCCGCGAGCAGCTTCTTGCTCTTGAGCAGCGGCATCACCGACATATTGACGACATCGGCGTGGACCTTGCCGGCCTGATGCTCGACGACGACTCGATTGAAGACGCGCTCGGAGTTGAGCCGCAAGACTTCGACTTTGAGGAACGGGTATTTTTTCTCGAACGCAAGCGTCATGGGACGCGACGTGTCCACTCCCATGGTGGTGTAGAAAACGACCTGGCCTTCTGCCTTGGCTTTCGCGATGCGGTCGGGGTCATCGGCGCCGCGCGCTGCGCAGGCAAGCGAGAGAGCGGCGAGGACCAACGCGTTAAACAGAGCGCGCCGATAAATCGAGTCAAGGAATTTTTCGGAGGAGCGCTTGATGCGGACCGGCGTCATCGGCGTGCGAATCGAATCCATATTGCAATGACCTCCTATCTCGGCATATCAACGCGCGATAGGCACACGTTGCGGTCGATCGGGGGCGCAGAATTCTCGTTTATGTGAAAATGCATGCAATTGTCAATACACTTTTGCAAGAAGATTGACGCTGGCAAATCCGAGCCGCGGCGCGCAAGAGAAGATGTCGATGAATCGTTATAGCTTCAGCGCGGCGGCGCTGGCTGCCGCACTGCGACGTTGACTGCCGGCGATCAGGATGATAAAAATTTTCTTCTTTGGGCCCGTAGTGAAAAGGATATCACGAGGGTCTCCGGAACCCTAAGTCCGAGTTCGATTCTCGGCGGGCCCACCATTTTCGATTTTAGTAAAAGATTTCTCCAGTTTCTTCGTGTTGCCAGACGCGTCGCCGGAGTCCCGAGTCCGAGTTCATGAAGCGCAGCACGCAAAGAATTCTCACGACGCATGTCGGGAGCCTGGCGCGAGCGGACTCGCTGCTGGACCTTCTTCGACTCAAAGAACAAGGTCAGCCTTATGATCGGGAAGCGCTCGGTCAGCGCGTCCGCGACGCGGTAGCCGACGTCGTTCGGAAACAGGTCGAATCGGGCATCGATATTGTGACCGACGGCGAGCAGGGCAAATCGGGTTTTTTCACTTACGTCATCGAACGATTCAACGGCTTCGAGCGCAAGCCGCCGGCCCCGGGCAAGGAGATGAGGCCGCGATCGGCGGGCAGGGAGTACCTTGCCTTTCCCGAGTATTACGCCTGGTCCGAACGCATTGCCGCCCCGTTCGGCGGTCGCAGCGGGCGCGGGCGCGACCACGATATCTGCACTGGACCGATCCGCTACAAGGGGCACGAGGCCGTACAAAGAGATATCGCGAACCTCAAAGCCGCGATCGAAGGCAAACCTTACGAAGACGTATTTATGCCGGCGATCGCGTCTTCCTACGTGGCGGCGACTTTTGCCAACGAATATTACCGCAGCCATGAAGAGTACGAGCAGGCGGTATCCGATGCGGTGCGCGAAGAATACAAAGCCATTGTTGAAGCCGGATTCATTCTCCAGATCGACGACCCGCGCCTGGTAACCTATTATATGATGCACCCGGAGTTGAGCGTCGAAGACTGCCGAAAGTGGGCGGAAAAACGCGTCGAAGCTATCAATGACTCGCTCCGCGGCATCTCACCCGATAAGGTTCGCTTTCATACCTGCTACTCGATCGATGTCGGACCGCGCATCCATGAGATGGCGCTGAAGGACATCGTCGACATAATTCTGAAAATCAATGCCGGTGCCTATGCTTTCGAAGCGGCGAACCCGCGGCACGAGCACGAATATCATGTCTTCGAGCGCGTCAAGCTGCCCGCCGGAAAAATTCTCATACCGGGCGTGATCAGTCACACAACGAACCTGGTGGAGCACCCGGAATTGGTCGCCGAACGCATCGTGCGGTTCGCCAAGCTCGTCGGACGCGAGAACGTAATCGCGGGAGCCGACTGCGGCTTCGCCGCATCCGCTCTGAGGTTCAACGACACCCATCCAAGCGTGGCCTGGCTCAAGTTCGCCGCTTTGGCGGAGGGCGCCCGCTTGGCGACCCGTGAGTTGTGGAATTAAATTTGTCTGGGAAACGCGCTCAAGCTTTACCGCGTTAGCGATAGAGTGCGTCGATAAATCCGGACTTGTCCAACTCTTCTAGTAAGCTCGCGTCGATAAAATCCTTGGGATTCGCCGTTTTGGCGGCGGGAATGCGCTCGCTCGCGTCTTTAATGATCGTCCTAAATCCTTCGACCGACGGATAAGGCTTGGCCTTAACCGCGTCGCGTAGAGTTTGATAGGCGTCCTCAACGCGCTTTTCGTCTTTGCTCTGGCGGTATTTGGCAAACGCCTTTTTGGAGATTTCGGGATTGGTCTTCACCACGTGGATCGCCTCGACGTAAGCCTTGAGAAAACGTCTCGCGATATCGCGCTTTCGGGCCAGTACGCGCTGGGTCGTAACCAGTCCGCTGCCTTGATATGGGACATTCAAGTCGCGCAGCTTGAGCAGCACCTTCATGCCCGCGCGCAGCGCTTCGAGATGGTCCGGCGGCGAGATCAGAGTGGCTTCGATGGAACCGGCGGATAGCGCTATCAGCCGTTCCGGGCTATCGCCGATCTGCAGCAGCGTGATGTCTCTATCGCTCAAACCATAGCGCGGCAGCACGTAGATCAACCGCAAATGCGACGCGGAGCCGAAGCGGAAAACGCCGATTCGCTTTCCTCTGAGATCCTCGATGGATTTGACCGTGGGACGGGCCACGAGATAGTCGTCCAGCGTGTCTTGCGTGCTGGCAATCATCACCGGATCGGCTCCCTGCAGCCTGGCGGAAGACATGAGGGAACCCGTCATCTGGGCGAAGTCGACCTCACCCGCCACCAGGGTTTCGATCGCCGCGCGCGTGTAGACGATCTCAGCGCTGATATTATTCTTGTTTAAAAGCCCGCCGACGTCCGCAACCCACAAAACCCCCTGGCTCGGCGCAATCGCCGAGAATGCGACTCTGACCTTATCCGCGGCAGGGCTCGACGTGGCCGACGCAATCGCCGCCGCTAGGGTGAGACGAAGGATCGTCTTGTTGATGCCGGGCAGGAATGGCGGACGAAACATCAGTGGCCCCCGTGCGTATTTTGCGTGTCTTGCGGCTTCAGTAAGCGCCCATGGCCGCTGTTATGCGGCGACGACGATAGTAAAGTAGATGAACACGGTCAAGAATCAACCGATTTTAGCATCGGTTAGTTGAAACGATGGGCTCCTGGAAGTGAGACAAATTACGGCCGGGGCTGTGACCCGCTTTCGGACATCCACATCTCCGCAGGGACCTGCGAAAGCTCGTTTCGCGCCTTCTCGAGCGACAAGGCCTGAATACTTGTCACCGGGGACTCCACGCTCATCAAGAGGCTGATGGCGATATTGACAGCTTTGAGCCCGGCGTGATCGCCTGGCGCGCCGACATGCGCGCGCCGGAGATTCTCTATCAAGGTGTCGCGCAGCGCGGCGAGATCGCTCTGAATGCGATCGGTGCGGCGTTTCATCTCCGCGGCATCGGCCTTCATAGCTGCGTCGAGCGCCGCGATGACGGCTTGCCGCTGATCGGACACAGAGCGCGTTGTCATCGAATCGCTTTCAAGGTTGTGCGTTGGTGAAATAGTCGACCGGCCGAAGCGCGGATGTTTTGCCGGCGGAGAGCAGCACGGACCGCAGCAGATACCCGCCTGCCAGCGTCGCAACTGCCGCCGCGACCGAGAACGTCCGCGAGCGCCGTCGCATCACCCAGCCGAGCCCTTCAATGACGGCGGGCGCGACGATTCCCAGCACGAGGTAACCGCCGCGGTACGTTTTGGCGACCGCCGGCGACGCCAGAAGCGGCTGAGCGACGCGTCTTAGACGCAACCGCCGCTCGAGCATTCGGGTCGACAGCCACTCGGCGGCCGCGGTCACAAACGCGAGCCGCCGCAGGCCGTTGTGCTGCCGGAACGATACACCCGACCGTTGCGCCAGCAGCGAGATGGCGGCGGTGCTCGTCGCCGTGGCCGAAGCGCCGAACAGCACCGGCAGGATCGGATGCGCCTCAGCCCAGATCGGCGTGCTTGTCGCGGAGAGAAGCGTTCCGGTATACGTGGCGACGATCGCGCCCGTCGCCGCGGCCGGCAGGCCGAATATCCGCGCGATCATTCGGAAAGCCGGTCGTTCGGTGGCATCGGCGAGAATATCCGCCGCAAGCGCAACACCGCTCGTCGCGCCGAACGCCGCGAGCGTCCACGCGCCGATCGACATCGTGGACGTCGCGCGAAAAATTCTCAGCATGTTGTACCAGCGCTCGGGCGTGCGCAGATCCGCGATGAGAAACGCGGGACCCGCTATGGACCCTGCGACCGCCAGATATCGTCCGCTGCGGACGATATCTTTGAGCTCGCTTCGGTTCGCGAGATCGGCGGTCGTCGCGATGACCTGCGCCGCGCCGGCGATGCCGCCGATGAATAAATAAGCGGCGACGAGCTGGCCATAGTCGCTCGGCTTGAGCGCTGGCCGTTCGTAATAGGTTGCACCAGAATATGCGCCGAGCCGCGCCGACGGCCGCTGCAGGGAAACAGGCGTTCGACGGCCGTAAGCCGGAGCGTTTTGCGTCTCAAGATGATCCACGGGATCTCCTCTTACTCGCCCGCCGTAAAGGCCACAAATGCCGTCGCCGCAAGCGCAAGCATGGTCGTGAAGCCGGCCAACAATCCGCGGCGAATTCGCCGCGACGGCAGCTTGGGCGCTACAGGCAGGTTATAAGTTTCCGGACGATCCGTCAGAAGAAAAAATGCGTTCAAATGGGATATTCCGCCGGTCGCTCCAGGCGCATCCGGAGCGCCGTAAAGATACGCGTCGGTTCTGCCGCGGCTATGGAGCGTTTCGACGCGCATGCGCGCGCGCTCGTGCAGAGTGGAAAGCTCGCCGAATTGGATCGACTCCGTGGGGCACGCTTTCGCGCAGGCCGGTTCGAAGCCGCCCTTCAATCGATCGTAACACAGCGTGCACTTGTGCGCCTTACCGTCGGTCTCGTTGACCTCGACCACGCCGAACGGGCACGCCGTCACGCAATATGTGCAGCCGTTGCAGATGTCCTGCTGGACGCCGACCGTGTCGAACTCCGTGCGAAAAAGCGCTCCGGTCGGACAGGCCTCGAGACATGGCGCCGGAGAGCAGTGCTTGCAGACATCGCTCATCATGAGCCAGTTGCTCTGAAACGGCTCGAGCAAGCTGGGGCGATCGCCCTTATCGTCACGCAACTTCTCGACGAACGAGACGTGGCGCCACGTCGTCGCCGACAACGCTCCCGTGTTGTCATAGCTCTGACCCGTGATTTTGAATTCCTCCGCCGGCAGCGCGTTCCATTCCTTGCAGGCGACCTCGCAAGCCTTGCAGCCGATACAAAGCGTCGTGTCGGTGAAGAAGCCGTAGCTCTTCCCCGGCTCGATCGTCACGCCGCACGTAAGCTCGGATTCATTCGGAATCGCGCGCGCGAGAATCGATTGAGTATATTCCTGGGCTCGGGCGGGTACGCTCATAAACCATTTCCCCGACGATCGGCGGCTTTTGACAGCCGCCCTTTGCGTAAATTGCAGGTGAAAGCTTTTCCTTCGTGAATCGAAGTATTAGGGTCGCCGACGATCGCCGATAGCGCATTGGCGACGTCCCCTCTAGCGTAGCCCTGCCAGCCGAAATGCCATGGCATGCCGATCTGATAAATGCGCCGTCCATCGATGATGAACGGCCGCAGGCGGTCGGTCACCAAAGCCCGCGTCTCGATCGCGCCGCGCGACGTCCACAGGACGACCCAATCGAGATTCTCGATGCCCTTTTCTGTAGCGAGCTCGGGCGGAATTTCCGCGAAACCCTCGGGTTGGAGTTCGGCTAAGACTGGAAGGAATCGTGTCGAGATAGCTCCCGAGTGGTGCTCGGTGAGTCTGTACGTCGTCAGCACGTACGGATAATTCGGATCGCCGACAGCGTGATATCGATTGTCGGGGCGATCCCATTTTTTCGCGGGCGGATTGTGTTGCTGCGCATAAAGCGGATTGCGGATCGGCGACTCGATCGGCTCGTAATGAGTCGGCAACGGCGCGTCTTTGAGCCCGGAGGGGACGAACAGCCACGCCTTGCCATCGGCCGACATCATAAACGGCGAGCGCCCGTCGTGTGCGTCGGTCCCCGTTACCGGAGATCGAGACCAGTCCGGCGCATAGTCCGGCGCTTTATCCAGGGTAAAATCCGGCTTGTCCTTTCCCGTCCATTGCTTCTTGTCAGCGTCCCACCATATGTACTTTTTCTTTTCCGACCACGGCTTGCCGCTCGGGTCGGCCGAGGCGCGGTTGTACATGATGCGTCTGTTGCTCGGCCACGCGAAGCCCCAGTCGAGATGCGTGCCGGCCCCGTCCGGCGGATCCGGCTTCCGCGAACGAGCGTGATTGAAATCGGTCCGCGGGTATACGCCCGTGTAAATCCACACTCCGCAGGCGGTCGAGCCGTCGTCCTTCAGTTCCTTAAAATCGGTGATGAGCTTCCGCTCCGGCCACGTGTAGCCGTTGATCTCCCTGAGAATAGCGTCGGCGGATGGCTCGTCGTGGGCGCCGGAAACCGGATAGTCCCATGTGAGATGCTTGAGTGCCGCGTCTTTCGCATCCGAGCTGTGGGCGTAAAGTTGCTTTAACCGCCGGCCCAAATGAAACATAAACCAGAGATCGGACCGGCAGTCGCCCGGCGGCTCGACCACTTTGTCGTGCCACTGAATCAATCGCTGCGTGTTGGTAAAAGTCCCCTCTTTCTCACCCGGCAGCGCGGCCGGCAAAAGAAAGATCTCGGTTTTGATCTCACTCGGGTGGCGCGGCTCCGAACCGTTTGCCTCGCCGAGCTTGTCCGCCGATTTGTACCAAAACGACGCGGTCTCGTTTTCGAAAGTCTCGCGCACGACCATCCATTCTAGATTCGCAAGCCCGCGGCATATCAACCGGCTGTTATGGCCGCCCACGATCGGGTTCTGGCCGATGACTAGCAGACCCCGAATGATCCCGTCGGCGATCGCCACCATCATGGGCTCTTGTGAATGATCGCCGACGATTTTCGGAATCGATTGATAACACCATTCGTTGTGGGGTCCGGCGGCATCGCCATACCATGCGCGCAACAGGCTAATGATGTATTTGGGAAAATTATGCCACCATCCGGTCGGCGGCGTCTCGACTTCGAGGTAGCGGTCAAATGTCCTATGCGGCTTCAGCGCGTTCGGCTGCGGCAGATAACCCGGCAGCAAGTTGTAGAGCGTCGGCACATCGGTGCTCCCCTGAATGCTGCAGTGACCGCGCAAAGCGAGAATGCCGCCACCGGGACGGCCGATGTTCCCGAGCAGCGATTGAATGATCGCCGACGCGCGGATCATCTGTACGCCCGTCGTATGGTGCGTCCAGCCGACGGCATAGCACCACGCCGATGTGCGTTCGCGCCCGGCGTTCTGTAACAACGCCTCGGCGACTTTGAGAAAAGTTTCTTTCGGGCATCCCGTGATCCGCTCGACCATTTCCGGCGTGTACGGCTCATAATGGCGCTTGAGAAGCTGATAAACGCATTTCGCATTCTCCAGAGTTGGGTCTGAAGGCGGCGGCCGCCGCGTGAGCTCCTGCTGCCGCGCGATCATCGCGTCGGGATCGTCGGTGGTGGGATGCACATACGCCTCGGCGAGCGTCGACGGAATGTCCATGCCGCGATACTGCCACGAGTCGACATTGTAAGAGAGTTTGTCGGCGTCCCAGCCGGAAAACAGACCGTCCAGATCGTCGGAGCCTTTAAAATCGTCGCTGATGATCGTCGCGAGATTGGTGTAATTGAGACAGTAATCCTGAAAGAACCGGTCGTTGCTCCAGCGCTCGCTCGCGAGAATATAACGGATAAGGCCGCCCAAAAACACGATGTCGCTGCCGGCGCGAACGGGCGCATAGATGTCGCAGAGAGCCGAAGTGCGCGTGAAACGCGGATCGGCGTGGATGATCGTCGCGCCTTTTTCCTTCGCCTGCATGACGAAGCGGAACGCGATCGGATGGTTCTCCGCCATATTCGAGCCCATGATCATGATGCAGTCCGAATTGACGAGGTCCCATTGGGCGGTCGTCGCTGCGCCGCGGCCGAAGGTGGTGCCCAAACTGGGCACCGATGAGCTGTGTCAGACGCGTGCCTGATTTTCGATCCACACCATCCCGAGGCCACCGCCACAGAGCTTCTTGATGAGATAATTTTCTTCGTTGTCGAGCGTCGCGCCGCCGAGCGAGGCGAGAGCGAGAGTGTGATTGACGGTCGTTCCGTCGGGCAAGTCGCGCACAAACGTGTCGTCGCGCGTGCGCTTGACGAGCTCCGCGATGCGATCCATCGCCCAATCGAGCGGACGTTCTTCCCAATGGTCGGAGTACGGCGCGCGATATTTGACAGTCGTCAGGCGATTCGGATTTTGCATCCAGCTGAGCGTGGCCGCGCCCTTCGGGCATAATGTGCCCTGATTAATCGGGCTCCGCGGATCGCCCTCGATATGGATGACGTCGTTGCCCTTTGCATACATCAATTGAGCGCAACCGACGGCGCAGTACGGACAAATGCTCGTGCCAATTCGATCGGCGTCTTCCAAGCGCGGGCGAAGATGACGCGATCGGACCGACATCGCGGCTTCGCTTTGCGCATCTTCGCCGGTCAGCTGTCTCGCGACCGACCAGTCCGCGAACATCTCTCGTATCGTTTTGCCGATCTGGTTTCCGTTTGAAGCCATCGTTATTCTGACTCCGGTAACCGGATCTTCGCGGCGACGGCAGAAATTGTGTTCGATTCGCCGTCGTACTCCACGAGAAGGCGTTGAGACTTATCTCGGAAGCGCAATAAATCGTCGGAAGTCACGGAAGAATTATGAGGCAGGGTGAACAAGAAGCCGCGCCCGTTATTGGCGACCAATCGAAATCGCTGCTCCTGGACGATAACGATGCGGCCGGTGACCCTCTTCATCAGCTATTTGAGATTAGGTCGTGGGTCGCGCGGCAACAAGCGGTGAATGCCCGAAAAGTGCAGCGGATTTTAATCGAGGAAGATCAACTGCACGGCACGGCTGCTTTTACTGCAACGCCGCAGCGTGCCTTGGGCAGCTTGTTATTCGGGGTCAAATCCCGCAGAATGCGCGTGGGCCGTTCGCTGAACAGTCATGGGAATTCCACTGCGGCAAAGTGTGACGATCCTGCGCTACGTTCTGAAACAGCGGCTGCGCGGCGTCGAACGTTATCCGATGGTGCTCATGCTCGAGCCGCTGTTTCGCTGCAATCTGGCGTGCGCAGGCTGCGGCAAGATCGATTATCCCGAAGAGATCCTGGATCGTCGGCTAAGTCCGGCCGAATGTATGGCGGCGATCGACGAGTGCGGCGCTCCGGTGGTGTCGATCGCCGGCGGCGAGCCGCTGATCCACAAAGAGATGCCCGAGATCGTGCGCGGCTTCGTGGCGCGCAAGAAATTTGTTTATCTCTGCACCAACGCGATTCTGCTCGGCCGTCACATGGGCGATTACACGCCTTCGCCTTACCTCACGTTCTCGGTCCATCTCGACGGCAATCGAGACCGGCACGACGCGTCAGTCTGCCGAACCGGCGTCTACGAGCAGGCGGTGGAAGCTATTCGGCAGGCGCTTTCGCGCCACTTTCGAGTGACGATCAACTGCACGCTGTTTCAGGGTGAATCGGCGGAGGAGGTCGCGAAGTTTCTCGACGACGTAACCGCGCTCGGGGTCGAGGGAGTGACGATTTCGCCGGGCTTCAGCTACGAGCACGCGCCGCGCCAGGATTTTTTCATTCAGCGCAACACGAGCAAGCAGCTTTTCAGAAATCTTTTCCGCCTCGGCAAGGGGCGTCGGTGGCCGCTCAACCACTCGAGCCTGTATCTCGACTTTCTCGCCGGCAATGAGACCTATCGCTGCACGCCGTGGGGCAATCCGACGCGCAACGTACTCGGCTGGCAGCGGCCGTGCTATCTGCTCGTCGACGAAGGCTACGCGCCGAGCTTCAAAGCACTGCTCGAAGAGACCGATTGGAACGCGTACGGCACCGGCAACAATCCGAAATGTGCGAACTGTATGGCGCATTGCGGCTATGAAGCGACCGCCGTGAACGACACGATCGATCACCCTCTGAAGGCGCTGCGCGTTTTTCTCCGCGGACCGAAGACCGACGGTGCTTTCGCGCCGGAGCCGCCGGTCAAGTATGCCGCGAGAGAATAGCTTCGGGTTTCGAGTTCCGCGTTAAAAACCGGAAACTCCCCGCACCCGAAACCGGCAATCCGCAACTCGACACTATTCATCCATCCAAGTATCCATGCGCGCGGAACCATTCAATCGCGTCGCGCAGCGCCTCGACCGCCGGCCGCGGCCGATAGCCGAGGGCGCGCTCGGCCTTGTCGCTCAAGAAGTACATTTTCTTGCGCGCCATTCGCGCGGAGTCCACCGTGATCATCGGCTCGCCGCCGCCGGTCAGTCGCGCCAGGCCTTCGACAACAAATGCGGCGGGCGTGATGAGCCAGTGCGGGAGCCGGATGCGCGGCGCCCGTCTCTCTGTAATCTCAGCGATGATTTCCAGAATACGCCTGAGCGTCAGGTTTTCTCCCCCGAGAATATAGCTTTCTCCAACGGTTCCCTTGTCGAACGCAAGCAGATGCCCGTCGGCTACGTCGTCCACGTGAACGACGTTAAGGCCGGTGTCGACGTAGGCCGGCATGCGGCCCGAGGCAGCTTCGACGACCATCCGGCCGGTGGGCGTCGGTTTGACGTCGCGCGCGCCGAACGGCGCGCTCGGCTTGACGATCACAACGGGACAACGCTCTTCGCCGATCAAGCGCATCACCTCGCGTTCAGCGAGAAATTTAGAGCGCTTGTATGCGCCGATCATATCCGACACCTCGGCTCTCGAGTTTTCGTCGGCGGGAGCGCCATCGGCGCTGTGGCGCAGCGTCGCGACACTCGACGTGTAAACGATCCGCGACGCGCCGGCCTCCGACGCGGCGCGAATTAAATCGATGGTCCCCTGTATATTGACGCGGTTCATCCGCTCGGGATCGGGGACCCACAGACGATAATCCGCCGCGACGTGAAAGACCGCGCCGCAGCCGCGGACGGCGCGACGGAGCGATTCGGGATCAGCCAGGTCGCCGACGGCGATCTCACACTCGATGCCGATGATATTGCTCCGGTCGCTCGTGGCCCGGACGAGGGCGTGGACCTCGTGGCCTGCCGCGACCAGACGGCGCAGCACTGCCGCGCCGACGAAACCCGTCGCGCCCGTCAATAGAGTTTTCACTTTCTTACGATAGCATTTCCAAGGGCTCTAGGTGTTTTACCCTCTTGATTTCGTTACGGTTATCTATATTAGAGTTGTCGGGGTGAAAAAAGGCTTCGCAGCTTTGGACCGCAGCTTACTGAAGTTCTATCCCCTATGGTTCGCCTTGCTGTCGCTGACAGCCTGCTCCGGTGTAGCGGTGCGCGGCAGCATCGACGGGCAAACGATTGAAACGCGCGTCGATTCGAAAGTCGCGCGCTATTATCTGGAAAATTACCTGGCGGGCAAACGCAACGACAAGAGCCTCGACGAGAGGATCGATCAGATCTATCAAAGCGACAACGGCAAATTGCCTGACGACCGCGAGCTCAAGAAATTGAGCGATGAGTTTTCCGTCGACTTCGCCGCCCTGTATTTCGCCGACAGACTCTCTCGAATTCCCGCCAATCGACGCTTTCGCAGCGATTTCAATCAGTTCTATAAGTCCACGAATGCGGCGCTGGCACAAGGCAAAGCTCGATTACCAGAGACCGCCGCCCACTACGAAGCATTGATCGTCCCGACCTATCTCTACAAGCGAAACATGGCGACCGGATCTGCTTTGGCCGCTCCGCGAGAGGCGTTGGAAAACGTAGGAATGCCCTGCTATTTCGTCGAAACCCAAGACGACGGCGCGGTCGAATCCAACGCCGAGCTAATTATGGCCGCCATTCGTAAACGCGCGCATGACGGCCGGCGGCTGATCATCATCAGCGCGAGCAAGTCCGGCGCCGAGGTTGCATTGGCGCTCACGAAGCTCGGACCCGCCGAGACGCGTCACGTGGCGGCATGGATCAACGCGGTCGGGGCGCTCAAAGGCACGCCGCTGATCGACGACAACGCATTGCCGGACATCGAATGGGTGGTGGGGAAGATCGACCCGGCGGGCACTGCGAGCATGTCGGCGGCGGAGAGCAAGCAGCGATTTAAATCCTTTCACGTTCCCGAGCGCATATTCATAGTTAACCTGATGGGCATTCCTATGAGCGGGAACGTTGGATTTAAGGCGAGCTTCGGCTATTTTCCGATGCGGAAACACGGTCCCAACGATGGGTTTGTACTGCTGGCGGACACGATCTATCCCGGCGGCGTCACCCTGGCCGAGCTCGGTATGGACCATTTTATCTTGTATAACGTCGAAGCCTTGACGGTTGCATTGGTAAGCACGATAATCCGCTGGCTGGAAAATCCCGCCGACACCACGACAGCCGCCGCGCCATAGGTGATCAAATCCGGCGCCCGCCCATCGCGGTCTAATCCTTATATTCGAGGCGCTTTCAATCCCGGCTCGAAGATCACCTTGATCGAGCGCGAGCGCTCCTTGTCCCGCGCCGCCAGAAACGCGTCGCCGTAGCGCTCGAGCGGGTAGCGGTGCGTGATCAAGCCGGAGAGGTCCAGCCGATTTCGCGCGAGCATGTCGAGATAAATCTCGATGCAGTTGGCGCGCTTGCCCTCCACGGTCTCGAGGCCGTAGGCGTTCGAGCCCAGCAGCGAAAGCTCCTTAAAATAAATCAGAGTCCATTCGAATCGTTTCGGCGGAGCGACGCCGATCATTACGATAGAAGCGCGAGGGCTCGCGATGCGCACGCTGATCTCGAGCGTCTCACTCGATGCGACCGTGTCGTACACCCGCTCGACTCCCGATTGGAGCCATGGCGGACCGAACAGCGGCTTCCTGAGCGGCACTTTTAAGAACTCGCCGATCTCGCCGACGAGAGCGCGGCCGCGCGACGTGAACAACCGCTCGGCGCCGAGCCGCTCGACGAGCGGCTTCTGACGCGGGTCGAGGCTGACGACGATGACGCGCGTCGCAGGATACAGCACGCGCAGCAGGATGATCGTCATGAGCCCCAGCGAGCCGCAGCCGTAAACCACAGCCGTCTCGCCCGGCGCGGGCGGAGCCCGTAGCACCCCGTGCAGCGAGACTGCGAAAGGATCGGCGAGCACGGCGGCGTCGAACCCGACCGGCTCGGGAATAGGGAAAAGCATCGATTCGTGAACCGCCATCGCTTCGGCGAATCCGCCACCGACATCGCTGCATGCCCCGGCGAGCATGCCCTTCGCGAAGCCCCCGTCGAAGAAGCGCCTGCATAAAGGATAATCGCCGCGCCGGCAGGCGTCGCACAGCGGTAGACCGCGCGGCGCGCAAGAGAGCATCGGTGAAATTGCCACGCGATCGCCTTTCTTGACGCGCGCTACGGCGGGCCCGGTCTCGATGACCGTACCGACGACTTCGTGTCCCATGATGTGCGGCGCGGACACGAGCGCCGACAGCGGGTTGTCGAAGCCAGCCTTGACGAAGACCTCCATGACGTCGCTGCCGCAAATCCCGGCGAGACTCGGCGCAACGAGCGCCCAGTCGTCGCCGCGTAGCTCGGCATCGGGAACGGACCCGTAGCGCACCGGACCGAAGCCCGCGACGAAAGCCCGCGCAGAAACCGCGCCGAGAACTTTTGCTGCGGCGATGCGTCGCATCGAGAGATCGAAGACGATCGCTTTCATCGATCGGTTCTCGCGAGCGCGGCCGTCGTCAACGTTCTCATTACGCGGCCAGCCGGCGGGAAAGTACCACTAGGACGATGCCGGCGGGAATGAAGAAGCCGATCTCTGTTGACAATCCCGACGACCAAGGCAGACGCTGGACGCCGAGCTGGACCAACGGATCGAGGATGCTCATGACGAGGAAAAAAATGGCGATCGCGAACAATAGGGAACCGAGCATTCGCCGGCGCGACAACCCGCGAACCCACGGCGGCAGAATTCCGGCGGCGCGAATAACCGTCCAGACGACGAGCGTAAGCGCCGCCCAGCCGATCATCTCGTACTGCTTGTGGTATTGCAGCATGAGCGAGCCTTTCCACCAGAGCACGAATGCGAAGACGGCCGCGCACACCGACCAGAAAGCCGCGCGCGCCAGCGCTCGGGCATGCGCGAGAAAATCGCGGCCTACGAGGCGGCAGAGCAGGGGCAGTAGAAAGATGCCGGCGAAGTACGATTGCGAATAGACGACCCAAGGGTCCGGGCGCGTATCCCACCGCGGATCGAGCCACAGAGGGAACCAGAAGCGAAGCCGGTGCGTCAAAAGTGAAACGATCACGACGTCGATCGCGACGACAATTAAAAAAGTCATCAGCAGATGTGCGATGTCGGCGACGAAAGGATCGGTCTCGGCTCGTTCGTCGGCGGCTGCGGATGCACTCGCGATAAGACGATCGCGTTGAGTCATAAGCTGCTCCTGTGTTACTGGATGCGTCACGGCGGGTCAACGGCGGCGGGTTGTTGAGTTTTTTGCGTTTGTTGGGTTGATTGGGTGCAATCCGAAAGCGATGGAGATTTTCTTCATAGCCCTGGCGGCCGTTTCGACGCTCCTGTGGATCGCGTTCGCGCTGTTGCCTATGGGTCTTTGGCGCAACCGCGAAGTTCTCGATGCAACGCATGCGGCCGAGGACAACAAAGTCCTGCGTGAAATCAGTGCGCTCATCCCCGCGCGCAACGAGACCGCAGTGATCCGGGAAACGCTGCGGTCAGTAATCGATCAGGTACCCGGACTGCAGATCATCGTCATCGACGACGGCTCCGTCGACGGGACGCCGGAGGCAGTCCAGGAAGTATCGGGCGATGTCCGTGTGATTGAAAGTGCCCCGCTGCCGCCCGAATGGAGCGGTAAGCTCTGGGCACTCGAGCAGGGTCGGCGTTTGGTTGCGACGCCGTATACGCTCCTGCTCGACGCCGACATCAAACTCAACGCCGGCATCGTCGCAGCGCTCGCCGCGAAAATGCGGCAGGACGGTATTCCATTCATCTCGCTTATGGCCGAGCCGCACATGTCGAACGGCTGGGAAAACCTACTGATGCCGGCGTTCGTATATTTCTTCAAGATTTTGTACCCTTTTCACGCGGTCAATTCGGCGCGTGCGCGAGTTGCGGCCGCCGCGGGCGGATGTGTTCTCGTCGAGAGCCGAGTCCTAGAGCGAATCGGCGGCTTCACGTCCATCCAAGGCGCGGTCATCGACGATTGCGCGCTGGCGGACAGAGTCAAATCGCATGGGTATAAAATCTGGCTCGGCCTGACGCATTCCGCGAAAAGCGTCCGCGGCTACCGCGGCCTGGGCGAAATATGGGACATGATCGCGCGCTCGGCTTTCTTTCAGCTGCGGTATTCGGTCGCCCGGCTCACTCTATGTACGCTTGCGCTGTTGCTGGTATACATAAGTCCTCTGGCGCTTGCGGCGTCTTCCAATAATGTCGCGCGGCGGCTTGCCGTTACCGCGTTCGCGATCATGTTCGTTACGTATATCCCAATATTGAGATTCTATCGCCGATCCGCTGCATGGGCGCTTTGCCTGCCGTTTATCGCAGCGCTTTTTCTCGCGATGACGTGGACCTCGGCCGTCCGCTACTGGCGCGGCGAGCGTACGCGGTGGAAAGGACGGGTTTATCCGCGCGAGCGCGCAGGCGTCGAGCTTTCCGGAGACGATTCAGACGGGTGAGCAGTCGAGGGCAAAGCGCATCGCTCTTCTCAGAGTTTTTTGCGCTGCGCGGAACTGGGCGGCAAGACGGGCCACTTGAATCCAATCCGCCGGCTTGCGGCATGCGCCGAGAAGCTTTCCGACGTCAATGCCGCCCTGCGCGTCGCGCGCCTGCAAAACGGCTTCGGGAATCCCTGTCGACGCGGTGTCGACAATCGCGCGGACGGCGACATACGGCAGACCGCGCTCGGCGGCAGCGCGCGCATGCGCCGCACTTTCCATGTCGACGGCCGCCGCTCCGGTACGCTCGTTGAGCGCGATCTTTTCGGCCGCCGTCGCGACGACGTTCTCGCTTTCGACAACCGCTCCGGTCCAGACCGAAAGCTTGAAAGCCGAGACGAGATAGAGGCGCTCATGCCACTGGGAGTCAACGGGATAGCTTTCGCCGCTGGCGCCGATAATGCGCTCCGGTAGCACCAGACATCCATCGGTCAAACGCTCGTCCAGCGCGGCGGCGTAGCCCCAGCTCATGAGCGCGGTCGCGCCCTGCGCGATCAAGAGCGCGGCCGCCTCGCGGGCGCGCTCGACGCCCATGCCGGAAACAGCGACCAGCGTCTGTGGCGCGATCGCTTTCCACGATCCCGGCGCGATCGTCTCGCGCGTCAGGCTTTTCAGCTCCCACGGCAAAGCGACGATGACGCCGAGCATTATCCCTCCGGGACAATCAGATTGCGGTAGCGCGCGAGCGCCAGCAGCGGGAAGTATTTGTCATATCCGTGATATTTGAGATAAAAGACCCGCGGAAAACCCGGCGCGTTGAATTCGGGATCGCTCCACAGACCGTTGTCGCGCTGCGTGCGTAGAAGAAAATCGACGCCGCGCCGGACCGAGTCGGACGACGCTTCGCCTGCGCTCATGAGCCCTAGCAGCGCCCACGCCGTGTGAAAAGATGTGCTGCGCTCGCCGTGGCCGCGCTTGGACGGATCGAAATAGGTGTCGCAGCCTTCGGCCCAGCCGCCATCGGCGCGCTGGACGCTTTTCAGCCAGGCGGCCGCGCGCCGTACGCGTTCATGCTCTTTGCCGATAGCTGTTTCTTCCAATCCCATCAGGACCGACCAGGTCCCATAAATATAATTCGTGCCCCAGCGCCCGAACCACGAACCGTCCTCTTCCTGTGCGCGGAAGAGATAGTCGAGACAGTTTCTTTGCACCCGTTCATATTCTTGTCCGAGGCCCGCCAACAGCATCACGCAGCGCGCGCTGACGTCTTCAGTCGGCGGATCGAGCAGCGCACCGTGGTCCGCGAACGGAATTTCATTCAAATAAGTGTGATCGTTGTCTGCGTCGAACGCGGCGAAGCCGCCGTTCGCGGACTGCATGCCGGCGATCCATTCACCGGCGCGCGCCACGGCATTTCTATAAGTCTCACCGCCGTTTTTATGCATCACGTACGCCACCGCAGCGGTGTCGTCCAAATCCGGATAATGAGAATTTTCGAACTGAAAGGGCCACCCGCCACTGCGGACGGAAGGCCGTGCGGCACGCCAGTCCTGCGGCCCGTCCAGTAACTGCCGCGCGGCGAGCCAATCGAGCGCTTTGCGCTCGGCTGCGCGTGCCGGCTCGCCGCCGACCTGCTGCAATGCGATCGCGGCCCACGCCGTGTCCCAGACCGGCGACACGCACGGCTGGCAGTAAGCGCTGTCCTGTCCAATAACGAGCAGATCGTCGATCGCACGCCGCTGCCCGGCACGCACCGGGTCGTGCGCCGGATAGCCTAGGTACTCCAAAGCTTCATAAGCATTGACCATTGCCGGAAAAATCGCGCCGAGGCCGCCGTCGCGGTCAATCCGCCGCAAAATCCATGCCTCCGCCTTTTCCAGCGCGCATTGGCGCCATGCCTGCGGCAGGCCCGGATAAACCTTGAGGCCGATGCGGTCGAGGAATAGCAGCGCGCGTCCCAAAGCCGAGCGCGTGGGAAAATACCGTTTTTCGCGCCAAGGATCGACGATAAAAAGTTCGGGAATCGAGACGGCCTTCGGATTTTTTGCCTGTGCTTTGTAACTGTAAAGGACAAAAAGCGGCACCATGACGGTGCGCGACCAATAGGACACTTTCAAAAGATGAAAGGGAAACCAGCGCGGCAGCAGCATGATCTCCACAGGTATGAACGGCACCGCGCGCCATGGAAGCTGAGCGAAGATCGCCAGCATAATGCGCGTAAAAACGTTCGCCCGCGCGGCACCGCCGAGTTTCAGAATCGCGTCGCGCGCATGCGCCATGTGTGGCGAGTCGGGGCTGTCGCCGGCCAGCTTCAGCGCATAATACGCCTTGACGGAGCAGCTGATCTCGGCCGGGCCGCCGTAGTAAAGCGGCCAGCCGCCGTCCTTTCCCTGATGCGCGCGGAGATACGCTGCGAGCTTGCGCTCGAGCGTCTCGTTCGACTCGCCGAAATAGTGGAGCATGAGAATATACTCGGCGGGAATCGTGCAATCCGCCTCGAGCTCGAAACTCCAGCAGCCGTCCGCGCGCTGCAAGCCGATGAGCATATCGGCGGCGCGGCGGATCGCTTGCTCCAGCTCGAGCGGATTTCCGACGGTCACGTTGGGTATGCGGCGGGTATTCCGGCGATGCTAGTACGTTCCGTTTGTTGAGTCGCTCGCCGCGACTGCAGACTGCAGAGTCGTAGCGGGCGCCGAAGGCAGGCCTCGCGCCGCGAGAGAGAAAAGAAGCGTGAGCAGCCCGTCGTTTTGCAGCGTCAACCCGGTTGCGAGAATCGTTCCCTTCACGCTGAGTCGCGATATTTTCACCTGATTGCCGTCCGTATAATCGAGGTGATGATTGATCTTCCGTAGGGTCAAAACGGCCAGGCCGACGGCCCAGAGGCAGAACTTACGTATCCCGGTCTCCTCTTTAGGAATGAGCAACGAATACGCCACGGCGTTGCGCAAATGTCCCTGTGAGATTCCTATAAGACGGCGAACGCCCCGCTCGAAGCCCCGGCGGTTTCTCGCCGCCGGCAGCTCCGCCAGATCACAGCCTTCCGCGGCGAAAATCTCCCGCGGCAGCCAGCATGCGCCTGCCTCGTAGTCTTCCCAAACATCCTTCAAGATGTTCGTCATCTGCAGCCCCTGGCCGAAAGAGACCGCCAGCGGCATCAGCGCCTCGCGACGTTCTGCGATCCGCTCCGAATGTAAACAAAACAGGCGCGTCAACATTTGGCCCACGACGCCGGCGACGAAGTAGCAGTATCGATCGAGCTCCTCCATGTTTTTGAGCCCGTGCTTTGCGCCGTTCAGCTGGAAATCCGCCATCCCTCGCGCCATCGTCCGGACACATTGCCGGAGTGCTTCGCGCCGAGGAACCGAAAAACTTTGGGTGATTGAAATGACCCGCGGGACGTTGCGGATCAGTTCGTGTTCGGCGAGCAGCGTCCGGGTCGAGAGCGCCGCGCCGAGTTGCAGAGCAAAACTTTCGGCGCATCCGGCGTCGTCGAACGCGCGCAAAAATTGGCGACAGAAATATTCCTTGCCGTCGGCGCTGACCTCCGGCTCGTCCTCGATCGTATCAACGATGCGGCAAAGCAGATAGGCGTTGGACACCACTCGGCAGAGATCAGGCGGAAGCTGCGGAATCGTCAACGCGAACGTGCGGGAAACGCCTTCCAGCATCGCCGATTGAAAGTCATCGTCGCTTTGCGCGAACTCTCGTGGTTGGACCCGCGCCGACTCGACGGTATGAGCGCCATTTTTAGAAATGGATCGGCTTTCGCTGAAGGTCATGGGTGTCATGCGTGACGACGTTGCGTCGCGGCGTCGTGCGGCTGCAGGCCGTCGAAGCCGGTCATCGAAGCGACGACGCTTCTTGCATCGTTTCCTGCACCGTCGTCAGTTCTCGAAGCAACGAAGCGCGCCAGCTCTCGCAGAGACTCAGCCGCGCGGCCGTACGGCCGCAACTCCCTTAAACAATCATTTAATAGAGCTTGAACGCGCTCCCGAGCTTTCGCCGGATCCATCACGGATAAATAATTGACCGTGCCTTTGCCGTTGTCACTGGAAACTTCGTGGCCGTCTAAAATATCGTCGGTGATCTGAAACGCCAGCCCCAATGCCTGCGCATAGCGCGTCACGCGCTCGAGATCTTTGTTCCCCGCTCCGCCGATGATCGCGCCGACGCGCGCCGCCGTCGAAATTAACGCTCCCGTCTTCAAACGATCGAGGTTTTCGAGAACGGCCGGCGTCACCTTGCGCTTGGCCAACTCGAGCTCCGTCGTTTGTCCGCCGATCATTCCGCGGATGCCCGCGGCGTCCGAGACCTCGCGAATGAGCTTCGCGATCACAGGGCCGCCGACAAGACGCGTGGCTTTAGGATCGGACATGATAAAAAACGCCTCGGTGAGCAGCGCGTCTCCCGCGAGCAGAGCTATGGCTTCGCCGAAGCGCTTGTGGCAGGAAGGTTTTCCCCGCCGCAAATCGTCGTTATCCATCGCCGGGAGGTCGTCGTGAATGAGCGAGTAGCAATGAATCAGCTCGACGGCGCACGCAAACGGCAGGAGCGCGCGCCGTTTCGCGCCGAAGAGCTCGCCGACCGCCAGCGTTAAAGTAGGACGGAACCTCTTGCCCGCGTCCAAGGCGCTGTAGCAGATCGCTTGATGAAGGATCGACGAGCCGTCGCCGCCACGATTGAGATAACGTTCCAGCGCCTTGTCGATCGACGATCTGCAGCCGAGCAGATATTGTTCCATGTTCAATGCCACACGCGCCACCTTGCTGTAATACCACGCAATATCGGCTTTACCAGCCCAGCCGCGGCCGCCATTCTACTAATTCAATTGCAATTAATCCAACAGAATACAATGGAGCATGTTCCGATGAGTACAATGCGCCAGCGGACGCCCACAAGAAATGGACCGCGCATCGGCAGAGTTTATTCATCGGTCTTTTTTGCCAGCTGGGGCGGATTATTTTTCGGCGCGAGGCGCGGCGAAGGAGCGCCGCGCAACTCGCGCAGGAAATCCTCCTTGGACTTGAACGTCCGGCCGGAGAATTGGCCGCTGTGGCAATGGTAGCTGATTTTGTCCGATCCGCGATGGCAGCCGTAGCCGTCAACGATCCCGGAATGCGCGCCGGCCGATGCGGAGCGCGACAGCGATCGCTAAACCTGCAAAGCAAACGATAGATAATCAAGAATGTCAGCTTGGCCATCGCTGTTTTCGCAAACTCGTTTTAGATGACCGACCGGACGCGGCATTGTACTGGACTTTGGTCCAATATCGAAAATACCGATCATTCGCCCGTCAAGGGAGAAAGCTCAAATCGACGATCTGCGCGACGGTCAGCGCTTTCGCTTTCGGCTCCTCGCGCGCGAAATCGACCAAGACGACCTCCAACCCCTTCAGCGTCGGTCGGCCGTCGTCGGGTAGCGATCGGATGTAATTATCGAACGCCTGCTCGGCGGTGGCGCGGTCGTCCGACTTGCTGAGCGTCATGATCTTACGCACGGCTTCGTCGCGGGAGTTTTTGAAATAGCGTACCGATTCGAGATACCCGGCCATGAAACGGCGCACGAGCGGCGCCTGCGTCTGCAGGCTGTCTTCACGCGCCACCACGCTGACGTGCGGGAACTCGACACCCTTGGCGATGAAGTCGAGGAGCTTGTTCATGCCCATCTTCTGCGCTGCAATTCCCTCTTCGGGCGTCAGCACCGTCGCCTGAATAGCGCCCGAGCGTAGCGCCACGAGGCGCGCCTGCGATCCGCCGATCTGGAGCACGGAGACATCCTGCGGGTTGAGGCCCAAGATACCGAGGGCCTGCTTCACTACGAAATCGGTGTTGCTGCCGAAGCGGCTGATGCCGATTCTTTTCCCGCGCAGCTGCTCCCCGCTCGTAATCGAAGCAGCGGATACTAGGATGTAAGGGAGAATGTTCGTGACGCCGCCGATAATCTTGATCTTCGCGCCGCGAACATAGGCGTTCAGAAACGGAGGACCGCCGGTGAGAAGCATGTCGAGGCTCCTTCCCACCAGTGCCTGCGTCGAGATCGAGCCGCCGGCGATAAAAATCAGTTCCAGCGATATGCCCTGCTTGCGAAAACTGCCGGTGTCCTGTCCCAAATAAAACGGCGCCGCGCCGTAAAAACCGTTGAAGCCGACGCGGAGCGTCGTCACCTGGGCCGCAGACGGGGATGCAGCATAGAATATAAGGAGAAAAGCGAGGCTGGCGGTGAGCGGCTTCATGCGGCCCTCCTTCACTGCGAGCCGAGGGCGCGGTCGAGATCTTGTTGCGCTTCATCGAAACGCGCATTCGGATTATTATTCGACATGGCCGATAGTTTGGAGAAACTTAGCATTTAAGGCATGCGGGTAATAGCTTAGCCGCTTTGCGGATGGAAAAGCGAATTCATCTGCCTGCGCGGTTAATCTGTTAAAAACCCAATCAGCGCGCGCATCTGCACAGCAAATGCACCAGTGGAAAATAGTAAAAAGTTTCTAACGGGCTGCGTTTTTTTGTGTCTGTGATTGGACTACGTCGTTCTTCGATTCTGCCGTCCCCGGCGTCGGCGCGATAGGACCAGTGCCGAGGCCGTGCATGGTGAGGGACTGGAGTACGGTCGACGGCGTGAGAAAATCTTTGTCCTTGCTGCGGACCTGGCAGGAGCCGTCGGCGCCGATATAGACCTGCATGCCGCCCTGGCCGCTCCTCCCGAGCGTGAAGCCGACGCTGCCATATCCGCCCGCGGGGATGACGCCCGGACCGACCGCGGCCGCCGCTCCGCCGCCGGAGAGATTCACGCGGACGCAGGCAGACGCGTCGTCGGCCGCGAGCGCCGCGATAACTTCCTTCGTGTAGGGGTTCGGCGGCATCAGAAGAGCGCAGCCGGAAAGCGTCGGGAGCAGGGCGAGCAACAGAGCGGGTTTGAAACCCGCGCCTACGCGAAACCCGAAACTCGAAATCCGAAACTTTTTCATGGTCAGAATCCTTTCGTTGGATCGCAACCGGCAGGCAGCCAGCCGAAGTGGACGAGTAGGCCGCCGGCGACAAGCGAGATGAGCCAGCCGAGAAACGGCCACGCCTTGACTGCCCGCCATACGATGAAAGACAGCGTCGGCCAGCCGCGCGCGAGCGCGGCGAATTCGTACAACAGCAGACCGGCGATGGCGATCGCCCACGGCATGTTACTGTGCTCGCGCGACGCCGGCACGAAGTGCGGCGAGCCCGGCGCCGTTCAGCACGATTTCAACAGCACGGTTGAAATCAAGATTCCCGGTGTAATAGCCGAGCACCGCATACGCGATCGTTGCGGCTGCGATAATATAGGTCCTTTTTCCTGAAAGCGCTTCTGGCATAAAGCCTCCTTGTTTCGATCTAACGTTCCGGCAGGCGGTCGCGGATCTCGACGAGCAAAGCGGCGATGTTGTCGCGCTGCACGATGTCTTGCTCCAGACGCGTGTAGTGCGCGAGCGCTCGGGAATGCCGCTCGTCATCCTGCTTTTCGTGACCGGCTTGCCAGGTCTTCGATTTCTCGATCTCGACGGTGACGGCGCCGAACTTCGCGTTGATCGCCGTGATGCCCCGGACAGCAATACCGACGAGCAAAAGAATCAGGCCGTTCGCCAGCCCGAGCAGCCACATAAGCAGCGAGTTCTCCATGAATCCCTCCGTTTCTTTATCTCGGTCGAAGAAAGACGTGCCGGCCGATGCGCGCGGCTTCCATACAGCCGCGCGCCCATTCCGGCGCGGCGAGCGCCGGCGCGTAATAGAGCAAGGCGCCTTTGACGCTATTCGTGTTTTGTTCCATCGCCTCTTTCCATGCGCGCACGCAGTCGGCGACGGCTTGGTCGCCATCATCGATCTTGAGACTCGGGATGCGATTCGGATCGTTGCTGTTCCACCCCGAGAATTGTTTCGGCCGCATGACAGTGCCGGCGATGGTCCCATCGCTCGCGTAGCGCTCTTTCATGCGATTGCGGATAACTTCGGCGACGGCGAGCTTTCCCTCGTAGACTTCGCCGCGCGCTTCCCGCCAGATCGTCACGGCGGCCAGCGCCGTATCGGAAATGAGACGCATAAAGAGAGAAAGATTAATTTCGACCGCCGCCGGATGGCGCGCGCGTCTTCGGGGTTTTGTGGCAGCCGGAGCTGCTGGCGATGTGCCAGGAGCGAATTAATTGCGGCGTTTTTGCGCAGCTAACGCATTCTCGAGGCTCTGCCGCGCCGCGGTCTGCTGCGGGTCGACCTCGAGCGCTTTCCGAAGCTGCGTGACGGCTTCGTCGGTCTTGCCCTGAATGAGCAAGGCGTCGCCTAGATTCACATAGGCGAGCGCAAAATCCGGCTTCAAGGCGATCGCCTGGCGATAGTGGACGATCGCGTCTTCGATCCTGCCGCGGCGTGCGAGAAGCAGGCCGAGATTATTGTGGCCTTCAACGAATGTCGGGTCCGTCTTCAGCGCGTCGGCGTATTCGACGAGCGCTTCGTCGAATCGCTGTTGTCGAATCAAGATCAGCGCCAAATGCTGCCTCGGCTGCAGGAGCGAAGGCTCGAGCCGGATCGCCTCGCGGTCATGCCGGATCGCTTCGTCGAATTTATTCTGCCGGCTAAAAAGGTCGGCGAGCGCCGTGTGACCGTCGGGATAATCGCGGATGGCGAGCGCTCGTCGATATTCCGCGGCGGCCTCTTCGTACCGGCCGTCTCCGACCAAGACGGATGCGAGATTATGATGCGCTATAACGGAGCGTGGGGCGACGGCGACAGCGCGGCGAAAGAGGCTTTCGGAGTCGCGCCATATATGCGCTTGTCTCCAGGTCAGGACGCCGAAACAGAATAAGACGGCCGTGGTCGCAATCAACGCGGGCAGCACAAGCTGTCGCGGCGCCTTTCTCCAAACGTACAGCGCAGCACCGCCGGCACAAATGGCGAGAACGACATCCGGCAAATACGTATACCGATCGGCGACGAGCTGCGGGCCGTACTTGACGATGCCCGACGACGGAAGCAGGAGCGCTACATAGCAAAACCAGCCCGTAGCGACTGCGGGGTAGCGACGCCTTAAGATAATCGCGGCAGTCGTTATACCAATGACGATGGCTGGAAAAATGATGAGCGGCCATCCCCAGATTTCGCTTGAATCGGGAACGGGGTAAATGGGAGACAAATTAACGGGGAAAACAGTCTTCCAGACATACATGCCGATCGCGTAAAGTGCCCGCGGCAGATTCGCCCAGATCTTCGAGTCAGCGAGCGCGCCGCCCTCGCGCTTGGCGACGATGGAGAGTAATGCTGCGGCGACGGCCAAAAGCAAGAAAGGAATTTTTTCGAGCCAAACGCGTTCCATGTGCGCCGATAACGACTTCCTCGGGCCTCCCGACAATCGCCGCAGCGGATAGAAGTCCAGCGCAAGCAGCACAAGGGGAAGCGTCATTCCAGACGCTTTCGAAAGCAGCGATAAAGCGTAAGCCGTATACGCGGCGATTAGCCATTTACGGCCTGAATTCCATTCCGCGGCGCGGATGTAGAAGAGTAGCGAGAGGAAAATAAAAAAACCGGCGACGACGTTCTCACGGCCCGAGGCCCACGACACCGGCTCGACGCGAAGCGGATGAAGCGCAAACAACAGGGCTGAGAAGACCGCAGCAAAACGAACAGCGCCCGCGTCGGCCCCGGATACAGCGAGGGATAACAGGCGGGCGGCGACGAAATATACCAGTACCGCGTTCGCACTGTGGAAAACCAGGCTCGTCACATGGTAGCCGTGCGGGTTCATTCCCCAAATTAGGTAGTCGGCGCCGAACGTCATCCAAGTCAGCGGACGATAGAGGCTCATCAGACTAGTAAACATCCAGCCTAGCTGCCTGAGGCCCAGGCCGCGATAATCGGCATTGGAAAGTAAAACGACGTAGTCGTCCCAACCGACAAAACCGTTCCACAGAACGGGGAGGAAGGCGGCGGTCGTGATGGTCGCGATGAGACAGGCTATTAAAAATGCGCGAGGACGTTTCAAATAATTCATCGAACAGAATTGAACCAGCTAGCTTGCAGAATTTAACACTTGACGATGACGAGCGACAAATGAAATGTCCGGTAAATCATGGCAATTGACAACCGTCCGCACTGTCGGCTAGTCTTTCGGCTGTACCTCGCTCAATGAGACCCGCATCGCAGATATCTCCGAGCGCGGATCAGGCGCCGTTCCCCGAAGTCTCCGTCGTTATTCCTTGCCTAAACGAGGCGGACACACTGCAAGCGTGCATTGAGAAGGCGCAGGCTGCACTGGCGGAGAATCGTGTTCAAAGCGAAATCATCGTCGCCGATAACGGTAGCACCGATGAATCCAGATCCATCGCGGCGCGGCTCGGAGTCCGCGTCATCGAAGTCGCGGCCAGAGGATACGGCAATACCTTGATGGCCGGCATCGCCGCAGCTCGTGGTAAGTTCATTATCATGGGGGACGCCGACGACAGCTACGACTTTCGTGAGATTCCCTCGTTTCTCGAACGCTTACGCAACGGAGCTGATGTTGTGCAGGGATGTCGCCTGCCCGCGGGAGGCGGCAGCGTGTCTACCGGAGCGATGCCCTTCCTGCATCGCTGGTGGGGCAATCCCATGTTTTCTTTCATGGCGCGCCGGATGTTCAATGCGCCAGTTAACGATGTCTACTGCGGCATGCGCGGGTTCACCAAAGAACTCTACGAAAAGCTCGACCAGCAGTGCACCGGAATGGAATTCGCCAGTGAAATGATTGTTAAGGCGAGCCTCCGGAAGGCGAAGATCGTCGAAGTTCCGATTACGCTACATCCTGCCGGGCGTAGATCTCATGATCCGCATCTTAAGACCTTTCGCGACGGCTGGCGCACGCTGCGATTTTTTCTCATGTATAGTCCGCGCTGGCTTTTTTTGGTGCCAGGCGTTGTTCTGGTCGTCCTAGGGTTGATCGGCTACGCTCTGGCCATGCCGGCGGTAATCTTTCGCGGCGCGACCTTCGATGCGCATACTTTGCTGTTCGCAAGTCTCGCGATCCTCTGCGGGTATCAGGCGATTCTGTTCTCCATCTTTAGCCAAACGTTTGCGGTGATTGAAGGCTTTCTGCCTGAAAGCAGGTGGCTGTCGCGGTTTTACCGAATCGTCAATCTCGAAAGAGGTCTCGTGATCGCATCTGTTGCGCTTCTCATCGGACTCTTACTGATGGGTATCGCCTTTGATCGTTGGCGGTTGTCGAATTTCGGACCTCTGAATTATGCACATACGATGCGACTTGTTGTTCCCGGCGTCACGCTCGCGGCGCTCGGCTTTCAAACCATTCTTTCCAGCTTTTTCGTGAGCATAATGGGGATGAGCAGGAAGTCAGTTGATCGAACATTTTCATAATTTCGTCCACAGACGCCGAACACGTGTACTTGCTCATGCACTGGCAGGAATGATTCCAGAAAATGGTGAAGTCCTTGATATCGGCTGCGGTGATGGGCTCGTTGCGGACGTGTTGAAGCGCATTCGACCGCAACTGATTATCAAAGGTGTGGATGTTCTGGTTAGGAAATCCACATATATTCCTGTTACATCATTCGATGGCCGTACGTTGCCATATCGAGATCGCGCGTTCGATTTTGTTATGTTTGTTGACAGCCTTCATCACACGAGTGAACCAACGATGTTGTTACGAGAAGCTGCACGGATAGCTCGCGTCGGCATTATTATAAAGGATCATACCTTAGAGGGGTTTTTATCCCGTCCGACGCTTCGATTCATGGATTGGGTCGGAAATGCGCGGCATCATGTGCCCTTGCCATATAATTACTGGCCAAAATCCAAATGGCTCGAGGCATTCAAGCAGTTGGATCTGTGTCTTAGTCTCTGGGAAGAGAACCTTGGTCTGTATCCCTGGCCGGCAAACCAGATCTTCGAGCGATCACTTCATTTCATTGCGCGGTTGTATGTCTAGCGCGCCCAGAGATTTTTACCTTCTGAGCAATTAAATATCGATGTTAGAGTTCATTGCTCTTTCGCCACGTTTTGAATTTTTTGCCATCCTCTTTGTATTTGCTGGATTGCTTCTATCTCGGCAAACGGGCCTACGGTTCATACGCCAAGTCGAACGTGCGCTCGGTAAAATCGGTAGGCGCAGAGTATCATCAATGGCAGTGCTCACCACCCTTGCATTCGCTTTGAGCATGGCCTTATCTCTCGCTGGTCGACTTCCCGCACCCGTAGTGCACGACGAGTTCAGCTATCTTCTTTCAGCAGACACTTTTGCGCATGGGCGATTAACAAATCCCACCCACGTCATGTGGATGCATTTCGAGAGTTTCCATATAATTCAGCAGCCGTCGTACGCCTCGAAATATCCGCCTATCCAAGGTCTCATTTTAGCTCTCGGTCAAGCCATCGCGCATCCGATTGTCGGCGTTTGGATAAGTACCGCGCTCGCCTCTGCGGCAGTGTACTGGATGCTGCTCGTTTGGACACCTGCTTGGCTCGCCTTTTTAGGCGGATTAATTACTGTATTGCATCCAGCATTGCTTCTCATCTGGGGGCAAGTCTACTGGGGCGGCCAGATCGCGGTCGTCGGTGGCGCGCTCGTCTTCGGTGCGCTTCGGCGAATACTGCGCAATCCACGCAGCCGTGATGGAATTATTATGGGAATAGGGCTCGCATTGCTGGCTAGTCGCCGACCCTATGAAGGCCTAGTCGCGGTTCTTCCTTCGGCGATTCTTCTGTCATATTGCATGTTCTCAAGGAAAAGATCACCGTTAAAAATCTCATTTCTGCGCGTGGTCGTTCCTATTCTACTGATCGTTCTACCGATGGTATTATGGACCGGTTACTACAATTCGTGCGTAACCGGGTCGGCGGTGCAATTCCCCTACGCAGTTTACGAGTCAATGTATGGTCTAGCCCGCTTTTTCATTTGGCAAAATCCGAATCCGCTACCGTCTTACCGGCACAGTGTCATGAGAGACTTTTATCAGGGCGAACTTGCCTTGTACTTGTCCCAGACTTCGTTCGCGGGTCTACTCGCTGACTTTCGTCATAAGCTCAGGACGCTTTGGCTATTCTACGACGGTATGCGGTCTTTTCGGTTCTCGTTGGTGATCCCGCTTATCGCGTTGCCCTGGATTGTCTGCAATTATTGGACGCGCTTTGCTATTACGACATTGGCGCTCTTTGTGGGCGGTCTGCTTGTCCTCACGTGGGGCGGTGCCCATTTCGCTCCCCCGATCACCGGCATCGTCATTGTTCTTTCTCTTCAAAGCGCGCGAAGTCTACGATTATGGCGATGGCGGAAAGTTCAACTAGGGCGATTTCTACTAGGATCGGTGATTTTTGTGATTGTACTTTCTTTTTCAGCTTATTTCGCCGCTGCGTTTGTTGATAAACTTAACGACCGTGATCCGAGTTGGCATTTCGAGCGTGTCCGCATCAACAAGGAGTTAAACCGTAAAGGACGCCATCTTATCATTGTACGATACGGGCCCAATCACGATCCTTATCAAGAGTGGGTTTACAATGGAGCCGACATCGATAACTCAAACGTTGTTTGGGCCCGCGAGATGGATCCGGCCGAAAACCAGAAATTAGTCGAATATTTCAAAGACCGAAAAATCTGGCTGCTAAACGTTGGTAACGACGAGTGGCCCCCGAAACTTTTGCCATATTCAGCAACGTTAAATTAATTGTCACTTTACCTGTTCCAACGTCGCATGCTCTACGACGGCCGCTTGGCTTGCTCCGCCACTAATAGACCACTGAAAAGTAACTGCCAAATTTTTTGGAAGAGATGAATCTTCAGCGGAAACACCTCTGCCGATTGATCCTGATCCGAATACGTATGTTTTTGCTAATTGTGAATTTATAGTCGTGTCGCCCATAAGTTCGAAGCTAATAATGTATTCAATAAATGTTTGAAAAGCTGGATCAATCCCGGCGATACTCATCACAGTCGTCGAACCATATTTGAAGCGAAGTGTAAAAGTAGTGCCATCATTAACCCCATGTTGTTTTGCGCGAAGATGCAGCGTCAGCCTTAACTTCCCTTTCGTCCCCAACGTCCCGCCCGGAACTGAAAACGTATATACCGTCGTTTCCGTGGTCGTGTTGCCGACGGTGACATCGGTGGCGGTCTGGTCGAGTACGGTGACGCCGCCTCCGGCGGCCACGTTGTTCGGGATGCCGTTGAAGATCTCGAAGTTGGTACCGTCATAAATCAGCGGGATCCACTGGCCTGCTTTGATGTCGTTGTCCGCGAGCGCGACACCTTTGTTCTTGGTGATGCTTTTAATGCCGAGACTGTTGATGTTGATCGTCGCTGCGCCCGTATTCGCTGTGTTCGCTTTCAAGAAGATCACCATGCCGGTAGCGTACGAGCCGAGCGCCGGCGTCAGATTACACGCGTAGCTATCCGTCGAGCCGCTGTCGGCGCAGGCCAGCGCCGATCCGGACTGCAGCTCCGCCTCGCTCATGCCGGGCGCTCCGGGGCCTACCGGCCCGGTCGGCCCCGTCGGCCCTGCCGGTACCGCCACGCATTCGATGCTGCTGCCGTCAGTCTTCCATGCGAGAAAGCGCGTCGTGCTCAAATTGCATTCCGAAGGCGGCGAGATCGTTACGTCGGTCATCGTCGAGCGCTTCGGCAGCTTGACCGCTCGTCCGAGCTGCTCGTTTTGCATCTGATCGACCATCGCCTGCTTGTCGAGATCTTTCTCCACGCGATCGGAAGGAAAACCTTCGTTCATAATATAGTCGCTCGACTGCTGGATCGGCTGCTTTCTCAGGATAACGACTCTGTGGCCGCTCGCCGGCGGGGAGGAAAACGTCACGTTCCCTCCGGACGCATTGCCGATGCCGTCCACAGTGTAATCCGTATCGACGGTTTTGACGGTCTCGGCGCCGCTCGCGTCGATGTCGACCACCTCTAAATGCGCCTTGTCTAGAACGCGAAATGTGTAGGGAAACGCCGCGATCGTTCCATTCGTGGGATAATAGTCATTCCGCGCCGGCGAGAGATCGACGATCGCCGGACTGCGGCCGGGCGTAAGCAGAAAAAGAAGTAAGAGCAGCGGAATCCATTGCTTCATTTTTTCCTCCTAACGAGACATAAACGAGCTGAGAACCGTCGGCCGGAGCTTCAGCAGGTCGTCGGCCACAAGCCCGGGGATTTGATCGTAGTAACCCTGCGCTTCCATGCGCCGCGACCATGCCTGCATCTCCCCCGTGCGTCGCGCGCTCGCGGCGTTGACTGCGAGATCGCGCGTCGTGTCGATCGTGGAGGCGAGCGGTGACCCGGAGCTCGCGTTCAATCCCGAAGCCGCCGCGACTGCGTGCTGTCTCGAAAGCAGCGTTTGATCGCGCTGGATCTGACGCTGCTCGGCGGCTTTCGCCTGCTGCTCGAGCACTTGTCCCTGCGCCTCGGCTTGATTCGCCGCCGACACTTTGCCGGCAATGCCGGTGGCCAGGGACGCGGCGGCGAGACCAGCTTTCAACAAGCCGCCGGCCGTGATCTGCCCGGCCTCGCCGATCAGCCCCGAGGTCGCCGCGGTCATCGTCGGTGTGGCGGCGGCGCCTAGTCCGAGTCCGCCCATCGCGATGTCGGCGCCGGCGGCGACTTCGGCGGGGATGGCCATTGACTCTGCCGTGCCGACGAGAGCAGCGACGAGCGGTGTGACGAAAGCGTCGCATCGCGCGAGCCGACCTTCGTACTCGGAGCCGCTTTCCTCGACAACACGGCCGGTCTCCATATCAATGACAAGTTTTTCGTGTATTCTCATTGGACGTCCAACTCGTAAATAATAAATGGCCTCGCTTTGAAACCTAAAACTTCCAGCCATTCTCGGTTGCGTTTGGAGCACTTGAGCGCTTCCGTCTGAAGCCGTTTTAGTCCGTACACGCGGAGGATCGCTCGAAGGTAGTCGCGCACGTTGCGGTGAAACCACAGCTTGTATTTTTCGATCTCGGGCCCGACCACGACGAATGCATAGCCGACGCCGTCGCCGCAATCGATCACGCCAGCGGATCCCAAGAGCGTTTCGCCCGCGACTGCGCTGTAGGCCAGATATGGAAATCGCTGCATCAGAACGATTCCGCTCTCGAGATGCTCACGCCGTTCGCCGCGAGGATCCTCGCGCCAGTTGACGGCGCGCAGATGGCCGATCTCGAATTTCACGATTCGCGGCGGCGACGCCATCATTAATCCAGATTCCCGAGATTCAGTCGCCCGTACACGGCGAGCACGATCTGCGGATACGGTAACCTCTGCTCGATCGTGATCCGGCCTTGATCGTCCCAGCCGACACCGGCCACCGGCTTGTCGCCGGTAAAAAGCACCGGCGCCGCATCCATCGCT
This sequence comes from Pseudomonadota bacterium, assembly GCA_021324155.1. Taxonomy (GTDB): domain Bacteria; phylum Desulfobacterota; class Binatia; order UBA9968; family UBA9968; genus JAJPJQ01. The sequence continues at coordinate 92,378 of JAJPJQ010000007.1, forward strand.
TCGCCGCCGACGTTGGCGAGCGTTTCCTGACCGTTGACGCGGCAGCCGATCGACTTGAGAAGCCGCACCGTTAGCCGATCCCACATCTTCTGCGTGCCTTCGATCATCGAATCCTGCAGCGCGGGACGCATCGTGACGAGCTTGGAGTCGTAGTGAAGGCCGATTTCAATTTGCGCTGCGGATTCCGCCAGCGGCTGAGTGAACGTTCCGCCGGTGATCAAGCGCGTGCCCTTGTAAGCTCCGTCGGCGATCACGTCGACGGTTTTGCCTTCCAGATAAGCGAGACCGGTGACATTCGTCGCCGCCGCGCCGGTGTAGACGAACGCGCAGTCGGTATGCAGATCGCTCCAGGCGCGCGCGATTCTCCAGAATGCCGGAGATACATCGGGTTGATGATTCTGGTTGCCGTTTTGCAGCGACACATAAATTGCACTGCCGAAGAAGATAACGTCGTTCAGGATGTAGGTAGTCGAGGAGGCCCAAAAACCTTTCGCAACGAATTCCGCCGCGCTGTCCTCGAAGTATTCGACGTACCGCTTCGTCGTGCCGTTCACCGTCCGATTGACGATCGTCCAGACCTGATCCCGGTTGCCGTCGGGATGCGGGATCGCGCAGACGCTCTCGAAGGCTCCGTCCGTCGTTCGGCGCGCCCACGCGACGACGTTTTCCGGCACCCGGTAGTAGGTTAGACAGGCGAGCTGGCCGTCGCCGCGGATGAAATACATGATGCTGTTCGGGTTGCGGGCGTAGGCGATCTGCTCCTGCGTGAAGCCCGCACCGGCGATATGGTCGGCGAGCAGCGTCAAATCTTCGCCGGTGAGCGTATCGTCGTTGAAGCTGTAGCCTAAATCGATCGCGCGGGTCTGGCTCGCGTCGACGTAGACCGCACGCGTGCCGACCGTCACCGGTTGAATCGGTGCGGCGCCGGGCGTGTTTGTCGCTCGGACGAACGGTGTCACGTCGCCGCCCAGTACCTGATCGTTGCCGGCGGCCTTGGCGGAAAAGACGCTTCCGAGCGTGCCGACGAGCAGCGGACCCAAATCGAGTAGCCATTGGATTTTGTTGAACTGCCTGGAGGCGATCGTGTATTCGAGCGCGTCGTCGGCAAGCGCGCCGACGCCGTAGTTCTCGTAGTCGTCGCTCGCGCTGCCCCAAAAGGTCGTCGGCTGCGCGATTCCGCTCCCGCCGTGGAAGAGTCTGCCTTGAAAAAACATCGGCGCAGAGGGCCAGCCTTTCGCGGCTGTCCACGAAAGCTGATTGAGCGTCCAATCGCCCGCCTCGACGCCGGTCGGGTTCTTCGTCTTGTCCGCTTTCGCAAGCGACGCGCGGATAATGCCTTTGCATTGACTCGTCGAGCTGACGGATTGAATCTCGATAACACCGCCCAGGACTTTGATGAATTTTCCGATCTCGGGACCCGTGGTCGGCGATCCCCCGGTCCTGAGCGTATCCTGGGCCGCGCCGCCAACGCTGTTCTTAAAGTTGATCGTGACCTGGGTTCCGATAGGTTTTGATTTGCTGACCGTGTCGATCGCGCTCTGCGGCGAGAGGTTCAAAAACCACGATCCGGCGGGAAGCGGCGCCGCCTGGCCGGCGAAGCTGTCGAGAATATCGCAGACGGCGACCGTGTTCGGCGAAGCGCCGCCGAGTCCGGTAATCACGGCGCGCCCCGCGCCCGAGATGATTTGCCGACCGACGTCGCCGTCGAAGAAGCGGGCGGCGCCCGCGATCGTGAAATTGACGCCGGTGCCGATGTCGGCCGTGCGCGCGAGCGTCGAGGTGCCGCCGCCGGCGTTGAGATCGGTCAGATCCTCGAACGACGGCGGCGGCCGCAGCGCGAGCGTCGTGAGCGCCCATGACGTGTCGGAAACATGCGAAAGCTTCCGCGTCTGATACAGCGGATGATCGAGAAAGAGCACGTCGACCGACTGGACGAACTGGATCTGAAAAAGATCCGTCTCGTTAAAAGGCGAAGATATTTCGACCGGCGTTCCCGGCGGGCTCTCGATGCGCGCGCCGTTCTTGTAGAAGCGGATGTATTGATGGCCGAACTCGCAGACATACGCCGTGGTGCGGTTGACGATAAAGGGAATGAGACGTGTTTTTTTCGTCGAGTCTTTCACCTCTTTTACGAAACGGCTGCCCGGCGCGCGGTATACGCCGCCCTGCGGATAGACGAGGTAATTCTCCAGCGTTGCCGCGCCGTTGAAATATTTCGCCAGATCGGGACGGCCTTCGAGCCGCGGCGAGAGCTCGCCGGCGGTGAAATTGGTTCGCAGCACTCGCGCTTTAGCCATAAAATCTCTGGGGTTTGGGAATTAGGGATTTGGGATTGGCTTCGGAATTGCCATGGGGTTTACCCCGATGGCGACCCCTGTTTCCTAATCTCTGACTTCGATCAGATCGGGCGCGCCGAGCGGGTCGGGTACGCCCTGCTCCTGGCCATCGACCGCTTTTGCGTCCGCGAGGCGCAGGTTATAAAGCTTCAACAGCTCGGTGGAATAAGCCGCGTCGTGCGCCACAGCCAACGCGAGCTTCGACGCGAGCAAGACCGTGAACGCATCGATGAAGAGAGCGTCCCAGAGGTTCACGTCGTCGACTTTGGCGACATAGAGAATGGTTGCGCTCGGCGCGTCGGCAACGACCGTCCGTCCTTCCACTGCCCACTCGAGTCCCGCCTCGGCGTTCAACGCGATCATGCGCAGGCAGTCGGCCGGCAGCTGATACGCGTACGACCATTGCGCCGCCGGCGCCGTGGTCTGCGCGAGGATCGCGCGTTTCTGAGCGAAGTTCCATAAATGGTCGCGGAGGCAAGCGTCGCGCGCTGGCTCGAAGAAGAGCTTGCACTGGTTCGCCGTATGCGTGCCGTCGTCGAGCGCGGTAATGAAATTCTGGCCGATCATGCCCAGCGCGACGTTGCAGATATCGGTTGCGTTCATCGCTTGTCTCCCAGCGTGCCGGTGAACCGGCGTTTTTTGATGACGGCGGCGAGCTGATATCCCTCGGAGCTTGTCGCCAGGACGCGATCGTTTCTAAAAGTGCCGCTGAGCTCCATCGTGAGTTTTAATTCGGATGGGTCTTTCGGCCGGAGCGGCAGGCAGGCGACGTTGGTAAATCCGGAGACCCCGGCGACGTTGAAAGCCTCCACCCGGTAGCAGTCGCCGGCCTCGGCGGCCTTGTCGACATAGGTTGTGACGTTCGCGCCAACGCGGTCGATTTCGGTGAAAGCCGACGCGCCTGCCGGGAGCTTCTGGATCGCGAAGCCGTCCTCTGCATCGCATGGGCCCGATGCCGAGCAGCCCGGCATCAAGCCGCTGTTGTCTTTCCAGGTGAGCGTCGCGGACCATCCCGGCGCAGCGGCGAAAAGACAAAGAAAAAGGAACATTTTTCTCATGTCAGCACCCCACTCCCAAAGTTGAAAGATTTCGCGCGCACGTCGCACCGCCTCCGCCCGTGAAATTAAAAAGCTCTGTCACGTCGCCGGAGCTGAGCGCGCGGTTGTAGATCCTCACTTCGTCGAGCTGGCCGAAATAATTTTCGCCGAAGGTAGTAGCTCCGGTCCTCAACGATGCGGCAGCCGCCGAGTTGATACTGCTGTTTTCCGTGCCAGATCCCCGCGGCGTGTTGTCTACGTATAGAACCCAGGCGCCGGCGGCGTAGGTGAGCACAACGTGCTGCCATGTCCCGCCGCTAGACAAGGCGAATCCCAAGTCAATGTCCGTCACGCCGATTTTCGTAAACGTGAGATGGTCGCCGCCACCGCCTGTTCCGCTGTTGTAAAGAACCCACCCTCCCGATCCATCCTCTCGCGATACCAGGGTTAGAAAACCCGAAATGCTCGCCGGTTTCACCCAAGCCGCTATCGAAAAGCTATTCCCGCCGGCAAAATTAAACGCCGTATTCGTTCCGTCCGTAACAACATCGTTGGAGCCGTTGAAGTTAAGAGCACTGGAGCCGACTTTGCCGGCAACCCAGGTCGGCGGGCCGCCCGAAAGCGTGCCGGTGTTGCTGCCCGCGCTGTCGGCCGCACTTGTGCCGCTGCCCTCATCGAACTTCCACCAGAGCATCAAGCCCGTCGAAATATCCGCGCGGACGGATTGCGGCGCGCACATGAAAAAGAGCGCGCAAACCAAAGATAGATAGAGCTTTCGCATTGGTCCCGTCATTTGTACCCGACCATCACAACGCCATCATTCGCTGAGACGTTCCCGGTTCCGTCGATCGCGGACGTAAAGCAAATCGCGACGCCGGTGCCGAAGGCCGCGCCGATGTCTATCGGGATATTCGTACCGGCGCCTGCGGTATTTCCGGGGACGATAAACGTCGCGACGATCGAGGCGTTGCAGGTCGGCGTCCCGGAATTGTTGTAAAGATGGACGTAACGCGCCGCGGCGTTGACGTTGCTCACCCACACGCCGTAGACCTGGCCGGCCGAGGCCTTGCAGTTCGTCGCGTTGGTCGACGCCGCAGCGACTGTGCGGCAGAAAGTAATTCCGCCTGAAGTGACCGGCAGTCCGCCCACATTGCCGATTGTGTTCGAGCCGCCAGGAAGCGCGCTGCTGATCGTTACCGCGCCGGTATTGACGGCCGTAATCTTGCCGTCGATCGACGCAAGCGAAGCATTCCCTGTCGATTGGTTCGCGGCGGTCGCCGCGCCGCTCGGCAGCGGCAGCGTTGCGGCCGAAATCGGCTGCGTGTCGCTCGGCGTCGTCGCCTTGTAGAAGCCCGACCCGTCGGAGAGTCTCGTCGCGAACGGTCCGGCCGCCGTGGTGCGGTCGGTCGCCGGCGAGTTCGGAATCTTGTCCGTGCCGGTCTTGATGCCTGCGAGCGTGGCTTCGGTCGCCGCGCCCGTAGGAAGCGAGACGCTGCCCGAGACGTTGTTAATGTTCCAGGCGCCGGATTGGCTCGCGGAGATCGGGTCGGGGTGTTTGACGTACAGCTCGCCCTTGTTCGTGCAATTGCCGGTGACCCAATCCCCGTCGTTATCCGTCTCGGCCGCGAGCGCATCGCGACGGCGGCAGGAGATCGCGCGGCCGATCGGGTTCGCCGGCGGAACGGCATCCTCGGTGTACTCTGTCCCAGCGCCGCCTCCGCCGCCGGCGCCCGCGCAGCTCTCGAACGTCGAGCCGTCCGCCGTCTTGCACCGTACGCTCAGCGTGTTCGTATCCGCATCGGCCGGGTACGCGGGCCGCCCGTCGGAGCCGGCGAAGCGCACCGGCGCTTGGCTCGTCTCGGGGATCTTTTCCGCCGCGAGCGCCGGCGTAGCTCGATAAAGCTCACCGCAGATCGCGAAGAGCAGAAGCGCAATGAATAGCTTACGCGAGGCCATGTTCTTTCTTGAAGTTTTCATAAGCTTCTTCCAGCTCCCGGTTGCGTTTCTCCTTAGCCTCCGCCTCCGCCGCTTTGTCGGCGCTCGCGCGCTCGGCTCGTTGCAGCGCTTCCTCGGCCGCTTTCCTCCTGCGCTCGTAATCCGCGTCCAATTCCGCCACGCGCTTGAGGTGCGCCGGCTCCCGCTCCGCGATGGCCCTTTCGAGATCGGCGAGGTGAGTTTCCCTGACGCGGACGATCTCGGCCATTTCACGCTTCGCCTCTCGATATTGGGAGACGAGCGCCGTCGCGTAGGGAAGCGCCGAAGCCACGGCGTAAGCCCACGATTGAAAATTCTGCAGTCCGCGAAGCACCTCGTCGGCGGGAATTTCCGCCGCGGCTTCCTTGCTTTCGTCGCTCATTGCTCTCTTCCTTTCTTGTTTTTTTCCCGAGCTCAGATCGCCGCGTCGTCGGTCAAAAAGTCCCAAGAGCCCTGCTTGTTCTGCCCCCCCGCGGTGAAGCCGCTGACGTTGAACATCGGCCTCAGAACATAGACGCCGATCGTCCCGTCCTTGCCGCGCGCCGCGAATGCCTCGATCCAGGTGCCGTCCTGGGTTTTCGCGACTGCGCGCGAATGCGCGGCGTCGATCGATGAAAAAGCCGCCATGATTCGATTCCTCCAGGCACGAGGGGCGAGGCGTGAGGCATGAGAAAGAACTCTTCCTCGCGCCGCGCGCCCGCCGCCTCACGCCATTTTAGTTACGCGTCCTTGAACCCGAGCGCGAAGCCGAAAAACTTCTTCGAGGCGCCCCAAGTCGCGCCCTGCGCCGTGGCTCTCAGCTGCCGGGGTTTGTCGTTCCGGAACAGATAACCTGTGGCCAGAACAATCGACAGGAAGCCAAACGTCGGGCTGTTGACGCTCGCGCCGGCGACGTAGCGATCGGGATCGTCATCATCGCCAATGTCCACAGTCGTCGAAGTGCCCATCGCATCAATGTTGATGTGAATGCCCGCCAGATAAAACCCTTCGGGAATGTTGTTGAGATACACGATCTCGCCAACCGCTGGACCGCCGCCGCCCGCGGTCGTGTAGTTCCACGGGATGATAAATCCGTCCCCGCCGCCTTGCCCCGGCTGGAGCACGGTCTGCGCGTTCACATTGGTGAGCTGTGTCGTGAAAAATGGACCTGCCATATGCTTTTAACCTCCTTTCGTCGGATTACTGTTCGAGCGTCGCGATCGAGACGACGCCGGTGTCCCACTTGCGCACCGCCGCCATCATGATCTCGGCGCGGACCTGCAGCGCGTGATGCTTGTGCGGCAGCACGTCCATGAAGCTCTGGACATTGAGGCCGATCGAGAGACCGACCGCGTCGGTCGCGAGCGCGATGCATGTGCGCGTCGTGCTCACAATCGGCAGCATCGTCGACAGCGTCGCGCCGCTCTCGTCCTTCACGTCCGGGATCTCGATCCAGGTGAAGCCCATCCACGAGAGGCCGTTCATGCTGCCCGTGTCGTAGAGCTTGTTCTTGGTGAAGTCCGAGGACGCCGCTTGGGTAATGTTGAGCAGCGCCTGCTCCTGGCCGGGCGAATAGAGCATGATCCGGCTCTTGGGATTGTTCGGCACGCCGGCCTTGGAGAGAATCGCCGAGGCCTGCTGCACTTTCGCGAGCGTGAAGACGTCGTTCGGCGAGCTGCCGAGCGCGATCTGCTGCCCGGCCGGCAGCGAGACGGAAGTGAGGCCGCCGGTCTGGTCGATCTGCCCTTCGAGCGCGACGCCGACCGCCGCATTGATGACGTGCTTGTCGGCGCGCCGCCCGAGCGCCGCCGCGATCGTCTTGGTGTACTCGCTCGTCGGATTGATGAGCGCGCGGATCTCGTCCTCTTTATCCAGGAGAACGGCCGCTTCCGAAGGCACGAGAATGTCCCAGCGCTTGGAGTGCTTGGGGTTGAGATACTGCGTGTCGCCGTGGCGATCGGCGATGTCGGTCGCGATCACGGGGCCCAGGCGGTCGAAGGAATCCTTCTCGCCTTTGACGCCGCGGTGCACCGACGTGAGCTGATTTTCCAACAGCGATTTCTCCTGCTGATACAGTGTGGAAAGCGTCGCGTGGAATGCGCGCGCCGTCGCTTGGTCGAAGCTGATCGACCCGCGCTGCTCGCGGAATTTCCACGTCACGTAGCCGAGAAAATCGGCGACGATGAGCGCGATAAATCGGAAGAGATGCATGGAATGCTCCTTTCGGTTTGTTTCCTGGTCGTTGGCGGGAGCCAGGAACCGCCGATGTCGGCTGGCCCTTTAAAGGGACCGCACCTAGCGCGCTGCGCGCGCGCAGCGGCATCGCTTTCGATGCCGTCACCGGACTCCGAAAAGGAGCTGCCCGGAAGAAGAGTTTAAAAAGAGGAGTTGAATGGAGCCGCGCTTCGCTGTGCTCGCGCGGCCGCCGGAATGATTTCTAGCTTGATGGTAATAGTGAACCTAAATCGAATATTCGTCAAGAAAAATTCGCGTGAAGATGGCGCGGTGTGTCGCAGTGTGACGCATAATCTTGATTTAGGGGGGATGATCTTCACGCCGGCGCGCCGCCGATTCCGGCTAAAAATCTTTTGATCAGGATTTCCCGCGCGTCTTCGATCCGCCATTTGCGCGTATCGAACAGGCACTCGGCGCGCTTCTCCGCACGGCCCGAGCAGCGGAGGACCGCGTCGAGGCGCCGGAGATGATCCTCGACGACGAGGCTCGATCGGCGGTCGGTATGACGCGCCTCGCCGGCAAGCTTCACCAGCTTGGGCTTTTCGGCTGGCGATAAGCCGAGATAACCCAAGACACCTGGCGTAGGCAAATAGGCGGACAAGGGTTACCGCGAATCTTACGAGCAAGAGAAAGCCATAACCCATCACCATGCAGAGAGCTAAAAGAAACATTCCAAAGATAAGTGACCCCGCGCCAGCTTTTTCTCCATACCAAAAAGGTGTCCTTGAAGGAGAAGGTTACGAAAAGCGCGATAAGAAGGAGCAAAAACTCCTGGAGAAGCGATATTGCGAGAAAAGGTCGATGGGACTTCAAGACCAACATCCAATATGTAAGCGACAAGATTTGCTGCGCATAACAATCCTAAAAAATAAAACTTTTTGCCGATTGGCTTGGATCCACGATACGCAATGATGACGTGTGTGGCGGTTACAACGGCATAGGCCGTAAAATGCAAAAGAATTCGTGCATTATACGGAATCGCAATGGGAGCTCTGAGCAAGACGGCGAAGCCCAGCAGCAAGCCATAGGCTCTCTGAAGCCATGAATAATATTTATTCGTTTAATCTTGTGGATGATTCGGCAAGCCTCTAATGCCTTGTAGGCATCTGGATCGATCCTATAAAAAGGCTTCTCTCCTAGAGCTTCAAGATCCCTATTGAGTTCTTCAGCATGTTCTACTCTGGCTTTAAGTGTTTTGCACAATCGAATATTCGTCAAGAAAAATCCGCACGAGAATGTCGCAGTCTGTCTCGGTGTGACGCACAATTTTGTTTAGTGGACGATTCTCACACCGGTGAGCCGCTAGTCCCGCTTAAAAACTGTTTGATGAGCAATTCCTTCGCGTCTTCGAGCCGCCACTTGCGCGTGTCGAACAAACACTCGGCGCGCTTCTCCGCACCGCCGGGGCACGGGAGAACGGCGTCGAGCCGCCGGAGATGATCCTCGACGTCGAGGCTCGGATCGGCGGTCTGCATGACGCGTCTCGCCTCGCCGGCGAGCTTCACATGCTTCGGCTTTGCGAAGCGGATGTTGGCACGGATGTAGAGCTCGGTCATGATTAGGCCTCCAACGGGTTTGGGAAGTAGTCGCGATAGGAGTGGTCTAAACTCGCGATTGAAGCTGAAGATGTCGAGGTCGCTCGGGATGTTCTCGATCAACCGGTCGGCATCGTCTTTGTGCAGAAGTCCGACGTCGCCGGAGAGCTTAAGCCGGCCGATTAAGGCGGTCACATACCGCTCGCGGTCCTGGTCCGCTGGCGGCGTCGGCTATCTTGCCGAGGTAATACATCCGGTCCTGATCGAGCTCGGCGAGGTGATGATCGATGAAGAGCTTCGTGTAGGTTTCTAAAGCGCGGCTCTTCGCGGTGTCGCACTCGGCCCACAGGACGTCGCGTAGCTGCTCGCGAATGCGGTAGGGAGCTTCGGAAACAACAAAGTTGTCGTCCTCTTCGGCGCGGCGGTCGAACTGGCGGTAAAAGTCCCTCGGATGGAGGTTCTC
>JAJPJQ010000016.1 GCA_021324155.1 Pseudomonadota bacterium
CGACGTCCCGCGCGTGCTGCAAGCGGCGCTCAACCTGCCGATCCGCGTCGTCGAGCCGTACAAAGGCACTTCGGAGATCAAGCTCGCCGCCGAGGCCGGCGAGCTCGCCGGCGGCTGCTGGGCATGGGAATCGATGAAGACGATGTGGCGGCAGGGCATCGATTCGGGCGACGCGAACGTAGTCGTACTGGCGATGCCGAAAAAGCACGCCGAGCTGCCCAATGTGCCGGTGGCGATCGACTACGCCAAGACCGCCGAGGCGAAGCAGCTTCTGAAAACCGGCGTTCACGACACGGCGACGATCACGCGGCCTTATTTTCTGCCGCCGGGAACGCCGAAAGACCGCGTGCAGACATTGCGAAAAGCTTTCGCTGATACGCTGAAAGATTCCGAGTTCCTCGCCGAAGCGAAGAAGGGCAACCTCGACATCGAGGCGGTGAGCGGGGAAGAGATCGAGAAGATCGTCGGCGAGCTTTTCAAGCTCGACCAGGCGATGGTGGCGAAGTTGAAGACGGTGCTGGTGCCGTAGTACGTTTCAGCCCCGCGCGTCGACTTCCAGCCGGCCGTCTTTAAGCGTCAGGCGCTGCCCCGAAAGCTCCATCCCGGCTTCCGCCGCGAGAATGAAGCGATTGCCCGCCGAATCCGGTCCCGGCATTATCCTGCGCACCGCCTCGGGCGCGTCCTCGGTCGCGATCGCGCCGCCGGGGGAGACCGAAACGACGCAGATGTTATCTTCGCGCACTTCCTCGGCGACGAAGCGCGTGAAGGTCCGGATGGCGTCCTTCGAGACGGAGTAGACGCACGAGCCCAGCGTCTTCGGCGGACTGCCGCCGTACAAATTGATAATGTGGCCGGAGCGGCGCTCCTGCATGTACGGGAGTGCGTGCTTCGTGCAGAGGAACGTGCCGCCCAGGTTCGTCTGCATCACCTTGTCCCAAAAATCTTTTTCCATGTCGCGCACCATCGGCCAGCGCGGCACGCCCCAGCCGAAGTGCGTGACGACGCCGGCGTTGTTGACCAACACATCGATCGCGCCGAAGCGATCGGCCGTCGCTTTCATAAACGAGCGGACTTCGTTTTCGTCGCGCACGTCGAGCTTCAGCGCGAGCGGGTCGGCGCCGATCTCTCGCAGCTCGGCTTCGGTCTGCTTCATGCGCTCGAGATCGATATCGCCGATCGCGAGCTTCGCTCCCTCGCGCGCGAAGCCGTGCGCGATGTAGCGGCCGATGCCTTTGGCCCCGCCTGTGACAACGACGACTTTGTCTTTCAGCATGCGGTACTCATACCGGAGAAATTACCCTCTGTCGACGCTTCTCACAGGATCTTCATCGCTACCGCGCCGGCTGTGACCAGAGCGGCGGCCGCGTAGCGAACCGGGCCGAAGCGCTCGCCCAAGAACAGCGCCGCGATGATCGCGCCGAAAATAACCGAGGTCTCGCGCAGCGCGGCGACGAGCGCGATCGGAATATAGGCCATCGCGTAAAGCGCCAGGCCGTACGAGGTAAAGGTGCACAGGCCGACGATCGCGCCAACGCGCCAGCGGCGCTTGAAGTGTCGGATAAAGCCGCTGGGCCCAGAGAAAATGAAAAATAGAAGAAACGGGACTGGCTGAAAGAGGAACAGCCAAACGACGTAGCTCCACGGATTTCCCGAAAAACGCAGACCGATGCCGTCGACCACCGTGTACATGGCGATAACGACGGCGTTCAACAGGCCGGCGGCGGTCGGACGAAAGCCTACTTTTCGCGACCACCACGCGTCGGAGGTGAGCAACAATATCCCCGACGACAAAAGCATAATGCCGAGCTTTCCGCCCGGCGTCAGCGGCTCGATCACGATGCTCGCCGCAATCGCCGTCAACATCGGCGCGAGGCCGCGCATGAGCGGATAGATATAGCTCATGTCGCCGAGGCGGTAACCGAGCGCGACAAGCGAGAAGTAGGCGATGTGAATGATGACCGAAGCGATCAGATAGGGCCGGCTCGCAGCCGCGAGAGGCGGAACCCAAGGAAGCAGCAGGGCGCCGACTGCGGCCGAGCCGAGCGTCACAAGCACGGTGTCATGGAACTTATTGTCGCTGGACTTGATGACGGCGTTCCAGGCGGCATGCAGCCCGGCTGCGAACAAAACGACGAGCATCCAGGAGAACGGCATGGCCCTGTGTAGCCGGTCGCGTCCGCATCTTCAACATGCCGAAACGCACCGTTGACACTCTCGGAACGCCGGTGATAGCTTCGCTGCAGGGGGAGTTATGCGGATCATCGACGCGGACGGACACGTACAGGATAAAAATCTTCCCTGGCGCGACTTGCTGCCCAAAGCGTTCCAGTCGCGCGCGCCGCATATCGTCAAGGACAATCGCGGCATCGAGTTCATCATGATGGAAGGCCGCCTCTGCCCCAAGCCGGTCGGGAAAGCCTGCAGCTTCGTCGGCGCGCCGCGCAATCGGAAACAGCAGGAAACCACCGGCATGGAAGATCCCGTCCAGCGCTTGAAAGACATGGACCTGGAAGGCATCGACACGGCCGTGCTCTTCGGCACGAGCCCGTTCTTGAGCCTGCCGTTCGTCGAGGACAAACAGCTCGCGGCGGCGATCTCGGAAGTCTACAACAACTGGCTCGCGGATTATTGCCGTACCGATCCGCGTCGTCTAAAAGGCGTCGCGCTCGTGCCGATCCAGGACCCGCCAGCGGCGGTAAAAGAGCTGCGCCGCGCCGTCAAAGAACTCGGCTTCGTGGCCGTGGCGACTCCGGTCCACTCCTCCTCGGGTAAAAATCTCGATCATCCGGACCTGGAGCCGTTCTTCGCCGAGGCCGACCGCCTCGGCGTTCCCGTATGCGTTCACACCGGCGCCGGCGACGGCGTCGCCGCCGGGACCGAGCGCTTCGACCATCCGTTTTACACGCACGCGATGACGCATCCGTTCGAGCAGATGATCGCCGTGCTTTGCGTCGTCGTCGGCGGCATCCTGGAAAAATTTCCCCGCCTCAAAGTCGCGTTCATGGAAGCCGGCGCCGGCTGGGTGCCGTATTGGATGGAGCGCCTCGACGAGCATTATGAGTATCTCCAGCCGACCGTGCCGTGGCTGCCGAAGCCGCCGAGCGAATATATGCGCGGCGAGCAGCTCTATTATTCTTTCGAGCCGGACGAGCGGACGATCAAGTACGTGGCGGAGTTCATCGGAGACGAGCGGCTGGTTTTCGCCTCCGACTACAACCATTCCGATTCGAAATTTCCGCATACCGTGGAAAGCGTCACCGGGCGCGAAGACATTCCGCCGAAGCTCATGGCCAAGATCATGGGCGAGAACGCGGCGCGACTGTATCGTTTGTAGAGGCGACCATGGCGGACCTCAAAGCTTTCGAGGAAGAGCTGCGCAAGAAAAATTTTGCCGGCTACTGGCAGACGGTGCAGGGCGAGCGCTACCGCGAGCCGGCGGCGACCTTCGCGCCGTGCCTCTGGAAAGGCAAAGAGCTCTACGCCGCGATGGAAAAAGCCGGCGAGCTGCTCGGCCTCGAGTCGACGTTTCGCCGCGTCATCCAGATGAAGCATCCCGCGCTGCCGACCGGGACGACGCACACGCTGACGCTGAACCTGCAATTGCTAAAGCCCGGCGAGCACGCCGCGGCGCACCGGCACATGGCCGGCGCGATCCGATTCATCACGAAAGGGCGCGGCGCGCGGCTCGTCGTCGACGGCGAGTCGTTCGAGATCGGCGAAGGCGATTTCGCCACGACGCCGAATTGGAGTTGGCACGACCACGTCAACGAAGGCAGCGAGACCCTCATGTGGCTCGACGTGCTCGACTCGCCGCTCGTGCGCATGCTGCAGGTTGATTTTCACGAGCCGGCCCCGGAGCCGCACCAGCGGATCACGCGCGCGGAGGGCGCTTCCTACGCCGAATTCGGCCCGTTGCGCCCGAGCTGGGTGCGGAGCGATTCGATTCAGCCGCCGGCCTACGTCTACCGCTGGGAAGATACCGAGCGGACGCTGAAGAGCGTCGGCGAGCGGCCCGGCGATGCTTACGACGGCATCGTCCTCAATTACGTCAACCCGTTGACCGGCGGCGCGACGCTGCCGACGTTCAACTGCGCCATCCAGATGATCCGCCCGGGAGAGAAGACGCTCGCGCACCGGCACACGAGCTCGACGATCTGCTATGTCTTTAGGGGATGCGGGACATCCTTCATCGGCGACGAGCGCTTCGACTGGGAAGAGGGCGATTCGTTCGTCGCGCCGCTGTGGCAGCCGCATCGGCACGAAAATAATCACAAGGAACCGGCGATTCTTTTCACCATGAGCGACGCGCCGCTGATGCGCGCGCTCGGCTTCTACCGCGAACAGGAGGAAAAGGGATGAGGATAGTACTCATCCGCATTTTTTCGGCTATCGCGCTGCTCGGCCTGTTTTTCCCGCCCATCGCCGCCGCGCAGAAGCTCGTCGTCGGCTGGTCGGCGGTGAGCGCGCTCAACTCGCCGTACTGGGTGATGCAGGACGGCGGTTTTTTAAAGCAGGAGGGGCTCGATACCGACCTGATCTATATCGCCAGCTCCTCGACCATTGCCCAGGCGCAGCTTGCCGGCGACGTTTCGGTCTCGACCGCCAACAGCCAGGTGATCGCCGACATCGGCCTGCAAGGCGGCGATCTGATCGCGATGGGCTCGGTCATCAACGTCGCCGCCTTCTACATCATGGCCGCGCCGGAGATCAAAAGGGTCGAGGACTTGCGCGGCAAGCCCGTCGGCGTCACGCGCTACGGCGCCTCGACGGATTTCTCCATGCGGCTATTTCTGCGCAAATACGGCCTCGAGCCGGTGCGTGACGTGCCGATCATCCAGATCGGCGAGATGCCGGCGATCGCCGCGGCGATCTCGAAGAAATCGATCTACGCCGCGCCGATGTCCTACCCGATGGCCTATATCGCCGAGCAGGCCGGCGTTAAGACGCTCGCCAATCTCGCCAAAGAAGACATCCCGTTCGTCCACGTCGGGATCGGCGTCACGCGCCGGTTCGTGAAGGACCATCGCGCGCAGGCGAAGGCGATTCTGCGCGCGTACGGCCGCGCGGTGCATTTCATGCACACGAAAAAGGAAGAATATAAAAAGATCCTCGCGAAATATACCAAGGTCACGGACCCCGGGATGCTCGACGGCACCGTGCAGTATGCGTACGATTTCGTCGAGAAGGTGCCGCTCGTCAAGCCGCAGGCGTTCCAGGTGACGCTCGACGTAATCGCGCAGAAAAATCCCAAGGCCAAGTCGGCGAAGCCCGAGCAATTCTTCGACAACAGCCTGGTTCAGGAACTGATCAACGAGAAGTTCTTCGTCTCGCTCTGGGGCAAGAATCCGTAACTTCGCGTGACCCTGATTCTCAACAACGACGACGTCCGCAGCGTCCTCACGATGGAGGTTGCGATGCGCGCGCTCGAGGAAGCGTACGCGCAGCTCGCGCGCGAGGAGGCGGTCTGCCGCCCGCGCATCGACATCCAGATCCCGACGTCCGATCCGAATAAAGTCTACCAATGGGGCACGATGGAGGGCGGATCGATCTCCGGCTACTTCGCGATCCGCATGAAATCGGATGTCATTTACGAGCAGGAATACAACGGGGCGGTCACGCAGGAGAAATATTGCGTCCGGCCGGGCAACTACTGCGGCCTCATTCTTCTCACCAGCATCGAGAACGGCGAGCCGCTCGCGCTGATCAACGACGGCTATCTCCAGCACATCCGCGTCGGCGCGGACTCCGGCATCGGGACGAAATATATGGCCAAGAAGGAGGCGCGCGTCGTCGGCATGCTCGGCTCCGGCGGCATGGCGCGCTCGCACGCCGAATCTTTTCTGCTGGCGCGGAAGATACGTCGAATCCAGGTCTACAGCCCGACGAAGGAGCACCGCGAGGATTACGCGCGGGAAGTCGGCGAGCGCTTCGACATCGAGGTCGAGGCGGTCGACAGCCCGCGCGACGTTTACCGCGGCGCCGACATCGTCGCCGGCTGTACCGACTCCGCGATTCCGATCATCGTCGGCGATTGGCTGGAAGAGGGGACGCATGTCACGTGCATCGGCGGCCACCCTGACGAGGCGACGATAAAGCGCATCGACGTGTCCCTGCGCCTCGGCAACGCTCCAGCTCCCTGGGGCCGGCCGGAGCTGGAGCTGCCCGATGAATATCTCACCTATGCCGCCAAATCGCAGACTCCGTCGAACCGCCGTATGAAGACGCCCGGCAAGAAAGCGCATGGCGCGATCGCGGAAGACCGCGCCATTACCCTGGCCGAACTTCTCGGCGGGAAAAAGCCCGGCCGGACGTCTTCCCGGCAAATTACCTACTCCGAGCGCGGCAACGTCCAGGGAGCGCAGTTCTTCGCCGTCGCCGGCAAGGTCTACGAGCTCGCGAAGCAAAAAGGGCTCGGCAAAGAAATTCCCACCGAGTGGCTGCTGCAGGATATCCGCGATTAATTTCCGGTCGATGAGTCTACAGCCACCGGGCACCGGCAGCCCGCGGATTTTTCTTTCCAGTCTCACTGTCATCTTTGCGGCGGCGCTCGCGCCCATCTTGCTCCACTTGATGGCAAGCATTTTCTATCGCCAGCCGCTTAACTATAACGAGGGCTGGAACGTCTACTTCGTCGCTAAGCTGCTCGCCGGTCAGCCGTTGTACGTGCCGCTCGACCGCTTTCCGCTGACGCCGCTCAACTATCCGCCGCTCTCTTTCTTCATCATCGGCGCGCTCAGCGCCTGGACGGGAGATATTCTCCTGACCGGCCGCGTCGTCACGCTGCTTTCATCAGTTCTGGTCGCGGCCGCGATTTACGGAATCGTCAAAAACGCTACCGGAAAAATCGCCGCAGCGCTGTTCGCTTCGCTTCTCTGGATTTCCCTCATGGCGCGCTTCGCTCCGGCGCGCCTCGTCATGTACGACCCGCAGATGCTCGCGCACGCCTTCTCGGTCGGCGCGCTCTGGCTCTATTCGCGGTCGCGCGGCGAGCTTACGGTCGGCCGCGCGTGGCTTCTCGCCGCCATATGCTGCATCGGCATTTTCATCAAACATCTCGTCGTCGCCGTTCCCGCAACGCTCGCGTTCGCGCTGTTTCTCGAAAATCGCGCCGCGTTTCGTCATTTCGCGGCCGGTGGAATCGTGATCGGCGCCGTCTTCGCCGCCGGCTGGTTGAGCTACGGCGGCGGCAACGTGCTGCCGAACTTCATGGACACGGGCCGGCCGACGCAGAACGCGCGCCTGTTTGCGCGCCTCTCGCAAATGTTTGTGCGGCACTTCTTGGCCGTGGTGTTCGCGCCTTTCCTCTGGTTATTGGCGAAGTTTGGCGGGCAATGGACGGTGTATTTCGTTTATTTCGGCGTTTCGTTTGCGATCGGCGCGTATACCTCGCGCGGGGTCGGCGTCGATACCAACGCGTGGTTCGATTTATTCATCGCCGCGGCGATACTTTTCGGCGCAGCCGCCGCTTATCTGCCGCTCTGGAGTCATGGCGAAAACAGACGGCGCGCTGCGATTGCCTACGCCGTCGTGTTGAGCTCATTGCTGCCGTTGGTGTTCGGCCTGCCGTTCGCCTTACAACGGTCGCTCGATTACGGCCGTCTGCGACGCGCGCAGGAAGCGTACCGCCGCGAGGTTGCGTTGCTGCGGTCGATCCCCGGCGCGGCGCTGTCTGAAAGCCTTCTCCTGGGCTACGACGCCGGCAAGGAAATCCTCGTCGATCCGATTAACACTGCGCAGATGATCGCGATGGGGCGGATTCGAGAGAGCCTTCTGACGGACCCCATCAAGGAGCGGCGATTCGGCGCCATCGTGCTCGACGCGGATCTCGACGACGCGCTTTGCGGCGCGCGCTATCTCTCCTTCACGACGCTGACCCGCTGGACGCCGGGCACGCTTGCAGCGATTGCGGAAAATTATCGTCGATTCGAGACGGAGCGAGCGCCGCGGTTCTTTTACGTGCCGCGCCCGGCCGGAGATTACGGCAGCGGCGTATGCCGCTCGCCGGAGCACGGTTCCTGAACATGGCGGCACCCGAAGTTTCCGTTGTCCTTCCGGCGCTGAACGAGGAAAAAACCGTCGGCGCGGTGATCGAGCGTGTGCTCGCCGTTCTCGAAAGTGAACGGATCGCCGGGGAAGTCATTCTGATCGACGGCTGCAGCAGCGACCGAACCGGCGCGATCGGCGATGCGATCGCCTCACGGGACGAGCGCGTGCGCGTCATCCATCTCGGCCCCGGTGCGCCGGGCAATCTCGGCCTTTCGCTCCGCGAAGGGTTTCGCGCCGCCCGCGGTAAGTTCATCGTTACCCTGGACTGCGATCTCTCCCACGAACCCGGCGAGATCCCCAAGCTGCTGGAGCGCAGAGACGAAGCGGATCTGATTATCGGGTCGCGCTTCGTGAAGGGCGGCAAAGCGGAGCTACCGTTCAAACGGCATGTGCTCACGCGAGCGTATAATTTCATGGCGAAGCATTTTGTGGGCGTCAAGATCAAGGATCTCACGACCGGCTTCCGCCTATATAGAAAAGCAAAACTCGACGGCCTGGAGCTAATGAGCCGCGGCTTCGGCTTGCAGGTCGAAACGGTCGTCAAGGCGCGCGCGAACGGCTGGAAGCTGATGGAAGTTCCGATCCACTACCGGAGGAGCGATAAAAAATCGACACTGATCTACCGCCAGCAGTTCGTCTCCTACATGGCGCCGCTGTTATTCGGTCTCAAGGCGCGTTTCGCCGCGCGCAATTGACTTAGGCGCGGGGTTTGATACTTCTTGCGCGAAGGAAAGTTCCGCGCCTCGCGGTCCCGGACATGTCCAGCTGAAGCGTTATGGAAGCAGTGCTGTTAAAGCCCGATCAGGTCAAAGGCGTCGTGACGATGGCGGAGGCGATCGACGCGGTGCGCACCGGGTTTCTCGCCTGGGGCGAAAATCCCGAATTCAACGCACCGCGGCGCCGCATTCACATCCCGACGGGCGTAAGGGTCAGTGTGCATCAGGGCGGCGTTCCTCCCGCCGGCGCGACGGGTCTCATGACGCACTGCGAATGGGTCAAGCCGTTTTCCGATCACCAGGAATACCCGCGGCTCAATCATCCCGTCACCGTGCTCTACGACGCGGCCGAGGGAGAGCTCAAGGCGATCATCATCGGCGAATTCACCTGCGGCGAGTTGCCGGACAACGTGGCCGTTACGGGACTACGCACGGCCGCGACGAGCGCGGTCGGAACGGATCTACTGGCCCGGCAAGATGCTGACACAGTGGGTATTTTCGGCGCCTCCGGCCAGGCGCGAAACCATTTGGTCGCGCTCGCGAGAATTCGGAGACTCAAGCGTGTCAAAGTCTACAGCCGAACGCCGGAGAATCGAAACCGTTTCGCGCTTGAGATGGCGCCGATCCTCGACGCCGACATCGAAGCGGTTGCACGCCCCGAAGAGGCGGTGCGCGGTATGGACATCGTCCTCACGGCGACGAATTCGAGCGTGCCGGTGTTCGCCGGCGAGTGGCTGGAGGCCGGAACGCACGTCACCTCGATCGTCGGCAGCAACGTGGGATTGGTCAAGGGCGGCTTCGCGACTGCCAAGCGGCGCGAGATCGACGACGCCACGCTCAGGCGCAGCGATGTCCTGGGCATCGCCTCCGTTCAGCAGGCGATCCAGGATGAGCAGGCGGATATCTTCGACCCGGTCGCCCGCGGCGTCGTCCGCTGGGAGCAGTGGGTGGAGATCGGAGCGATCCTGGCCGGTAAAACACCCGGCAGGTCGCATGCAGACCAAATTACATTGTTCAAAAATAATGCGGGGCAGGGAGTCGCGGACGTCGCGCTGGGGGCGCTGGTATTGGAAAAAGTTCGGCGGCGGGGCGGCGGCGAGTTACTGAAAGTATAGAAAAGGGCATTACACAAAATGAAAGACGGATTTAAGGTACTCGACTCCGACATGCATCTGAGAGAGCCGGGCGACTTGTGGGAGAAATATATGGATCCCGCATATCGCGACCGCGCGCCGAAAATTTTGAGCTCGACGGCGCGGAGCTCGGCTATGGTCCTGCTCGACGGAAAAATCCTGCAAGGCTACAAGCCGACCTATCGCGGCGGCATTTTCGATGCGACGCGCATCGATAAAGAGATCGCCGATTACCGCGCGCGGGGTTTCGATGCCGCGACGCAGCTTCAGGCGATGGATCGCGAAGGCTTGGACGTCGCGGCGCTTTATCCCTCGATCGGCTTGGGCATCATGATGCGCGAGGAGATGGATGGGAAGCTCTCGGCCGCGATTGCGCGCGCCTACAACGACTGGCTCCACGACTTTTGCGAGACCGATCCCAAGCGTCTCAAGGGCGTCGCGATGCTTCCGCTGCACGATCCCAACGAGGCTGTTAAAGAGGCCGAGCGCGCCGTAGGCAAGCTCGGCTTCGTCGGCGTCTTCACGCGCCCCGAGCCGCTGCGCAACATGCCGTGGCACGCGCGTTATTTCGATTCGCTCTGGTCTTGCCTGGAGGATCTCGGCGTGCCGATCGGTTTTCATTCCGCGGCGGCGGCCGGTGAAGTGCCGCAGATCGGCGACCGCTTAGGCGACAATCTGCTGCTCAGGCACGTCGTCTCTCATCCGCTGGAAAATATGGTCGCGATGGCCGACATCATTGGCGGCGGCGTTTGCGACCGCCATCCGAAACTGAAGCTGGCGTTTCTCGAATGCTACTGCGGCTGGGTGTCTTTTCTTCTCCATCGCTTGGACAACGCGATGGAGAAGGGCCGGTTCCCCACCGCCGGGAAGCTAAAGCCCAGCGAATACTTCCGGCGCCAGTGCTGGATCTCCACCGAACATGAAAAAGAGCTGCCGATGATCATCAAGCTCATCGGCGACGACAACATCGTCTTCTCCACCGACTATCCGCACGGCGACTCGGATTTTCCGGAGGCCGTTGAAGAATTTCTCGAGATGGACGGCGTCTCGAAGGAGAGCCGAAGAAAGATCCTCTGGGATAACTGCGCGCGGCTGTACGGACTCGCTTGACGTGAAACCGATATTTCGCAGCATCGGAAAGGCACTTCCCCGCGTCGAGGGCGAAGGGAAGGTGACCGGTCGAACTAAATACGCGGCGGACCTGGCATTCGAGGGGCTGCTGTGGGCGAAGGTGCTGCGCGCGTCGCTCGCGCACGCGCGCATCGTAAAAGTAGACACCGCTAAAGCGAAGGCGCTGAACGGCGTGCGCGCCGTTCTCACGGGCGCCGACGTAAAAGGCGTCTTCGTCGGCACGCGAGTGAAAGATCAGCCGGTGCTGGCGAACGACAAAGTGCGCATGTTCGGCGACGCGGTGGCGGCGGTGGCGGCCGACACCGAAGCGATCGCCGAGGAGGCGATCGGGCTCATCGATATCGAGTACGAAGAGCTTCCCCACATCGAAGATCCGGTAGAAGCGCTGAAACCGACCTCGCCGCTGATTCACGAAGATCGCAACAAGTACAAGAATTCGCCCAAGCTGCCCGAAGGCATGTCGGGCCACAACCTGCAGTCCTTCGTCGTGTGGAAGAACGGCGATCTCGAAGCCGGATTCGCCAAGGCGGCGCGGATTTTCGAGCACACGTTTCGCACGCCGCTGTCGCACCACGGATACATCGAGCCGTCAGCCTGCACCGTGCAGGCGCATCCCGACGGCCGTGTGGAAGTCTGGGCGTCGAACAAAGGGCCGTGGGGCCTGCGCGAGCAGATGGCGGAAGACTTCGGCGTGCCGAAAGAAAAAATCAAGGTTCACATCGTGCATGTCGGCGGTGATTTCGGCGCCAAGGCCTCGTTGATCGACGTCCCGATCGCTTATTTTTTATCCAAAGCGTCCGGCGGTAGGCCGGTCAAGCTGGTTTTCGACTATACCGAGGAGCTGCTCGCGGGCGGGCACCGCCATCCCGCGGTGATACATCTGCGCACCGGGATCGCGCGCGACGGGACCTTCACGGCCGTGCAAGGCACGATTCACTTCAGCGGCGGCGCGTACGGGGCGCCCAAGGCGAATCCGCAGGTCACGGTGCTCGGCGGGCGCCGGCTGGCGAGCATGTATCGCGTGCCGGCGATCAGCTGCGAGACCTACTGCGCGTATACCAATCAGGTCCCGTGCACGCAGACGCGGACGCCGGGCAGCCCGCAGGTCGTGTTCGCGTTCGAATCGCAGGTCGACATCATCGCCAAAGAGATGGGCATCGACCCGCTCGAGCTCCGCCGCAGAAATATTCTGCGCGACGGTGATGCGAATCCCATGGGTGAGAAGTGGAGCGATATTCTCATGGGCGAGGTGCTGGAGCGCGCCGTCAAGACTTCCGGCTGGAAGCAGAACGGCGCGAAGCCGAATCGCGGCTGGGGCATCGCGCTTTACGACCGCGGCACGCCGGAGGGCAAGGCGAGCTCGGCGCTCATCCTGAACGGCGACGGCAGGGTCGATATCCTCACCGGCGTTCCCGACGTCGGACCGGGATACTATACCATCAGCCAGCAGATGGTCTGCGAGATCCTCGGTGTGCCGCCGGAGAAGGTCGGCGTGGTTTTCAAAGACACCGACAGCCTGCCCTTCGATCCGGGAACGGGCGGCAGCAAGCAGACCAACACTTCCGGCCATGCGGTGAAAAAATCGGCCGACGAGGTGCGCCAGAAGCTAATCGAGCTGGCGGCGCGCGAACTCGGCTGTACGCGGGCGGAAATCCGCCAGGAGGGCGGCAAACTTTCGGCGCCCAATAAAAAATCGACGACGACGCAGAAGATGATCGAGCTGGCCGTTAAGGAAAACGGCGGCCGCCCGGTCTTTCATCTCACCAATTTCGTCCCCGAGAACATGCCGAAGGTCACCGGCTTCGCCGCGCAAGTCGCAGAGGTTGAAGTCGATCCGGCAACCGGTCAAGTGCGGGTGATTAATCTGACGACGGCGCACGATACCGGCACCGTGCTCAACCGTCTCACCTTGACGGGGCAGATCGACGGCGGCGTCGTCACCGGTTTGGGCTTCGCGCTGATGGAGGAAAATCCGCTGATCGACGGCAAGATCGCTACATTGAGCCTCGGCGAATCCAAGCTGCCGTCGATCGCCGACGTGCCGCCGTTGAAGACGGTCTTGATCGAGAGTCCCACGGGACCGACGCCGTTTGGCGGCAAGGCGATCGCCGAAAACCCCAACGTGCCGACCGCCGCCGCCATCGCCAATGCCGTAGCGGACGCGGTGGGCGTGCGAATCTTCGATCTTCCGATCACGGCGGAGAAAGTCTACCTGAGCTTGCAAAACGACGCGGGGGCGGGGCATGGAAAGGCCAAATCCTAAAGCTTCGCTTTACTTTCTTTTCATTCTGCTTTTCTCCATCCTTCTGCCTCCGGCAGCGCGCCAGTCTGCCGCCCAGGAAAAAAAGACGATCCGCGTCGCGTTCGTGAGCCTCTCCTGGCACCAGGAGCTGCCTTTCCGCGCGGCGCTCGTGCGCGGATTTTTCAAAGAGCAGGGGCTCGCGATCGAGCCGATCCTGATCCGCGGCGGCCCGGCGGCGATCGCCGCGCTCGCGTCCGGCGACGTCGACTTCGGCAGCATCGGCGGCGCGCAGGCGCCGATCCGCAGCCGAGCGCGCGGCCTCGATATTTTCATCATCGGCTCGCTGTCGAACCGCGTGAACTATACGATGCTCGGCGCGCGCGACGTGCGCAGCGTGCGCGACCTCAAAGGCAAGATCATCGGCGTCACCGGCGCGGGCGCTTTTTCCGACTTCGTCGTGCGCATGTTTCTCAAGCAAAACGGATTCGATCCGGACAAGGACGTCATCCTGAGGCCGCTCGGAGGCACGGTGCTGCGCGTCTCGGCGCTGGAGAAGGGTATCATCGCCGCCGCGCCGTTTTCCGCCGAGGAGGCCGTTGGACTGCTCAAAAAGGGTTTTCCGATGATCTCCAATTTGAGCGAGACGCTCGCGATCCCGCAAAGCATCCTGGTCGCGCGCGGCGAGGTCTTGGAAAAGTATCCCGAGACGAGCAAGCGGTTCTTGAAAGCGCTCATCCAGGGGCTGCGCCTCGTTCGCAGCGGCAAAAAAGAAGCGATGCAGGCCGGCTACGACGCCGGGCTCAAGGGCGATCCCGATATCGTGGGCCGCGCGTACGATCTCTATCAGGCGGCCTATACGACCGATCTCTCGGTCGCCGCCGAGGGCATCCAGCTCATGCTCGACGAGGATATTCGGAACGGCGTGGTCGATAAAACCATGACGCTCGACAAGGTCGTCAATCAGCGCGTTTTGAAGCGGGCGCAGGACGAGCTCAGAGCCGAAGGGCGGTTGAAATAACCATACCTGCGTAAAAAGAAAGCCAATGCAAGCTTTCGGCTCGCGCGGAGAAATCCTCTATACTTGCAAGTTACTCCACCGACAAGGTAATGCTTAAGTATGTCCATCGTTAAAGTCGAAGGTCTCTACAAGACCTTCGCCGACTATCGCGCGCTCGACGGCGTCGACTTCGAATTCAAACACGGCGTGCTCAGCATCCTCGGTCCCTCCGGCTGCGGCAAGACCACTTTGCTGCGCTGCATCGCCGGGTTGGAAGTCCCGGACGACGGCGCGATCTGGATCGACGGCAAAGTTCAGACCGACATTCGCAAAGGCATTCTCGTCCCGCCGTACTCGCGCGAGATCGGCTTCGTCTTTCAGAATTACGCGCTCTGGCCGCACATGACGGTGTACAACAATGTCGCGTTCGGCTTGAAGCTGAGGAAAGTCCCGGACAGGGATATCCGCCGGCGCGTGCTCGCCTCGCTCGACCTCGTCGGATTGCCCAAGCTCGAAGATCGCTACCCGTCGCAGCTATCCGGCGGGCAGCAGCAGCGCGTCGCGCTGGCGCGGAGCCTGGCCATGGAGCCGCGCCTGATCTTGCTCGACGAACCGCTCAGCAACCTGGACGCGAAGCTCCGCGAGGAGATGCGCGTCGAGCTAAAGAAATTGATCAAGAAGGTCAACATCAGCGCGATCTACGTCACGCACGATCAGGAGGAGGCGTTCGTCATCTCGGATTACGTTATCGTCATGGAGCGCGGCAAGATCCTGCAGTACGCGACGCCGGACGATATCTACAACTGGCCGGCGCATCAGTTCGTCGCCTCCTTCATCGGCCGCTCGGTGTTGGTCGACGGGCAGGTCATGCAGGCGACCGGCGATGAAATGAAGGTCATGATACCGGACTTCAACCGCGCGGTCCTGACCTGCCGCCGCCCCAACGGTGTTGCGGTCGGCGAAACCTGTCAACTCGTCATTCGCACGAGCGAAGTGAAGCTCAGCAGCCGGCCGTTCGAGCAGACCGAGAACGTGCTTCAGGGCGTGATGACGAGCCGCGACTACCGCGGCGGTCTGACCGACCACAGAGTCCAGATCGGCTCGCGCGAGATCGTCGTCACCTCGCACAAGCTCTGTCCCATGATCAGCGTCGAAGGCGACGGAAACAAGGTTTTTCTCTATGTCGACAAAGGCGCAATCAGCGTCATCTCCGATCAGCCAGCCGTTTCCGCTCAAGCAGCGGCGCATTAGCTGGAATGCCCTGCGGATCGCGTACCGCCAGGGCGCATTGATCCCGCTTTTTTCCAGCGTGCTCGCGGGCTCGCTCATCGTCACGCCCGTCATCATCGTCATCGTGAGGAGCTTCACCACGGCGCGCCTCGGCGCCGCCGTCGGCTTCAGCTTGGACAATTACATGCGCGTGCTGCACGATCCGAAGATCCTGCCGATGCTGCAGAATTCGATCGTGTACGCCGGCGGGTCGGCGCTTTTCGGCACGCTCGTCGGCGCGATGCTGGCTTGGATCGTGGCGCGCACGAATACGCCGGGCAAGACGTTGGTCGAGCTGATGCCGCTCTATCCGATCCTGATGCCGCCGGTGATGAAGAACATCGCCTGGGTGCTCCTGCTCTCGCCGAAATCCGGCATTCTGAATAACATGCTCCAGCAAGCGTTCGGCATCGACCATCCGGTGTTTAACGCATTCTCGATGCCGGCGATGATTTGGGTCTTCGGCCTCACCTGCGTGACGCTGGGGTATCTGTTCCTGCTGCCCGTCTTCCTTTCCTTCGACCCGTCGCTCGAGGAGAGCGCTTATATCGCCGGCAGCAGGCCGATGCGGACCTTGCTGCGCATCACATTTCCGCTCGCAATTCCGGCGTTTCTCTCGGCGCTGGTGCTGAATTTTCTCCGCGGTCTGCGCTCGTTCGAGACGCCGGTGCTGCAGGGCAGCCCGGGCGGCATCGACGTGTTTGTCTCGAAGGTCTACGACTCCATGTCGATCGACTACAACCCGGGCCTCGCCACCGCCTACAGCGCGGTGCTGATCGTGCTTTCGGTCGCGGCGCTGATCCTCTACGTGCGCACGACGCGCTTCTCCGAGCGCTATGCGACGATCACCGGCAAGGGGTACCGAGTCAAGGTCGTCGACATCGGGTGGTGGAAGTACGCGGCGTTTGTCGCCGTGTTCGTCTATTTTCTGATCGGCATCGCGATTCCATTCGTCGTGCTGATTATCACGTCGCTGATCCCGTACTATGACTACGAGACTTTCATGAAGTTTCCTACCAACGTCGACCTCGCTAGCTATCACCGGGTGATGCACCACCCGAGCTTCGTGAGCGGCCTCTACAATTCGCTCGCGCTGTCGATCGTCATCGCGGTCGTGACCGTGTTTGCCGGCATCGTCATGGCCTTCACGATCTATCGGACCAAAGTCTACGGCAGCAAGGTGTTCGAGTTCATCGGCACGATTCCGCTCGCTTTTCCTCCGCTCGTGCTTTCGCTGGGACTCATCATCGCGGTTATCGACTCGCCGTTTTACAATACGCTCTGGGCGCTCGGGGCCGGACTTTTCATCGCCTATTTTCCCTACGCGCTCCGGAACGCCTCGGGCGCGATCGTTAACATCCACCGAGAGCTCGACGAGGCGGCGTGGGTCCACGGCGCGCGCTGGCGGCACGTCTTCTTCAGGGTGACCCTGCCGCTGCTCAAGCCGTCGATCGCCGGCGCGCTGTTCTATATTTTCATCGAGGCGCTGCGCAATATCGACGTCGCGGTGCTGCTGGTCGCGCCGGGAATGGAATATGGCCCGGTCACGCTCTTCGAATATTTCCGCGTCGGCCAGTGGGCCGAGGCGGCGGCGGGCGGCGTGATCTATCTCGTGATCCTAATTGTGACGGTGACCATCGCTAAATTTGTGTTTAACGTGAAGTTCAGCCTATAAACACGCTATTGCAAAGCGGCTATCCCGGAGTCTTGCAAGCAGGGACGGCTTGCCGATAGTATCACAGCATCGAGGAAAGGAGCCTGAATATGAAGATCAAAGTCCTGTCGGCGGCCGTCGTCGCAGCCGTCGTCGCCTGGAGCGGCGCCGTCTTTGCGGCGAGCGCGCCGAACGATCCGTATCCTAAGGCCGCCGCCGCGCTTTACGAGAAAGCGAAGCAGGAAGGCGCCGTTATCGCCTACACGGTCTGGGACGTCGAGCACATCGTCGCGATTCTCGACGCCTTCTCCAAACGTTATCCGGGCATCAAGACCTCCTACTGGCAGGGGCGGAATCCGGAGATCGTTCAGCGTACCGTGACGGAGTTTCAGGCGGGCAAGGAGAGCGTCGATATCATCCTTTCGGACAATGCGCCGCCCGTCATCCGCGCCGCGGGCGCGATCCAGCCATACGAGACGGTGCAGAAGGATTTTCTTGTCCTGCACGACCCGACGATGCCTATCGTGAGCCTTCAGATTCAGGCGCTGGTGTACAATACGAAAAAGTTAAAACCCGGCGATCTGCCGAAGAATTGGGAAGACGTCGCGAATCCAAAATATAAGGGCAATGTCGCACTCGACGATCCGATGCGCGCGGGCCCGCTCAGCTCGCAACTCGCCGGACTCAAAGAGCTGTGGAAGAACGACGCCAAGTTCGCCGCCTACGTCAAAGGGCTGAAGGCCCTCAATGTCCCGGTGAATAAGAGCACGAGCGCGATGTTTCGGCTGGTCGTCTCGGGAGAATACGCCATTTGCCAGCCGGCGCTGTTACACGACGCGATGGAGGAAAGAGACGAAAAGCATTCGCCCGTCGAGATCGTCAAGACCGCCCCGCCTGTCGTCTTTCCGCGCTATGGCGGGATCTACGCCAAGGCGCCGCATCCCAACGCGGCGAAGCTTTTAGCGGAATGGTTGATCACGCCCGAAGGCCAGGCAACGCTCGACAAGGTCGGGCGCGAGGCTTCGCGCAAAGGCTTCCAGTCGAAGACTTCGATCGAGCACGCTTACCCGAAGGGCACCAAGCCGATCCCGGTAAACGACAAAGGCTTCATGGAAGACCCGAAGAAATGGCTCGACACGAACGTCAAGCCATTATGGGAAGGATAAAAACGTTGCAGGTTCCAGGTTCAGGTCCCTATCCGCCTTGAAACCTGAAACTTGAAACTCGAAACGAAAAAAGGGAGCGAGGAAACTCGCTCCTTTTTTTTTATCCTGTGGCGGCGAGCCGTTTCGTTGTTTCCAGCCTCTCCGTGAGGCGCGGATAAAAGCGCAGCGTATTATCGAAGAAGATGCTGCGCCTGAGCTCTTCGCTGACGTCCTTGCGGCCGATCAGCGCCGGAATATCGTGTTTGAAGTCGCGCTGATCGCGCTCGTGGGGATAGTCAGACGCCCACAGAATGACGTCCGGCCTGATCGTCTCCGCCGCAAGCGGCAGCGCCGTCTCCTCGACCTCGACTGCAAAGAAGATATTCCCGCCACGAAAGTACTCACTCGGCTTTTTCTTGCAGCGGGGCGAATACTGGCCTTTGCGCTCCAGCTCCTCGTCCATGCGGTCCATCATCCACGGCGCCCAGCCGATGCCGCATTCGAGGCAGCCGAAGCGGAGCTTGGGGAACAGCTCAAAGACGCCTTCGAAGATCATGCTGACGAGCTGGCGCATCTGCGCGAACGGATGCTCCAGCGTATGTGCGACGGTGAAGTTTGCCGCCATATCGAGTCCGAGATTGGGAAAGCTCAAGCCGCCGTGAGTCGACACCGGTACGTCGAGGCGCTCGGCCTCGCGCCAAAGCGGATAAAAATCTTCGCCGCTGAATAGCTTGCCGCCGATGGCGACGGCCGGCAGCACCGCGCCGACCATGCCGAGCTCTTCGACCGCGCGGCGCAACTCTTTTACCGCCTCGTCGATATCCTGCACCGGCAGGAGGGCAACGCCGACGAGCCGCGGGCTCACCTTCATGAACCGATGATAGAGCCAGTCGTTGTAGGCGCGCGCGAGCGTGATCGCCCAATCGCGGTCCTGGATCGCCGCGTGCGTCAGTCCCTGCGTGGGATAGAGAACGGTCAGCTCGATGTGATTCTTGTCGAGAAAGGCGAGCCAGTCTTGCGCGCTCGGGCCGCTGCCGCCGCCGGCCCAGCCGCCGCGCTTTCTGAGCGAGCGCAGATAGCCGTCCATCGTGAGCCCAGGCCAGAACGAATAGCTCCGGTGCCATTCGAGATCCGCGTACGGCGGGCCGATATACTCGCGCAACTGATCGTCCAGCTCCATCACGTGGCCGTCGGCGTCGAGAATGCGATATTCGGACATAAAGCCTCCTTCGATCAGTCGCGAATATTCTGCACGAACCACTCGCGCGGCAGCGGGTGGCCCAAGCCTTTCGCCATGGCGCGCTCGTAGGCGAGTCCGCCGACGGCGGCGAACTGGAGCCCCTGCGTGCCCTGGTTATTCAGAAACGTGATTTGATCGTCGCTCGTCCGGCCGGCCCAGCGGCCCGCCATGACGTCGGGCACGGTGCCGATCTCCGCGTTGTCGATCTCGCGCGTCGGCGCGAGCGGGACTTTTTTCTTCTCCTCATCGGTTCCGTAGAAATAAGCGAACATGCCGTCGCTACCGCCGATCGTGTTCGGCAACTTCTCGTCGAGGACGAGAGTCGAGTTGCCGAGCCGCGCCATCACGTCGGCGCGCTTGAGCACCTCGGGGCCCGCCTCGTTGTTGCGCACGTTTGTGATGTGCATACCGGGCTCGAGCCACTCGGCCTCGATCACCGGCACCAGCGAATCGGTCGTCATGGCGACGATGCCGCAACCGCGCACGGCTTTCTCCGGCCGGTCGACCGGCTCGACGGCGATCTTCAGCTGCGCCTCCATCTCGCGCGCGTAACTCTCCCGGTTCGCCTTCGTCGGGCTGAAGACGCGGATCTTCTCGATTCGCCGCACGTGACAGATCGCTTCGGCGTAGGTCCGCGCCATGCCGCCGGAGCCGAGCATGCCGAGGATGCGCGAGTTTTCGCGCGAGAGATATTTGGCTCCCAGGCCGGCGCACGCGCCGACGCGCATGTGCTGCAGATAGCCGTCGTTGATAAGGCAGAGCGGCTCGGCGTTGCGCACGCTCAAGACGAAAATGAGGCCGCAGTACGTGCCGCGCTCGATGCAGTATTTGTCCTCGACCTGAAAGTCGCCCTGGCGCTCCCAGGCGAGCATGTCGGACTTCATGCGGATGGCGAAAACGCCGCGCTTGCGCGACGCGCCCTCCATCGTACCCCAGCGGTAATAGTGCGGCTCCTGCGGGACGTAGAAATCGATGCGCGGGCGATAGCCTGCGCGCAGCTCGTTCAACTCGCGATAGGCGTCTTCCATCGCCTCGATGCAGGAAGGCATGTCTAGCACTTGCGCCACGTGTTCGTTGGTGAGAAAGATCATCTTGGCCTCCTCTGATGAGTCGTGCTATAGCGTCAGCGGACGGCGATGTAAAGGGAAGCTCATGCTGATACTAAGCAACGACGAGATCGAATCACTGCTCACGATGGACGGCGCGATGGCGCTTTTGGAAAAGGCCTATCACGCGCAGGCCGCGGGGAAAGCGACGTACCGGCCGCGCGCCGATTTGTACGTGCCGTCGCCGGCCGAAGGCGGCGTTTACGCTTTTAAATCGATGGAAGGCGGCATGGCCGATCCGCCCGTTGTCGCGCTGCGCCTGAACTCCGACGTCATCCATTGGGAGCACCGGGGCGGCACGCTCGTCAAGGACAAGATTCCGCGGGCGCCCGGAGGGCAATGGGTGGGCCTCGTGCTGTTGTTCTCCGCGGCCACGGGCGAGCCGCTCGCGATCTTTCCCGACGGTGTCATGCAGCGCATCCGCGTGGCGGCGACGAGCGCGCTCGCCGCGGCGCGTATGGCGCGGGAAGACGCTTCTGTGCTCGGCATGCTCGGCTCCGGCTGGCAGGCGGGCTCGCACGTGCCCGCGATATGCGCGGTTAGAAAGATCAAACGCGTGCAGATCTTCAGCCCGACGAAAGCGAACCGCGAGCGCTTTGCGGGCGAGATGGCCGCGCTCACCGGCATCGAATGTCTTGCGGTCGAGAGCGCCGAGGCCGCGGCTGCGGGATCCGATATCCTTGTCGCGGCTACGAACGCGGCGTCGCCGGTCGTCAAACCGGAATGGCTCAAGCCGGGAATGTTTCTCACGTGCGTCAAAGACAGCGAGCTAGGCGAAGCGACGATCCGCAAATGCGACCGCGTCGTCATCCACGTGCGGCGGCACGCGCCGGATAATTATATCGCCGGAATCGACGAGAAGGTCTCGGCGCACGATCCGATCGACGTGCTGAGCGGGAAGACGAGCGCCTCCGAGGCCGAGCCGCCGCCGTTCTGGACCGCCAACCCGGAGATGAAGCACCTGATCTCGGGAAAAGTTCCCGGCCGCGCATCGCGCGACGAGATCACTTGCTTCATCAATAACATCGGCATCGGGCTGCAGTTCGCCGCGCTCGGCGCCGCCGTGCTGGAGCAGGCGCGCGCCAAAGGCGTCGGCAGAGAGCTTCCGACCGAGTGGTTCACCCAAACCGTCCATCCCTAGGGTCCCCGCCCGCGTCTGGACAGTCCGCATCAAAAGCGATAAAAAGCGCATTGGTCTATCTAGATTTCTCATTAACCTCCGAACCGTTGCGGCGGATAACATGAGAAGCAAAAACCGATTCGCAATTCTGCTAGCCGTCCTTGTCGTTTTAGCCGTCGGCCGAGCGGCGCTCGCCGCCGAGAAGCTCGTCGGCCTCTACTCGGCCCAGGTCATGTCGCAATCGCTGCCCTGGATCGCGCAGGAGGCCAAACTCTTTCCGAAATACAACCTCGATTTCGACCTCGTCTATATTTCGTCTTCTCCGATGGCGACCGCTGCGATCGTCGGCGGCGACGTCGAGGTCATCCTGACGGGCGGAGTCGGCATCGTGCGCGCCTACGTCCAGGGCAATACCGACCTCGCGTTCATCGGCGGCGTCAAAAACGTCATGACGCAGAGCGTCGTCGCCGGACCGGCGATCAAGCGTCCGGAGGATTTGAAAGGCAAAAAAGTCGGGGTCAGCCGCATCGGCGGCAACACGCATTATTTCATGATCCAGATTGCCCGCCGGCACGGGCTGGAGCCGGGGCGCGATTTTACGTTCATCCAGACGGGCGGCGATCCCGAAGCGATGGCAGCGGTCATCTCGGGAAGCATCGACGCGGCGGTGCTGACGCCGCCGTCGGACGCGATCGCGCTGGCGCAGGGACAACACTATGTCGTCTACGGCCCGGATTTGAAAATTCCCTACGCCGCGACGATCTTCGTCGCCAAGCGCTCGACGATGGACAAGCGGCCGACGGCGATGCGCTCGTTCATGCGCGCGATGGCCGAGTCGGAAAAGATCATGCACACCGACCGCGATCTGGTTTACCGCGTCTTAGGAAAAAAGCTGCGGGTCACCGATAAGCGTATCCTCGACGCCGCGTACAACGCCGAGATCAAGGCGCTGGAGTCGCGTCTCGCGATCAGCACCGAAGCGGTTCAGGCGATGATCGAGGATGTGGCGCAGACCGACCCGCGCGCGAAGAAGGTGAAAGCGCACGAGATGATCGATATGCGCTATATCGACGAGATGGAAAAAAGCGGTTTCTTCGATCAGATATGGAAGAAGTAAGGAGAACGCCATGCCATCACTCCGAGAATCTCTCAAAGTTATCGACTCCGACGGCCATGCGCGCGACATCGACGAGCTTTTGAAGCCTTATCTGCCCGAACCGTACCGGAGCCGCAGAGCGCCGTTGCTGCCGCGCGAGACCTTCGACCGCAATCTGGGGGGCACGCTCGGACACGCGGGCGTAAAGCTGGAAGATCGTCTGTCGGCGATGGACACGCAGCAGATCGATACCGCGGTACTTTATCCGACATCGGGATTAGGGATTGGGCGCGTGCGGGAGAAAGATTATTCCGTCGCCCTCTGCCGCGCGTACAACGACTTTATCTCCGATTATTGCAAAGGGTCGCCGCGTTTGAAGGCGGTAGCGAATCTGCCGGTGAACGATCCGGAAGCCGCGACCGCCGAGCTGCGGCGCGCGGTGACGAAGCTCGGCCTCTGCGGCGGCATGCTCGCCGCGCAGGCGCACAACAAGAATCTGGGCGCGAAGGAATTCCATCGGCTTTACCAGGAGGCGGAGGCGCTCGACACGCCGATTGCGATCCACGCGTTCGGCGGCGACGAGCCCGGCACGGATATTTTCGAGCAATTCATCGCCATTCATACGTGCGGCCATCCGTTTCCGGTGCTGCGGCAGCTGACGGCGATGGTCTTCGCCGGCATCCCCGAATTATTTCCCAAGCTCCGCATCGGCTATCTCGAGATCGGCTGCGGCTGGATCCCTTACTGGGCCGAGCGCATGGACGAGGAGTGGGAGAAGCGCGGCAAGGTCGAGGCGCCGCTCTGCAAGAAGAAGCCGAGTGAATATCTCACTGGTGGGAAGATCTATTACGGCTGCGAGCCGGAAGAGAAGATGATGGGCTACATCGTGAACGAGATCGGGTCGGAGACGCTCATGTACGCTTCGGACTATCCGCATTGGGACATGACCTGGCCGGAGTCGGCCTCGATCGTTTGGGCGCGCGAAGATCTTTCGGCCGAAGCGAAGAAAAATATTCTCAGCGATAACGCCAGGCGGTTTTACAATCTAAGCTGAAGTTTTGGGTTTCTAATTTCGAGTTTCGAGTAAATACCAGACGCTCTGTCTCGAAACCCGAAACCCGGACTCGAAACTAAACGTCACAGGAGAGAATGATGATTGAGACTAAGGGATTAACCGGCGCACAGACCTTGCTTCGCGTTCTCCACGGCATGGGGGTCGAGCGCATTTTCGCCTCGCCGGGCTCCGAGTGGTCGCCGGTCTGGGAAGCGCTCGCCGAGCCGGGCGAGCATATGCCGCTTTACATGAGCACGCGGCACGAAGAAGTCGCCGTCGGCATGGCGAGCGGCTACGCGAAATCCACCGGCAAACTGCCGGCCGTCATGATTCACACGACCGTCGGCGCACTCCACGCCACGATGGCGATGCGCGGCGCGCTGCACGAGCAGGTGCCGATGGTCGTCTTCACCGGCGAGTCGATCGCCTTCGGCGAGGATCCGGGCCCCGACGTCGGCGGCCAGTGGCTGAGCCACTTATCCGACATGGGCGGGCCGGCGCGCCTCGTCGAGCCGACGATGAAGTGGAGCTTCGGCGTCAATACGAAATCCATTTTGCCGGCGACGATCCAGCGCGCGTGCAAGCTCGCGATGTCGATGCCGCGCGGGCCGGTCTTCGTCTCGATTCCGATGGAGTATCTATTCGATCAGATGACGCACAACGCGCCGTCGGAGAGGGGCGAGCAGCCCGCGCCCGTCGCCGACCCCAAGGGCATCGAACAGCTCGCGGACATGCTCACGGGCGCGAAAAATCCCGTCATCATCGTCGAAGACGCTGGGCGGACCCGCAAGTCGGTCGACTGTCTCGTCGAGATCGCCGAGCTGCTGGGGGCAGCCGTCTGTGAGACGCGCAGCACCGGCTGCATCAATTTTCCGCGCACGCATGCGCTGCACGCGGGCTATGAGCCCGCCGAGCATTTGAAAGACGCCGATGTGCTGTTTTTGCTGTCGGTGATCGCGCCGTGGCATCCGGCGTCGCGCCGCCCGGGAGTGGCGAACGCGAAAATCGCCGTGCTCGACGAGAATCCGCTGCGCATCGAGATGCCGTATTTGGGCTACCCGGCCGATCTCTGTCTCACGGGCGAGATCGAGACCTCGCTCGAAGCGTTGCTCGCAGCGATCAAAAATCGGATTAAAAAGGGGGACAGCGAGAGGGCGAAGCGCGCCGACGCGTGGAAGAACCGCAACGAGGCCCGCAGGAAAAAATGGCGCGAAGAGGCGGAAGCGCTCGCGCAGCAGCAGCCGATGGACACGCGCTGGGTCGCGCATGAAGTCAGCCGCGCGCTGCCGGCGGACGCGATGGTGGTTGAAGAAACGATCACGCATCGCCTCGCCGTGCACCGCTATTTCGACGGACTGAAACCGGGATCGTTTTTCGCCGGCTGCATCGGCGGGCTGGGGACGGGATTGTCGACGGCGCTCGGCGTAAAGGCGGCGAATCCGAAGCGACCGGTGATTTGTCTGATCGGCGACGGCTCTTTCAATTACGATCCGGCGCCGGCCGCGCTGGGCGCGGCGCAGGAGCACAATCTGCCGTTCCTGATCGTCATGTTCAACAACCAGGGTTATCTCTCGCAGAAATCCGGCGTGCCGAAATATTATCCCAACGGCTGGGCGGTCAAGGCGAAAAAGTTCGCCGGACTCGACATCGCGCCGTGCCCGGATTATTCGACCATTGTGAAGGCTTTCGACGGCTACGGCGAGAAAGTTGAAGCTCCAGGTGAGGTTCGAAAAGCCATCGAGCGCGGCTTGAAAGCGGTCGCCGCCGGTCAGACGGCGTTAATCGATTGCCGGCTCAGGCCGGTGTCCGAGATCGCGGATCGAGGCGAAGGGTAGCCGCAGCTTTTTCAGGTTTAGAGACCCGAGCTGAAGTAAAGACAGCATGGCACCAATCGCGGAGCACATAAGCCGCGCGAGGAAAATGTTCCACAACATCAAAGCTCCCCGGATTCATCCGGGTTGTGCCGAGCGACGGTCGGACAGGGCGCGCGGGGCATGAGCCGGAGGGAATTCCGGTTGAAAGCTGTCGCGCGCAAGACAAAAAAATCTTTCGGCCAGAGTATTAAAGTCGACGGGACGCTGGCGAAGAAAGTCGCCCTGTCGTGCCGCATTCTCGCGAAGCTCGGTTTGTTCAAAGAGACCACCGGCCACGTGAGCGCGCGCAGCCTCGACGGCCGCACGATGTTGATCCGCGGCCGCGGCGGCAGCGAGACCGGCCTCATCTTCACCCGGCCTAACGACATTGTTCTTTCCGACTTCGACGGCGCGCCGCTCAAGAATCGCGGCGGCTTGAAGACGCCGAACGAAGCCTGCATCCACGGCGAGATTTACAAACGCCGGCCGGAAGCCGGCGGCGTCGTGCACGCGCATCCGGCGTCGATCGTGCTGACGAGCATGGCGGGAATCCCGCTGCGGCCGATCTTCGGCGGCTACGATCCTCAGGGAATGCGGATCGCGCTGCGCGGCGTACCGATGTACGAAAGCAGTCTCACGCTGCATTCCGTCGAACAGGTTCACGAGATGCTCGAAGTAATGGGCGAGAGCGACATCTGCGTGCTGCGCGGCCACGGCGTCGTCGTCGCGGGGAAAACGATCGAGGAGGCGACGATCAAGGCGATCAAGCTCGATCACCTCGCGGAGATGAATCTACGGGCGGCGATGCTAGGCAGCGTGCCGTCAGTGCCGCAGGAGGATATCGATCGCTTTCTTTCGCGGCGGCAGGCGCCGGGCCGAACGCAAGAACCGCTCTGGCGCTTCTACGAAGAATGGGAAAAACGAAACTGAAGGTCGTGCGATGACCGACAAGATCGATATTGAAGCATTGAAGCAGCGCCTCGTCGAAGGCATTCAGGTGGTCTCCGGTGAAGGCATTCTTTCCGGATCGGGCCATCTGAGCGTGCGCGTTCCAGGGACGGAGACGTTCCTGATCAACCCGCGCTTCGCCGGCGTGCTCGCCGACGCCGGCGATATCTGCACCGTCGATTTCTCGGGCAAGCGCATCGGCGGCGCCGGCCCGATCCCTTCGGAGTCCGTCATTCACACCGCGATTTACCGGCAGCGGCCGGACGTGTCGAGCGTGCTCCACTGCCACGCGCGCTATTCGGTGCTGATGGGTTTGCAGGAAGGCGGGCTCATTCCGTTCAATCGCGAGGCGCGCATTTTCGCCGACGGCGTACCGATTTTTCCGGACAGCCACGGCATCAACAGCGAAGCCCTGGCGGCCCGCATGGTCGAGGCGCTCGGGCCGCATCACGCGATTTTTCTCCGCGGCCACGGCTGCGTCGTCACCGGACCGGGCATCGAGGGAACGTGCATCTCGGCGATCCAGCTCGAGCGCGCCTGCGAGGATCAGTTGTTTCTCATGAGCTTCTCGACGCCGAAGCCTTTACCTGACGCGGGCCGCGGGCGCGTGAAGGAGCGCCTCGAAAATCCCTACCGGGCGTGGCCATTTTTGCTCTACAAGCACAAGGTCAAATCGAAAGCCGAGATCCGCGCTGCGATCCGCACCCTCGATGAAGGCGAGCACTACTAGATCGCATCCATGAAAATTGCTTTCGCTTGTTTGTGCACGATCTCCGCGGCCGCGCTTCTCTTCCTCGCGCCCGAAGCTTATGCACAGAAAGAAACCGTAACCATCTCGTACGCTTCGGTGTCGGGAACGCGCGCGCCGCTCTGGATCGCGAAAGATCTCGGCCTCTATGAGAAATACGGGATCGACGGCAACCTCGTCTATATCGCCTCCGGCGTGACTTCCGTCAACGCCCTGCTGGGCGGAAGCGTTCAGGTGATCGCCGCCTCCGGCTCCTCCGCGGTCGCCGCGGCGGCGAACGGCGCGCCGGTCGTGATCATGGCCAGCTTGGGCGCGATCGCTTACAAGCTGATCGCGAATCCTTCGATCACTTCGCTGCAGGCTCTCAAAGGAAAAGTGATCGGCTCGAGCCGCATCGGCGCGGGCTCCGATTATGCGCTGAAGCGTCTGCTCCCAAAATTGGGATTGCAGCCGGGCAAGGACGTGCAGTTGATTCCCACCGGCATCAGCGAATCCGATCGCCGCATCGTCATCATGCTGCAGGGGAAGATCGACGCGACGCTCGCGACGGTCGACAATATTCTGCAGCTCGAATTGCAGGGACAGAAAGTCTCCGTGCTCGCGGACTTGCTTCAGGAAGGCGTTTACACGACGGGCAGCGATATCTCGACAAGCCGGCAGTTCATGAAAGAGAAGCGCCGACAGCTGAAAGCTTTCCTCATGGCGATCACCGAGGCGGTCAAAGTAGGGCGGAGCAACAAAGAGCTCGCATTCAAGGTCTATCGGCGCCACATGAAGGTCGAAGACCCACGACTGCTCGAATCCATGTACAAAAATTATCTGCTCGGCACGATCCCGCAGAAACCCTATCCGCGCGCCGAAGCGCTGCAAAACGACATCGAAGACCTGAGCTATACGTATCCGCAACTGAAGGGACGCCGCATCGAGGAATTCACGGATCTCTCGATCGTGAAAGAGCTCGAGAGCGAAGGGTTCTTTACCAAGCTCTACGGCAAATGAAAATATCGGATCGCTTTTTTGCCGCTTTCGCTTTCATCGTCCTCCTTGCCGTTTCGATAACCGCTGACGCCGCAGAGACTATTCGCATCGGCTATACCAACGCCCAAGGCGCCAAGATACCCGTCTTCATCGCGAAGGAGCAGAGAATCTTCGACAAGTACGGCCTCGACGCGCGTCTGACGCGCGTCAGTCCCGGCCGGCTGGCGGTGCCGAGGCTTATATCCGGCGAAATCCAATTTTTCCTCGGCAATTCCGGTCCGGTGATCGAGGCGATCGCGACGGAGCGGGCGCCGCTCGTCATCATCGCGAGCCTCGGAAAAGAGCGTTTCGCGATTTTTACGAATCCTGACATCCGCCGCATCGATGCGCTTAAGGGCAAGCGCTTCGGCGTCAGCACGCCGGGCGCGAGTCAGGACCGCCTCGCGGCGCGCGCGCTCAAGAAGCTCGGCCTCGATGCGGCCAAAGACGTGCGCATCGTCGCCACCGGCTTAAGCGGGTCGAGCGAGCGTCTTCAGGCGCTCGCGCGCGGGGAGGTCGACGCGGTCACGGCGACAGCCGACGATCTGCTCGAGCTCCCGCCTCGCGAGCGCGCAAAGGTACGCAAGCTCGTCGAGCTCGCCGATATCGGGATTCTCGTGAGCGGCGCCGACATTTCCGCCGGCCGGAGCTATTTGCGCGCGCAGAGCGGCACGGCACGGCGCTTTCTGCAGGCCGTCGAGGAGGCTCTCGCCGTCGCGCGCCAGCGACCCGATCTCGTCGCCGCCGCGTATGAAAAATACGCCGGCCGCAGCGATCCCAAAGCTTTGGACATGAAAGTGAACGAATATTACGCGGGGAAGCCGCCGGACAGACCCTATCCCGACAAGGCCGCCGTCGCCAGCGCAATAGAAGAGCTGAAAGAAAAAAATCCCGACCTCAAGCCCGACGATCCGGCCGCATACGTCGACGAGAGCCTGTATTGAGATGAGACGCATACGGCTCGCCTATCGCGACGACGACCGCACGCCGGTGATTTTCTGCATTAGGGAGATGGCGCGCCGCCACTACGACATCGAAGTCG
This sequence comes from Pseudomonadota bacterium, assembly GCA_021324155.1. GTDB lineage: Bacteria > Desulfobacterota > Binatia > UBA9968 > UBA9968 > JAJPJQ01. The sequence goes on from JAJPJQ010000016.1 coordinate 29,558, forward strand.
AAGTCATTCAAATAAAACCCACGCAAGATTACGAAGCCGCGCTTTTCAATGGCGCGTGCGACGTTATCATCGAGCACCTCGAATACCTTTACGACGAGGCGGCCAGAGGGAAAAGAGTCGTTCTCTTTTCGGCGCCGAGCAGAGGCGGAAATCTCGAGCTCGTCGTCTCACCGCGTGTCGCGCGGCCGGAAGATTTAAAAGGCGGGACGATGGCGGTGCGAACGCAGGGGCAGCCGCACGCGGTGGCGTTGTGGCTCGAGATGATGGGCCTTGAAAGAGACGTTCGCACCGCCGACGTTCCCGATAAGGAAGTCGGCCGCTGGGGACAATGGAAAAAAATCGTCTCCGGCGAATGCGTCGCGACGTTCATGTCCTCGCTTTATCTGCCGCACGCGCTCGCCGCCGGCTTGAAAGTCCTGGAGGTTCCGGAGATTCCGATCGTCGGCCAGTACGCGCAGGCATGCCTGGCGGAATTCGCCGCGGCGAATTCCGCGTTGGTGATGGATTACGTCAAAGCCTCGATTCACGCCGTCTGCCTCATGCTTTACCGCCGCGAGGAGGCGCTGGAAATCGCCGCGCAGGAGCCGATGCGCCGGATGAAAATCGCAAGCCGCGAAGAGCTGGAGCGGCAATTCGATGCCATCGTCAAGTCGCTGAAACCCAAGCCGTATCCGACGCCGCAGGCGATCGCGAATACCTTCGAGATCGCCGTGCTCGATTACCCCGCGGCCAGAGAGATCAATCCGATGTCGCTCTGGGATCTTCACTGGGTGAAACAGCTGGACGACTCGGGGTTTATCGACGGACTCGTCGCGAATCTTGCAAAGCCATAGCGATCGGCATAGAAAACAAACACTCTTCCGCCCCCGTAGCTCAGATGGATAGAGCACAGGATTCCTAATCCTGGGGCCGTGGGTTCGAATCCCGCCGGGGGCAAATAATAACAACAACTTAGCACGCGGCATTTTAGAAAATGTGTCCAATGCCGCCAAAATCCCGCCATCGCGGGAGAGTTGGGAAAAAACCGCAAAAATTCCTCTACTTGATTCGTTTCCCCGGCGTCAGTCGAACTTTGCCGGAGAAATTTTCCGCCACAGGATTTGCCATCCTGTACGGCCTTGTAACAGCGCGAAATTAAAGGCCATGCCGCCACGTTGCCGCCTCGCCCGTCGAGCGCGGGGCGCGGTTCATTCGCTTTCGATTCGCTACGACGGAGGGCCGCGCTAATGGGCGGCGTGAAGGGCCGGAGCGGACCTCCGGGCAACCTGAATTCTGCGCGCAGCGGCGCGGCGTCGTACTGGCGGCGGCGCGCGCTACGCCCCGTCGACCGTTGGGTTCTACCGCTTACCGCAAAGTACGGCGCTGAGATTGTCGAGCAGAAGGGCGGGCGGGAAAACATAGCGCCGACCGTGTTGCGGCAGATTGAGCTAGCGCAGGCCGCGCGGACGGCTTGGCTTTTGGCGTTGGCCGACGAGCCGCCGAACTGGGAACGCGGCGGCGTCTACATGGGCCTTGAATTCAAAATACTGAAAGCCCTCGGCGGCGAGCGCTTTGTTAAGACGGTTACGCTTCAAGACATACTAGAGGCGCGCGTTAGCAGTGACGACCAGACACTTTCTAACGGCGACACGGCCACAGAGCCGGACAGTGCGGAGAACGTGTCACAGCGGGGCGAGCGGGGCGAAGGGCAATAATAACGGAGGTTCAACATGAGACGCGGTAAGTGGCAACGGTTGATCTTGAGCGAGCTTGAGAAGCGCCCGGCTTTTTACGTGCGGGAAATATTGCCGAGCGGTTCCCGGCGCTCCGATTGTGTCGCCCTACACTACGCCGTGAAGCTTCTAGAGCAGCGGGGCGAGATTGGGGTCCGCCACTTTTACAAGAGCGTTGTGACGCGACCCGGCTACCAGTTCGACCGCATCGCGTACGACCGGCAGCTACGGGAAAAGCAGCGCGGAGAAAATATTGTCGAGGTTCCATCGGTGGAACATTGGCAATATTTGCCCGACACGAACGGCGACAGCGACAAGGAAAATATTGTCGAGGTTTCAGCGGTGAGACCTTAGCAATGTTTGAGTGAGCAATACGGAGCGTTGAATATTTGAAACCGTTTTACCAGAGCGACGACGTAACCATTTACCACGGGCGGGCCGAGGCGGCGTTGCCGGGACCTGAACCCGGCAGCATCGACCTCGTGCTTACCGACCCGCCTTACGCCGTCTCAAAACCCGGCGAGGACATAGTTGTTACCGGCCATGCGCCGTACCGTCGCGACTTCGGCGAGTGGGATCGGGAATTTTCTCCTGCGTTTTTGCTTGAGCAGTCGGCGCGGTTACTACGTCCGGGCGGTTCGTTCGTCGCGTTCTGTAGTGACGACTTGGTCGCGAACTACCACAGCACACCGTTGAAGCATCGCAAGCTAGGCGTGTGGGCGAAAACTAACCCGCCCTGTCGAGTTCGGCCCGGCTACCAGCACGGCGGCGAGTTGTGGGTCTACCAGACAAAGCCGGGAGCCGCGCCCACATGGAACGGCGGCGCTTGTCAGTCAAACATCATAACGACGGCGAACGCGCGCAGTACGGAAGGCCCGTTGCTTCACCCGAACCAAAAGCCGCTAGCTTTAATTTCCGGTTTCATCGCGCGCCACTCAAACCCCGGCGACTTGGTTCTAGACCCGTACATGGGGAGCGGGACAACGGCGGTAGCGTGTCGGAATTTGGGGCGGCGTTTCGTGGGCGTCGAGCAGTCAGAACAATTTTGCGCCGTAGCCGTCGAGCGCCTAGCGCAGCGAACCCTTGAGCTAGAGCAGCGCCGAGAGCCGGAGCAAGTGAGCATGTTTCAGGAGGCCGTTTGAAAAACAAAAGACACCGTTGCGCACTTTGTAGTCGTTCAATCCCGGAACATGAGGAGCAATGCTCGCAATGCATGTACCGGCGCGTCATGCGCGCGGGCGGCTTATTTAAGCAGCGCGGCATGTTTCGGCGTGAGGGATGGAAGCAGAAGACTTTCGGGCAATGGAAACAGAGGCGCGAGCGGCCCGCATCTCAGCGCAACCTTAGCGGCGAAACCCTCGGGATGTTTTTTGAATTCGAAAAAGAACAGCGCGAGCAGCGGAAAGGGCAACAGTGATTGACGAACTAAATAAAGCGGCGGGCGATTTGGCGGCACGTTGGGGAGTAATCGAGGAGTTTCACACGAGGACCGGCGAAATCGCCGCCAAGATGAAGACGGCGGCGAATGCAATCGAGCGCGGCCACGAAAGCGGCCCCGCTTTGGCGGCGGAAGTAGTGGCGGAAGCGGCGCAAGCCATAATTGAATTCGAAAAGTCATGGAACATTCTGACACTGGCGGAAGCGGCAGCATCGAAACAGGAAACCAAGGAGGTTCAATGAAGGCAGCGAGTAAAGTTGAAAAATTCAGCTTAGAGCTAGACGGCGCAAAGGCCAAGCTCGCCGCATACGAGAAAGAGCGCGACGAGCTAGCCGATAAGCGCATACCGCTTGAGAACGAGAGGGCGGCGTTAGTTTTACCGAGCCGCGACGGCGATAAAGCAGCGGCCACACGGCTAAAGACCGTCAAGGGGGAAATCGTTTCCCTTGCCGAGTCCGAGGCCGAATTGGCCGACGTTATAGAGCAGCAGCGCGAGAGAATCGCGGCGCTTGAAATCGCCGTCAGAGCCGCCATCAAACAAGCCGACAAAAACGAGCGCGACGAAATCGACAAGACGCTAGGCGCACAGGCGGCGAAGGTTGACGCGCTCCTCGCCGAGCTTGTGGCCGCGCTACAAGAACACAATGCGACGTTTGGCGAGCGGAACAGAATTAGCGCCCGTTTAGGCGACGGTCGCCCCGTGGGTCTTAAACACGCCCTGCGCACAATTTTAGCCACTGTCAGCGATCTCGAAAAATTCGGCCTAGTTCGCGAAGGCCGCGCATATAGGAGCAGTTATGCGGGACTACTGGCGCGGGCTCTAAAAGAGCGATTCGACGCGAGCGCCACAGACGCGCCGGTAGTTGACCAGGGTGCGGCGCTAGCGAATGTAAAAGAGTTCCTCGCTGAAAAGCAGAAGCGGGCGGCGGTTAACGAGTGAAGTCCGACAGTGAAATTTTGAAAGCCTGGTTAGAAAAGAATCAGCCGGAGCGGCTTCCGCTTGGCATTGCGCGTCCGATTCCGAAAGTGACGCCTCGAATTCTCATGGATTCAATCTTCCCGACGAAGGCGAGGCGGCGCGTGTCGGGCGGCGGGACTTCGAAAAAGTCTCCTCGCCCGTCAACGCCGAAAAATACTAAACGGAAACGACCGGCGAAGTCCTCGGCTAGCAAGTGGCAGCGCAGCGGGTCCAGCGGCTTGACGGTTCTCGGCGTTGATAAAGACGAGGCCTTGCGAATTGTGACGGCGGCATTCGCCGCACAGGAAAGCGACGCGCAGCGGGAAGGGGAAATAAAATGTCACGTTCAGATTTTCGAGCGTAGGGCGGTGAAGTGAGCGCAAAGAAAAAAATTAGCATCATAGAGGCGATTCACGACCGGCGACTGTTCGGCGGGCTTCCCGCGTTCAAGAGCCTTACCAGTTGGGGCGCTTGGCTTTCGTTCCTGAAAACCCTTTTCGGAATTGAAATGGACGCCGACGAGTTCGAGGCGTTCAAGAAATGCACAGGGCGAACACAGGCCCCACGAAAGGAATTCGCGGAAGCTTTTCTAATTATTGGCCGACGTGGCGGTAAATCGTTCGTCGCGGCGTTAACCGCTGTTTTCGTCGCGGCGTTTTCGAGCTTCGCCGGACATTTGAACGTCGGCGAAGTCGCGACAATTCTAGTCTTAGCCCGCGACCGCGAACAAGCGCGCGTAGTGTTCCGTTATGCGCGCGGCATAATCGAGGCGGTTCCAGTGTTGCGGCAAATGGTCGTCAACGTCCGGGCCGACGAAATCGAATTAGACAACGGCGCGGTCCTAGCGGTGAAAACTTCCGACTATAGAGCAGTGCGCGGCGCGACCGTCGCTTGTGCCATTTGCGACGAAATTGCTTTTTGGGACAGCGAAGGCGTGAACCCGGACAACGCCGTGCTAGCAGCTTTGCGCCCGGCAATGAGCACAATTCCCGGCGCTAAACTGCTTTGCATCTCTACCGGCTACGCGAAGGCCGGAACCCTTTTTGAAAACTACCGGGATCACTTTGGCCGCGACGATTCCGACGTGCTCGTGTGGCAAGCGGACACCCGCACCATGAACCCGACCATAAGCGAAAGGCTGATTGAAAAAGAAATCGCCCGCGACCCGGAAGCGGCGCGCGCAGAGTGGGGCGGGCTTTTCCGCGAGGACGTGTCGGCGGCGTTCCCGCTAGAGCTTTTGGAGAAGTGCATAATCCCCGGGCGTTCTGTTTTACCGTACTCGCCGGACTTCGCCTACAAAGCCTTTAGCGACCCGAGCGGCGGGCGGCGTGACAAGTGGGCGCAAGCAATCGGCCACTATGACGGAAGGAAGCTCATTATTGACCGCCTCGACTTTTGGAAAAGTCCGCTGGATACGGCGGCAGTGACGGCGGAATGCGCAAACATTCTTAAGTCCTATAGGGTCCTCGCGACAACGGGCGACAACTACGCGGGTGCGTGGCCGGTCGGTGAGTTCGCCAAGAATGGAATTGCATACGAGCAGGCGGCGAAACCGAAGTCAGAACTGTACTTGAGCCTGATTCCGCTTTTGTCAGCGGGCGACGTTGAGCTACCCGACAATAAAGAAATGCTGACGGAGTTTAGACGACTAGAGCGACGGCGCGGACGTAACGGGAAAGATTCAATCGACCACTTGCCGAGTTTGTTTGATGACGTGGCAAACGCGACGGCTGGTCTATGCTATTTGCTTTCGAATGAGCGCGGGAACGTCGGGACGTTTTGGTCGGGTGGTGAACGGACGTTTGGCGGGGAGTCTGCCCTTTACGATGACGCCTTGGTCGTTGACGGCGACAGACGCGGCGGCAGTCGTTCGGCGTGGGACTTCGGCGACGACGACGGCGGGTCGCATACGCGGGAATATTTCACATGGCAAAACGGCGGCGGCTGGCGACGTACGTAAAGGTAAGGGAGAGAAAGAGGCAAGGCGATGACTGAGGATTTTCCGAATCAAGAGGTCTTCCGGGCGGGTCGCTGGAATAACGATGACTACTCGATTTCCGATTTGGATGCGATTTGCGAGGCGGCGGACAAGGTCGGTTTCCGAATCCCGATCAAGGTCGGCCACAGCGAAACGCAAGAGCTACCGGCAGCGGGTTTTGTGGAAAACGTTCGGCGGGTCGGCGACAAGTTGGTAGGCGATTTCAAAAATGTGCCGCGCAAAATCGCCGAGCTAATCAAGCAGGGCGGATTTCTTTCCAAGTCCGCCGAAATTTATTGGAACTGGCAGCACGGCGCAACCGGGAAAATGTTCCCACGGGTTTTAAAAGCCGTGGCGATTTTAGGGCAGTCAATCCCCGCTGTGTCGGGCTTGAATGACCTAGCCGGGCTCTACGACGAACGCGGGAATATTTTTCGACGTTACGAAATTAGAGAGGAGACAGAAAATATGCAGTACCTAAGTGCAAGTGACGAACTTAATAAAAAAGCGTGCGCCCACATGGACGCGACGGGCCTCGCGTATTCTAACGCGCTTAAGCACATCGCGCACGAGGAGCCGGAATTGTTCTACCGCTACGAGCGCGAACAGTCCGGGCGGGTTTATTGGGATTCGGCTTTTGGGCCGGTCGAAACGAATCAGACCGGCGCGAGCGCTAAAAATTCTCTTGGTAGAATTCTAAGCGGTGTCCAAAAAACTCCGGGCGGGGTTTTCGACAGCGCGGACTTTGTGGCGAGCTTCGAGCGTAACCGTGCGACCGTCGAGGCGGCTGGCGCTGAAACCCTAACTCGCTTGCGGACTCAGTGGATTAAAAACAACGGCGTACCCGGACAAGAGTCGTTATGGCGCGGCACGGCGACTAAGGCGGTCTTGACTCAGCACCCCGAGCTTTCGAGCTTACTGAACGGCGGCGCAATTACACCGGAAGTGATCGCTACCATCATGGGCCGCGAAATTTCGGTCGAGTAGTTTTAACAGTTTCGGCGGCGCGTCCAAATTAGGCCCTGGACGCCTTAGGTCGGTGCGGACCCGCCGAAAATAGTTTCGGGCGGCGCGCACGGCCTGCGCTCGCGTTACCGTTAGCAGCGGGACGACGCCCGAAAAGAAACCCCGAGCCCGCGCCCGTTTCGCGGCGGGAAACCTCCCTCGGTTGCATTGTGGCGACCGAGCTGCGGGCCGGGGAAACTTTCTCAGTGAAAGGAAAGCAGCATGGCAACAAATTTTATTCAGGGGCATAGCAGGCGGGTTTTGTTTTCGAATACCGCGTTGACGGTTCCCGGTTCTACGGGTCTAGGAGCCTACGACGTTAAAGCCTACTCGCGCTTTACTGGACTGTTTAGCGTTGTTGGTTCGCTGACGTTTCTTTACCGCCTAGGTGTGAACTCGGGAACCTACCAAGTCTCTAGCTCGTTCGTCGTTAACAGCGGCGGCAGCGCCTTTGACGTGCTTAACGTCGGCGGCAACGTCGCGGACTTCAGCTTTTCAGCGGCGAACAGTCAATCAAACGTTGTGGCCCACGTTTTGGGCGAGCCGCTACGATGAGCATCGCACTAATAGGGACGACTGCGTATCACGTCGTAGCCGTAGCCGACCGGCGCGCAATGGTTATGGGGCCGGACGGTGAAAGCAAAATTCAAGGCGAGGATTGCACGAAGATAAAACCCGTGAGCAGCTTTGTCGGCGTCGGCGTCGTAGGCTTCGGCGGTATTGATAATATCGCCGAGACCGTACCGGATGGACTACGAACGGAATTTCGAGAGGACAGAATCAAGCAATGGGCCGAAAACGTGCGGCGGTTATACAGCAGCGGCGGGAAGCTCTGGCCGGAGTTCTACTGGTATTCAAGGCACGTCAAGCCGACCGCGTATCTGTTCGGTATCGACCGATACGCTAAACCGGGCATCGCTATAGTAGCGGCGCAAAATGACTTTACGCCGGAAGTCTCCCGCGCTTTTTTTCTCACGATGAACGAACCGGCAGGAATGTTGCCGGGGCGCGAGTTGGTTTCGTATCTAACACCGGGGAAAACCGTTCTCGAAGGTTGGCGCGGACCCGACGATGAAAAGCGCGCCGTACGAGATTTGACGCGCGCCCTATTGGGAATAGCGGCTGATATTCATGCGGACGGCGTTGAATCGGTCGGCGGTGATTTCGACATAATCACTATTGGAACCGGGGGTTATAACGTGCGCCGGTTTTTGAAAAAGGCTAAAGCGGCATGAGCACGTCAGTACGCCCGATAGACCTCGTCATAACTCCGACCTCATGCGCAGATTTATGGGGTCACATCGTCTACAGGAACACGGTTAATTGCTTCACGTCGGCGACAACAATCGGCTTTACAGCCGGAACGACGTTCAAAGATACAAACGTTACGTATGCGACTACGTATTTCTATTGGGTCGCGCCCGTCGACTTTAGTTTCAACGTCGGAAGCTGGACGGGTCCGGCGACAGGAGTCGCGAGCCACGTAGTCACGACCGACATTTCGTGCGGTGCCGTAAGTGGCGTCGTGACCTTCGCGAATGTCGGCAACATAAAAATTTCCGGCTTCGTTAGCGCCGACACGATAGGCTTTGTCACAATCACAACGCAGGGCGGGCCGGTTCTGGTAGTCGGCGGCTTCGATGCAGAGGATGAATTCTCTAATAAGCCGTTTGATGCTTTCGGCGGGATAGACCGCGACGCGATGGGTAACAACTTAGTTACAAGGCACGCGTTCATTGGCTTAAATAACGCGCAATTCAACAACACGACCGTCCAGCATTTTGAATTGAGCTACATTGACCCTAGTCCTAGCAGCGGGTCACACACATACTACCTGACCGGGACGGCGAACGGCGGCGCGACTACCGGCAGCAATTCCTTGAACATCAAGAACCGAAATATTCAGGCGGTAGAGCTAAAGCGATAGGAGGCGTGAATGCCGAGCATCATAGTCTTTCATCCCGACACCGGCGAGATCATCGGGCGTATCAGCGTAAGCGACCCCGCGCAGCTTGCGAACTACCCGAATCACATCGAGCTTGACGCCGAGGATTTTCAGTCGAAGCCGGAACTATGGGCCGAAGTTCACCCGCAACGGCGCGAGCTACACCCGAAGCATGGACACGCCGACCCGACGACAAAGCGGCGGCAGCGGCCTTAGCTTATTTCGTGGCAGGTTTTTACCAGGACCGGCGTATAGTACCGGCCTTGATATGCGATGGCGTAAAGCGCGCTAAGCTGGCGTAAGCAGTCGGCCTCGGCTTTATGTCCGCCTAGGACAACATCGGGAGCGCCGACAAGTGGCGCCCTAACGATGAACCACCATAGGTAGACGGCTAAGAGTCTTTTCATTTGGCGACATATACCACGGTTAATAGCAGAACGTAAACCGCCACCCGCATAATTAACAGTCCCAATAATTATTGACGCCGCTTTCCCGCGACCTCCACGTTTGCTATTGTCGGCCCCATGAAGCGACGGCGGCAAAGGTTCTACTCGATCTCCGAAGCGGCCAAGGCGTTAGGCACTACTCGGCCCGCCGTTCACAAGGCCATTAAGCAAGGGCGGCTAGACGCCGAGCGCGGAACGTTCGAAGTCGAGCGGGTAGTTAAGACCAAAGTGCGCGGCTGGCGCATTTCGGCGGCGGCGCTCAAGGCTTACCGGGTAAGTGAAGCCCACCAGGACGCCGGGAAAAAAAACTGACTGACGGTTGATGGACTGTTATAAACCGTGGTATGGGTCGGCCTAGGAGGTTTGGCCCATGCTCATACACGCCGAAGGCACAAACCGGGGAGACGCTCCGGTCAGGCTCTACCACATAGACCCCACTACCGGCAGCATATTTATAGGTGACAGCAAGGCCCGCGTCATGGTGACGCCGAGCGAAGCGCGCAAGCTAGTCGAGCTACTAACCGCCGAACTCAACCGCAACGGGGTGAACCATGAAAACAGTTAGAACACGGCGTCAGCCCAAGCTCCGTAACGTCCGCGTCTGGGCCGAGACTGACGGCCTAAAATACTGCGTTGCCGACCGGGTCCTGCGCGACGGTTCCACGGTACAATTCAACTATGTCGAGCCGGTGAAGCGCCCTGGACGGCCCCGCGAGCGCACACATAGAAAAACTAATGTGCGCAGGAAAAAACGCGCACAATTGCCCGTAGCGCCACGATCTCGGCCCGGCCCTTAATCTGAGTACCCCCCCCCCGTTTTTCTGTAAAAAGTCAGCCTTGGACCTTGACTCGACGTATGCGAGTCCTCTAGTATGAACGTACTAATATACGGGTGGGGGGTGAATATCCAATGATGGTAACGACGACAATCAGCCTAGAAGAGGCGACCATGAAGTCGCTAAAGCATTTCGCGGTCGAACGCGGGACCAATGTCCGCGTTCTTATCCGCGAAGCAGTCGAGGAGTTTGTCCGGGAGAATATTGGCCGCAAGCTGACCGGCGGCAGCTACGCAACGCCGAAGGTGAAAAAGAAAACCGAGGTGAAACAGTGAAGCACAAAACAGCGAAACCGAACGTTCAAAAAGCAATGTGGCGGCTGACGGGTGAGCCGACCGTATTGTCGCGACGGCTAGCGTTGCAGCGCATCGCGAAGATTATGCACGACGAGCCTAAAAAGCGTTGGGGCTATAAGCGCCGGGGGTACAAATTCAGTAGGCACCCTCACGCAGAGGCGATTGTCTACTATCTCGGCGTCGGCCTCTGCTACAAGCCGATGGGATTTAGAGACACCCGAACGGGGAAGCTCGCGAGAAGGCGGCTACGTCGTCGCATTGACAACCACTATTTAGAACGGTTCGCGCGCAAAGTCGGCGCGTTGAAAGAGTGGGAAAAATTAGCGTAGGCGGTGACGCCGAATAGCGTATTTCACAACGAGAACAAAAAGTGGACGGGAAGGGTAGCGTTGTGAATCGTGAAAATTCTTGGCGATGACTTACGAGCCGAAATCAAAGCGTTGGTCGTTGAAGCAGTCCGCGAAGTGCTGGCGGAAAATGAAAAGCGGCCCGAGCGGAAAGACTATATGACGGCTAAAGAACTAGCGGCAGAATTCGGGCTCAAGCGAACCTGGTTCGAGGCGTTGGGCCGGGCCGGTGAAATTCCGCGATGCAAGCCGGGACGGTACGTACTGTTTAAGCGTGAAGATGTGGCGCGGTACCTGGAAAAAAACATGGAGGGTGGGCAAAATGGCAATAAACAAAACTGACGCCGATACATTCATGGTCGACTACCGCGACCAGGAAGGAAAGCGGCGGCAAAAGACTTTCGACACATATAAGGAAGCCCGAGAATATGAGAAGCGGACGCTTGGACAAATTCAGTCGGGCGAATTCATAGCGCCGTCCGGCGCGACGGTGAAGGAGATCGCCGAGAAGTGGCTTGCGCGAAAGCAAGAAGCCGGAAAGACACAGGCTGACGGAAAGTTTAAGCCGACCTACCGCCGGTCAACGCTTGCGGCATGGAAAAACCACATTGACCACCACATTGTTTCTGCTTTGGGAAAAGTAAAAATCCAACACCTCGACGTTGAGCGCGTCGAGTCGGCGGCGTCAGAGTGGGAAAAAGCCACGTCGGCCAAAACGGCAAACAAGATGCTTACGACCTTGACCGCCGTCATGGACCTAGCCTTGCGCTACAAGCTCACTCGGGAGAATCCGGCAGAGCGGGCCGAACGCTTGAAAGTCGAAACCGACGAAGAGGACGGCGAAGTCGTTACGCCGGACAAAATATACAATGAAGCCGAGCTTAAAAAGTTACTCAAGGCGTCCGAGAAGTTACCGCTTGCCGAGGGGCTCTTGGTTCGCGTCCCGGCGCTACTTGGCTTGCGTATAGGCGAAGTCCTGGGCTTAACGTGGGGCGCTATCGACTTGAAAGAGGGTAGGCTGTCCGTCCGGTTTGCGCTCGCGGACGGTGACAAGGGGAGCGGCGCGCTACTTCAACCGCCTAAGTCAAAGTCGAGCCGCCGTACCCTGGTCATGTCCGATGGACTACGGCGTGACTTCGCGGCGCTCAAGCTGGCGGCAGAACTCAAGGGCGACGACGACCTCATATTCGTGACGCCGGAAGAAAAAAAACCGTTCCACAGAAAGGCAGCGACGAAGATACTGGACCGCGCCATAATCGGGGCTGGCATCGAGCGCCGGACGTTTCATGCTTTGCGGCATACCTTCGCCTCTGTTCTCTTAATGCGCGGCAAACCCCCCGTTGAAGTCGCGGCCAAGCTTGGTCACAAGGACCCGAACGTCACACTACGCGTTTACGCCCATTTCATCCGGCGAGAGAACGAAGCGGCCGACTTGGCCGACCTGGAGGGTGTGGGGTGAATGGTGCAACGCGTGTTCGCTTTATGCCTTATCGCGTTGCTCTTTTTGGCGCTGCCGAATGGCGGTAATCAATTCAGCTATATCGTTTACGGTATTAGCTGAGACGGTTTCATTTTGTGTAGGACGTTGGGCGTGGTCGCGTCGATGCATGAGCAGAAACATGAGAACGCCAACCGAGAAATTGTAGCGCTCAAATGATTTTGACTTCATTGGCCCAAGCGGAAGCATGGAAGCAAGCGGAGCAACGGTGCTATCATCCGGGAGCTTTAGCTTGTCGCATCGTTGTTTAATGCTGTCGGACTCAAATGTGTGTTGTCCGTGCCCATGTGCAAGGTCGTTCCGAATCTTACGGATGAGGTTAAGGTCGTGATGCTCTGTTTTAGAGATCAAACCCAAAGCCGCCGCCAGCTCAATGCGGGAATAGAAGCTTGCAATTGGTCCGAGTCCGGTCAGCAAGCGGGGGGCGAGTTTTTTGTCGGCTATAAAAACCGCCTCAAATAGGCTCCCTAAAATATCGTCCAGGTAAGCCGCGCCGTCTAATCCATGCACGCGGAGTCCGTACTGTTGCATGATTCGAAACGTTGCCTCTAGGCTTTTCAAATCTAATCTTTTAATGTGTTCAATTAAATTGTCGTCTCTTTTTGTTTCCATAACGTCGATTGTCTCACCGTTTGTGAAGTGTCGTCAAACGAGCGACTCGGGTAAGGTTATACTAAACAAGAATATAAAGTTGGTTATAAACAAAAAAAATATATTGACTATAAAAAGATTTGGTTCCAAAATGTGTCTTAGTTCACAATAGGCGCAGGGAACGCCTAAGAGTGAATCAAAACCGCGACGGTACGGCCCGGCGCGGGATCGGTTAAAGGGTTTAGAAAATTAACGTCGAAGGGAGGACCCCGGTTGGGCCGGGGCCTTGCTTCGACGTTTTTTTTTGGGGGAAAAAGGCAATGGCAGATTTGAAGTTAAAAGCGGCGCTAGTCGGAAAGTTTCGGACGCAAACAGCCGCCTCGCGCGAGCTTAACATTACCGAGTCCCGGCTATCACGGCTGGTCAACGGTTGGGAGCGTCCGTCAGAGAAAGAGCTTGACACGTTCGCCAAGGCGTTTGGCCGGAGCTTCGCCCACAACTACCGGCGTCGCATTGGCGATGGTGCGGAGGCGGCGTAGCCGTGAGAATGCCTTTCGGAAAACACAAAGGCCGCGAGCTTCGGGACCTTCCCAATGACTACCTCGCATGGCTTGCCGACCGCGAGCTTCGCGAGCCGTTGCGTTCGGAAGTCGAAGCCGAACGCGCGAGACGCTGCTACACGCAAGAAACCGCCGAGCAATACGACCGCGCAGTCGCCGCGCGCATCGTCGCGACTGGATACCGGCAACTTTCGAAACAGCTACACCCGGACGCGGGCGGAAGCCACGCGGATATGCTCGCGCTAAACGCCGCGCGGCAATACCTGGAGGGCCGTTTGCTTTGATGGACGCTGTTTCAATTCTTGAAGTCGTTTCGCCGCACGTCGAGCTTAGACGCGCCGGGCGTGAGTTCGTCGGGCTTTGTCCGTTCCACGCGGAGAAAACGCCTAGCTTTCACGTCAACGAAGAAAAGGGCGTCATGTATTGCCACGGTTGCCACGAGGGCGGCGATGCTTTCACATTCATTCAAAAGATGCACGGCGTTGACTTTCGCGGGGCGCTGAAAATTCTCGGCAAAGATAGCGACGGCTACCGGCCCGACCCGGAAATCATCCGGCAGCGACGGCGGCGGGAAGCCGTGGCCGCGTGGGCGCATGGTGTATCTGTTCGGCTACGCGACCGCCTCCGAGAAATCGGCAACGAGGCGCACGTCGCGCGGAAAGTCCGGCGCGAGCTGTCCGGGGCGGACGTTGAGCTATTGCGCGAGCGCGAGGCCGACCTACGCCGTCAATGGGAAATTTTGAGCACGCTTGACGATGATATCGCGACAGACGCGACCGCCATGTACGAGACGCGGGCCGAAATCGACAGCATTTTGGAGGCGGCATGCCGGGAGTAACCCCGTTAAGGCCAAAGAAAATGCCCGCCGACCAGCCGCACAACACAGACATGGGAAATTCGGCGCGCATGTCCCGGCAGCATGACGGCGAAATAAAGTATTCGCGTGGCCTAGGGTGGCTTGCATGGGACGGCGCGCGGTTCGCCCGTGACGATGGCGGCGAGATCGAGCGCCGCGCGAGAGAGACGGTAAAAGAAATTTATATCGAGGCCGCGAACGCGCCGGACAAGGAAAGCCGCGAAGCGTTGGCAGCGTGGGCCGTGAAGTCGGAAAGCGAGCAGAAAATTAAGTCGATGATATCTCTTTGCCGGTCGGAGGCGAACGTCGCCGTTCGCGCGGACGTGTTCGACCGCGACCCGTTTTTACTGAATTGCACTAACGGGACGCTAGACCTTCGGACGCGCGAGCTAAGGCCGCACAACAGGGCCGACCTCCTAACCAAAGTCTGCGGGACGCGCTACGACGAAGCCGCCGTTTGCCCGGTGTGGGAAAAGTTCCTCGCCGAAATTCTGCCGGACAAGGAATTAGTTACCTATGTGCGAAAGCTTTTCGGCTTGTGTCTGTCCGGCGACGCGTCGGAGCAGATGCTAAACATTTTTTGGGGAAGTGGGGGCAACGGCAAATCGACCCTGGCCAATGTCATGTGGGCGGTTCTGGGCGACTACGCCGAAAAGGCGCAAGCCGAAACTTTGTTGACGGCCCACAGGAGCGGCGGGACGGCGCGCAGCGACATTGTTAGACTACAGGGCGCGCGGCTTGTGACCGCCAGCGAAAGCGAAGCCGGACGGGCTCTAGCCGAGGCTTTAGTTAAGGAATTAACCGGCAATGAACCAATAACGGCGCGGCCACTGTATCAATCGGAGTTCACGTTTGAGGTTCAATTCAAATTAATTTTGAGCACAAACCATAAGCCGTCCATCCGTGGGAACGATTACGCAATTTGGCGGCGCATTCGCTTGGTTCCGTTTGTGGTGAAAATAACCGACGACAAGCAAGACAAGGCTTTGCCGGACAAACTACGCGCGGAACTGCCGGGCATCTTGCGTTGGGCCGTCGAGGGTTACGAGCTTTGGCGGGAAAAGGGGCTTGAGCCGCCGGAAGCCGTCCGGGCGGCGTCAGCGGAATATAAGGCAGAGCAAGACGTGTTGGCCGACTTCTTAGCGGCGAAGTGTGAGGACGACCCCGAAGCCACGACCACAGCGGCGGCGCTCTATTCGGCGTACATGGAATTTTCCGACGAGCTTAAACTCCGCGCCCGAGACATACTAAGCAACAAGGCGTTTAACATGGCGCTGACCGAGCGTGGCATCGAGGGCGACCGGAGCCGCGCTGGTAAATTTTACTACGGCCTCAAGCTGAAAGTGTGACGCTGTGACGCATTTACGCTGTTTTTCAAAAGTCCCATACGAGGTAATTCTAAAGAAAGTCTCAAAAACGCGTCGAATCCGTCACTGCGTCACGGACGCACCAAAACGGGCGCGACAAATGCCGCCTCAATGCCGCCATTGCCTACGCTCGTCTACGCTTTTGGTGAATTACGAAAACGAAAAAAGCCTTGAATTTACTAGCGTAGCAGAGCCTACAGAAGCCTACATGAAACAGCGAACATATTTCCTAATCCTGGGGCCGTGGGTTCGAATCCCGCCGGGGGCAAATATTCACCCGAGAGAGGTTTGGTTTCTCTCCGCATCTGCGTCAAAACAGTCCTTGCTTGCCTGACGCGCCAAAGCTAATATAGCCGGCCGAAGCTGGCCTTCCACGATGAAAGAAGCGCAACGCTGTCATGCCCGGCCCCGCGCCAAATAAACGGGCTTTTTTGCGGCCGATTCTGGACCGGATAGAAGATGGGTGGGAGATTCGGAAGCCGCCGGCTTCCGACCCCGGAGACGCCGACTACGTCTGCATTTTTATCCATCCGAAGACCGGGCGCGAGGCGCGCACGGCGATCCCGACGAACTGGTTTCGCGATTCCGGGATGTTTCCGGAAATCGAGCTCGCCGTGCGCATGGCGATCCGCAACGCCGTCGCGCCGGCCCCGCCGAAGTCGTAATTAGCGCTAACTCGCTATTCCGACCAAAGCGCCGCGCCGTGGGTGCTCTGCAAATCCATGGCCGGCAGTTCTTTTTTGCCGCGCAAAGTGGCGGCGAAAGGGGAGGGGCCGTTGCTATGAAGCCATTCTGCAAGGGCGCCGGAGTTTTCGCTCGGCGCGAGCAGCTCCAGCCGATGCGGTCCGATGGGAAATGCGACACCGTTGGCTTTGAACTCTTCGCGGACGATTTTTTCGCCTGCGGTATGGAGCGCCGCTTCGTACCAGCGCGCGACGGCGGGCAAATCGTCTACCGCAACGAGGACGGCGTCGATGCCCGCGGCGCCGTTCGGATGATCGACTTCGCGCGGGACGCGCTCTTCGCGCGGCGTCACGTCCTGGATCAAAAACGGCGCGACGCCGCGGTGCGGCGCGACCGCCAAGGACAGCAGCCACTTTAATTGATAGCCGTCGGGGCGCGTTCGCGACCACGGCACGGGATCTTCGATCTTCACGCCCGCGCGGCGCAGCTTCGCGGTGTCGCCGGCGAGATCGTCGGTGCGAAAGCAGAAATCGACGAAGCCTTCATGCTTTTGCAGCGCGGCCCACCAGCGATGCTCGGGGTTGTCGCGGTAGAATGAAATCAGCTCGATGTACGAGCCGTCGGCGAAGGCGATGAGGCCGTTGTAGGTGCCGACCGGATGGCGCCCGCCGGGCACGACGGCGAAGCCGAGATTTTTGTAATCGTCGATCGCCCGCTCGAGGTCGCGAACCGCGATCACGATATGGTCCAAGCCGGCCAGCATTCACGATCATCCCAAGGCTGCAAAAACACACTTACGCGAAGGCGGGCACGATTTCCTCGACGAAGCGCCGGAGCTGCGTCTGCTGGTCCCAGGAAGTCAGACGCAAAGTAATATGTTGCAGGCCGGCATTAAAGTAATCCTTTAATTCTTGAATGCATTCCTTCGGATTCCCGGCGGTTGTGAAGCCTTTCACGAACGCCGCGCTGAAGTTCGAGGTGTAGTATTTATCGAGAAACGCCTTGCTCTCGGCGAGCGCGGCGTTTCGGTCCGGCTGAATGTTGATGTTGTGGTAGAGCGCGTTGCCGAGCTGCGCCGGGTCGCGCCCCTCTTCCCGCGTCATCTCCAGCACGCGCGCCCACTGACGCTTGAATTCCTCCGGGCTCACCTTGTTCGTCATCCAGCCGTCCGCGTACTTCGCCACGCGCCGGAAGCTCCGCTCGACGATATCCGTCGGCGCGCTCGCGCCGTCCTTCCACGTGAGCCCCGTCGGATTGCTCGCGATCCAGATCGGGCACGGCTGCTGCACCGGGCGCGGCTCCAGCGTTACGCCGTCGAAGTTGTAGAACTTGCCGTGGTGCGACGCGTTTTTCTCCGCGAATAATTTCCGCAGAATCTCAATCCCCTCGATCATCCGCGCGGGCCGCTCCTTCGCCTGAATGCCCATCACCGCATGCTCCAGCGCCTGCGCCTTGCTCTGCTCGTCGGGGCCGCCCATGCACACGACGAGCCAGCTGCGCCCCTCGGAGATCACATCCAGGCTCGCCCACTGCTGCGCGAACAGCACCGGATGGCGGTGCGGAAACGTCGCCATGCAGCCGACCGCGAGGCGGACTTTTTTCGTCACCGCGGCGAGCGCGGAGAGCAGCGCGACCGATTCCAGCCGCGGCTTCGCCAGCAGGCTGTCGCCGACCCAGACCGCGTCGAAGGCGCCGGAGGCCTCGGCCTGCTCGGTCATGTTAATGAGATCGCGCGCTTTCACCGCGCCGATGATGACGCCGCGGTTCGCCAGCGTGAGGCCGAAGGAGTGCCGCATCATCCTGGCGTATCCGCGCCGATGCGCGTTGTCAAGCGAGCGCGTTGACACGATGAAGCCGGCTGACTAAGGTGCGGACTTTGGGGGACGCTATGGAATCGAGCTTCAGAGGTTTTCTCAAATCCCTGCGCGAGCACGGCGAGCTGGTCGAGATTTCCCGCCCGGTCGATCTGCGCAACGTCGCCGCGCTCGTGCCGCAGTCCGACAAGGCGATCCAATTCGGCAACGTGCGCGGCTACCCGACGCCGGTGGTCTCGGGCTTGCTCAACTCGCGCGCGCGCCTCGCGCTCGCGATGGGCGTCGAGTACCGCGCGATCGAGGGCAAGCTGCGCGCCGCAATGGACCGGCCCATCGAGCCGAAAATCACCAAGCGCGCGCCGGTCAAAGAAGTGATCAACACCGGCGGCAAAGTCGATCTGTACAAATTGCCCGTGCCGGTCTTCGGCCTGATGGACGGCGGCCCGATGATTACCGGCGGCGTCGTCATCGCCGAAGACCCCGAGTACGGCACGAACGCCGGCATGTACCGCTTGATGATCAAGGAGAAAAACGTCACCGGCATCGACATCGTCACGCCGAACAATCTCCGGCGCTACGCCGAGCGCGCGCTGCAGAAAAGAAAGCCGCTGCCGATCTCGATCTCGATCGGCGTCCATCCCTACGAGATGATCGCCTCGACCTTCAAGGCCGCGCTCGGCCAGAACGAGCTCGGCTTCGCGGGCGGGCTGCGCGGCGAAGCGCTCAAGCTCGCGCCGGGCGAGACCGTCCCGGTGCCGTGCATCGCCGACGCCGAGATCGTGCTCGAAGGGGAGATCCCGCCCGAGGGCTGGGTCCATCCCGAGGGGCCGTTCTCGGAATTCAACCGCCTGATGGGCGGGCTGCACATGAACCCGCGCGTGAGGATCAAGGCCGTCATGCAGCGGAGAGAGCCGATCTACTACGCGCTCCACATGCCGTGGGAAAATATCTGGATGAGCGCGCCGATCTACGAGGCGGCGGCGTACCGCGTGCTGCGCGAGGCGGGCGTGACGGCGACCGCGGTCAACGTGACGCCCGGCGGCTGCTGCCACTGGCACATCGCCGCGTCGATCAAAAAATCGCCCGGCGACGGCAAGAATGCGATCATGGCGCTGCTGTCGATCGCCGACATCAAGCACGTGGTCGTGACCGACGACGATATCGACGTCTTCGACCCGGTCGATCTCGAATGGGCGATCGCCACGCGCGTCCAGGCCGACCGCGACGTGCTCATCGTCGCCAACGCGCGCTCCAAGCCGCTCGATCCCTCGCTCCCGCCGGTCCCCGGCGGCATCCCGACCACTGCGAAGATGGGCATCGACGCGACGATCCCGGAGAACGTGCCGCGCGAGCGCTACAAGCGCATCGTCTATCTCAATGAGGGCAGGGCGAAGCTAAAAAATTATCTCGATCCGGCGGGGAAGGGCGACGAGAAAAAATCCCGTCCCGGCAACGGGACGGCGTCCACGCTCGAAGAGCGCCTGCTCACGGCGCTGGCGAAGTCGCACGCCTTTTTCGCGGAGATTCTGGAGACGTTCCGTAGCGAAGAGTTCGGCGACATCGCCGCCGCGATAGGCAAACTCAACCGCGAGAAGAAGATCGCGCAGGATGCCGAAGGGAAGTACTACGCCGTCGCCGAGGGCTTGAGCCAAACACGATAGCCGTTCTTCGGATAGTCGAGCGCGTCGATGGCGAGATTTTTCAGCTCGGGCATGACGCGCTCGGCGAAGAGCTTGAGCGAGCGCATCACCTTGTCGTGCTCCAGCGCGCCGAAGGTGAACTCGCCGAGGAAGGTATCGGCGCCGGCCTCGCGCGCGATCTTCTCGATCTGCTTGACGACCGTCTCGGGCGACCCGCAGATGAACGACCCCTCGCGGATCGCGTTGTCGACGTCGAGCAATTCTTTCTTCCGCTCCTCGCGCGTGATGTTGGCGAGGTTCTCGTTGCCGTAGCCGCCGTACGCCCGTCCGCCGCCGACGCGGTGCCAGAAATAAATCCAGTGGTCCTTCGACTCGTCGTAGGCTTTCTTGTCGGTCTCGCCGACGTACATCTGGCGCATCAGCGCGACGCTCGGGCGCGGGCCCGCCGGCTTGGCCTTGTGGTAGGTCTCGCGAAAATAATCGAAGATCTCGCGCACGACGTCCATCTTCGGCGGGCACCACTGCACGGTGCTGAAGCCCTCGCGCGCCGCCGCCGCGACCGACTCGGGGCTACGCGTCGGCATCCACAGCGGCGGGTGCGGCTTCTGCACCAGCGGAATGTTCAGCTCGGCGTTGTCGACCTTGAAATATTTTCCCTGGTGGCTGAAGCGCGGGTTGCTCCACATGCCCTTGATGATCTTGTACGCCTCCCACGTGACGTCGTTCTTCTCGTCCCACGGCGCATCGTAGGCGGAGAAGGCGTACTTGCCGATGCCGCTGCCGATGCCGCACTCGAAGCGCCCGCCGGTCACGTTGTCGAGAAACGCGACTTCCTCCGCGACGCGCACGGGATGCCAGAGCGGCAGCACGTACACGAGCGGGCCCAGGCGGATGCGCTTGGTGCGCTGCGACGCCGCCGCCATCCACGCGCCGGCGCTCGGGCACTCGGCGAAGCCCAGATCGAAATGATGCTCGGCGACGAAGTAGTAGTCGAACCCCGCCTGGTCGAGATACTCGACCATGTCGAGATGCCGCGCGTAGAGGTCCTGATACGACAATTCCGGGCGGTCGTTTTTTTGCAAATGATCGAAGACGCCGAGCTTCATGGGGGAAGTCTTACGATATAGCGGCGACGGGCGCAAGCGGGGGATTGCCCATGCAGCGTGCGAGGCTCGAGGGAGCGCCTTACCGCGGTCGGCTGAATAAAAGTGACCGCGAAAGCTCCGACGAGTGGGGTACCAAACGGGCGAGAGTTTTGTTACCTAGGGCTTTCCGATACCCTTGACACCCGTATCCTCACCATGGTAGCGCGAGGCTGTTTCTTTTCATTTTTCGCCTTCGAAGGAGGACTAGAGATGTCCTACAAGGCTATTCTATTGGGAATACTGCTGCTTCTCGCCCTGCCTGCCGTCTCGTCCGCGGTGACGCCCCTGGAGCTGTTTTATCACGCAACCGCTTCGGGCACGAACTTTTGCAATAACACCGCAACCAAGGTCAAGGAGGCTTTGATCATCGGATTTCTTTTGGGAGACGTCGCCTTTGAGTCCAACAACGTAATGGCTATCGAGGACGCTCAGAGCAATGTCATAGCCAGTCTGCAGCAAGAAGAAATTTTTGCGACGAGCCTTACGTCGGGCGGGTTTATGTACACTCGAAACGACAGCCTCGGTAACATCAGCGCGTTCGCAGGCACGTTCCAAAATGACGCTAACACAGGCGTGTTAACGTCGTTCACGGGAACCGTTAATTTGACGTTTCAGAACGGCTGCTTCGAAACTCTGACCATCAAATCGGGCAAGCAAATAATTCAGTAGAAGCCGGCAAGCGCGACTTTTGCAGCCGCAAGGAGAACTCCATATGTCGTACAAAGCGATCATACTCGGACTGCTGCTGATACTCTGCGTTCCCGCGGTATCGTCGGCGCAGTCGGACTACTCGGGTCAGGGTTCTTATCAGGCCTTCATAAATAGCACCGTGAAAAAGTTGAAGCAGATCGTTTATCTCAGGATGAACGGCGCCTTGGACCTTGCGACCAGCCTGACTATTGCCAACGATCCGCAATTCAATGACGTCGTAGCCACGCTACAGATGAAGGATTATTTCGATACCAGCGCCTCGGCGGGTGCGTTTTCGTTTGTTCAGGATGACGGTCCCAATTCCAATTTCGGTGTTTTTATAGGGACGTTCAAAAGTAAGGCGGACGTGATCACGAGTTTCACGGGAACCCTTACCGAGATCTTTGCCGACGGGAGCTTCGACATCGTAACCATCAAAGCCAAGGCGCTGAAGTAAGCATCGGTAGAAGATCTAGGCGGGCGGAGGAGCGGCGCGGGAGTGCAATAGATTTTTGATGGGAGACGGGGTTGCCGTAGCGCGCTCAATTCCAAGAACCAAATATCAAGATTCAAGACCTGACCCCGCAGCTGCCCAGAAAAAATTCCAGAGCCTCTCTAATATTCAATGCAATCAAGAAACGGTCTAGTGTTCTATTGCTTTCTTCGACAGCAGTTTGGATTGCCATTCCCCCGGCACATCTTTAGCAACCATTAAAAACTGTCCGTGTAAATGCCTTCCGAGTTTGTTCTGCCTCTAAATCCATGTTTAAAATTTTCATCATTGAAAACTTCTAGAGATCCAAGCTGCTCATGTGTTGCAATATTATAACCGTTTGCGAGATCTGCACCGGTTTGAGGAAGATCATGCACAGGCTCAAGGAGTGGTAAGACGGTAATTAGAAGACGGGACATGTGGTGAAGGTCAAATGAACTTATGGCGCCGCCGCGTATTATTTCAGCGCATCGAGTACCTTGTTGACGAATTCTGGAGCTTCGGCCGCCATCCTCATGTAGGACAAGCACGCTTCAGTGACGGCTGCGCCGAGCATTCCACAGATTGCATTCCAAAGCGTGCCGTTTAAAAATCTGCCGAGCAGTCGAGAGGCAAATTGCTCGCGCTTTGCGAGTTCGCCACGGGATGATTCACCATACTTTACGATATGTTGCCAAACGGACCACTTAGCACCGAGTTTAAAGACGAGCCACGCGCCCCCGATGAATGCGGACTGCCCAAAGGTTGCATAGAAAATCAGGCGCTCAAGGAAGCCGAGAAACGGCCCACCGCCCTCTGTCTCGAATTCACCCGTACTTTTGTACGGTGATCGAACCATCACATAGGTTTCCAAGAGAAACCGGCTTAATGAGCCGAGAGAGAGTGTTACCAGCACACCCAATAGGACTGATATAAGTTTTTGAAACAATTTAGGCGGCAGAACATGGGTGAGAACCTGGCCGCTTGCGCAACCTATAACGAACGCCACCAGAGTGAGCAGGAAGCGTAGTGTATATACGATGTATTGTCTCGGCTCTCCGTCCCGGTCTTTAGGCCACCGCCCACCGAATACATACCGGATGAATAACGTCCACCACGAGACAGACTTTCCCGTCCACCACAGCGAGCCTAGCCTTTCCATATCGGCGGGATTGTCGCACCTAGAACCCACATCCGTCAACGTCCGGAAATGAAGGCTATAAAGTTATCCCAAACCGGATTTTTTACTTGGCACGCGCGATTTGGGCTCAGCTATCGAGTCTTGAATTTGGCACTGTCGCGCAAATCGTAGTTACCGCCACAGCCCCTCGGCATTCGATCTTCGCGTGCTTGACGCTGCCTCGTGCAGCCCATTTTCCACCTCCTCCTTGCCACTAAAACTTACCGCAATGCTCTCTCTCCCGCCGCCCTGGGTCTTGTGCTCCTGAACCTCCAGTCCTGTGAAAAACTCCGATCGCTTTTACTGCGACATTCCCGAATGAAAAAGTCAGACCGAATTGAAGCTTCTGCGCTAGTCATCTCCGCAAGCCCGGGCCTGCGACTTGCTCTGGTTGTCGGCTACGAATGACTTATACTCTGGCCAATTTACGGATCGAGCATGACGCGTGACAACCGCTGAGCGACCGGCCCCCGCCGGCCGCTTCCGGGCGCAGTCAATACATATCAGGAATCTCCCACACTTCCCTAATGTCATAGGTTTCAGCTATCTCAGAAATATGAGCGGTACGTGGTCTTTGCAGCTGCGCTGCTACGACTGCAGCGGCGAGTTCCCGGTAAACGGGATCGCGGCAAAAGAGATCGATGCGACCGCCGATTCCATCGGCTGCCCTCATTGCGGGGCGAAGGCCGACGCCACGGTATGCTTTCCTTTAATGCCGCGCCGGCATTTGATCGTTCGTATGTCGCACGAGGATGCGTAGAGCCTAGGGCGATGCCGCATCCGCTATTGCTCTCTCTCCGCCTTGTGGTTTTTAAATCAGGAAAGATAGACCGTGTTAAGCAACGTCTAGCAGTGCAGTAAAGCGACCGGCGATAATCGGCAGAGGCCGCCACCGTGCGGTAAGACCTGAGCGGATGAAATCGCCGCTTGCTGCGTCCGCTTTACGCCGATTCGCCGGACCTTGTCCCGGCCATTCCGCCTTGCGCTAGTTTTTTCTCGGCTGAAAGCCGACGACGTGGTGCCAGACGGCCAACGCCTCGGTGCCGGCGGCATCCTGGTCCGGCTGCTTCCGGCAGTGGGGGCAGGGGTGGGTCTGGGCGGTCTCGATGACCCGCTGGCCGGCCGGAAGTTCGACGTCGAATTCGCCGTCGCAGCTCTGGCAGCGCAATGTCCAGATTTCGGTCCCCATCGGGGCGGTATTTAGTAATTTCCGCGGTTTGTGTCAAGTTCGGCGGGTTGCGGGCTGAAGGGGCGTAGAGCTTGTCACAAACGCGGGCGGGCGACAACCCGATGCCGAATTTTACCTATCTGAGGTTAATACCCTACAAGTCGCGCTGCGCGCGCGGACTATAATCGGAAACGAGTGTGTCTATGGCGATCGGTCGGAGCGATAAGGCCTGGACGCTGGTTCTATGCTGCTACGCGTGTGAAAGCCGCTTCACGCTCAGGCGTCTCACGTTCGACAAAGTAAGCTCCGTTCCGCTTACCGTGCCCTGTCCGTATTGCTCGGCGCGGCCGGTTGTAGGGCCGCGTAACGCGGGCGAGCGCCTTCAAGTTCATACCATCGTGGATTTGTCCGACGAGACGCATTGCTATTATCGGAAATCGATCAACCGACAAACGTGGCATTCCACCGCCGAGTGCTCCCATTGGCCGCTGGACGATTTTATCGAGCTCGACAGCCGGCCGTTCGCCGGCGAGCTGTGCAGCGAGTGCCGGGGAGTTTTGGAAGATTTTAGAAAAAAGCCGCGAAGCTCGTGACTCCGCCGCCGGAAGTCATGGCGTCGCGGTCTCCGAACGATAGGCGGCCGCACCGCTTTCGTCCGCTTCGCGGCATTCAAGCCGTGTACGAGCCTCCGCCGGCGTCGTCTTGATCAAGTAATATCCGGCGCGCCAGCTATCGGATTCATCCCGGCTCACCTCGATGACCACATAGCGGCTCTCGTCTTTCAGAGTAAGCCGGGCGCCGCCGATTATCAGGGCGCCGGGGAGGCGCGACATTCTCCGGCGTTTAAGGCCGAGATGTTTTACGCACCAATCGACGTCTCGATCGGCCTGCTTGTAACCGCGCGTGGGCAGGCTCTTGTCGCCCACGAACCATACTATCGCCATTTTAAATAGCGTAGCGCGATGCAATGACGAAGATATGCGGGTTTATCACCCTTACGCGTAAAGCGCGCGCTCGGAGAGAATTTATTTTCAGCGGAACGAGTGGGTGAACGAGAATTAGCCGGCGCAATACGGCGCCGACACAATCAGGTGAGGACGTCTTTGGTCGAGGTCATGAGAAAGCAGGTGCAGCCGGTTTCGCTCCACACGCGATGGTCGACGGTGCCCGGCTCGCTGCGGAGAAAATCGCCGGGGTAGTAGGTTTTCTCGTCGACCTTCAGTATCCCGTGGAGCAGATGCAGCTCTTCGACGCCGGCGTGCGTGTGTCCGGGATAATCGGTTCCGGGATCGAGCCGGACGAGCATGCTGACGCTGTCGTTCTTCGGGTTCCGCGCGAGGATCTTGACGTAGATGCCCGGCGCGGCTTGTTCCCATTCGGGTTGAGCCCGCGTCTCCGGAGGAGGCACGAACGGCGGCGCGCCGGTTTCGCCGGCGATGCGCTCGGCGAGCCTGCCCCAGAGGGGCTCCGCGGGGCGGAGCACGTCGGTGGACCAGGCGGCGAACGAGCGGACGACGGGACGAAGCATTTCGAGCTCCTGACGGCATTCCGCGCACGATGCGATTTGCGCCTCGGCCGCGGCGATCTCGCGCGGCGGCAGCGACTGCAAGGCGTACAAGTGCACGATATCGAGATGCTCTTGGCCGTGCGTGTCGGATTGCAAAGTCATTCGGCCTTCTTTTGTTCCGCCATCATTTCGCGAAGCTTGCGCAATCCGGAGCGGATGCGCGTCTTCACGGTTCCGAGCGGTTGGTTCAATTTCTTCGCCGCTTCTTCGTACGTCAATTCCGAGAAGAATGCGGTCTCGATCGTGTTCCGTTCTTCCGGACTCAGCACCGCGAGCGCGCGGCGCAAAAGCCGGCTCTGTTCCTGGAAGAGAACGGCATGTTGAGGGTCGGCGACGCCCGGCGTCGAACCATCGTCCTCCGGATAGGCGTTCACGCGCTTTTTTCTCTGCTCGAAGCGCACGCGGTCGATAGCCCGACTGCGCGCCTGATTCATGATCCAGCCGGCGACCGAGCCGTTGGCGGGATCGTAGGCCGCCGCTTTGCGCCACACGTCATGGAAGACGTCGACGGTGACTTCTTCGGCGGTCTCGCGATTGGGGATGATGCGCATAATCAGCGTAAAGACGATTCGATGCGTCTGTTCGTACAGCGAATGCAGCGCGCGCTGGTCGCCGGCCGCGACGCCGCGGACGAGGTCGAGCCACTCGTCCTCGGGTACGCGCGCTTTCGACTTATCGGCATAGAGAATGTCCCCGAGGGTTTTCATGCGCGCAACAGAGGAAAAATATTGCCCGGCGCTATACATGTCAAGCGGGCGGGGTGCCTGTTGCGCCCACACATAACAAAACGGCATAACTCCGGCGCCGGATTGGAAAAATATAAGAAAATCCGTTTCGGCGCCAAAAAGATCGCCTGCGGGCAATCTAAAATTCCGTCTTTGACGTTTTTGTTGATACAGAGACTGCTGCCGATGGAGAAGACATGACGCTCACGACGCAATCCGGGGGGACCGCCCCCTCCGGAATTTCCGGAATCGAGGACCTGCGTTGGGGCAGCCATATCTGCCACTGGTATCTGAAAAAGGAAGACCTCGCGGCCACGCTGGTGCCGTACTTTGAGGCGGGGCTGAAAAACAACGAGCGATGCATCTGGGTCACCGCCGCGCCGTACGAGGCGGCTGATGCGAAGCGCGATCTCGAGGCGGTATTTCCGGACGTGGGCCGAGTGATCGCAGATAAACGATTGATTATGACCGACGCGGCCGGCTGGTACGGCGACGGGCGGGGCCTCCGCGGCGTAAAGATCATCGAGCAATGGCTCACGGCGGAGCGTGAAGCGCTGGCCGCCGGCTACAACGGCCTTCGCATCGCCGGCAACAGCTCGTTTGTCGGCGAAGACAGTTGGCGCATCTTCATCGAGTACGAAAACGCCTTGAATCAAGAACTGCTGAAGGGTCACCGAATCATCGCGCTGTGCAGCTATAACCTGCTCGACGTCGAGTGGACGATCATGTTCGATGCCGTTCACAGTCATCAATCTACAATCCATCGTGCTGAGAGCGGATGGAGGGCGTTGGAACTTTAATCGCGCGGACGGGATTTATGGAGCTACGATTTCACCCGCTCATGTCTTATCGGAATATGGCGAACTGGCCTCCGGCTTGGATTGCGCGAGGCCGAGACAGTAACCAAGAGTTGCGCGGTGAAATCGGGGTCTTAAAAGAAGTCATCCCGTCGATTCTGCCGCCGACTACCAGGATATTTCTCGTCGTCGAGCACGGAGGCGGTGAATACATGGCGTGCCTGCTATTCGACGATCCCTCATTTTGCGGGGGCATTTTTCGCGTCCTCCAAACACATTACGGTGCGACGATTCGAGATATCGGCAGCCTCGATATCTCCGGCGCGCTGTAACTTCTAATTTCCATCCGAGCCGGAACTCGCGCCGGCCCCTTTCTTGACACCTCCTTCCTTCCCAATTAAAAGTTAGCGCAATGGCTATCGCCCGCGGCGTCCTCGGCCACGTCGTTCTGAACGTCCGGGACTTGAAGAAGTCCGAGCGCTTCTACCGCGATATTCTCGGCATGGCGGTGTCGGGGCGCAACCGGCGCACGAAGATGTCGTTTTTGAGCTTCGGCGCCGAGCATCACGACATCGCGCTGATGGAGCTGCCGCGCGGCGCGAAGCGGATCGGCGGCGACGGCGTGCCCGGGCTGCACCACTTCTGCGTCTACGTCGACGACGACAAGGCGGTCGACAACCTCTATCCGGTGTTGCAGAAGCGCGGCATCGACGTCGTGAGCGGCCCCGAGATCCTGGAGGTCGCGCAGAACCGCTCGGTCAGCTTTCTCGACCCCGACGGCAACCGCGTCGAGGTCGCGTGCAACCGCAACAAATTCGTCCGGCGGCGCCGAGCGCGGAGGAAATAATGCGAATGAGTCTCAAGGCGCTCGCGGCGGCGGCGCTGATAATCATTTTCAGCGCCGCTTCGAGCCCGGCGCTCGACAAGGTGCCGATCGCGCACAGCGCGATGTCCGCGTCGCAGGCGATTCTCTATCTCACGCGCGACGCCGGCATCTTCGCCAAGTACGGCATCGACCCGCAGATCGTCTACATCGTCGGCGGGCCGACCAACACCGCCGCGCTGATCTCCGGCAGCGTCGATTTCAATATCTTCGCCGGGCCGTCGTCGGTCGCGGCGAACCTGTCGGGCGCGGACACCGCGATCCTGATGAGCTTCGTCAACACGCTCGAGCATTCGGTGTTCGCCGCGCCGTCGATCAAGAAGCCAGCCGATCTCAAGGGCAAGCGCATGGGCATCGCGCGCCCCGGATCGTCCGATCATTACGGCGCGGTGACGGCGCTGAGAAAATGGGGCCTGGAGCCGGACAAGGACGTCGCGCTGATTTCGATCGGCGGGCCGCCGGACCGCTACCTCGCGCTGCAGTCGGGCAGGGTGGACGCCGCGCTGTTCCAGCCGCCGCTCACGACCAAGGCGCAGAAGGCGGGCTTCAACCGCCTCGTCGCGCTGGTCGACCTCGGGCTCGATTATCTCGGCACCTCGTTCGCGACCACGCGGGCGGTCATCGACAAGAAGGAAGAGCTCGTGCGCCGCGTCACGAAAGCGTTCGTCGAAGGCATCCACTACTTCAAGACCAACAAGCAGGCCGGGCTGAAGGCGATCGCGAAGCTGATGAACACCAACGACCCCGAGGCGCTGGAGGAGTCGTACGACGCCTACGCGATCAAGTTCATGGCGCGCGTGCCGTATCCGACGCAAAAGGGGATCGAGGCGATCATCGACGACCTCGCCAAGACCAATCCCAAGGCGAAAGGCGCCGACCCGAAGCGCTTCGTCGAGCCGCGCTTCCTGAAAGAATTGGAAGACAGCGGCTTCGTCGCCAAGCTGTACGGCAAATAAAATGGATGCGCTCTCGACGTTTCATCTGAAGCGCTGGGTCGAGGAGAACGCGCATCTCTTCTCGCCGCCGTTCAAGACCAACCGGCTGCTCGTCCACCACCAGGATTTTCTCGTGATGATCCTGCGCGGGCCGAACACGCGGCTCGATTTCCACATCGATCCGGGCGACGAATTCTTTTACCAGGTCGAAGGCGACATGGAGCTGCACCTCAAGCCCGAGGGTAAAAGACGCGAGGTGGTGCACATTCGCGAGGGGGAGATTTTCGTCTGCCCCGGCAATCTGCCGCATTCGCCGCGGCGGCCGGAAAACACCTGGGGGCTCGTGATCGAGCGCAAGCGCAACGCCCACGAGAACGAAGAGTTCGTCTGGTTCTGCGAGAAGTGCGACGCGAAGGTGCTCGCGCGCGCTGTCGTGCAGGGCGACGTCGGCGGCCAGGTGGCGAAAGTCTACGGCGAGTTCAACGCCGATCCGGCGCTCCGCACCTGCGCCGCCTGCGGCTATACGTTTCCGACTACGCCGATGGCCGAGCGGCTGAGCTTTTTGCAGCCGAAGTAAACGTTTGCCGACCGGGGCGTTTCAGGTTTCAAGCTTCATGTTTCAGGAAGGGGCACGGCGTGCCGTGCCCCTTCGTTTTTGTGAGCAGTTCGCTCGCGAATCCCACCTTTGCTAAAATAGCTCCTCAATGGAACCCGCGACGAAGGAAAGACCTTCGCCTTCGCTCCAGCCCGACCTCGCGTCGCTGAGCGACGACGAATTGCTCAAGATGCGCATTTGCGACCTCAAGGTGCAGATCGCCGGCAGCGAGCTCGAAGCGCGCATCGCGCGATTCCATCGCGAATTGGGCGAGAAGGGCGTCGCGCTGAAGCCGCAGTGCTATCTCGGCGACGAGTGGTTCTGCGCCGAGGGCGCGGCGAACATCGCGATCCCGTTCTACCTCGCGCATCCGCGCCTTAAACGCCTCGAAGAAAAGATGATGATGGAGGTCGAGGGCGGCACCGAGGCGTGGTGCATGCGGCTCTTGCGCCACGAGATGGGGCACGTGATCATCCACGCGTACCTGCTCGCTAAAGACAAGGAATGGCAAAAATTATTCGGCCCGCCGTCGCTCGAATACTCCGAGAGCTTCCGCGCGCGGCCGTATAGCAAGCGCTTCGTGCGCCATCTGGAGGGCTGGTACGCGCAGAGCCATCCCGAGGAGGACTTCGCCGAGACGCTCGCGATCTGGCTCACGCCGGAGCTCGACTGGCGGAGCCAGTACCGCGGCTGGAAGGCGCTTGAGAAGCTCGAATACGTCGACCGTCTGATGGCGAAGCTCGTCGGCCAGAAGCCCCTCGTGATGACGCGCAGCCACCTGAGCGAGGCGTCGCGGCTGCGCTCGCGCCTCGACGCGTATTACAAGAAGCGGCGCAAATTGTACGCGCAGGACTTTCCGGAATTTTTCGACGCCGATTTAAAAAAGCTCTTCGCCGCCGCCAGCTCGGCGCCGGACGCTGAGCGCGCCGCCGCTTTTCTCCGGCGAAGCCGCAAGCCGATGCTCTCCGCGGTCGCGGCCTGGACGGGCGAGCCCAAGTTCACCGTCGATCGGCTTTTGCGCGCGCTGACCGAGCGCTGCGCCGCGCTCGATCTGCGCGTGCGCTCCGATTCCGCCGGCCTCGAAGTCGCCGCCTATCTCGCTACGCTCGCCGCGCATTACCGAATGACGGGCAAATTCAAGGAGTCGTGACGATTCATGCCAGCGCGGCGGAAACATAAAGTCCTGGTGCTGTTCGATTCGGCGGGAACGCCGCCGGACGATCAGGACTTCAGCCGTGAGCTGAAGACCGACGACTGGGCCACCGAGGCGCACGTCATAGACGCGCTCACGAAACTCGGCCACGAAGTGCGCACGATCGGCGTCTACGAGGACCCCGGGCTGATTATCAGCGAGGTGAAAGCGCATCCGCCCGACGTCGTTTTCAATCTCGCGGAGCACTTCAACGCGCGCTCCGCCTACGACCGCAACGTCGCCGGTCTGCTGGAGATGCTCGATCTGCCTTACACCGGCTCGGGCCCGACCGGCCTCACGCTGTGCAAGCACAAAGGCATGGCGAAGGAGATTCTCGCGTATCATCACATCCGCGTGCCCGATTCCGCCGTTTTCCCGCCCGGCGGCGCGATCCGGCGCCCCAAGCGCCTCGCGTTTCCGCTCTTTATCAAACCTGTCGCGGAGGAGGCGTCGTACGGCATCGCGCAGGACTCGTTCGTGGAGAACGACCAGGCTTTCGAGGAACGCGTCCGTTTCATCCACGAGCGGATGAACCAGGCGGCGCTGGCGGAGGAGTACATCGAGGGGCGCGAGCTCTACGTCAGCATTCTCGGGAACGAGCGGCTGAACGTCTTTCCGTTGCGCGAGGTGATCTTTGCGGAGGTGCCCGAAGGGCAGCCGCGCTTCTCGACCTTCAAAGCGAAGTGGGACGACGCCTACCGGAAAAAGTGGGGCATTCAAAATATTTTCGCCGAAGGCGTCGGGAGCGAGATGAATGAGCGCATCGCGGACATCTGCAAGAAAGCCTATCGCGTGCTGCGCGTGCGCGGCTACGGTCGCATCGACCTGCGCGTCACGCCGGCAGGCGAGATCGTGATTCTCGAGGCCAATCCCAACCCGAATCTCGAGCGCGAGGATGAATTCGCCCAGTCGGCGATGAAAGCGGGGTTGTCCTACGAAGCGCTGATCCAGCGCATCCTGCGGCTGGCGTTCCAGTAGCAGGATGCGCCGGATCGCCGATAGATATTTTAGTGCGGGACCGGGCGGTCGCCGCGCTCGCGCATGCTGTAACGCTTACCGTCGCGCTCCCGGGCGCAGAAGCGCTCCTTGGTGTCGATCGCTTTGCGCGTATTCTCGATGTTCGCGAGCACTTGAAAACAAGTCTCGTTTCTCCTGAAGCGGTAGCCTTGCGCCGCGGGAATGGTGATTTCATTGTCCCCCGGGCGTAGGACGCGCGTGACGCCGCGCGCCACCACCGTGTCGCCGGGCTTCTCGCGGATCTCGAACAGCGTCTCGCACTCGCCCGAGCCGTCGACGTGGACTCTGATGCGCCAGTTCTCGATGCGCTGGCCGCGATTCACGGGATCCGGCGACATGTCGAGGTCCTCGATTGAAATCCGATGATTTCCGCCGCAGTGAATCCGGCCGCGGTCCGCCGCGTGCGCGAGGCCGAAACCGCCCAAGACCAGAGCCATGACCGGAACGATTATTGATATGATTTTCATTCTTCCTCCTCCTTCGCCACTACAGGCACTAATCAGAGTAGCGGTCTGTTTCCTTACCGCCAATAGAGTAAATACCTGAGTATTCTTTATGGAAAACCGGCCAAGCTTCGGATAAAACGGCAAAATGTTTTTGCTGAAGCAGTTCTTGAAGCCGCTTCTCTTGCCGCCGATGCCGTGGTTCGTGCTGCTCCTGCTGGCGGGCATTTTCTGGCGCAAACGCTGGGGACGGGCGCTTTTTTGGACGGCCTTCGGCGCGGTTTTTCTTTTTCACAGTCCTTACTTCAGCAGAGTCCTGCGCGATCCGCTGGAGACGCGCTATGCCCCGTTGATCGACCCGGCCGCCGCCGAGCCGTACGACGCGATCGTCGTCCTGATGGCCGGTGTTATTCCCGCGGGCGGGCTGGTTCCTTTTCCCACCGTAAGCGAGGCGCTGTTTCACCGTCTCGACGAGGCGTGGCGACTGTATCGCATTCGGCCGAAGCCGATCATCGTCTCCGGCGGCCACGTCAACCCGTTGACAAAGCCGCAGAACGAAAACCAGATCGCCTGCGACTATCTGATTCTGTGGGGCGTCCCGCGCGCGCACATCGTTCCCGAGCCGTACTCGCGCGATACGTTCGAGAGCGCGATCGAGGTCGCCAAGATTCTTCGGCAGAAGGGCTGGAAGCGGTACCTGCTCGTCACGTCGGCAACGCATATGCCGCGCAGCATGCTTGCGTTCGGCTCGCTGGCGCCGGAGCCGCTGGCAGCCCCAGGCGATTTCAACTACGCCGGCGACGGCAGCGCCTGGGACTTGGCGGGCGAGGACGCCGCGTTTAAAATCGGCGAGGCGATCTACGAATATATCGGCCTGATCAATTATCGCTGGCGGATGTACTTCTATCTCAAGCGCAATGCGGCGGCTAGCGGTACAACGCAGTAACGAAGCCGCTCTTCTCGATCTCGCGCAGCGGCCCGTTGTCGATGAACTGATCGGCCTTGGCACCCTTCGCGCGCGCGTCCGTTTGCGCCATCCAGCCGAGCAAGAGCTGCATGCCTTCCGGGGTCGAAAGCGGCAACGGCTGAAGAATGTTCTTGTAGAGATCGTAAATTTGCGCGAGCGCGTCCTTATCGTCGATCTTCAGATATTTCGAGAGTATCGGAATCGTCTCGTCGCGGTTGGTTTTGAAGTAGTGGATCGCTTCCACGATCGCCTTCATGTATAAATTCACCGTCTCCGGATGCGCCTTCAACATCGCCCGCGAGGTGCCGATGGTATTCTGCGGAAAATCGATTTTCGCCGACAGCGGGTCGGCGAGCGTGGTCATGCCGGCTTTTTTCGCGAGGATGTAGAATTCCGGCGTGATCACCGTCGATTCGACGGCGCCCTTCGTAATCGCCGCGAGGCGCGTGCTCGTGCCGCCCACCTGAAGCAGCGTCACGTCTTTATCCGCGTTCAACCCGAGCTTTTGGAGAATGAGCCGGGCGGCGAGATCCGACGCGCTCCCGAAGCGGGAGATCGCCAGGCGCTTGCCCTTGAGTTGTTCGGCGGTTTTGATTTCTTTCTGCGCGATGAGACTGAACGCCGAGCGGTTCTCGAGGCCCGAGATGCAGACGACGTCCGATCCGGCGAGACCGCTGCTGAGGATCACGCCGCCCGAAAGCTGCGCGATCTGGGTCTCGCCGGCGACCAGCGCCTGAATAGACGTCGTGCCGCTTTCGATGAGCACCATCTGCACGTCGAGGCGATGCTTCGCGAAGATGCCCTTGTCCTTTGCGATCCATACGGGGCTGTTGTTCGCCGTGATCGAGCTGTACGAGGTCTTGAGGCGGATCA
This sequence comes from Pseudomonadota bacterium, assembly GCA_021324155.1. Lineage (GTDB taxonomy): Bacteria > Desulfobacterota > Binatia > UBA9968 > UBA9968 > JAJPJQ01. Next base: position 64,178 of record JAJPJQ010000016.1, read on the forward strand.
TCTGCGCCGGCGCGAGCGCCGGCAGGATGAAGCCTAGGGCCGCGACAAGAGTGAAGACGGTACGGCAACGCATCGTCGTCTCGGCTTAGAGAAAGTTCTGGCCGCCGTCGATGGAGACGGTTTGCCCGGTCATGAAGTCGCTCAGCGGCGAGCAAAGAAAAAGCATCGCACCGACGAGATCCTCGGGTTTTTGCACGCGTTTGAGCGAGCGCCCCTGCACGGGCGCCTGGCGCATGCGGAGAATCTCTTCGGTCGGATTGTCTTCGGAGAGCGTCGAGCCCGGCGCGATGCAGTTGACCTGGATGTTGTCCCCGCCGACCTCGCGCGCCAGCGTCCGGGTGAAGCCGATGACCCCCGCCTTCGAGGTCACGTAGTGGATGCGCCCCAAGCTGCCGGAGAGCACCGTGCCGGAGGCGATGTTGACGATCTTGCCGGATTTCTGCGCGCGCATCGTCGGCAGCACAGCGCGGCAGCAGAAGAATAGTCCCTTCAAGTTGACAGCCATCATGCGGTCCCATTCGGCCGGGTCGATGGTCTCGATGCCGCCGCGGTTCATTGGAATCGTCGCGAAAATGGCCGCGTTGTTAACCAGGATATCGATGCGGCCGAAGCGGTCGAGCACGGTCTTGGCCATCTGCTTGGTCGACGCCTCGTCCGCGACATCGACGCGCGCGGATATCGCGCGGCCCTCGGCCTTGCCGGAGATTTCGCTCGCGACTTTTTCTGCGGCCGGACCGTCGATGTCGGTAACCGCGACGCGCGCGCCCGCATCGGCGAAGCCGCGGGAATAGGCCCTGCCGATGCCGTGCCCTGCGCCCGTAACGATGACTACTTTGTCTTTGAGTCCCTGGATCATTGCTGTACCTCGCTGGATATTCCCGATCGCGTTTACCATAGAAGTTATGCGCGTGGAGTGTCAAGCGGCGGCAATTGACGGCCATAAATGTTTGTTGTACACCCTTGGGCGGTTCGCAGGGTGACTATGCGCGTGTGCGTCAGGAGAGCACACCGGTTTCGCCATACTGCCTGAGCCGATGCGGCCTTTCCGAGACCCGGAAGCTTGCTCCGATGACCTCGGCCTGATCGCCGGATTGATAATAAACGGATCGGAGACATTCATGAAAATCACTTTGCGCGCGATTTTGTCGGCGACTTTCAGTTTGGCGTTTGCGGCCCTGGCTGTCGGCTCTTTCGCCGCCGAGCCGAAGCCCGCTTTCAATGAAAAGGCGGTCGGGGATTTCTACAAGGGAAAAACCGTCCGCATCATCGTGGGCTTCTCCGCCGGCGGCGGCTACGATCTTTACTCGCGCCTGATCGCGCGTTATCTCGGGAAATACATTCCGGGTACCCCGAACGTCATCGTCGAGAACATGGCGGGCGCCGGGAGCATTCTCGCCGCCAACAACGTCGCCAACGCCGCTCCGAAAGACGGAACGGTCGTCGGCAATATCTCCGGGCCGATCATCCTGGAGCAGCTTTTCGGCACGCCGGCGGTACAGTTCGACATGGCAAAGCTGCGCTACCTCGCCGTCCCGGTGGAGGAAACGTATCTTTTAATCGTCAGCAAAAAACCCGGCGTTTCGCGCTTCGACGACATTCTCGGGCCGAAGGGCAAGCAGGTCGTCCTCGGCGGCATTCCGGGCTCGACGGTGGAACACGCGCCGATCATCGTGCGCGACGTCCTCGGAGCGAACATTAAACTGGTGGCGGGGTACAAGGGCACCGCCGACGTGCGGCTCGCGATCGACAGCGGCGAGGTCGACGGATTCTTCAACACCTGGACATCGAGCAAGGTAACTTCGATGGATAAATTCAAGACCGGCGAATGGACCATCCTGGCTCAGCTCGGCGACGAGCCGCTGCCGGATCTGCCGTCGGCTAACGTGCCGACGATTCCGATGCTCGCGAAAAGCGAGGAGCAGCGGCAGCTCCTGCGCTTCGGCACGAGCGTGCCCAATCAATTCGGCAAGGTCTATCTGCTCGCGACCGGCGTGCCGGCCGACCGCGCGACGGCGCTGGAGATCGCGTTCGCGAAGGCGCTCGCGGACAAGGAGCTGCTGGCGGAAGCGGAGAAGGGGCGGCTCGAGATCAAGCCGCTGTCGGCGCAGCGCACGCAGAAGCTCGTCACGGAATTTTTGGGCATGTCGCCGGAGCTGAAGGCGAAGCTGCAAAAACTTATCCATCCGTCGAAATAGCGCCGCGCGCGCATCGACTGCGGCGATTGACCGTCCGGACGCTTTGTAGGAAGATTCCGGGTGATGGTCGTCGCCGTCGTTCTTTCAGCGGGCGAATCGAGCCGCATGGGCCGCCCGAAGGCGCTGCTGCCTGTGGGCGATAGCTTTTTTCTCGAGCGCATCGTCAACGCCCTGCGACAGACGCGCGTCGAAAAAATCTTCGTCGTGCTCGGCCACAACGCCCAGGCGCTCGAAGCAAAGATTCGCCATCTGCCCGTGACGATTCTGGTGAACCCCGATTATTCGCGCGGCCAGCTTTCTTCGCTCCACGTCGCGCTGCGCGAGCTGGACAAAGACACCGTCGACGGTATCGTGCTTCATCTGGTCGATCATCCGTTCATTGACGCAGCTCTCGTCGATCGCATGATCGAACGGTTTTATGCGTCGCACCCGCTGATCGTCGTTCCGGTATGCGGCGGGCGCCGCGGCCATCCGGTGATTTTCTCCAGGAAATTGTTTCCGGAGCTGCTCGCAGCGCCGCTCGAGCAAGGCGCGAAGAGCGTCGTGCGCGCGCACGCGAATGAAACTATCGAGATACAGACCGAATACGAAGGCATCACCTACGACATCGACACGCCGGAGGAATACCGCCGGCGCATAGGAGGCAACTGAATGTCACGACTGAAGCTGACGCTCGCGTGCGGCGCATACGACTTGCTGCGCCCCCTGATGGAAGGCACCGTGCAGCCGGCAGGCATCGATCTCAACGTAGTCACGATGGCGTCGCCGGAGCGGCACGGGCGCATGCTGCGCCACGAGGAGTTCGACGTCTGCGAGCTCTCGCTGATCGCCTATCTCGTCGCGCTCGACCAGGGGCGTACCTTTCGAGCCATTCCGGCGTTTCCGCACCGGCGCTTCCGCCATGGCTATATGGTGAAGCGGACCGACGCGGGCATCGAGCGGCCTTCGGATTTGAACCGCAAGCGCGTCGGCCTGGACACGCTGCAGAATTCCGCCGGGCTTTGGATGCGCGGAATTTTGCAGGATCATTACGGCGTCGACTTGAAGACTGTCGAGTGGTGGTGCCAGGAGGAAGAAGACGTCGCGTTCGAGCCGGCGAAGTGGATGAAGCTCAAGCGCGTGCCGAAGGGAAAGGATATCGACCAGATGCTCGTCGACGGTGAATTGGAAGGCGCCCTCTATCCCGAGACGCTGCCGTCGATCAAGAAAGGCTCGCCGCGCGTCGCGCTGCTGTTTCCCGACCCGAAGGCGGCGGAGATCGAATATTACAAGAAGAGCGGCATCTATCCGATCATGCATACGGTAGTGGTCAAAGGGCACATCCTCGAAAAAAATCCCTGGGTCGCCGTCAGCCTGCTGCAGGCGCTCCAGCGGTCAAAAGAAATCTGCTACGAGCGCTACCAGGACCCGCGCAATTCGATCATCGTATGGTTCAAGGAAGCGCTGCAGGAGCAGACGAAGATTTTCGGTCCCGACCCCTGGCCGTACAACCTCGAGCAAAACCGCAAGGCGCTCGAGGCGGCGGTGCGCTACGAGCACGAGCAGGGGATGATCAGAAAGAAGTTCGCGATCGAAGAGCTGTTCTTCCCGGCGAGCCTGCAGGAGATCCAGAGCTACCTCTGAGGCCACTCCTCACGGAAAGCTGAATTCTTCGCACGCCGCTTCCGCGGCCCCCGTCTGAACGAGCGCCGCGATATCGAGGCGCGCCTCGGCCTTTTCCACGTCGGCGAGGCGCGACTTGGTCGCGGGATGCTTCGGAACGAAAAGCTGGCAGCAGTCCTGATCCGGCATCGAGGAAATCTCGAACGTCCCGATGCGCCGCGCCTGGTCGATGATCTCCTGCTTGTCCATGCCGACGAGCGGCCGCAGGATCGGCAGCGCCGCCGCCTGCTGGATCACCGACATATTTTCCAGCGTCTGTGAAGCCACCTGAGCGAGGCTCTCGCCGGTCGCGAGCGCCAGCGCTTTCTCCTTGCGCGCGATCGCCTCGGCGATGCGCAGCATCATGCGGCGATAGAGCACGACGCGGAGCGGGCGCAGGACGCCGGCGACGATGGCGCGCTGAATCTCGCCGAACGGCACGAGGTATAACCGCGACTTGAACTGATGCCGCGTCAGCAGCCGCACCAGCTCGCGACATTTTTCCTGCGAAGTGCGGTCGAGGTAAGGCGCGCTGTGAAAGTGGACGAAAATCAGGCGGCAGCCGCGCTGCATCATGCGGTACGCGGCCACCGGCGAGTCGAAGCCGCCGGAGATGAGGGACACGACGCGGCCGCTCGCGCCGACCGGCAGGCCGCCGGGGCCTGGAACCTTCTCGAAGCCGAAGAAGGCGCATTCAGGCAGAATCTCGACATCGATCGTCACCTCGGCATTTTCGAGATCGACGCGCGCGCCGGTCTTCTCCTTGACCGCCGCGCCGAGAACCCGGTTGATCTCCGGAGAGGTTAACGGGAAGCTCTTATCGGCGCGGCGCGCATCGATGCGGAAGGACGCGAAGCGCCTGCCGTCGATGCTGCCGAGAACACGCTGGCGCAGCGCTTCGATATCCGCCTCGGTGCGCTCGACGAAGGAAAAATTCGCGACGCCGAAGACGCCTGTAAGCCGTCGCGCGACTTCTTCGCGCGCCGCGCCGCCGAGCGTGAGCAGAATGCGCGCCTGCAGCGTCTTCGCTTCCTTGACCTCAACGCCGCCAAGCGAAGCGACCAGATTGCGCCTCAAGAGATCGACGAAGTAAGGCCGGTTGCCTTTCTTCAACGCGATCTCGTGATATCGGATCAGAACCGAATCCACGCGGTCAAAATAGCAGATTCGTCCTTGATTTGCAGGGCGTCGCCGCTGTATGAAATTCTGAGAGCGGAGGAAGAATCGATGGCGAATTTTCGGAAAATCTCCGAGGCGCTGGCGTTCGCCGGCGAGAAGATGAAAAAGAACGGCTTGTTCGAGACGCCGCGGCTTTTCTGCGATCTTTATTGCTTCGAGCCCGGACAGAGCCAGGCGCCGCACACGCACGATGGCTCGGACAAGATCTACTACGTCGTCGACGGCAAAGGGCTCTTTCGCATCGGCGACGAGGAGCGCGAGCTCGGCGCGCGCGAGATCGCCATCGCGCCGTCAGGGCTGCGGCACGGCGTCGAGAACAAGGGACCCGAGCGATTGGTCCTGCTCGTATTCATGGCGCCGAAGCCGCACGGGTAATGGTTTCTTCCCAAGAGTAATTTGACAAAATGGGTGTGGAGCTGAAAGGCAAGGTCGCGATCGTGACGGGCGCCGGGCGCGGCATCGGCCGCGCGATCGCGCTCGCGCTCGCCGAATCCGGCGCGCGCGTCGCGCTCGCGGCGCGCAGCGAAGGCGAAATCCGCTCGGTCGCGGACGAGATCCGCGGTAAACACGGCGACGCGCTCGCGATCGCGGCGGATCTCTCTCGCGACGAGGAGATCGAGCGGCTGGTCAAGCAAACGACCAAGGAATGGGGTCCTGTCGATATCCTTGTCAACAACGCCGGCTGGGGGAAGACCGCGACGGTGGCCGATAGCCGCGTCGAGGATTGGGACCGCACGCTGCAGATCAATCTGCGCGCGCCGATGGTGCTGACGCGTCTCGTGCTGCCGGGAATGATGGCGAAGAAGTCCGGCGCGGTCATCAACATCGGCTCGATCTCCAGCAAGGCGGGAACGGCGAACACCTCCGCCTATTCGGCGTCGAAGTTCGGCATCCTTGGATTCACGCAGTCGCTCTTCGAAGAGGTAAGGGAGTACGGCATCAAAGTATCGATCCTTCTGCCCGGCTTTGTCGACACGCCGCTGATTCCTCTGAACAAGCGCCTCGACCGCAGCAGGATGATCCAGCCGCGCGACATCGCTCAGGCGGTCCTGTTCGTGCTTTCGACGCCGCTGAATTCCTGCCCGGTCGAGATGACGATCCGCCCGCAGCAGACGCCGTATCGCTAAGATTAAAGTATTACTTGAAGATAGTTTCGAGGAAGGGAATCGTCACTTTCTCGAGGCTGTCGACGACGGCTTCCGCCTCGAGCTCGGCGGCGGGGTACGAGTTCGTCACCGCGAGGCACTTGATGCCGGCGCGGTGTGCCGCGGTAAGGCCGTCTTTGGTATCTTCGATGACGAGACATTCGGAGGCGCGGATCGGGTCGCGCTGCTTCTCGTTCAAGCCGCGCAGCGCCTTGATGAAAACTTCCGGATGCGGCTTGCCGTGGTCCACATCCTCGGCGCTGGCGATGACCTGAAAACAATCCTTTAAGCCGGCGACCTGGAGAATCATCTCGATTTCCGCCCGCAATGCGCCGGAGGCGACCGCCAGCGGAAAGCGCGCGGCGAGCTCGGGCACGAGCCGCTTCACGCCGGGAAAGATGACGATGCGCTCGGCGATGGTGTCCCGATAATAGGCGGCCTTGCGCCGGATGAGCTGCGCGACTTGCGCGTCGTCAAGCCCGCGGCCGTTGTCCTCGAACACCGCGCGAAAGCAGCCGCGGTCGTCCATGCCCATATATTTCGCGACGTATGCTTCCTTCGTCAGCGTCAAACCTTCTTCGGCCAGAACTTTACGGAAGAGCTCGAAGTGTATCGGCTCGTCGTCGACGAGGACGCCGTTGAAATCGAAGATGACCGCTTTCAGCATCGGCTCACGCTATCCAATCGGCTCTTTTGTTTCAACCGAGTGTAAGATAGGAAGAAAAAATGGCCCACGATAAAGAACATCACCACGGCCATGCGCACGCGCACGGCGCGCCGGAGTACCGGTTTTGTCCGAAATGCGGCGGCGCGCTGGAGCGCCGCCTCGTGAAAAACGGCGAGCCCAAGCGGCTCGTGTGCGCCGGCTGCTCGTTTATTTTCTACCTCGATCCGAAAGTCGTCGCCGGGACGGTATTCACGATCGGCGGCGGCGTCGTTCTGTTGCGGCGCGGCGTCGAGCCGTCGCTCGGCAAATGGGTCTTTCCCGGCGGCTACGTCGATCGCGGCGAGAGCGTCGCCGACGCCGCGGTGCGCGAGACCAGGGAAGAGTCGTGCGTCGACGTGCGGCTCGGCCCGCTCGTGGGCGTTTACTCCTACGCAGGGTCGCCCAACGTCATCGTCGTCTACGCCGCGGAAGTGACCGGCGGCGCGCTCGCAGCGGGCGACGAGTCGGTCGAGGCGCGCGCTTTCGCGCCCGACGCCATTCCGTGGACGGAGCTCGGCTTCGACAGCACGCGCGACGCGCTCCGCGATTATCTCCGGCTTTACCTCAGACCGGGAATAGAGTAGAGGATACTCAACGATCACCCGGAGGTCTCATGTCCAATCTCGATATCGGCCAAAAAGCGCCCGACTTCTCGCTCCCGGTCTCGCGCGAGCAGAAACTCGGCTTGCAGGATTATCTCGGGAAAAAGAACATCGTCCTGGCATTTTATCCGCTCGATTTCACCGGCGGCTGAAGCCAGGAGCTCGCGAACCTCGAAGCCGACCGCAAGGAGTTCGAGGCGCGAGACGCTCAGGTCCTGAGCATCAGCGTCGATTCGGTTTTCTCGCACAAAGCGTTCGCGGAGAAGATCGGCGGCATCAATTTTCCGATGCTGTCGGACTTCTATCCGCACGGCGCGGTCTGCGACCTCTTCGGCGTGCTGCGCGCGGAGGGATATCCCAGGCGCGCGGTCGTCATCATCGACAAAGAAGGCGTGATCCGCTACCGCAGGGAATACGACAAGGGAATTCCGGACGACAAAGAACTCCTAACGGAGCTGGATAAGATCAACCGAAAATAGCGCTTAAGGCGGCTGACAAAGAAGAGCCTGGATCCCCTCTGGAATCCAGGCTCTTCTGTTTTTCGCAGGAAAAACTTTTACCCGGCGACGAGCACGTCGTCGCCCTCGACCTTCACTTCGTAGGTCTTTATGGAGATCGCGGGATTGAGCTGATTGACGCCGTTGGTCACGTCCCAACGCCAGCCGTGCCACGGACAGATCGCGATTTTGCCGTCGAGCTCGCCCTCGCCGAGCGGCCCGCCGCGATGGATGCAGGTATCATCGATCGCGTGAAACGTGCCTTCGACGTTGAAGAGCGCGACCGGCTTGCCGTTCACGCTCACCGTTTTTCCCGTCCCCGCCGGAATATCGCTTTGTTTGCAGACTTTGACGAATGCCATTCAAATCCCCCTTGATCGCGAAGTCCGATATTTCTACCTCAGCAGCGAAGCCTTTTTCAAGGCGAGGTCTCGTACACGAACGGCAGCGCGGCGACGGTGCCCGCGATCTCTCCCGCCGCCGTTCGCACCTTCACGTCGATGGCGGGCGCGAGATAATCGCGATGTAAGTAAGCGAGCGCGATCGGATGGTTGAGCTTCGGCGAGAAAACCGAGCTCGTGACCCTGCCGGCTTCTTTGTCGCCGGCGAAAACCGCGGCGCCGCGCGCGGCCGGCTCTCGTCCGTCGAGCACCAGGCCGGCGAGCTTGCGGTTCACGTGGCCCCGCGAGTGAATGCGCTCGATGACTTCCTGGCCGAGGTAGCAGCCTTTGTTGAAGCTGACCGCGTGATCGATGCCGGTCTCGAGCAATATATTGTCCTCGCTCATGTCGACGCCGTAGCGCGGCAGTCCGGCCTCGACGCGGAGAATTTCCTGCGCCTCCAGGCCGACCCAGCGCCCGCCGAAAGCCGCGCCGGCGCGCTCCAATGTTTCAGTTACCGGCACGGTGTCCTTGATCTCCGCGACGATGTCGAAGCCTTCCTCGCCCGTGTGCGTCGTGCGTACGACCCGCGCCTCGCGGCCGTCCAGGCGCAACACTGCATGACTGTACATATGCAGCGGCGGGTCCTGATTCGGCGCCGCAGCGCTGAGCAGCAGCAGCGCGTGCGGCCCCTGAACCGAAATGATGCCGTAATTCGCTTCCGCATCCTCGATCGTAACGTCGTCGGCGACGAGATAACGGTTGAGCTGATCGATCACTTTTTGCTTCAATGATGAATGGACGAGCAGAATGAAGCTATCTTCCGTGCAGAGTACGCGCAGGTCGGCGAGAATTTTGCCGTTCACGTCGAGCACCCCGGCATACACGCCCCCGCCGGGTTGAAGCTTCTTGACGTCATTGCTCACCATGCCTTGCAGAAACGAGACGCGGTCGGGCCCGGTGAGCCGGACGATCGCGTAATCACAAAAATCGAAAAAGCCGACGGCCGAGCGGACGGCGCGATATTCATCTTCGACTGAGCCGAAGCTCTGCGGCAAAAGCCGGCCGTCCTCGTCGACCAGACGCGCTCCGCGCGCGCGGTGTTTATCGGTGAAGATCGTGGGCTGGGACATGTTTAAATATATATAACGTGGCTATCGGAGTTGACAATGATGTCGCGGCGGACCTTTAATATCCGCATGGCGGGCCCGAAGCGCGAACTCGATCTCCACAAGCTGGAGGTGTTTCACTGGGTCGCGGAGTATAAAAGCTTCTCCGCCGCTGCGCGGCGCCTGTCGCTGCGGCAGCCGACGGTGAGCGCCCACGTGCGCGAGCTGGAAGAGCAGCTCGGCGCCAAACTGTTCAATCGCTTCGGCGGCAAGGTGGCGCCGACATCGTGCGGCGAGCTGCTGCTGGAATCGGCGCGCAAGATGCTCGCGCTGAAGCAGGAAGCGCTCGCTTCGCTGGACCGCTTCCAGGGCAGGGTCGCGGGCGATTTGATCCTCGGTGGCAGCAATATTCCCGGCGAATACATCCTGCCGCCGAAGCTCGCGGCTTTCGCCGCCCGTTATCCCGAAGCGAAGCCGGCGCTCAAGATCGGCGACTCCGCGGGTATCGTCCAGGCGGTGCTCGACGGCGCGGTCGATATCGGTTATGTCGGATTCAAAACCAGCGACCGGCGGCTCGTTTTTCAAAAGCTGTGGAAAGACGAGATGGTGCTCGTCGTCGGCGCGCGGCACCCGTGGGCGCGGAGAAGAACCGTCAACGTCAAGGACCTCGCCGGCAGAGGATTTATCTCGCGGGAAGGCGGCTCCGGCACGCTGCGGTCATTTACGCGTCTGCTGGCGCGCAAAGGCCGGAGGTCGGAAAACGCACTGCGTGTGACCATGGAACTCGGCAGCACCGAAGCGATCAAGCAGGCGCTGCTTTCCGGCAGCGGCTTTTCTATTCTCTCGCGGCATGCGGTCGAGCGGGAGCTGCGCGATCGTGTCCTCGCCACCGTCCCGCTCCGCGGTCTCGGCCGACTGGAGCGCGACTTCTATCAGGTCGTCCATCGCCAGCGCGCGCTTTCTCCGGTCGCGCAGGCTTTCCTCCAGTTCCTGAAAAAAAACGCGTAGGCCGAATCCCATTCGACCGAGTCTCCCACCAAGCCGATAGAGGTATTCCCGATCATAGAGCTGGCCTACTTGACATATAGTTTTTATCTCTAATATGAAACTAGAAGGAGGTGGAGGAATGGACCTGGAAGGGAAGAAGGCCCCCGATTTCGATCTCGAAGGCAGCGACGGCAAGCGCCATCGGCTGCAAGATTACAAGGGCCGGACGGTCGTGCTCTATTTTTATCCGAAGGACAACACCCCGGGCTGCACGAAAGAAGCCTGCGGTTTCAGAGACCTGAACAAGGAAACGCAGAAAGCCGGCGCGGTCGTATTGGGCGTCAGCAAGGACAGCATCAAGTCGCACGAGAAATTCCGCGACGGCTACCGGCTCAATTTCCCGCTGCTCTCGGACCCCGATACGAAGACGATGCGCGCTTACGGCGCGTGGGGGAAGAAGATGATGTACGGCAAGGAAGTCGAGGGCACGATCCGCTCGACCGTCGTCATCGGACCGGACGGCAAGGTGCGCAAGCACTGGCAGACGGTGAAAAACGCCGAGGCGCATCCGGAAGAGGTCTTGGAATACCTGCGCGCGGGCGCGTGACGATGAACATCTCTTATGACCGCGTCGAAGACGAGCTTCACGCTGCGTGGCGGCGCAGCGATGACATTTTCACGCTGTTGCGCCCCGAAGCGCTGCTATTCCGTCCCATCGTCTGGCGCCATCCGTTTATTTTTTATCTCGGACACCTCCCGGCGTTCGCCTGGAACCAGGTCCATCGCGGACGGCCGTCGAGCAATCCGTACTTCGACGATATTTTCTCGCGCGGCATCGATCCGGACATCGATTCCGGCGCGTGCCACGCGCACCCGGAAGCGCCAGGCCGCTGGCCGGACGTCGAAGCGGTCGTACGATATCGCGACGGCGTGCGCGACTCCGTCCTGGAGGCATTGGACGGCGCGCGCGCGAACCCGCGCGACGCGGAGCGGCGGCGCAGTTTTTATATCGCGCTCGAGCACGAGCTGATGCATCAGGAAACGCTTTTGTACATGGTCTACCATCTCGCGCCCGACCGGAAAGTTCGCCCGCGCGGCTTTCCCGAAGATATTTTTCACGATGCGCCCGCCGCCGCGGAAATCGCCGTTCCCGCAGGCCCGGCGCGGCAGGGCGCGGCCGACGATGACCTCGAATACGGCTGGGACAACGAGTTCGAGGCGACGACGGTGGACGTGGCGGCATTCAAGATCGACTCGCTGCCGGTGACCATCGGGCAATATCACGAGTTCGTCGCGAGCGGGGCTTACGGCAGCCGCCGCTATTGGACCGACGCCGACTGGGAGTGGAAGACGCGAGAGAATCTGCATCACCCGAACTTCTGGCTCTCCGAGCGCGGTTCTTGGTTTTATCGCGGAATGTTCGACATCCTACCGCTGGCGGCCGTGTTTTCGTGGCCGGCCTTCACGAGCCTCGCCGAGGCGCGCGCGTACGCGCGCTGGAAAGGCAAACGTCTGCTCACCGAGGCGGAATATCATCGTGCGGCGTTTTGCCGCGCCGACGGGTCGCTCGCGCCTTATCCATGGGGAAAGGACGCGCCCGCCCCGCGCCACGGCAATTTTAATTTTAGCCACTGGTCGCCCGTTCCCGTCGGCTCGCATCCCGACGGTGTGAGCCCATGGGGCGTTCACGAGCTTTGCGGCAACGGGTGGGAGTGGACCGATACTCCCTTCGCGCCGTTCCCGGGTTTCGCGCCACAGGAAACGTATCCTGAATACTCGGCGGATTTTTTCGACGGAAAGCATTTCGTCCTCAAAGGCGCGTCGTGGGCCACGGCGGCGCGCCTCATACGTCCGAGCTTCCGCAACTGGTATCAGGCGCATTACCCATACGTGTTCGCGAAATTCCGCTGCGTCTCGGCATCATAGGAAGAAAGCGCGCAGCGAGCTGCTCTCCATGCATGAAAGCAAAGAGGGACGAGCGATCCTCGCGCGCGGCAGGCTCACGCGTTTCGCGCCAGCATTGGACGGCGATGACGACGCCGATCCGCGAGATCGCGGGTTCAGCCGGGAAAATTTGCTTATAGACATTTGTGATACGGCCTATCGGTCAGTTTGACTTGATTGACGTGAAATGTATAAGACTTAAATATCTTCCTGATCACCAAGCGTTGGGTATACACTCATCGCCAAACTACCGGAGGGTTTATGAATCGTCGGAGCTTTCTAAAGCAAAGCTTAACGGTGTCGACGGGTCTTTTGGTCGCGAGCCGCCTGCCCGCGCCGAAAGCGGCCGAAGCGTCGACCGAGAATTCCAAATGGCGCACGTTCGAGGTGACGACCAAGGTCGAAATCCTCGAACCGAAAGGGGCGTCGAAAACTTGGCTTCCAGTGCCGCTTTTAACCGACACCGATTATTTCAAGAGGATCGGCGATGATTGGACCGGCAACGCCGTCAACATGGGGAATTTTCGCAACGGGAAATACGGCGCGGGAATGGTGTATGCGGAGTGGAAAGAAGGCGAAAAGGCGCCCGTGCTCCAACTTACAAGCCGCTTCATGACCCGGGATCGTCAGATCGACTTCAAGAAGCCGAAGGCCGTCAAAGAAGATCCCGACGTCTTGAAGTACTACCTTCAGCCCTCGACATGGATCCCGACCGACGGCATAGTGGCCGATACGGCGCGCGTCGCGACGCTCGGAGCAAAGCGCGACGTCGACAAGGCGAGAGCGATTTACGAATGGATCGTGGACAACACGTTTCGAGACCCCAAGGTTAAAGGCTGCGGCATTGGCGATATCCGCGGGATGCTCGAATCGCGGAATCTCGGCGGGAAATGCGCCGATCTGAACGCGCTGTATGTCGGCCTTGCGCGCGCTTCGGGATTGCCGGCGCGCGACGTCTATGGCGTGCGCGTGGCGAACTCGGCCGATTTCAAGAGCCTCGGAAAAGCCGGCGATATCTCGAAGGCGCAGCACTGCCGCGCCGAGGTTTATTTGAGCAATTACGGCTGGGTTCCCGTCGACCCTGCGGACGTACGCAAAGTCGTCCTCGAAGAGACGCCCGAGGGATTGCCGCTCACCGATCCGCAGGTTAAGAAGGCACGTGCCAAGCTCTTCGGCGCATGGGAGATGAACTGGCTCGCTTTCAATTACGATCACGATGTGAAGCTGCCGAACTCGGCATCGAAGCCGATCGCCTACTTCATGTACCCGCAGGGCGAGACTGCCGAGGGAAAGAAAGACAGCCTGGATCCCGAGTCGTTCCGCTATACGATGACCTCGAAAGAGCTCACAGTCTGAGGGAGATCGCCTCGCGTTCACCGAAAGAGGCCTCCGTCACAAGCGGAGGCCTCTTTTTTTGTCTCCCGTGAGTTGGGCTTCATTCCGTGATAGCCTGAGAATCGTTCATGCAAGCCTTCTTCGACAGAGTCTGCGAAGCCGGCGGCTCGTTACGCAAGCGGTCCGTCAAGGTGCTGCAAGTCAACATGGGCAAGTATTGCAACCAAGCATGCATTCATTGCCACGTTGAGGCGGGACCGGGACGAAAGGAAATGATGACGCGCGACACTGTCGATCAAATCCTGAAATTCTTAGACGCATCTGATATTCCCACCGTCGATATCACGGGCGGCGCGCCCGAGCTCAACCCGAATTTCGATTATCTTGTCGAGTCGGCGTTGCGTCTTGAGCGGCATATTATGGACCGCTGCAACCTCACCGTCGTATTCGAGCCGGGTAAAGATTACCTGCCGGAGTTTTTTCGCGCCAACAAAGTCGAGGTCGTCTGCTCGCTGCCGTGCTACACGCCAGAAAACGTCGACCAACAGAGGGGAGACGGCACCTTCGAGCTGAGTATTCGCGCGCTAAAACACTTAAACAACCTAGGTTACGGCGATCCCGCGAGCGGGCTGTTGCTGAATCTAGTCTATAATCCGCTCGGCGCTTACCTGCCGCCGCCACAGGAGCGGCTTGAGCAAGACTATAAAAGAATCCTGAAGGAGCAATACGGCATCGTCTTCAACCGGCTTTACTGTCTGGCGAATATGCCGATCACGCGTTTCGAGAAATTCCTTCGTCTTCGAGGCCAATACGAGTATTATGTCGAGCTGCTCGAATCGGCGTTCAATCCGGCGACGCTCGAAAGCGTCATGTGCCGAGAGCTGTTGAGTGTCGCTTGGGACGGCTTCGTCTACGATTGTGATTTCAATCAGATGCTCGACCTGCCGCTCGGTGGCGGCAACGGCCGCCGAGTTCACATATCCGACCTATCGCCCGATGCGCTGATGGAACGCCTCATACGTACCGGCGATCACTGCTACGGCTGCACCGCCGGAGCGGGCAGCAGCTGCGGCGGCGCGCTCGTATCCGGCTAGCTTTCTTTCAATGACCGGTAGCGACGGCAAATCCCGAAGTCGGGCTCCAAGGAAAATTCTGGCGGCCGCTGGCCTGCTGCTGCTTTTCGCCATCGGCTGGCTGCTGCGCGATCGGTTCGGCGCGAGTTTTCTCGTCGACTGGCTTCGTCCGCTCGGGCCATGGGCGCCGATCGTTTACATGGTTATTTTTCTCGTCGCGCCGCCGCTCTTCATCCCCGGCGCGCCGATCACGATAGCGGGCGGCGCGCTCTTCGGGCCGGTCTGGGGAACGATTTACAGTCTTTTCGCGGCGACCGGCGGCGCAGCGCTCGCGTTTTTATTTTCTCGATATGCCGCCGGCGAGTGGGTCGAGCGCAGAGCCGGCGGTATCCTCCTCCGGCTGAAAGAGGGCGTCGAAGAGCAGGGCTGGCGCTTCGTCGCTTTCACGCGTCTCGTGCCGCTGTTTCCGTTCAATGCGCTCAACTACGGCTTCGGTCTGACGCGCATTAAATTCTCGCATTACGTGATGACTTCCTTCGTTTGCATGGTGCCGGGAGCCGCCGCTTACAGCTTCATCGGCTACGCGGGACGCGAAGCGGTCCTCGGCGGCGATTGGCCCGTGCTCAAGCTCGCCGCGGCTCTCGGGGTGCTGCTGTTTGTCTTCATGCTGCCGCGACTGATCCTGAAGCTGAGGTCGTCGAGAGCCATCGAGGGCTGAGCATGCGCGTATCGATCGTCGTTCCGGTGCTGGATGAAGCAGGCGTCATCGCTTCAGTACTGGAAAGCCTGAGCCAACATGCCGCGGAGGTGATTGTCGTCGACGGCGGCAGTCGCGACAGGACGGCCGAGCTTGCCCGCGCTGCCGGCGCTCGCGTAATCGATACGCCGCGCGGACGAGCCCGGCAGATGAACGCGGGCGCAGCCGCATCAACCGGCGATGTTATTTTGTTTCTCCATGCTGATACGCAGTTGCCGTCCTCGGCCGTAGAAGACATTCGCGCAGCGATGAACGATCCCGCGTGCGTGGGCGGGCGGTTCGATCTGGCGCTCGACGAGGACCGCGCGGTTTTCAAGATGATCGGGTTTTTGATCAGCCTGCGCTCGCGCCTGAGCAAAGTCGCCACCGGCGATCAGGGCATGTTCGTCCGGCGGACGGCTTTCGAGGCGCTCGGAGGGTTCAAAGACATTCCCATTCTGGAGGACGTCGAATTGTCCATTCGCTTGAAGGCCGCTGGAAAGATCGCCTGCCTTAGAAGCCGCGTCGTCACTTCCGCGCGCCGCTGGCAGAAAGCCGGCGTCGGGCGAACAATCTTGAAAATGTGGCTGCTGAAGCTGCTATTTCTGCTTGGCGTCTCGCCTTTCAAGCTCAAGCGTTTCTATGCGGAAGTCCGCTGACGCGCTGGTGCTGATGGCGAAGGAGTCCGTGCCCGGCGCGGTTAAGACGCGCCTTGCCCCTCCGCTTTCGGCGCAACAGGCGGCGGAACTAAATCGCTGTCTGCTTCTCGATCTGTTGGAAGATGTGGCTTCATTCACGGTCGTCGATCGCTATATCGCCTTCACGCCGGAGAGCGGCGCTTCCTGGTTCGGCGACATCGCACCGAGCGGGTTCGAATGCTTCCCTCAACGCGGAAACGATCTCGGCGAGAGAATGGCGGCGATCTTTGCGAAACTGTTCGCCTCAGATTACAAAAGAATAGTCGTTGTCGGAAGCGATCTCCCGGTATTTCCCACGGGGTATTTGAGCGAAGCGTTTCGCGCGCTAGAAACGTCGGATGTGGTTTTGGGGCCGACGCTCGACGGCGGCTACTGCCTGATCGGTCTCGAGCGGTTCATTCCTGAGCTCTTCACGAATATCGAATGGGGTACCGCAAACGTCTTTGAGCGATCGCGCGCGCGCCTGGTTCAACTCGGAATCGAGCCGGTATTATTGCCTGAATGGTTCGACATCGACACCGTCGACGATCTGAAGCGCTTGAAAGCGATGGATTTCACCGGCGGCGCGCAGACGCGCACGGCGGAGTTTCTCAAGCGGCTTTCGCTATGAGAGCGCGCGGACCTCTTTGAGGATCTGCTCGTTCGTCGGGCGCTTGGTATAGTCGGTTTCGACGAACTTCCAGCGCACGACGCCCTGCTTGTCGAGCACAAAAGTGCCCGGGTGCGGCCAGCCCTGGGCTTCGGGGCTGGGATTGAGCAGGCCGTAGCGGTCGATGACCTTGTGGTTTTTGTCCTCGAGCAGCGGAAAATCAAATTCGCCGGGAAAGGCCTTGATCTTCTGCAGGAACTTCTTCGACTCGGCGTGGGTGTCGATGCTGACGGCGAGAATTTCCGTCTGTTTCTTTTCCTGCGGCGTAAAAATGGTTTTCAGCTTCCCGAGCTGAAGTGTGCAGTAGGTTCACCAGTAACCGCGGTAGAAAACCAGGACGACGTTTTTCTTGCCGCGGTAAGAGCTCAGCGTGATGCGCCGCCCGTCCATATTCTCAAGCGTGAAGTCGGGCGCTTGATCGCCGACTTTCACGCGCTCGATGTCCGTCGGCGGCAGCCCGGCGCCGTCTTTCGGCCCTAACTCGGTCGCTGCCGCGCCGGCGAGCAAAACGGCCGCGAGGAGCACACAAAAATATCGATGCGCAGGAATCGCTGATCGTAGTAGCATCTTTTAGGGATAACATCCGCATTCGCTGCAAGCAAGTTCGCTTGCCTTCGGCGGAGCGCTCTTATATTCGATTAGCATGAGCGATATCCATTTTATCGACACCACGCTGCGCGACGGGCAGCAGAGCCTCTGGGCGCTCAACATGCGCACGAGCGCGATGCTGGGCATCGCCGAGCAGATGGACAAGTGCGGCTACGAGTCGATCGAGTTCTTCCTCTCGATGATGTTCAAGAAGTACGCGCGCGAGCACAAGGAGAACGCCTGGGAGTGGCTGCGCCAGGGGACCAAGCTCTTCAAGCGCACGCGGCTGCGCTACCACGGCGGGATGCACGGCGGCTTCGAGAAAATCCCGACCTGCATCATGCGCCTGCTGATGGAGCGCGTGCTCTCCTACGGCATCACGCTCACGCGCACGTCGAACTGCTGGAACGATTACTCGCTCTTCAAGCACGAGGTCGACGCGATGCGCGAGCTCGGCATCGAATGCGTCGCGAACTTGATCTATTCCGTCTCGCCGCGACATACCGACGAATACTATGCCGAGCGCGCGCGGCAGGCGGCGGCGATGAAGCCCTACCGCGTCTGCTTCAAGGACGTCGGCGGGCTGCTCACACCGGAGCGCGCACGCACGCTGATTCCTATCGTGCAGAAAAACGTCGGCGACGTGCCGCTCGAATTCCACGCGCACTGCAACAACAGCCTCGCGCCCTTAAACTACATGGAGGCGATCAAGCTGGGGCTGACGACGCTGCACACGGGCATTCCGCCGCTGGCGAACGGCTCGGCGCAGCCGTCGATCCTGAACGTTGCCAAGAACGCGCGCGCGCTGGGGCACACGCCGCTGATCAACGAGCGGGAGGTCGGGCCCGTGACCGAGCATTTCACCGCGGTCGCGCAGCGAGACGGCCTGCCGATCGGCAAGCCGTTCGAGTACGACGAGAACCTCTACCGCCATCAGGTGCCCGGCGGCATGATTTCGAACCTAAAGCATCAGTTGAAGTTGGTCGGCATGGAGAACAAGATCGAAGCGACATTGGAGGAAGCGGCGCTGGTCCGCAAAGAATTCGGCTATCCCATCATGGTGACGCCGCTGTCGCAGTTCGTGGGCTCGCAGGCCGCGATCAACGTCATCACCGGCGAGCGCTACCGCGAGGTGACCGACCAGACGATCCAATACGCGCTCGGCATCTGGGGCAGAGAGGGCGCCGAGCTGATGGATCCTCAAGTGAAGGATAAGATTTTGAGCCGGCCGCGGGCGAAGAAATGGCAGAACTGGACGCCGCCCGACCCGTCGCTCAAAGAGGTGCGCGAGAAATTCGGCGGCCCGGGCGTCTCGGACGAAGAGCTGATTCTGCGCTTTTACGCCGGAGCCGACGCCGCGGACGAGGTCCTCAAGAAGGGCGCGCCGCAAGCGACGCTCGACGCGAATCAGCCGTTCACGAAGCTCGTGCAGGAGCTATCGTCGCGCAACGATTTGAGCTACGTACGGGTAGAGAAGGCGGGCTTCGCGGTGACGTTGGGTAAAGAAAAGTAGGGCGCGTCGCTACGACGCCAGCGCCGCCTTGATCGCGCGGGCGGTATAGATTCTCGCCAGGTGGGCGCGGTAATCTTTGGAGCCGTTGATGTCTTCCAGGGGATCGATGCCGTCGACGACGCGATTCGCCGCGCGCTCGATCGGATCGTCTTCGAGCCGCACTCCTTTTAGAACCTGCTCGACGTTCTTCGCGCGGTACGCCTTATCGGTCACTCCCGTAACGCCAACGGCGACCTCGTCGCAATTTCCGTTTGCTGCCAGCTTCAATCGCACGGCGACGCCGACGACGGCGAAGCCGGAGGCGCGCTGGGCCGCCTTCAAGTAAGCGCTCTTCTCGCCGCGCGTGACCGGCAGCTTGATCTCCGTCAAGATCTCGTCCGCTTCCAGCGCGCTGGTAAGAAATCCGACGAAGAAATCCTCCGCCTTGATCCAACGTTCGCCCGACGGGCCGCTCGCCTTCATCTCCGCGTCGAGCGCGAAGATCGCGGCCGGCATGTCGCCGGCGGGATCGGCATGCGCGAGGCTGCCTCCGAGCGTGCCGCGGTTTCGCACCTGCGTGTCGGCGATGGTCGCCGCCGTCTGCGCGAGCAGGCGGCAGTCGCGGCGGACGAGTTCGGAGCGCTCGATCTCGCTGTGCGTCGCGAGCGCGCCGATGTGAATGGCGCCGTTCGCTGCGCGGATGTAATTCAAATCGCCGATGCGGTTCAAATCGATCACATACTTGGGCTTCGCCAGGCGGAGTTTCATGAGCGGCACGAGGCTCTGCCCGCCTGCGAGAATCTTCACGTCGTCCTTGTAATTCGTCAGGAGCTCGACCGCTTCCTTGAGCGACGACGGCGCGAAATATTCGAAGCCCGCCGGAATCATCGCCGCGCCTCTTGCATGAGATTCCACACGCGCTCCGGCGAGAGCGGCAGGTCGCGCACTTTGACGCCGAGCGGCCGGAGCGCATCTTCGACCGCTGCCGCGATCGCAGCGGGGGAGGGGATCGCGGCGCCTTCGCCCGCGGCTTTCTGTCCGAGCGTCGTGAACGGCGACGGCGAAGGCTTGTGGACGATCTCGACCTTGGGCGTCTCCTCGGTCGACGATTTGCCGTAATCCGTGAACGTGAGCGTGAGGAGCTGACCGTCGGAGTTGTAAACGAAGCCTTCGCCCAGAGCGACGGAGATGCCGTGCGCGGCGGAACCGTAGATTTGGCCGTTGACGACGTTCGGATGGATGATCGTGCCGTTGTCGCCGACGATGAGATAGCGCAGCACGTGGACTTTGCCGGTGTCCTTGTCGACTTCGACGACGGCCGCGTGCGCCGCGGCGGAGAAGGTGAACTGCGCGCGCACCTTGCGGTCGGGGCCGGGAACCATGTTCGGCTCGGCATGCGGGAAAGTATAGTAGAACGTCGCCTGCAAGCCGGCCTCGGCGCCCTTCGGCAGCAGCGCTTGGTTGCCGTAGACGATCTTCCCTAGCTCCGCCAGCGTGAGCTTTTTCACCGGCGAGCCGGGCGCGTGCACCGCCCCATCCTCGATCTTCAAATCGGCGGGATTCGCGCGCAGGACGTGCGCGGCGATCGCGAGCATCTTTTCTTTCAGCTTGGTCGCCGCGCCGTGCACGGCGCCGATATCGTAGAGATGAAAATTGTTGCCGCTGTTGGCAGCCGAGACGCCCCACGGCGCGAGGTCGCTGTCGAAGGGCGTCGAGATGCTGATCTTCTCCGGCGGAATGCCGAGGACGTCGGCGGCAACCTGGCTCGTCGTCGTCTCGTGCGATTGCCCGCAGTTGGGCGAGCCGAGATAAAGCGCGATCGTGCCGTTTTTCTCGAGCTTGATCGTCGCGCCGTTGACGCCGCCGGAGCCGGGGCTCTCCTTCATCTCGGGAAAGATCGCGATGTCGCGCGCGGCGTTACGCCCGCCGGGCTCGACACCGATGACGACGCTCACGCCGAGCAGGCGGCCGCTTTCGCGCGCGCGCTTCTGCTCCTCGCGCAGCTTGTCGTAGCCGATCTTCTCGAGCGCCGTTTCGAGCAGGCCGGGATAATCGCCGCTGTCGTACACGTTGCCGCTCGGCGTCGTGTACGGCATCTGCTCGGGCTGAATCAGATTGACACGCCGCACGTCGATCGGGCTCAAGCCCAGTTCCTCGGCGATGCGGTCCATCGTGCGCTCCCAGATGTAGCACATGCCGGGCTTGCCGATGCCGCGGTTGGGAATTACGGGACATTTATTGGTGAGGACCGACCAGCCTTCGAGCGCAATGTTCTGGACTTTGTAAGTGTTGGCGAGGTTGTTGAGCTTGTTGGTGAAGTGGATCGTGAGCGTGCTGGTCGTTCCGCCGACGTCGTCGATCTCGCGGAACTTGAGTCCGAGCACCGTGCCGTCTTTCTTCACCGCCGCTTCGACCTCGAATTCCTGCGCGCACGAATGGCCCCCGGCCATCATGTGCTCGCTGCGGTCCTCGATCCATTTGACGGGCCGGCCGCTTTGGATCGCGAGCAGGCTTACGATCACGACGTACTTGCGGATCAAATGGATCTTCTGCCCGAAGCCGCCGCCGATGTCGGGAATGATGACGCGGATGTCTTCGAGCTCGAGCGCCTCGCGCAGCGCGTCGTAGATCACCTCCGGCACCTGCGCGTTGACCCAGACGGTGAGCTTGCGGCTCGCGGCGTCGTAGTCCGCGATGATCGCGAAGGGCTCGAGCGGCGTCGAGCTGTAGCGGTGGATCTTCAAATGCTCCTTGACGATCTTATCGGCCGACTTGAACGCGCCGTCGATGTCGCCGTAGGTCAGGCTGCCTTTCCACGCGATATTCGATTCCAGCTCTTCGTAGAGCAGCGCCGAGCCCGGCTTCATCGCGTCGCCGGTCTCGACGACGGCCGGCAGCGCGTCGTAATCGATCGTGATCAATTCCAGCGCATCCTCGGCGGTGCCGCGGTCGCGCGCGGCGACGGCGGCGACCGGCTCGCCCATGTAGCGGACTTTCTCGACGGCCGTCGCGTATTCCGCGATCGGTTTTCTCAGACCCGCGGCGTAGCGCCCGGGCTTGAACGGTTTCGTATGCTTGACAATGTCCGCCGGGACCACCGCTGCCATCACGCCGGGCAGCGCGAGCGCTTCGCGGGCGTCCCCGCCCAGGATGCGCGCGTGCGCGTGCGGACTGCGGAGAATCATCGCCTGCAGCATGCCCGGCATGACGATATCGTCGGTGAAGTGGCCGCCGCCGGTCGCGTGTCGCGGCCCTTCCTTGCTGCGCGTCGGTTTGCCGATGAACTTTTCAGCCATTGCGCCTAGGATTTGATTTTTTTCGCCGCTTCTTTCACGGAGTCGATGATCTGCGCGTAGCCCGTGCACATGCAGAGATTGCCCGCGAGGCCGCGGCGGATATCTTCCTCGCTGGGATCGGCGTTCTCTTGTATTAATGCGTGCGCGGCCATGATCATGCCCGGCGTGCAGTAGCCGCACTGAAAGCCGTACTTCTCGACGAACGCTTCCTGCACGGGATCGAGTACGCCGTTTTTCGCGAGCCCTTCGATCGTCGTGATTTCTTTGCCGTCCGCCTGCACTGCGAACAGCAGGCAGGACTTCACGAGCTTGCCGTCGACAAGCAGCGTGCAGGCGCCGCACTCGCCGATGACGCAGCCGACGTGCGTGCCGGTGAGACCGATCTGCTCGCGGAGAAAGTGGGGCAGAAGCTGGCGCGACTCGACATCTTCCTCGTAGCGCCGCCCGTTGATCGTCACGCTGATCGTCCGCTTCATGTAAATCGACAATATCTTTTGCCCTAATAAGGGTCAACCGCGAGGGACTGGCAAACAGCCCACCTTGCGGCGCTTGCTTCATGATAGTATGCGCTCGTGAAGCGCTACGTGGCGAGCGAGAAAAGAATATTCTGTTTTTGGGAGCCGCCGGCGTCGATGCCGGCATATCTCAAACTGTGCATGGAGACGTGGAAGCGCAATCTCGCCGGCTACGAGATCGTCGTGTTGAATCATGCCACCCTCGAAGAATACCTGCCGTCCAGGACGTATGACTTAACTGTTTTGAAGCGGCTTCCCTTTGCCTTGCAAAAGGACGCGCTGCTCGCGGCCGTCCTGTGCGAGCACGGCGGCATCTTCATGGACGTTGATACGATCGTGACCCGCGACATCGCGCCGGTCCTCGCCAATCTCAGCCGCGCTGAAATGGTTCTCTTCGACGTCCATATCGGTTTTGCCGCCGCGCAGCGCGGCGCACGCGTGCCGTGTCGATGGAAGGGTCGGGTGCAAGAGAGATTACTCCGTCTCGGCGAAAGCGGCTGCGGCGCGCCGGATTTCAATTATCTGGGTAACTCGCCGCTGGCGGAAGTGATGGAGGATATGGCGAGTGCTTCCATCGCCGGGCGCGTATATCAACGAGCACGCAAAACCGCGGAGAACTGGCCGCGAGGCGCGCGTATAGCCTGGGATCGACTGGTCGAGCCCGTTTGGGCGCGGCGAAAGGGCCTGTTTTTTAGGACGGTGTATCGGAAGTATTTGACCATGCTCGATCGCAAGAAGTATGGCTTCATGGCCGAACTCGCCCACTACGGCACGAGCGGCGCCGATCACATCGCGGACTATCGAAAATTCTGGTTCGAGGAGAAGCTCGATGTCCGGTACGTTTTGCATCCGAAGCAATATCTGATCGGATTGCACAACTCCTGGACGCCGGAATGGTACAAGGCGCTGTCGGAAAAAGAGGTGTTGGAGAACGATTGTCTTTTATCGAAAACGCTGCGGCACGTGCTCGGGCGTTAGCTCGTCATCCGTCGCGCGGCCTATGAAGAAAGCGACTGGCCGGTGGGCATGTAAATGCGAAATCCGGCAGATGCGTAAGGCGAGCCCGGCACGGCCTCGTCGCCGGCGTAGCGAATCAGACGCTTCACTTGCTCGGCCGCGTCGGCGGGAGTCAGGCCGCGGCAAAGCACCATGTCGAGGTAATGAAATTCGATCAGCGCGCTCGCGCTCCAGTCGACGCTGCGGTCGTAGCCGGAGATCGGAAACCGCACCGTCTGCTGCAGCGCGCGCGCGAGTCCGGCGGTAGGGCTGTCCTCGAGCATCAGGCACGAAGAGAAGTGCAGCAGAACAACGTTGTCGGCGTAGCGCAGGCTTTCCACCAAGCGCGCCGTGTCGAGCGCTTTTCCCTGGACGGTCAATCCTTCCGACGAGCCGTGGCTGGCGATCACCAACGCGACCGGATCGGGAATATACATTAATTCGCGGCACCACCGCTCGAGCCCGCTTTCATCCTCGAAAAACCGCTGGCGGATGTTGACGTGCTGCAGGCGGCTGAAAAACTCGCGCAGCATGTTGCCGAAGGCATACTCGCGTTCGAGGTACGAGCGCTGCCAGTAAGCCTCGATCACGACGAGCCACATGACGCCCTGCAACGGCGCCAGGCGGCGGCCGTCCCACACCGACCATTGCGGCTGGCGGTCCGCGCGCCAGCGGCCCTCGAAGCGCGCGTTGTCGGGCGCGAGCTCGAAGTAGCCTTCGCCTTGCGTCTTCGCCTCGCGGTAGCGGAAGACGAAGCGGTTGTTCTCGATCCGGCCCTCCAGCGATGCGGGTCCGGCGCCTTCATAAAAACCGAAGACGCGGTCCGGCTCTTGAATCAGCCGCAGCAGGCCGAACGAGCTTTCCCAAATGCCTTCATACTCCCGCTCGCCGGACCATGACGACCATCTCGCGGAATTATTCGGACGCCATTGACCGGAAAACTTGCCGTAGCGGATCAGGTCGAACCAGCCCTCGCCGTCGACGTTCGGCTCTTTGTAGCTGAACAGCAGGCGGCCGTTGGTGATCGCGCCCGCGATCGTGCAGCGGTTGCCCTGGAACTTATAGTGGCCCTTAACGTCGGCGCCGTCCTGCGTCAGCTCCATCGGGCCGAACGTCGTGTACCACTGCCCGGCAAAATTGGGCGTCATCGAGGATGAGACTAGCGCAGCGCCTGCGCCGCCGCGCGCCGCACCAGCACCTTGACCATTTCGCGTTTGTATTCGGGCGAGCCGCGGTTGTCGTCGATCGGATCGCTGTCGGCGGCGGCGGATTCCGCCATGTCGGCGATAAGCTTGTCGGTGATTTTCTGGCCACGCAAGATCGCCTCCGCTTTTTTGGTGCGGAAGATCGTCGGCGCGGCCGAGTTGAGCGCAAGGCGAATGTCGTCGCAGCTGCCGTCGGTTGTTCGCAGCGCGAGCGCGACGCCGATCGTGGCGAAGTCCTCCAGGCTGCGCGGCAGGAACTTGATATGCGTCCAGCGGAGATTCTTCACCGGCGGCGGCACGCGGATCTCCGTCATGATCTCGCCGGGCTCCGCGGCGGTCTGGTAGTAGTCGATGAAAAACTCATCGAGCGGAATGGTCCGCTCGCCCTTCGAAGAGCGGAGCACGACCGAGGCGTCGAGCGCCATGAGGCTCGCGCCGGGATCGGTCAGCGGGTCGCCCTGGCAGAGATTGCCGCCGAGCGTCGCCATGTTGCGGATGCGCGGTTGCGCGACTTTCTGAAAAGTCGCGTGGAGCAGGGGATAGTGCTCGCGCACTGCGGGATGCAGCTCGATGTCGCGGTGGCGCGCGCCGGCGCCGATCGTCAGGCCCGTTGTGGCGTCAAAGCGGATCGCTCCGAAGTCCGGCAGCTTGCCGAGGCTCACGACGACGCGCGGGTTCAATACCCTCAGGCGCATCATGATGAGCAGCGCGGTGCCGCCGGCGATGAGCCGCGCCTCTTCGCCGTGCTCGTCGAGCAGCGCGCAGGCGTCCTTCACCGACTGAGGCTCGTGATAGTCGAAGCGAATCATAAAATAGAATTCAGCATACAGAACCCAGGAGGCAGAAGCAGGAATTCCGGAAAATCCTGGATTCTGACTTCTGGGTCCTGGATTCTATTTTCTTTCTTTCTCCTTCAGGCCCTTCAGCACCTTCTCCGGCGTGATCGGCAGCGTATTGATCCGCACGCCGACCGCGTCGAAGATCGCGTTGCTGATGACCGCCGCGGTCGGATCCATGCCGAGCTCGCCGAGCCCCTTCGCGCCGAACGGACCGGTCGGCTCGTAGGAGTCGGCGAACGCGTGCTTCAGCGGCGGCATATCGCGCATCGACGGGATGCGGTAATCGGAAAAATTCGGATTCACGGGCCGCCCTTCGTCGAAGCGCAGCCCCTCGATGAGCGCGTAGCCGATGCCCTGCGACACCGCGCCTTCGACTTGTCCCTCCGCGCCGATCGGGTTTATGACGGTGCCGCAGTCGGACGCGGCGGCGTATTGCAGGATTTTTACCTGTCCGGTCTCGCGATCGACTTCGATCTCGACCGCCTGGCAGCCGTAATTGTACGCGCCGGATTCGTTGCCATAGCGCGTCGAGTCCTGCAGCACGGAATCGGCGTCGAATTTTCCCGAGGCGACGATCGGCGCGCCGCCGTTGCGGAATAATCTCGCGCGCGCGACGTCGGCGACCGGCAAGGCTTTCTGCTCCGCGCCTTTGACGAATATTTTTCCCTCGCGCGCGACGAGGTCGGCCGGGTTCGCTTCGAGCATGTCGGCCGCCTGCTCGAAGAGCTGCTGCTTGACTTTGGACGCGGCGTCGCGCACGGCGTTTCCGCTGATGTAGGTGAGGCGGCTCGCGAACGCGCCGAGACAGAAGGTCGTCAGATCGGTGTCGGCGTGCGACATCTCGACGTCTTCGATCGGGATGCCCAGTTCTTCCGCCGCGATGGCGCACATCGTCGTGTAGCAGCCCTGGCCCGATTCGCCCTCGCCGCTCAGGATAAGCGCCTTACCGTCTTCGTTGAGCTTGATCGTCGCCGAGCTGCCGTCGTAGTCGCCGAAGTGCCGCTTGCCGCTCACATGCACCGTGCAGGCGAGTCCGAGCCCGGTGTTCGGCTTTTTGCTGGCGCGCTTCTTTTTCCAGTCGATCAGCTCGCCGGCCTTATCGATGCACTGCTTCAATTCGCAGCTGATCACGCGGTTGCCGTGCGGCGAGACGTAGCCGGGCTCGGCGGCGTTCATGCGCGCGATCTCGATCGGATCGATCCCGAGCTTGTGCGCGGCCTCGTCGATCGCCTGCTCGACCGCCCACTCCGCGGACGGGTTGCCGAAGCCGCGGAACGCGCCGGTGGGAATCTTGTTCGTATAGACGAGATACGCTTGCGTCTTGACGTCGGAGTACTTGTAGCAGGTATCGTGGCGCAGTGCGGCGACGCCGGTGATCGCCGGCGCTTTGGCGGAATAGGCGCCGTTGTCGGCGACGACGCGGGTCTGCTTGGCGCGGATGCGGCCGTCTTTCTTGAAGCCCATCTTGACGTAAATCTTCATGAAGACGCGCGGGCGGCTGCCGGCGAGAAATTCCTCCTCGCGCGTGTTCACGAGTTTCACCGGCTTGCCGGCCTTGCGCGAGAGGATCGCGGCGACGATCGCGTTGTTGTCGTCGCACGACTTGCCGCCGAAGCCGCCGCCGACGGCGCTCTGGATGATGCGCACATCGGTCTCGCGCACGCCGATGGCGGCGGCGATGCGGTAGCGCGCGTTGAACAGCGTCTGCGTGTTCATATAGATCGTGTACTTGCCGGAAGGGGAGTAGTCCGCGACGCTGCCGATCGTCTCGATCGCGCAGTGCCACTGCGGCGCGCTTTGAAAGGTGTCCTCGACGATGACGTCGGATTCGGCGAACGCCTTCTCGACGTTGCCGCGCTCGACGTCGATCACCATCGCGATGTTGCTCTCCTTGTCGTCGTGGACCAGCGGCGCGCCCGGCTGCATCGCCTCCTCGGCGTCGAAGACGCCGGGCAGCTCCTCCCAGTCGATGTCTATGAGATCGAGCGCCTCTTCGGCGGTGTCGCGGTCGACCGCGGCGACCGCGGCGACCTCTTCGCCGACGTAGCGCACTTTGCCGACCGACAGCGGATACTGATCCGCGAAGAAGGCGCCCCACGGTTTTTTGATCGTATCCTCGGCGGTCACGACGCAGCGCACGCCGCGCAGCTTCTCCGCCTTGCTCGTGTCGATGCTGCGAATGCGCGCGTGCGGCAAGGGGCTGCGCAGAATCTTGCCGTAGAGCATCCGCGGCAGCACGATGTCGGCGATGTAGCGCGACTCGCCGGTCGCTTTCTCATAGCCTTCGACGCGCTGCACGCGCTGCCCGACGACGGAAAAACTTTGCTTCGCCATATTTACGTTTTCGACACCGGTTTATAGACCCCGAGGCTCTGGATCTTCGCTTCGTGCGCGGGCTTATGGGCTTGGGCCGCCGTGACTTTGCCGTGCATCACGGCGAGAATCGATTCCATGATCTTGTAATAGCCCGTGCAGCGACAGAGATTGCCAGCCATCCATTCCTTGATTTCGTCCTCCGTCGGATTGGGATTCTCGTCCAGCAGCGCCTTGGCGGCGATGATCTGCCCGGGAGTGCAGATGCCGCACTGGAGGCCGCCGTATTCGACGAATGCCTGCTGCAACGGATGCAGCGCGCCGTCTTTCGCCAGACCTTCGATGGTTTCGATCTGTTTGCCGTCGCAGGCGACCGCGAGCGTGAGGCACGAGCTTACGAGCCTGCCGTCGACGGTCACGCTGCACGCGCCGCATACGCCGATGCTGCAGCCTTCCTTCGTGCCGGTAAGACCGACGTCTTCGCGGATCGCGTGCAGCAGCAGGCGGTTCGGCTCGATCTCGATGTCGTAGCTCTCGCCGTTGACGATCAATGTGACGGGGCGCTTCATTATTCGGATCTGCCGGAGTGCGTTTTACCCCATTTCGCGCGCATCGAGCCCAGAGTGTCGCCTTCGCCGACCGGCACGCGGGTCGCGCGGAGCTTCTCACCGACCTTGTCGGTGTCGCCTGCGGCGGCGAGGCGCGCCTCCTCGTCGAGCGCGTCGGGCCAGAGCCCAAGAAAATAGCCGTGCCAGGGCTCCTGCGGCTCCAGCTTCGGTAGTCCAAGCTCCTCCCAGATCGCCCGCGCGTTCTCCATATATTCTTTTTTCGGCAAAGAGAGCGGCGGGTAATCGGCTTTGCGCGTGGCGTCGATGAGGAGCGATGATTCCATGTTGTCGTACCGGCTCGACGGATGCTTCGCGACCATACCGATCGGCGTCGCGCCGAAGGGGCGGTCCTTCACGACTTTAATATCCTTGTGCGGCTGCGAGCGGTGCGTGATGGCCCACGTGACCGCGACGGGATCGTTCGGGTTGATGTCTTCGTCGACCGCGATCACGAGCTTGCCGACGCGGTCGCCGTAGGCGAGCAGCGCGTCCATCGCGTTCCACGGATCCTGATCGTCGCGCTTTTTCATCCGCAGGACGACGTAGGGTCGGAGATTCACCAGCGGCTCCATGAGCGATACTTCGAGCACATTGTCGAAGCCTTTTTGCTTCATGTAGCGGAGAACCAGCGTCGCCATGCCCATCGCCTTGATCTTCGAGCTCTCGCTCGGCGTCACCTGGCTGATGATCGAGACCCAGATGGGATCTTTCCGGTGCATCACGCCCGTCAATTCGAAGACGTTGCTCAGCGTGCGCGGGTCGACGTAGCCCATCGACTCGCCGAACGGCCCTTCCTCTTCGAGATATTTCGTCGGGATGATGCCTTCGAGGACGATCTCCGCCGTCGCCGGCACTTCGAGATCGACGGTTTTGCATTTCACGAGCTGGATCGGCGCGCCGACGAGACCGCCGGCGAGCGCGAGCTCGTCCATTTCCGGCGGAACCTTCTGCGTCGCCGCGAAAGAAACGGCGGGAACCGTGCCGACCGCAACAGCGACCTCCAGCGGGATGCCGCGCTGGCGGCATTTCTCCCAGTGGCGCGAGAGGTCCTGCGGCGTGCCGGACATTAGGCCGCTCCACCCCGCGCCCTTGATGAGGCCCCGGTAGTTGCCCACGTTGCGCTTTTTCGTTTCGGGATCTTTGGTGATCCAGTGGCCCGCGGTGATGTAGGGACCGTTGTCGAAGCCCGGTGTCGAGATCGGGATCGGGAATTCGTGGAAGCCGCCTTTGCTCAGAAGCTCGGCGCCGGAGTGAATCTCTTCCATCACCGGACCGTAGCCGACGATCTCAGGCGGGATCGGATGATCCATCGCGTAGAGCCAGCGATCGGCGACTTCGTCGGGAGCGCACTTGAGACCCATGCAATAAATTTCCGCCGACGCCGCGAGTCCTCCGACGAGCACAGGGCTGCCGTACTTGCGGCCTTTCGAATCGACGACGTTCTCGAACAAGAACGCCTTGCGCTGATCTTCTTTCAAGCCGCGAAACTGCCAGCGCACCAGCGGATGCAGCTCGGTATCCTTGTTGATCGCGCGGCGAACGCGTACGAGCTTGTCCGCGGCCTCGAGCGCCGCGATCGATTCGCGCAAATCGTGATGCGGTGGTGCGAAATTCATTAGTTTTTTTGTCTATGCTTTTTTGTCTTCCCGCGCAAGCGCCGCGAGGATTATCCCTGCAAAAAATCCGATCAATTTGCAAAGAGGACCCCAAATTCCGTACAATGAGGACGGGTAGTCTATGAGCTTGCAGGTTTTTAACACCCTTTCAGGGAAGAAGGAGACCTTTGCGCCTCTGAACGAGGGTGAGGCTCGCATCTACGTCTGCGGCGTCACGGTTTACGATTCGTCTCATATCGGACACGCGCGCTCCCTGCTGACATTCGATGTCGCCTATCGTTACCTAATGTTCCTCGGCTACCGCGTCGACTTCGTGCGCAATTTTACCGACGTGGACGACAAGATCATCCAGCGCGCGCGCGACGAGCGCTCGACGGCCGAGCAGATCGCCGGGAGATATATAGAGGAGTTCCATGGCGACAGCCGCGCGCTGGGCCTCCTGCCGCCGACGCACGAGCCCAAGGCGACCGAGCACATCGCCGAGATCGTCGCGCTCATCCGTCGCCTCGAGGAGAAGGGCGCCGCCTACCGCGTCGACGGCGACGTGTATTTCTCGGTCGCGAGCTTTCCCGGCTACGGCAAGCTTTCGCGAAAGAATATCGACGAGCTCGAAGCCGGCGCCCGCGTCGAGGTCGACGAGCGCAAAAAGGCGCCGATGGATTTCGCCTTGTGGAAGTCGAGCAAACCCGGCGAGCCGGCCTGGGACAGCCCGTGGGGAAAGGGCAGACCGGGGTGGCACATCGAGTGCTCGGCGATGAGCACGAAATATCTCGGCCAGCCGTTCGACATTCACGGCGGCGGCCGCGATCTCATATTCCCGCACCACGAGAACGAGATCGCCCAGTCGGAAGCGGCGTACGATCTGCCGCTGGCCCGCGTGTGGATGCACAACGGCTTTCTCAACATCAACCACGAAAAGATGTCGAAGTCGCTCGGCAATATTCTATCGGTGCGCGATATTCTCGCGCGTCATGAGCCGGCGGCGCTCAGGCACTACATGCTGTCGAGCCACTATCGCAGCCCGATGGATTTTTCGGAGCAGGGGCTCGACGAGGCGGAGAAGGCCATCGAGCGCATCATCGAGACGATCGCCCGCTTCGACGAAGCGGCGCCCGAGAAGGCTACGGTTCCGGCGGATCCGGCGCTGCTCGACGACTTTCGCAAGGAAATGGATGACGACTTCAATACGCCGCGCGCGCTGGCCCTCATCTTCGACGAGGTGCGCGCGCTCAACCGCCTGATGGACGAGGGCCGGGCCGCGGAGCTGGCTCCGCGCGTGGCCGCGCTCAAACAGTCGGCGGCGACGGTGGGACTGTTGCAGGAGGCGCCGGCGGCGTTCCTCGCACGAAAGAAAGAGCGCTGGCTGAAAGCGAAAAAGAATATCTCACGGAAGGAAATCGAAGAGTGGATCGAGCGCCGGAACCAGGCGCGGGTTAAGAAAGACTGGCGCGAGGCCGACCGCATACGCGCCGAGCTTTTCGCAAAAGGGATTGTGCTGGAGGACAGTTCGGGAGGGACGATATGGAAGGTGAGATAGGGGTTACGCGCCGCGTCGCGGCGCTTGTTATGGCCGCGGCGACCGCCGCATGGCCGATGAGTGTCGCGGCGCAAGAGAAGCAGGAGCAGGCGGAGCAGATCGAGATGCGCCGATCGCCAAAGACCCGGGACTATCAGGGCCAATCCGTCGCAGGCGAGGAGCGCGTCGTCAAGCCGCGCGATACGCTGTGGCGTATTCTCGTCGTCGAGAAAGGCCTCTCAGACAAACGCTTCGCGCGCTACGTGTTTCTGATGACGCAGCTCAACCCGGGTCTAAAGAAAGCCGACGTGCTGCAGGTCGGAGACACGCTTTTCATTCCGGTCCAGCCCGACGAGGTGCTCGGGTTGAAAACCGCGGCCGGCGCGGCGCCGCCCGCACCGGCTGTCGCCTCCGACAAGGACGCGGGGACAATCCTATACGAAGTCAAAACCGGCGATCAGCTCGTCAAAATCCTGCGCGACCAGGTCAAGGTCCCGCAGGCGGAGATCAAAGCCGCGGTCGAGCGCACGAAGGCGCTGAACCCGCAAAAGAAAAACTGGGACGTGCTGTTGGTCGGCGAAAAACTGCGGATTCCCACGGGAGCCGGAGCGATGCCGGCCGCGCAGGCGGTCGCCATGCCCGCAGAGCGGCCTCTCGGCGTCGACTACGGCAGGAAAATCAGCGCGCAGGAAAATCTCGAGGTTCTACAATCCGTGATGAGCGCCCTCGGGCGGCAGACGCAGCTCGACGGCGAAGAGATGGTGAAGCTGAAGGAAGGCACAGTGCACATTGACCGGAAAACCTATCCGATCGTCCAGTCGCCGGGCGGCCAGCGCGCGATTCTCGATGTGCAGAATCGAATCAATGCCGCTCTCAGAGCGCGGATGGAAGCCGATGCTCCGAATCTTCCGGTCGTCTCTGTGAAAAAGGGCGCGACGCTCCACGAGGCTGTCGCCGGCCTGCTGGCGAAGCTCGGATTTCAGAGCATGCCGTCCAATCAGCCGGTGGTGATACAGGACAGCGGCGTCGCGGTGCAAGTGAAAGGCGAATGGATGGTTACCGCGCCGGATGACGGCGCCGCAATGGCGCAGGTGATGGTGGTAAGCCTCAGCGACGCGCCGAGTCAGACACCGGATTATTTGAAAGATTATCTTTCGACGAAGGGCATGAACCTCAAGGAAGTCCTGCTGCCGCGCGCGAACACCCCGACTGCCGCGGCGGCACAGCCGGCCGTCGACGCGAACAAGTCCTTTCGCGTCGAGAAGTGGCCGAACAACGGACCGGCCTTGGTCGACGCCCTGCTGGCAGACTACGGCATCGCCGCGACGAGCGGCGCTTCGGTTTCCGTCATGCTGCGCGACGGCATCCGCATGGATACCAAGGCCGATCGGATGTTCGAGTACGGCGGCAAGAAAGTCGCGCTCTCCTTCCGGACGCTGGGCGAGGATATGACCAAGCCGCTGGAGCAGACAGACGGTCTCCGCGTCATCGAGCTCGATATGGGGAAATTGTCCTCGCGCGACCTCGTGGGCCGGCTGTTGGCCGCGCTCGGCGAGTCCGCCGCTTACCGCGAGCAGCGCTTCGCCGCCAACGATCGGGCGAAGGAAAAACTCTCGCTCGCGGTCTCGGGGTATTATCTGCCCGAGCGCTCGCTCCTGATCACGGACCGCGACATTCCGAAAGATCTCGAGAGATTTTTCGGCGACAAAGGCATGCGCGTCGTGAAATTCTGATAGCGGCTGGCGCGTGGGTGCGGTGAAGGTGGGGAAGAAAATAGCGGCCGTAGGCACGTTGTTCTGTCTCGTCTGGGCGGCCGGATGCTCGACGACGACGGGGCGCAAGGGATTGGGACCGCGTCCGGGCTCGCCGGAATATTACGCCGAGTTGAATTCCGGCGAGCCTAAGAAGCCGCCGCCGTGCTCGACGTGGCTGAACCGCGGCCGCGCGGGCGGAACGGTCGGCAGCGTCGTAGGCTTCATCGCGGCGAGCGCGATCGGAAGCCCGGTCCTAGGAATTCTCTTTCAGGTCGCCGGCTACGGCGCCGGCTTTGCCGCCGCCGACCCGTGCAAGAAAAACGGCGCAGCGACACAGACCGTGAAATCGGCCGACAGCGACACCAATATGCACGCTTCCGTGGCGTCTGCAAAAATAACCGAAGAAGAGTTAAAGTAGGGGACGGAGCGCCCGTAGCTCAACTGGACAGAGCATCAGACTTCGGATCTGAGGGTTGGGGGTTCAAATCCCTCCGGGCGCGCCAGAGACCGGAGACCGTGACGCCGCCACCGTCATGTAAGCTTGACGGTCAACGGATTGTAAGAATAGAGCCACGCGTTTCGCGCCGCGCCTTCTTCGCGGCCAGCGAACTCCCGGCGAAGTTTCTCCTGATCGCGCATGTGAAACAACGTGCGGTTCGCGCTCGACCCGGCGACGATGCGCGAGGTCCGCTCGATTCGGTTGCGTTCGTACAAACGTAGCGCGTCGGCGACGGAGTCGGTCGATTGTAGAGCGCGAGTCAATACCGCGGCGTCCTCGATTGCCATCGCGGCGCCCTGCGCGAGGTAGGGCAGCGTGGCGTGGACCGCATCGCCAAGTAAAGTCGCGCGGCGCGTGCTCCACTGCTTGATCGGCGGCCGGTAGAACAGCGACCAACGGTAGCACGTGTCTTTGTCGGCCTTGTCGATGACCGCCTGGATGTCTTCGTGCCAGCCCGCGAAGTCCGCCTTCAGCCGCTCCCACGGAAATTTCGCCGTCCAGGATTCTTCGGACACCTCGTCGGTCTCGACGAGCCCGACGAAATTCAGCAAGTCGCCGCCTCTGAGATAATAACAAACGACATGTGCTCCGGGGCCCATCCAGACCGACATGACCCGGCCCATGAAGCCCTCGGGCATGCGGCTCGAGGGCAGCGTCAAACGCCACGCGCCGTCGCCGGTATAAGTCGCCTGGTCCGCGCCCGCGATCTGGGCGCGGACGGCGGATTTGACGCCGTCCGCGCCGATGAGAAGGTCGCCCGCGGCCTTCGAGCCGTCGGCGAAGAAGACCTCGACGGCGCCCGCGGTTTCCTCGAAACCGACGGCGCGGCGGTTCAGTCGCACCACTCCGCTGTCGAAGTCCCGCGCCTTCGCGGCGAGCAGATCGTGGAGGTCGCCCCGGTGAAGCTGGTTGTAAGGCGCCCCGTTGAGCTTCTCGTGCTCGTCGGCGAGAGGAAATTGACCGATGATCTCGCCGGTATCGTACAGGCGAAAGACATAAGCGCCGGGACGGACCGAAAGTTTATCAATGGCTTCACCAAGGCCAAGATGGTTGAGAACATGCATCGCGTTGGCGCTGAGCTGTATGCCCGCGCCGATCTCGCTAAGTCGCGGCGCCTGCTCGTAGACCTCGACGTCGTAACCCGCCTTCATGAGGCAGGAGGCCGCCGTGAGGCCGCCGATTCCGGCGCCGGCTATCAGAACCTTCTTGGCCATGAACCAAATGCAGGGCCGTAACCGAAGAACATTGACTTGATAGCGCGCCCGTTCGCGGATGCGAATGCGCTCAGCGCATAATTGTGACGAGCGATATTGAAGTTAGGTTTTTGCAGATACGCTATCTTATCAGAGGCGTGCTTAAACATTGTGGCGACCTATGGCGCAAGAGTACCCGGGCCGGCAAACCGACGCAAGCAGCGCGTCCTCGAATTTGTTCCCACGCTTTTTTCCTGACGCTATGGAACAACATGGAACAGCCAACCAGGAATTCTCGCGAAGTTAAAAACCGGGATTTGCTTAATAGCTTTCCATGCTGGTATGGACAGGGACGCGAAATTGTCGCAAGAGGCGATAGGAGGAGATTTCTCAGGATGAAAAATCTTTTGTTCATCGCCGGCGTATTGGTTTATTTATTGGCCGCTTCCAGCTCGCACGCGGCCGACTCGCTTCCCAAAGTCGTCACCGCCTTCGCCAGTTTCAGCGAGAAAGAGGCGGCGATTTTCGTCGCCGAAGACCAAGGGCTATTCCGTAAACATGGGCTGGACGTAAAACATGTCTATGTCTCCAGCGGTTCGCTGGCGATTTCCGCCCTTGTGTCAGGCGATGCGCAGTTCTACACAGGCTCACCGACCGGCGCGACCCTCGGCGCGGTGGCGGGAGGATTGGACGCGGTCTTCATCGCCGGTTTGATCAATAAGCTCAACGGCGCATTCGTGGCGGACGCATCGATCAAGACCCCGGCCGATTTGAAAAATAAAACTCTCGGCGTGCAGAGCATCGGCGGCGGCGTGTGGGTGCTGACGATGCTGACGCTCAATCATTGGGGGCTCGATCCCAAGCGGGACAACATCAACTTTCGGGTTCTGGGAGATTTTACCGTACTGACGCAGGCGCTTTCGTCCCACGTCATCGACGGCACCTATTTGACGTATACCTACGCGACAAAAATGGAGCGCCAGGGATTCCGCATCCTCGCCGATTTATCGAAGCTGCCGGTGCCGTACCAGAACACCGGCGTTATCGCACGACGCAGTTTCATCAACGCCGCGCCGGAAGTCGGGGAGCGGTTCGTCAGGGCGCTGAGCGACGGTGTTGTCTTTGCGATGGATCCCGCCAACAAGGCCGCGGTGATGAAGAGCCTGGCCCGTGGCCTGCGTTTACCGCGAACCGAAGACGCGCTGGAAGGCTACGAGGGGATGCTGACGCTTTATCAGCGGCGGATCTATCCGACGATCGAAGGCATACGTAACGCCATTCAAGTCATCGGAACCACAAACGAGAAGATTCGCGCCTTAAAGGCGGAAAATCTCGTGGACGACAGATTTGTCAAAAAGTTGGAACAGGAAGGGCGCTTTTGAGCCGGGTTTGAGGCGTTCAATCTTCCGGGCGGACCGGCGAATCAAAGCTGAAAAATTTTTCAGCGCGGCGAAGCGAGGCGGAGCGACGGCTTGCCGATGTGAATGTGCGCGCCCGTCGCCGATCCGGCGATTTTGCCGCGGAAGGCGATGAACGGGATGCCGGATTGCTTGAGATACTGCATCACCGCGCGGCCCTCCTCGCTGTCCGGATAAAGGGCCACGTCCATTGCGTTGTGATGGTCGAAGCCCATGCGGTCGTGCGCGGCCGTCTGACCGCGGGCGCTGACGGGCAGCGCGCGGCCGAAACGCGCCAGGAAAAAACTCTCGATCTTTCCGGCATCGCTGACCGACCAAGCGGTCTGGCCGTTGTAGCGTACGAGCAAGGCGCTGTCTTCGTAGCCCCCCTTGCCGAGCGGCGGCGCGGTCCGAGCCACGGCTTCCGTCAACGCGAGGTCGTCTTCGAGTATCCACCGCTGGATTTCGGTAATATTCGTCCGTGTCCTGACTACGTCCCGCACTGCCATCCTGACATATACCTCGGCAAGCTCCCCGTCCTGGTAGAGCTTTTTCCTGCGCGCGTACTCGGCGATCTGGATTTTCAACTGCTCCTCGTAGGCGGCGAGAAGCCGCTCGTAGCCTTCGCGCGATGTCTTCATGCGCTCGGCTATCTCGGTCGAAGCACGCCCGCGCGGATCGGCGGCCTGCGCCGGGATTACTGTGGCGAAGATAGCAGTTATGACCGCAGCGATGCAGAAATATGCGGCGGCTGAAGACATGTCCCGCAAGGCTACAATGTCATAGGACGCAATTCAACTAACGGCAAATCAGCGTTTTACTACCGGTTTGCGCTATAAAAGCGATGGCGGAGGCGGTATTTGCGACCGCCTCCGCCGCTTTCATTTCGCTTTAGAAGTTCTTGTAAACACTATGGAATCTGTCCGTAAACACCGAAGCCTCCCGACTCCGGCGGATTGGTTGCCGTAAACGGCGCGTTCGTCGTCGTCAGCGGCACGTAGACCCGGTTGCGAACGATTCTGCAGTCCTCTCCGAAGTGATTGCCGTTGTCGGCACGGTGGCTGCTCTTACTATGTTCGTTGCTGTTTTCATTCCCGTTATCGTCGCCGTTGTCGCATTGTTGGGCATAAACGGCCGCGACCGAATGCGAAGTGCGCGTCGTCAGAATGTTCTGCACAAAAGTCGGCGCGCCGGGGCCGGTGTCGGCGGTTCCGGCATTGATGATCCCGAGACTCGGTTTGGCCGGTCCGCCGGTCAGGCCCGTCGTAGTCCAGCTCGACATCGCGAGATAGTAGTGATTGTCCCCGATGTTGTACCAGACCTCATCCGAGCCGCCGAGCTGCGTAAAGGTTTGCAGGATAGCGCCGGTAGTTGCTTTCATGATGATCGACTTCATCTGCGTACCGGCCGGCGCATCTCCACTGCAACCCAGGAGCAAATTCTGACGCGGCCCAAGGGTTAGTCCGTGGGGAAAGCAGTTTGTGCCGTCGACCGGCAAGACGTTCTCGATTAGCATCGTATGCGGATTGATAACGGCGATCTCGCCGCTGGCATGTACGGAAGTGTTGTGGTTCGCGGCGTTGATTGCACTCGTGCAAGGAATGGCAAGATAGAATCGATTAGTGGAATGGTTATAGACCGGCTGCTCGATGCCGCAGCCGAGCGCCTCCGGAATTTGGATCTTGCCGAGAACGGTGGGTGTGGAAGAGACAGAGATGAAAGCCACGAACAGATCGGCGTCGTCGTCCCACGCAACGAGCACCACATGGTCGTCGGGATCGAAGGCCATCTCGTCGGCTCTCTTGACGCCGCCGGCATTCACTACGGTCGGAACGGTCGTGGTGGGCACGCCGTTCGCGTTGAGCGGGTAAATCTTTACCGTGCCATCGCCGTCTCCCGCCCAGAGCTGGCGCGGGGAGCTCGTCGTCAGGACGCCATTCGGTCCCGAGGTATTTGAGCCCGGTTGGATGCCGACGAAGCCGCTCGCCGCGCCGATTATCGTATCGCTGTTCGTGTCCACGATATCGACGCTGAAGTTATTGCGATCGGCCATATAGAACTTTTGTGTCGACGGATCGAACCAGCTGATGTCGACGCTCCAGCGTCCGCTCGGGCTCGCCGCGAGCGTCGGGACGGTCGGGCAATTGGGATCAGCCACCGTGGCCGGCGGCGGCACTTCCGGCAGCCCCGGAGTTCCCGGGAAACCCGCCGTGCAGAGGGACGTGATTCGCACCGCGCGCACGCCATAGTTGGGCGCGTCGGCCGCGACGATCGTCGCGGTCGCTGCGATCATCGCCAACGACAAAACTAGCCTAACGTATCTCTTGGTCTTCATGATGCCTCCTTTGCAATCGGTCGAATTGTAAGCGAATCCAACGAGACCAATCGGAAGGAGTCAGTCCGGAATGGCGTCGCGCGGCAGGCCGACACGATAGCCGTGCGCGCGCGCGGAGATGAGAGGAGAAGACGGGAGTTTGTCCGAATTCTGGGGCTGGGCCCAGAGAGCTGTCGGCCCGGGAGCGATAAGCGCTGCGTCCCACAAATCCGCGCGCGCGGGGCGATGCGGGGCTTCTGCTTCGGCGGGCGTCTCCGCCGCAATCACCGCGCGCTCGGTCGGATTCAAGACCGCCGATAGGTTGGACCCGTCGAGATCGAGCACGTCGAAAAAAATATAGGAGAGGACGAACACCATGCAGACGGCGTGCAGGAAGGGAAGGAGACGTGAGCGGTGAGAATGCATGAGCCCCGCTTGTCTAAAAGTCGGCCCATGATAGTCACCCTTGCGTTTACAGCAACCGGGTAAACACCCTAATCCGCTAAATGTAAATACCTGATGCGCCGCGCCGCCTTTGTAGCCAATCCGGCGTCGGCCGGTTATGATGAAAAGCGATGATCGTTCTGCAGGACATTCAGCGTGCGCGCGAGCGCATTCGCGACCGCATTTACATATCTCCCTGCGCGGCTTCCGAGACGATTAGCCGAATGACCGGCGCGCGGGTTTTTTTCAAGCTGGAGAACCTGCAGGTGACGGGCTCCTTTAAGGAGCGCGGCGCGCTCAACAAGCTCGCGACACTTAGCGCCGATGAGCGGAGGCGCGGCGTTATCACCGCGAGCGCCGGCAATCACGGTATGGCGGTCGCGTTCCACACGCAGCGGCTCGGCATCAATGCTACGGTGGTGATGCCGACGCAGGCCCCGCTCATCAAGCTCACGCAGGTGCGCGGGTACGGCGCCGAGGCGCGATTGTTCGGCGCCGACTACGACGCGGCCTTCGCCGAGGCGGAAAAAATCGCGCGCGAGCGCGATCTTGCTTATATCCATCCGTTCGACGATGAACTGATCGTCGCAGGGCAGGGGACGGTCGGGCTCGAGTTGCACGAGCAGAGTCCTGATCTCGATGCAGTCGTCGTCCCGGTCGGCGGAGGAGGTCTTATCGCCGGCATCGCGGTCGCGCTGAAAGCATTGCATCCTGAAATCCGGATAATCGGCGTGCAGTGCGAGCGCGTTCCGTCGATGCGGGCGGCGCTGGAAAACGGCCGGCCGGTGCAGGTTCCGCCGGCGACGACGATCGCGGACGGCATCTCGGTGCGCGCGGTCGGCGCGATACCGTTCGAGATCGCGCGCCGCAATGTTGACGAGATCGTGACTGTCAGCGAAGGCGAAATCGCTCAAGCCGTGCTGCAGTTATTGGAGATCGAGAAGACGGTCGCCGAGGGCGCCGCCGCCGTGAGCCTCGCGGCGCTCGTACATAAGAAAATATCCCTACCCGGGAAAAACGTCGTCTTGGTGATTTCGGGCGGCAACATCGACGTCAATCTCGTTTCCCGCATCATCGAGAGAGGCTTGGTCGAAGACGGCCGCCTAGCGGAGATATCGGTGATTCTCCCCGATCGTCCCGGGTCGCTCGCACGGCTCGCCGCATGCGTCGCGGCGCAGGGCGCCAACGTCCTGAGCGCGGAGCACGGACGCGGATTCGCCGATGTCGCCATCGGCGAGACGGAGATCCGGTTCGTAATAGAGACGACGGGAAGGGGACATATCGAGCAGATACGCGCGGCTCTCAAAAAGGAAGGCTTTCGCATCCCTTTGCCGACGGGGAAATAGCCGGCCCAAGCGTCTTGACAGTCTTGCATCCGCCGATATGGTGAACTCAATTCGTCGGGAGGGGTTGCCATGATGACCGCGATCGTCCTGCTCAACACCCATAGGGACAAGGTGAACGACGTCGCCGAGCGTATCGCGGATCTCGACGGCGTAACCGAAGTTTATTCGGTCGCCGGCCGATATGATCTCGCCGCGATCGTGCGGGTGAAGGACGACGAGCGGCTTGCCGAGGTCGTAACGCGTGACATTCGCAGGATCGAGGGCATCGAGAAATCCGAGTCGCTGATCGCCTTTCGCGTCTACTCCCGGCACGACCTGGAGCGGATGTTCTCGATCGGCTTCGAATCGTAACGTTTTTCCTTCTTTTAACCCTTCGTGTCACGTTTTGCCCCTCGATTTCCCTAAACCATTTGTGATAAGCAACCCGAAGTTTCACTAGCACCACCGGCTCCACCGGGGAGGGTCCACATGGCAGTAAGCAATTGTCCGGTCGGGTCACATTCGCCCGGAAAGCGGAATGGCAATGTCGAAGAGCGCGCCTGGGCGCTGAAGCTGATATTTGTGTTTTGGCCTTGTTGCTTCCAGGCGCAAGCCTTGCCGCCGAAAGCAGGGCGACGGCATCTGACAGCACTCCAGCGTGTTCGATAGTTCGCCGAAGACGGCTCGACCTTCCAGTGAAGCTGGGACAGCGCGGCGAAGTTTCACGCTGTGCAGCCCGTCAAGGCGTCGACAACGCGGCATCTCACTGATCTCGTCCAACGGTGGAGAGACTTTGCGCATAGGGACGAGCCAAATTATCCAGTGATACAGCAGCGGAATCACAGGAAGCGTCAAAATCGAACTCCTTCAAAACGGGACGTGGAAGACGATCATCAAGAAGACCCCGAATGACGGCATTTAAAAGTGGAAGGTCAAAAAGCCCGCCGGCAACAATGCGCAGATTCGCGTCTGTAGTATCGCCTCGCCCATCGTCTGCGCTACCAGTGCGGGCGTCTTCACCATCGCAGCTAAGAAGTAACGCGATCGCTGGGGCAACCGACGTTTGCCTCGGTGTCACCATGTGATATGTGGTAACCAAGCCGTCCGCGGAGGAGAACATATGCCGCTTTCAAGCCAAGCCTTCGTCAAAGAGTTGCACGACATGGTGCGGAAGAAACATTCCAAAGACCATCCCGTCATCGGCATGGTCGAGCGCGGCGAGCTCGATCGCGATGCGCTGATGGGATTCGTGGGGCAGTTCTATCTTTTCTTTCCAAAGCCGTTTCCCAAGCCGATCGCCGCGATGCTCGGCCGCTGCCCTGAAGACGCGGAGCTCGAGCGCATGTGGATCGACAACGTCGTCGAAGAGGGCACCGGCGAGATCACCGGCACCGACAGCCACAAGGGACTCTACATCCGCTTCGCGCTCGCGTGCGGCTACACGCGCGAGCAGCTCGATGCCGTCAAGCCGCTGCCAGAGACCGAGGCGTTTCTAGACTGGCGCGAATTGTTGATGTACCAGCGCACCTGGCTCGAGCTCTACGCCGGCCAGGGGTTTTGCCTCGAAGGCACCGCGAGCGAGCGGATGACGCGGATCGTAAACGGCCTCACAAAGCACTACGGCTTCAAGCGTGAGTCGGAAGACATCCGCTACTGGACGCTGCACATGGGCGTCGACGAGGAGCACATGAAAGTAGGGCCGCTCGCCGTCGAGCGCTACGCCACGACGGATTTCCAGCAGAGCCAGGTGCGGCACGCGGTGCAGAAAACGCTCGACCAGTTCTGGCTCGCTTACGACGGCATCCAGCGCGCCTTCGTCGACAAGGATCCGATTTACGCCGCCTGGCGCAACGGCAAGTAAGGACGCTTTATGGAAATGGTCGATCTCTCGCGCGTGATTTACGACGGCATGCCGAAGATTCCGGTGCTGCCCGAAGTGCGCGTGAAAAAATTCTTCGATCTCGGCAAAGGCCATCCGCTGAACGTCACCGAGCTGTCGCTGCCGTGTCATGCCGGCACTCACGTCGACGCGCCGGTGCACATCGTGCCGAACGGGAAATCCATCGAGGAACTGCCGCTGGAGAGCTTCATCGGCCCCGGCGCGGCGATCTCGGTCAGGAAACAAGGCGGCGAAGAGGTAACGGCCGCCGATCTGGAGAAATCCGGCGTCGCAGTCAATCGCGGCGATATCGTCATGCTGCACACCGGCTGGGACGAGAAATTCGAAAGTCCAGACTACAATCTCCATCCGTATTTATCGGTCGACGCCGCCGAGTGGCTGGTCAAAAAGGGAGTCAAGCTCTTCGGCATCGACTGCATCACCGTCGATCTGCCGACGCCGCTGAGATCGAAGGGGTTCGATTTCCCGGTGCACAAAACGCTGCTCGGCAACGGCGTTCTCATCGCCGAGAACGTCGCCAACATCGGCCGCATCGTCGGGCGCAAGACCCGCATCATGGCGCTGCCGCTGCGCGTCAAAGGCAGCGACGCCGGCCACGCGCGTATCGTCGCCGAAGTCCTGAACTAACCCATGCCAGCACAGCAGCCGGTCAAAGGGATTATCGGCGCGTGTCTCACGCCCTTCGGCGAGGACGAGCGCGTCGACTTCAAGGCGCTCGAAAAAGAGATCGACTTTCTCGTCGCCGATTGCGACGCAGTATCGATCGCGGCGGTCGAGGCCGCGGAGTACACCATGCTCTCGCGCCAGGAGCGGAAAGAACTGCTCCGGGTCGCGACCGAGATGGTCGCCAAGCGCAAGCCCGTGCTGCTCGGCGCGTCGAGCCCGTCGCCGCGCGAGGTGATCGAGCTCGCGGAATACGCCGCAAGCATCGGCGGCGACTTCATTCAGGTGTTGATGCCGCTCCGACCGTGGGGCGGGCAGCCGACGATCGCCGAGCTGATGGAATTCTACACGCAGGTCGCTTCGGCCAGTCCGCTGCCGGTCGTCTGCTACCACAACCCTGGCCCCGGAGCCGACCCGCCGCAGGACGCGTTCGTCAAGATCAGCGAGATTCAGAACATCCGTTATTTCAAAGAGAGCTCGCGCGACATCACCAAGATCTCGCGGCTGATCGAGCAGATCGACCTCGCCGGCCGCGGGCATTATTTCACGACGATGCAGCCGCTGCTCGCGACGCTCATGATGGGCGGCTCCGGAGCGACGATGCCGCCGCCAGGCACGCGCATCGGCGCACAGGTGGTCCGCGCTTTCCGCGCCGGGAACTTGGAGCAGGCGCGATACTGGCAGCGTTGCTTCGCGCTCTTTCCCGGCAAGTGGGCCGCCTACGGTCTGCCGCCGGTGATGAAGTCGGCGATGAAGCATTTCGGCGTCGATATCGGCGATCCGTCGAAGCCCTACGCACCGGTGAGCCCGCGCGACCACGCGCAGATCGGCCAGTTTCTCCGCCAGATCGGCATTCTCGGCGAAGGCGCGCCTTCCGAGACGACGCTCAAAGACGCCGCCGAGGCGCTCCGTCAGGAAGATACTTTCCTGCGCTGACCCGCCGCGCGTGCGATGATTCTCTTCCTCATCATTTTCGTCGCAATCATCGCGCTGCTCATCGTCGTTCCCGCGTGGCGCGAGCGCTTTGTCGAGGCCCTTAAAACTTTTTCCGACACGGCGATCGTGAGCTTTCTTCGCGCAACATCGCGCTTCGGCGCCGAGCTCACGGAGGAGGGCAAGGCGGAGCAGGTCCGCTGGCGCGAACAGCGGATGAGAAATCTGCGCGGCCTTTCGCTCCGCGCCCGAGAGCGCTCGCGCCGCTCGAACGGCGATCAGCCGGTGGACAACAAAAACAAGCCTCCTTCGGATCTGAGCTTCTAGCCATGACCGGCCAGCGCAAACAGATCGTGATCCTCGGCG
This sequence comes from Pseudomonadota bacterium, assembly GCA_021324155.1. GTDB lineage: Bacteria > Desulfobacterota > Binatia > UBA9968 > UBA9968 > JAJPJQ01. Next base: position 108,826 of record JAJPJQ010000016.1, read on the forward strand.
GCGGCAGCGGCGGCGTCGTCGCGGCGACCAAACTCGCGCGCGCGCTCGGCGACCGGCACGACGTCATTCTCGTCGACCGGCGTCCGGAGCATGTGTTCATGCCCGGCTTTCTCTTTCTCCTGGTCGGACAGCGCGAGCCCGAGCAGATCATGCGGCGCCTGCGCCGCCTCGAGCGCCACGGCGTCAAGATTCTCCAGGACGAAGTGCTCGGCATCGACGCGGCGCGGCAGGAAGTCGCGCTGGTGGGGCATAAGGTTCACTACGACTATCTCATCGTCGCGCTCGGCTTCGATACGCGGCCCGATATGATTCCCGGCTACGCCGAAGGCGCGCACCACGCGTGGGAGCTCGACGCCGCCATGCGGGCGCGGCGCGCGCTCGATGAATTCGACGGCGGGCGCGTCGTCGTCGGCGTGCCGCTCGGGCCGTATCGGTGCCCGCCGGCGCCGTACGAGACGCAGTGGATGCTCGACGGCTACTTCAAGCGGCGCGGTATGCGGGACCGTGTCACGATCGAATATTTCACGCGCGAGGCCGAGCCCGCGGGCGAGGCGCGCGACCCGGTCGTATGGATGGACGCGGAGAGCCGCCGCCGCGGCATCAAGCAGCACTATGAATTCGTCGTGCAATCGATCGATGCCGAGCGCAAAACGGTGAACGGCCTCTACGGCTACAAGCTCGCGTACGATTTGCTCTTCATGATCCCGCCGCACCGGCCCGCGCGCGCGCTGATCGACTCGGGACTTGCGGACACGGAGACCGGCATCCGCGTGGATTACGATACGCTCGCGACGAAATGGGACAACGTCTACGCGATCGGCGATTGCGCCGACATGCCGGCGTCGAAAGCCGGTGTCGTCGCGCATCAGGAAGCCGACGTCGTCGCGCATAACCTGACAGCGGAGATCACGGGCAGGGGAGAGCCGACTCCCCTGCGCCTGCATACGATATGACTGCTCGCGTACGGCGCCGGGCGCGCCGCGATGAACCGCACGATCTATCCCTCGGGCTGGCCGCCCTTCGCCGCGACCGAGGCCCGCACCTGGGGGCCTTCGCCGTTTATCTATTGGGCGAAGATCGGGTTTGAAAAGTGGTGGCTCTGGCGGTATTTTTAGAGGAACACATGGCGCGCAGGATCGCAAAGAAGTCCGCCCTCGATTATGTTTGCGGATATTGCCTCTTCTTCCAGCCGCAGTCGGGAGACAACGGCAACCTTAAGTCCGGCAACTGCGCCTATCACAAGGAATGGATCGAGAACGCCTACCGCACGACCTGCAGCGACATGAGCAACCAAGCGCTCAGCGAAAAAGGCATCTATCGCCTCGTCTCCAATTCCGGTGCCGGCTGGGACTATATCCGGCGCACCGAGAAACTCCGCACCCGCCTTTACGCCGTCAAGTAGCGATAATTTGACAAACAAAATGCGTAGCTAGTCGCCCCGATAGGGCGGGACGATTTCTTGTGTCCGAACGATGTCGACTTCCCCGTTGAAAACAAACTTTGAAAAGTTGACATAATATATCTTATCAGACGTTATACAGATGGCGTCCTTGAGCGGCTAAATCGTCAGCCCTCCAAGTCCGTCCTTATTTTTGTTCTGCATTGACAAGCTGCAGGTTTTGATGCGACCATTTCCGCGTGAGCCGCTCCTTTTTAGCGCGCGCGCGGCCGTTTCTAGCAGCGTCGGCGTTTTTGTTCTTGATACTCGCGAGCGCGCCGCACTCGGTCCATCACGTTTTCGAGCCGCATAAGACTCCCCAGAATTGCCTCGTTTATTCGCTTGCCCAGGGCTGCCAGTTATCGGCGGTGTCAATCGCCGTTTTGACCGCCGCCCAGGTAGCCGTTGCATACATCACCCCTGGGCGTGATCAACCGCTCGTGCCACGGGCTTCAGCCCCGTTTTCACCCCGAGCTCCTCCCACGGCCTGATCGGCCGTAGATTCTTCATCCAGCTAGCCGCGCGCGAGTCGTGCAGGCACGATCAGATCGTGGCTCCGGCCCGCCGGAGCCTTTTAAATGCATTCAGGAGGAGCGATGAAACGCATCGCCGCTGTATTCGCATCGATTATGTTTCTGCCTCTTTTTTACGCCGCCCTGGCGCGTGCGCACGGGGTTATCGGCCAGAGATTCATCCCGTCCACGCTCGCCGTCGAAGACCCGTTCGCGTCCGACGAAATGGACTTGCTCTCGATTAACCGCGGGCCGCGCACGTCTGAAGGCCGTGAGACCGGCTTCGGCTTTGAGATATCCAAGCGACTGCATCCCGACTTCGCCATTTCCGTCGAGTGGGAATATGCGCTCCTCGACCCGAGCGACGGCCGCAAGATCGCCGGCGGCGCCAATCCCGAAATCGGCTTTAAATACGTCGCATTCCGGAGCCCTGCGCACGAGGCGATTTTCAGCGCTGGCCTGAACGTCGAACCGGGCGGCGTGGGCGCGAAAAAAGTCGCCGAGAAGGTAACGACGATCTCTCCCGCGCTTTATTTCGGTAAAGGGTTCGGCGACCTGCCCGAAGCGTTGAATTATCTCAAACCGCTCGCGCTCACCGGCACGGTCGAGTTCGGCATTCCGGCGAACCGGCGGCTCGCCGGCGAAGAGGAAAAATTCAACACCACCGTCGGCTACGGATTCGCCTTTCAGTACAGCATTCCGTATCTCCAGCAGTTCGTGAAGGACATCGGCATCGGCGCGCCGTTCAACCGTATGTTCCCGCTGCTCGAATTCAACTTCGAGACCAACGTGAACGGCCCCGACCGCGGCGCGACGACGGCGTACGTCAATCCCGGGCTCCTCTGGGTCGGGCGTTACGTCGAGCTCGGCCTCGGCGCGCAGATCCCGCTGAACAATCGCTCCGGCGCGAACGCGGGCATCCGAAGCCTCGTGCATGTCTTTCTCGACGACCTCTGGCCGAATATTTTCACCTGGACGCCGTTCGGCACGATCGGCACGACGCAGAAATGAAAATTGATATCCATCGTCTAACGAAGGCGTGAGGTTATTTTGCGGAAGCGTGTGAGAACGCAAACCCTGCGGGAGAAGCACCGCCTCTGTTTTTCCCCCTTGCTAGGGCGGAAACTAACAGGGGGTCTGTTCCCTGCTCGCCGCGCGCTGCCTGTCGCCCGTGCAGCGGTTGTCGCGCTCGTGCTGCTCGCCGCCGCGGTCGCTTATCCGCATGCGTTCCCCGTCCGCGCCGATCCGCGCGTGGGCTCGACGGTCGCCGCGGCACCCGCGAAGGTGACGATCTGGTTCGACGGTGAGATCGAGGGCGCGTTCAGCAAGATCGAGGTGTACGACGCCGCCGAGCGTCGCATGGACAAGAACGATCCGCGCATCGACGCCTCGCGCACGCGGCTCGAGGTCGATCTCCCTCCCCTGCCTCCCGGCAAATATCAGGTGCGCTGGACCGCCCTCTCGGTCGACACGCACGTAACCGAAGGGCGGTTTACATTCACCGTCGGCAGGTAGTAATCAAATAGAACCGTGCTTTCGCCCGAGTTCAAAAATCGGCTCGCGCATTCGCATGTATTTCTGCTAGCGCTCTGGGGCGTGCTGCTCGCGTTGTGCGCCGCCGCCGGCATGCTGCCGTCGCGCATTTTCGAGCACGCGCCCTTCACGGAAAGTTATCCGTACCTCGACGATCTCGACGAGATCATCTGGGGCATAGGAATCGGAACCGCCGCGCTGCTCCTGTGGTCGCGGTCGCGCTTCTACAGCGTCGAGCAGGTCTTCAGCGCGGCGCGCCGCCCGCGCGAAGTTCCCGTGATCGGCGAGTCGCCGACCGAGATGGCGGCGTCCCGGCTCGTTCACTTCTACCGATCGCGGATGATCAACGCCTTTGCCCTCGCAACCTCGCTTGCGCTCTACGGCGTACTGCTCGCCGTCGTCGAGGCGGACGACTACCAGTGGCGGCTTTTCTGCGTCACAGCCGTCGCGATGCTCGTCCTTTTCTATCCGTCGCGCGTCTTCTTCGACGCGCTGATCAAGGAATACGAACGAAGAGAGACGCTGCGGGAGTGGAGATGAAGTGCTACTTGAGATTCGGCAAGTAAAGCTCTCTCAAGGTTTCTCTTGTCTCGCGGTAGTATGGTGCAAAACCGTCTTCCAGTTTCGTTGTAAGGTCGTCGAACCAGGCATCCCCTTCCGCCAATTTGCCGTTAGCGTACAGCGCCGCACCATACGCTTCGGGGAAGTATACCACCGCCTCCAAAGCCAACGCTTTCTCCGCGTACGTGAAAGCGCGGTTTCGTAAGACCGAATTGCCGCGATACTCCGGATACATGCAGTAAACCCAGGCCAAAAGATTCAGCGCCTCAACATCGCTGGTATTTTCTCTAAGGCCTTTTTCGAGTTGCTCAATTTCGGTTTCACTTAAATGCCTCCCGGCTTGTGAAGGTATCCAAATGTACTCTTTGAGTCGTCCCGACCATCTTAAAAAGCTTACTGCATCACAGCCCATGCAGGTCCAGTATTCTAAAATATCGTCTCTCATACGAAGTGCAGCGAATGCCGGCTTCTCTGATCCATATTCCAGGAACGACTTGCGCCATCCGCCGGAAGGCTCCTGCGTCAGGATCATTATAAAATTTCCCCGCTCGCTCGCTTTCGATTCGTAAACCCCCACAATAGCGACATCCGGCAACCCGTCGTTGTTGAAATCACCACGAATCGAAAAATGAGTATCCTCCGCATCCATCGGGTCTATTCCGCCTGGGTAGAGTTCATCTGGAGGAATTTTACCCTTCGACAGCTCTGAGGCGCGGCGCCAATTTGGATCAAGTTTCTCTACGGGAATGCCGCGTATCGTCGAATGACGCGGCGTAAAGTCGAGCGTCATCCACCACGGCGGCTTATCCGCCCATTGGAAGTCCGAGGTTTGCCGCACCGTACAAGCGGAGAGGAGAAAGATAACTAGAAACGCTCCTGCTAAGAGTTTTCGCATTTCCGTCGTTTGGACGAGTTAGACGATACAAGCTTCGAGTCATTCATGGACAATGACTTATGAACCGCCGCTTACACCGTTCTTTCAATTCCGCACCCAGCACACCGCCGCGATCTCGCTCAGCTCGCGGCGGAGCTTGGTCCACGAGGCTCCACCGTCGTCGCTTCGGTAGAGATAGCCGTAGCGGCTCGCGGCGAAGATCGTTTGGGGATCGTCCGAATTGGTACCGAAGGTCCACATGGAGGAATTCGGCTCGGCGGGCAGCGGCAGAAGCTTCCAAGTTTTGCCCAAATCTTCGCTCGCGGCGACCGCGCCCGACGACCCGGGCGTGAAGTCGCCGAATCCGAGAAAGATTCTCTTGGGATTTCCCGGGTCGACCGCGACGGCACGGAGATAGTTCTCTTTTCTCGGATAATCCCACGGAAGCCGCTTCTGCATCTCGCGCGGCTCCCAGGTTTGGCCGTTGTCCGTGCTCGCATAGATCTCGCGGTTGACGACGATGAAGACCGCGCGCGGCGGGCCCGCGGTCACCGCCACGTTGTGAATATCGCGCCGCTCGGTCGCCTTGACGATGCTCCAGGTCTCGCCGCTGTCGCGGCTGTGGCGCGCGCCGTCGACTTCGAGGCCGGCCCAGACGTTGTTCGGCTCGACCGGATCGACGGCGATGCCGGTGACGCGCGGCGTGCCGACCGCCTCGCAGGTCGCCGCGACCTCCACCGGGCGCTTCTCCCAGCTCCGGCCACCGTCCCTGGAGCGAAAAATCATCGCCGGCGTAGGCGTGCCGGTGCCGGCGAACATGACGTCGGGATTTTTGGGATCAATCGCGAGCGCCCAGACGTAATACGGATTCAGCGCCGAATCGATGTAGCGCCAATTAGCGCCCGCATCCTCGCTTCGATAGAGCCCTCGCTCCGTGCCGGCGAAAAGAATGCTATGCTCGCGCGGATGCATCGCGATCGTACGCACGGAGGCTTCGTAAGCGAAACCGCGGCGCGGCCCGACGCGCATCCAGGTCCGGCCGCTGTCTTCGCTCCGCATGATGCTCTGGCCGACGGTGCCGACGACGATCGTTAGGTCCTTCATTTCTGATTCCTCCGTCGATCGAAGGATTTTATAATGATGTGGACGCCGCGAATGTTCGCCGATGGCATAATCGCCTCCCGGACGGACCATAGCGGCACGCGCGCGCCGGTTCAACAGGCGGCGAAAGCCGCCTCAAGTCTCGCCTTCAGTCGCACGTCCGTGCGCAATCGGAGATGCCGTTTGATCCCATTTGGATATCCGCGGGAACAATCGCGTCCAGAATGGAACTCTGTGGATCGGTCGGCCGGGCGTCGTGCGACTCTCCTGCCACGTTCCCCTTGCCAGCGACGCGACATTGCTATATATCTGCCGGACTAATCTTTACGATGCCTTCCTCCCCCAGGCAGCGCGATGAAGAGCGTCAGCGGCCAACCGCCGCTCGCGGCGAGTAAACATTCTCTTCCGTCGAACGTAGGAAGGATGCGAATTGCTATGACCGATGCTCCCCGCTCGCGGAGTCCGTTGACGAAATTCCCCGATATCACGTACCGCCGGGCCGCAGAGAACATGGTGTGGCACTTCTGTCAGAATTGCGGCAACTGGCCGATTGACGACTTCGCCGAAGTCACCACAGCGCAGCATTTGTTGAAGGGCAGCCTCTGCCTCGAATGCATCGCCAAGCGCCATTTCGGCGAGTGTACGATGTCGACGACACGGGGGAAGTAGTTGGATATGGCGCGCGCGGTCATTCGACACTGATCGCACAGCAATCTTTTTACAGCGTCATTTCCGAATCTCCCCTTTCACTTCTTGAAGGATGGAGAGATCGAAAATTTTTGCCATCGGGATATCTTTTTTAACCCCGGCTTTTTCCAGCTCCAACCGAACGCTGGCCGCCACTCCTTTCTCGCTCGGACTGCCGTCTTCGCTGTAGGCCTTGAGGCCCATCTGATAAGCCCGCGCGGCCGTCTCCTTGTCCAACGCGAGCCAGTCCATCATGATGCGCAGCGTCTCGTCGCGGTTTTGTCGAATAAAAGCGAGCCCGCGCGCGGCGGCCCGGACCGTTCTTTTGATTTGGTCCGGCTTTTCACGCAGCAGCCGGTCGCTCGTCCCAAGGCCCGGCGTCGACAGCTCCAGGTAATCGCCGGCGTTGGCGAGGATCTTAAACCCGAGATTCTCGGCCACGATGACGTAGGGGATCAAGATCACGGTCGCGTCGACGAGCCCTTTCTTCAGAGCCTCCAACCGCACCGTACTTTCCCCGAGCGCGACGACCTTGACGTCTTTCTTATCGGGATCGAGTCCGTGTGCGTTGAGCGTCGCGAAAGTAGTGAATTGCTCGGTGCTGCCGAAAGCGCTGATCGCCAGGGTCTTGCCCCGCAGATCGCGCACACTGTTGAATTCCGGGCGCGCCACCAGATAGTGCATGGGCTTATTCACGAAAGACATCAGACCTTTCAGCGGCAGACCTCGCGCCGATGCGCGGATGATCGAATCCAACGGCGCGCCATAATCGATATCGCCGGTCGTCAATGCGGTCACGGTGACGGCGGCCCGCATCTGGATAATTTCCGGCTCGAGGCCCTCGGCTTTAAAAAAGCCTTTGACCTGCGCGGCTCGCAGCGGCAACACCGTGATTCCCCGGCTCGGATAGGCGATGGTGATCTTCTCGGTTCTCGCGCCTGATTGCGACGGAACCTGGGCGGCGCACGGGCGGGAGATTAAAGCCGCTAACACAAATGCCCATGCGAAAACCCGGAGTATTTTATCGCCCGCCACGGTCGAATATGTCATGCTTCCTCCGCTGCCACTCAAAAATAGTCTTACACAGCGGGCCCGGTCAAGCTAAACGCATTGACACTCCCCTTCCCTGGAGCTATGGCTGAAGGCAATGGCGCGAGCCGAAAAGCAGCATATGCCCGAATCCGTCGACACGATCCTGATGTACATCGTCGACTCGGGCGAGAAGCCTGTGAGCAACTCTGCCGCGCACGGGGCGAAGCCCGTGCATACGGGCACCTACGAGGACCGGCCGGCGACGATTCACAACGCGCGTCTGCTGCGCGAGCCACCGGCGCTCGAGCGCGAGGGCTTCACGCTCGTCGACCATGAGACGAAGGTCACCGACTTTTATAACGAGGACGAGATCCGCGCATTGTACTATTCCGAGATGGAGCGGCTAATAGCGCAGCAGAGCGGCGCCAAGCGCGTCTTTATTTTCGACCACACGCTGCGCGCCGAGAACGACGCGACGCGCGCGGAGAAGCAGGTGCGCGAGCCGGTGCGCCGCGTGCACAACGACTACACGGAATGGTCGGGGCCCCAGCGCGTGCGCGATCTCCTGCCTGCGGAGGCGGAGGAGCTACTGAAGCGCCGTTTCGCGGTGATCCAGACGTGGCGCCCGATCCGAAATCCAGTCGTAACCGCGCCGCTCGCGGTCGCGGACGCGCGCAGCCTGCCCAGGCAGGATATGATCCGGACCGAGCGACGCTATCCCGACCGCGTCGGCGAGATCTATCACATCGCATACAACCCGGCGCACCGCTGGTATTACTTTCCGAATATGCGGCGGAACGAGGCGATCGTCTTTAAGACCTTCGATTCGGCCACGGACGGCCGCGCGCGTTGGACCGCGCACGCCGCCTTCGACGATCCCACGAGCCCGCCCGACGCGCCGCAGCGCGAGAGCATCGAGATCCGCGCGCTGGCGTTCTTTTAGTTCTTTACAGCTCGCCAAAAATACTGAACCACGGATCGAGAAGCCGCGCGTTTACGCGCGGGATAAAGAATCCTGCGACCGCGCCCAGCACCGCGGCGGCGAGCACCGCCCCGCGAATTTCGCGCACGCCGAACGTCGAGCGGCAGACGACCATCGCGACGACGATGATGACGAAGCAGACCACGCCGGCGCTCAAAAAACCCATGAGCGCGCCGAGAACACGGCGGAGGATTGAAATGATGACGCGCTTCAAGCCGGCCGCCTCACTCGGGCAGCTTGTGGTACTTCCCTTTGTAAAAGAGCAGCGGCTTGCCGTCCTCGGCGACCGTGGCGTGAAGAACTTCGCCGACATAGATCGTGTGGTCGCCGCCGTCGTAGGAGTAGACGATCTTGCATTCGATGTGGCCGATCGCGCCGTCGATGAGCGCGAGGCCGCGCTCGCTCGCGCGCCAGCTTAGACCGTCGAACTTCGATGCGCTTTTGGTCGCGAAGCGGCGCGAGACCTCCTCCTGGTGTTCGGCGAGGACGTTCACGGCGAAGTGTCCCGAGCCGGCGAAGCAGGAATAGCAAGACGCACCCTTGTCGACGCAGACGAGCGCGAGCGGCGGATCGAGCGAGAGCGAGGCGAAGGCGTTGGCGGTGAGGCCGAACGGGGTTCCCGACGCGTCGCGGGTCGTCACGATCGTGACGCCGGTGGCGAAATGGCCCATGACGCGGCGGAGCTCTTTGGAGTCCATAGCTAGGCGCCCGGGGCGGCGCGCCCGATTTTTCTATGGGTATCAAACGCCGCGGCCGGGTGTCAACGAACGGCTGGACTACGCCGCGGCGAAAGTGGTAAAACGAACAGCAAAGGAGAACTAACATGGCGATCAGCGTGCGTCATGAGGACAATTCCTTCGAACGGTACATCGCGGAGGTGCGCGCGGTGTGGGGCGACGGCAAAGACCCTCAGCTCCCCTTCAAGGTGCGGGCACTGATGGAAAAAATGCTAAAATCGACCGCTCCCGAGGAGCCGTGGATGGCGGAGATTCTCCGCGATGGGAAGCCCTCGCGCGAGCTCTACCGCGATCCGCAGAACGGCTTCATCCAGATGGGCCACGTGCACAAGCAGGGCCACGGCAACACGCCGCACGACCACGGCCCCTGCTGGGTCGTTTACGGCGCGTATTCAGGAGTTACGGAGATCACGCTATATGAGCGCACGGACGACGGCAAGGAGCCCGGACGCGCCGCAGTGCAGAAAAAAGAATTGCACCGTCTCTCTCCCGGCGTCGCATATGCGTACCTGCCCGGCGATATCCATTCCACGCACGCGGTCGACGGCCCGGCGATGGTCTTTCGGTTCCTGAGCTACGATCTCGAACAGATCGAGCGACACCGCTACAATCCCGAGAAAGGCACCGTCGTCCGCGTCTGATGGCCGGGCAGGAAATTATTTTCGAGCAGATCCGCTCGAGCGGCTGTCTCTCCTACTTTCTCGGCTGCAAGCGCGACAAAGTCGCGCTCGTGATCGACCCCGAAGAGGCGAAGATCGAGGAGTATCTCGGTCTCGCGGAGTTTTTCGACACAAAGCTTGTGTACGCGGTCGACACGCATACGCATGCCGACCACGTCTCGGCCTGCAAGATGCTGCGCGACAGCGCGGATTTGAAAGTCGTGATGCACGCGGCGACCGACGCGCCGTATGTGGACTTGAGAGTGAACGACGGCGATGCGATTCGCTGCGGCACGGTCGAGCTCCGCGTTATTCATACGCCCGGCCACACGGAAGACGGCATGTGCCTGCTCGCCGGCGAGCGGCTTTTCACCGGCGACACGCTGTTGATCGGCGGCTGCGGACGCACCGATCTCCCCGGCGGCGACGCCGAGAAGCAGTTCGAGAGTCTAAAGAAGCTCGCCGCGCTCGGCGACTCGATACAAGTCTTTCCCGCGCACGACTATCGCCTCGCCGCTTCCACCATCGGAGAGGAGAGAAAAAGCAACGCCAGGATGCTGATCGCCGCGAAAGAGGAATTCGTCCGCTTCATGACTTCGCGCAAGCCGCCCCTTCCGCGGAAGTTCCAGAAGTCGCTCGAAGAGAACCGCAGCCCGTCGCACGGCACGCAGCGCGGACTGGGCGAGGGAATCTAAGGTGTGGATAAGAATCTTGAAGTTAAGATCTAGAATTTAGAAGCCGGAAGTCTTTCAGTCTTTCTTCTAACTCCTCAGTTCTATCTTCTATATTCTGGCATTTTCATCCTTCCGGTGTATCGTCCAGTTTTCCGTGCAGCGCGTACCAGTAGATGCTGTTCATGTAGCGCCAGCGCCGGACCGTCGCCTCTTCCACCGTCTTGAACGCAATCTCCTGAAGCTCCGGCGTATTGCAGTATTTCTCGACGATCGCGAAGCCTTTGCCGGCGTGGATCTCGTCCGCGCCGATGTGCTCCTCGAAGAAGCGGATCTCGCGCTGCCCGGGCTTGTAGCCGTAGTGCTTGTGCAGCGCCGGCACGAGCTTTTTGCAGATATCCAGGAACTGCGATTCGAGACCGATGAACATGCCGGCGAGCGTCGCTTGCCAGGGCTTTTGATACATCATGCGCCAGCCCCAGTTCTGCAGTCCCTCGGTGCCGACGAGGACGGGCGAAGCGTCGACGCTCTCGCGCGGCAGGCCGGCGGATACGACATAATCCTTCAGCATGTCGAGGTGGCGGTCGTCGGGATTTTCCTCGTCGCCGAGGTTCTCGAAGAGGTACGTTTTGACGTCGCGGTGCGGAATCTGGGACGCCTGATATGCCATCCAGTTGAGATATTCGCCGACGAAATGAAAATGCTGCTGGCAATAGAGCGCGGTCTGCTCTTTGGTAAGCTCGCCCGCCGCCCATTTGTTGAAGAACGGATGATCCTTGCTGTGCTTCTGGTTGCGCCGGGCGGTCAGCTGCTCGCGGAAAGTCGCCATGGCATCACCTCTTGCCTTCCCAGAGCTTGTCAAAAAAGCCGCTCTTTGCAAAGTCGTTGAGATAGCGCCGGTCGATGAGATCGTCCGCCTTAATGCTCTTCGCGCGCGCGTCGGTCTTCGCGATCTCGTCGAGAATCGACTGCAATGCCTCGGGGCGGATGTCGAGGCGCTTCTCGAGCGCCTTTATCTCCGTGCTGTACGATGCGTCAAGTATCTTCCGGTCGGTGACGCGCAGATATTTGCTCATCACCTTATAGGTGAACTCGCGGTCCTCGTGCAGAATCTTCGACGCCTCGGCCATCGCTTTCATGAATTCGCCGATTACGGGCGCGCGCTTCGCAAGGACCGTCTTGCGCGTGACGAACGCCGTCGCGGCGTAAGGAATCTTCTGGTCGGGGCCGTAGATGACGTAGTGAAAGCCCTGCGCGAGCGCCAGCGTGTCGGAGGGCGGATTGAGGCACGCGGCGTCGAGGTTGCCTGAGACGAGCGCGGCCAGCGTCTCCGGCGAGCCGCCGGACTGGATCAATTGCACGTCCTTGACGGGGTCGAGTCCTTTTTGCCTGAGCGCCTGGACGGTAAAGAAGTGCGGGTTGCTGCCGATGCGGTTGATGCCGATTTTTTTCCCGCGCAGGTCCTCCGGCGATTTCACCACCGTTCCGGCGAGAATGCTGTGAGTGAAGACGTTCTTGACCGCGCCGATGAAAATGAAGTCGGTCGCGCCCTGGACATAGGCGCGGATGTTGCCCTCGCCGCCGGTGAGCGCGATCTCGGCGTCGCCGCCCAGCATGGCGGCGGTGACCGCGGGCGATGAGGCGATGTAAACGAGCTGAAAGTCGAGATTATATTTCTTGAATAGACCCGCCTCGGCGGCAACCCACGGCATCGCCTGCGAGATCACGCGTGCGGAGTGAATGCCGACGAGCCTATCGGCGGCGACGGCGCGAGTGGCGGCGGAGACCGTTACGATTGCCAGCAAGGCGAAAATTTTCGCGTGGCGTCGCATGCGCGCGAGCCTAACGAAGCGTTCCGGCTATGTCAACTTGCGGGATTGACACGGCGCGCCGCGATGCGTAAGCTCGGCGAAATCGGTTCGTAGGGAGAAAGGCACCATGAAAAGAGTTTTACTCCTCGGAATTGTGGCCGCGTCGGCGCTTGCCGGCTGCGTTGTTCAACAACCCGGCGGCGGAGGCGGCTCTGGCGGCGGAGGGTACGCATATTGCGGCGGCGCCCACCGCCTTTCCATTTCCGATCTCGATATGTCACCCGATCCTATCGCGCAGGGCGAGCGCGTGCGTATGTGGCGCGTGCGCGTTCGCAGCGACGCGAGCGGCGAATGCCAGACGACGCTTCGAATCCGCGAGCGCAGCGACGGCGACATTGTCGGCCGCGCGCGCGTCTATTATCTGCGTCCGGGCGTAAACACCATCGAGTTCGACCCGCTGGAAAGCTACCGCTTTCACCGCCGCGAGCACTGCTTCGATGTAATCGCCGATATCGGCGGCACCGCCCGCACGGTCGACGCGGCGCGGGCTTTCTGCGCGCGTCAGGTCGCCGGGAACCGCTGGAGCCTGCGATAGTGCACGCAGCGAAGTTATTTGTAGAGCCGCGCGAAGAAGCCTTCGTCCTCGAGCTCCGCGAGTAAAGTCTTGTCAATAAAGTCAGCCGGTCTCTTGCCGCGGAGCTCCGGGATCGTCGGGGTCAAGTTGTCGATGTCGCCCTGGATCGCCTCTTCCATCGGGTAGGGTTTTTCCGGCAGTAAATCCTCAACGTAATTTTTATACAGCACATCGAGGCGCTTCGGATCGCTCTCGCGCATGTATTTGCGGAAGCTCGCGAGAGCGACGGTCCGGTTCGTCTTCCCCAGCCGGATCGCCTCGCAATAGGCGGCGAGAAAGGCGCGCACCTTGGCGCGATTGTTCTTGATGAACTCGCGCCGCGCGGAAAGGTCGCTCGCGCTCGTGTAGATCCCCAGGTCTTTCAGGTCGACCAAAACCGATAGCCTGATGCCGCGCGTTTCCGCTTCGTACAGGTTATCGGGGCTCACGAGCGTCGCGTCGATATTTCCCTGCTGCATGATCATGACTCTCTTGATCGATTCCGCGAGACCGGTCTGGAGAATTTGCACGTCTTTTCCCGGGACGAGACCGAGCTTGAGGAGAGCGCGGCGGAGAGAAAAGTCGATCGTCGTTCCCGGGCGGCTCGTACCCACGACCTTGCCGCGTAGCTGCTCGACGGACGTGATCGACGGCCGCGCGGCGAGCTTCCAAGCACCGGCGCCGAAGGTGCCGATAACGGCGACCGGTAGGCCCTTCGCGGCCGAAACCACGGTCGTCGTGCCCGGCGCGCCGAGGATGTCGACGTCGCCGCCCATCAGCGCGCCTATCGCGGCGTTGCCCGCGGCGATCACGATAAGATTGACGTTGAGGCCGTGCTTTTCGAACAGCCCCGCCTCTTTCGCGATCCAGAGCGGAATGCGGCTGCCGGTGATCGACGCGTAAGACACGTTGAGCGGTTGAAGCTGCTTGGAGCTTTCCGCCGCGACGGCATGCGACGAGAGGAAAAAGCACAACGCGGCAGAGATGAACGAAGCGCTAAACAAAAGGCGCTCAGGAGTTCTCGGCGAAGTATCGGTAGGCGATGTCGTGGCGCGTCTCCTGATTGTCCCAGCGGAAGCGAGCGGCTTCCAGCGCTTTGCGCTGGAACTCTCTGGTGGTGCAGAACTGCTTTAGAATTTGTTCATTGATGTCGCCGTGCTCGTCGTTGGCGTCGCTATGGACGTGATAGAATTGTAGCGCCGTCTCCGGCACGCCGTAATAGCGCTTCAGCGCTTCGCCTTCGCCTAGGAAATCGTCGCGCCCGTGCTCTGCTTTGGGGGTGTAGCGCTTCCACATGCCGCCTTCGGTCGCGTAAGTCGCGGCGACGCCTTCGATCCAGCTGCGATTCTTCGCGAAATCGAAGACCGCGTCGACCGTGAAGCGGTACACCGGCAGAACGTCGGCGAAGCCGTTCATCGTTGCGCGTGAGACGCCGAGCGCCTCGGCAACCTTCAGCCACATCTCGTAGTGCGCTCCGAGCCCGCCCCCGACGACATCCTGCCCCTCTTCATCGATATACTTTCGCAAAAGCATGCGGCGGGCTTCGGGAAACGGGCAGTTAGCGATGATCTGCGCGTCCTTGCGATTGATGTTGACGAGAAAATAGTAGCGGTTCTTGATGTACTCGACGACGCCGGCCCGCGGCGCCTTGCCCGTGCCGACCGCGATGCGCCACGGATGCGGCTGTTTTATGCGCCCGGCCTTAACGTAATCGCGCCGCGCCTGCCAGATCGCGGCTATGAATTCGTCCGGAGCGAGTCCCGGCTCGTCGGCGCCGATCGTTTCCCCTCCCGCCATAGAAATTGTTTCTACACACGCCTAAGACACTTGTAAAGGCGATCGTTGACAAGTGCGCGCGGCGCTTTATATCTTTGTAGCGCATGGAAAAATGCCGCATCTGGATACGGGTGCCGATTCCCGCCGAAGATATGCAGGTCCTACGCCGCGATTTTCCCCACGTGCACTTCATGATGGACGACGGCGAGATGCGGAACGTGGAAGATATCGACGGTGTTTTTACCGACGACCCCGTCCCCGAGAATCTTTTAGCTCACATGCAAAAGCTCCGCTGGCTTCACGTCACGCGCGGCGGCGCAAATGCATATCTTACACGCGAGGTGAAGCGCCGGCCGATTCAGGTAACAGGCTCGAAAGGCATCCACGGCCGCTCGTTCTCCGAGTTCGCGATCGCGTGTATCTTCGTGCTGGCGAAGCGCCTGCCTGAATGTTGGGAAAATCAAAAAGAGAAAAAATGGCAGCGCGTGGAGCCTGAAGATGTCGCCGGCAAGACCCTCGGCATCGTCGGCCTCGGCACTGTCGGCAGCGAGCTGGCGCAAAAGGCCAAGGCGCTCGATATGCGTGTCGTCGCGACCAAGCGCACCGCGGGCGATAAGCCGCCTTTCGTCGACGAGCTCGGCGGACCGGAATATCTGCCGCGGCTGCTCGAGCAGTCGGATTTCAACGTGCTCTCGCTCGCGTCGATTCCGTCGACCGAAAAAATGATCGGCGAAAAAGAGCTGCGCATGATGAAACCGGGCGCTTACTTCATCAATCTCACCGGCGGCAAGGCCGTCGAGGAGAAAGCGCTCGTCCGCGCGCTTAAAGAGAAATGGATCGCAGGCGCGGCGCTCGACGCGTTCGCGAAGCAGCCGCTGCCGCCGGAGTCGGAGCTTTGGACTCTGCCGAACGTCATCATCAGCGCGCGCGCCGCCGGCGCGACGGCGCAAAAATGGGAGCTCATGCTGCCGATCTTCGCCGACAATCTGCGGCGCTTCACGACCGGAGCGCCGCTGAGAAACGTCGTCGACAAAGAGCTGGGGTATTGAGGCGCGGACGCTTGTAGCGCTTCCGCGCGATGTGCTAGGGAGTTGATCGAAGGAAGGAGACGTTATGGCCTCTTTTATTTATCTCGCCACGGGCGAAGGCGTGGTCACTCTGAAAAGTCAGGACGGGCGCGCGTGGAACGCCGAGCACCACGGGCTGAAAGATTGGGAAGTACCGAAGATCGCCGTCTCCCCTTCCCGTCCGAATGTCGTCTTCGCCGGCACACGCGGCGACGGGGTCTGGGTGAGCGAAGACGCCGGCCAGAGCTGGAAGAAGCCGTGCTACGGCAAGCGCGGGCCGGGCAAGGTGCGCTGCGTAACGATCGCGCCGCGCGAGCCGAACACCGTTTACGCCGGAACGGAGCCGATCGACATCTTCGTCAGCCGCGACGGCGCGAAGAATTGGGAGCGCATCGACTCGATCTGGAACATCCCTTACGTCGCTTCCGTCGTGTATCCGGTCTCCACCGTGGAGCCGCACGTGCGCGACATCACGATCGATCCGGAAAATCCGCAGACGATGTACGCCGCGCTCCAGGTCGGCTACATGGTGAAGAGCACCGACGGCGGCAAGAGCTGGAAGCTGCTGAATAAAGGCCTCGACGCCGACGTGCACACGATCGTCGTCGACCCGCGCGACCCGAAGTCGCTGTTCATCGCGACCGGCGGGCACGATTACCGCCAGGGTACCGCGCCCGGCCGCGCGCTCTATCGGAGCCGAGACGGCGGTGAGAGCTGGGAGCCGACGGCGATGGACTTCCCGCTGGAATATTCAGTTCCGCTGGCGATGAACCCTAAGAATCCTTCCGTCATCTATTCCGCGCTCGCGAAGAGCCAGCCCGGCGCGTGGAAAAAACGGCCGAGCGGCGCCGAGTCCGTCGTGATCCGCACGAAAGACGGCGGAAAATCATGGCAGAAGCTCAACGGCAGGATGTCGGAGATCAACAAAGATTTCGCCGAGGCGATCGCCATCGACCCGAGCGATCCGAACCGGGTCTATGCGGCGCTCCGTGGCGGCGAGGTCTACGCCAGCGCCGACGCCGGTGACAATTGGGACAAGATCGGCGTCAAGGTAAGCTCGGTCTCGGACATGAAGTGCGTGAGCGCGTAGCGCTCAGCGCCACTCCGCGAAGCCCATCGCGCAGCCGACGCCGTTCATCGTGCGGTAGAGCGGCTGGTAGTCGAGTATCGCGCCGGGCCGGTCGGCCGCGGCGGCGGTGACTATCCAGTTGCGGATTTCGGAAGTTCCCTCGATCAGAACCGGCGCCGGCATCGAGGCCAGAAATTTCTGATCGTTCGTCTTTAATGCCTGAATGAATCCCTCATCGAGTTTCTCGTCGATCCTCGTATGGCTCAAGCCGCCGGAGCCGACGATCGCGACGCGGCGCGGCTCGGGAAACGCGCGAATCGCCGCGGCGAGGGCTCTGCCGAAATCGATACAGCGCTTTGGCGAAGGCGCGGGTGGATAATACGTATTCACCATGATCGGCAGGATCGCGTAGCGCACATCGGGGTTTAAAAACTTGAGCACGCGCGCGAACGCGTGGCCGAGACCCCCTTCGTAGCGCGTCTTCTTCGAGTAGGACGGATCGAAGCCCGATTCCATCAGCTTGTCGATAAGCGCGATGCCGAGCGCGTCGTCGACTTTGTACTTAACGCGATTCTCCGTCGGAGGCTGCTTCAAGTAGCGCAGGCTCGTGCTCGCCTCGACCTCTTTCCCGATGAATATCGTGAACGGCGGCATGTTGTCGTCGACGAGGTTCTCGTGCTGATCGTCGCCCACGACGATCACCGTATCCGGCGCTTTGCTCGCGAGAATCCCGCGCAGCTGCTCGATCGCCGCCATGCAGCGGCGCCACTTCTGCCATTTGACCTCGAGCGTCTCTTTCGCGAGTTCCGGCCGCTCGGGCAGCGGGTCCCAGCTGCGCGTGTTGAGCAAGCCCCAATGGTCGGGGTCGAGCATGAGTTGCGGCGCATGCGACATCGCGAGACAGGAGACGATTTCAGCCATAGGTCGATTAAGACATTATCGCTTTCGGCTTGTCAATCGCCGCCGGATGATATAACTCGCAAGAATCATTCTGCGAGCGAAAGGAGCCCTTATGGCGAAGCGAACCAGCATCGAGATGCACGGCCTGGCGCACGGCGCGCCGATTCCGAACGGCGCGAAGATCGGCAACATGGTGTTCTCATCGGCGATCTCCGGCAAAAACACCGAGACCGGCAAAGTGCCGGAGAATCCCGACGAGCAGGCGGAGGTGCTATTCCGCAATATTCATAAGTTCATGGAGCTCGCCGGCGGCACGCCGGACAACATCGCGCACATGACCGTGTTTCTGAAGGACGAGAAAAACCGCGACTCCATCAACAAGGCGTGGATCAAGATGTTCCCCGACGAGCACAACCGGCCGGCGCGCCACGCGCTCACGGCGGAGATCCGCGGCGGGCTGTTGTTTCAGGTGGAATTAATCGCGGTGCTGTAACGCCCCTCACCCAACCTCTCCCGCAAGCGAGCGAGGCAGCATGTTCCTTTCCAGATCGCTTCTTGTTCCTTCTCCCTTTAGAAGGATGAGGCCCGCTACGTATAGCTCCACTCGTAATTGCGGTTTCGGTACGCCTCATCGGGCATGAGGCTCGTGAGGCCGCGCTTGCCGAGCTCGCCCTCGAAACGCGCGCGGATCGACGGGTCCTCGTCGGGGTATTCGATCTGGTCGCGCGCGCGGTCTTCGACTTTCTCGCTGATGCCGTTGAAGCCGCGCGGCGGATGGATGGCGAGATATCGCGCCGACGCGCCGCCGACGTTGAAGTGCTGGTGGAACCAGCGGTTCGGCGGCACGAACGCGCTCGCCTCGTGCCAGGGGATGACGATCCTCTCGCCGCCTTCGGGCCACATGATCGAATAGCCTTCGCCGGCAGGAATCACGATCATGTACCCCGGCCCATGGCGGTGGCCTTTTTTGTAAGTCCGCGCCGGAAAAACCGACATATGGCCGGAGAGCGGCGAGCCGGGAAAACCGACCCAGACGACGCGGCCGCCGGCGCCGCGGCGCTTGAACGTATCCAGCCGGTCCCATGCCCGCATGTCGGGAAAGAAATTTCCTACCCAAATGTTTCTGCCTTCGCCGCCGCGCCCGGCGTCAGGTAGAAATTCGACCTTCGCTTCCGAATAGACGTCGCCGTTGACGGATGCGAGGCGGGTCGAATCGGTCATAGGATTCTTAAATAAAAAATCCGGGTTCGGCACGGCAGCCATCGCGAGCGGCAGATAATTGCAATGGAGCAGCCGGACGACGTCGTTGCCCTGAAGATTGCTCACCTGCCAGTGGCATGTGCCGGGAATCATAAACATGCTGTGGCTCTGCCACTCGAAGACGCGTTTAGGTCCGCCGTCGTTCCACACCGTCGTGATGCCGCGGCCTTTGAGCACGTAAACCGCCTCGTCGAAAACCATGCGCATCGGCGGCAGCGTCTTTCCCGGGGCGATCTCCGTCACGTACGCGCCGGTCACGCCCTCCTGCCCCGCGAGCTGCAAAAACGCCGCGTCGCAGTCGCGCGCGTCCCAGCGTCTCAGCTCTATCGTGCGCAGGTCCTCGATATAATATCCCTTGTGAATCGGCACGCCTGTCGATTGGATCCATGTGTCGTAAGGGTTGGTCCGCTGATACAACGTCGCATTCGTTCCAGCCATAATTGCCCCCAAATTATTTTTTTCGCTCGGCGAGCGCGCGGTCGAGCACGTCGTAGATCGGCTTCATCTCCATGTATTCCGGCCTGTCGGACATCAAATAATTCACGGCTTCGGAGCGGCGAAGGTTCGCACGGACCATATCCTTCGGTATGTCGATGCGGAGCGACTCTTCCGAGTTGCTCGGCGTGTTGGCGATTTTCTGGTATGCCAGCTGGCCTTCCTTCGACAGCAGCCAGTTGATGAACACTTTCGCCGCGCCAGGGTGCGGCGCCTGGTTCATTAGAACGACCGAGCCGCTGTTGCCCGACGAGACGGCCGGCGGCTCTTTCCAGCGCGCCGTGGGGAACTCGTCCACCGGAAGGCCCTGCTGCTTCGCCTTCTGAATATCGCCGCTGCCGCAGAAAAAACAGATCGAGAAGTTGCCGTTGGCGAGCCAGTCGATCGACTGGCGCAGCTCCTGCGTGAGCGTTACGTCCATATCGCCGTAGAGACGCCGCAAAAATTCCGCGCCCACTCCCGGCGTGTAGTAGAGAATACGGATGGCAATCCGCTGGCTACCCGAAACCTTGGGATCCTTCGACAGAATTTTTCCCTTCCATTTCGGCTGTAGTAGGTCCCAGTAGGAGATGAATTCGCGCGGATTCACCAGAGTCGAATTGTACGAGACGTAGCCGTTGGCCACGCTCGCGACGAACGAGAAGATGTATTTATTCTCCGGATCGATGTAGTGATGCTTCCCCTGCCACCACTTCGACTCGTCGGTGACTTCGGACAGAATCAATGCGCTGCGCACGGGATCCATCGCCTTCGCGGGGTAGAATACCGTGTAGGGCGTAGTCGGGCCGCTGATGTAGACATCGGCGAGATACTTGCCGGCCCTGCGCTCGGCCATGATGCGCGGTCCGAACTCGGTGCCGCGGCCCATGATGGTTGTGACTGCAATCTCGGGAAATTTTTTCTGGAAGGTCTGCGCGACCGCTTCGAGCACGCCCTCGCCCTGGTAGAGATAGAGGGTTATCTTGCCTTCTTTTTTCGCAGCCGCGACGGCCCGATCCCACTCGCCTTCTTTCGATTCGGCGGCAAGCACGAAACTCGCCGTGAAAAGAATAAAACCGAAAGTTACAAGGCAGTGTTTCACTCGAAACCCTGAACCCGAAACTCGAAACTATTTTATGCCGGCACGCGTAAAATCGAGCGATAGCGGCGCGACTGCCGCGCCCGCGGCCCCAATCGGCCGGTGAGAAAGCGCTCGCGGCTTTCGGTCGGAAGATCGAGGCGGACGTTCGCCGCCGCGTCGCGAAAAACATTCATCGGGTCCCGGCCCTCCTCGACCAGCTTCATCTGGAGGTCGAGCAGGTGGCGGTACATGACGACGCCGCGGTCGGACTCCCCGAGCGTTTCCTTCGTGCGGTCGCAAATCGGCTCCTGCGAGACGAAGATCGCGTTGTCCTGCGGATCGACGTCGCCGTCGAGCTGATCGACGCGCGGCTGACCGTGCTCGTCGAGCGTCGGCGACGGCATGTCGTAGAGCGGAATCGCCGCGTCTGTCTGCCGCTCGCCGTCACTCAGCGGATGGACGGAATAATACCATTGCGCGGTATGGGTCGCGTCGACGGGTACCCGAAAGCGCAGCATATCGGGACCCTTTTGCGTGCAGGGAAAGACGAGCCAGTGGCCGATCTTCCAGTCGTCGGAGTCTTCGGTCTCGTGCTCCAGGATGCGCCGCTTGATGATGCCGTAATTCGCGAGATCGAAGGCGATCTTCACGTGCCGGATGCGCTTGCGCCTTCGCTCGTGCCTGCCGGTTCGGTCGGCGGCGAAATTGCGGAAGACGCCGTGCAGCCATTCGACGTGAACCGGGTCGAGGATGTTCTCCGCCGATTGTAGCCAGTTGCAGCCCGTCGTCGTGTAGCCGACTTCGCGCCAGGCGTTCTCCTCCACGAGCAGGTCCCAGCGCGGCAGCAGCGGCGCCGGCTGCCTGCCGAGATAGCCGAAGATGAGCCCGCCGAGCTCCTCGACTGGATATGATGGCAATTTAATGTTTTCCTTTAGCTTTTTGTCCGGTCGCACGGTTTCCTCAAACGGCTGCTCGGTGCAGCGCCCATCGGCGTCGTACTTCCAGCCGTGATACGGGCAGCGAAGGCCATCGGACTCCGGAATGCCGTAAACCATTCCCGCGCGACGGTGCGCGCAGTACGCGCCGATGAGTCCGAGCTTGCCGCGCCCGTCACGGTAGAGGACGAGATCCTCGCCCAAAATCCGCACCTGCTTAGTCGGATGGCGCATCAATTCAGACGCCGCGGCGATCGGATACCAGTAGCACCGAAGCAGCCGTCCCATCGGCGTTTCGGCGCCGATCTGCGTGAGTCTTTCGTTTTCTTGTGGCGTCAGCATAAGACGACCTCGCTATTTTCCTTGACCCACCGCCTGATTCACGAGCTTCATCAGAGGATCGGTGTCCATCACTTCAGGGGCCCACGTGACGACATATTTCCCGCCGTCACGTCGGCGCATGTATGGCTTCACGTCGGTCTTAGGGATGTCGATGCGAAGAGAGTCGTTCGACTCCCCTTCTTTTTGAATCTCGATCTGCCCGTCCCGCGACAACAGCCAGTTAATGAATACTTTCGACGCCGCGGGGTGCGGCGATTTGTCGACCCAGGCAAACGTGAACGAGCCGGGCTCGAGCGCGGCACCCTCTTTCCAGAGGCTGGTGTCGACCACGTTAATCGCCAGCCCCTGCGCTTTCGCCTGCAATATATCGTCGCCGTTGCCGAAAAGCAGAATGGAATATTTCTTCGCCGCCACCCAATTGATCGCCTGCCGGTATTCGCGCGACAGCGCCACACCCGATTCGGTGAGCAATCGTCGCAGATAGTTCGGTCCGAGCTGCGAATTGTAATAGACAAAGCGCGCGCCGCTGCGACCGTAGCCCCCGCCTCGCGGATCCATCGCGACGATCTTGCCTTTCCATTTGTCCAAAATGTCCCAGTAGGAATTCATCTCGTCGGGATTCACGTCATTGGTATTGCATGCAACGATATTGCTCGAGACACTTCCGACGGCGACAAAAATGTATCGCCGGTCTGGATCGGCGTAGTGGTGCCTTCCCTGCCACCATTTCGACTCGTCCTTAACTTCCGGCAGAATGAACGCCGACGGCATCGGCTGGAGCGCCTTCGCCTGATAGAGCGAGTACGGCGACGTATTGCCGAGGTGCGCCACATCGGCGAGATACTTGCCGGCGCGCCGCTCCGCCATGATGCGCGACAAAAGCTCGACGCCGCGGCCGGGGACGATTTTAACTTTGATTCTAAGGAAGCGCCTCTCGAATTCTTTGATGTAGTTGTAGTCGTCGCCGAGGGTGTAGTAGGCGAGTTCGCCTTCTTTTTCGGCCGCTGCCTTCGTCCGCTCCCACTCCGCCTGCCAGCTATCGGCAGCCAGCGCATGCGCGGCGAAGAGCAGCAGCGCGGCGAGAAACCGCAGCGGCCGCATTGGCGATCCTTTACCGCCAGACGGCGAAAGCCATGCCGCAGCCGGTGGCGGCGGGCGAGCGATAGGTCGTAATGTAGTCGATCAGCTCCATCTTCTCGCTCTCCATCGCGCCGGCGAGCGCGACCCAATTGAGAATCTCCGACGTGCCGCCTTTAAGTTTCGGGCGCGGCAGCGCGAAGAGCTCGCGCGTGTCTTTATGGAGTAAAGCCTGGATCGTTGTCCTGTCGATTTCCTCGTCGATGACGACGTGACTCAAGCCGCCCGACGCCATGATGACGACGCGCGCGGGCTTGTCCCAGGACTCGATGCCTCGGCGGATCGCCTGCCCGAGCGCGTAGCAGCGCTTGGGCGTCGGCTGATTCGGCGGATAATAAGTATTCACCATGATCGGCAGGCTCGGCACCGTGCCGCCGGGCCAGATGCGGCGGTAGAGGAAACTGAACGCGTGGCCGACGCCGATCTCGGCACGCAGCTTGTTCGCGCGTGAGACGTCGAATTCCTCGGCTGTGAGTCTCGAAATGAGATGATTCGCGAGTTCCCAGCCGTTCTCGTACTCCGGCTTGGTTTCCGCCCAGCCGTCCTCCTCGGCGTTTTTCCAAGCGGCGGGATTGCGGCCTGTATGCTTCACAACCGGCAGCGTCTTCCCGTGATAGAGCGCGAACGTCGGCATGTTGTCCTCATGGAACTGCTCGTGCTGATCGTCGCCGAAGATCACGACGAGGTCAGGTTTCGCGGCGCGCATTAGCTCGCCGAGCTTGGCGATAGCCTTCTGACAGCCTTCGTCGCGCTCCCGGAATTTTTCTTCCGTCAGTTCCATTTCGAGGTCGGGCTTACGCGACTTGGCGGATTTCACCAGCGCCGGATAATCCAGGCGCGGGTCGGTCTCGTCTTTTTCACGCAGCAGGCTCCATTTGTTCCACGGGACGCTCAGCTGCGGGCTGTGCGATGTGCCGATTCCGAGTACGACTTGCGCCATGATATTCTCCGTTCGTTGAGACTTGGGATGCTCTTCAGCGGTTAGCGGTTATCGGCTCCTGATTACTCCTTTCGGACGTATCCATCAAGAACTGATTCGAACGCCGAATAAAAAACCAGGCTAAAGCATTGGGTATGCTTTAGCCCGGTGAAGAGACGAATCAACGCGTTCACTCGCGCGTCTATTCGGCCTGATGCTGCTCTTTCTCGGCCGTTTGATCGCTGTAGGAGGCAAACCAGGTTTGGGTGAATTCGTCGCGCGATTGTCCGCGCGACACCTCGAACCTGACGATGTCGTTTTTCTCAGGGTCGCGGATGAGTCCCAGCGGCTCGCCACCGTCGGCGACGACGCGGATCTGCTCCTTCAGCATGCGCCGATAAAGTGAAATACCGCGGTCGGTGTAGCCGAGGTTTTCCTTGGTCCGGTCGAAGATCGGGCCCTGCGTCTCCCACGCCATCATGTCCTGGCTCGCGAAGCTCGTCATTTCATACTCCCCGTCCGGCGTCTTGAGCGGCCGCAGATACTCGACCGGCGGCCGCGCGGGCTGTGCGACGCGCGCGCCGTCTTTCGACGGGCGAAAAGTCATCCAGATGACGTAGGTGTTCTCATCGTCGATCGGCGTGCGAAAGTGGATCACGAGGTCGGGTCCCTGCGGCGCGTAGAGCATATTCGGGAAAACGAGCGGATGCCCGGTCTCCTCGTCGAGTTGATTGCCGTCCGCGAAGGTGCGCTTCTTCAATACGCCGGCCCAGAGCGGCCCGCGCACTTCCTCGAACTCGAGCTTCTCGATCTTGCGGCCATAGTACTCGCCGCCTTTCATGCCGCGAATCTTGAACTGGTGCGCGTGCAGGTAAACGGTGTGCGCGGGATCGACCGAGTTTTCCATCGTCTGCAGCCAGTTGCACTTATGCACCGGCAGCACGACGATTTTCTTGGCGCCGTCTTCGCGCACGAGGAGGTCCCAGCGCGGCAGCAACGGAGCCGGCTCCGGCCCCATGTAGGCGAAAAGAATTCCCGCCAGCTCTTCGACGCGATAGGAAGTCTGCTTGACCTCGTCTTTAAAGCAGGTCTCTTTCGGCTCCAGCGGCTGCTCGAGACATTTGCCGTCGGCGTCGAACTTCCATCCGTGATATGCGCAGCGGATGCCGTCCGGCTCCAGCGTGCCGTAATAGAGCGAAGCGGCGCGATGCGGACAGTGATCGCCGAGCAGCGCCCAGCGCCCCCGGCCATCGCGGAAGAGAACCAATTCTTCACCCAATACTTTAAGTCGTTTCTTGGGTTTCTCGGAGCTGATCTCGGCTGCGGGACAGATCGCGTGCCAGTAGCGGCGCAAGAGATTGCCCGCCGGCGTGCCGGAACACACGCGCGTCATCGTTTCGTTGTCTTGCTTCGTGAGCATGAAACCGCCCTCCGTCTGAGACGAAACATAACTCGCAGAGAGCGGCGATGCAAGAGATTTATTTAAAAAAGTCTAGCGATATTAGGTAGTTATAGTCGATACCTAAAATATTAGTGTGTTGACGATTTAAGCTTTATTGAAGGATTTCTTTCGCGAGGGCCTCGATTTTCTGCCGCGCGGGAATCATATCTTCCGCTTGCGTGTTACGGTAATTTTGTCCGGGCTTCAGAGCTGTGGCCGGCTCGGACGGCGGGACATCGACTCGGCGGCTGTTATTCTGCGTCTTCGTCCATTCAACCTGTCCCGCCTTCGAGAGCAGCCAGTTGGCGTACACTTTCGCCGCGCTGGGATGCGGCGCACGGTTGAAAAGCCCGACGCCGCTCGAGCCGGACGACCAGTATATCTGCGTTTTCGGGTCGACCGGCGCGCTTACGTTTTTACCCACGCCTTTTTCCTTAAAGGTCGTGAGAAAGTAATCGTTGAGGCCGAGCGCGATCGGATAGCGCCCGCGCACGACCCATTCGACCAGTTGCCGCCGGTCGCCGGTGATGACGACCTTTTGATCTCGCAGAAGTTTGCGCAAAAAATCCTCGCCGTACACGAGCGACAGGACGAGCGCATCGTTCAATCCTTTACCTTCGACTCGCGGATCCTGCATGACGATCTTCCCCGTCCACTTCGGATCGAGAAGGTCGAGCGCGGTCTTGATCGATCCCGCCGGAACGATGTCCCAATTCACGTGGACGTTGTCGCCGGCGAGCGTTCCCGCGAACGTATAATATAACTTTTTCTCGAGGTCGGCCCATCCACCTTCGACGCCGCCGATCCAATACTTGTCCTCTTTCACTTCGGGCAGGACGAACATCGGCCGAAAGGAATCGAAGCCGTTCACCGGCTTGAACGCGGCGAGCGCGGAGGTTGGGCCGGAAATGTAAAGATCCCAGTTGTAGACCCCGCCCGAGCGCTCGCGCAGAATGCGCGCGACCTTGTCGCGTCCGCTGCCACCCAGAAGCTCGACGTTGATCTTCGGATAGGCTTTCTTGAAACCGTCGTTGAGAGCCGCGCGAAAAGCGTCCCCCGGCGGGCCTGCGATATTCACCTGCTTCTCGCCCTCGGCGGCCTTGACGATATCGCCCCAGTTCGCAGGCGCGCCGGATTCGCCAGCGCGCGCCGCAGTTGCGGCCAAAGAAAATACAAGTGCGAGAAAAAGAACTTTGTTGAACATAGGAGTCTACTGTGGGATCACTTCCCTCGATATCTTGGCCATCAGCTGGCGCTGCGCGACCATTTTTTCCGTCTGGCTCTGAATGTATTTGATGCCGGGCTTGAGCGCCGCTTCGGGGTCGCCGATCGGCACGTCGCTGCGGCGGCTGTTGCGTCCGCCGCTTTGCTTCGCCCAGCTCGTCTGTCCTTCGACGCTGAGAAGCAGGTTCGCGTAAAGCTTGGCGGCGTTCGGATGCGGCCGGCGGTTCAGGATGCCGAAGGCGCCGAAGCCCGGATTGATCGACTGGATGAAATGCGCGTCCTCCACCTGCTTGACGTTTTTGCCTATTCCCTTTTCGAGAAAGATCTTGAGCTGATCCGACGGCAGCGAGACGGCGAGCGGGTAGCGGCCGCGCACAATCCATTCGGTCAGCTGCCGCCGGTCGCGGGTGAAGATGATTTTTTGCTCGGCGAGCAGCTTGCGAATGAAAGCCTCGCCGTACGTCAGTTTGTAGAGTAGCGCGGAATTCAGCCCTGAGCCCTCCTGGCGCGGGTCTTCCCACACGATCTTACCGGCCCATTTCGAATCGGCGAGATCCTTATAGGCCTTGATCTCGGAAGGCGCGACGATGTCGGCGTTGACGTACAGGACGTCGGACGTGGTGCCGTCGAATGCGTAGTAGAGCTTCTCTTCGACGTCCATGAAGCCGGAGCGAAAGCCGTCGTGCCACTTGGCATTGTCGGTCGCCTCGGGAAGGATCAATTCCGGCGGCAGCGGGTCGAAGGCGCCGATGGGCTTGAGCGCGCCGAGCGGCGAAGTCGGTCCGCCGATGTAAATATCCCAATTGAAGACGCCCGACTGGCGCTCGCGCGCCAAGCGCGGTACCTGATCGCGGCCGCTCGCGCCGTTATACTCGACCCTAATCTTGGGAAATTTTTTCTGGAACCAGCCGATCAGCGCAGACCGGTAGGTGTCGCCGGGAGGGCCGGCGATCGACAGCTGCCCTTCCTTCTCCGCCGCGGCGACTAGCGCATCCCAGTCCTTGGGCTTCGCCTGGGCGTTCGCTGTTCCCGCGAATGAGAGCGCGAGAACGATCCAGGCGGTGAAGGCCAATAGTCTCTTCAGCATCATAGGAGATCCTTCGCTCACGCCCGTATCCCGACGCGCAGACCGAGGAATCGGGCGATCAGGGCGACGCCGGTCGTGAGCAGCATGACGATGGTAGCGACCACCGCGGCGCTTTCATATCGCCCCGAGACCATAAAGTCCAGTTGCAGCAGCGCGAGAGTGCGGCTGCTCGAGGTGGCGAGCAGCGCGACGTTGCTGATATCGCGCGCCGCATGAATGAAGCCGAGCACGCCGACCAGCAGGAGCACCGGAAATAGGAGCGGGCCGACGATTCGCCTAAAGGTGGTGAGCCAAGAGGCGCCGGTCGTGCGGGAGGCTTCTTCGAGTTCCTGGCCGAGCTGTAGGAGGTTCGCCTTAATCAGCTGCGTGCCAAGCGTGATGCTGCTGATGACCGTGGCGATAATCAGCAGCCAGACGGAGCCATACAGCGCGCGGAATAGCGGGATGTCGAGAAAGAGCCACAACAGGCCGATGCCCATCAGAATGCCCGGCATCGCGGACGGAAACCACGAGATAAAATCGAGCGCAGAGCGCCAGACGAACTTCGTCCGCACGGAAATATAGGCGATGATGGAAAAAAGCGATACGGCGAGCGCAGCGGCGCCGAGCGACATCAGGAGGGTGTTCTTGAGCGAGAGCATAAAAATCGGATCGTCGAAGACGCGCTTCCAGTTGTCGGTCGTCCAGGCGTGCGGAATGTCGAAAAAGCCGAACAGAGACATGAACGTGCCCATGAGGACAAAAGCCATCGGCGCCACGCTGATGAGCAGCGCGATCAGCGTCACGAAGGCGAGCGCGGGATTTTTCCAGTTTCCAAGGGGAATCGCTTTGGCGCGATAGCGCCCGGTGATCGTCGTGTACTGCCGCCGTGCCGTGAGCTTTCGTTGCACGGCGATGAGCGGCAGCAGGATCAGCAGCACGGCGGTGCTCAGCGCGGTCGCCGGGCCGAAGGCCGGCGGCTCCTGCTGGACGAGCTGGTACACTTTCGTGCTGTAAACATGAAAATTGATCGGCGCGCCCAATATCATTTCGATTTCGAAGGCCTGGAAGCCGTTGATGATCGCGATGAGCAGAATCACGGTGAAAATCGGCGTCATGATCGGGATGAGAATACGCACGAGCGTTCCGAGCGTGCTCGAGCCGGCCACCTCCGACGCTTCTTCGAGTGAAGCGTCCATGTTGCGAAACGCAGGCGTAAGCAGCATGACTTTGACGGCGGTTGTGTTGTGACCGATATGCGCCCAGACGATGCCCCAGAACGAATAGATACTGAACGGCCCGTGCGCCGCGCCGGTAAGCGCTTTCCAGATTTGATTGGCTATACCGTAGTCGGGATCGAGGATCAGAATCCAGCCGAGTGTAACCGAGAGCGACGGCAGAAAGAATGACAGCCAGAACATGAATTCGAGCAGCGATTTACCGGGCAGATCGGTGCGCGCGAGCAGCCATGCGATGAAGATCGCGAATGGAAAAGAGATAAGCTGGCGGACGATCATCAGCGAGAACGTATTATAGACGGCGCGCCTTAATCCGGGCTCGGCCAGCACCGCCCGCCAGCCTTCGAGGCCATACAGCGGCGGCATGCCGGGTTTGGCGACCTGGAAGGAATTGACGACGATCAGGACGATCGGATAGAGGACGAAAAAGCCGACGACGGCCAGCACCAAGCTGCACCAGAAAGTCTCCGCGCCGACGCGCCCACGGAACAGCCCTCCTCGACTGTGAATGCCAACGCTCACGTTCGACAAAGAGTCCTCAGCCTATCGCTTCCCCAAACGGAGCGGGATAAGAGGCAGCGTGAAAAATAAATCTCCCCCCTCTCCAGCCAGGAGAGGGTTGGAGTGCGGGTGTTCACCGAGGAACTCGAAACTGGAAACACGAAATTGATTTATTGCGCCGTGGGCCAGAGCGTGATCGCTTCGGGATCGAGCTGGAGATAAATCTGCTGTCCTGGTTTTAGACGCTGCGCCGCCGGCGCGGTTAGAACACGGCTCTCGCCGCCGACGGCCACGGTGTATTCGTAGCGGTCGCCGAGAAACTGGCTCGCCTGCAGCGTGACGGCAAGCACGTTGCCCCTGCCGTCGCCGGCGGTTTTCGCCAGGCTGATCTGCTCGGGACGGATCGCAACCATGACCTCTTTGCCGGCAGCCCACGGGCTTTCGCCGCTATGGCGGGCACGCACGGACACCGGCGGCCCGGCATGATCTTTGAGCTCGACGCGGCACTCCTCGCCGGTCGCGTCGACGATCCTTCCCGCGAGCGCGAAGACCTTGCCCAAGAAATCGCGCGCAAAGGAAGTCGCCGGCTGATAGTAGACGTCCTCGGGCACGCCCACTTGCTCCAGCCGGCCGCGGTTCATAATCCCCACGCGGTCGGACATGCTGAGCGCTTCCATCTGATCGTGCGTGACGAATAGCACCGTCACCTTGACGCGGCGCTGCAGCGCCTTGAGCTCCCGGCGCATCTCTTCGCGGAGCCGGGCATCGAGGTTGCTGAGGGGCTCGTCCAGAAGCAGAACGCCGGGAGAAAACACCAGCGCCCGCGCCAGCGCGACGCGCTGCTGCTGGCCGCCCGACAGCGCCGTTGACGGCCGCTCCTCGAAGCCGCCTAGCCCGACGAGCTCGAGCGCCGCGCGCGTCTTGTCGCGCATTTCGGAGCGCTTTACGCGCCGGAGCTTGAGCGGATAGGCAACGTTCTCGAAGACGGTCATATGCGGCCACAGCGCGTACGATTGGAAGACCATGCCCATATCGCGTCGCTCCGGCTTGACGAAGATCCCCCGGCCGGGCGACACGAGGCAACGCTCTGCCATGTGAATTTCGCCTTCGTCGGGCTTTTCGAGCCCGCCGACCATACGCAGCGTCGTTGTTTTGCCGCAGCCGCTCGGTCCGAGCAGGGTGAAAAATTCGCCTTCGCGAATTTCCAAATTGACGCGGTCGACGGCAGCGACGGGGCCGAAGCGCTTGACGAGATTTTCGATGCGGAGCAAACCCATGACGATGTTATTCGGCGCGGATACCGACTTTAAGGCCGAAGGAGCGCGCGATCAGCGCGACGCCGAGCGTGAGGGTCATGATGAAAACGACCGTGATGCTCGCAACCTCGCGGTGACCGGAGAAGACCTGATCGAGCGCGAGCAGGATCAGCGTCCGCGTCTCGGAAGTCGCCAGCAGAATGATGCTGGAGGCATGCTGCGCCGCGAACATGAATTTGATCACGCCGACCATCACCATCGTCTGCGCCATCAGCGGCAGCACGACGGTCCAATACGTGCGCCAGAAACCGGCGCCCGACATGCGCGAAGCTTCCTCCAATTCGTTTCCGAGCTGGACGAAGTTCGCCTTGAATATCTGCGTCGAGAGCGTGATGCCGCCCAGAATGTAGGCGATGATGATCAAAAAGATGGTGCCGTAGAGCGGACGGAAAACCGGCGTGCCCAAAAACAGCCATAGAAGCCCCAATCCGGAGAGCACTCCGGGAATCGCCGAAGGCAGCCAGCAGATCGAATCGAGTATCGAGCGGCCTGGCAGCTTCGTGCGGACGATGACGTAGCCGATGAGCGAGAAGAGCGTCGCGCCGATGACTGCGGCGCTGACCGCCACGATCAGCGTGTTCTCGAGCGCATTGGTGAGCCGCGGGTCGCCCAGCGCCATTCGCCAATATTCCGTCGTCCAGGTCTTCGGCAGATGGAAAAAACCGAAGCGCGTCATGAAACTGCCGCCGAGGACGCTGAGAATCGGCACGAAGTCGAGAATGAAAACCACGAGCGCGACCAGCAGCGTTGCGGGGAGCCGCCAGGCGCCGAGGTCGACGATGCGCGGCTTGAAATGTCCCGTCACGGTCGTGAACTGGCGCCGGCTGATGAGACGGCGCTGCAGCGGAATCACCGCCGCGAGAAAAACGAGAATGATGCTGCCGAGGGCGGCGGCCTGGTTGACGAGCGGCGGCTCTTGGCGCGCGAGGTCGACGATCTTCGTCGAATAGACGTAAAAACCCCATGGTACGCCGAGCAGCAGCTCGGTCTCGAAGCTGCTGAAGATACGGATCACGCTGAGAAGCACGACCACGATGATGACCGGCGTCATCATTGGCACCGTGATGCGCCACATGGTCGTCCAAGTGCTGGCGCCCGACATGCGGCTCGCTTCCTCGAGCGAGGCATCCATGCGGCGGAACGCCGGTGTCATCAGCATGACCTTGGTCGAGATGCCGTTAGAGACGAGGTGCGCCCAGATGATGCCCCAGAAAGAATAGATGTCGAAGGTGATGCTGCCGATGATCGGCCAGCCGCGGATTGTCGTATTGACGAGTCCCGTATTGGGGTCGAGCAGCAGCATCCAGCCGAAAGTCGTCGCGACGGTCGGCATGATGAACGAGATCCAAAAGAACAACTCGAAGACACCGGCTCCGTAGATGTTTGTGCGCGCGAGCAGCCAGGAAATGCAAATTCCGATCGGCAGCGCGACGATCTGGAGCGTCACGCCGACCCGGATGCTGTTCCACAGCGATCGCCAGATGCCCGGCTCGCTGAAGGCGTCGCGCCAGGCCTGGAGTCCATAGACCGGCGGCTCGGCGATGGTCGCCGTGTTGAAGCTATTGATAAGAATCAGAACGAGCGGATAGATGACGTAAAAGCCCATGACGCCGATGAGCAGCGCCATGAGAATCACGCCGCCATTGAGCGAGCCGCGCCACGCGCGCAGCCGCGCACCGACGGCGGGAATGCGCGGCCCCGCCATCGGGCTCGTCGGTTTTTGTGCTCCGGCTATCTCCACTCGGCGCTAACCTGCCTTCGCTGAAACCCGCTGGCTGCAGCGCGGATGATGTTCGCCCATGCGGCAGACCGCGCCGGCCTTGCGCACCGCCTCCTCGAAGTCGCGGTGAATCTGCGGATCCTCATCGTCATAATCGATCTGCGAGCCGCCCTGCTTTATATTCGTATAAGTCGAGCCGTCGCTGTCGGTAAGCCTCATGAAGCGGTAGCGCCAACTACCCCAGCGAAACGCCAGGTAACGTGCCGGCATCGCACCGGAGTTGAAGTGCTGGTGGAACCACTGGTTCGGCGGCACGACAACGCTTCCCTGCCGCCAGTCGACGCGCCGCATCTCCTGTCCCTCGGGCCAGAGGATCGAGTAGCCTTGGCCGCCGAGGATGATGACGTGCGCGCCGGGGCCGTGGCGGTGACCTTTCTTATAGGTGCCGACAGGAAACTCGGAGATGTGACAGCCCATGGTTTGCCCCGCGAGGTCGAACTTCATGTTCGTGCCGCCGGCGCCGCGCTCGCTGTAGTCCTTCAGCGTCGCGGTGTGCGTGTCGGCGACAAAGTTCGTGGTCATAAAGAATCGGCCGAAGATCTCGCCCTTGCCGCTGAAGTAATCATCGACCTCGGGATTGAAACGGTCGGTGAATTCGTAGTCGTCGTTGAAGATGAAATCGAGGTTGTGAAAGAGATTCATCATGAAGCAGCTGTTCGTGACCGAGAAATAGCGCGCCGGCTCTGTGCCGCTGCCGTTGAAGTGCTGGTAGCGCGCGTTCAGGGGAATGGCAAAGATGCTCCCCGGCCCCCACTCGAAGGTGTGCTTCTTGCCCTCCTTCTGCCAGACGGTGGTCGCGCCGTGACCTTTGACGACGTAGACCATCTCCTCGTAGAGATGCTTTTGCGGCTTCAATTTCCCGCCGGCTGGGATTTCGCAGACGTAGCCGTCGTTAACGCCGCCGGTGCCGTCGAGGACGATGAACGAGCCTAGACCGCCTTTCAAATCCCATGGCTCGACCGGGACCGTCTTCAAATCCTCGACGAAGAAGCCGGTGATCACCGGAATCTTCTGCGCCGCCTGCCAGTTCTTGTAGGTGTCGACGCGCGGGAGCGCGTTCATGTCGAGCTTTACGGGTTTCTCGTCTGCCATCTGACTCTCCTTCCCTGCTGTTGGTGTTGTGCTATGCGACCTTCTTGTCCGTTGTCCGGAAAAGGCCGATGCGCTCGTTGATGACGTCCAGTTCAATGATCCGGTTCTTCTGCGGGTCGCGGATGACGCCCATCGGCTCGCCGCCGTTTCTAACGATATCGATCTGCTCTTTCAAGAGCTTGCGCAAAAAAATGACGCCCTTATCGCCGACGCCGAGGTTTTCGAGCGATCGGTCGGCGATGCCGCCCTGCGTCTCCCATGCCATCGCGTCCTGCGCGGGCACGGTGCTGAGGTCGAACCGGCCGTCCGGTCCCTTAAGCTGAGAATATTGAAACGGCGGGTCGACGTCTTCCGGGGAGCGGTCGGTCTCCGACGGGACGAAGCTCACGCGAAACACGCGCGTGTGCGTGTCGTCGACCGGCACGCGAATCTGTAGATTATGCCGAAAGCCGCCTTTGTATTTCGCCACGTGCCGAAGGGTGGTGGGGAAAAGCAGCGGATGCTCGTCTCGCTGCGGCGGATCGCCCGGCTTTTTGCCGGGAGTTGTGCGCTGCTTCCATATCCCGTACTCGAAGCGAATGAACTCGTGCGTCTCGCCGTAATCCGGCACGTGTCCCATAAGATGCGCCGAATCCCCATGAAGCCAGTACAGATGCGACGGATCGACGGAGTTCTCCATCGGCTGCAGCCAATTGCAGTCGATCATCGACTCGATCACCGTCCAGCGCTTGCCGTCCTCGCGCACGAGCACATCCCAGCGCGGAAGCAACGGGGCGGGTTGCGGGCCGAGATAGGCCCATAAAAGTCCGGCCAGTTTTTCGACCGGATAAGCGGGTTGGCGTACGCGGTCCTTAAATGTGCTATCGTCGGGCTCCGCCGGCTGCTGCAAACAGCGGCCGCTATGATCGAACTTCCAGCCGTGGTACGCGCAGCGGATGCCTTCGGCATCGACGCGGCCATAGGCGAGGGAGGCGCTGCGGTGCGGGCAGCGCTCGGCAATGAGGCCGTACTTTCCGGCGGTATCGCGAAAGACGACGAGATTTTCACCCAAAATCCGCACCGCCTTGATCGGCTGCTCGGTTGTCAACTCGCCGGCGACGGCCACTGGATGCCAGTAGCGCCGGAGCAGTTCGCCCGCCGGCGTTCCGCGTCCAACGCGCGTCAAATAGTCATTCTCTTCCCTGCTGAGCATGCCTCCTCCTACTTCGCTTCGCGGTTCTTTGTCACCTCGCGGACGAGCTGAAAGATCGGCGCCATGTCCTGCCACTCGGGCCTGCCCACGTCGAGATACTTCCTCCCCTCGTGAATGCGATTCTCGGGCGGCACATCGTCCTTCGGAATGTCGATGCGCCGCGAGTTCGGCGGATCGTCGCGATCGGAAAGCTTCTGCATCGCGATCTGTCCCTTACGCGAGAGCAGCCAATTGATGAAGACCTTTGCCGCATTCGGGTGCGGTGCGCGATTTAGTAGACTCAAGCTGCCGCCGCCGGTGGAAAAGCTGCCGCCCTCTTTCCAAAAACTCGTGTCGAAGCCTTCTACCGGTAGGCCCTGGTGCTTTGCGCGGTCGCCGTCTTTGCAGCCCATGCACAGAGCGAATTTTCCCTGCCCGAGCCAATCGGTCATCTGCCGGAACTCTTTACTGTATGTGATGTCCATCGTGCCGAATAGTTTCTTGATGAACTCCGGCCCGAGATTCGGATGGTAGTAGAAAAACTGCATTGTCTGGCCGAGCCCGGTGAGCATCGGATCCAGCGCGACAATCCTTCCCTTCCACTTGGGATTGACCAGATCCCAATGTGTGTTGAACTCCTTATCCTGGACGAATTTGCTGTTGTAGTAGAGCTGCGCGGAGCTCGGGTTGGCGAGATAGCCGAAAATGTATTTACCCTCCGGATCGACGAAATTAAGCTTGCCGCCGTGCCAGCCCGACGTGTCGGTGACTTCCGGAAGGATCAGAGCCGGACGGAGCGGGTCGAGCACCTTGGCCTTATAGAGGATGTTGAACGCTGAGTTCGGTCCGCTGCTGAAAACATCGACCAGGTATTTCTCCGCGCGCCGCTCCGTCAGCGTCCGTGTCCCGAGCTGGTTGCCGGTGCCAGCCACCGAGATGACCTTGATCTCCGGATAATCTTTCTTGAAAGCCTCCAATACCGCTTCGTAGCGATAGATATAGATCGAGAGTTGTCCCTCCTTCTTTGCCGCGGCGACGGTGGCCTCCCAATCTTTTTTCCAGTCTTGGGCGAAGGCGGGCGCAGCCGCGGCAATAGCGGCAAATAGCAGCGCAGCGATGATACTTAATGTGGGCGTTCGCGTCATCGTGTTCGATGCAAATCAGTCCGCGTACAAACGATCGATGTAGCCGCTGTCGTCGATCTCGCGCAGGTGGTGGAGGTCCCACATAGCGAGCGGATTGAACGACGCGATCTCCGGATTCCGCTTCACCGCCAGCGCGAAGACGTTGCGGACCGCGTCGAGCGTCGGGTACGGCTTCGGCTCGAGCGACTTCACCTGATTCTCGTAGTACATCGCCTGCTCTTCGTCGGACTGGAACTTCAGTAGGTCCTTGCAGGTGCGGTCGATGATATCGAGCGTGTCGCGCCGACGCGTGCGGAAGAAGTGAATCGCGTCGACCAGCGCCTTCAGCAGGCCTTTCACTTCCTCCTCATGGCTGTTGACGTACGTGGTCGTCGTCGTGAGCGTCACGCCTTCGATCATCGACATGGATTCGGGCAAGTCGATGACGCGGGCGCCGATCGCGCGGGCGCGGAGCTGATCCACCGCGCGCACGAACGTGGCGTCATATTCGCCGCTCATGACTTTCCGCACGCGCTCGATGCCCTTCTTATCGCCGTCGAGGAGCTCGACGTCGCGCCCTTCCTCGAGACCGTTGAGTCTGAGATAAAGCCAGACGTTGAGCCCCGTGTGGCCGTCGAAGTCGTCCATCACGATGCGCTTGCCCTTCAGGTCCTCGATACCGTTGACGCCGTCGCGCGCGACCAGCCAGTTCTCTTTCCAGAGATTATTCGTCTGCGCGATGTGCACAAAGGGGTCGCGATGCAGCGCGCGATAGGCGTAGAGGTTGTGGTGATTACCGGAGATGACGTCGAGGTCGCCGGCGCGCAGCCCTTCCATCGCGCGCTGGCGCTTGCCTTCCATCGACCCGAGGTCGACCTCCAGACCATGCTTTTTCAGGAAGCCGCCTTCCTCCATCACTTTCCAGAGCGGCACATGGCCCGCGGCGCGGTAGTAGATGCGGATTTTTTTCGCCATAACTTCTGAACGCCTCCCCAGGCAGCTACTTTTTCGCTTCCTTCATCAGCTTCCAGACTTTTTCCCGATAATCGTGGCGGCCGGTAACGATCCAGTTCCAGTCGGTGTCGTCGAAATATTTCACATTGGCCTTAGGGATATTGCCGGGACTAAGATACGATTCGTCAATATCGGTGCGCAGCGTCGCGCTGCCGTAGCCGCGCGCGTAGAGCTCGAGTCCTTCCTTACCAGCGATCCAATTGGCGAAAACTTTTGCAGCGTTAGGATGCGGCGCACGATTAGCCACGCTCAGCATCCAGGGCGAGCCGTTGATCCCGGGGGTGACGTCGCTCAGCTCGAAAATTTCTTGGACCTTGAAACCCTCTTTCTCCAGCGGCCGCACGTCGTCCTCGCGACAGTTGAGACAGATCGGCTGTGTGCCGCGTACAAGCCAGTCGGTGAACTGCCGACGCTCGCGCGTGCCGACCGTCTTTTGATCGACGTATAATTTCTTGACGAAGTCGGCGCCGAGCTGCTGGTAGAAGCGCGCGGCGAGATTCGCTCCGGCGCCCGTCGTCGTGATGTCTTCGGTAGAGATCTTGCCACGCCATTTGGGATTCAAGAGATCCTTGGCTGCGCGAATCTCGTTCGGCTTGACGAAGTCCGTGTTGATGAACAACAGGCTCGCGACGGTATTGAACGGACGGAGGACGAAACGCTCTTCGGGATCGGCGAACCACAGTTTGCCCTTTTTCCATTTGCTGCCGTCGGTCACTTCCGGCAAAACGAGCAGCGGTTTGAGAGGATCGAGCATCTTTTCCGGATAATAAACAGTAGCCGTCGTGTCCGGGCCGGAAAGAAAGACGTCGACCGAATAAATGCCCGCGGCGCGCTCGGTGCGCAGGCGCTCCGCGGTCTCGCTCGAACGGCCGGCAAGGAATTCGACCGGAATGCCATAGCGCGCCGTGAACTTAGGAATGATATCGCTCCGCATGACGGGATCGGGCGACCCCACGACGACGACCGAGCCCTCTTTTTTCGCGGCCGTGAGGGTCTGCTCCCAGCCTTTATCCTGCGCGGCGGCGACGCTCACGCAGATGACGACACACATGAGCGAGAGCATTCGATGCATCATAGGTTTCCCGTTAGCGGGCGCACGAATTTTCGGCCGACCAGCATCATTACAGAGACCATTGCGGTGATCAACAGTCCGAGCGCGGCGGCGCGCTCGACCTCGCCGCTGAAGCTGTATTCCATGAGCAGGATGGCCAGCGGGCGCGATTGCGGACTATAGAGCAGCACCGGCGTGCTGATGCTCGTCAGCGCGTTGCCGAAGCTAATGAGGCCGACGGTCGCAGCGACGGGCGCGACCAGCGGCGCGAGAATCCTCCGATACGTGTAGATCCAGGAAGCACCGCTTACGCGCGCCGCCTCCTCGAGATCGGGGCCGAGCTGGAGGAAGGCGGCTTTGAAGGCCTGCGAGCAGACCGGGCTCTCTTTTATCATGAGGGCGAGCGCGATGCCCCAGACCGATCCGTAGAGAACGGAGCGCACAGGCGTCGCGAGAAAGAGCCACAGCAGTCCGAGGCTCATGAGAATGCCGGGCACGACCCAGGGCATCCATGTGAGCATTTCGAGCATCGGCGCGCTTTTGACCTTCCTGCCCGCCAAGAGATACCCGACGGTCGAGTAAAGCGCCACCGCGGCGAGAGCTGTGATCCCGGCGATCACGAGGCTGTTTTTCAGGGCGAGAAAGAAGATGGGATCGCCGAAGAGGTTCTGCCAGTGAATCAGGCTGAACGGCTCGCGCAGATGGAAAAAGCCGTAGCGCCGCATGACCGACCCGAGGATGAGAAACCCGAGCGGCAAGAACATCATGACCGCGATGTATGCCGCGCATGCTGCGAACGCGATATATTTCCACTTCCCGAGCTTCACCCGCAACGTCGAGTAACCTTGGCCGGTGACGACGGTGAAGCGTTTTCCCTTGAGTCGCCGCTGGTAGAAATACGCGAGAATCGCGAGCACGACGAGAAACACCGATCCCAGCGCCGTCGCCTCGCCGTATGCCGACGGCTCGTGGCGCGTGTAATCGTAGATGCGCGTGGCATAAACGTAGATGCCGACCGGCGTGCCGAGCAGCAGCTCGGTATTGAAGGATTCCAAGCCGCGGATGAAACTCAGCGCCGCGACGGCGAGGACCGCCGGCATGATTACCGGCAGGCTCACGCGGCGGAGCACGGTAAAATAATTCGCGCCGGCGACGCGCGCCGCTTCCTCCAGCGTCGCGCCGATGCGGCGGAAGATCGGCGTGAGCAGCATCACCTTGAACCAGATGCCGCCAGTCGAGAGATGCACCCAGACGATGCCCCAGAAGCTGTAAGGGTTGAACAGCGGTCCGCTGACGAACGGCAGCGCCTGCGCGGCGGTGTTGAGAAAACCGAAATTGGGATCGAGCAGGAGAATCCAGGCGAGCACCATCGGAAAGTCGGGGACGAAATAGGCGAACCAGCAGCAAAACTCGATCGCGCTTCGCCCCGGCATATCGGTGCGTGCGATCAGCCACGCGACCGCTATCGAGAGAAGCATGCCGGGGATCAAATACGTGATTGACAGCACAAAGCTCATCCAGAGCGCGGTCAGCGTGCCCGGATCGCTGAACGCCCGCACCCAGTTGTCGAGTCCGTAAACCGCTTCTTTGCTCGGCGGCGCGACGTTAAAGCTGCTGATCACGAGAAATGCGACGGGCAATCCCATGACAATCGCGAAAAACAACAGCGCGCCGTATTCCGCCACGCGAACGCGGTTGATTTTCAGCGCCGGAGACGCCGGCAGTGTCATCGTGGTCATGATTCGACTTGAAGCAGGGTTAAACGAGCGGGGTCGAAGACGAGCCGGATCGCTGCGCCCGGCGCGTAGCGTTCGGTTTTTCCGGCGAGTACGACGATGCTGCGGCCGCACGCATCGACGGTGTATTCGAGATGATCACCGAGATAGGCGACCTCGTGCACTCTCGCTTTAATTTCCGTCGCGTCGACCGGGCCGTCGGGAAGAATACGTACGTCCTCGGGTCGGCAGACCACGCGAATTGAATCGCCGTCGGAGAATTTCCCGTTGTGGTTCTCGCCGACGATCAAGCGCTCGCCGTCACGAAACTGCAGCGCGAGTTGCTGATCGATTTTCTTGACCGCGCCTTCCAGGACTACGGTTCGTCCCAGGAAGTCGCCGACGAACGCCGACGCCGGACGCTCGTAAATCTCCACCGCGTTGCCGAGCTGCTCGATTTTTCCCTGCCGCATGACCGCAATCCGGTCGGAAAGCGTCATCGCTTCGGTCTGATCATGCGTCACGTAAAGGACGGTGAGATTGAGCCGCCGCTGGAGCGCGCGGAGTTCGAAGCGCATCTGCTCCCGCAGCTTGGCGTCGAGATTGGACAAAGGCTCGTCGAGCAGCAGGATCGTCGGCGTATAGGCCAGCGCGCGCGCCAGCGCGACGCGCTGCTGCTGCCCGCCCGAGAGGCTCGTCGCTCCGCGCTCGTGCAAACCGCCGAGGCCGACGAGTTCCAAGGCGTCGACCACCTTCTTTTTTAGCACGTCGTTTGCTTCGCCGCGCACGCGGAGCGGAAACGCGACGTTTTCGAATACCGTCATGTGCGGCCAGATCGCGTAGGACTGAAAGACCATCCCCATCTGGCGCTTGTCGGGCGGGACGAGGATACCGCGCCGCGGCGCCGCGATCGGCGCGCCGTTCAGCAAGATATCACCATCGTCGGGATCTTCGAGGCCTGCTACGAGGCGCAGCGTGGTCGTCTTGCCGCATCCAGAGGGACCTAAAAGAGTGAAGAACTCGCCGGCGGCGAGCTCGAAGCTTAGGCGGTCGACCGCGGTGTAATCCCCGTAGCGTTTGAGGACGTCGCGGAACTGGAGGACCGCTTGCGGCATTCTACCCCCGGCTGGATTTGTCCGAGCCGGGCGAGATTACGGGTTCATCGAGGAGAGTGCAATAGTAGCGCCAGGCTGACTCGACATAAGCGCCGCTGGCCTTCATTCGCTCGTGGGTGGGCAAAAAACTTTTAATGTCCTCTTCGCTGATCGGCTGCGGCTCGCCGAGCAGCCGCGCGCGGTAATTCACTTCGGCGATCTCGTTCAATTTAATCGCCGTGAGCGTCACGTCCTGTACGCTTTTACCCGCCGCCGTGATCCCATGACCGCGCATCAGACAGGCGCGCTGTTTTCCCAAGGCGCCGGCGAGATCCTTGCCCAGCGCTTCGTTCGAAATCAATATGCTGCGCGGGTAAGTCGGGACGCCTTCGGTGATGAGCCGTAGCGCGCTCGGATCGTACGCGCCCGTCAGCGGCAGCAACGGAACTCCGCAGATCGTAAATAACACGACCGTAAGAGGATGGACGTGGATGACGCTCTGGATCTCCGGCCGCGCCCGATAGATAGCCGTGTGAATATACACTTCCTGCGGCACGTCGAGGTTCTCGGGACCCTCGAGCTTCTTGCCCTCCGCGTCGACGGTGATGAAGTCGCGCGCCGTGACGAATCTCAGGCCCGATTCGCCGCGGCCGCGCGCCTTGATGAAAATCTTGTCGCTTCCGGGCACGCGGCCGCTCACGTGGCCGCTCGGCTCCTTGGTCATGTTGAGCTTGCCGAGAATGCGGCAGGAAAGCGCCAGCAGCTCTTTCAGTGAGTTTTCGTCGGCCAAAAGTTTCTCCTAAACGCGGAGCGATTCCGGCAGCTCGCGGCCCTCGCGCCAGAAATTCATCTCGCGGATCGATTCCATCAGGTGCGTGTCGATGATCTCGTTGCCTGCCTGCTCGCGGACGACGCCTTTGGGATCGAGCCCCTTGGCGACGCGATCCATCTCGCGAAACATCAGGTCACGCAGCATCACGACGCCCGCGTCGGAAGTCGCGAGCCGCTCGCGCGTGCGGTCGGCGATCGGACCCTGGGTCTCCCAGGCCATGTGATCCTGCGCCTGGACCTCGTTCAACCGAAAGCGAGTGCGCGGATGGATTTCCTCCACGGGCTCTTTGTAGGGTTTAACATGCACGACGGGCGGATCGCTTTCGTCCTCGATAATGCTGCCGTCCTCGGTCGGCATGAAGCGAACGATGAAGATCATCGTGTGCGTGTCATCGATCGGCACGCGGATCTGCGTGCCGTTGAACTGGCGCAGGATATTCGGAAAGATGAGCGGATGCTCGTCCTTGATGCCGTTGGTGTAGAAGCGCCGCTTGATGATGCCGATCGGCACCTCTTCGAACTCGAATCGTGTCACGTCGTCGGTAAAGCCGCGCGTCGTGCTGACCGGCTTACGGCCACGGGCGGCGTCGAGCGCGGTTTCCTGATGCAGGATCTGAAGGTGCGCCGGGTCGACGGAGTTCTCCATCGCCTGGAACCAGTTGCAGTCGAGCTGCGGCTGGATGAAAATCTTCCGCCGTCCGTCCTTGCGCGCCCACGCGTCGTACTGGGGGATCAGCGGCGCGGGCTGCGGCCCCATGTATGTCCAGTACATGCCGATGAACTTCTGCACCGGATAGGCCTTGTGTTTCACGGTCGCCGGAAATTTGCTCTCGGCCGGCTCCGGCGGCGTCTCGAGGCAATTGCCTTTCACGTCGTAGAGCCAGCCGTGATACGCGCAGGAGATGCCGCGCTCCTCGACGCGGCCGTAGCAGAGCGACGCGCCGCGATGCGAGCAGCGGTCGTCGAGCAGGCCGACGCGGCCGCTCTTGTCCTTGAAGAGCACGAGATTCTCGCCGAGCACACGCACGAACTTGGTCGGCTTGTCGTCGGTCAGGTCCTCGGCGACAGAAATCGGCAGCCAATAGCGGCGCAACAGCTCGCCGCCAGGCGTGCCGGGCCCCACGCGCGTGAGTCGCTCGTTCTGCTCCTTGGTCAACATGGTACTCCTCCTGTATCCAGCTTCGGTTACTTGCCGGTCTTCGCCAGCGCCGTTTCGAGGATTTTCAGCACCGGCTTAATGTCCTGGTATTGCGGCAGACTCGCGTTCAAATATTTTTCTCCCGGCTTAGGAATCTCGTTTTGATCGGAAAGCATGTCTTTCGGAATATCCGTGCGCAGCGTATTATTGTCGGTTTTTTTCTGCCATTCGGTTTGTCCCTGGCGCGATAGCACCCAGTTGAGAAACACGTTGGCGGCGTTCGGATGCGGCATCTGCTTTACCAGCGCGATATGTCCGAACTGCCCGCTGATGTAGCCTTCTTTCGGCTGGCCATAGAACAGACTCACGGGAAGTCCCTGCTTCTTCGCGTCTTCGACGTCGCTGCTCGTAGCGAACAAGTAAATCTGAAATTTGCCGCCGGCGACCCAATCGAGCAGCTGCCGCTGGTCACGGCCGAGCGTGATATCGGTCTCCTCGAAGAGGCGGCGAAGATATTCAGGCCCGAGATTCGGGTTGTAATATAGCGAGCGCATCCGCTGGATGTGGCCGCGATCGCGAGGGTCGAAAGCGGCCATTTTGCCCTTCCACTTGGGCTGTAAAACATCCCAGAAGGATTTGATCTCGCTCGGATTAACGGTCTTGGTGTTGCAGGCGCCGATGTCGTGCTGCACGCTGGCCTGCATCTGGAGCACGTATTGCCCATCCGCATCGACGAATAGAAGCTTCTTCTCGAACCAGCCGGAGGGATCTTTGACTTCCGGCAGAATGAAATGCGGGGCCATCGGCTCGAGCACTTTTCCGGCGAACAGCACTTCGATAAGCGTTCCCGATCCGCCGATGAAGACGTCCGGCAAATATTTTCCCGCGCGCCGCTCGGCCATGAGCTTCTGCGCGTTGCTTGCGCCCGAGCCGGGCACGTAGGTCAGCTTGATCTTCGGGTAATATTGGGAAAAGGCCGTGACCGCGTCCTGATATTGCTTGCCGGGCGGCGCGTAGATCGTGATCTGGCCTTCTTTTTCCGCGCCAGCGATGGTCTTCTCCCATTCCGCCTGCCAGCCCGGCTTCCCTTCGGCGGCATACAGCGGCGCGCCGAGTAACAGGAAAACGATAACCGCAGCGAGCGATGTAAGCTGTCTCGGCATGGCTAATTTCCGCGCTTGGCCAACACCTCGTCGACGAG
>JAJPJQ010000046.1 GCA_021324155.1 Pseudomonadota bacterium
CCCGTCGACGGGAAGCGCTTCATGCTCGCGTTCCTCGCCGGCTTCGAGGTCGAATGCAAAATCTCCGAGTGGATGCTGCCGCAGCACTATCTGCGGGGCATGCATTCGAGCGCGACGGTCGGCACCTTCGGCGCATTTGCCGCGGCGGCGAAGCTCCTCGGCCTACAAGGGGAGCGGCTGCTCAACGGCTTCGGCATCGCAGCGAGCTTCGCCGCCGGGAT
Source organism: Pseudomonadota bacterium (assembly GCA_021324155.1). GTDB lineage: Bacteria > Desulfobacterota > Binatia > UBA9968 > UBA9968 > JAJPJQ01. Next base: position 222 of record JAJPJQ010000046.1, read on the forward strand.
TCGGTGCAATTTCGGCACCATGACCAAGCCGCTGCACGTCGGCCGCGCGGCGGAAAACGGAGTGGTCGCGGCGCTGCTGGCGGCGCGCGGCTTCGGCGCCGACCCGGCGGCGCTCGACGGCCCATGGGGCTTTTTCGCCGTTCACGGCGGCGGCGTCAGCAGCGATAAGATCGCGCAGGGCTTCGGCAAGGTCTGGAGCATCGTCGAGCCCGGAGTCTCGATCAAGCCGTATCCGTGCGGCGTGCTGACGCACCCGACGATCGATCTCATGCTGAAGCTTGTCACGGAGAATGACGTCGCTGCGCAGGACATCGAAACCGTCAAAGTGTACGCCGGCACGAATATTCTCAAGCCGATCCGTTACCCGGTGGCGGCGAACCATCTGCAGGCGAAATTTTCGCTGCCCGCGGCGCTCGCGATGATCGCGCTCGCGCGCAAGGCAGGTAAACGCGAGTTCTCCGACGCCTTCGTCGCGAGCGCGCCGATGCAGGCGATGCAGCGACGCATCCAGACCGAGCTCGATCCGGAGATCGAAAAGCTGGGTTTCGACAAGATGCGCTCGCGCATCGCGATTCGGTTGAAGAACGGGCGGACTGTCGAAGGACGGGCGGACGAGCGCTACCGTGGCGGGCCGGATCATCCGTTGACGGACGCCGAAGTCGAAGCCAAGGCGCGCTCCTGCTGCGAAGGGGTTCTGAGCGAAAAAAAACAGGCGGCTCTCATCGAGGCCGCCTGGTCGGTTACCCGGCTAAACGAAGCCGGCGTGTTAATGGAAGCCGTTAATCCGTAAGCTCACTCACCGTGTGACCGTTTCTGCTCCCTGAGTATTTCTCGCCGTGTTGGGCTGTTGCTGCGCCGCCGGCTTCTGCGCCGACGGCTTTTCACTCGCCGGCGCGGTGGTCGCGTTCTGGTTTCTACGCGCGACCTGGACGTTGCCCTCCTGAAGCTCGCGGTCGAAGCCGGGCAGGATCGCCTTGAAGAAAGCGTTTTGCACGAGGTTGACGACCATCTGCCAAGTGCTCGTCTGCGGCGACTCGACGTCGCCGCTGATCGGCACGACGGTCGCGACTTCCTTGCGCGGCCGGTTCTTCAATATATTTGACAGCCCCTGAATGACTTTCACATAAGTCTTATGCCAGAAGCTCTCTTCCTGACCCGGCCGCTGGTCGACGACTTGGAGGTTGCTGAAGAGCGGCTTGACGTAGCCGTCGATCTTTCCTTGGCGTATCTTGATTTCCGAGAACATCGAGAAATTTCCCGCCGCCACGTCGAAGTTGGCGTAGGACCGCATGAGGTCGCTCATTGTAGTCATGTCGGTGTTCTCGATCGCGAGATTTAGGTCCACGTTCGGCCCCTTGTCCTCGGGGCGGAAGGCGACATCGATACGCGTCGGTCCGCTACCCTGGAACCGGCCCGTGATATGCGCCCGCGCCGGACCTTCTTTAAACTGGTTGCTCAAATTCTCGACGACGATCTTCGCATTATCCAAAAAGATGCGGTACGGCTTCGGCTGCGCGACCTGGTTGACATAGCCGATGCGGCCTTCGAGCTCGAGACGCTGGAGCTTAAACTCGAGGTCCGATTTGTTCGCCGTCTCGCGCGCGGTCTTGCCCGCCTCTTTAGTCGCCTTCTCCGTCGGCGCCGTACTCACGTCGCGGTGCAGATAGTCGGCGTCGAGGCCTTTGACAGACACCGTGCCGATCTGAAAATTGGCGATTTCGGCGTTGTATTCGAACGCCGCCTTCGCCGAGAGCACACCTTTGCGCACATCGAATTCATATCTTTGAGTGATCGGCTTGAAGTAGTCGAGCGTGATCTGCTCGAGGTCCAAATCGCCTTTTAGCCCGATATGAGGCTTGGCGAGAAAATCCGCATGGCCGTCGAAGGTCGCCTTACCGCTATCGAAGACGACGGCGTTGAAAGTCACGGGCGAAGGATACACTCCCTTCTCGGACTTTACATTGCGGATATTCTCCGCCTCGAAATTGAGTTTCGTGAGATGCAGCGGCTTGAACGGGCCGCGATCGGCGTAGGTGACATCCGCGTTGCTGATCGCGAAGCGGTTGATCAAAAGCGGGTATGCCGCGTAGAGAGCGTCCTGCCACCCTTTGTCCTTGATCGACGTGTCACTCTTCGCCTCGGCCGTGAAATTCGCCAAGTTTAGATAGAGCTTTGGATTGTTGAACTGAAAGTCGCCGACCAGCCGGCCGTGCAGCAAGGCTCCCCAGTGCACACTCGCATGCATGTCGGGAATGTAGGCGATCGGCGGGTCCGGATGCGCCTGCTGGTACAAATACATCTGTTCGAGATCCAGCGACAGGCCGATCGGATGGAAGTCGAGCTTCCCGATTCGCACACTATAACCGGTCAAGCGCGCGTTCATGTCGCGCTCAACTTTACCCCGGAGCGGCTCGTCGATCATATACGCCAAGATGAATAAAAGCAGCAGCAGGAATGCGATGACGCCCGCAGTCCACAGAAACCAGCGCCGGTGCAGAGTTTCGCCCATCCAATCTGGCATCGGTACGGTTCTCATAACTACAGTTTACCCCATGCCGAGCACGTGCAATCGAGGGTAGTTACCCGAGTCGTGTGCGGGGGTAATCACCCGAGGCGAGTTACCAAAAACTTACAGCGGGCGAAACGGCGTTACGCCTCGGAGCAGCTAACGAGCGGGGTGACGGAAGGCGGTAACAGTTCAACGCCTGAAGCGATTGCGATTCGTACACCGCGCTGCGTGGTAAGATATTTCATCTCGCGCAGAACGCGCATGAAGAGTTCCGGACGGAACTTATAATTCTCGACCCAGCCCATCTTAGTGAAGGACCATAAGCGGCTGGTGTCGGCCAGCCGCTTGAGCGATTCGAAGCCGATGCGTTTGCGCTCCTCCGGCCATTTGAGCTCGAATAAGTCCGGCAGCGCGGCGGGCGCGGAAAGCGGCAGCCCTTTTAGAAAATTGATGATGCGCGTCGCGACGAAGAGCGTGTAGATGTCTTCGCGCTCAAAGTCATTGCCGTTGAAAGCCATTGCGGTGAGACGCGATCGTATGTAATCGGCGTCGGTAAAGCTCTCGCGGCGGGCGATCGGGGCGTTGGGCGTGCGATAAAAGGGCGACGCGCCGAGCAGCACGGGCAGCCGCGCGTTGAACGCAAGCGTTTGGATCATGCTCGCGAGGCTTTCGTTCGGAAGCCCGAGAATTTGGTATGAGGTGATTTTCAAACCGAGCCGGTGCGCCTTATCGACAACCTTTAAATACGCTCCCAGCGTGTGCGGCCGCTTGGTCGTCTCGCGCACCGTCTTGTCCGAGCTCACCAGCGCGAGATTCAACCGCGAGAAACCGGCGGCCGCCATCAGCTCCAGCGCTTCGTCGTCGAGACTCAGGTAGCTGATGCCGTTCATCGCGACGAGCTCCAGCGCGCCGGCGGGATAGCGCGCGATGATGCGGCGGCAGAGCTCTTTGAAGGCGGCTTTATAATACGTCAGGTTGTCGTCCTCGAAATCGATGACGCGATAACCCTGCCGGTAGCGCGCGTCGATTTCGTCAAGGACGTTCTCCAGCGATCGGAGCCGGTACTTCGTGCCGAACGTCGTATGCACCGAACAGAACGAGCAGCGGTGCGGGCAGCTCCGCGAGGTGATCATGAAAGTCATCGGCTTCGCCCCGAGGCGATAACGCTCGGGCGCGAAGTCGCCGAGATCGGGAAAGGGCAAGTCGTCGATCGGGAAATTCTCCTCGATCGGATTAAAAACGATCTCGCCGTCCTTTTTGTACGCGAGATTCGGCACCGCCTCGACAGGTCGGCGCCCGAGGAAGAATTGCAGAAATTCCACGAACGGCCGCTCGCCTTCGCCGCGAACGACATAATCGACGAACCGCGACGCGAGCAGCGATTCGGGCGCCGCCGAGGCGTGCGAGCCGCCGAAGACGACCGCGGCGGCCGAGCGGCGCTTCACGCGGCGCGCGACCTCCAGCGCCTCGCGGTAATACGGCGTAAACAGCGACGAGACGCCGACGACGTCCGCGTTCAACGCGGCCAAATCCGCCTCGATGTCGTCAAAGGATGCGCCGAAGTGATAGTAGTGATGGAACGTGGAAAAAGGCGAGCGGTCGGCGACCGGATAGTATTCCCTCAAATCGGCGAGCGGCGGCGGAATCGCGGCGGTGCGCCGTCCGCCGCGGTGATAGTCGCGTACGATCACGTCGACGCCGGGCAGATGTTTCTCGACCGCCGCTTTGAGATAGCAGAGGCCGATCGGCTGCAGCCGCACGTCGGTGTCGTAGAAGTCCTCGACGGGCGGTTGCACCAGGACGACTTTCATGGTCGTCTTATAAACGATCCCGCTCGGGGATGAAACATGCGCCGTCCAACATTTGCGTTTCTGCTGTCCGTCGGTTTTTTGATTTTCGCCGCCGGAGAGAAATCTTTTTCTGCGGAGAAAAGCGTTAAAGCTGTACCGGTGCGCATCGGCGTCGTTTCGCGCAGCACACTCGACATGCCCTATTACGTCGCGCGCGACCGGGGTTTTTTCCGTGAGGAAGGACTCGAGGTCGAGATCGTGCTGGTGCGCTCGAGCCTCTCCGTCCAGGCGCTCCTCAGCGGCAGCATCGCCTTCGCGACCGCGACCGGCACGGCGGTCAGCGCCGCGGTGAGCGGCGCCGACGTGCGGGTCATCTTCGCGATGACCGACCGCCCGTCGTTCGATCTCATCGCGCATCCGTCGATCGCCACGATCCAGCAGCTCCGCGGCCGCAAGATCGGCTACGGCGGCATCGGCGGCCTGTCGGAGACGATCGTGCGGCAGATTCTCACGTCCAATCGCGTGAGCCTCGATCAGGTCACCTTCCTCGCGCTCAACGCGAGCGATCTCACGTATCCGTCGCTCAAGGCCGGCGTCATCGACGCGGCGATGCTGCAGATTCCGCCGACTTTTCTCGCCCAGGACGAAGGCTATCGCAAGCTCGCCGCCGGCGCGGACTATTACCGCGTCGTGCAGGGCGGGCTGACGACGACGCGGGCGGTGCTTTCGGAGCGTCCCGAGCTCGCCGTGCGAATGATTCGCGCCGCGCTGCGCGCGGTGCGGCTGATCAAGAGCGACCGCAAGTATGCGCTCGACTTCATGAAAGGCCCCTACCTGGAGCTCGGCAAAGAGCGGGATCGTTTCGTCGAGCGGATTTACGAAGCCGCGGCGCAGGGATATCTCGCGACTGGCGCGGTGGATGAAAGCTTGCAGCGCGAGATGATCGCGACCGCCGCGCGACGCTTGAAGCCGCCGCCCGCCGTGCCCGCAGAGCGCGTGTTCGATTTCACGCCGGCGCTGAAAGCGGCGGAAGCGGTTCGTTGAGGGTCCGATGGATCCGGGATGCCGCCGCGTTGCAGCAGCATATCTACTTCAGCAGCGCAGTGTATTCTTTGACCGTCTTGTCGTAATCGCGGCCCGAGGCCTCCACGTCCACGACGTAGCTGCGCTTGCCCTGCAGCGCCGCGACTTCCTTGACGAGCGGGAGATTGTCGCGCGCCGGCGCCATCGCGTTCGCGCGCGTATACTGGCCGGTTGATTCGGACGTCAGGATAAAATCGTACAGCAAGATCGCCGCGTACGGATGCGGGGCGACTTTCGGCATCATGTTGATGACCGGAACGACGATCACCGGCTCCGGCACGGAGTAAACGACCGGCGCGTTCAGGTCCAGCAGGTCCTTGACGTTGTTGAGATAGACGCCGAGGCCGCACAGTTCCTCGCCGGCGGCGACGAGCTGCGCGCGCAGCGTGCTTCCACGCCGAAGGAACACACCGTTTTGCCTGAAGCCCGCGATCAGCCTTGCCGCTTCCTCCCGGCCGTAGTTCTGCTGCAGCGCATAAAACCATTCGTAGCGCGTGTCGTCGATGGAAAACTCGCGTTTCCATTTCGGGTCCAAAAAATCTTTCCAATCGCCGGGCGCCGCTTTCACCCGCGGTTTATTGCAGATGATCGCTTGCACGTTGCCGAAGTATGCGACCCACCAGCCGGCGGCGTCTTTCATGTTCGTTCGCAGCTGGGCGGCTTCCGGCGACAGATACGGAATGATAACGCCGGCGTCTTTCATGCCCGCAAACGTCACGGCGCTCGTGCCGATGATATCGATATCGTCCTTGCCGGCGCGATGCTCGCGCAGAATTCTTTCCGCGAGCACTCTGCCGCTTTGGCGGACATATTCGACTTCGATTGTGGGATAGCGCTTGCGAAAAATCTGAAGCGACGGCTCGGACCAGGCTTGCGGAGTCGAGGAGGCCCAGCGCACCCTGCCTTCCTTGCGCGCCTCGCCTTCGACGCGCGCCAGCCGCTCCGCGGGAGACAAGCCGCGCAACGTCTTTAGCGCGTCCTCGACGCTCGCGCCGCGCGCGCCATGAATAGGCACGAAAAGAACCTGGAACGAAGCGATGACCAAGAACGCGGCAATTCGAGTGATCATCGAAGACCTCCGCCTGGATCGCGGAACTCCAGGTGTCCGGATACAAGCCGCCGTTACGCAAAAACTCCCTTCGCCGCCGGCATACGCCCAGGGAACGGGCTTCCAAATATAGCTAGGCTTTTAGGCGATTTGGGCCAGGTAGGCGCCAAGCTTATTTTCTTTGATAACCAGAAAGTGCTCTTTGTTCGTCTCGATAAGCCCCAGGTTTTTGAATCGCTGCATAAACATGCTGATTCGGGGCCGCGTAGTGCCGACCATCTCCGATAGCTCTTCGTGCGATATCTTGAGCTCGATGCGAATGCTGCGAGGGTCCTTCTTGCCCATGGTACGGGCCAGCTGCAGCAGTGTCTGGCCGAGCCGCTGCTCGCTGTCGACCAGCACCAAGTTAGCGATCACCTGCTGCTGGTCGGCGACCCGCACCGCCAGATAGCGGACGAATCCCTCAACCAGCGCATCGCGCTGCAGCCGCGCGAAAAACTGACTTGCGGGGATGCGTTTCACGATCGTGACTTTCATCGCGACCGCCGTTTCCACGCGCCCGCTCACACCGGACAAGCACAGTTCGCCGAAAATGTCGCCCGCGCTGTGGATGGCGAGAAGGCATTCCTTGCCCTCGGGCGAGTCCATGACAAGCTTCACCTGCCCGCTCTCGATGTAATAGACCATCTCGTCCCGTTCGCCGACCGTGTAGACGTTCTCATGCCGGGCAAACTTCACGGCGCGGGAATTCCGCGTCTCGCGCAGCAGCGATTCACCCAGTTGTTTTTTAAACAGGTCGGCTTGTGGAGTCTCTTGAATCATGATCGCGTTTCTTGTTGTCGAAACCGACCTGAAGATACGTCGGCGTAGTTGTCTGGTCGGTCGTTCGCCCTCGGCTGCTCGGCCGATAGTATCTTACCCCCTTCCACGCTCCGAGTCCAAATTACCCCTGCTCAATATGCGAAGCTGCTTGCGTATGAAACCCGGCTCCAGTCCGAGCGCCGCGCAAATGGAGACGAAAGAGAAAATCGCCCGCCCATCGTCGCTAAAGAACCAAGTTTCGGCGGCCTGGGCCTCGCCAATATCGAACCGGTTCTGAAAACAAACAAAGGCGTTTTCCAGCACCGCGCAGAGCAACGCGGTCTCCGGACACACCGCGGGATGGGCTTCAGCGCCAAAAAAAAGCTCCGGCCCTCCGTCCGACGGCCGTATTCGCAACAGCTCCGGGCGGCCGGAGCGAGCGGGCGAAGGCCGTGTCTGATTCGAGGGACTATGTGTGTGCACTGTACTCTTCCTTTAGAGCGGCGCTAGATCGGATTGTGCCCGCTTTTGCCTTTGGAAAAACATCGGTCGAGGAAATCGCCCACCGGGCCTCGTCCGGCTCGTTTAACAATAAGCTCCAATTGCCCGTTATCGAGCCAAATCCCTTTGCATTGGCGGCAGCGATCCAGGACTAATTCCATGAAGTTGTAGCTTTCGAATTTCCCCGCGCACTTGGGGCAAATCCGTGCGCGCTCCTCGCGCACCGCCGATGCCGCGGTTTGCATGTCGGTCCTTGCCTTTCCGATCAACTCTCGGTCTTTCTCGGCGAAATAGAAGTCTTCGGCACCCCGCTCGGCGAACGCGTCTTTCTTGCCCGGACGATTCTTTTCGTTTTCCATGCTTCGTCTCAGTCGTGAGTGCGCCCGGCAAACCGTTCAGTCGATAAAGACGTGCGGGCGACCCATGGAAGCTGATCGTATTCAACTCTAGAAGTCCAGTTAATGCATCACGCAGATGCTCCTACTTTCGGCCGCCACCCATCGAAGCGGCGTTCGAGATTATTCAAGGCTTCGGTCAGGATCATGCCGGTAATGGCAAAGATCAGCACGCCGACGAAAACCTTGTCGGTCTGGAATGTGGCGCCGGCAACCGTGACCATGAAACCGATCCCCGCCGTCGCCGCGTAAAGCTCTCCGACCATAACGCCGACCAGGCCGCGCCCGACGCCGAGCCTCAGTCCCGTGAGGATAAAGGGCACGGTCGAAGGCAGCACCACAGTGGCGAAGATTTTCCATTCCGAAGCGCCGAAACTCTTGGCGGCGTTCAGCAAACTCTTCGGCGTAGTCTTCACCCCATCGCGCGCGTTGATGAGGATCGGGAAAACTGCGCCGAGGAAAATGATGCCGACCTTGGATAAAATGCCGATGCCGAGCCAGATAATGACAAGCGGCAGCAAGGCGACGCGCGGTGTCGCGTTCATGGCGTTAATAAAAGGATCGAAGATGTGGCTCATTTTTTTGTACCAGCCGACGGCGACCCCGAACGGAACGGCGACTACGACCGAAAGCAGATAGCCCCAGAAAAATTCCGTCCCACTGACGTAGAGATCGTGATAGATCTCCCCTTCGGCGAACATCCCGTACGCGGCCTTCGCGACCAGCGAAGGCGCGCTCATGAACATCGGGTTGACGCGTAGCATGGGAATTGGATTATAGACGCTCCATGCGCCGCCCATGAACTCCCACACTGCGAGAAAAACGCTGACCGAGAGCAGCCCGAGGATTTTCTTTTCCTGGTTGAGATAAAGTTTGTGGAGCCACGAAGCTTCGGCCAGCCGCACGTCTAATAAAGGTTCTTCAACGGTTACATCGGCCATAAATCAACTCCTACGCTCGTGCCGCTTACCGCGCCGTAAGTTTCTTGCACGCGACTCGCCTTTGCGGTGCGCGCATTCAATAGGCATAAGCGACCGCATCTTTCGATTTCACCTCGGCGAGCTCGAAGTACAGCTTGTAATCCCTCGCCCATATACGGCTGTCTTTTTCCGAATAGGGCGCATGGCCGGGGAAGTCTTTCGGCTGCACGCCGATCAGCGTGATCGCGGTGACGCCCGGCTCGATGTAATTCCAGTTGACGGACACTGTCTGTTTTCCCATGCCGCCTTCTTTGACTTCCATATTGGCGTAGCCGGTTAAGCTGTATCCCTGCACCGCGGTGATCGGCGTGGTGACGCGGATCTGCGTCATGACGTCCGATGCGGATTGAAGTCCCCGGTTTCGCGTCAGCACCGCGATCCACAAATGCGAAGCGAATTCCTTCTTGAACTTATCCATTTCCGTCTTGCCGTCCGGCCCGCCGAATTGCGGCGCGGCGCCGGCTAAGACCGGCTGAAGGTTGGCGGGCGTCAGGGCAAATACCTGCGTCTCGAACGCAACGCGCGTGATGTTAGGGACTTGCAGATCGAGAACCTGCAAGGCGTTACGAGAGTTCACATAAGCCCGGTAACCGAAGAACAAGATCAGAATCAGACCGCTCACGAGCACGGCGGTGCTTTTTCCGCTGATGTCCCTGGGAATTTCCATAAATCCTCCTGTCTTAATTGACCGCGGATCGCTCTACGGCGTCGGGCCCCAACAAAAAACCGCGCGAGAGAAGCTCGCACCGGACACATTTCTCCATGTTGGTAGGATGGCAGGGACGGAAAATGATTGCTGTCTATTATTGAACGTTACGGCAAGAAGCTATCCCGCTTCAGGCGTGAGCGAAACTCAGCGGGTTTAAGCATGCAACTCGCTGAATCTATAGAGTTTCCGGCTCGTGCGGGATGCACGACGGCACCGGCCCGATCGAAAAACTGCTGAGGGCGCTCTAGTTCCGATCAGGCCGTTCGATGAGATCTTTTGCGGTCTACTGTGATTGATCCGGGTACGCCGGTCTTCGTCTACGTCATGAAAATTTTTCCCTGCAGCTCGGACGTGCCATCTTCTTCTTTCTTATCGCTCATAAGCGATCGAGCGTACCCGGATCGATCGAGCAGGCGTCAATGCTCAAGCTCCGATGAACACGAAAACAGTCATCATACTGTCTCATCGGAACGCGCCGAAGGTTGAGTGCGTGTCTTCTCCGCTTTTTGAAAGGCAGCTTTAAGCTGCTCGACTTCTTTACGTAGCTTTTTCCTGCCCCTTCCCCTGGCGCTGCTCTTTCTCTTGATTTTGTCCCTTCTCCCGAGGCTGTCCTTTCTCCTGACGCTGGCCCTTTTCCTGGCCGTTGTCCTGCTGGCCTTTATCCTGCGACTGACCTCTTTCTTCACGCTGGGCTTTCTTCTCCTGGGGCTGCGATTTGTCCTGACTTTGGCCTTTTTCTTGGTACTTCTCCTGAGGCTGAGCTTTCTCTTGCCGCGGCGATTTCTCCTGCTGCGACTTGTCCTGACTTTGGGCTTTCTCCTGAGGCTGCGACTTCGTCGGGCGTTGTCGTTTCTCTTGCGGCTGGAGGTTGTCCTGGCGCTGCGTTTTTTCCTTAGGGTCGGGGCCTTTGACGACCCGCTCCGCCTTATCGCGCGCCCTTTCGCCTCCCTGTGACTGCCGCTCGAGAATCGTCGTCTGCCGCTGCCGGACATAATCGTCCTTAGGCTCATAGCGATAGCGCTCGTTGCGAATCGTTATTTGCTGCGAGGGCGCGGGGTAATGATTTTTGTCGTACTTTTTCTGGTATACAGGTAACGGCGCCGCGGCATAGCTTCTTCCCCGATCCCAATGTTCCCAGTCGTGCCGGCTGGATTCCCATTGGGGACCCCAGTGGTTACCCCAGCGCGGCGGTCGATCGTTGTCCCAGCCGCTCCAGTAGCGCGGCCGGACGCGGTAGTAGCGGTACGGGATAACCAGAATGACCTGAGGCACGTACACCGGCTCGACGAAGACCCACGGTCCGTTGTACCAGGAGCTGGAATACCAGTAGCCGTCCTCCACGTTGAAGTCCCAGAATAGACCGTCGTAGAAGAAATAGTTGGCGCGCACGCTCGGCGCGTAATAAACGGGGTAATTGGGAATCACCTCCAGTCGTGGAAAGACCGGGAGGTCGATCCCGATGCTCACTCTCACCTGAGCCTCTGCAGTGAGCGTACCCAGCAGCATGACGAACAGCGTGACGACCACTAGCTTGGCAACATTTCTCATTTCGTTCTCCCTCATTGTTGGATACTAAGTTTTAGGTGCGGCACCTCAGCGATGCGGGTCGCGCTTCTTACGCGGGACAAATGGACTAATTTACAAGCGTTCAATCTGCGACCGGAATACGGCGACAGCAGGAATCTTGGATGCTTTTGAAAACATTATCCTGAGGCCCGCCATGGGCATCACCTAACCGCGATTGTCTGGAGGTTCCCTATAACCCCAAAGACTTGAAGCAGCCACAGCACCACTCCAATCACGACGACGATATTGATAATATTTTTTATCTTTCCGTCCATCGGAATATAGTTGTTCACGAGCCAGAGGATTACCCCGATTACGACCAGTACAACGACAAGATTGATAAGCGGCATATTGCACCCCTCGTATTCCGAAACCTTGAAATTAATACTACCCTGCCCGAGCTTTTAGGCCCGGCTTAGCCTGGCGGCTCCGCCGCCAGGCCTTCCGGTCAATTCAGTGGCCGGACTACATGCGTCTCTTCACTGCGTCCGCGGCATCCTGAGTCTTTTCGCCCCCGCGCTCGATGTCTTGCCCCACGCCATGGACCGTGTTGCAGCCCGCGGCCAGCAACACACCGGCTGCTAGTGCCAGCAATAATCTTTTCATTTCAATCTCCTTGTTTGGATCAGCTCCACACTTTCCGTCCGTTATCCGTTCTCTTCTCTTTTCAGCGCGGCGAGCGGCACACTTAACTCACCGGTGTAGCGACACGGAGGTCGTCCTTGACCGCGCGTACGCCCTCGATCGAACGCGCAAGCACTGCCGCGTCCAGGCGCCGCGGCCCGGTCGAGACGGTCCCTGTCAGCCGCACTACGCCGTTCTTCACCTCTACGCCGATGTCCTTGAATTCAGCTTTTTCAAAGGCCTTCTTCACGTCTCGCTCGATGTCCTCGTCGCGCGCTTTTACCGCCGCCTCTTTCGCTCTCGTCATCACCTGCAACTCGTTCACGACGCGTTTTACGCCGCTCACCTTGCGGGCATCCTCGGCGGCGGCCTTTTTCGCCTCCTGAGAATGCACGATACCGAAGAGCGTCACGACCCCCGCCCGCGTTTCCACGTTGATGTCGTGCGCCGGCGTCCGGCTGTCGGTCACCAAACGCATTTTGGTTGCCGAGGTGATCCATAGATCGCTGGCGGCACCCCAAATTCCGTAGTCCTTGCTGGACCGTTTCGCCGCGGGGTCATGCCAGATCTCCGCATCGGCCAGCGCATCGGGACTCTTGATCTCAGACGCGACCCGCTCTACTCCCGGCACCCAGGCTACATCCTCTACAGCGCGCAGGTGAGCGCTCAAGGTCTTTGCCGTGCCGGACAGCAGCACTACGCCCTTGTTGACGGACTTTACCGAAATACTGCTGTCCTTAAGTGAAGCATCGTCCTGCAATGCCTTTTCAACCCGCTGCTTCAGTGCGTCATCGGATAGCTGCACCGCCTTTTCGCGCGGCGGGGTAACGACCTGCAAGAGGTTGCGAACCTCCATAACGCCGTCGATCTTCCTGGCGACGCTCTCTGCTTTCGCCTTCTCCTCAGCGGTACGCACCTTGCCGTGCAAGGTGACTTTGCCGAGGATCGTGTCCACGTGGATGGCGGTCCCGCCGACACCCTCCGCGGTTAGAAGGCTAAGCTTGGTCTTGGTGGTGATCCAAGCGTCCGGCACGGCCGCATCGGCCGGCGCTGTCATGGCAGCGGCCAGCACGATCGCGAGCACGCTGTATTTTATCCGTAATGTTGCACTCATGATTTTTCCTCCGTTGCCGTCTGCTGCCTTCGGTATGATTCTCTCTATCCGCCTAATTTCTCCGCACTTTCTTACCCAACCTTCTTTGCGGCTACTTACCGCTTCCCGGTTGCGTGTTCGATCTTTCGCAAGGGAAGATCGCGGCGGACCGACTTTCGCATGGCGAGAGGATGACTGAATGGAGAAAGGATTGCTGTCTACTTTTGTACGTTAGACAAGAAACTATTGCGCTTTAGGCGACTGCCAAGTTGGGTCTTGCTTTAAAAAAAGATGTCCAATGTTGAACAGAGGCCCGGTCCGCTTTCATGTAAAAGCAAAGATTATCCGGATGCCCCAATCTCAGAATTTAAGTGCCTAAGTAATGAAGTATCTAAAATTGTCGTTTCTGGTTGTGCTCCTGCTTTCGGCCTGCGCAGCCATTACGCCGATCAACGAGATGCCGCATATCGTGCTCGGCGAAGCCTCATTTTATCCCACGCTATCGGCCCACACCGACTCTTCGATTATAAGCGGCAATCGGGTCGAGCTTTTGTTCAACGGCGAGCAGATATTTCCCGCGATGCTTCGAGCGATCCGCAGCGCCGAGAAAAGCATTACTTACCAGCAATACTTTTTCGAAGACGGCGCCGTCGCCCGCGAGTTCGCCGAGGCCTTCGCCGAGCGCTGCCGCGCGGGCGTCGAAGTAAAATTATTGATCGACTCGCTCGGAGGCGGCAGCATTTCTCAAGAGATGAAGGATCTATGGAAAAACGCGGGCTGCCAGCTGGAGTGGTTCGAGCGTATCAAGGTCTATCAGTTCATCACGCCGTGGGAGCTTTTAAATTATAATCACCGAAGTCATCGCCGCATCCTCGTGATCGATGGAAAAATCGGCTTCACCGGCGGTCACGGCTTGAGCGACGCCTGGACCGGCGACGGGCGGACGGCTGAGCACTGGCGCCAGACGGACGTCAGAGTCGAAGGGCCGATCGTCCAGCAACTGCAAGCCGCTTTCGTCGAAAGCTGGCGGAGGACGACGGGGAACGTCCTCGGCGACGAGAGGTATTTTCCCGCGTTCGCTGTGGCGGGAAAAGTTTATGCGCAGGTAGTCAAAAGCTCGCCGCTCGGCGGCAGCTTCGGGTCCTATCTGCTGTTCCTGCTCTCGATCGCGTCGGCGCAAAAAAGCATCCACATCGCGAATCCCTATTTCTTCCCGGATCCCAGGATCGAAGAGGCGCTGATCAACGCCGTGAAAAGGGGCGTGCGGGTGGTGGTGCTCACTCCGGCAAAAAGCGACCATATAACGACCTCTGCGGCAAGCCACAGCGGTTTTGGCTCCTTCCTGCGCGGAGGCATTGAAATCTACGAATATAAACCGGCTCTCATGCACGCCAAGGCAATGGTCGTGGACGGCGTATGGGCGACGGTTGGAAGCGCGAACCTCGATTACCGTTCTCTCGCGATCAATGAAGAGCTCAATCTCGTCGTATACGATACTGCGTTTGCTCAGCAGCTGGAAAAATCTTTTCAGGAAGATTTGAAGTATTCCAAAAAGCTGACTTACGAATCGTGGAATTCGCGTCCCCTGTGGGACAAAATCAAAGAAGTGTTCACGAGCCCGATAAAAGAACAGTTGTGAGGACTTCAGCGGCCGTCGATCCACTCCCTGGCCCGTCGCAGCGCATAATCGTCCGCTTCGATCTCGGTCGCAAAAGCTACATGGAATTGATACTGATCCCTTGAAAAAGTGCTTACTTCCGACTCGCCGTCCGCTTCAAATCGCTTCCAGACGTATTGGGGAATCCATGCGCCGTTTTTTTCCCGCTGAAACGATTCGCCCTGAATAAGGTAACCTCTGTAGGAAACACTGGGTTTCATTTTTACTCCTTCGGATAGATTCATTTTTTCTCGTCGAGACGTTCGAGCATCGCGCGAATACTGCCGGTGGCGAGCGAGATGTTCGAATCGGCCGCGCCATAATATAACCGCAGCGTATCCCCGTCCGGGGCGACTGTCGCGCCGCAAGGGAAGACGACGTGGTCGACGTCGCCGCGCTGCTCGTAAATTTCCTCGGGGCCGAACACCCATTCGTCGGTGCGCTTTAAGCATCGTTCCGGTTCGCGCAAGTCGAAGAGCGCGAGGCCCAACCGGTAAATACAGCCGGAGGGCGTCTGCCGCACGCCGTGATAAATCACCAGCCAGCCCTGCGGTGTTTCGATCGGCGGCGGCGATAGGCCAATTTTATTAGCGTCCCACCACGCGCCGTGTCGCGCTTCTAGTATCAGCTTGTGGTCACCCCAGTGGCGGAGGTCGAGCGAGTAGGATATCCACATGTGGGCGCGGGGGGCGCTTACCGGACGATGGACCAGGAGCCACTGACCGTTGACGCGATGCGGAAAGAGGGCGGCATCCTTGTCTTCCGGCGACATGATGACGCCATAGCGCTCGAACTCGTGGAAATCTTTGGTCACAGCCAGAGAAACTCCGGGCCCGTCGCGCGTGTAAGCAGTATAGACAATCGCATATTTGCCCAGCTCGGGAACATAGGTGATGCGCGGATCTTCGATGCCCCATATCTCCTCGGGAAAATGCTCGGGATCTGCGGGCAACGTCGGCTGCGGGTCGACTTGCCAATTGTCGACGCCGTTGGCCGAGCGCGCAGCACAGAGATGAGAAAGACCGCGTCGGTCCTCCACGCGGCAGAGCAGCAGCGTCGTCCCGTCCGGCAGCAGCGTCGCGCCCGGATTGAAAACGGTGTGGACCGAATAGGGCCAGTCGGCCGCGGTCAGGATGGGATTATGCTTATGACGCGAGAAGAGCTCGGGTTGCCGGTTGTTCATTCTGTTCGGTCCTTCTAAGTTGGAGACTGTTCTCGGCCAGCCGAAGCTCCAGCAGCGCCTGAAGAAAAGCGAGCGTAGACTCGGCCCCCTGATTCTCGTTCACGCGGTCGGCGTGCAGACCGTCGCGACATCCGCCGGTGGTCGGATCGTACATCGAGAGGTTCAAGTCGTTACGCCCGAGGAACCACTCGAAGATGCGCCGCGCCTCCTTGCGCCAGCGATTATCGCCCGTGATCCGCTCCGCCTCCAGGCACGCGGAGATCATCGCTTGACCCTCCACGGGCTGCTGGTCGAAGCGTGCGCGCGCGCCGCCGCGCTGATAAAAACCGTTCGACCCGATGGGGACGAAATGACTGTCTTCTCCGCCGGCATGCTGGAGCTTGACCAGCCACGCGAGCGACTCCACGCCGGCGACGATCATGTCGTCGCCCGGTATCGACTGACCGCTCACCAGCAAGGCATGCGGCAGCAAGGCGTTGCAATAGCTGAGGCTGTTTTCATACCAGAGCCAGTCGTCGCACCGCTGGCTTCGATACATTTCCAGGAGCCGACCGGCCAGTTCGTCCCGCACCTGGCTCGCCATGCGGTCGCCTTCGAAGCGCTTGAGATATTCATGGAGGCCGATGAGCGCTAACGCCCACGCCCTCGGGCTGGTCGTGCTGAGGATCGCGGGCAGAGCCTGCTCGAACAGCCAACTGGCCATGCTGTGCAGCGCGGGCAGATTGGATCGACCCAAAACGGTGCCGAGCGCGCACAGCGCGCGGCCGTGGCAGTCGTCCGAACCGTTTTCTTCGAGCCAGTGCCGCTGGTAATTCATGAAGTTGCGAAAGCGCTTGGTCTCGGCATTGAAGGCGTACCAGACGAATGCGAGATAGCGCGAAGCCAAGTCGAAGGCCCCTTCGGCGCCGGATTCCTCGAGCAGGGTGCTGGTCATAAGCGCGCGGGCGTTGTCGTCGGTGCAGTAGCCGTGATGATAGTTGGGCACCGTGAAGATCGCGTGCTGCAGCATGCCCGTCTCGTCCGCCATGTGGCGCAAATGATCGAGATTCAGCGCCGGCAGTTCGACCGGACCTTGATCGAACGTCCTGACCGCGATGCCCGGAGAGGCGAATTGATGCCGCTCGGCGCGCGCCCGTAAAAAACTCTCCATGTAGCGCGCGGCGACCTGAGGCCAGATCATCTGCCGGCCGTAAAGATAGGCGCGCTTGCGCATGGCGTGGCGTTTGCCCTCGTTGTCGAGCAGGTCGATGACCTGCCGCGCCACCGCCGCCGGGTCGCGGAATGGCACGAGCGCGCCGCGCTCCTCGGCCAGCATCTCCTCGGCATGCCAATACGGCGTCGATATGACCGCCTTGCCCGCGCCGACCGTGTAGGCGAGCGTGCCGGAAGTGATTTGCGCGGGGTTGAGATAGGGCGTGATGTAAATATCCGCCGCGCCGATGAACTTGACGAGCTCCTCGAGGCTTACGAATCGGTTATAGAAGATCACCTGACCTTCCACACCTTTTTCTCGCGCCATACATTGCAGCGACAATCGGTAAGTTTCGCCCTCGCTGCGCTTGACGTGGGGATGAGTCGCGCCGACGACCATGTACACGACATTGGGATGGCGCGACAATATGGCAGGAAGGGCTGCGATGACGTTTTCGATGCCTTTGTTCGGCGATAGTAGCCCGAAGCTAAGCAGCACTGTTTTTCCCTCCACGCCGAAGAGGTCTTTATGAAAACTCGGATCGGCAAATGGCAGGTCGGGGATGCCGTGGGGGATCAAATCGATTTTTTCCGGAACCACGCGATAAATCTTTTCCAGGAACTCCGCGCCGCGCTTGCTCATAACGACCAGCCGGTCCGAAAGGGCCGCGACTTCCTCCAGCACGCGCCGCTGGTCGGTGTCGGGCTCGCGAAGAATCGTATGCAAAGTCGTGACGACGGGCATGCGCAATGCGCGCAGCATCGCCAGGATATGGCTGCCCGCACGCCCGCCGAAGATGCCGTATTCGAACTGCAGGGAGACGAGATCCACGTTGTTGCTGTTCAGGAAATCGGCGCCGCGATGATAAGAGTCGATGTCCTGTTCGGTCAGCTCGAAGCGGACGCGCGACGGATAGTCGTAACCGGCCTGTTGATCGTTGACCGGCAAGGCGATGCACGTCGTCGCGGCATATTCCGCGGCGATCGCCTCGCACAAATCGGTGGTGAATGTGGCGATGCCGCACTGGCGCGGCATGTAGTTGCCGATAAATCCGATTCGATTGATATTGGCCTCCGACACGGTGTCTTCCATGACGATGCTCCCTTTCCGACGGTCCAAATAAACGAAAGAAGGCGGTTACCCGGCGGGGACCGCACCTGCTAGATACCTATGCTCTCAAAATTGTTTTTCTCGAGGACCAAAACGCGGAGCACTGCCGCATGAGGCCAACAACAGCGATGGCGCCGAGAACTGCGGTGGCAATATTGCTCGACGGGGTGCTTTCTCCAATGACGATCCAGAAAAATAAATAGCCGCCGATCGACGCGCCGATTATCCCGAAGAAAACATCCAAGACTTTTGCATAGCCTGGAAGGCGAGTATCCGCGTAGCCTTTTTTTCCAATCACCTTCCCCGTCAACCAACCCGTGATTCCGCCGGCGAAGATCCACGCTATACCGCTCATGGAGCCTCCATGATCTTAGCACGACCCGAAGAGGGGACATGCCCCTCTTCGGATCGGAAGGCGTGTTCGGTTCGACCGCGCTAGCAGCGGTCTAGTGGGAGGTCGAATTCGTAACCTCAAAGGTCTCATATTGCGGAGCCCTTCAACCACTCCAGCCAGCGCCTTCAAGACTCTCTCTCGCCGCGTTTTTAATACTCTCCTCAAACTTACACGGAGCGCCGAGAGATTGACGTCCAATATTGGACGCTGTGAAATAGGAATTTATCGGCCATGCGGTGCCCCCACTAATCCGTTCCGATCTCCGGAGTGCCGGTATCCAAGTCCCCTCGACCGATCGCAGCGCGCGCCGTCCGCGCGAGGTTTTCATACCGAAGGCGAAAGCGCTCGAGGTCTGCTTCTTCCAGCCCTTCGAGATCGAGGAAAGCGTTGTGCGCCCCTTCGATGGCGCGAATCAGCTCGTCGAGCTTCAGTTGGACCGAGTGACTGTCGCGATTCTGCGTATTCTGGATCAAAAAAACCATCAGGAATGTGGCGATCGTCGTGCCGGTGTTTATGACGAGCTGCCAGGTGTCGCTGAATTTGAATATTGGGCCTGCGAGCGCCCAGGCCACAACGATGAAAGCGGCGGCTATGAATGCCGCCGGATGCCCAGTGGCGCGCGCGGTCCACTTCGCGAAGCGAGAAAAGCGCGATGAAGAATAAATCATCTAGGGGCCTCGGCCATCGCCGCGGTGTGCGGCGATTCGGCCGTCAAGTAATAGTTGATGCCCTGTTCCAGCTGGGCGGGAAACTGCGGCACGGGTCCCACGAGCTTGTCGCCGTAGACGGTCAGCATGATTTCTCTGAACACGGGGAGCGCGACCCTGGCACCGGTCTCTTTGGTTCCGAGGGAACGGTTATCGTCAAAGCCGATGCGGACGCCGATAGTGATGCCTTCGGGACCGTAAGTCGAACCGACAAACAGCGCATCCCTGAAGTCGTTGGTCGTTCCCGTCTTTCCTATAACGGCGATCGGGAAATCTCTGGAGTCGAGCGCATGGGCCGTGCCGCCGGGAATGCGCACGACGCCGCGCAGGCCTTCCTGAATGAGCGGCAGCGCCTCCTCGCCGAGATCGACCGGCAGCTCGTCGTCGTCGATGTCGAACAACACAGCCCCCGAATCTTCGACAAGTTGTCGGATCAAGTGGGGTTGAGCAAGAACGCCCGACGCGATCGTGCGGTATGCATTGCTCAGCTCGAGCAAATTAACCTCGGAAGCGCCCAAAGCCGTCGTCATATAAGGATGCAACGCCGTGCGGACTCCTAAGCTTCGCGAGGTTTTGAGCACGCTGGCGATGCCGACCTGCTTCGCGATCCAAACCGCGACGGCGTTTCTCGACTCCGCGAGCGCCTCCCGCAGCGGAATCATTCCCTTGAACTCGCCGTCGTAATTCGCGATCCATTTCACGCCCGCTCCATCCGGGACGCTGATGGGCTCGTCGGGCACTATGGATTGAAGATTGAATGTTCCCTGTTGAAACGCCGCGAGATAAACCATGGGTTTCATCGCGGAGCCGGGTTGGCGCAGGGACTTCGTGACGCGGTTGAAGTCGCTGTATGCCGCCGCGCGGTTGCGGTAGAAGCGACGGCCGCCGGTCTCGGCGAGGATGCTCGCGTCCTTATTTTTCAACACGACCACCGAGCCCTGGATGACCCCTTTGGCGCTCGGGTGCCGCCGTTCATAAAATTCTAGACCGCGCTCCAGCGCATCGTTCGTGATTCGCTGCACTCCGGCATCGACGGTCGAGTGCACCTGAATGCGTCCTTGGAGCAGGTCTTCGAGACCGACCTCTAGATGCCGATCTTTAATCTCCTGAAGAACGCTTTCAACGACCGCGGCCGTCTGCAGCTTGTTTTTGTTTCCCGCGACTGTCCGAATCGGGCGCCGGACCGCCGCGCTCGCGGCCGCTCGGGAAATAAAACCATTCGCCGCCATCAGCATCAGCGTCTGATTTCTGCGCTGTAAGACTTTGTCGGTCCGGGCCGCGTTGGGCGCGTACGCGAGCGGCGACTTTGCGATGCCGGCGAGCAGCGCCGCCTTGTCGGCGTCATCCGCGGTGAAAGCGCCGAGCGGCCGGCCGAAATAATATTCCGCCGCCCGGGCGAATCCGTACTGCCCGCGTCCCATGTAAATGAAGCTCGCGTAGCGGGCGAAAATTTCCTCCTTGGCTCGGCGTTTCGAACCGAAACGCTGCCGCATTTCTGTCTCGAGCCACAAAGACAGGCGAATTTCTGCCAGCTTGCGAAACGCCATATTGACGTTTCGCGCGCCGATCGCGAAGGACAGAATGCGCGGCAATAGCCCGCGGTGCCGGAGCTGGCTGCTGTTTTCTTCGGCCGTGAGCGCGTTAAGGAAATATCCGCGCACGAGCTGTTGCGTGATCGTCGATCCGCCTTGCGGAAAAATGATCGGATCATCGACTCCGTCCGATCTCGACAGCCCGACGAGGCGGGCCAGAAGAGTTCGCAGCCTGACTTTCCACAAAACGCGGGGAATTCCGGAGTAGTCGACACCGCTATGCGAGAAGAAGTTTTTGTCCTCCGCGGCGAGAATCGCATCGCGGACAATGGGGGGAATGCCTTTATATTCGGCGATCTGCCGATGTTCCCTGGCTAGCTCGGTGAGCGGCAAGCCATGGACATCGTAGACGTGGCCGATCGTGGGAAACTCGAAGGCGGCGAAGGCGCGCACATCCGGCAGATCCCTACGATCGAAATAGACGTGAGAGAATCCGATCGCAACGAGGAGCGCCACGATCGCCATGACGCCGATCAGGACATAAACGACACCGCTCTTCCATCCGAGTCCGGTCAGGCGGATACGACCAACGCTCGGAGCCGCCGCCAGCGCAGCGCGACCCATGCGCCTCGACCAGGCCGGAGCGAAACTCACAGAAGCCCAGCACGCGCGCAGATACGGTCCCGGGTGAGGGACGATCCCGAGACCCACCAGTCCGGTGGCCACAGCCAGCACAAACAGGAACAGGTACAGCATAGCCCGCCCTAGATGGGTCTCGCCTTACCGCCACTGTCCGTTCGAAAGCGCTCAAAGACAATGGACTTAAGCCGGGCGCCCGCTATCTGCTTCTCTGCACGGCGTCAGCGGCGTCCTGGGTTGCTTCGCCCCCGCGCTCGATATCTTGTCCCATGCCATGGATCGTGTTGCAGCCCGCGGCGAGCAGCGTACCGAATGCAAGCGCCAACAATAATAGTTTCATTTCATCCTCCGTGATTGACTACCATCGGCACTCAGCTTACTCGGACTCGGCAGACATTGCTGTCCTGTACTGGACGGAATCGAAAAAAAGCTATCGGGCGGCGCGAAAAAAGCAGCCGGCCGATTGGTGCCGGACGAATCCGCAGGTCCGAGGGGTCATCGCGAGGGCAGCGGAAGCAGGCAGGAAAAAGCCCAAAACAACAGCAACAGCACCAGAACGACAGTCTGCAAAGGAGTCCTCGTCAGCCTAAAGATCCCCGGCCGCTCCGGTGTATCGGTCGTTACACCCGCCAAAATAACCTCATTTAGGCACGCTCTTCGGCGAACAACCTATCGGTTGCTCCCGGTGTGCTCACGTCGAGAAGTTTATCGAACAGAGCGCGGTAGTGCACAACCGCCTCGCGCAGCGCGACGCCGTCCGGGTGCTCGCGCAGGGCGAGCGCCTGCGTTGCGCGGTAATTAGCCATGATGTCCGGATGATCCGTTGCAACGGCGGCTGGCCGATCTTCGAAATCCCCGATGGGATACCCGCGTTTTTGCATGATGTCGCGCGCCAGCTGCTCGGCCTCGCCGACGGTCCACTCGGGATTCGTGACGAAGCGGCGCTGTAACGATTCCCACGCTTCAGTGAATCGCGCCGTCTCCGTCGGCGTTAGGGGACGGATTTCCAGCCCGTCCTTGCGGTTTCGATTCGGTCTGGTTCGCATGAGGAACCAGAAAACGCGCACGGCGACCATTAGCAAGATGGCGGCGGAGATCGCCGCCCAAAGTTGAATTTCGATCGTTGCGAACATTTTCATCTCCATCCTCGCTGCGCGCTTCGCTTCACCAATGCTTGGCTTGGCTTTGTTTTAGGCGTGCGGCCTGTCAGCCGAGGTTGGCCACATAATCGGCGAGCTTCACCTCTTTGATGACGAGAAACTCATCTGGGTTCGTCTCGATCAGCCCCAGGTTGTGAAACCTTTGCATGAAAATACTGACCCTGGATTGCGTCGCGCCCACCATGCGCGACAATTCTTCGTGGCTTATTTTCAGTTCGATGCGAATGCTGTGGGGATCGCGCTTGCCCATCGTCCGCGCGAGCCGGAGCAGCGTTTTGCCGAGCCGCTGTTCGCTGTCGACCGTCACCAGATTGGAGATGATCTGCTGCTGGTCGGCGATGCGCACCGCGAGATACTGGACAAACCCCTCGAACAGCGATTCGTCTTTCAACCGCGCAAAGAAGCGATCGCAAGGTATTTGCTTTAAAACCGTTTCCTGCATCGCGACCGCCGTTTCCGCCCGCGCGTCCAAGCCGGACAAACACAGCTCGCCGAAAACATCTCCCGCGGCATGAATGGCGAGGATGCACTCCCTGCCTTCCGTGGCGAGCATGAGCAGCTTGATCTGCCCGCTCTCGATGAAATAAACTTTTTCGTCCTTATCGCCGTGGCTGTAAACGGTTGCATTCGCCGCCATCTTGATAGCGGTGGAATTCACGGTTTCGAGCCTGAGCGAATCGCGGAGCTTCTGCTTGAACGCGTCCACTTGGGGATACTCTTCAATCATGATCCATCCATCATATACTATACGAGCGGAATTTTTTACCCTTTAACGCGAGTCGCCGCGCCGGTCGGAATCCCCACGCCCGTCGTAATCCCCGCGTCGATCCCGATCGTCGCGCCGGTCGCTTCTTTCATAGCGATTGTAGTATCCGCGGTTGTCCCTCGAATACCGCCCGTCGTTATCGCGGTAGTTCCACTCACACGCGCTCGCAGCCAGCATCGAGCCGGCCAAGACTATTGCGCCCATGATTATTCCTAATTTTGCCATTAAAACCTCCAGCTCATTTTGGTGACTATCAATTCCAGCGTACCACCGGCCGCGCCACGCCGGTGTCCAATCTTGGACCGTTTCACAACATTAACGCGGGGCCGAGAGCTCGTCGATTTAAGGAGCGTCTTCGCGGCAGCGCTTTGCGTCGGCCCTGAGCGTCCAGGCCCTCATTTCGTTCAAGTCGCAAAGGCAGGGAACGAGGATCAGTTTTACCTCGGCGGCCGACGCTTCCTGGCGGCGCACCTTCATGCTGGCGTGTCGCGAGATCTTTTGCTCCGAGATATCGTTTTTTATTTGACTCATGGACCGCTCCGTTTTGTTGAAAGCCGTTACTCTCTAATCTCTACTGCTGCCCTGGGGGAATTGGCAATTTACATTGAACTCATCAGTGTCAGCGTCCTGTATGTTGCCTAAGTGTTCAAAACTCTCCTGCAACTTAGAGCGCGCCGTCTTCTTTCTGCGCTCATAAGCAACGAGGGAACGCGGGCTGCTGGACCAGGTGCGCCCGTGGTCCGCGCTGTACAGCTCGAAGCTCTGGCCCTTGATCTCGACTTGCTTGAGCATGGACGCCTCTCCGACAGGTTCTGGATTCGGATACGACCAAAAAGGTCGATCTTACTTTCTCCCGGGTGGTTGCACTTTCAGCCAGATTGTTCTGGCTTCCGCCGTAACGAGAACGACACCTGCGGCGAGCAGCATCGCCGTGGCCACCATCGGCGGCACCTGCCAGATATTTTGGCCCCCGGCCGTGGTTTGCATGCTGAAACCCTGATAGGCAAAGGCCGTGATTCCGAGGATGATTGCCGCGATACCCACAACCATGCTTCGAGTGATACGCATAAATTCCTTTTGCTGTGTTGAGCTTTGTTGTTAAAGCGCCTATCCGCCTGAATGCTGCCGTTTCTCTTCCTGATAGGCTTGGTGTTCGGCTTCAGCGTCGGTTAGGACCAGGTCTTGGTTCCGAACATCTTTAATCTTCTGTGCCTTTCTCGACAGGCCTTGGATGCTCTCGAGAAAGTTCTTGATCACCGCCAGAAACATGGACTTCATCGGATTTAATCTCCTTCTCGCCAGCCCGTTAAAGTCGGCCGGCCAAGAGCAAAACGACCAATACGATTACCGCAATGCCGACGACTCCCGATGGGGTATAACCATACGAGTGATAACCCCAGCCGGGGAGGCCGCCTATCAGAAACAGAACCAGAATAATCAGCAGTAATAGTCCCATCGTCAGGTACCCCCAGTTGATATTAAGCTTAGTTTACCCCCATGTTATTGCCGTCTAATAATGGACGCTTTGAAAAGAATTATTGGGGCCGATGACGTGCCTGCCGGAGGAATCTCCTTCGGTGTTGCACACGCGAAGGAGACGCCCCGGCAAGGCATTAGTCGAGGTGGGATCGATGTTGTCTAGTAGTCGCTGCGGACCAGCACCTCGACGCGTCGGTCTTGCGCCAGCTTCGCGTCGCCGTATGAACCCGACTGTATCTTCGCAGACGGCACGCCCGCCTTGATCAGGGCGTTACGAACGGCCCTGACACGACGCTCGCTCAGGTCGTCGCTGCGCGGGTTGGTGTTCGTATCGTCGATTCCGATTCGCAGCGATGGATTCTGCTTCATGTAATCGGCGATCTCGGAGACCTTGCTCGCGTCGGAAGCCTGAATGTCGACTTTATTGGAGTCGAACCAAAACTCCCTAAACGAGGTCCATAGGGCAACCGAGCCCGCGGGGCCCTGGCTGCCGATCGCACCAATTGATCCTTGCTCGCCTGCGCGACCGGCACGACCGGCCGGACCGGCGCTACCGGCGGTCAGGCTGCCTTGCGCGCCCGTCTGTCCGGTTGTCCCTTGCTCACCTGTGGGACCGGCGCGGCCGGCTGGACCAGCGGGACCGACCAGCGTCGCGCCCTGAGCGCCTTTATCTCCGGTAATGCCTTGATCGCCTGCGCGGCCGGCGGGGCCGGCCGGGCCGGCAGGACCGACCATGCTATAGCCTTGGGCTCCCGTCTCACCCCTCAGGCCCTGGGCGCCCGCGGGGCCGGCAGGACCTGTCACACCGGCACGGCCGACAACGACCGCGCCTGGAGCGCCTGTCTCACCGGTCTGGCCGCGGAGGCCGGCGGGACCCGGGGGACCTTCTACGCCAGCAGGACCTGACATGCTATATCCCGCAGCTCCGCGCTCGCCGGCCGGACCGCGTGCGCCCATCGGACCGGCTGGTCCGTCAGGACCGGCAGGACCGACCAGGCTGGGCCCTCGCTGCACCTCGGTATTGCGCGGTTGCGCAGTGCTGCAACCCACGGCAAACAGCGCCGCGGCCGCCACTAACATTATTCTCTTCATCCGAACCTCCTTTGGGTTGGACTGTTTTAGAGGGCTCAGTCAGGCTTACTGAAAAATTTCGAGTAACCTCAGAAAAAAAACCCTATGCCGTAAAACCCCTTTGACGGCTTCATGATAGACGGACTCGGTAAGGGATTGCCGTCCAATCTTGGACGCTTTCGAAAAAATTATTGAAGAGGATTTAGCTCGTGAGTTGAACCGCGAGCTGGAAGAAAAAGATCTGCTCGGCTACTGGAATATCTGACGTAACAGCCAAAAATCGCTTGGCCGGTTGTCATTGGCGCAGTTATATCAATTCATGCGCGCTGGGCCCTGAACGGGCGCCGCGACGAAGTTTTTCGTAGGCAATCCTTCGCGCAGCATCTCGACAAACGCCTCTCGAGTGATCTTATAACCCTCCCGGCCGTTTTCGGAAAACTCAAAGGCCAAATCGCTCGCTTCCGCAAGGAACTTCCTGAAAGTAGCCCCGGTTATTTTATTGTCAGCTTCTATTTTCATGGCCCCTCTCCTTCCGGGACGCTTCGCCGGAGAACCCTTCCACGGGGTCGGCCGCGGAGGAAGTTCTCCGGCAAAGCACGCCCGACGGCAGCATGCGGATGGATCTTGCCTGCTACCTGCTAGCCGTGTCGGTGCCGATCAGCACTTCGACGCGCCGATCGCGCTGCCAGCACGCCGCATTGGACTCGCCACACTGGAGCCGCTGTTCCCCGAAGGCTCCCGTCTTGATCCGGTCGCTCTGCACTCCGGCCTTGGCCAGCGCGTCACGAACGGCGTCGACACGACGTTGGCTCAGGGCCTGGTTATATTCGTCCGTGCCGCGCGGGTCCGCGTGGCCGTCGATTCCGACCGTCGCGGATGAATTCTGCCGCATGTAGGCCGCGATCTCAGATACCTTGTTCATGTCGTTCGACCGGATGTCGGACTTGTCGGTATCGAAGTGGAAATCCTTGAACGAAGCCCACTGCTGCACGGCGCCGGCGGCGCCGCGCGCGCCTGCCACACCGGCTGGGCCTTGCGCGCCCATCTGTCCCATCGGCCCTTGCGCGCCTGCGGGACCGGCTGCGCCGTCCCGGCCGGCGGGGCCTTGCACGCCCGCAACACCAAAGGGGCCGCCGAAAGGAGTCACCTTACCGAACTGATCGACGCGAACATTGCGCCGGTCGCCCTTTGGAGTCGTGAGATCGATGGAATACTCCACGGAATAGAGGATTTGATATCCTCCATTACTGGTCATTTGGTAGCAGGTTGTGTTATAGCCGCCGCTGTAGCCGTAGGGCCTGTCCACCCTGTAGCCCGGGAGATTTTTATTCCCATAAGCTTGGGCCAAATCCCTCGCCTCATCTTCGGTTATTTTCTCATTCGTAATCTTTGGCTGCGGACAGTCGGTGCTATGATCGCCCCATCCGCCCCACCAACCTCGCGGCCCTTCCTGCTGCTGAGCCGCCGCTGCGATGGGCAGCGCCAGCAATCCGGCTGCCGCTATCACTGATATCGTTCTTTTCATCACAAACCTCCTCGATGAACTGATTAGAGGGTTTAAGTCGGGCTTACCGGAACATTCCAAGCAACCACCAGAAGTAAAAAACCCTATGCCTAGAGCCGTCGACTGCGCCACCATAGACTGGCCGTGCAGGAATAGCTGTCTAATCGTGAACGTTTCTGAAAAGAATATCTCGAGGCGTGGGATCGCTCTAATTCACCGAGCGAGGAAGCCGGGTGCAGAGAAAAGCTGCGGGTCAGAGGTAGATCGTCAATGAAATCCACCGTCGTGGACCTTCGAAGAACGTTTATTCCAGCGGTGCCAGCCGCCCGCCGCTAATAAAGCCAAAATACCAAGGATAAAGAGTTCCAAGATGCATTACCTCCATTTACGTTTGAACCGTTTGATTGATGTCTAATATCCTCGTATCAAGCGTGAATCGCCCGCTCGATGTTTGTGAGCAGCTGGCGGGGTTCATACGGCTTCGGGACGAGTGCACTTAAAGTTCCATTTGCCAATTGCGACTTTACCTCGGCAGATAGAAACCCGCTTGCGAGGATGCCTTTAAGCTTGGGGTTCATTTGTTTCATGATCCGAAACGCTTCCCAGCCATTCAACTTCGCCAGTCCCAAGTCGAGAACCACCACGGCGATCGCGTCTCTAAATCGGCGATGCACTTCGACCGCTTCTGCCCCGTCTCTGGCCGTCAGGACATTGAAACCTTCGTCGGTCAGGAAAGTTTCCATCAACTTCAGCTGCTCCAGTTCGTCTTCGACGAAAAGAACCGTCTCGCCGTGTCCGGCTGGAGTCTTCGCTTCCTTGGCGGCGAATGTTTCCGCCGCCTCCGCTAATACCGCCGGTTCTTTCGGGATCGGTAGATAGATATTGAAGGTCGAGCCGCGCCCCGGTTCGCTCGCGACGTCGATAAAGCCGTTTTGACTTTGGACAATGGCATAGGTTACCGAGAGACCGAGCCCCGTTCCTTTGCCCGGCGCCTTGGTGGTAAAAAAGGGCTCGAAAATATGGCGCCTGGTCGCCTCTTCCATGCCGGACCCCGTGTCGGCCACGCTGATGCTTACATAGCGCTCCGCTTCGGCATCGTGGAAGCGTTTGCGAATTTCCATGCCGGCTATTGTTCGGGTCCGTACCGTAAGCTTGCCGCCGCCGGCCATCGCATCCTTGGCATTGACGCAAAGATTCAACACGGCTTGGTTGATCTGATTCGCGTCCGCCATGATGTTCGGTATTTCGCCGTCGAGCTCCGAGACAATCGTAAGCGTCGTGGGAAAAGCCTCGGTCATGAAGTCGACCAGCGGTCGCAGCAAACCGTTGACGTCTGTCGGCTCGTGCTTCGCTTCGCTCTTGCCGGCGGTGGCGAGCAGCTGTCGCGCTAAGACTGTCCCTTGCTCCACCGCGCGGACGATAGCCCGGCCGGCCTTGACGACCTTTTCCGGCGCGACCTTGTGCTCGACGAGGGCCGAGGCGTATCCTTGGACGATATGGAGAATGTTATTGAAGTCGTGCACGAGTCCGGCCGCCAGCGTGCCGATGCTCTCGAGCTTCTGCGACTGGCGCAGCTGCTCGCGCAGCTGCTTGCTGTCTTCCAGCGCGTGCGAAAGATCGGCGTTACGCTTGATTAACTCCTCGTTGTTATCTTCGGTGCGCGGCGCTAAAGCTTTCGCGGATGGTTCGAGTGTTTTTCGAAACATTGCATCCTCCGAGTATACGACCTGTAAACGTATACGGGCGGAGGAACGGGGGCTGTCTAATTTTGTACGGGCTTCGAAAGATTTATTCGTCCGACCCCGTGCTTGCAGGGTAATTCTGGACGTGGCTGGCCGGCAGTGGAACTGAAATTGGTGGAGCCGATGGGAGTCGAACCCACGACCTCTTGAATGCCATTCAAGCGCTCTCCCAACTGAGCTACGGCCCCGCGATGTGCTGATCGGATGCTTCGAGCGTTACGACAAAGGTAAGAGAGTGAGGATAAAAAGTCAAATCCGTGATGATGGCGATGACGTTAACGCGTACTATCCCAAATTGGCGCGAGACCTAGCGTTCAGGAAATGCGACCGAGGTCTTGAACCGCAATTTATATGGATGATAGGTTGGCAGCTTATGAAAGGAGGGTGATTGATGAAATTTAAAATCGCCTTTTTTACTTTTCTACTCGTTGCGGCTCTGGCCGCCAACGCATCTGCCGCCGACAAAGGCAAAGGCCCCGGCGGCAACAAAGGTGCCCCTGCCGCGGGGGGCGGTCGGACCGATTTCGCGCTGTTCGACGGCACCAACCCCACTGAAGTCGAGTTCGGCGCGCAGTGCGGCGCGACGCTCGGCGGCGGCCAAGCCGTCCAGTTCACCTATTATGTGACGGTCTCGAATTGGAGCACGGAAACGAAAGTTCTAAGAGTTTTGTACGCCGACGGCGAGGAGATGGCGCGCTACCAGATTCCCGCCGGCACATCGTTCGCCTTCACCCAGGCCGCCGGCGGAACCGCGGGCGTCGACGATTTCGTCAGGATCTTCGGCGAAGGAGCGGCTCCTGTCGGGCTCGCCGGCTCCGTGAGCGTCTCCGTCCCGGCGGCGGCGAAGCCGCATCCGAGCGTCGGCACCAGTTTCTGCACGACTCTGACGACGCAGCCGCAGTAAAGTCGTCTCCAGCCAAGCAATCACGGGCCTCCGCGCCGCAGCGGCGCAGAGGCCCGTTTTTTTCCGCGTCTTACCGTCCGCTCCTAACCATCTCTTCGGCGTGACGCAGCGCCTTGTCGGTCACCTTGACGCCGGCGAGCATGCGCGCGACCTCGGCGACGCGCTCGCGCTCGCCCAGACGCTTGACGCGCGTGAACGTCCGCCCGCGAGCGACTTCCTTCTCGATGGCGTAGTGGGCATCCGCGAGCGCGGCGATCTGCGGCAGGTGTGTCACGCAGATCACCTGGTGCGCGGCGGCGACTTTCTTCAATTTCTGTCCGACGATTTCCGCCACACGGCCGCCGATGCCGGCGTCGACCTCATCGAAGAGCAGCGTCGGGATCTCGCCGCGCGCGAGCGTGAGCGACTTGATCGCGAGCATGAGCCGAGAGAGCTCGCCGCCGGAGGCGATCCGCGCGAGCGGCTTGACCGGCTCGCCGGGATTGGGCGAGAAATAAAATTCGACCTCGTCGGTACCGCGCTCGGTCAATTGCTTCCCGCCGGCAGCGAATGGCGGCGCGTCCGCCGTTTCCGCATCGTCGGCAAAGCGCGCCTCGAAGCTCGTGCCCGCCATGCCGAGCGCGGCGAGCTCCTTCTCCATCTCTTTCTTGAATTTTCCCGCGGCTTTGCGGCGCTCGCGCGCGAGCGCCTCGGCTGCTTCCCACGCAGAGCGGCGCGCCGTCTCGACGGCGTGCTCCAGCGCCGGAATTTCCTCGGCGCCGTGCTCGAGGCTCTTTAGCTGCGCGGCGATCTCCTCGCCGCGCCGGACGATGTCTTCGATCGTGCCGGAATATTTTCGCTTGAGCCGGCCGATCTCCGCGAGCCGCGATTCCATTTGCTCCTGCTCCGCCGGATCGAAGCGGACCTGACCTGTATGCCGACGCAACAGAGCCGCCGCCTCTTCGAGCTGCGCGGCGGCCGCATCGAGCAGCTCGACCGCCGGGCTCAGCGCGCTGTCGATGCGCGCCAGTTCTCGCAACCGTGATGCGTAGCGGCCGACGCGGCCCGCCACGGCCTCGTCGCCTTCGTAGAGCAGCTCCTCGCCTTCCTGGCAGCCCTGGTAAAGCTTTTCGGCGTGCATGAGAATGTTTCTTTTTTCTTTCAGCTTCTCCTCTTCGCCGGGCTCCAGCGCGGCGCGCGCGATCTCTTCCATCTGCGAGCGCAGCCATTCCTCCTCGCGCCGCGTCTTCTCCAGCGACTCGCGCGCGCGGCTGAGCTCGTTCCACGCCGCGGCGAGCGCCGCGTATTTGCGCGCCATGTCCGCCGCTTTTTCGTCGAGACCGGCGTAGCTGTCGAGCAGTTCCAGATGGCTTTCGGGCTTCAACAGCGCCTGATGTTCGTGCTGGCCGTAGATATGAATCAGCGCCGGACCGATGTCGGATAAAATCGCCAGCGGGCACAAGCCGCCGTTCAAGTAAACGCGATTTTTTCCCGAGCGGCTGACGACGCGCTTGACCACGAGCTCGTCGTCGACATCGTGCCCCGCGTGTTTGAGTTTTTCCGCAAGCGCCGGCGGAAACGATTCAAACAGCGCTTCGACGCTCGCTTCGTCCTCACCGTGGCGGATGAGTTCGGTCGAAGCGCGCGCACCGGCGGCGATGCCCAGCGCGCCGAGTACGATCGTCTTCCCCGCGCCCGTTTCGCCGGTGAGCGCGACCAGGCCCGCCTCGAGCTCGAGCGCCGCTTCGTCGATGACTGCGAAGTTCTTGATTCTTAGCTCGCGCAGCACGGAAGAACCGGGCTTATCGCTCGCCCCACTTGAGCTTGTTGCGCAGGATTTCGAAGTAGCCGCGCGACGGCATGCGGACGAGCGAGACCGGCACGCCGTAGTCCAAGACCTCGACGACGTCGCCGTCCTGCAGCTGCATGCCCTGCTGCCCATCGGGACTCAGAAAAACCGTGTCGCCGGCCGAGCGGAGCGTCACGCGGATCGTCGATTTGCTCGACACGACGATCGGCCGGTTCGTGAGCGTGTGCGGGCAAATCGGGCAGAGCAAGACCGCGCCGAGCGACGGATAAAGAATCGGCCCGCCAGCAGCAAGCGAGTAAGCCGTCGAGCCGGTCGGCGTCGAGATGATCAGGCCGTCGGCGCGGTAGGTGCAGAGATATTCCTTGCCGACGTAGGTCTCGAGGTCGATGATATGCGAGCGCGCGCCTTTGGTAATGACAGCGTCGTTGAGCACGCGGAATTTTTTCGGCTTGTTGCGCTTGCGATAGAGATTCACCGCGAGCGTCATGCGCTTCTCGACGGTGAAATGGCCGTCGAGCGTTTCCTCCAGCACGTTCTCGAGCTCGTCGACGGCGACTTCGGTGATGAAGCCCAAGCCGCCCATGTTGACGCCGAGGATCGGCACGTTGGGCCGCTCGACCAGCCGCGCGACGCTGAGCAGCGTGCCGTCGCCGCCGAGCACGACGATGAGATCGGCCCCTTTCGCCATCTGCTGCTTGCTGCACGAGCGCGCTCCGTTTTTATACAGGCCGGTCTCGACCAGAACGTGGCGCTTTTTTTCCTTGAGCCACGGCACCAGCCAGCGGACCATCTCGGCGGCTTTCGGCTCTTCGTATTTGGCGACCAGACCGACGACGCGGATCATCGAAATGAAACCCCGCTCGACCTTACCACAGCGAAGAAAATAATGTCTATGATTTATAGGCGGGTGGGAGCGGAGCGATGGTATCTCCGCCATTAATTTCGGAGCCCTCCGACGAGCTCAGGGCGAACGGAATAAGAATGTCGTTTGATGACAACATGCAATTCGGTTCGTGCCGAGCCTGTCGAAGCACCGTTGGGTTCTACGCCGCGGGTTTGTGCGACTTCAGCGCAAAGTAAATTTTCTCCGACGTCAGCGGCAGGTCCATCACCCGCACGCCGGCCGCCGCGTCGAGGGCGTTGGCGACCGCCGCGGCGGTCGCGATGATGCCGTTCTCGCCGATCTGCTTGGCGGCGAACGGACCGGGCCCCGAGGGGTCCTCGATCAGGACGGTGTCGAGCGGCGGGATGTCGGCAATCGCAGGGATACGGTAGTCGCCGAAACTCGCGGTTAGGACCTTGCCGTTCTCGGTCACGACCTCCTCCATGAGCGCATAACCCAATCCCTGGACGAGGCCGCCCTCGATCTGTCCCTGGTGCGTGAGCGGGTTGATGACCGTGCCCACGTCGTGGGCGGTGATCATTCGTTTGACTTCCATCTTCCCGGTCTCGCGGTCGACCTGGACCTCGGCGATCTGCGCCACGAAAGCGGCGACGGGCGACCGGCCTTTCACCTCGTAGCTCTTGCGCACACGCACGCCGCCGTTCCCGCCGGACGCGCGGCGGCAGACTTCGGCGAAGGCGACCGATTTTTTCCCGTTGGAAAATTTCCCGCGCGCGAGCTTCACGTCGTCCGGCGCCGAGCCGAGCATCGCCGCGGCGATAGCAGTCAATTGCTCGCGCAGCGCCTCTGCGGCCAGCAGCACCGCGTGGCCGCTCATGTTCGTGATCTTGCTGCCGCCCGGCGCGGCGTCGTTCTCGAATGTCTCGGTATCGCCGATCTCCGCGCGGATGTCCGCGGCCGGAATCGTCAGCACCTCGGCTGCGATCTGCGCGAGCAGCGTGTGCGTTCCCGTGCCGATGTCCGGCACGGCAGTGAGGATCGTGAGCTTACCGTCCGGCGCGGCGGCGATCTCCGCGTTCGCGAGCCCCGAGCCGCCGACATGGCGGAACGAGACGCCGATGCCGAGCCCCGTGCCCTCGGCCCGCCGCTTGCCCCACCCGGCTTTTTTCGCGGCCGCGAGCAACGTCTCGCGGCAGCGCACCTTGTCGACGGCGCGGCCGCCGGGCAGCTTGTAGCCGTCGGCGATAAGGTTCTTCAAACGGAAGTCGAGCGGGTCGAGACCGAGCGCTTTGGCGAGCAGATCGGTGTGCGATTCGCAGGCGAAGACGGTCTGCGGCTGGCCGGGCGCGCGATAATAGCCACACGGCACGCCGTTGGTATAAATGCCGTACGAGCGAATCGCGTAATTGGGAATGCGGTAGACGCCGGTCGCGTGCGTGCCGCCGCCCAGGTTCGGCACCTCGCCGGGCTTGAACGATGCGTATGCGCCGCTGTTGAAGATCACATCCGCGCTGCGCGCGACGATCGTGCCGTCCTTTTTGACCCCGCTCTTGATGCGGATCACCGAAGCATGGCGCGGATCTCCGGCGGTCAGCTCCTCGTTATAGGTCATGACCATCTTCACCGGCCGCCCCGACACCTTGGAGAGGTGGTAGCAGATGGGAATGTCCATTAGCGCGCCCTTACCGCCGAAGTCGCCGCCCACGGCGACGACATGCACGCGGATGCGGTCTTTGGGAATCTCGAGCTGCCGCGACAAATGGGATTTGACGCGGAACGGCGCCTTGCAGGAGGCCCAGATATCGACGCCGCCTCCATCGCTGACCGAGACGACGACCGAATGCGGCTCGATGTAAGCCTGATGCGCGAGGCCGGTCTTGAACGTATGCTCGATGACGACGTCGGCTTCTTTAAAGCCGGCCTCGACGTCGCCCGCGGTCCAGTTCTGAATCGCGAAGACGTTGGGCAGCGTCTCCGGCGGCGCGTGAAAGCCTTTATACGACGGCAGCTCCTCGTGCACGAGCGGCGCGCCTGGCTGCATCGCTTTGACGGGATCGAAGATCGCGGGCAATTCTTCATACTCGACTTCGATCAGCGATAACGCCTCGTCGGCCGCTTCGAGGCCCTCGGCCGCGACAGCGGCGACCTTCTCGGCCATGAAGCGGACTTTTCCCTGCGCTAGCACCGGCGTGTCCTGAAGACTCAAGCCGACGCGATTGGGCGGCAGGTCCGCGCCGGTGAGAACCGCCTGAACGCCTTTTACCTTCTTCGCCTTATCGGTATTCACGCGCAGGATGCGCGCGTGGACGTAAGGGCTGCGCAGGCAACGGCCCCACAGCATCCCAGGGAGATTCACGTCTGCTGTGTAGACCGTCTTACCGCCGACCTTCTCCGCGCCTTCGATGCGCGGTGCCGGCGCGCCGACTACATTCAATTTCATCATGACTTCCTTTCGTCTGAGCTACTCCAGTTTCGAGTTACGAGTTTCGGGTTTCGAGACGTATCGCCTTTTCGTACTGGCCCGATTTACTCGAAACTAGAACTAGAAACTCGAAACTTTTGATTTATACGACCCACTCTCTCAGCCGCGAGCTGCCGTAATCGACGAGCATGACGAGAACGATCAGGACGACGACGATCGCGGCCGCCTCCTGATACTGAAACGTGCGGAAGCTCGTGTTCATCAGATAACCGATGCCGCCCGCGCCGATCAAGCCCAGCACGGATGCCGAGCGAATATTCGTCTCGAAACGGTACAGCGTGAAAGAGATCAGGTCCGGCAGGATCTGCGGCACGACCGCGAAAGCGAGCACCTGCGAATAGCCGGCGCCGGTTGCGCGGATCGCTTCGACGACGCCTTCGTCGATGTTCTCGACCGATTCCGACAGCAGCTTGCCGAGGACGGTTGCGGTGTGAATGAAGAGCGCCATCGTTCCGGCGAACGCGCCGAGACCGACGGCAGCGACGAAGAGCAGACCGAGCGCGAGGTCGGGAATCGTACGGATAAAATTGAGCATGCCGCGGACCGCCGAGTACACCAGCGGATGCGGCGTCGTGTTACGCGCGGCGAGGAACGCGAGCGGAAACGCCACGATGAGCGCGAGGAAAGTTCCGGCGAGCGCCATCTGGATTGTCTCGAGCGTCGCGCCTACGATCGTCTGGGGAAACGTCGCCTCCCACCAGCGCCGTTTGATCCTTTGCTCCTCCGCCGACATCGGCAGCGGCAGCAGCAGCTTCGGAAGCGAGAGACCTTCGGGAAGAAAGTAGCTTTGCGCGTCCGTAACCTTCGAGAAATCGGGCGGCAGCATGCGGTTGATCGTATCGACGATCTGCGGTACGCCGCGCACCAGCTCGGCGGGCCGGATCTTCGCGCCCTGGAACGACCACAAAAGCAGGAGCACCAGGGCGGCCGCGCCCACAAAAAAGCGCGGCCCGCGCCGCGGCTCGGGCGGCGCTTCGGAAAATATATCGTTATCGGCTCCCGCGGATTGTGCCACTTGGCCCTCCGGGATCTCTTGGGACGCGGAGGTTTACTTGCTCTCCACGCGCTGAATTCTCCCCTCTTCCTTCGCGCTCACGGGACCCTTCTCCAGCGCCTCGGAAAAGAGATCGCGCAACGGGGTCTGGAAATCCACCCGGCCGCGCGCGCCGGGAAACATCGTATAGCCGTCGCCGCCGTCGGCGACAAAGCGGTTGACGACGACGGTGTACTCGCGGCCGGATTCGAGCGGCGCGCCTTTGAAGCGCAGCTCTTTGACGCGCGAACCGAGCGCCGCGGCGGGATCGAAGCGGAGTTCGAGCCCGGCGAGCTGCAAAAAGCGGCCCGATTCCGGAATCCGACTCACACTGTTTTCCATCGCCTGCCGCAGCTCGCCGCCTTTCACCTTGACGGAAATGAGCGGATCGTTATAAGGCAGCGTACGCATGATTTGCTTGAGCGTCACGGAACCGGCGGGAATATTACCGCGGATCGCGCCGCCGTTGATGAGCGCGATCTCCGCGCCGGACTGCTTTAGCGCGAGATCGGCGAGGAGATTGCCGAAATTGGTCTCGCGCGAGCGCACGTCGACACTCTCGCCTTCCAGGTCGACCGCTGAGAATCCTACGACGCGGCTGGTTTCGACTTCGAGCCGCTGCGCGTAGTCGCGCACCAGGGCGGCGAGTCGCGGGTCCTCGGCGAGCGTCGAATCGATGAAGATGTTTTGCGCCTCGGCGCTGCGCTTGTTTTTCGCGACGACGAGGTCGAGCCGCCCCAGCGTGCGCGCCTGCTGATGGCTCTTGACGAAAATGGGCGCGCGCGGCGTTACTGCGACGCGACCGCCCAACGGCCTGCCAGCGCCGGCGAGAATCAGTCCGCCAAATCCCGGCGTGTGGCCGCCGACGATGACATCGATCTCCGGCACCGCCCGGGCGAGCTCCAGGTCCTCGTCGGTCTCCTCGTGCGTCAGCGCGATAATCAGGTCGGCGCGGCCCTTGAGCTCCGCGATCGCGCTTCTGGCGGCCTCGAAAGGATGGCGGAACTGCACGTCTTTCGTCACAGCTGGCGCGAATAGATCGGGAAAGACCTTCCGGCCGATCAGGCCGAGCAATCCGACGCGCAATCCGCCGACTTTTTTGATGACGTAATGGTCGCAGATGCCGCTCTCTTTGGGCGTCACATTGGTGCAAAGAAAGGGAAACCGCGCCTTTGTATTCAGCTCGCGCAAGTGAGTCAGGCCGAAGTCGAAGTCGTGGTTCCCGAGACCGAGCGCGTCGTAAGCCATGAGATTCATTGCCTCGATATCCGGCGCGCCGCGAAAGACCGATGACATCGCGGTGCCGATCACGAGATCGCCGCTGTCGACCAAAAGGACGTTTTTGACTTCCGCTTTGATCTTTTCGATCAGCGCCGCACGACGAGCGACACCGCCGAGGCCTTTGTAGGGTCCGTCGTCGATCGGCTGGAGCGTGCCGTGGTGCTCGCTCGTATGGAGTATCGTGAGCTCGGCGGCGCGGACCGTCGCGCTGTAGAAGACGATGATTACGAGCGCGATCGGGAGGCGCAACTTCATGGGTTCTCGAAGAAAAATGCATACTCCAACGGCCGCACAATGTCCATCGAAGCGCCGGTTGGCGACGTTGACCAAAACTTCCACCTGGGCTAGTCTCGCTGGAAACCGGACTCGATGAAAAGGATCGCTCTCCATCTCTGCTTCATCGCCCTGCTTCTCGCGGCCGCCGCAGCGGCCGCCGCCCCGGCGCCGCGCCCCTGGAAAATCGCGATTTTGCTCGCGCAGTCGGGTCCGTCGGAGGACCAGACGACCCGCGGTCTGCGCGAAGGGCTCAAGGATCTGGGCTACGCCGAGCGCAAGAACGTCGTCATCGAGATCAACGATCTGAAAGGCAAAAGTGCGGCGCTCGATCCGGCGGCGGCGGAGCTCGCCCGCAAGGGCGGCATCGACCTCATCTTCACCAACGGCACGCGTGCCACGCGCGCGGCGATGACGGCGACCAAAACGATTCCGATCGTCTTCCGTCACCCCGCCGATCCCGTCGCCATGGGGTTCATCAAATCGATGGAGCGGCCGGGCGGCAATGTCACAGGGATCGCGGCCTTCTCCGGCCGCACGGTCGAGGAGCGCGTGCTGATTTTGAAAACGTTCGCGCCGCGCGTGCGCCGCGTGCACATCTTCTACGACCCGAATAACGCTTTCGCGCGCGAGAACTTCGTCGCGGCGAAGCAGGCGGCCGAGCGCAACGGCCTCGAGGTCAGCGAGCATTCGATAAAGACTCCGGATGAGCTGAAGACCGCCCTCGCCTCACTGACGAAAAGCGACGAGAATGCTATCTTCGAAGTCTCGGACGATCTCATCGAGAGTCAGGCGGAGCTTCTCTTCGATGCGGCGCGGCAGAACGGAATGCCGAGCATGTTCGAAGGCGCCGACTGGGCGATCAAAGGCAGTCTGCTGAGCTACGGTGCGAGCTATTACCAGATGGGCCGGCAGGCGGCGCGTATCGTCAACCGCATCTTTCGCGGGGAGAAGCCTGCGAACGTCGCAGCGGAGCGCGCGAACAAATACGACCTTATCGTGAACCTTCGCATGGCGAAAGCGATCGGTCTCGTGATCCCGCCCGAGACGTTGAAGAAAGCCGACAAGGTCGTTCGCTAGCATGGCCGATCTCGCCGATACGATACAAAAAATCTCCATTTTCTCGTCGCTCTCGCGCGAGGACATCGCCAAAGTTCTGGGAAAGCTCGAAGAGCTTACCTATGCGCCCGGCACGACCATCATCAAGCAGGGCGACGTGGGGGACGCGTTTTACTTGATCCACTCCGGCGCGGTCGAGGTGGTGCTCGAAGGCTTCGGCGGGCGATCGGAGTCACTCGCGGTGCTCGGGCCGCAGGAAGCGTTCGGCGAGATGGCGCTGTTCTCGGGCGATCCGCGTTCGGCGACCGTTGTCGCCGTCAAAGATACGACGGTGTGGCGCCTCTCGCGCGACGCGTGGAACGATCTGATTGAAAAACACCCGCAGTGGCCGCTGCATTTCTGCGCCGTCTTGAGCAAGCGTCTGGCGCGCGTCGAG
Source organism: Pseudomonadota bacterium (assembly GCA_021324155.1). GTDB lineage: Bacteria > Desulfobacterota > Binatia > UBA9968 > UBA9968 > JAJPJQ01. Next base: position 39,558 of record JAJPJQ010000046.1, read on the forward strand.
CATGCCTATTCGACCGGCCGCGAGGCCTTCAACTCCCTCGCCGAGGAATTCTACGGCTCGCGTCCGCCCGAAGAGCAGCGATTCTTCCGCCACGCCGCGCTGCTGGAGACCATCGATCCGGAGACGATGGAATTTGTGCTGGATATGGAGGGGTCGAAAGGCTACCTCGCGCACATCGAAGCGTCGCACGCGCCCTTGATTCACGCGACTAACGGCGGACGCCGCCAACTCCACGGCTTTTTCCGCGATCTCCTGATCTCGAAGCTGGTGGCGCAGGAAGGTGACGATGCCAAACGCCGGCTTCATTCCCACCTCGCCGCGCGCTTCGAGGAATTGAAGGATTGGGCCGCGGCGCTGCGCCAGCGCGTAGAGGCCGAGGAATGGTCCGCGGCCGCCGACACGATCGCGGCGCACAAAGACGATCTGCTGACGGATTCGGCGTCGCTTCTCAAGCAGGCGCTGGAGAAAATGCCGCCGGATATTTTCTACCGCGACCTCCGCCTAGTCCACACCAAAGCCGATACGCTCGCCCGCCTCGAAGATTTCACCGGCGCCGTGCGCACGTACAAAGAAATCCTCTCGCAACGCGCCGGGTCGACTGCGCCAGCCTCCGTCGCGCGTTATCAGCAGATGGCAAACGCGTTCGTCGAGAAAAAGGATTATGCGCAGGCGCTGAACTATCTGCGCGGCGCGCTCAATTTGCTGGAAAAAAGCGACGTGTCGATGCCGACCGATATGCGCGAAGCTTTTCGCGAACAGCCGGAGCCGCGTGCGCTGGCCGCCGGCGCGCAAGATACCGCCGAGCACCGGCGCTGGTCGCGCGCTTACGCGGCGCTTTCGGGCTTTCGCCGCCCCTCGATGAGCCGCTGGATCGGCGGCATCCTCGGCGTCACGGTTTGGGCCTATCTTTGGTTCGTCCAGCCCGACATCGGTCTCGAGGCCGACGGTATGCGGCCGTTTGCGCTGCTCGCGCTGACGCTCATTTTCTGGGCGTTTTGGGTTTTTCCCGACTACGGCGTGGCGCTCATCTTCGTTCTCGCCATGATCCTGACGGGCTTAAGTCCTCCCGAAGAGGCGCTGGGCGGCTTCGCGAGCACAACTTGGTTCATGACACTCGGCGTCTTGGGGCTCGGCGCGGCAATCACGAGCTCAGGATTATTTTATCGGCTCTCGCTCGGCCTCGTGCGCTTTTTTCCGCTGACCTACTACTGGCAGATTACCGCGCTGGGCTTCATGGGCGTCGTGATCACCGCGCTGATTCCCCAGCAGACCGCGCGCACGGCGATCAGCAGCCAGATGCTGCTGAACCTCTCCGAGAGCTTGGGTTACAAGACGCCTTCGAGGGCTTCGACCGGTCTTTTCGCCGCAACGTTTTTAGGCCTGGGCCAGCTGGGCTTTCTGTACCTCACCGGGTCGACCTCGAACCTGCTCGCCTGGGGCCTTCTGCCAAAAGACGTGCGCGCGCAGTTCACCTGGGGCTACTGGTTCGTCGCCGCGCTGCCGCCGACGCTCGTCGTGATCGCTATCATGGTCGTAGCGATCGTCTTTCTGTATCCGCCGGAGTCGAAGCCGCAGATCTCGTACAAGATGGTCGAGAACCAACTGGAAATATTGGGACCGGTGTCGAAGAACGAGTGGATCACGCTCACGATGCTCGTGTTCATGGTCGGCGGATGGCTGACTCAGCCGTACCACAAGATCGACAGCGCCTGGATCTCACTGATCGGCCTCTGCGTGTTGATCAATTCCGGCGTGCTCGGCTGGGGCATGGTGAAGAAGGGCATCGACTGGGAAATGCTCATCTATCTCGGGGCGACGCTCAGCATTCCCTCGATTCTCACTAAGGCGAAGATCGACCAGTGGCTGGTCGGCTTCATCTCGCCGGTAATCATGCCGTATGTCGATTACCCGGCGGTCTCGTTCATCATGATTGCGCTGTTCATCTATGTCATGAAGCTCTTTTTCACGAGCGGCCTCGCGGTCATCACGCTGTCGATCGTTTTGATCCCGCTCGCGGTCGACATGCAAATTAGCCCGTGGATCATCATCATGCTGATTCTGATCGCGACCGAAGTGTGGTTCTTCCCGTTCCAGGTCGATTGGCACACCCTCGCGATGGCGACGACCGAGGGAAAGGGATTTTCCTACCGCCTGATGGGGCGGATCAATCCGATCTACGCGGTCGCCTACCTGCTCGCGCTGATCGCGGCGATTCCCTTCTGGAGATATCTGGGATTGATCGGCTAGCTCGCTATTCCAGCGTGTAGGTCTTCAAAAACTCCGGGATAATGACTTTGATCGCGCCTTCGACCGCGAGAATATCGCGCTTGAAGCGCTCGGCTCGTTTTCGCCTAGGAGGCGGCAGCGCCTGAGAAAAGGGCGCGCGCCACTCGTCGAAGTGCTGCATGATGATCGTCTTAGGCTTGAGCGCCTTGAGAGCGCTCTTCAGATCGTAAGCGCGGCCCGGCTCGGCGAGCAGCGCCCAATCGGGATTCAGACCGGGCAGCTTTGCTTCGACGAAATTGGCCGTGCTCTGGTGCAGCACCTTGCGGTTCCCGAAGGTGAAGACGTAGACGAAGCTGCCGCCCTCGACGAAATGCCGGCCGAGGATCCGGCTCACCGGCGAGACGAGCTCTTTCGTCTCGCTGACTTCGTACTGTCCCTGCGGGACGCCGTGGCGGCTTTCGATCACCTCGACGGAAAAATCCTCAAAGTCCAATTTCTCGCCGCCCTTGATCGCCGTCAATCGAGCGCGATCGATGCCGGCGCTCAGCATGAGGTTGGCAGTGGTTTGTGAGCCGATGACCTTAGCGCCGAATTTTTTCGCGATAAACGGAACGTCGGCGGCATGGTCGGCATGGCTGTGGCCGACGAAGATGTAGTCGGCCGCCTTAATCTGCTCCAGCACGGCCGCCTCGTCGGACTGCCACTCGCGCTCGCGGGCGGCCGTCCGGCGCGTGAGAAACGGATCGATCAGGATGGTCGTCTTGCCGACCCGGATGTCCCAGCCGACGACACCGAGCCATTTGAGCGTGACTTTTTCCGCCGTGCCGTTCGCATCGGCGGCGCCGCCTGAATGCGGAAACGAGAGAAAGAAAAACGCGAGCAGGATCAGGGCGGGATGCGTTTTCATTCGCGACTCCGATAATTATTTTCTTTGGTAGATGTCCTCCACGACCGCGTCGGTCAGCTGCTTCACCGGGCCGTCGAAGAAAACCCGTCCTTCCTTGAGACCGACGACCCGGTCGGCGTACTCGCGCGTCAGGTCGAGCGTATGCAGGCTCACGAGCGCCGTGATGCCGTCCTCACGGCAGACGCGCTTTAAAATATCGAGTACGACGCGCGAGAGCTTGGGGTCGAGACTCGACACCGGCTCGTCGGCGAGAATAAGCGCAGGGCTTTGCATCAGCGTGCGCGCGATGGCGACGCGCTGCTGCTCGCCGCCGGAAAGCTGGTCCGCGCGCTTGTAGGCGTGCGGCAGCAGGCCGACGCGCTTGAGATTGACGAGTGCCTGACGGCGCTCGTCACGGCTGAAAAACCGTAGGCAGCTCTTCACGCTCGACTGGTAGCCGAGCGCGCCGGAGAGGACGTTTTCAATCACCGTCAGGCGCTTGACGATGTTGTAGTGCTGAAAGATCATGCCGACTCTGCGCCGGTAGAGCCGCATGTCGGCCCGTCCCAGCTTTGCAACGTCGATCTTCGCGCCGTCGGCGGCGGGAGCGAAGGTCGCGCGCGGCAGGTAAATCGCACCGCCGGTCGGCTCGACGAGGCGGTTGACGCAGCGAAGCAGCGTGGACTTTCCCGAGCCCGACAGCCCGATGACGCCCACGAACTCGCCCTTTTCGACGCTGAGATCGATGCCGGCGAGCACCTGTGTCGCGCCGTAGCTCTTGTGCAGCCCCCTGATCTCTAAAATCGACATGCCCGTGCAGGCGTATTCGAGTGCTGGAGTATCGGAGTGTTGTAATTACTATCATTACTCCATCACTCCATTTATAGTTATTTTATAGTTATTTTTTCTTGAGTGCTTCTTTAAGATTAATGCCGGCGCTCTTGAAGGCCGCGCGCACCGAATCGTAGTCTTGATCGCTGGCGGGCATAAAACCGTCGATCTGGTAGAGGTCGCGCAGCATCTTCTGTCCCGCTGGATCTTTGCCGAGAGCCAGGAAGGTATCGGTGATCTTCTTGGCCACAGCGGGATCGAGATCCGCGCGATAGACGAGATTGTCCGAGGGAATCGGCTCCGAGTAGGCGATCGCGCGGATCTGCTGCTGCTCTTCGGGATTTTTCAAATACTGCATCCAGGCGGCGTCCTTGCCGTCGGTGAAATTGGCGAACGTCGCGCCGGCGTCGACCTTGCGGTGTAGTACCGCTAGGACTGTCGCGTCGTGGCCGCCGGAATAAAGGACATGCGCGAAGTCCTTGCCCGGATCGATGCCCTGCTCCAAAAACATCTTGCGCGGGATGATGTGGCCGGTCGTCGAGAGCGGGTCGCCGAAAGCGAAGGTCTTGTTCTTGAGATCGTTCAGCGTCTTGATGCCGCTGTCCGACCGCGTGATGATCGCGGCGTAATACGCGGCGCGGCCTTTGCGATGCGACTTCAGCGCGACCTGGATGTTCGCCTCGTTCTTCGCTAGGACGTAGGAAGCAGGGCTTAAAAAAGCGATGTCGAGCTTTTTCGCCCGCAGCGCCTCGACCACGCCCGTATAATCCGTCGCGACAAACGGCTCGACGTCCATGCCGAGCTCTTTGTGCAGAATGTCGACGATCGGCTGGGCGTTTTGCGCAACCTGCTGGACGTTCTCGGAAGGCACGAAGCCGACCCGGAGAACACCCTTCGAGGATTTCGCCCCGCCGCAGCCGGTGAGCGTCGGGGCTGCGATGACGAGCAAGACAAAAAGCCATCGGCTCGCTCTCATTTCACGCATAAATACTCGATGCTCTGCGCCCGCGCAACCGCGCGTTTGATTTCGCGCAAATAGGTCTAGAAAATAGCTTCATGTGGAAACCGATCACGGTTCTTTTTGCGCTCGCCGGTCTCACCGGCTGCGGCGGCGTGCACAATGCGGAGTTGAGCCAGCTCGAAAACGCCGCGCCGGCGGCGGCGACACGATTTTTTTATGAAACGCAGGGAGGCAAGGCCGAAGCGTTTATTGTGCGACCCGAGGGCAAAGGCCCTTTCCCGCTCATCGTTTTGGTGCACGGCCACAGCAGAAGCGGCAGAGGCGCGGAGGTATTGACCCCCGTCGCGGAGCTTTTCGCGAAGCATCTGTGCTACGCGGCCGTCGCCGTTTCGCTTCCCGGATACGGCGCCACCGAAGTCGCGAACGGCGCCGACCGGGAAGTGGTCACCGGCGTGCTCAACGACGGCATTGCAGCGCTTACCAGGCTTTCGTGGATCGACAGGCAAAAAATTGTACTCTACGGCTTTTCTCGCGGCGCGGTCTTCACCGCCGCGGCGATCTCGCGGCTGCCGCACCTGCGCGCCGTCGTGCTCCATTCGGGGGCTTATGACCTCGGCGAGCTTTATCGCGACACGTCCGCCGAATGGATTCGGCAAGTCCTCAATCCGACCGGTATGGCGCAGCCCAAGCTTTTCAACGTTCTTCCCGAAGTCGGTCGCTGGGGTGTTCCGACGCTGGTGCTGCACGGAGCGAAAGATCCGCTGCTTCCCGTCAATCAGGCTGAGATGCTCGATCAAAGTCTGACCGCCGCGCGCTTGCCGCACCGGACGGTGATCTTCCCCGACGCCGGCCACCGCCTGCCGCTCGACGGAATCGCCAAGGCGGTGTTTTCCTTTTTGCAGGAATATGTCGGTACGGGCTGCCGCCGCTAACGGTCGCTGATCTCGGCGAGAAGTTTTTCCGCCTCGCGTTTGTGCTTGGCGTCGTCCGAGAATTGGATCGGCTGGCCGAGCGAGTTTTTGAGCGCCGTCCGGGCGAGATCGTATTTGCCCAGATCGACGTAGGTCTTGGCCAGTTCCAGGTGATGTGAGATCACCGTCGGGTTGATTGAAATCGCTTTTTTCAAATAATCGACGGAGGTGTTTAAATCACCGCGTGGTATCGAGCGCCACATAAAGGCCGAGGCGAACATCCGGCTCGCGCCGCCGACCTCCGCCATGCGCCGGTGCCATACGCCGTAAATGTGATAGGCGAAGCCGTTTTGCGGATCGGCTTCGATCGCCTTTTCGACCTCGGCGCGAATCTCGCCGGCGAGATCGATCTGTTTCGACGTCGGCGACTGCGAGGCAATTTTGCCAAGAGACGCCGCGACGTAAAAATGGCCCCAGGTATTGTGCGGGTCGATCTTTACCGCCTTGCGGGCGAATTCCTCGGCGATGAGGAATTCCTTGAGCTTTTTTTCCTTGGCGTTCGGGTCCGAATCGGGAATCAAGTCGCCGATGTCGATGTGGCCGCGCGCAGATTTAGCCAGCGCTTCGAAGTTGTTGGGTTCGAGTTCGAGTACACGGGCGAGCGCGTGCAACGCCTCGCGTGTTTTGAACGCGGCGTAAAGAGAATCGGCCTGCTGCAGCAGATTGGAAGTTTCCGAGCCGTCGTTGATGCAGTGCGGACAGCCGACGCGTCCGATGGACTGCTGCGCGGCATACACGCCAGGCGCCGCCGACAGGACAATGAAAAACAGGGTGCCGGAGAGCGCCTGTTTCATCGCTCAACGTAACGGCGTTGTTTTGCCGCTGTCGTCAATCGCCACATACACCACCTCCGCCTTTGTGACAGTCACCCGTTTATTCGGCTCGCTATAGCGCTCTGCCTCGACGTCAACGCGCACCGTGACCGAGGTCCTGCCTTCTTTTACAACCTCCGTATAGAAGCTTACCACATCTCCGACGTAAACCGGAGCGATAAAACCGACCTCGTGCATGGCGCGCGTAACGAAATCCTTCGCCGCGTACTCGCGCGCGGTCACCGCCCCGGCGAGGTCGATGTGGCTCAAAATAATCCCGCCGAAGATCGTGCCGCGCGCGTTCGTGTCCTTCGGCAGCATGGTGACCTTAAGCGCAAGCTTTCTCTCGGCCATGCGGCGCTTCCCCAGCGAACGTTTTCAATCGGCGACAACGATCGTGAGTTCAAACGTAGGCAAGCCAGCGGGAATACTTCTTGTCTTTTCCCTTGATGATGTCGAAAAAGGCGCTCTGTAACTCGTGCGTCGCCGGCCCGGGGCAGCGTTCTCCCACTTTGCGGTTGTCCACTTCGCGGATCGGAGTCAGCTCCGCCGCCGTGCCCGTGAAGAAAGCCTCGTCGGCGGTGTAAAGCTCGTCGCGCGTGAACCGCTCCTCCACGACTTCGTAACCCTTGTCTCGCGCCAGCTCGACCACGGAATCGCGCGTGATGCCGGCGAGAATCGAAGTCAGCGGGGTCGTCTTGATGCGACGGCCGCGCGCGATGAAGATGTTCTCGCCGCTAGCTTCGGCTACGTATCCGTCCGGATCGAGCATGATCGCCTCGTCATAGCCGGCGTTTTTCACTTCGCTCTTCGCCAGCACCGAGTTGATATAGTTGCCGGACACCTTGCTTTTCGTCATCATGACATTCACGTGGTGGCGTGTGTAGGATGACACCTTGGCCCGGATGCCGTTTTTGATGCCGTCATCGCCGAGATAGGCGCCCCACGACCAAGCGGCGATCGCGATATGGATCGGATTGTCCGGCGCGTAAAGCCCCATCTCTCCGAGACCGACGAAGGCGATCGGCCGTATGTAGCATTCTTTCAGCCCATTGGCGCGCACGACGTCGAGAATGGCCTTTTTGATCTCCTCGAAGCTGCGCGGAAGAGGAAAACCGAGGATTTTTCCCGAATCGAACAATCGCCGGACGTGCTCGTCGAGCCGGAACACGGCCGAGCGGCCGTCTTCCAGAGCATAGCAGCGGATTCCCTCGAAATATCCCGTTCCGTAATGGAGCGCGTGAGTCAGGACGTGAACTTTCGCCTTGTCCCAGTCCATCATCTCGCCGTCGAGCCAGATTTTCTTGCCGGTTAACGCCATAAATTGCCTAGCAATTCCGGAGTATCTTTTGCGTCATTGTACTCATATCAAGTCCAAATAAAAAGGGCCGCCACAGCGCGTGGCGGCCCTGATGATAATGAATCCCAGGGGTTACAAGCCGCGCTTCAAGTCCGGCGCCGGTTTAAAACCGACCGTGCGGCTCGCTTTGATGGCCATTTCATCGCCCGTCTGCGGATTTCTGCCTTTTCGCGCTTTACGCGACCGCACGGTAAATGTGCCGAACCCCGGGACCTGAAACCGCTTGTCTTTCTTGATGGCCCGCGCAAGGCTGTCGAAGATCGCGTCCACGGCTTCTCCCGCCGTCGACTTGTTCAGCCCCGCCGCTTTCGCCACCGCGTTGACGAGATCCCCTTTCGTCATGCGTCCCTCCCTCTACGTTCGTGTGACGACGATTAAAAATTTGTCGCTAAAAATTTTTTGAAAAACAGGCGCCATAATTCCGAATCCGCAAAGAAATGTCAACAAAAAAAGTTGGAAAAAAATTTTCAGCAGCGAGCCCTCGGCTTTTAGCGCCATCAAATTTTTTTTCTCTGCTGATTGCCTGCCGGAGAGAGTCGGTTGCCGATTTTTTCGTACAGCACTCCGTAGCGTATGCCCTGATCGCTGACGATCGCTTCGTCGACGCCGAAGAGATTCAGAATCCTCTCGATCAAAAGCGCGCCCGCGAGAATGACATCGGCGCGCATCGGCTCGAGGCCGGCGATTTGCTTGCGCTCGGCGACGGTCTTCGCTTGATACAGCGCCGCCTGGCGCTCGATCTCGGCGCGGCGCAAGCGGGAGCCGTGCACCTCGCTGTGCGAATAATGGCGCAGCCCCTTTTGCACTGCAGCCATCGTGGTGAAGGTTCCGGCGATGCCGACCATTACGGGAGCCGATATCTTTCCGCCCCAGTCGGCCTGCAACTTTCCGAGCGATTGATCCACGGCCGCGACGAGGCGAGCGGATTCATCCGGCGAGACCGGATCGCTGCGGAAGTGACGCTCGGTCAGGCGCACGGCGCCGACATCGATGCTGGCCCAGCCCTGGAGCTTGCCGTCGCGCGCCCAGATGAATTCGGTGCTGCCGCCGCCCACGTCCACGACGAGCACCTGCGAGGCGTCGATATTCAGCCCTTTACGTACCGACAGATAGGAATACGCCGCCTCTTCCGCTCCCGAGAGAACCCGCAGGTCGACTTTCAACTCGCGCTTCAGCCGCTCGATGAAAGTTTTGGCGTTAACAGCGTCACGCAGCGCGCTGGTGCCGACTGCCACGACTTCGTCCACGCCGCACTGCCGGCATTCGCGCATGTATTCGCGCAGCACCGCCATCGCGCGCTCCATCCCCGCGCCCGACAGCGAGCGCGTTTGGTCGACGCCTTGGCCGAGTCGCGGGATTTCGCTGCGATCATTGAGGACAGTGAAGGAGCCGTCGGCAGCGACGTCGGCGACCAGCATCAGGATCGTGTTCGTTCCGACGTCGATGGCAGCGAATTTGGACATAACGAGAAACAGTTACCCGTTTCACGTGTCCGGATGCAAGTCGAGAATATACCTAATGGCTTTGAACTTTCAGGGCGGGAGACGGGCCGCGCTGCTCGCCGATTGCCGCGAGCCAGATTTCGATATCGGCGAGCGCCCGCTCGACCATGAGCTCTTTTTTTATTTTCTTCGGCGGTGCTGGCGAGAGCGGCGGCAAAATGCCGAAATTCACATTCATGGGCTGGAAGTCTTTGCGCTCCGGATCGGTAATGTAAGCGAGCAGCGACCCCAAAGCCGTCGTCGCGGGCGGGGCGACGGCGCGCTCGCGGCGCACAAGACGCGCGGCATTGATGCCGGCGAGAAGACCCGAGGCCGCCGATTCGATGTAGCCCTCGACGCCGGTGATCTGTCCGGCGAAGAAGATATGCTGTCGCGCGCGCCATTGCAGCGTCGGGCGCAGCTGGCGCGGCGCGTCGATGAACGTGTTGCGGTGAAGGCTGCCGAAGCGGACGAACTCCGCGTGCGCCAAGCCCGGAACGAGCGCGAAGACGCGCTTCTGCTCGGGATAGGTCATCTTCGTCTGGAATCCGACCATGTTGTAAAGCGTCCGCTCGCGGTTCTCCTGGCGCAGCTGGACGACGGCGAAAGGCCTTTTCCCCGAGCGCGGATCGGTGAGACCGGTCGGCCGCATCGGTCCGAAGGCCAGCGTCTCGCGCCCGCGCCGCGCCATCTCCTCGATCGGCAGACATCCCTCGAAGTAGCGCAAGTCCTCGAAATCGTGCGCCGGCACTTTTTCCGCCGCGAGCAGCGCGTCGATAAACGCTTCGTACTCCTCGCGCGTGAACGGCAGGTTGATGTAGTCGTCACCGCCGCGGTCATAGCGCGAAGCCGAAAAGGCGATCGACCTATCGATCGACTCGGCCGTGACGATCGGCGAGATGGCATCATAATAATAGAGCTGGCGCGCACCCAGCATCGATTCGAGCGAGCGCGACAGCGCCGGCGAAGTCAGCGGACCGGAAGCGACGATGGTCACGCCGTCGGCGGGAACGGCTTCTAACTCGGCGCGGATAATTTTGACTCCCGGCAGCGACTCGACCTCCGCAGTGACGGCGGCGGCGAAGCGATCGCGGTCGACGGCGAGCGCGCTGCCGGCCGGCACGCGGCACGCTTCGGCGGTCCGGATGATCAGCGAATCGAGCCGCCGCATCTCCTCTTTCAAGAGGCCGGCGGCGTTGGTCAGCGACGCGGAGCGTAACGAGTTGCTGCACACGAGCTCAGCGAGATCCGCGGTCGCATGCGCCTCCGTCGCGCGCTGCGGGCGCATCTCATAAAGCTCGACGCCGACGCCGCGGCGCGCGAGCTGCCAGGCAGCCTCTGCGCCGGCCAGGCCGCCGCCGATGATAACCACGGGACGTGTCATGTGAGAATATGAAAAGGGAAAATGACGATGCCGTCAAGGCAAAAGAAAAAAGGCGAAAAGCCGGAACTTTTTACTTTTAACTTTTGACTTGCGCCTCAATGTGTTCGACCGGCGCGTCTTCGATTTTGAGCTTGTAGCCGCATTCTTTTTTGTGGCATTGGCGCACGCGGCCCGCGCGCTTGGTGATCTTCTCGACGGTGATGGGAAAGCCGCATTGCGGGCAGGCTTCGGCGACCGGCTTGTCCCAAACCGCGAACTTGCAATCGGGGTAGCGCTCGCAGCTGTAGAACAATTTCCCGCGCCGCGATTTTCTTTGCTGCAGGCTCCCCTGCTTGCATTCCGGGCATTGCACGCCCGTGTCGATGGGCTTCTCGAGGCCGCGGATGTTCTTGCATTCGGGGTAGCCGCTGCAACCGAGGAACCGTCCGTACTTGCCCCAGCGCAGCACCATCGGCCGGCCGCACTGCTCACAGGTTTCGTTGATCTCTTCTTCCTTGGCGGCCTCGATCTCGCCGTTCTCGCCGCGCGTGAAGTTTTTGGTATTTTTGCACTCGGGATACTGCGGGCAGGCGAGGAACTCGCCGTTGCGGCCCCATTTGATCACCATATTCGAGCCGCACTTCTCGCACGCGATGTCGGTCGGCACCTCCTGCCGCTTGACGTCGCGCATCTCCTTATCGGCCTTCTTGAGGTCTTTTGAAAAGGAGCTGTAGAAGCGCTTCATCGCCTTCTGCCAGTCCTGCTTCCCCTCCTCGACCTTGTCGAGCACGTCCTCCATGCCGGCGGTGAACTTGACGTTGAGAATATCCGGAAAAGCGTCGACGAGCAGATCGGTAACCAGAAAACCGAGCTCGGTCGGCGCGAGCGTGCGCCGCTCGTCGAGCGATATGTACTCGCGGTTCAGGATATTCGAGACGATGCTCGCGTACGTCGACGGCCGGCCGATGCCGTCCTCCTCCAGCTCTTTGATCAGCGTCGCCTGCGTGAAGCGCGGCGGCGGCTGCGTGAAGTGCTGGCGCGGCTCGAGGCCGAGCAGCTTCAGCGTATCGCCGGGCCTGAGGTCGGGCAGCGTCGCGTCCTGTTCGTCGTCGCCGTCGTCGCGGCCTTCAGTGTAGACGCGAATGAACCCGTCGAACTTGAGCTGCTGTCCGGTGGCGCGAAACAAGGCGTCGCCGACCTGGATGTCGAAGCCGGTCTGATCGTAGACCGCAGGACCCATCTGGCTCGCGACGAAGCGCGCCCAAATGAGCGAGTAGAGCGCGAAATCCTCGCGCCTGAGGAAGCGGCGGACGCGCTCCGGCGGATAATCCATCGACGTCGGGCGGATCGCCTCGTGCGCGTCCTGCACGCTTTTCTTCGAGCGGTAGACGTTGGGCTTCTCCGGCACATACGACTTGCCGTACTGTCCCTCGACGAAGCGGCGCACATCGTTGATCGCGTCGTTCGAGACGCGCGTCGAATCGGTCCGCATGTACGTGATGAGGCCGACCGAGCCTTCGTCACCGAGCTCGACGCCTTCGTAGAGACGCTGGGCAATCTGCATCGTGCGCTGCGGCTGGAAGCCGAGCTTGCGCGACGCCTCCTGCTGGAGCTTGCTCGTGATGAACGGCGGCGTGGGGAAACGCCGGCGCTCTTTTTTCTCGACGTCGGTGATCGTCCACGATTTGCTTTCGAGCCCCGAGGTGATCTCGCGCATCGCCGCTTCGTTTTCGATGCGCTTGTCCTTGTTGTCGATTTTGTCGCCGCGCCACTGCGTCAGCCGCGCCGTGAAGGCAGGCGGCAGACGCCCTTCGAGATTCGCCGTAAGCGACCAGTACTCGACCGGCACGAACGCCTTGATCTCGCGCTCGCGCTCGCACACGAGCCGCACGGCGACCGACTGCACGCGGCCGGCGCTCAAGCCGCGGCGCACTTTCTTCCACAGGATCGGACTGATCTGATAGCCGACGAGACGGTCGAGGATGCGGCGAGCGATCTGCGCTTCGAACTTCTGCTTGTCGAGCTTCTTCGGGTTGGCGATCGCGTCCTGTACGGCCTTGCGCGTGATCTCGTTGATCAGCACACGGTGGATGCGGAAATGGTTTTTCCCGAGCTGATCGGCGATGTGCCAAGCGATCGCCTCGCCCTCGCGATCGGGGTCGGAGGCAAGATAGATATTGTCTTTGCCCTTCGCCGCCGACTTGAGCTCGTCGACAACCTTCTTCTTCCCCTGAATGACGTGGAAATCCGGCTTAAAGTCTTTCTTGATGTCGACGCCAAGCTTGCTCTTGGGCAGATCGACGATGTGGCCGACTGAAGCCTTTACCTGAAAATCGCGGCCGAGATATTTGCCGAGCGTCTTCGCCTTTGCGGGCGATTCTACGATGACCAGATTCTTAGCTGCCATAAAAATTTAATGAATAATCGCGGGGATTTGTTTTAAGCCCCGGTCGTTACATTACCTGAAATTTTTTTCCCGGCAATTGCCTGAGCAATCCCCGGATCTCGAGATCGAGCAGAATCTCGGAAGTTTTTCCCGGACTGATGCCGCTCTGCTCGATGATTTCATCGATCTGGCGCGGAGCGCCGGCGACAAGCGCAAATATTTTTTTCGCTTCCGCGCTCAAATCGGCCGGCAACACCGGTTGAGGTTTCTCCGCCGTCTCGGCTCGCGGAACCAGCTGCGGAGCGATTTCTTCGATGATGTCTTCGACACGCTCGACGAGCTTGGCGCCCTGGCGGATCAAGCGGTGCGGGCCGCGGCTGCGGCTCGCGCCCGCGGCGCCGGGAACCGCGAAAACCTCGCGGCCCTGTTCGAGCGCCAGCGCCGCCGTGATGAGCGAGCCGCTCTTCTCGGTGGCCTCGACAACGACGACGCCGACGGCGAAACCGCTGATGATGCGGTTACGCGCCGGAAAATGAAACGAGAGCGGCGGCGTCGCGATCGGCAACTCCGAGACGACGGCGCCGCGCTCGCAAATGCGCCGGTAGAGCTTCTCGTTTTCGCGCGGATAAATCACGTCGATGCCGGAGCCCAGGACGGCGATCGTCCGGCCGCCGGCGTCGAGTGCCGCTTCATGAGCGGCCGCGTCGATGCCGCGCGCCATGCCGCTTACGATCGTAAAGCCGAGCGCGGCGAGTCCGCGACTCAGCTCGCGCGTCAGGCCGAGCCCGTATTCGCTCGCCGCGCGCGTGCCGACGATTGCGACCGCGCGCTCGTCGCTGCCCGCGAGCTCGCCTTTGACGTAGAGAAACGGCGGCGGATCGGCGATCGCCTTCAGCCGCGCTGGGTACAACGGGCTGCTATAGGGCACGATGCTCGCACCCGCCGCGGCGGCGCGCGTCAGCTCTTTTTGGATCTCGTCCCATTCCGAAAAGCGCAGCAGTCCTTCGGCAACTGGCCGGTCGAGTCCCGGAACTCTCGCGAGCGTTTCCGCGGGAGCGGACAGCGCGCGGATCGGATCGTCGAAAAAATCCGCCAGCTTTTTGAACGTCGTCGGCCCGAGACCGCGAACGCGCGCGAGCGCGAGCCACGGCGCGGCCGCGCTCGCATGCGGCGCCGAAGACGCCGCGATGTCGGCGATTGTCTCCATTTTACCTTGCCCGCGTGTACCGGAGATGCCGGCCGCCGAGCACAGCCTTATAATGGTATGCGAAAAACGCGCCAAATTCCAGCCGCGGCCCTCAAGGCTGGCAGGTTGCGTCTAGTGTGACTACGGTGAATTGAGCAATAAGTCAAGATTTCCGCCGAGATCGACGGCATTTTTCTCGCCGCTCGCGTTCAGGATCGCCTTCGCGATCTTCCGCGGCGTTTCCCGGGATTCAATTTTCGTCTCCTGCTTTGCACATTTGTGCCTTCTTCGCGCCGCCCGCGGATCACCAATCTCAGCGGCGCGCCTTCGAAACCGAGCGCCTGGCGAAGCTGGTGGACGAGATAGCGCTCGTACGCCGCGCCGATCCCTTGGGCGAAGTTAACGAAGAGCGCAAACGTCGGCGGGCCGACGGCGATTTGCGTCGCGTAAAAAAACTTGACCGGCTTCCCCTGCGCGAGCGGAGGCTGATATTGCGCGAAGATCGCGCGCAGCGCCTGGTTCAGCGGCGACGTCGGTATTTTCAGTTTGTAGGCCGCCGCGACGCTCTTGACCGCCGCCATCATCTTCCCGACGCCCTGCCCCGTCGCCGCGGAAATGAATTTGACCGGCGCGAAGTCGACGAACGGCAGCTTGCGGTAGACTTCCTGCCGGTACGCGCGCGGCTCTTTTTTATCCGCCGCGACGGCGTCCCATTTATTGACGGCGAGCACCAGCCCTTTGCCGCGCTCGGCCGCGTAGGCGAGAATCTGCGCGTCCTGGCTCGTCACGCCCTCGGGGCCGTCGATGATGTAAACGATGACGTCGCCACGGTCGATCGAGCCGAGCGAGCGCACGACGCTGTATTGCTCCAGGCGGTCGGCGACGCGCGCCTTGCGCCGGATGCCCGCGGTGTCGATCAGCGTGTACGACCTGCCGGCAAATTCGAGCGGCGTATCCAGCGCGTCGCGCGTCGTGCCCGGCGTCGCGTCGACCACCGAGCGCTCGTAGCCGAGCAGGCGATTCACGAGCGTCGACTTGCCGACGTTCGGCCTGCCGATGACGGCGAGCGCGAGCGGCTTCGTCTCTTTCTCTGTCGACGTCTCTGTCTCCTCGCCGGGGAACGTTTTGACGACGCGGTCGAGCAGCTCGCCGACGCCGATGCCGTGCTCGGCGGACACGGCCAGGATTTCCTCGACGCCCAGCGCGTAGAATTCGTAGAGGCCGTTTTCGCGCGCCCGGCTGTCGATCTTGTTGGCGGCGAAGAAAACCGGCTTCGGCACCCTACGCAGCAGATCGACGGCTTCGCGGTCGAGCGGGTTGAGACCGGCTTTGCCGTCGAAGAGAAATAGGATCGCGTCCGCCTCTTCGATCGCGAGCCGCGTCTGCTCCTGTACCTGCTTTTTCAGCGCCGTCTCGGCTGCGGGCTCGAAGCCGCCGGTATCGATGACGAGAAATTTTCTCCCCGACCACTCGGCGGTGCCGTAGTTGCGGTCCCGCGTCACGCCCGGCAGATCGTGGACGATCGCCTTGCGCTCGCGCGTGAGGCGATTGAAGAGCGTCGACGTGCCGACGTTCGGCCGTCCGACCAGCGCCAGCACCGGCAGGCGGCGCGGCAACGCCGCGCTCGCAGAAATATTTTCGATCGTCTCGGCCATTACAATCCCAATTCGTTCAGCGCGTTCGGGTCCTGCGTCCAGCCGGGGTCGACGCGGATGAACAGCTCGAGGAAAACTTTGCAGGCCAGAATTTTTTCCAGCTCCTCGCGCGCCTGCGTGCCGATCTCCTTCAACATCGCGCCGCGCTTGCCGATGAGGATCGGCTTGTGCGTCTCGCGCTCGACGTGAATCGTCGCTTTGACGACGACGAGATTTTTCTCCGTTTTTTCCGTGAACTCGTCGATCGTCACGGCCGTGCCGTAAGGAATTTCCTCGCGCGTGCGGAGAAAGACTTTCTCGCGCACGATCTCGGCGGCGAGAAAACGCTCGGTCTGGTCGGTGATCTCGCCCTCGGTGTAGTAGCGCGGTCCCTCCGGCAGCAGCTTCTCGATGCGATCGAGGGCGAGATCGACGCCATCGCCTTTGAGCGCGGTGATAGGAATGATCTCCCGCTCCGGCAGGAGCTCGGCCAAGCGCTGCATAACCGGCAGCAGCTTTCCTTTGGCGACGAGATCGATTTTATTCAGCAGGACGATGACGGGGGCGCCGAGCGGCTTCAGCCGGTCGGCGATCTCCTCATCGTCTTTGCGCAGCCCTTCGCGCGCGTCGACGAGCCACAGAATGCCGTCCACTTCTCCCAGCGTGTTGAGCGCGACGTCGACCATGCGCCGGTTGATCAGCGAGCGCGCGCGGTGAATACCCGGCGTGTCGAGAAAAATCGTTTGCGAACTATCGGTCGTGCGTATGCCGGCGATGCGGTTGCGCGTCGTCTGCGGCTTGGGCGAGACGATCGCGATCTTCTGCCCGAGCAGGCGGTTCAGCAGCGTCGACTTGCCGACGTTCGGCCGCCCGACGATCGCGACGTAGCCCGAGCGATGGCCGGGCGGCGTCTTTGCCGCGTCTTCTGCCGCCATAATTTGCTATCCGCGAAAGATGAAATACGCCGCGCCGACAAGGCACAGCCCCGCCCAGAGATAATCGAGCTTGATCGGCTGCTGCATGTAAAATACCGCGAACGGCGCGAAAACTGCGAGCGTTATGACTTCCTGCATAATTTTCAACTGCGCGAGACTGAGCTCGGTGTAGCCCATGCGGTTCGCCGGCACCTGGAGCAGGTATTCGAACAGCGCGATGCTCCAGCTCACGAGCGCGGCGACATACCACGCCCTGTCCTGCAAATTTTTCAGATGCGCGTACCACGCGAAGGTCATGAAGATATTCGAGCAGACGAGCAGAAACGATGTTTGCACGATCGCGGGCATCTTCACCTCAATCTATTTCTTGAAGGCGTTTAGATTGACGCCGAGCTTGTCGCCGAGCCAGAGCGAGCGGTCAAGGTGATCGCCCTTGCCCTCGCCGGTCTCGGGGTGCACGAGGACGTCGAGCCCTTCGCGGTTGAGCATGAGCCACGGCACGACTTTCTCGAATTCCTCGGGAGCGAACAGCGCCTGATACATCGGTTTCAGATGCGGCCCGACGAGCTCGTCGTGCCAGCTGCCGAGCTTGACGTTGAACTCCGCGAGTCCTTCGCGCACGCGCGCAGCGATGGATTTGGTCTCCGGCGTATAATAAATATGTGCGTGATAGCCCCGAATATCCGCGATCGGCCGCGCCATAATCACCTCCGCTGCTCGGAAATAATGCTAAGTTCGATTCGGCCAAGAAGCAAGGTCTATATTTCGTCGCGGCGAAAGCAGCCGACCACATGGTCGTTCACCATGCCGGTCGCCTGCATGTGCGCGTAGCAGATCGTCGAGCCGACGAACGTAAAGCCGCGGCGCTTGAGCTCGCCGCTCATCGCGTCGGACTCCGGTGTGCGCGCCGGAATATCCTTTACGGTGCGAAAGCGGTTGCGCTTCGTCTTTCCGCCGGTGAACTGCCAGATGAAGCGGTCGAACGTGCCGAATTCTTTTTGCACGGCGAGAAAAGCCCGCGCGTTCGTGACCGCCGCCGCGATCTTCAGCCGGTTGCGGATGATGCCGGGATCGGCGAGCAGCTTCTTGATTTTCGCCGCGTCGTAGCGCGCGACCTTCGCGGGGTCGAAGCGGTCGAACGCGCGCCGGTAATTCTCGCGCTTCTTGAGCACCGTCTCCCAGCTGAGGCCGGCCTGCGCGCCTTCAAGAACGAGAAACTCGAACAGCGCCCGGTCGTCGTGGAGCGGCACGCCCCATTCGTTGTCGTGGTAGGCGATGAGAATGTCGGATTTCGCCCAGAAACAGCGGCGGCGCTGTGGCGGAGCTTTCAAAGCGCGCCCTGGCGCAGGAGCGCGGCCCAGCGGGCGAGCGCGTCGAGCATCATTTTGATGCGCTCGCGGAGCTTCTCGTCGATGAGGTTTCCTTCGGCGTCGAAGCTCTTCGCCGCATGGGAGACGTAGATATCCGGCTTCGGTAGCACGAGCGTCTCGGTGAAAACGAACGACTGCCGGAGCGCGAGCTGCGCGCGCGCGGTCCCCATCTGGCCGCCGGACGCGCCCATCAGCGCCGCCGGCTTTTTTTGCAGCGGCGATTGGTTCGAAGGCCGCGACGCCCAGTCGACCGCATTTTTCAAAACGCCGGGCACCGAGTAGTTGTACTCCGGCGTCGCGATCAACAGCGCGTCGGCGGCGCGAATTTTATCCTTAAATTCGGCGACCGGCGGCGGCAATCCCTGCTCCTCGACGTCGGCGTTGTAGAGCGGAATCGGAGCGAGATCGAAGGTCTCGATCGCCATGCCTTCGGGCGCGACTTGAACGGCGGCGCGGATCAGGCCGCGATTGAACGAATTGCGCCGCAAACTACCGGCGAATGCCAGAACGCGGAGTTTTTCAGGACTCATAGGCAACTTCTCCGCCTAACCGACCTTCTGACGGGGCGCATCCTGGAACAGCGGCCGGCCGCCGCCGCAGTTCCAGCATTCGGTGAACTGGCCGTCGACTTCGATGCGGCACTTCTTACAGCGCCACGGCTTGGCCGCCGGTCTGAGCGGCGCAAGCATGCGCTTTAAGACTCTCCGGGCCTCGGTGTAGCGCTGATCGTCGAGCACCCACAGCTCGGGCCAGCATTCGATCGGCGGCAGCTCGCCCATCGCTCCGGCTAGATAAATATTTTTTACGGTGCAGCGGATACCGCCGCTCTCGAGCAGGTTCTTCAAATGGCTGATGACGAGCGGGCTCTGAGCCGTGTACAGCTTTTTCATGATTGCAGCGCCTGCTTGGCCCAATTGAGAATGATCTCCTTCTCGCCCGGCGCGAGTTTCGCGTCCGGGTGCATCAGAACATAGTACCACTGCGGCATCTTGTTCCCTTCGACCTGCTCGACGATCTCCTTAAATTTTCTCGCGCGGCGTCCGCCGGTGAATTGGCTCCAGGCGGAGAAATTGACCTCGCGCCGGCCTTCCGAGACGTCGCTCGAGATCAGCCAGGACACCGGCGCGAGGCGCGCATACCACGGCCAGCGCGTCTCGTTCGAGTGGCAATCGTAGCACGAGCGCCGGAGGATTTTTTTCACGTCGTCGGGCGCCGCGATATCGCTCTCCACCGGCGGATTGGCGCGCTCGACCGGAACCAATTGAATCGCGGCGAGCGTCGCGGCGAAAACCACACCCGCCCGCATGAGCCATTTTCTCATCGGCCTTGAGCTTCCTCCTATGAAATCGGCGGCGGGAAAAGCCGCTGTTCGATGATTCTATGTGATCGGAGCGGCTTGTGCAAAGCGCGCGCGCCGCGATAAGGCGGCCCTCGGCCAGCGCCGCGCGGCAAGATCGGCGAGAAAAAGCAAAAGACCCAGACCCGCGAGGGGGTGCCAGACGGCGCGCGCCGCGGTGGCCTTTGACGGATGCGGCGTCATGAGCCGCTTGATTCCCTGTTCCCATTGATCGCTGCGCAACAGCTCGCCACCGGTCTCCTCCGCGACGCGGCTCAGCAGCGGCAGGTTCGGCCTGAGCTCGTGGTATTCGCGCGGGTAGGGAACGACGAACGGAACCGTTGCGATCGCCGCCGGCGCCGAGCCGGAGCCGTCTTCGTGAAGCGTCAACAGATACGAGCCGCGCTGGCCCGCGCTCAATCGGCCCTCGTAGCGGCCGGGCGCCGTCTGCCGGAACGCCGCGACCGAAGTCGCGCGTCCCGACGCCGTGACATTCCCGCGGAGGTTCAATCCGTCGGCGAAGCTTCCGCTCGGATTCACGAGATCGACAACGGCTTTAATCTGGTCGCCTTCCTGGCGAATGTCGGCGGTGACGCGGCCGGCGGCGGGAGCGCGCTGCGCGCTGCGTCCGAGCTGCCCGGCCCACTGGGGAAAATCGCGCCACGCGATCCATTCTCGGCCCCACCGTCCGGTGAGATCGGAAGTGAATGCGACGACCCTGCCGAGCCCGAGCCGCCAAGAAACGAGCAGCGGGTCGTCGCCGGCCTGCATGAGCAGATCCGATTGAGGCTTAGGGTGCGTGAGCACGTAACCGAGAATCGGCGGCAGCCGCTCGGGCGCGATGCCTTTCAGCGCGCCCATCGCCGCGTTCATTGTCGGCCGGACGGCCTTCTCGACCAAAAGATCGCGCGAGATGAGCAGCGTCTCGGTGGTAAAAATCTGCGGCACGGTTTGAGGATCGACGGCGGCGTAGCCGCGGCCCTTACCGTCGCGCGCAATCGCCGCCATGAGCCCCAGGTCTGCGTCCTCGCCGATCGCCACCGTCGAGACCGTGATTCCTTCGCGCGCCATTTTTCCGACGAGCCCGGGGAAGTCCGCCTTGTCGGTGAGCCCGTCGGAAAGCACTAGGACATGCTTGATCGACGCCTCTTTGGCGGCGAGCGCGCGCTCGGCCTCGACAATGGCTTTGTACATATCGGTGCCGCCGTCGGATTGCACCTCCGCGAGCCGGTCCGAGATCCATTCGCCCTTGCCGACGGCGCGGAAAGGCAGCAGCCATGTCCAGTTCGCGTCGAAGTTGAGAATGCCGACCTGGTCGCGCGCGTTGAGCAGATCGGCGGCGGCGAGCGCGGCCGACTTCGCGAGATCGAGCTTGGTCGCGCCCTCAGGGCCCGACGCCATGCTGCCCGACTTATCGAGCACGAACAGCAGCGCGACGTGCGGCATCTCGATGCGCGTCGGCGGACGCATCTCGACCGGCAGAATGCGCTCGAGCGGCGTGCGGTAATAACCGCCGGCGCCGTAGCTCTGCGGCCCGCCGATCACGACGAGGCCGCCACCCAAGTCGCGGACGTAAGTCTCGAGCGTTTCCATCTTCGCCTGCGTCAACCGATAAGCCGGGACGTTGTCGAGCACGACGAGATCGAACGATGCGATATCGCCGAGCGTGAGCGGGCTTTGCTCCGGCGCCGTCTCGACGACCGCATAGCCCTGAGCCGTCAGCGCGGCGGCAAACGCCGGGCGCGCGCCTGCCGCGGAACGAATATACAGGGCGCGCGGCGGTCCTTTGATATCGACGACGCCTTGGAGGCGGTTGTTCTCAGCGAGCGTATCGGCCGCCGATTCGACCCACAGCTCGTAGGTGTGGGTGCCGGGCTCGGCGAGATTTTCTTTGAAAGCGAGCCAGTTCGCGCCGGCATGAAGCGCAACCGCCTCATCCCGTCGGATAACGCCGTCGCGCAGAAGCTTCACGCGCGCGTCTGCGGCGGCCAAGCTCTCGATCGCGCCCTTGATCTCGAAAGTCGCGCCGCTCTCCGCCTGCTGCGGCACGAGCAGCTCGCCGACATAAACCTCGTTTTTGCCGCCGGCGAGGCTCACCGGCAGCACGGATACGGCGATGCCGCGCGAGCGCAGCAGCGGCAGCGCCCGCGCCAGTTCGCCGCGCGTCTGGTTGCCGTCGGATATGAGCAAAATTTTCCCCTCGCGGCCGGCGCCGATCTGCGCCGCCGGCGCTTCGAGCGCCGCCTCGATGTCGGTCTCTTCGCGGCCGATCTCGGGTGAAAAATCCGCCGGCGGCGGGTCGCGGCGCGGAAAGAATTCCCATGACGGCTGGCGCCCGAAGAAAAGCAGTCCGGTGCGCGTGTCGCCGGTTTGGACGCGACGGACCTCGTGCAGGACCTCGACGGCTTTTTCTTTTCCTTCCTGTCCCACGCTGCGCGAGGCATCGACGGCGAGAACGACGTCGAGCGCCTGCGCGGCGTGAAAAAGCTTGGGGTTCCACAACGCGAGCAAAACCGCCGCGGCGGCCGCGAAGCGCAGCGCCAGCGGATAGAAGGCGGCGCCGCCGCGAAAAACGAGCCACGCCTCCGCGAGCAGAGCCGCTGTCGTCACCAGCAGGAGGAACGGCCACAGCGAAACGCCCGCCTCGACTGCTTCGCCGGCCGTTTGGGCTCGTTGACCCTGCCCGGCGGCGGAGCCGACGCGCGGGCGAATATCCGATTCGGATTCATTCAGCAGACTGACCGCGAATTGCCCCGCGCCGCTCGGCGTCTTGTACGTGTAAAAGCCCGCCTCGACTGTTTCGCTGAACGACAGCGGATTCGCCGCGGCGCGAAGCGTCTCATGAGTGCCCGACGGGCTCGTCACCTCGACCTGATTGTCCGCGGCGGCGAGCTGGATCGCGTAGGGCTTGCCGGCCTCGACGCGCGCGCCGGGAAATTCCACTCCGCGCGGCCGGAACCATTCGAAGGCGTTGCTGAAAAGGACCGGGAAGGCGACGCGCCAGGGCAGATCGGAGGCGAGCAGATCGAATCCGACGACCAGCGCTTTCAAGCGCGGCTGCTCGACCGCGAAGATCAGCGGGCCTTCCGGCGCGCGGGCGAGCACCGTCGCGCCGGGCGCCGGCACGAGTCGAAGCGCTTCACGGATCGAAATATCGCTCAGGCTGACGCTCTCCGCGAGCGCGTGGTGGGCCGCGGCCGGCAACAGCCGCGGTTTGGAGACTTTGCCGCGGGCCTCGAACGGCTTCGGTGCTGCGTTGATCACAATAAAATTCCCCTCGCCGAGCGCCGGCGGCGCGACACCGTCGAGAACGACGGCATCGAAAAGGCGAAAGCTTTCGGGATTCGCCTGATCGGTATGCGTGATTTGCAGATACGGCAGCGAGCGAAACAGCTTGTCGAGATACGGATTGCCGCGGCCGACGTAAAGCACACG
>JAJPJQ010000004.1 GCA_021324155.1 Pseudomonadota bacterium
CGGTGCCGACCTCGCGCGCGACGCGCGTGACTTCCGAGGCGAAGGACCGGAGCTGGTCGACCATCGTGTTGATCGCTTCTTTGAGCTGCAAAATCTCGCCGCGCACGTCGACGGTGATCTTCTTGGATAAGTCACCGTTGGCGACGGCGATGGTGACGTCGGCGATGTTTCTAACCTGGTCGGTCAGGTTGCCGGCCATCAAATTGACGGAATCGGTGAGGTCCTTCCACGTGCCGGCGACGCCGCGGACGACCGCCTGGCCGCCGAGCTTGCCTTCGGTGCCGACTTCGCGCGCGACGCGCGTGACCTCGGCGGCAAACGCCTCGAGCTGCTTGACCATCGCATTGACGGTTTTCGCGGCGGTGAGGAATTGTCCTTTCAGGGGCCGTCCTTCGGCCTCGAGCGCGACGGTTTGGGTAAGATCGCCTTTGGCGACGGCGCCGATAACGCGCGCCATTTCTGTGGTCGGACGCGCTAAGTCGTCGATGAGGCTGTTGAGCGCTTCGAGCTGGGTTTTCCAGGAGCCGCGGTGGTTGCCGAGCGAGGCGCGGCGCGACAGCTTGCCGTCGGTGCCGACGGCGTAGCTTACGCTCTCGACCTCCTTAGTAATTCTCTCGTTGGTCTCGATGATGTCGTTCAGCGCGTCGGCGATTTTGCCGTTAATGCCGGTCCAGCCGGACGGCAGGCGAACCGAAAAATCGCCTTTTTGTACCGCCAGCAAAACTTGTAAAATCGCGTTGTTGTCCAGTCCTTCGCCGTCGTGCTGGACGCCGTTGACCGGCTGCGATTGTTTGCTCCGCATATTACCCCCCTGAGCCCGAGAATAATGTTGGTTAAAGACCCTGCATTCTATTCCCCGATGAACCCCAGGCAATCAGGTAAATACCTGGTTAGCGACTCGGAATTCACCTGCATGCGATGAACTGCGCTTTGATAGTGAAAATAAGTTCATAGCCCAGATTTTACTGAAGACAAACCCCTTTACGCAACTTATTCTCGACGCGCATTGACAGGTGAAAAGCGCTAACATAATGATGTTTGAGTTTTTGGAGGCAGTATGAAATTTGGCGCCCACTATCTGCCGACGTATGTCCCGGATCTTGACGGACCGGTCCGCGACTTTTATCAACGCATGTTCGGTCAGATCGAAGAGCTGGATCGGCTCGGTTTCGACCATGCCTGGGTGACCGAGCATCACTTCGGCGAGTACGGCGGGACCGTGCCGCATCCCCCTACTTTCATCGCCGCGATCGCGCGCACGACGAAGCGCATCCGCCTCGGCGTCGCGATCAATGTTCTGCCGCTGCACCACCCGCTCGACGTTGCCGAGGCTTATGCGATGGCCGACATCATCTCGGGCGGCCGCCTCGAATTCGGGGTCGGTAAGGGCAGCGAGCCGATGGAATACCAGCGGCTGGGCGTATCGCAAGACGAAGCGACCGTGCGCATGAAAGAGGGGATGGAGTTGATCCTGCAAGCTTGGTCGGATCGTCCCGTTAACTTTCGCGGAAAATTCTATCAATACGATAACGTTCGCGTGCTGCCGAAGCCGGCGCAGCGACCGCATCCGCCGGTGTGGGTCGGGTGCGCGCGCAGCGAGGACTCTTTTCAGTGGGCTGGCGAAAACGGCTTCCACCTCATGACGCTTCCTTACCTCTACAAGAGTGGAGATATTTTACCGCGCCTGGTGAAAATTTATCGCGAATCGCTCGCCGCCTCCGGACGCGATCCGGCGGCGCACGAAGTGCTCGGCAAATTTCATATTTATGTTTCGTCCAGCTTCGAGCGAGCGGTGGACGAAGCGACGCCGTATCTGGAAAATTATTTCAACGTCCACGCGGCGCACGATCCCGACCGCCAGGTCGTGGGCCAACTCGCGCTCCGCGATGTGCGCACGCAGCTCGCCGGCGGCTTCGCCATCGCGGGCGATCCGGAGCGCTGCATCGATGTCATTCAGAAATGGCGCGACGAGGTCGGCCTTACCACGATCTCGGGCACGTTTCACTTCGGCGGCCTGCCGCAGGAATTGGCGCTGAAGAATATTCGGCTGTTCGCGGAAAAGGTGATGCCGCGGCTAAAATGAGGTTTCGGGTTCGAGTTCCGAGTTCCGAGACAAAAAAATACTTTGCCTCTGTTTGGCGGAACTCCAATCCAGGAACTAGAAAACTGAGACTCGAAGCTATGTTTTTCGCGTCGGGAACGCCGGCGGGTTGATCTCTTCGACCGATCTTCCGGCCCAATCGCGCTTCGGCCAGTTGTCCCACGCGCGCTTGGCGGCGGCTTCCGCCTCCGCGAAAAGCTTCTCGTCGTCGATGCGCGTGGAGCGCCCGCCTTCGACCACCGCTTCGCCGTTTACGATGACCGTCTCGACATCCGCGCCGCAGCCGTATTCCACGAGCGCGTTGATGGGATCGCGCGCCGGACCGTAGCGCGTCGTGCGCAAATTGACGATGACGATATCCGCCTTCGCGCCGGGCGCGATTTTACCCAGATCGTCGCGTCCGAGCGCCTTCGCGCCCCAAACCGTCGCGGCGTTGAAAACGCGCGCAGCGCGCGCACCGTAATATTTCTTGTCCACAAGGCGCGAGATCAGCGACGCGTAGCGCATCTCGGCGACGATATCGAGCGGATACGTGTCCGTGCCGAGACCCATGTTGACGCCGGCGTCAACGTAGCGGTCGAACGACTCCGCCGCGTTCGCCATTTTGGCGTACTTGTGCGGGCAGTGGCCGACGGAAGTGCCGGTGTCCGCCAGCAGCTTGAGCTCGTCGCCGAAAGGATAATCGAGCTTCGAGTGGCCGGTAATGAAAACCGTGTGGCCGAGGATCGTCTTCGCTCCTAAGACGCCGGCGTCGGCAAGGTATTCGATCGCGGGCTTGCCATGCGTGTAGAGAATCTCGATCAGCTCGCGCAGGTTGCCGGCGGCGTGCGTGTGGATGCCGACGCCCAACTCTTTTGCCGCCGCGGCCGTCTCTTTTAGCAGCGACGGCTCGCAGGTTTCCGCCTGCGCGGGATTCAATATGCCTTGAACGCGGCCGTTCTTCGCGCCGTTAAATTTGCGAATGAAATCCGCCGCGCGCTGTAGGCCTGGACGGCCGCCGTCCTCGCGCGCTTCGTAGTAATGGCGGCCTTGCGCGTCGGTGAAGACGTCGTGGCTCCGATACGGCGGGCTGAAAAAAACGCGCGCCCCGATCTGGCCGACGATCTCGACGTAATCGTCGAGATTGCCGGGGCCGCCGCCAGGATCCAAAATCGTCGTCGCGCCGTTTCGGAGCGCGCTGTAAAGCGCGTACCGGCGCCCGAGCGCGACGCTCTCCGGCGGCGGAGGCGCGGCCGATTTCTCCTTTACGGGCGCGCCGAAGACGAAAAAGTTCGCCGACAGGTAATCCTTTTTCGTCGCGTCGGTGATGAGATAGTCGCCGACGTTCAGCTGCGAATGGACGTGTAGGTTGATGAATCCCGGCGAGACGAGCTTGCCCGCCGCATCGATGACGCGGTCCGCCGGCCGCCGCTCGGAGCCGATGTACGAGACGCTGTCGCCCTCGATCAATACGCTGCCGCCGTCAATGATCTCGTGCGTGGCGCCCGACCAGCCTACGATCGTGCCGCCGTCTATGCGAATGGTCATAAAATCACCTGAAAGGAATCTACGGTCAGGAGCGAAGGCACATCACGGCTTTTTCTTCTGCGCGATGGAGCGCACGGTGTTTGCGATTTCGCGGGAAAAATCCGCGACCGTGAGGCTCAGCGCGTCCACCGCGGCTTCTTTCGTGGCTCCCAGGATCGGCCGCTTGATGAAAGTCGTTTTGCTCGCGAGCAGCTGCTTCGTCGCGGTCTCGATGATCGCCCAGCGCGCCGACAGCTGCGCTTCGTTGGCCGCCGTCGCCTCGAAACGGAGCACCTCGATGTCGATTTGATGCGTAATGTACCGCCCGTTCGGCCACGGATAGCGGAAGATGCGGTCGCTTTTAAAAAAAGTGTAGAGATTCTGCGCCAGGACTCGGCCGAAGTCTTCATCGAGCGGCTCGATCCAACGATCGTTTTCGGAGACGTCGAAGCGGCTCTCCGACACGCGGGTCACGAGCTGGTCTCTATCGAGGTAGCCGGGTATGCGCACCGGTCCGACGCCTAGGGAGATGTCGTCGAGCTCGGGATTGCCCGCCGCATCCGCTTCGACCTTTGCGGTCAACGTATAGTATCGGGTTCGGTCCGGCTGCGGCGTCGTGAACGAAGACAGGCAGCCGGCCAAAAAAAACGAGACCGCGGCGGCTGAAATAACTTTCGCGCCGCTGCGTTTCGTGTTTCGTGTTTCATGTTTCGGGTCAACTCGCAACTCGGAACTCGCAACTCGAAACCGTTCGTTGTTCCTCACCGCTCCTCCTTCGTCTCCGGCTTGCCGAAAATGAGCGCGCGCGGGTTCCGCTCGAGATAGTTGCTGAGCTGCCGCATCGAGCGCGCCGCGGCGCTTACCTCGCGCAGGCTTCGCGTCAGCTCGTAAAAGGTCTGCGAATCGGGATCGACGAGGGTCTTTACATTTGTGATCGCCTCTTCCGCGCCTTTCATCGTATCGCCGGCCTGTTTGAGCGCCGCGCGCATGTCGCTCGTGGTCTGTTTCAAGTCGGTGGTCGCCGTCTGGACATTGCTGTCGAGCGTCCTCGCCGCGTCGCGCACCGTGACGATCGCCTCCTCCAGCTTGGGGATGGTTTTTTGCAGCCCCTGGAGCGAGCCTTTGAGCTCGGGAGCGCTCACGAGCGAGTTGATTCCCGTCGATGTCTGCTCGAGCGAGGTGAGCAAGGCTCTAAAGTCGACCTCCTGCAGGCGGCCGAT
The DNA here is from genome assembly GCA_021324155.1 of Pseudomonadota bacterium. Taxonomy (GTDB): domain Bacteria; phylum Desulfobacterota; class Binatia; order UBA9968; family UBA9968; genus JAJPJQ01. The sequence goes on from JAJPJQ010000004.1 coordinate 4,828, forward strand.
GATTGAGCTGACGACGTCCTGAGCCTGCTCGAAAACCGAGGGGACGGTCGGAATCTCCATGTATTTGCTTTTTTCCTGGGCCGATTGAACGAAGTGCGCCGGCGTGTCGGGAAAGAAGTCGAGCCCGACATAGAGCAGCCCGGTGACCAAGCTCTCCATTTGCAGCTGGCCGCGCAGCCCCTGATCGATGAGCGCCTTCGCTACTTGGGGATCGGTAAGCGCCGCGCCCGAGCCGCCGCGCTTGGTGATCTTTTCGGCATCGACGCGAACGACCACCGGGATGCGCTGGACGCTCATGTCTTTGGTCAATGATAATAAGATGTCTCTCACCGACCCGATCTCCACGCCCTTGAACTTTACCGGCGCTCCCACGCGCAGCCCGTTGACGGAGCCGTCAAAGTAGAGAACGAAGTCGCGCGACTGGACAAAAAGCCTGCCCGAGCCGAGGATCAAAACCGCTGCGACGAACAGACCGAGCGCGCCGAGCACGAAGGCGCCGATGAGGGCCGGGCTGATTTTTTTCTTCATTGTTTCTCCATCGGCTCCTGACCGCGAGTCAAGAAAGCCCGGATCTTCGGATTGTCCGAGCGGGCGAGAAGCTCGCGGGGATTGCCGCGCGCGGTGATCGTCCGGGTTTCGGCGTCGAGAAAAATGCTGTTCGTTCCGATCGCGAGGATGCTTGCCACCTCGTGCGTGACGACGATGATCGTCGCGCCGAGACTGTCGCGCAGCTCGACGATCAGCTCGTCCAGCCTGTGCGCGCTGATCGGATCGAGTCCGGCCGACGGCTCGTCGAAGAACAGTACGATCGGGTCGAGCGCCATCGCGCGCGCGAGACCAGCGCGCTTTTGCATGCCACCGCTGATCTCCGACGGGTAATAATCCTCGAAGCCTTTGAGGCCGACGAGCGACAGCTTGAGCGAGGCTACCTCGCGGATCTCCGCGGGATTGAGATGCGTATTAGCTTCCAGCAAAAGGCCGATATTCTCAGACAGCGTCATCGAGCTCCACAGCGCGCCGCTCTGGAACAACACGCCGACGCGGCGCATGATGCGCCGGCGCTCTCCTTCGTCGGCACGGGTGAAATTCTCCTCGCCGTAGAAGATCTCGCCTTTCGCGGGCTCTTCGAGGCCGATCATATGGCGCAGCAGTGTGCTCTTTCCCGATCCGCTGCCGCCCATGATGATGAAAATATCCCGCTGCTCGACGGTGAAATTCAAGTCGCGCATGACCACGAAATCGCCGTAGGCCATGGTCAGATCGCGCGCGGTAATGACCGCCGCGCCGTTTTTATTGCCGTTGCCAGCCATCATCAAATGTTCAGCACGTACGACAGCACCGCCATGATGCCGTTCGCGACGACGCAAACAACGATGCTGCTCACGACCGCCGACGTCGTTGCGTCGCCCACGGCCGAGGCGCTGTTGCCGCAAGTCATGCCCCGTAGGCAGCCGAAGAACGCGATGATGGCGCCGTAGACGAGGCTCTTGAACAATCCCAGCAGCACATAAGTGACCGTGATCGCTTTCGTCGTCTCGACGTAATACGCCGCGGGCGTGATGTCGAGCATGCCGATGCCGATGAGCGCGCCGCCGAGCATGCCGACGAGATTGGCGTAGAGCGTGAGCAGCGGCATCATCGCCGTCAGCGCGATCACGCGCGGCAGCACGAGAAAGTCCATCGGCTCGAATCCCATCGCCTTGAACGCATCGATTTCCTGCGTCACTTTCATCGTGCCGAGCTGCGCCGCGAACGCGGCGCCGGTGCGCCCGGCCATGATGACCGCGGTCATCAGCGCGCCCATCTCGCGGGTCATGCCGATCGCGACGAGATCGGCGACATAAATCTGTCCGCCGAACATCCTGAGCTGCACCGCGCCGACGAACGACAGAATGACGCCGGACAAGAAACTTATAAGGGTCACGATGGGCAGCGCTTTGGCTCCTGCCTCTTGAACGAAGAGCCATAGATCGGCTGCGCGGTAACGCGCGCGAAAAGTAAAAAAGCGGCCAAACGCGAGCACGAGTTCGCCGAGGAACGCGAGCGTGCTGCGCGTCTCCTCGACGGTTTTGATCGTCGCGACGCCGACGTCTTCGATCAGCGGCCGGTCGATGTCCTTGCGGCGCGCGTCCTTACGTTCGGGCACCGCCTCGGCGAGATCGATCAGGCGGCGGACGCCCGAGGGAAGGCCAGAGCGGTCGACATCCACGCCTTGCGCGCGCGCCAGCTCGACGAGTTTTGTGACAAACGTGAGCAGGCTGCTGTCCCACGATTCGAGGCTGCTCGTGTCGAAGGCGATGCGGCGAATTCCGCCGAGGCGCCGATCGACTTCGGAGAGCGAAGGTATGCCGCTCTCCACGCTCCAACGGCCGGACGGGCGAAGAACCAGCGTGGAGTCGCTTTCCTGAAACGATAAAGTACCGGAAGTGGCCGCTTCCTGAATGGGCGCGGGCTTGGCCATCGGATGAAGTTAGCCCATCCAGGGGGAGTGATCAAATGGCTGGCTGGCGGCTAAGATGCCTTTGCGACTAATTTTTCGAGTGTTTCGTAGGGCTGCGCCCCAACCAAGCCGTAGCCGCCCATGACGAACGTAGGCACGGCATTTACGCCGACTTCTGCGGAGCGGCGCCAGTCCGCGTCGACCTCGTCTTTGAACGTGCGACTGTGGAGCGCGTCGAGCGCTTCGTCCCGCGGCAAGCCGATGCTCGCTGCGATATTGGCGAGCACGGCGGGATCGCCGATGTTCTTCGCGTCGACGAAAAACGCGCGGAAGATTGGGTCGTGAATCTCGTAGCCTTTGCCCTTGCTCTCCGCCCATTTCGCGAGCTCTTGCGCGAGGCGGCTGTTGTAGGTCATCTCGCGGCCGACGGTGAACGGCAGGCCTTCCTGATCCATCAGCGCCTTCATGCGCTCGTCGCGCGCGGGATTAGGGTCGCGCTTCTTTCCCTCCGCCGGCGTGTCCGGATGCAGCGGAAAATGCGTGAACCTCACGTCCACGCCGTGCTCGCTCTTTATCTTCTCAATACGCCCGGTACTGAGATAGCACCACGGTCAGACGTAGTCGGAGAAGACTTCGAAAATGAGAGGTTCCGGCATGAATGTAGCTTACGACGGGAGATTGAAGGGGGCAAGGATCATTTTTAAGGGCGGAGGCGAATTAGGATCATGTTCATTGCCAGATGCCTTGACCCATGGCCACTGGCCGGACTAGATTGTTCCGATTCAACGGGGGTCCGAAGAAGGAGGCTCTCATGCGAGTCGTCTTCCTGCTCATGATTCTGACGTCCGCCGCTGTCACGGAGATCGCTTGCGCCGCCGAAGCGCCGCCTCCGCCGCTTGGTTTTTTTGTCACGAGCGCCAAGCATAAGACGGGCAATCTCGGGGGACTAGCCGCCGCGGATAAGCTTTGCCAAAGCCTGGCCGCTACCGTCGGGCAAGGCGAGAGGACGTGGCGCGCGTACTTGAGCGCCGAGCGGGATCCGGAAAACAACAACCAACCGGCTCACGCGCGCGACCGGATCGGCCAAGGCCCGTGGTACAACGCAAACGGCATTATGGTCGGCAATAATTTGGCCGATCTGCACGAGCGCAGAGGCAACCCGATTCTGTTCGCCGTAGACGAGAAGGGTCAGCTTATTCCGGGCCGTTGGCCCGGCTCGCCGCGACCGACGGAGCACGACGTGCTCACTGGCTCGACGGCGGAAGGGCGATTGATGGCAGGAAAAACCTGCAACGACTGGACATCCGATTCCGCCGATCTAAAGGCCCAGATCGGTCACTGCGACGGGATCGGCCTCGGCGGCAATACGGTGGGAAGCTCCGCTTCGTGGAACTCGGCGCATGAGAGCCGGGGCTGCAACGACACCGCCCCGGGCGGCGGCGCCGGGCGCTTTTACTGCTTCGCGGCGAAATGAGCCATCGAATAGGTTTACTTCGCCAGCGCCTTCTTGAACGCCTCTCTGAATTCCGTGTTATACAGCCGGCGGAAATCCTCCGGATATTTTTCGCCCGGCTCCATCTTCAAATCGACGAGGATCGGTCCGTCTTCCATTAATAGGCCGCCGTCGAGCGCGCGCTCCCATTCTTCGAGCGTGGCGAATTCATGGCTCTTCTGGTAGCCGGCGGCGCGGGCGAGGCCGGCGAAGCTCACGCGCGGGCGGTTGGGAATCGACACCGCGCCGTTGGTCTCGTACGTGCCGTTCTCGCACACGCAGTGGATGAAATTTTTCGGCGCGGCGTTGGCGATCGTTACGAGCGCGCCCAGATTCATCAGCAGGCTGCCGTCGCCGTCGAGGACGACGACGCGCCGGTCGGGGCGGCCGAGCGCGAGACCCAACGCGTGCGAAGAGCCCTGGCCCATCGCGCCCGTGAACGTGTAATTCAATTCGCTGGGCGAAATGTGAATCCATTCCTGCGCCGCCATATAGACAGCGACGACGATCTCGTCTGTGCGCCGACGCGCGAGGGCTTTCAAGCAGGTATCGCGTTGCATCATGACGCCGGCTCCCTTCCGATCAGCATCACCGTGGGTGTCAAGTTTTCGTAGGCCCGCGCGATCGCCGGTACGATCTTTGCGGTATCGTCGGCGGTCTCGATCAATTGGTGCTCGACCTGCATCGCGTCGAGCACCGGTTCGACCACGCGAAGCCCGTAGCGCTTCGACTGCGTCGGCGCGACGCCGGGCTCTTTGCCGAGCAGGCCGACCATGAAGCAGACCGGATTCTTTCCCTCGACGGCGACGCCGCGCATCGCGTTAAGCGAATCGAGCAGGCCGGTGTATTGGATCAGCAGCAGCGCGCGATGGCCGGCGGCGTAGAGGCCGCTGCAGATCGATACGCCTTCGTCCTCTTTGCAGACTTGCACGACGCGGAACTCCGGATCGGCGAGCATCGGCTTCAGAAGCCGCTCGCTCGTCACGCGATCGGGCAGCGCGACGATGAAGCGGATGCCGGCGCGCTTTATCTCGCGCATGATGTCGGCGGCTTTGACGGCGGCATCCATCGATCCTCCTTATCTTCTGGCCGGCTCGGCCCTGACTTCGCGCAAGACCGTGAGATCGGCGACGCGGTCGAGTGGCACGTCGGCGGTGATCTGCGCATCCTTCTTCATGCTTTCGACCACGGAGCGCAGCACCGCCTCTTCGACGTCGCCGTCGACGTTCAACACCTGCTGGATGATCTTGTAGCTGCCCGCCGCGACGCGCGCATCGAGTCCGAAGGTTTTTTGCATGTACGCGACCGATTCCCCCTCGTGCTTGACGATGTAATCGAGGCTCCGGAGCGTTGCGCGGATCATCGCCTTCGCCTGCTCGCGCTTCTGCACCAGATGATCGGTGCGCGCGCTGAGACCGCCCTGAAAGTCGCGCACCTCGAAGGCGTTGCCGAGATCGGCGTAGCCGGCGAGCGTCGCGATCGACGTATATGGCGGCGAGAGGATCGTCGCGTCGACGGCTTTCCCCACCAGGGCCGCGTAGCTCTCCGCGGTGGTGTTGGTCGTAAAATAGGTGACCTTGTCGCCGGCGCCGCCGCGCCCGATCTTTTTCATGACCGTAATAGCGGCGTAGTGCGCCAGCGAGCCCAAGCCGCTGACGCCGACGGTGGAAATTTTCTGCGCCGTCATGCCGGGCTGGCCGACGAGGCTGAAGCTCAGGCGCGTCTGAATGAACATTAAAGCTCTCAGCGGCGCGCCCTTCAACGCGGCGCGCATGCTCAGGCTCGCCGCCGCGGAGTAATCGAGGTCGCCGGTCTGCAGCGCGGTCACGCCGAGCGGCGGGCGCATGATGATCAGCTCGACGTCGAGTCCTTCGTCTTCGAAGAAGCGCTTGTCCTTGCCGAAATAATACGGAAAGAAAGTGAGCGATTTAGCGGGCAGCGTGAGCCGGGCTTTCTGCAGGGGGTTGGCGGCCGAAACCGTTTGAGAAAGGCCGGTGAGAACAAGCAGCACAAAGGCGAACAGAGATGCGCGGCTATTTAGCATGGACCAGCCGATCGCCGAATTTCTTCAGCACGCGCTGCTTTAATTCCGCGCTCGCGCCGGAAACCGGCGGAAAATCCTTCGCCCACTCGTACGGCCGGCAAGCGTCGACCACCGCCCGCGAATTGAAGCCGCGCTCGCCGCGCGGGATGATTGGGTCGAGCGGATTGCTCCAGCAGCGGCGCACGATCTCGATGTCGTTCGCCGGATCGGCGCGAGTGCAGATGGCCCACAGCACGTCGTTGAAATCCCAGATATCGATGTCGTCGTCGGCCACGACGACGTAGCGCGAGAGCAGCGCACCGGCGCGGCATTGCGAGGCGACGAGCGCCGCCTGGCGCGCATGGCCGGGATAGCGCTGGCGGATGGACACCACGATGAAAAACCGCGTTTGGTAGCACGCGACGCCGGTCACGTCCGGCACGCCGGCCTTCTCCAGATGGTCCCAGATGAACGCCGAGCGGATGAGCGTCGAGTCGGCGCCGGGTCCCGGACGGATCGGCGGCGCACCAGTGATGATCGGGTCGTTCCGGTGCATCAAGCGCTTCACTTTGAGCACCGGCTCACTGCGCTCGCCGCTCGCGTAATAGCCGGTGAATTCTCCGAACGGTCCTTCCTTGATCGCCGTGCCGGGAACGACTTCGCCTTCGACCACGATCTCCGCCGCGGCGGGAATCGGCAGGCCGGTATATTTTCCTTCGATGACGTCGAATGCCTCGCCGCGCAGCCCGCCGGCGTAGTCGTATTCCGACACACCCCAGTCGAGATCCATCATCGCCGCAAGCCATAGGAGCGGGTCGGGTCCGAAGCTGATCGCGACCGGGAGCGGCTTTTTGCGGTCGAAGTATTTTTGCCGATGGATATTGCCGTGGTGGCCGGGAGACATATATAGCGCGAGCGTATCGCGGTCGTGCGCCATGACGCGATAGCAGCCGAGATTCACCCAGCCGTCGTCGGGATCGCGGGTGATCGTTATATCCGCGGTGCCGAGATATCTGCCGCCGTCTTCTTCGTGCCACTGTGGAATCGGCAGTGCGAAGAGATCGATCGCGCCTCCTTCGAAGACATTTTCCATCACGGGACCGTCGGCGACGACCCGCGGCGGAATCATCCGGCGCTTATTGAGGCGCTCTTTCCAGGCTTGAATGAAGCGGTCGCGGTCGCAGTCGAGCGGCAGGTGGTTGGTGAGGCACTGGCGCTTGAGCGTCGGGTTGTGGATTCCCGTCAGAATCCGCCGCCCCTGTGGATAACCGCGAATGTTGTCGAACAAAACGGCGGGAGAATGATCCAGACGCTGCGCGACTTCGGCGAGCGCGCCGACTTCAAGGTTCCAATCGGCGCCGTCTACCCGTTTAAGCTCGCCGACTTCGTCGGCGCGCTCGATCCATTCGCGCAGGTCGCGGTACAGCATGCGTTCCCCAAGTCCGTTTCCGACCATATTAGACAAGCGCGTGAGGTGTCAACGCGTGCGGTTATTGGGCCTCGTTGCGCAGGGTTTAGCAAATTTATGAAGGGATAATCCTTCGTCGACTTTGTCCAAATGGGTCACATTCTTCGCTCTTATTCTCGTTTTCCGCCTGATTTTACCGGCGCCGACGGATGCCGCTTTGCGGATAAAGCGCGACAACCTCGCGAAAGAACATACATTGGGCTCCGCTTCACATTTGTCTTGTGATTACACAGCCAGGCACGAGGACCATAAATTGTCATCTGGTACAGCTCTTGCGTATATTTTTGAATAACCTTGTAAGGCGAGCAGTAATTTACGGACAGAAGGGGGAATCATTCATGGCTATTTGGAAAGAAACGGGCAAAGAGGACGGCTTGGCTCCTTTTGAGCCGGTAGGTGGAAACGGCGGAACGCACGAGGCGATCGCCGCGCCCGCGCCCGCGGCGGCACCCGTCCGTCATGCGAGCGCCTCGAAGGACTCCATCATCGGCGGCGGCCTCGTCATCGAAGGCAAGATCGAAGGCGAGGGCGACATCCACATCGCCGGCAATTTCAAAGGGGATGTGAAGGTGAACGGCGATGTGTCGGTCGAGCAGGGGGCGCGCGTGAGCGCCGAGATTAGCGCCGTGACGGTCACCGTCGGCGGACAGGTCGAAGGCAACATCAACGCCTCGACTCAGGTGAAGCTCCTTCAGACAGGCCAGTTGATCGGCGATCTGAAGGCGAAGTCGTTGACCGTTGCCGCCGGATCGCGCATGCGCGGCCGCGTTGAGTTCGGTTGGGACGATCACGAGAGCAAGAAAATCGAGCTCAACGTCGTGAAAAAAGGCGAGAGCAAAACGGAGAACAACAACCGTAGCGCTGTATGAAACCCAATCCGTCCCTGGGCGCGACGCGGAGCTGCCCGCACTGCCAGACGACGATCTTGCAGCGCGCGACGGTGTGCCCCGCGTGCCGCCACATTCTCAGATTCGACGCGATCAAACCGGCTTCGAACGGTTCGAAGCCGGTCGCGGCGGCGCCGTCCGTGCCTACGTCGGAGCCGTTTCGCATCGAATCGACGCTGCGGCAGCCCGAAGACGGCGCCGGCTACGAGTACTGCCTCATCGTGGTCGTGACCAACGACCGCGGCGAGGAATTGACACGGAAAGTGATCTCCGTCGGCAGTTTGAAGCCGTCGGAGTCGCGCACGTTCACGGTCTGGGTCGAAGCGTACGGGGACGGCGCAGTTAAAAGCAACGGGAACGGCCGGCTGCTTGACGAACCGGCGCACAGCTGAGACGAAGAAGAAAGCGCTCCGCCGCCGCGGGCGGGGCGGATAAACTATGCGAATGCGATGGCGACATATTCTTTTTGCCGTCATATTGGCGGCGGTATCGCTTCCCGCGTGGACTGACCATGCGGAAGCGCAGAGTCGACTTGCGTCTGCGAAGGCCCGACGCGTGACCGCCACGCGTAGTCACCGCCTGCCCGCCCTGATGATCCAGGGCATCAAGTATTCCGCAGACTGGTCGCTCGCGAAGGCGGAAAAGATCAGGGAATTTTTCGTCAAAAAGTTCGGCCATGATCTGCCGGTGAGCGCGCTGGGGCAGACCGAGACACATGACAGGCTCGGTTTCGATCATCACGAAGCGATGGACGTGGCGCTCAGTCCCGATAGCAGAGAAGGCCGCACGCTGATCGGGTATCTACGGCAAATGAAAATTCCCTTCATCGCGTTCAGGCGTTCGCTCGCCGGCTCCGCGACCGGACCGCATATCCATATAGGCAATCCTTCTCACCGCCTCGAAGTCACGCCGGCTGCCGCCGGTTCGCCCGAAGCCACCGCAGACGTGCCCGCCGAAGCTATGGAGTAGCTCCCTCGCTGCGGCGAATCGTCTCTTCGGTTTTGACCGAGAGCGGGAATCCCAAGCGGCCGACGAACGGAAGCTTCAGCGCCGGTCGCTTGACGTCGAGACCGAAGCTCAGCCCCGCGACGTTCAATTCCAATCCTTCCTCTAGCCCGACGATCATTCCGAGAAGTCCGTAAATACTCAGCTGGACGCCGGTGCCACTCGGCGCGCGGTCGACGGGCCATCCGTCGATAGGAAAATCCTTGCCGATCGCCGTCGTCGGCAATTGGAGCCTCAGTTCCGGAACGTGGCGCGCGACGTAAGCCGTGAAAGTGTTACTGTTAGGCCCAGGCCATAGGCGATACTCGTTGGCGTATGGGTAGGTCGTGACCGCCTTGAGAACTTTTTCGATCGCCTCCGACGCCTCGGGGCCGCGCACGTCGGCCAGAAGCTCGGGACGGTTGCCGAACCAGTTGCGGTCGGGAATGCCGGCTTCGGAGAACAGACCCGATAAATTTCGCATCAGCCGCCAGCCGATCACCTGATGGATCGTGAACTCGTCGGCGTTCTCCGGCTTCGTGACGATCCAGGTATGGACGCCGAAGATGCCGCGCCAATTGAGCGCGCGCGCAGCGTAGACCTGCACCACCGCTTCACGCGTCACCTTGGGATCGGGCGCGATGCCCGCGCTCTCGCGGTTTGCCGTGCGGTAGTCCTGCCCGAGTGAAATCCGCCCGGTCACGATCATCGACGCGGGAATCGCCGCGATGCACAAAAGAATCCATTTCGTCAGCCACATGGGATGTGATTGTAGCGGAGATTTGCGGCGGAATGCGAGCGCGCATTTGCATGTAACTGGCGTTCGCGCGATGATCGATTCAAATCTGAATTTTTCTTTTATGCCTGCCAACCTCCGCATCGGCCACGGCTTCGACGCGCACCGCTTTCAGCGCGGACGAAAGCTCATTCTCGGCAACGTCGAGATTCCGCATAGCGCTGGACTCGCCGGCCACTCCGACGCCGATGTGCTCTTGCACGCGCTCATCAACGCGATTCTCGGCGCGCTCGGAGAAGGCGACATCGGAATGCATTTCCCCGACAGCGACCCGCGCTACAAAAATATTTCGAGCGCGAAGCTGCTCGAAAAAATTCTCACGCTCATGCGCGGAGAAAAATTTTTAATCGTCAATATCGACGTGACGGTGATCGCGCAAAAGCCGCGTCTTGCTCCGCATTATGAAAAGATCCGCCGCCGTGTGGCTGCCCTCCTCGGCATCGCCGTGCGCAATGTCAACGTGAAAGCCGCGACGACCGAGCGCATGGGTTGGATCGGAGAAGGAAAAGGCATGGCGGCTATGGCGGTTGTATTGCTGCAACGCGGAAAGCATCCCTGAGAATGCTACTCCGTATTCTGAATTCGATGTCGTTGACGTCGAGCGCGATATTCATCGGTGCCCTTTCTACTCTTTTGGCTTTCGCGTCGGGCTCGCGTTTCTTTTTCTCTCGTAAGATGGCTTTTGGCTCCCGGCAGCCAATCCTTCTCGCATACTGTTTGTATTGGTTGCCAGTCTGGTTGGGAGCTGCTGGATCGGAATTTTCGAGTTGGGCACCGCTAGTTATAGTGTCGTGATTCGTAATCCGTCTAATTCTTTCCGTATTGCTCGTCTCGCCTCGTCATTGAAGAGTCATTGTTAGAGCAGGCTCTGCTTAAGAGCGTAAGTTGTTGACAAACAAAAATTTCTATAATAATCACAACTTCTAATCTCGATGGCTTCAGATTCTCCCGACGCAGGCCATCAAACGCGCGAGCAAGAAATCGAACGTTTGGCGCAAGAACTCGGCCGACTGATCCAGAGTGCGGAACCGGAAAAACGCGAAGATCTCAAAGAGCTCGCCTATACGCTTATTCGCGAGGAGATATTTGATCAGGACGTAAAAGGCGCGCGAGAGAGGACCACCGCCTCCGGGCCGTTCAACCCGCTGGCAACCGGGATTCTCATCGTGGTTTTGGGCGCGGGATTTTTTTTCATCTTCCCGGTGGTTGGACTGGCTCTCGCATTCTTCGGCTTCATCTTCATCATAACGGGCGCGGTCATTACCTGGTTCAAACGATAGAAGGGCTATGGCAGACGATATAAAACGAGGCATTTGGTCACGGCGCGATTTCTTCACGCGCCTCGGCTGGGGCTGTTTCGGCATCTTCACCGGCTTCAGCCTCTTGGCGTTCATCCGCTCGGCCTTCCCACGCGTCTTGTTCCAGCCGCCGGCGACGTTCAAGGCCGGCTTCCCCTCCGACTATGCGGTCGGCGAGGTCAGCGAGAAATACAAGCAGGAGCAGCGCGTCTGGATCGTGCGCGAGGAAGAGGGCATTTACGCGATCTTCGCCAAATGCACGCACCTCGGCTGCACGCCGCGGTGGCTCGCGGCGGAGAACAAGTTTAAGTGTCCGTGCCACGGCAGCGGTTTTTATAAATCAGGGCTCAATTTCGAAGGTCCGGCGCCGCGGCCGCTCGACCGGCTGAAGGTGGCGGTCGGCGAAGACGGCCAGCTCGTCGTCGATAAGAGCAAGATCCTTCGCATGGAAGCCGCAGGCGAGCCGGACGACCAGCATCCCGAGAGCATCGTCAAGGTTTAAGCGGAACTAAAAACAATATGGCGCTCAAAGACAAAATCGAAGAGATCAAAAAGGACCTGGTCGAAAGCCAGGTGTGGAAGGCGATCTTCCGCCACGGCTACGAGGACACGCCGCGCAACCGCGTGTTGATGGTGACCGCGAACGTCTGGATGCATCTGCATCCCGCGAAAGTCCGGCGCCACGGCGTGCGCATGCGGTTTACCTGGTGCATGGGCGGCCTCACCTTTCTCATGTTCCTGATGACTGTCATCACCGGCATCTACCTGATGTTCTACTACCGTCCCGTCGCGGAATACGCGTACGCGGACATGAAATACCTCGAATTCGACATGCCGTTCGGCATGCTCATGCGCAACATGCACCGCTGGGCCGCGCACGCGATGGTCGTATTCGTCTGGCTGCATATGTTCCGCGTGTTCTTGACAGGTTCCTACAAGCCGCCGCGCGAGTTCAATTGGATCGTCGGCGTGCTGCTCCTGGTGCTGACGCTGCTCCTGAGCTTTACCGGGTATCTGCTCCCGTGGGATCAGCTCTCGATCTGGGCGGTTACCGTCGGATCTAATATGGCGCGCGCTTCACCACTGCTCGGGCACGAAGGGCCGTTCCACGAGTTCGTCGGCGCAAACCCGATTTACGACGCTCGTGCGTTTCTTTTCGGGGGCGGAGAGATCGGACCGCATACGCTGCTGCGGTTCTACATTCTCCACTGCATCTTCATTCCGCTCGTGGCGAGCCTCCTGATGGCGGTGCATTTTTGGCGCATCCGGCGCGACGGTTTCTCCGGACCGTCGCTGTGAGGGCGGGTGCGCGAGTTGGCGGATTAGCTAAAAACGCAATATCGAGATCGAAGCGAAAATGGCTGAAGTAGCGCAAGAACGAAAAAGGCCGATCGACGACAAGGTCCACACCTGGCCGCACCTGGTGCGCGCCGAGTTTCTTGTCACGATCTTCGTGGTCGTCGTGCTTACATTATGGGCGCTGCTCCTCGACGCGCCGCTCGAGGAGCCCGCCAACCCCACGCGCACGCCGAACCCGTCGAAGGCGCCGTGGTACTTTCTGGGCCTCCAGGAGATGCTGGTCTACTTCGATCCGTGGCACGCGGGCGTGGTATTGCCGACGTTTATCATCATAGGCCTCATGGTGATCCCGTTCATCGACATCAATCCCGCGGGCAACGGTTACTACACCTTCAAGGACCGGAAGTACGAGATCCTCACGTTCTTCTTCGGCTTCCATATCTTGTGGGTCAGCATGATCATCATCGGAACATTTTTCCGCGGCCCTGGGTGGAACCTGTTCTGGCCCTGGGAGCATTGGGATCCGCACAAAGTCGTCGCGCTCACAAACGTCGACCTGCCCTATCTCGTCGGCATCCGCAACCAGACGCTCTCGATCCTGTTCGGCATTTTTTGCGTCGTGGTTTATTTCATCGTCGGCGTCGGGCTCTTTTACAAATGGGTTGTCCGCGTCAAGGGACAGGAATTCATGGAGCGATGGGGTCCTGTCCGCTTCGGGATCACCGCGTTTTTGATCGTGACCATGCTTGCGCTCCCGGTCAAGATGTTTCTCCGTCTTGCCTTGAATGTGAAATACATTCTGGCCACGAAATACATCAATATCTGACCCGATGTTCTACGTGGCGAAAGTCTTCCAAGCGCTCGGCCTCGCGGATGTCGGCTATGCGCTCTACGTCGGCATGACGCAGGGGCGCTCAATGGCTGACGAGATCGTGCTGACGCTTATCGGTGCCGGGCTTTTCTGGCTCGGGCGCGCGCTGGAGCAAAGGACCGTTTGAGGAAACCTGATGGCAGTTCGGGGCGTTGACGAAAAAGAAGAAAAGAAATCCTACGGCACCGTCTTTCTGATCGGCACCGCGCTGCTCGTCGTCGTGACGTTGTGGTCGTTCTGGGATGACAACTTCACGCGCCGGCCGTGGAAGGCGTTCCAGACCGCCTTTTACCGCCTCGACTATCAAAAGGCCAAAGCGGCGTACGACGAGGAGAATAAAAAGCTTCAGGCCGATTCGAATTACCAGGAGTTGATGAAAAAGATCGCCGCCGAGAAGCAAAGCCTCGAAAGCGGCGATCTCGCCAAAAAGCAGGCGGCGCTTCAGAGCGAATTGGACAAAACACTGATCGAGTTTGGCAAGCTCGACCAGCAAAGCAAGTTCATCAAGAGCGAGCTCGAGGAGGCCTATTACGAGTACGACCACGCCATACAGCAGAGCCGCCCCGTCAAGCCCTATAAGGACAAGATCGACGAGCTCGAGAAGAGACAGAACGACGTCGCGCCGAAGGCTGAGGCGGCGAAGCAGAAGCGCGATCAGCTGAAGGAACAAATCAAGAAGCTCGGCGCGGGGCTGAAGGACTTGGAAGATCAGGAGGCCAAACTGACGGCCGACCGCGAGAAGGCAGCAGCGGCGATGCAGAACGCGACGCTGTTAAATATTCACTCGATCCCGGTTTACAAGATTCCCAATATCAAGCAGGTCGCGCTGAACGAGTTCGACCGCAACAATTTCGATCAGCCGGTCGCGCGTGCGGACCGCTGCCAGACCTGCCACATGGCGATCAATCGCGCGGGCTTCGAGGACGCGCCTCAGCCATTCCGCACGCATCCGCGCCGCGAGGTGCTGCTAGCCGACAGCGCACATCCGCCGGAAAAATTCGGTTGCACGTCCTGCCACGAAGGGCAGGGGGCAGCCGTCAACAGCGTCAAAGCGGCGCACGGTGAGGTCGAGTTTTGGGAGCATCCGCTGCTTCGCGGGGCGAAAGTTCAGTCGAGCTGCGTCTCGTGCCATCTGAACATGCAACCGCTCGAAGACGCGCCGCAGGCGGCGGAAGGGCAGAGGATCTTCGAGCAGATCGGCTGTACGGGCTGCCATCTCGTCAAGGGATACGAAGATATTCCGAAGATCGGGCCGAGCCTCCGCCGCATAAGCGCCAAGCTCGACCCGAGTTGGACGGTGCGATGGGTGGAGAATCCGCATAAGTTCCGCCCGCGCACGCGAATGCCCAATTTCGATTTCAAGCAGGACGAGGCCGTCGCGATCACCGCCTTCTTATGGTCGCTCTCGAAAGAAGAGGGCGATAAGTGGACTCAGGCGCATCCCGAGCCCTCCGGCATCAATAACAGCCTAGCGGCACAGGGAAAAACGCTGGTCGAGTCGATCGGCTGTAAAGGCTGCCACGGCTTCGCCGAGGGAGAGTTCAGCACCACGGTCGGCAAGCAGCACGATCTCGTGCCGAATCTAAAAGACATCGCCGCTAAGGTCGGGCCGCGCTGGGCCTATTACTGGATCAAGAACCCGCGCGATTACTTCCCGCAGACGCACATGCCGAGTCTGAGGCTGAGCGATCAGGAAGCGACGGCGATCACGAGCTATCTCATGACGCTCGGCGCGAAGACCGAGCCGATCGCGAACATCGAGCAACAGCTCGCGGACGCGAAGAACGTCAAGCGCGGCGAGGGGCTGGTGCGAAAATACGGCTGCTTCGGCTGCCACGACATTCAAGGGATGGAAAAGGAGTCACGCATCGGCGTCGAGCTGACGACTTTCGGGTCGAAAAAACTCGAAGAGCTTTTCTTCGGCAACCATACGGATATCCCGAACACCTGGGATGACTGGACCTATAATAAGCTAAAGACGCCCCGCACCTACGCCACCGAGCGGGTCGAGCAGGTGATGCCGCAGTTCGATCTCGCCGACGAGGACATCAAGTCGCTCCGGTTGCTGCTCGCGGGCTTCCAGGACCGCAAGGTCCCGGCGCGCTACCAGGCCGAGCATGGCCAGCGCGCGATTCAAGTCTCCGAAGGCCGCCGTCTGATGCAGCAATACAACTGTGTCGGCTGCCACGAGATCGAGAAGCGCGGCGGTTTCATCCGCAAGTACTACCAAGAGAACCCGACGCTGGCGCCGCCGATCCTCAACGGCGAGGGAGAAAAAGTGCAATCGCCGTGGCTGTTTAGCTTTATCAAGGGTCCTGTCCCGATCCGTCCATGGCTGACGCTCAGGATGCCGACGTTCCAGCTGAATGACGCGGAAGTAAATATGCTCGTCAATTTCTTCAATGGAATGTCGAAAGTGGACCTTCCGTTCTCGTCGTTCGATGAGAATAAAGTTTCCAAAGAGAACATCGAAGCGGCGAAGATCCTAGTGGGCAAGGACTATTTCAATTGCTTCAGCTGCCACCAGCAGGGGGACAAAAAGCCGGAAGGGCCGGCCGAAGGCTGGGCGCCCGATTTGACGCTCGCGCGAAGTCGGTTGAATCCCAACTGGATCATCAAATGGCTCCATGATCCGCAAAAGGTTCAGCCAGGAACCAAGATGCCCTCGTTCTTCCCAGGTGGTCCGGATAACGTCCTCGGCGGCAAGGACGACCTGCAGATCGAAGCGCTGCGGGATTACATCATGTCGCTCGGACGCGGCGCCCCAGCCGCAGCGCCGGCGGCTGCGAGACCGGTGCCGGCCAAGCCGGCACCGGGCAAACCCGGCGTCAAGGGCGGTGTCGCATCCCGTTGACCGCATTGAATAAATTGGTATGCTTTGGCATCTAATGCTTAAGGAGGATCGCATGAAAAAAGGTGGTGTTTTGGCGGTGATTTTGGGTGTTTCTCTGGCGGCGCCGTCCTATTTGCTCGCCTATACCGGTGGCGACGTGAAGGACGGCGGCAGCATCTCCGGTACGGTAAAATTTGCCGGCAGCGTGCCGACTCCGAAGAAGCTCGAAGTCACCAAAGATAAAGAAGTCTGCGCCAAGGGCGCCGAGAAAGTCGACAAATCATTGGTTGTCTCCAACGGCAATGTCGAATACGCCGTCGTATCGATCACGGACATCAAGACCGGCAAGAAGATTGATGCGAAGAAGATCAACCTCGACCAGCAGAACTGCGAGTATCATCCGCACGTGGTCGCGTTTCCGGTCGGCACTCCTCTCGAGATCAACAATCCCGACGGCATACTGCACAACATACATTCGTACAGCAAAGTGAATCCGACCTTCAATATCGCGCAGCCGAAGTTCAAGAAGACCGTGGAAGTGAAGATCGAGAAGCCCGAAGCGATCAACGTCAAATGCGACGTGCACGGCTGGATGAACGGTTGGGTCGTGGCGACCGATAATCCATACGTCGCCGTGACCGATAGCTCAGGCGCGTTCAAGCTTACCGATGTGCCCGCCGGGAGCTATACGGTTCAAGTGTGGCACGAAACGCTGGCTAATCAGAAACCGGTGACAATGAAGGTCACCGTCAAAGCGAAAGAAGACGCGAAAGCGAACTTCGAACTCAAAAAGTAGTCACTTTCTTTAATCTTGCGGGCGATCCCATAGCGGCAAGAGCTCATGTCACTGAGCTTCTGCCCGTCTATGGGATCGTCGCATTGGCTCTCGCCTTCGATTTACATAACCGGCTCTCACGCATAGAATCACTTCTCGCGCGCTTTGTTCCGGTAATAGTTCCAGGCGCGCTGGAGGTCGACCGGCGGCAAGGTTTCTTTTTTCCCGCGACCCGCTTCTTCGTCGCGCAACAAGGTCGGTTCGCCCACCTGTAAAGCACCGTAGAGCATATCCGCCGCTTCCTCGAGGTAAATCGCCATCACGACCGCTTCGGCGATCGAACGCCCGACTGTGACCTGGCCGTTACCGCGGAGCAGAATGGCGGGGTTCTCTCCTAGAGCGTCGCCCACCTGGCCGCCGAGTTCCATGGTGGAAATGAGCGCCATCGGCTCGAATACCGGCACGCCGCCGGCGAAAAAGCTGCCGTGGTGATGCACGGGCATGAGCTTCCTATCCGTGACGGAAAAATAGTTCGCCGTGCGCGCATGAATGCGCGTCACTGCGTGGACGTCCGGCTTGCGCGCGAATATGGCCGCATGCAGCGGCGCTTCGAACGGCGGCGTTGTGTCGCCTTCGACGACCCGGCCCTCGAAATCCATTATAAGCAATTGCTTCGGCTTCACGAGCGCGAGGCTGACGCGCGGCGTCAAGACAAAGCGCTTTGAGCCCGGAATCCGCGCGCTCACATGGCCGAAGCCGCGGACGAGCTCCTCGCGCGAAAGGATGCGCGACGCGTCGATCATTTCTTCTTTCAACTGCGCAAGCGTGTTCTTCATCGATTCCCTTGATCGGCGAAAATTTGTGATATATATAGCATCCGGAACCTCTGGGGAAGAGCCGTGAAAGTAAAAATCGAATTCGATTCCAGCGCCAAAGGCGCGGAAAATCCCGCCGGCTTCATCCTCGGCGACCGGTCGATCAAAGTTCAGGCGGTCATGGATCGCTGGTACAGCCCGCAGGGGAGTTATTACCGCGTCTCCGGCGACGACGGCAATGTTTACATCCTAAAAGGGCCGGCCGGTGAGGAACTCTGGGAGCTCGTCTCGTTTACCCATAAGGACTCGCGCGGCACCGAGCCGGAGTTCGAGGGAAGCAAGGATTTACAATAGCTCCCTGCGCGTCCGCGCGACGGTGCCCGACCCCTCCACTATCTTCGATAAATTATTCATGCGCGCGTCGCGAACGCTGCGAAATTAGATCCATGAATCAGGTGCTCGATGGCTGACAAAAAAATCGGAACCATGACCGGCTGGAAGTATTCTTCCGACGTCCTGGCGGTCTTCCGCTTCTGGCCCGAGCCGGGAAGCAAGTTCCCATCCTACAAGGCCGGGCAATATATGGCGCTCCAGCGGAACGACTGCCGTTTGACGAAGAAGGTCGTCAAGGACGGCGGCAAAGTCGAATACGTGACGGTCCTCGATGCCGAGGGAAAGCCCAAGCGCGGCCCCGTGACGCATTCGTACTCGATCGCCTCGGCGCCGTTCGAGACCGAGCAGAACGGCTGGCTCGAATTCTACGTCATCCTGGAGATGGACGGCGGCGTGCCCGGCCGTCTCACCGAGTCGATGTTCCGCATGAAAGAGGGCGCCGACGATAAGATGGTCTATTATGAAAAGATCGCCGGCGACTTCACACTCGACAAGCGCGCCGCGGGCTTCGAGAACGTGATTCTGGTCGGCACCGGCACCGGCCTTGCGCCGTTCCGCTCGATGGTGAAGCAGATCGACTTCGAAGCTGCTTCCGGCAAGCGCGACGGCGTCAAATACACGCTGCTCCACACCAACCGAACCTATGAGGAATTGGATTATTATCAGGAGCTGCTCGATATCGAGGCGGCCGGTCGCTTCGACTTTGTCTACATCCCGACCGTGAGCCGCCCGACCGAGCGTGACTTGAACGACCCCAAGCTCGGCCGCGGTAGGGCGAACAACGTCCTGCGCCATCTATTCGGTCTGCCGCTCAAGGAAGAGCAGGACATCCAGGAAATCGAGGCGAAGGGCGGCGATCCCACGAAGGCGAAAGCGGCGCTCGAAAAGACGATCCGCCCGGCGCTGCCGAATAAGTTCACTCTAGAGGCGCTGGCGCCGCGCATGGAGTCCTCCAAGACGGTCGTTATTACGTGCGGCAACCCGTGGTCGATGGAGGATATCAAGTACGCTGCGGAGAAGCGCGGTATGCGGTTCGAAAAGGAAGACTGGTAGTCTCAAGCAAGTTTCAGGTCAAGTTTCTAGTTTCAAATATAGGCTTCTCCGGGTTGAAACCTCAAACGAGAAACTTGAAACGGTTTTATTTTCCGCCCATCGCCTTCACCAGAAACCCGTCCTTTTCCATCTCAGCAACGAACCGGTTCACGACGAACTCCTTCGCGTTCAAATCCTTCGCGTCCGGCCGCGCCTTTTTGAGGATCGACGCTGAGAGCTCAAGTCCTTCCACCGTCGCGTACGGCTTTGCGGGAAAAACCCGGCCGTAGTAGCGAAACGTCTCGTCGAGCTGGTCTTTGTCCTTCTGCGCGTCGAGCTTTAAAAACTTCGCTACGTTCTGCGTGACCGCTTCGCGCCTGGATGCGTCTTTCCAGTATCCGAGTCCCTCGATGGTCGCCCGTAGGATGCGCATGAGGAACTCCGGCTGGCCGTCGATGAAGTCTTTGCGGGCGACGATCTGCTGGTGCGCGTAGGCGACGCCCGTCTCCGAAACATCGATGACTTCCTTGAAGCCGAGTTTCCGGCCGACCAAATTGAACGGCGGGCTCACGATCGCCGCATCGACCACCCCGGAGCGGAGCGCCGCGAAGCGCTCGCTCTGTCCGCCGACCTGCAGGATCAAA
The DNA here is from genome assembly GCA_021324155.1 of Pseudomonadota bacterium. GTDB lineage: Bacteria > Desulfobacterota > Binatia > UBA9968 > UBA9968 > JAJPJQ01. The sequence goes on from JAJPJQ010000004.1 coordinate 24,878, forward strand.
ACGTCCTTGTCTGTCAGACCGTGCCGCTCGACCGCCGTTCGCACGGCGACGTCCGACGACGAGCCGAAGCGGCTGATGGCGATTTTCTTGCCGCGCAAATCCGCCGGGCGCTGTATCTCGGGCTTCGAGAGGATCGTGAACGGAAAAATATTCACCACTCCGCCGATGAAGTAGAGCTGCGGAGTTTTGATGTCGGTCGCGAGCGCGGTTACGCCTTCCGAGAACGACATCGGTATGTCGCCCGCGAGCATCGCCTGAATCAGCTGGCTGCCGCCCTGGAACGCGATCAGCTCCATGTCGACGTTGTATTTCTGATACAGGCCGAGCTGCTTGGAGACGTACGGATGCGCGTTGGTGCCGCTGATGCCGGCGACACCGAGGCGGACTTTTTGCGCCGGAGCTTCGGAGACCGATGCCAGGAGCGCTGCGCACGCCAAGAGGAATAGGAAAATCTTCATCGGCCGCGTCCTCCTCGTGCCTGTGTAGCCGCAAACCGCTGGGCGGTCAAGCCGGTTTTGTCCCCGCTTGTCAACGGTTTGGCGGTTGCATAATATCCGCTTCGCTTTATATAGAGGACGAGAACCAACGAGGAGGTTGAAGTCATGGCCGACAAGTCGACCGACAAGCCGATCGAAGTTCTCCTGCAAGAAAGAAGAAGTTTCCCGCCGCCGAAGTCGTTCAAGAAATCGGCCAATATGCGGAACGCGGGGCTGTTCGCGAAGGCGAAAAAGGATCCCAAGGGCTTCTGGGCGCAGGCGGCGAAAGAGCTCGAGTGGTTCAAGCCGTGGAAGAAAGTCCTCGAATGGGACAGCCCGTGGGCGAAGTGGTACATCGGCGGCAAGCTTAACGCCTCGTACAACTGCATCGACCGACATTTATCGAACGGCCGCGGCAACAAGGCGGCGATCATCTGGGAGGGGGAGCCCGGCGACGAGCGCGTGCTCACGTACCGCGACATCTGGCGCGAGGTGAACAAGTTCGCCAACGTGCTCAAGAAGCTCGGCGTCAAGCGCGGCGACCGCGTCGCGATCTACCTCGGCATGATACCCGAGATCGTGATCGCCATGCAGGCCTGCAATCGGATCGGTGCCGCGCACAGCGTGGTCTTCGGCGGCTTCAGCGCCGAGGCGCTGCGCGACCGCATCAACGACGCGGAGGCAAAGGTGCTGATCACCGGCGACGGCGGCTACCGCCGCGGCGGCATCGTGCCGCTCAAGCGCAACGCCGACGAGGCGCTCAAAGAAACGCCGTCAATCAAAAGCGTCGTCGTCGTGCGGCGCATCGGCGAAGCCGCGCACGTGGATATGCATGATGGCCGCGACCACTGGTGGCACGACCTCATGGCCGACGCGCCGATGTGGTGCGAGCCCGAGAAGATGGATAGCGAGGACATGCTATACATCCTCTACACCAGCGGCACCACCGGCAAGCCCAAGGGCATCGTGCATACGACCGGCGGCTATCTGACAGGCTGCCATCTCATCAATAAATGGGTTTTCGACATGAAGGACGACGATGTCTTCTGGTGCGCGGCCGATATCGGCTGGGTCACCGGCCACACGCACATCGTCTACGGCCCGATGGCGAATGGCGTGACACAGGTGATGTACGAGGGTACGCCGGACTGGCCGGACAAGGACCGGCTTTGGAGCATCGTTGAAAAGTACGGCGTCACGATTTTTCACACCGCGCCGACGGCGATCCGCACCTTCATGCGCTGGGGCACGGAATATCCGCAAAAGCACAATATGAAGAGTCTTAGGCTTCTGGGCAGCGTCGGCGAGCCGATCAATCCCGAGGCCTGGGTTTGGTATCACAAATACATCGGCGGTGGGCGCTGCCCGGTGATGGACACCTGGTGGCAGACCGAGACCGGCCATCCGCTGATTAGCCCGCTGCCGGGCATTACGACGCTGAAGCCCGGTTCGGCGACCAAGCCCCTGCCCGGAGTCGAGGCCGACGTCGTCGACGACAAGGGGAATTCCGTGCCGCTCGGAGGCGGCGGTTATCTCGTGCTCACCAAACCGTGGCCCGCGATGATGCGGACGATCTACGGTGATCCCGATCGCTACGTGCAAACGTATTGGAGCCGTTTTCCGGGGAAATACTTCGCGGGCGACGGCGCCAAGCGCGACAAGGACGGCTATTACTGGCTGCTAGGACGCGTCGACGACGTGATGAACGTCGCCGGCCATCGCATCAGCACGATGGAGGTCGAAAGTGCGCTTGTCGACCATCCCAAGGTCGCCGAGTCGGCGGTTATCGGCAAGCAGCACGAGATCAAGGGGCAGGGCATCTGCGCCTTCGTCACAGTCAAAGCCGGAGTCGACACCAACAGCGCGCTCGTGGACGAGCTCAAGGCGCACGTTGCGAAGAAGATCGGCGCGATCGCGCGGCCTGACGAGATTCTCTTCGCCGCCGAGCTGCCCAAGACGCGCAGCGGCAAGATCATGCGCCGGCTGCTCCGCGACATCGCCGACGGCCGCGCCCTCGGCGATACGACCACCCTCGCCGACCCGGCGGTTGTGGCGAAGCTCAAGGAGCAGTACGAAGAAGAATGAGAATCGCACTCATCCCGGTGCTCGTTGCTCTAACGGTCAATTGTTTCTCTGCGAACGGATATTCGCAGTCAAATGAACGGTGGGAAGAACTGGATTCCCGCGGCCGAAAAGCCTCGGATGAGGCTCGGCTACGGGGACGCGGAGAAATTATATGTCGATGCGTTGAAAGAAGCGGAATTGTTCGGCCCCGACGACCCGAGGGTCGTAGTCACTTTGAATAATTTCGAAATCTTTTACATCGACCAAGGAAAATACACGACAGGAGACGCCCTGATTAAACGCGCTCAGGCGATTGCCGAAAAACTCAAGCATCTTTACCGGCGGGCGCTTGTTATTGTAGAAAGCTCATTCGGAGGTGATCATCCCGCTGTAGGAACTGTTCTCAATAACTTGGCGCATCTTTACTCCAGAGAAGGAAAAGGTGAAGCAGCCGAGGTGTCTTACAAGCGCGCGTTGTCTATTCGAGAGCGGGCTTTAGGCCCGAATCATCCTGCTGTCGCAGATACGCTGAAAGACTACAGCGCGTTATTGAGACGCAACAAGCGCATTATCGAGGCGGCGGCCTTAGAAGACCGCGCAAAGATGATACAACTCGGCCAGGAGCAAAATCCGCAAAAATGATCTCAAAAGTGTATTTCACGGCGATTTTCTTATCTTCGTTGATTCTTTTGCCCGCTTTCTCCTCGGCCCAGCCGAAGGAGCGCATCCGTGTCGCCCAGGGGTCGATCTCGGTCAATTCGAGTGTGCTGCCGATCGGCAAAGAGAACGGCATCTTCGCCAAGCACGGCATCGATCTCGAGCCGATCTACATGGGCGGCGGGATGAACTCGCTCGCCGCGGTGACTTCCGGCGCCGTCGATTTCCTCGCTGCGGGCTCGACCGCAACCGTAAGCGCTCGGCTAGGCGGGGCCGATATCATGATCGTAGCCGTACAATCCGACCGGCTCGATTACACCGTCTTCGGCCGCCCTGAGGTCAAGACGGTTCAGGACCTGAAGGGCAAGATCGTCACCGGCACGCGGCCGGGCGCTTCCGCCGACAGCGCGCTGAGATTGTATTTGCGCAAAAACGGCCTCGAGCCCGGCAAAGACGTGATCTTCATCTCGGTTGCCGAAAGTCAGCAGGGGCGCTTGAACGCGCTCAAAAGCGGCACGGTCTCGGGCACTGTGTTATCGCCGCCGTTCAGCGGCATCGCTGCGCAGATGGGAATGCGCGAGCTCGCGGATCTCCGCAAGATCGATATCGCGTACGCAGGCAACTCGTTCGCCGCGATGACGTCATATTTAAAGAGTCATCCGGCGACGGTCGAGAATTTTCTCAAGGGATACATCGAATCGCTGCATTTTTTCCGCACGCAAAGAGAGAAGACGGTAACCGGCATCATGCACTATCTAAAAATCAGCGACCGCGCGCGCGCCGAAGAGGGCTATGATTATTACGTCGACATGATGCCTGTGGTGCCGGTTCCCTCGAGCGCCGGAATCCGTACGGTGCTGGAGTTTTTAGTGCCGGCGCAGCCGAAAGCGGCGACGGCAAAGCCGGAAGAGTTCTATGACGCGAGCTTCTTGAAGAAAATCGAGCAGAGCGGATTTGCCAAGGCCTTCAGGGAAGAAGCCAAAAGTAAAAAGTAAAAGACAAAAAGACCTTTCGGGGAGAACCTTCACTTTGTTCAGGATGACAGAAGACTTCGACGCATCGATTGTCATTCTGAGCGCAGCGAAGAATCTCTCCGAAGACGAGTCCATTCATGATCTATAAAAGAAAATTAGCTGTCGCATTATCCGTACTCATTGTTCTTAGCGTCTCCGTCGCCGGCGCCCAGGAAAAGCCGCCGCTCAAGAAGCTCCGCTGGGGGGCGACTTCGATATCGGCTTCGAACTGGATCCCGTGGCTCGCCAAAGAGGCGAAGATCTACGAGAAGAACGGTCTCGACATGGAGATCGTCCTGCTCAGGGGCTCGGGGCAGACTTCCCAGGCGATTCTCGGCGGCAGCATTTTCGCCGCACCGGTGACGATCGCGACCGTGATGCTCGCCGATTTGAGCGGCGCCGATTTCGTTACGGTCGCGCACACGGTTCCGGGAGTTCAGAGCAAACTTTTGGTTAAGGCCGACATCAAGCGGCCGGAGGATCTCAAGGGAAAAAGGATCGGAACGTCGAGCCTGGGGTCGCTTGGGGATTTCCTCTGGCGTTATATTGTCAAGAAATACGGCATGGATCCCAACCGCGATGTGACCTGGATGTCGATCGGCACGCCGCCCGAGCGGCTCCAGGCGCTGGTCTCCGGCGTGATCGACGCCGCGGACGTGTCCTATCCCACCGATGTGCAAGGCGAAAAGATGGGTTACAAGGCCCTCTGGGATGCGAGAAAAGAGGTCGTCTACCCATCGATGTCCGTCGTCACGCGCCGAAAGTATGTACAGGAAGACCGCGATACCGTCATGCGCATGGTGAAGTCCCACGTCGAGGCGATCGCGTATATGAAAACGCACAAAGACTTCAGCATGAAAGTCCTCGCGAAATACCTGCGCAACAACGACAAAGACCTTTTGGAAGGCTCCTACGAAATTTACCGCCAGGACTTTATCTCTACCCCCTATCCGATCATGCAGGGCCTCCAGCCGACCTATGACTACGTCGCGGCGACGAAACCGGAGATCAAAAACCACAAGCCGGAAGAATTCATGGACCCAAGCTTTATCGCCGAGCTCGACAAGAGCGGCTTTATCAAGCGGCTGTACGAAGGAAAGTAATCTACCGCCATCGAACGCCGTAGCGGCGCGCGGCGCTGGCGGCGACGATGAGGACGGCAGCGAGCGGGGCCGCACTGGCGACCACGGGATGACGCGCCTGTAATAATAATCCGCCGGAGAACGCGCCGAAGGCGTAAACCACAAAGACTGCCGCCAAGAGGCCGACCCGCTTTTCCCATGTGACTTCTTCGTTCCCCTGTGCCGGCGCGCCGCCGGCCCGACGCCAGCCGACGACATCGACAAACAGGGTCGTGATCGTTCCCGTAAGGTAAGTCGTCGCGATGCCCGGGACGCCGAGACGCCGCACCGACGCCGCCTGGAGTCCCATAGACATCCCTAGCAGAACGATCAGTGCCCGCACGCTGTGCGTGCCGGGCGCTGGACCGTTCAAGATCCATAGACCGCAGAATAGGGCGAGAACGAAAGCTTCCAGCCAAAGTCCTGCCGTAACCTCCGGCGGCCAGTCCGACTCGACGGTATCGTGCTCGACGACCAATGCGCCGAGAGTTACTCCGACGGCGAAGCCCGCGAGGGCGAGAATCGACCTGAGCGCCGCGAGCAGCTCCCCCTCGGCTAGGGAAAGGCCGAGTAGGACGGTATTTCCCGTCATCATAGCCGTAAAGACGCGTCCCAGGCCCAGGTAGCTTAGAGCATCCACGGCACCGGCGGCCCACGTCAGGATGAGCAGCATCGTATCGCGCGGAAGCGTGCGGGAAGGCAGATTGCGGAACATATTCTAGTATACCCTACGGCGCTCCCGCTGTGGCGCACAAGACTCAGTCAGCGGATAATCCCTGGTTTAAATAAACGTCATTTGGGACAATAATGACTGCCTTTACCCGGGGGTCTCTTTTTCGCTTGACAGACACCGCTTTTCTCGGGTAAAAGGCACGGTTATAGGAATTCGTTAAAAAGGCATGGGCACGAACATCACGATTGAAAAGCGCGGACGCTTTTTCAACTAGGAGGGGCAGAATGGCGAAGCGTATAATGGGTGCGGTCATAGGATTGATGCTGGCGGCGGCTGTTGTTTTCGTTCCTTCAACGGCGCTGGTAACAGACATCGACGGCATGCTGAGACTTTCGACTCTCGGCGGAGCCGAAAAGGAAAACGTCAATAGTCCGGATTCTTCATTCGGCGGTGCGCTGCCGAGATTCCACGGTGAGGCGCTTGCCGTGGCGCCGCTGTTTATCCTTCCCGGCCTCGGTTTCCAATTCGCGGGCAGCATAGTCGCAAGCAGCGCGAACTGGCGCTGGGGCCTTAACGGCGGACCAATCTTTGATTTCGGGATGGGCAAAGCAGGTTTGCTGGTTGCCTATCAAGTGCGGCACTACCAAGGCTCGGCCGGAACTTCGCCGGACTTCAACGGCATGTGGGTCCGCCCCGCCGTGTCGTTCTACCTACCGCAAACCAATATTGACTTTTGGGTCTCGCAAGCCGTTTCGCCAAGATGGCGAATGAAAGCCAGCGAAGGCGACTTCCGCAGAGTCGCCATTCCGGTTAACGAAGCGCAATTGATGGCGAACTTCTTCCCGCCAGTGCCGGTCGTCGGCAAGGACAATTTAGAGGTGAGCCTCGGCGTCCGAGTGCGGAACCTTTGGGGTAGCGGCAATAAGTCGCTCGGAGAGGGAATCGGCCCCGTGAGCGTCGGCCCCGCTGGGGGCATCGCCGTGATGCCGTGGCAAAATCTTGAAGTCACGCTGGCGCGAGGCTGGTTCGATGTCAACCACAACAGGTACACCGTCAGCAGCGGCATCCAGTACTATTTCAACTTTGCAAAGAATCCGAATCTCTCACTGCTGCAGACCCGCCGGCAGTATCTTGAGCCGACGCTTGAGCCGGGCGTATTCGGAACCATGTGGAATAGATAGTCGACTAAAGATCGTCTAGAAAAAAAGAGGGGCGGGAAACCGTCCCTCTTTTTTTTACTTAGTGAAGCGGCTCGACATCTCGAACGCCTCGGCCGCCGGCTTATACATCCCGTAGGCCTCGTACGCGGCACCGAGTCCATACCACAGGCCGCTGTCGTGCGATCGGCGCTCGAGGCCGCGCTGGTACGCTCTGATCGCCTCGACATAGCGTTGTTGCTCCATGAAGATACTCCCGAGGCAGTGGTAGCTCCGTGCGTCGCCAGCATCCATTTCCATAACCTTGCGGCAGGCCTCGATCGCTTTGTCGCTTTCGCGCAGGTCCAAATACACGAGTGCGGTTGCGATATACGCATCGGTGAATAATGGCGAGAGAGCGAGCGCACGGTCGTAGTCCGCAAGCGCGTTCTCGTACTCCGCCTTCTTCCGGTAGACCTCGCCGCGATAATAAAACGGCATCGGAACGCGGCGGTCGAGCTCGATCGCTTTGCTAAAATCCGACAGTCCCATGTCGCCCCGGCCAGTGGCGAGCGAAATATAGCCACGGTACATGTACGGCAGGCTTTTTCCGGGCCCGCGCTCGATGGCCTGTGCCAACAGCTGGTCGGCTTTTTCGTAATCGCCTTTCCGGATCGACGCAATCGCCAAATTGGCGTAAGCGCGCCCGTTGGTCGGATCCTTAGCAGCTATGTCGCTCCATAGCGTAACGCCGTCTTTCCAATCGCGGTTACGCGCGATCGTGGTCGCGCCGAGAGCGACCATCGCGATCGCCAGCGCAGCGGCGTACGTGGCGCGAAGCCGTCGATCATTGACAGCTATTTTGAGTTTCTTGCGCAGGAATGCCGTCGCTTTGATGCTTAGCAGCAGTGTCACCGCGGCGAGTCCGGCATATGCGGGATAGGCCCGATATCCGTTGACGGCGTCGAAAAGCGGGATGAAGCTCGCCTCCGGAAGCAGGAGTAGAAAGTACCAGCAAAGAAAAAAACTAAGCGGCGCATTCTCTTTGCGCGATCTCCAGGCGAGCACCAGGATCGCCAGGATGGCGGCGAGAGACAGGAGAACGCGTGGATCGGCGACCGATCGCGACCAGCCGAAGCCAGGGTAGTCAGCGATCAACGGACTGGGCCAGAAGAAAAGACGAATGTAATAGATCCAGGCGCGGAATTGCGTGAAAAGATAAGTCGTTGCCGAGATATCCGATGAGCCGCCCCCGACGCGCCGGAAAAAACCGCTTAGATAGATAAAACGAAAGATGACGTACGCCGCTGACACTGCAACGAGCTGAAGGTATTTTACGAGGCGCCTCGGCTCGCGCCAAAATGGTTTTTCAGGGGTTGAGAAGAGAAGCTCGTAGAGAAACAGCACCGCCGGCAGCGTAATTACGGTCGCCTTGGCGCCCAATCCTAGAGTGAAGAACGCGAGCCCGGCGATGCCCCACGCTCTCTTTTTTTCGCTCGCCAGGCTCCACGGACCGCGAACGAAACAGTAAAAGGCCAGCAAGTAAAAGAAAGCCGCCAGCGCCGAGCTTCGTGCCCAGATGTGATTCACGACCTCTGAGTTGACGGGGTGGACGACGAAAACGAGCGCCGCCAGCGCGGCGCACGTCTCGGACGAAAATGGCATATCGGCCGCCGCGGGAGGCCGCCGGCGCAATATCGCGATCAGCAGAAAGAAAAGTAGGCAGGCATTACCGATGTGGATCGCCAGATTCGTCAGCCGAAAAATCATCGGGTTCAGACCATCGATCGCGTAATTCAGGGCGAAGGTAGCGAGCACCACCGGCCGCCAGTCGCGGCCTCCGGAGATGACGGATTGACGAATGTCCGTGAAATAAGACGGGATATTGCGCGCGTTTCGAAGAATCGGACTGCGCACGATGCCGTCGATGTCGTCGAACTGAAAATCATTGCCTAGCGAGTTGACGTATGCAATCGCGCCGAGACAGACGATGGCGAAAATGCCGAGCCATTGCGTGCGGCTTTCCCGAAGTTTCACTTGAATTCTGCCTCCTGCTTGCGAGTGACGCGGGTCTCCCATTCCTTACGGGAATAGACATTTAGCTCCGTTCCAAGCTCGACGATGACATGCGCGCGGAGCTGCGGCAGCCGCTCATCGCAGAAGCGAAGCCAGCTGCGATACATCGCGAGCAGCCGCGCGTCGTCCGAATAGATCCCAAGCGCGAGAAAATGATGCACCAGGCCAGACGTCGGCAGCCGGCGATTGATTGCCTTCCACCACCGAAGTCGAGAAAGCCGTAATACTACATATGTCGGCAGGGCGCGCATCACACGGACTTTCAACGCTTCTGCCGGACCGCCCCGCACCGGACTCCTAAGCCGGCTTTCGATGAGCTGCCGTGCGAGCCGGTTACCAGGCGTCCATAAAGTGATCATCGTAATGTCGCGTGCGCCTTCCAAAAGCGATAATGCAAGCTCGCCGTCGGCCGATTCCATGACCGAAGCGGGATAAGGCCATAAGAAGTCGTAATGCAAAATGAGCCGTTCCTCATGCAAGTCGGTGTGCCGCTTCATCGCACCAGCGGTGATCTCCGGCCAGTCCCCTAGGTCTTGAATCCCGAGTAGCTTTTCGAGATTGAAAGACCCTTCCGTCCGCATTTTGCCGATGAGTATCGATTTTCCTGCCGCGGTGGGGCCGGCAATGACGACGAGTTGATCTATGCTTCGCCGCGTCATCATTGCCTAGTTGTCGGACAAGCGCTAAGCGATGACTTCTTCATGCCGTGATCGTCCCGCTTCACGACGCGCCGAGAGATCCTGTATCAGCTTGAAATAGCCGCTCAGATATCGCTCCGTCGTCCAGTTTTTCTCGTATGCGGCACGCCCGCGCTCGCCTAGGCTTTTCCGCTTGGATTGGTTTCCCACCAGGGCGTCCATGGCCGCGATCAGCGCTTCGTCGGTCCGATAAGTCAAGCCTCCGCCGCTCTCGGACACGATTTCCGAAAGCGCGCCGATATCGCGAACGATCGTCGGTGTGCGGCTCCTGAAAGCTTCAACTGCGACGAGGCAGAAGCTTTCGTAGCAGAGAGAGGGAACGATGACTGCTACGGCCCGGGCATACAATTGTTCGAGCCGGCTCTCCGAACAAAATCCTAAAAAGGCGATGTTGGCGCTCTTTTCGCATGCCCGTAACAGCTCAGGCTCGTAATTTCCCGTCCCGGCGATCAGCAGCCGAGCTTTGCTGTAGCGGCGGAAAATCGGTATCAGCGTCTGCAAGCCTTTCATTTTCTCGAGCCTGCCGACGAATAGAAAGTAAGGGGCGTTCTCCGGCGGCATATTGGTTTCCGCCGATGCTGCAGAGTCGGTTCCAAGCGGGACGAAGTGCGGCAGATGGACGATCGGTGCCGTCAGACCCATCGCCGTATGTTTTTCTTTGCTAAATCGACTCGGCGCGATGAACGTGTCGACGTTCTTCACGGCGCTTTCGAGCAGACGCGTATATCGCCACCACTGCGGCGGCCGTTTATAAACCAGCGTGCAGACGAAGCAATACGGACGCTCGCAGGCTTCGCGATCGAAACGAAAAAGCACGTGTGTCGGGCAGACGAGCCAATATTCGTGCATTGTGCAAAGTTTGATGCCATGGCCATACTTCAGTACGCCGGGGCCCAGCAGCGAGATGTTGTGAAAATGAATCACGTCAAAGTCGTCTTCCAAAATTCGGCGGATCGCGCCCCCTTTGAAAACCGGCTGCCCCGTCTGCTGCGTCGCCAGCGGCGAAAGAAAGCCGACGCCACTGCGCAACCCGTGGACAGTGATGTTCGGATGGTTGTCGTAGCCGGAGGAGCGAGACACGCCTGCAAGAGCTTGATAAGCGTCTTCGCAATGGATGACGTCGACGTGATGTCCGCGGCGCGCGAGCTCGTTCGAGAGGCGGTGCACGAAGATGCCGTCCCCGCCGAAATTATACGGTGGATAGAAAGTCGTCACCATGCAAAAGCGAAGGGGTCTTTCAGTCATTGGGCGTGCCACTCAGCCGGGCGCCGCAGGCGCAGCCGCAGAAGGATTTTCCACCGCATCCAGCCGCGGCGCCAACGTTTACGGTCGATGCCGTAATAGCGAAGGCGATCTACGACACCATGGAGTTTCGAAGCCGAAGGCATTGGGAGGGCCGAGACTTTTCCGGCGCTGAAGACATAGCCCAGACTTTCCATCCCCTCGGCGCAGAGCGCTTCAATCTGTCGAACGTCGCCAATCGGTAATCGGCGGAAACCGTTCGCCGCGTCGGCATCGACGTCTTGCAGCAGTTTTTGAAAATTCGGCAGCACGGCCAGGCGCTCGGGGACGCGCTCAGAAAAGCGCAGCATGTCTTCCTCAAATTCTTCGCCCAACACCGCGCAGATCTTTTGCACTGTCTCTTTCGGCGCAGCGACCAAATGCTCGTAGCGGACAAGATGAACGCGCCCGGAAAGCCGGCTGTAGCTGCGGTAGGCTTCGTTCCACATTCTGGCCGCGCCTTGTAAGCTTGCGCGCAGCGCGGTGCGTATCGACGGCACGGCGCCGCGCGGGTCGCGAATAACGAAGATCACGGGACTGCTCGGAAAGCGCTCTAAAATCTCGTCAAGGTACGCATGGTGTGCCGGTGTCTTATCGCCGGCGCGCGTTTTTCCGTTCCGCAGCGCATTGATCCGCATCAGCGCAGCGAATACGCCCTCGAAGCTCCGTTCCGGCAGAAACTCCAGGAACTCCTCGCGCGACGGCGGCGGGAGGAGAAAACCCTGGACGCGAACGACTTCGCGCACGTCGTCGATCAACCGCGCGAGATTTTCCGGCGCGCGGAGATCGCCGTACCGTCGGAGCTCGGAACGAAACAGCGGATAATAATGCGCCTCGTGATAGACCGCGATATGCGAATGGCGGTCGAGCATTTGCGACAGCAGCGTCGTGCCTGCGCGCGGCGAACCGACGATGAAAAACGGCGGGGGGAGCTTCACGGCTCTTCCGCGGCTTTGCCCCGCGCCGCGCCCGAAGCCTTCGCGCGCTGCAGGAGATGCAGCGGCATGAGCTTCCCACGCGCGGTTCGGATCGGCTCCATGCGCTTGATGCGCACGGTTCCCGCCTTCGACCAGATGACGCGGGTCAGGCCGTCCGCGACGCTATTTCCGCCGAGCCCTTCGAGCAGTGCCGCGAGTACTGCGCGCTCGTCGGGTATTTTCACCGAAGGACTTATGACGAGGCTTAGCTTTGTGAATCCGCGCTCGTCTTCTTCCTCGATCAGCTGATAATCGATCGGACTGCCGCCGAACCGTGAGGGCAGCACCTCTTCGAGCAATGACAGTACTTCGCTGCCGACGAGCGTCACGCCTTCGCCCGTGAGCTTCCGGAAGCTGCGGATTTCGCGAAAATGCTCGGTGTATCCATAGGCTTCGAGCGGGCAGCCGCACGAGCGTCTCTCGATGACGCCGTAGTCATCGATCTCGACGTTTAGCATGATCTTGGGCGTGGTCGGCAGAAGACTCGTGAAGCAAAAGGCGTTCACGTCGATATCGAATCCGGGCACGCGGCGCTGATAATCGATGACGGCGAGGCCGTCTCGGAAAAAATGCACGTCGTTGCCGTCGAGCGGGCGCGCACAGCCCATGCCAACGCGCCCGCACTCGCCGAAATGGTAGGTCGGATAGCAGCGCGCGCCGCTCGCGGCGATCGCGCGCACCTTCGCTTCGGTCGGCGGCTCGCCTCCGACCTCGAACACCGCGCCGCTCAGATCGACGCCCATCGCTTGTGCGGCGACCGCCGCGCGGAGGGCCGCGCTCACAAGACAGAACAATAAGCATGATCCTCGGGTGCGTACTTGCTTGCGCATCCAGCGAACAATCGCGTCCGCCTCGGCGAACGGCACGGGCTCGGGCCGCGGGATTGCGACTCCCAAGGCATTGCCGGCCGCGATGATAGCGAGGTTCGCCGCGCGGTATTTAAAAAGCGGCGTATAGTCGCGCCGCGGAATCGGCGTAAACCATTTTTCCGGCACGCGGCCCATCCGTGCGCCCCGCAGAATGTAATTCAGCCCGCTGGCGTCCGGCAGCACGCCGCGCCAGATCGCCTTTGGCGCGTCGAGGACGCCGTGTGCGTCGAGAGCAAGCATGTTGAATGGCGTATCGGCGGCGAGGTGGTCGAGATCGATATTGATGCGCGTGCCGACGCCGGTCGATCCGCCCGTCTCGGCGGTATAATACTGACTGAGGTATGGATTATCGAAATCGTGCGCATTGGTCGGTACCGTCAGGCCGTTGCGGACGATCGGCGTTTTGCCTTTGAATTCTTCGAACGTGACGTAGACGCCCGCGCGCCTGAGCTCGCGCAGCGTCGCTTCGAGGCCGCGCGTACCCACCATTTGCCGGATGTCGCCGATGGCGCAGCCGGCGTGCTTCAGCAGCGGGAGGAACGGGCTCCGCGCGTACCCGAAGACACCGCGCTCCAAGAGACGTAAGAAATTTTTCTCACGTTCGTCCATCCGTCGCCGAATGATCGCCCGAGCCTGATCGACGGTAAGGGGATTCTTTAGAAACCTACGCAGGCCGCGCGCGAAGCGGGCGTACATCTCTATATCGGCGAAAATCCTCACGTGAAAATAAGCGCGTATTGTAACAGCCGCTCCATGCCGCAGCAATCCGCTGTTCGACTTTACCCCGCGCGTTGCCGCCCGTCGGCGATGCGGTTATAGATCCACGCGATGGCGTAACCGACGAAAAAGCCGCATACGAAGGCGTACGCAAAGCCGATCAGACTCCCCAAGAAGCTCACATGGTAGCCGATGAAAAATTGCCCGAGCAGCGCGAGATGCGGCCCGACACGGTAGCCGCCCTTCAGCACGAGCCAGTTGGTTGCGAAGAAGAGGAGCAGGCCGGCAATGAGGCCGGTGACGACGCCTTGGATCCTCGCGTTGAGCCGCACGATGCGTGTGAGGATGACCTGTTCGAGCTCTTTTTCGGCGGTCATAGACCCTCCCTAAAGATAATCGAAAAACCGGCGCAATAGGCCACGCTGTGCCCGGCGATAGGCGCGCGCGACGTAAATAAACATTGCCGCGTTGCGCAAGAACGCGAAGAGCCATCCGCCGATATATCCGGCGCAAAAACCGTAAGCGAGGCCGAGCAAGCTTCCTGACGCGGTCACGCGGTAACCGGGAAAGTATTGCCTTAAAAGACTGAGATTCGGACCGACGACGTCGCCGCCTTTGATCACCAGAGCGATAGTCGCCGCGAAAAGCGCCGCGCCGCATACGATTCCCACGGCGGCGGCAAAGGCGGTGCGATCTAGCCGTGTGAAAATGCGCGCGAGCGCTTCTTCGATGGCTTTGTCCGGAACGAGCAGCTCTTCGTGATATTCAGAATCGGTGTTGACGCTCCAGAGGTCGTTGCGTTCGGCGAGAGCGATATTTCGCGCCGCAAGGATGCCCGTCAACATTGCGTGGTCCTGGTTGTTGTAGCGGTGTAGCCCGTTGCGACCGATCGTCTGGAAGTTTTCCAAGCCGTTGACAAATTCTCGGACGGTTGCGAGCGCCGAGCGGTAATCGGCATCGTAGACTGGGTAGGCCTCCGGCGCCCTTACGACGCAGCCGTCCTCGACGTCGGCAGAGGCGGCGAGGCCGATACGGTTGATTTCCGTTTTCGCCAATTCAATCAGCGCGCCGTCGCTCATGCTCCATAGCCCGTCGCCCGGAGTAGCGAAGTATTCCATGCCTAGGCTTGTTTTTGAGCCATCGCCCGCCATCGCCGGGCTCCAGTTCTTGTAGTTCTGAATGCGGCCGACTTTCACCGTGGGATCGTGAATGTAAATCCAATTGTCCGGAAAAAGATCCGGCCGCCTTACAATCAGGCAGACGACAATAAGACCGCGAAAGCGGAGTCGCCGCGCCGCCTCGATCACTGATTGTGAAGGCGGCGGGTCGAGCTTTTCGACGAGTTCTTTAACGGGCATGCTCGAAATGAACTCGGCTCCGGAGAGGGCCTCTTGATGGCCATTGTTCGAGATCAAAACGTTCTCTATCGCGCTGCCGCGCCGCCGGATCGATATCACTTCGCAGCCGAGGCGGACACTACTGCCGCGCCGCTCCACGGCGTCGCGCGCCGCCTGCCACATCATGCCGGGCCCGAGACGCGGGTAATCGAATTCTTCGATGAGCGTCTTAATGGTTGCTGGCGGTTTTCGGAACATCCCTATTAGCGCCGTCTTGAGCGACAGGCCGCGGATGCGCTGCGCAGCCCACTCGGCGCGAAGCTCGGCGCAGGAGATACCCCAGACCTTTTCCGTATAAGTCTTAAAAAAAGTCTCGAACAGTTTTCTTCCGAAGCGGTTGGTAACCCACTGCTCGAAGGTGTCCTCTCCTTTGTGCGGAAATAGCTGCCAGCGGAGGTAGCTGAGAACGATCGCGAGGCTCCTCCAGACCCCGAGGCCCGCGAGCGCGTTCAGCGGGCGCAGCGGGTAATAAAAGAATCTGCGGCGGTAATAAATCCGTGAGAGGCGCGGCCGGCGGAGAAATTCCGGCCCTAGGAGTTCTCGCCACAACCGGTTCACTTCTTCTTCTTTGGTGAAGAAGCGATGACCGCCGATGTCGAAAGAAAAGCCGCGGTAATTCTCTGTGCGTGCCAATCCTCCGACTTTGTCGAGCTTTTCGACGATGATTGATGAATGGCCGTGAGCCGCGAGCTCGTGTGCGGCGGCGAGGCCCGCCGGTCCGGCGCCGATAATGACGATCGGGGGTTTATCCATCGAGGGGACTAGGATCTCCGCAAAGACGCGGTTTTACGTAGTCTCAGGGCGCGCTCTACAGCGGTGCGGAGAAGATGCTGTATGACGATAAGTGCGAACGCAGCCGAGCCGTAAACGTAATAGAGCCAGTGACAAAGGACGGCGCCCAGCATAAAACGGAAGCCGCGCTGGCGATAAAAAAAAGCGTAAAGCGGCGCATTGAGAAACCATAGGATCGCCGCTGCGACCGCTGCTGGGAAGAGCAGGGCGACATCTCGAACCGCGGCTGCGAGAAGAAAGGCGAGGGCCCAGGCTGTGACGGCGCTCCATCGCCCGGCCACATTTAAATTGAGGTCGTCCGGTATTGCTCCTTCGCGGACGATCAGCCGCGCCCATGGAATCGCTCGATCCATAATGTCGGACCGCAGCAGCGACGAGACGCGCCAGCGCTTGAGATGCTTAACCTGTAGTTCTTTGATTAGGGCTACCTTGTGGCCGGCACGATTGAGGCGGTAACCAAGCTCGATATCCTCGATCGATGGCCGCGTATATTTCTCGTCGAAGCCACCCAAAGCAAGGAAAATATCGCGCCGAATGGCACCGCAGCCGGCCCAAAACGTGAAAGCCTGCTCGCGCCCGCTCTGATGCACGTAATGATGCAGCAGATTTTTATATTGAGATAGAAAATCGCTCGTCCCCGGCTCGTCATCGTAGGAGCCGAACAGGGCGGCAAGTTCCTTATCGCCATGGAAAAGCGCACGAACGCGCCCTATGACGCCAGGCGGCGCCAATACGTCGCCGTCGAGAAACAACACGACCTCCGCGGTAGCCGCGCGGGCGCCTTGGTTGCGCGCTTGAGCCGGCCCGCCCCGCACGGAGCGGCGGATAACAATGGCGCCTAGGGCGGCCGCTGTATCTGCGGAAGAGTCGCTTCCCCCGTCGCTTACGACAATCACCTCGTCAGGAGGCGGGCAGGTCCTAAAAAGCCCACTTATGGCCTTGCGGAAGGCCGCGCCACCGTTATAAACCGGGATGATGACCGAGATCGTGGGGCTTGAGGCAGGCATCAAAGCAATGCTAAGAACGGCCGTTCGAGGGTCGCGGGTGCGGGGGACAATAGGGGGCTCCCAAAGGCCATCTCTAAGGCCGATTTTTATAATATCAGTGGCGGTCTTGTCAAAGATGAAAATGCTTGACAACGCTCCTGTTTATCGCTATTAAAGGCGCACAAGGATTCCACCCCTGGGAGGGATGATGAAGAAGACAGTGTTGTCGTTGTTGGTTGTTGTTGCGGTCTTGGGTTTTGGTTTCGTGCCCAAGGCGAATGTTGCCCCCCTCGAGCCGTTCGGCAAGATCGAGTTGTCCGGCGGCGGAGAAAAAGAGGCGCACACGCCGAGCGGAGGCCGCTTCATCGCGGAAGCGCTCGGCGTTCTACCGATCTTTGGAAACTTCGGGGGCCAGGGCGCGATTCATTACGAGACCGGTCTTGGGAGCCGAATCGGTTTCAACGCCGGCCCCGTCATCGGATGGGATGGCGGTAAGGCAGGCTTCTTCTTCAATTACCAGCACAGGGGGCTCCGCGGCACGGACTTTCTCTGGTTGATTCCGTCAGTCGCCTTCTATCTTCCCCAGTGGAATTTGGGCATGTGGTATTCGCAGCCGGTTACCGGCGCCCAGCATGGCGGGCACCGCACCGAGTACGGCGTCAACAGACTTCAGTTCAATTCGAGTTATTTTCCGGCAGTCGACTGGTGGGCGCCGTATTTAAGACGTGACAACGTTGAGCTTCAATTGGGTCTTCAGGTCAACACTTTCGCCGGCGCGGGACATAGCAAGCTCGGCGGTACCGGCGTAGGCCCGGTGCTAGGCGCTTCGTTCCTGCCGATGCCCGGAGTCGCTGTGAACCTCGTCCGCGCGACGTTCGACAGCGAGGGTCGCTATCGCGTGACGACCGGCCTTGAATTCTTCTTCGATCGTGGCGGCACGTCGCTGAAAGAAATGCGCCGGAAGTACTTAGAGCCGAATTCGGAGGCACCGCAGGGCGGCGGTAAGAAGAAACATAAGCATCACGACAGCGTTCGGAGCTAGTTCCCGCCTTCATCGCCGGAGTCCTTTCCAGGCTTCAGTGCAAGCCTGCTAGATCTTTCGTACGAGAACTGGGCCTCTTTAAAGAGGCCCAGTTCTTCGTACGCCGTACCCAGCCCGTACCATAAAGTTCCGTTGTCAGGGAACCTGCTCACCCCGTTGTAGTAAACCTTCATCGCATCGCCGAATAGCTGCTGATACATCAGCAGACTGCCGAGGCAGATGTAGCTGCGCGGGTTATCTCGCTCCAGCTCTAATAGCCTCCTGCACGCGGCCGTCGCCTCGGGGAGCTGTTTCTTCTCCCAATTCACCATCGCGATACCGTAGTAGGCTTCGGCGGCGCTGCGGTTAATACGAAGCGCGGTTTCGTAGTCTTTAAGCGCTTCGTTGTAGCGCCCGGTCGCGAGGTAAAGGTCGCCGCGATAGACGTATCCGAACGGCGAATAGCGTTGTCTCGCCACCGCCTGATTTAAATCGTTCAGCGCGTCTGTATAGTTGCGGATGAGGAAATTCAAATACCCGCGCTGCAAAAACGCCTCGCCTTTGCCCCTCGGCAGCAGCACGGCCGCATCCAGGTACTCGCGTGCGCGTGCGTATTCGCCCCGGTCCATGTATTGGAGTCCCAAACCAATGAGGGCGCGGCCATTGCCCGGATCTTTCCTGAGCACATCCGCCCATAGCGTAAGGTCATCGCGCCAATCGAGATTGCGGCGCATCGTCGCGGCGGTAAGTGCTGCGATAGCGATACCGAGTGCGGCGCCGCATGCGACGGCGAAACGGCCGGCGGACCACGAAGCCGGCCGAAGCCGCCGCCGGAGCGCATCGGCACTCGTGACGATGAAAAGCACAAAAGCGATCGAAAGACCGGCGTAGGCCAAATACGGACGGTGGCCGGTGACCGCATCGGGGCGGACGAAGATGCTCGCCTCGGGAAGCAGCGCGACGAAGAACCACGCAGTAGCGAAGGCAAGTAGCGGTTCGCGTTTGCGCACGAGCCATGCCGCGATGATGATTGCTGCCACGATTGCGGCTGAGAAAAGGACGCGCGCGTCCAAAAACGAGGTCGACCAGCCGAAACCGGAGTAGTCGAAGATCAACGGGTCGGGCCAGAGGTAACGTTTCAGGTAATAAACCCAGGCGCGAAACTGCGTAAGCAGAAAGGTCTTACGTCCCCCGCCGCCGTCCCCGGCCCAACGCGTCCCGATCACGTGATAGGTAACGCGCGGCGTCAGCTTAATGCGCAGCCAGATGTAGGCGAGTAGAATCGCAGCGGTCGGGAGGTACTTCACCAGCCGCCGCGGTTCATTCCAGTATAAGCGCAGCGGGTTGCGACCGGCCGGATTGAGCATCAGAGTCTCGTAAGCGAGCAGCATTGCCGGAAGGCTCACCGCGGTCGCCTTCGTCGCGAGACCGAGCGCGAACGCGATTAGCGCCCCGGCGTGCCAGCGCGCCCCGCCGGGCGAGCGCGCATTGAAGGGACCGCGCATGTGGCAGTAGACGGCGATCATATATAACAGCCCTGCGAGCAGGGAACTGCGCGCCCAGCTGTAATTGACGGTCTGTGTATTGACGGTGTGGACGACGAAGAGAAGCGCCGGCGCCAGCGCGAGCCAGAAAGGCGGTATCGTGTTCAGCGACACGGCGCGTCCTTCGGTCTGCTTGAGGACTTCTCCGGTGATGAGGAAGATCATCCACGCCGCGGCAATGTGAAAGAGCAGATCGGTAGCGTGATAAACCAGCGGCTCCGGGCCGCCGAGCGCATAGTCGAGCGCATAGGTGATTTGCAAAATCGGCCGCCAATCGATGCTGTAGGTCAAGCGAAAGATGAGCGGATTGATGAAAAAGCTCGGAATATTTTTCAGATCACGCAGCGATTGGTTGTAGAGGATGCCTTCGAAATCGTCGAAGTGGAAATTGTTTTTAAGCCCGTTGGCATAAGCGATGAAGCCGAGAAGGGTGATCAGCGAGAATGCGAGCGCTGTGCGATGTCGTCGAACGAAAGCCTGCATGAAAGGGAAAGCTGCCCGAAAGGCTCAATGTAGCCGCCGCCGGGCAAAGCTGTCAATCATCCGAGGCGAATTTGCGCGCGGCTCGCCTAAACAGCACGCGTCGATCCCGTAGGTCGGCGGGTCGAAATTTCCCGCAGGAAAGCGCCGATGATCTCGGCGGCTTTTTCGACCCCGACGCGGTCGACGTCGAGGTGTGTAACCAGCCGAACCTTGTCGCGGTCGACGGGGACGCCCAAGACGCCACGCTCCACGAGCGCGGCGAGAAAGTCGCCGGAGGAGAGGCCCGTCTCCTGGACGTCGAAGATGATGATGTTGGTCTGCACGCGCGCCGGGTTCAGCCGGATGCCCGGCAGGCGCGCGAGCTCCTGCGCGAGGAATTTGGCGTTTTCCTGATCGATGTGGAGCCGCTTCGGGCCTTCTTCGAGAGCGATCAGGCCGGCGGCCGCGATCACTCCCGCCTGGCGCATGCCGCCGCCCAGCATTTTGCGAATGCTGCGGCAGCGGTCGATGAATGATTTCGATCCGACTACCATCGAGCCGACCGGCGCGCCCAGTCCCTTGCTGAGACAAAATTGTACCGAGTCAAATTTTTTCGTCATCTCGCCGACGCTCTCGCCGAGGAAAACCGCCGCATTGAACACGCGCGAGCCGTCGAGGTGGACGGGCAGACCCGCCTCGTGGGCGCGGTCGCAGATTTCGTGCGCGATTGCGGTCGGATACACCGTGCCGCCCATTAGATTATGTGTGTTCTCCAGGCAGATGAGCGCCGTCGGCGCGCGCGCATACATTTTGGGCCGGATCATCCGACCGATCTGCTCCCACGACATGATGCCGTCTTCGGTCGGGATGAGGCGCGGCAACAGGCCGGCGACGCCGGAGATCGCGGCCATCTCATTTGTATAAATGTGGGCGTTTTCCTCGCAGATGACTTCCTGCCCCGGCCGCGTGTGCGCGATGAGAGAAATTAGATTGCCCATGCTGCCCGAGGGCACGTAAAGCGCCGCCTCGCGCCCGAAGATTTCGGCCGCGCGCGATTGCAGCCGATTGATCGTCGGGTCTTCCATGAAGACATCGTCGCCGACCTCGGCCTCGGCCATCGCCTTGCGCATTGCCGCAGAGGGTTTCGTGACGGTATCGCTTCTGAGATCGATCGGTTTTTCCGCCATCGCTATTCCAATCTGCCCTCAATCTCTTGGATTGTCTCGGCCGACAAACTCGGCCGCACGAAGGCTTGATAGATCGTCTCGTTCTGAAGCCACATGATATCGGAGCGACTTTTTACGGCCTCGCGCATTTCGTCCTGCAGGTGGTCTTCCATGCAATATTTGCGCACGACGTCGAAGCAGAATTCGCCGTGGCCTTCGTCGTGATACTCATGGACGCGGAAGAAATCGAGCGCGCGCTTCGGAATCCACGGATAATATTGCTCCAGAGCCTCGCGCTCTTCCTTCATGCGCTTGGGCCCGCCGCCCTCGAAGACGAGCCCGGTTCCGATCGCAACCGCCCAGTGGCTCTGCTGCACGAGCGAAACGTACATTTCGAGCGCCGCGCGGATGCCCGGCAGTGGCTCGTAATTGAGCATGTCGTCGCGCGCGATGCCGATGCCTTCGCCGAACCTCACCCAGAGCTCGGCGTGGCTCGGATACGTTTTCCCGATCATGTCCTCGCCCTCTTCCTCGATCATGTTGTCGATCAGCATCCTCCGCAGCTCGGGGATCGGGCATTTCTGATAGCGGACGCCGAAGAACCGATGGATATTGCGAAACTCGTGGAAGAGGTTTCGCGCCCAGCCGTGCAGATGTTCCTTCGTCAAGCGCCCGGTGAGCAAAAGCTGACGCACGGGATGCGGGCGCGGATGGCGCTTTTGCATCGTTTCGTGCAGGTCGGCGATCAACGCCTCTGGTGACAATGCCATACGGCCTCCGATGCGCCGCGCGTCCGGCGCAGTGAAAAGCTATCGCGGGAAAGGCGACGGAGTCAAGGCGCGTGAGATGGCAATCAAGATTGTTTTTTCAGGACCCATCCAATACGATTGACGTCGTGAGCATGCTGAGACTCGCGGGAGTCAGCAAGCACTTCGGCTCGGTGACGGCGGTAGACCGTGCCGACCTCGCGGTTGAAGACGGCGAGCTGCTGGCAGTCGTCGGCGAGAGCGGCTGCGGCAAGACGACGACGCTGCGGCTCATCGCCGGCCTCGAGGAGCCCGACGCCGGCACGATCTCGAACGGCGGCGTTCCGGTGAACGACGTCCCGGCCGGGCGCCGCAACGTGCAGATGATCTTTCAGAACTTCGCGCTCTGGCCGCATATGCGCGTCTTCGATGAGCGGCGCTATACGAATCTGACGCTGCCGCTGAAAGTGCGGCAGTGGTCGAATGACAAGATCCGCGATTTCATCCGGCCGATGGCGGAGCGGCTCGGCATTCAGGAGCGGTTTTACGGCCGCAAGCCCGGCGAGCTCTCCGGCGGCGAGCAGCAGCGCGTAGCGCTCGGGCGCGCGCTGGCGACTTCGCCGCGCATTTGTCTGATGGACGAGCCGCTCAGTAATATCGATCCGCCGAACCGGCTCAAGATGCGCGGCGAAATTCTCAAGTTCCACCGCGATCACCGGCTGACGACGCTCTACGTCACGCACAATCTCGCCGATGCGCTGGCGCTCGCCGACCGCATCGGCGTGATGCGGGCGGGCCGCTTCGAGCAGATCGACACAGGCGAGAACCTCATGCGCCGGCCCGCGACCGACTACGTCGCCGATTTCTTCCACGCATCGGAGCTGAGGCCGCGCCTGGCGCCGCTCGGGCGGTCGCCATGAAGAGCGCTCTGCTGGCGCTGGTGTTTTTTCTGCTTGCGTCAGCCCCCATAGCGGGTGCGGCCTGCCGCGACCTCGATCTCACGCGCCGCGGCTCGGTTGCCTACGCCGCGGAGGCCGACGCTGTCATTCAATACTTCGGCCACAATTTTTTTCAGATCACGACGTCGAAGGGGACGAAGATCGTCACCGACCCGCTCGCGCCGGGCATGTATCCGACTCCGGATCTCTGGCCGCATGTCGTGACCGTCGGCCGCGAGCATCCCAACCACAACTACGTGGAGCTCGCGCACGGGAATCCGATTGTTCTGCGCGGCCTCTCGAATTACGGCGCGGAGTGGAATCGAGTAAGTATCAACGTCCGCGACGTATACATCTACAACATGCCGGTTTACCAGCAGGCGTTCGGCACGGCGCTCAAAGGCGCCGCGTTCATCTTCGACACCGGCGCGCTCTGCATCGCGCACCTTGGAGACTTGAGCCATACGCTGACGCCCGAGCAGCTGAAACAGATGGGCCGCATCGACGTCGCGCTGATTCCAATCGGCGGCGTCTTTACGATGCCGCCGGACACCGCGCGCGAGGTGCTGGCGCAGATCAAGCCCAAGATCGCGATTCCGATGCACTACCGCGACAGCTCCTATCTCATCGACGCGTTCGTGCAGGGCCTCTCCGCGCGCCGCCTCGAAGGCGACACGCTCACCGTGAGCAAATCGGCGCTGCCGAAAGAGACGCAGATCGTCGTCATGAAGCCGAGGGGGTCGTTCGGGGGCTGGGGCGGGTGATATGAACGAGCCGTCAACATTCGAGTTGCGTCTCGACATTGTTTGGATTTCTTTATTGGTTAAGCTTTTGACGGTTGGTCACGGTGGTGAGGCGAAGCCTGAGGTCCATTTATTTCTAGGGGACCGCTACTCGCGACTCTCCGACTTTCAGGAGCGAAGAGGAGCGAAGCGGAACGCCGCCCGTCTTCGCGCGAAAGCGGAAACGCATCTTCGCCTGGGAGGATGGGAGCCGACTTTGCCACCGGCCGCGGCTATGGTTATGCCCGTACCGGATCGGCCGGCGCTGCGCGATCTGATCGGAAGGCGATTCGAGCATCGTCCGCCCGACGACGCAGCTTGACTCCTACACCATCTCTATCACCATCGGCCGCTTCTGCTTGAAGGCGTAGAGCGCCGCGGGGCGGTGCGTGCCGAGCCGCTTCTTGGACAGTTGCCGCAGCAGGCCTAGGGCGAGAATTTTTTTGCGGAAGTTTCGCCGGTCGAGGCGGCGGTGGAGGATCGTCTCGTACACCTCCTGCAATTCGCCCAGCGTGAATTCTTTCGGCAGCAGGCTGTAGACGATGTTGGTGTACTGGAGCTTCGCGCGCAGGCGCTGGAGCGCCATGCGCCCGACCTGGTCGTGGTCGTAGGCGAGCGGCGGGAGCTTGTCGGCGGCGAACCATTTCACCGCGCCGTAGCGCGCGCCGGCATTGACCGAGAGATTGAGATTTGCGACCAGCGCCAGGTAGGAAGCGGAGACGACGCGCCGGGCCGGGTCTCGCTCGGGCCGGCCGAAGGTGTAGAGCTGCTCGATGTACCCGCCGCGCACGCCGGTGAGCTCGAAGAGCTCGCGCTCGGCCGCGTCGTCAAGCGACTCATCCGCGCGCACGAGCCCGCCGGGGAAGGCCCATTTGCCCGCGAACGAGCCGTCCTTTACTTGAACCAAGAGACAGTAAAGCGCGCCGCCGGTGAGCGCGAAAAGCGCGACGTCGACGGCGACCAAGGGATGCTGTTGGACGCCGGCGAAGCGGTGCTCTGGCGGCTCGGATGCCATCGCGCGATCAAATCTTGAACGCTTCGCGCGTCTCCGGCGCGAAGAGGCTTTCGAGCTCCAATTTCGTTTTGATCAACCCCTGCTCGAAGAGATAGCCGTGCAGCGTCTCCAGCACGTCGTGATTCGGCGCGAAGCCGTAGGGCCAGTAATCCATGCCCATTGCGTCGCGGGTCTCTTCGTATGCGGCCGAGAACCACGGCAGGCTCACGTGCAGCACGTTGGTGTCGTAAAGCCGCTCGAAGCAAAGGTCTTTCGCCTCGCAGAAAGCCTTGTAAAGGCTTTGCGCGACCCAGGGATTCGCGTCGTAAAGGTCTTTCCTGATCACGATCACGTGCATGATGGGAAATATCTTCGTGCGTTGGAAGTATTCCATTTCCGCACGCTTGTAGTCGGGAAAAAGACGCCCGACGCGCGGCGAGCCGGCGACGAAGGCCGACGGCATGCGCGGTGACATGAGCGCGTCGATCGCGCCGCTCTCGAGCATCTCGTTGAGCGTCTTATCCTGCACGACGTCGAGGCGGATACCTTTCGGCAGATCGAAGTCAACGCGGTCCTTGCGCCCGGGTTGCTCCTCGCCCGCTTGGATCCAGTGAATGTCTTCCGGCTTGACGCCGTAGTCGTGCTGGAACATGCCGCGGAGCCACACCGCGGCGGTCATCGTGTATTCCGGCACGCCCATGCGCTTGCCGCGAAGGTCCTCGACTTTTTGAAGGCCGGCCGCCGTATTGACGAAAATGCAGCGGTGGCGGAACGTGCGCGAGGGAAAGACCGGGATCGCGACGAACGGGCGGCGTCCCTGCGCCGCGGCGACGAGAAATGCGCCCATCGACAATTCCGCCGCGTCAAATTCTTCGTAGCGGCACATGCGCCAGAAAATCTCCTCGACTTCGAGCGCGACGTAGTTGAGCTCGATGCCTTCGGGCTTGATCGTCCCGTCCTTCAGCGGCCGGGTGCGGTCATAATCTTCGCAGGCGAGCGTGAGATGGATGTCGGACATGGCACTCCTTATTTGTTGCGCTCGGTCTTTTGCGCGCCCAATACGCTCTCGATCGCATTGACATAGCTCCGCGCGAGCTTGGCGAGACCGGCGCGGCCGTTCTTCATCAGTTCGTCGTGCAGCATCGAGCTGCCAAGACAGATGCCGGTGACGCCAAGCGCTGCGTATTCCGCCACGTTGCCGGCGTCAACGCCGCCGGAGACCATCAGGCGCATGTCGGGAAATGGGCCGAGAAGCTGGCGCACGAAGTGCGTCCCACCGACCGTGTCGGCGGGAAAAATCTTCACGAGATCGGCGCCGGCGCGCTTCGCGTTGAGCATCTCCGTCGGCGTGGCCGCGCCGCTCACGCATGCGATCTTCGCATCGTGGCAGATGGGAATCAGGTTCAGCTCCAGCGTCGGTGAGACGATGAACTCGGCGCGCGCTTCGATCGCGCGGTCCGCGTCGCCGAGCGAGAGCACCGTACCGCCGCCGACGTGCAATCCGCCGCGCTTGACGAGTTGCTCGATAACTTCGACTGCGCCGGGCACACTGAACGTGATCTCCACGAACCGAATCCCGCCTTCTGCGACCGCCTCCGCCGTCTCGAAGGCTTCTTCAGCGCTCTTCGCGCGCACGACAGCGACGATTCTGCGCTTGTGCATTTCCGCGATCAACTTTTTTCTGTCCATATCGATCAACTCAGGCTGAGCCCGCCGTCGACGAGCAGCGTCTGGCCGGTGACGAAATCGCCGCCCGTGACGATTCCCAGGATCGCGGCGGCTATATCCTCGGGCTTGGCGACGCGCTTCAGCGGGTAACCTTCGGCGGCTTTGGCCATGACCTCGTCATAATTATTCGCGTAATGTTTTTCCATCCACGGCGTATCCGTGAACGCCGGCGCGACGCCGTTGACGCGCACGTTGGGCGCGAGCGCGACGGCGAGACCGCGCGTCAGATAAATCAGGGCCGCTTTTGCCGTGCCGTAGGCGAGCGACGACATCGTCGCGGGCGCGAGCACGCCGGAGATCGAGGCGACGTTGATCACGACGCCGCGGCTTTTTTCCAAAAGCGGCGCGGCGGCGCGTACGCAGCGGAACGCGCCTTTCAAATTCACGTCGAGGATGTCATCCCAGATCTCGTCGGTGAGCTTCTGAATATCCTTCACCGGCACCCAATGCGTCACGCCGGCGTTATTGACGAGAATATCCAAGCGATGGAAGCGCTTTTCGGTTTCGCCGACCATGCGGCGCACGTCGGCCTCGCTCTTCACGTCGCCTTGGACCAAAAGCGCGTCTGCGCCCGCTTGCTTCACTTCATCCGCGAGCTTTTCCGCCTCGGTTTTAGCCGAGCGGTAATTGATGGCGACGCCCGCCGCGCCGGCTTGTGCAAGCGCCAGCACGGTCGCGCGGCCGATGCCGGTCGCGCCGCCGGTGACGAGCGCCACTTTACCTTTTATTTCCATTGGACCTCAGTCTTTTCGTTTCTGCTTGGTCAATGATCCATTGATCAGGCTGACGCACGAGCTCGTCGTCTTTGCCGGTAAAGCGGACGACGACGCCGTAATCGCGCGCCGCAGCGTCGGGTGAAATATATCCCGCGATCACATCGCGCCGCACGAGCTCAGGGTCGCGCGCGAGCGGATCGCCGTAGCCGCCGCCGCCCGGAAGATTTAAGCGGACGCTGCGTCCGCCGTCGAGATCGACCTGCGCCTTCGGATTGGGGCGCGCGCCGTCGTCCAAAACCAGTTCCCCGGCCGCGCCGTATTTGCCGCCGAGCAGGCCCGGGGCGCGATATTTCGTGCGGTCGAGGATCGGGCTCACGCTCCAGCGTCCTGCGCCGCGGCGGGTGAATTCCGTCAATTGTCCGAGGCCGCCGCGGTGCTTTCCCGCGCCGCCGGAATCCATCCATAGCTCGCGGCGCTTCATGACGAGCGGCGATAGGCTCTCGATGACCTCGGCCGGTACTCCCGCGACGCCGCTCGGGAAGCCGACGGTGCTGAGCCCGTCCTTATCGGGCCGCGCTCCGGTACCGCCGACTTGGAAAATCGTGAGATTAAAAGACGGATTCTGTCCGCGCCATACCGTGAGCCAGATCGGATCGGCGCCAGGCGCGAGAAGCCGACCGGGCAGCGCGCCCGCGAGCGCGGCGAAGATCGCGCTCGGAACGAAATGACCTACCGCCTGGCGGCTCGCCACCGGCGCGGGGTCGCGCGCATTCAAGATACAGCCTTCCGGCGCGGTGACGCGCACGGGGCGGAAGCTGCCCTCATTGTGCGGCACGTCGGGATAGATCGCCGCTTTCACGGCGAAGCTCGCGTAGGCGTGCGTGTAGTTGAGCACGACATTGATGCCGTGAGCGCTCTCCGGCGACGAGCCGGCGAAATCGATGTCGATCGCGTGGCCTTTGACCGTCAACCGGCAGCGGATGACGATCGGCTCCTCGAAGCCGTCGCTCCAGGTCTCGCTCGTCCATTGGCCGTTCGGCAGCGCGCGGATTTTTTCCCGTACGGTCGCTTCGGAGCGGCGGACGATTTCCTCAGCAATCGGGTCGATCGAATCGAGGCCGAACTCGTCCATCATTTCGAGCAGCGCCCGCCCGCCGGCGTCGTTGCACGCGGCCTGCGCGTGCAGGTCGCCGACGACTTCGTCGGGCAGGCGGACGTTGGCGCGAATGACCTTCAACAAGACTTCGTTCGGCGCGCCGCCTTCGAAGAGCTTCATGATGGGAAGCCTGAGACCTTCTTCGAAGACCTCGCGCGCCTCGGCCGAGAGAATGCGCCCGCCGATGTCGGCGGCGTGGCAGGTGTTGGCGAAGAGCGCGACGAGCCGGCCGTTCTTGAAAACCGGCGAGGTGATCGTGATGTCGTTGATCTGTCCCGCGGTCATCCACGGATCGTTGGTGATGAGCACGTCGCCGGGCCCGAGCTTCGCCGGCGGATAGGCCGCGAGAAAATGGCGCATCGAGCTCGCCATCGCGTTGATGTGGCCCGGCGTGCCGGTGATCGACTGCGCGATCATGCGGCCTTTGGTGTCGAAGACGCCGCAGGCGAGGTCTTGGCTTTCGCGCACGATCGTGCTGAAGGCCGTGCGGATGAGCGCGTCCTGCTGCTCGTTCGCAACCGAGAGCAGCCGGTTCCAGACGACTTCGAGCGTGACCGGATCGATTCCGTTACTGGCCACCGGCGAACTCCACAATGATGTTCAATTGATCGTCGACGCGTCCGCGCCCGCGCGCGCCGACGATCAGCGTCGATTCGCGCTCTTCCACGATCGCGGGACCGCTGAACGTCGCGCCCGGCGCGAGGGCGTAACGGTCGTAGACCGGCGTCTCGACGTAATCGCCGCGCTCGAGAAAATAGGCGCGCCGATTTCCTTTCAATACGCCGCCGCCGTTGGCTTTCTGGGGCAGCCGGAAATCCATCGCCGGATTCGGCCCGGCCGCGACGACGCGCCAGTTGATGACTTCGAGCGGCACGTCGGGCCCCTTGCGGCCATAGAGCGAGCGGTAGACCGCTTCAAAGCGATTTTGAATCTCGTTCGAGTGCGAGTCGCCCAAAGTTCCATCGGGTAGTGGAACGGATACTTCATGTCCCTGGCCGACATAGCGCATATCGGCCGTGCGCTCGTAGATGATGTCGGAGGCGGATAGACCGGAGCTTTCCAATACGGCGCGGCCTTCGGCCGCCATCTCGTCCAGCAGCTTGTTCGCGGCGGACCATTCCATACCTTCGAGGCGGCTGTAGGCGCTGCGCACGAAATCGAACGCGAGCGGCGCCGCCAGCAATCCGAAGGTCGAGCCGACGCCCGCACCGAAAGGCGAGACGAGCGCCGGCAGATGCAAAATCTCCGCGACGCGGTAGCCGTGCACCGGCCCCGCGCCGCCGAACGCGTAGAGCGGCATGCGGCGCGGGTCTTTGCCGCGCTCGCCCAAATGCGTGCGCGCGGCGTTCGCCATATTCTCGCTCACGATCTGGTGGATGCC
>JAJPJQ010000035.1 GCA_021324155.1 Pseudomonadota bacterium
GGCCCGACCGGACCAACCGGCGCAGCCGGTGCGACGGGAGCAACGGGGCCGATAGGTTCGACAGGAGCAACCGGGCCAATTGGGCCGACAGGAGCAACCGGCGCGACGGGAGCAACCGGTGCAACGGGTCCTATCGGTGCTACCGGAGGTACGGGCGCGACAGGGGCTACAGGACCCACCGGTTCTACGGGAGCGACGGGAGCCAAAGGTGACACTGGCGACACGGGTGCCACAGGTGCAACTGGCGCAACCGGAGCGAAGGGCGATACGGGTGATACAGGAGCGACGGGTGCAACAGGAGCGACGGGTCCGACGGGAGCGACAGGATCTACAGGTGCAACCGGTGCGACAGGACCGACCGGAGCCACCGGAGCGACCGGAGCCGTCGGCATCGTATTCGAAGGCGTATGGGCTAACGCAACGGATTACCAAGCGCGCGACGTCGTCACGTACAACGGCGAGACCTGGCTGGCATTATTCGATCACACGAGCAACACGAACGATTTCCCCGGCGGCAGCGACGACTGCGGCAACGGCTCGCAACCGTGCTGGTCGAAGCTCGCCGCCATAGGCGCAACCGGTGCCACGGGTGCGATCGGGCCCACAGGCGCAACGGGCGCTATTGGCCCGACGGGTGCGACCGGCGCCACAGGTCCGACTGGACCGACAGGCGCAACGGGAGCAAAAGGCGATACCGGTGATACCGGCGCGACCGGAGCAACGGGACCGACCGGCGCGACCGGGGCACAGGGAGTACAGGGTAACACGGGCGCGACGGGTGCCACCGGCGCTACCGGAGCCAAAGGCGACACCGGTGATACCGGCGCGACGGGTGCCACAGGAGCGACGGGAGCCACAGGTCCCACTGGAGCAACCGGTGCAACCGGCGCAACCGGACCGACCGGATCCACAGGCGCAACCGGCGCGGTCGGGATTACATTCGAAGGCGTATGGGCGGACACGACGAGCTATCAAGTCCGCGATGTCGTCACGTACTTGGGCGAGACCTGGCTCGCATTATTCGATCACACGAGCAACACGAACGATTTTCCCGGCGGCACGGATGATTGCGGCAGCGGCTCGCAGGCGTGCTGGTCCAAGCTCGCCGCCATGGGCGCGACCGGTCCCACGGGTGCGATCGGGCCCACAGGCGCAACGGGCGCTATTGGCCCGACGGGTGCGACCGGCGCCACAGGTCCGACTGGACCGACAGGCGCAACGGGAGCAACTGGGCCGACAGGCGCGACTGGCGCCACGGGTGCTACCGGAGCCAAGGGCGATACCGGTGATACCGGCGCGACAGGTGCAACAGGAGCGACGGGTCCGACGGGAGCGACAGGATCTACAGGTGCAACCGGCGCGACAGGACCGACCGGACCCACCGGAGCGACCGGAGCCGTCGGCATCGTATTCGAAGGCGTATGGGCGGACACAACCGCGTATCAAGTCCGCGACGTCGTCACGTACTTGGGCGAGACCTGGCTCGCACTCTTCGATCACACGAGCAACACAAACGATTTCCCCGGCGGCAGCGACGACTGCGGCAATGGCTCGCAACCGTGCTGGTCGAAGCTCGCCGCCATGGGCGCAACCGGTGCCACGGGAGCTACTGGACCTACGGGTGCCACCGGCGCTACTGGCCCGACGGGTCCGACGGGAGCTACGGGACCGACGGGTCCTACAGGTGCCACGGGCGCGACAGGCGCGACGGGGCCCACAGGTCCGACTGGCGCTACAGGCGCAACCGGGAGCGCCGGCGCCAACGGCAGCGACGGTGCGACGGGAGCAACCGGCGCAACAGGTCCCACGGGCGCGACGGGAGCGACGGGAGCCACGGGCGCTACCGGTGCGACAGGGACGTTCGGGGCCGGCGTCAACGCGCAAACCGCCGGCTACACCGCGGTCGCGGGCGATAACGGCAAGCTGATCACGATGAACGGCTCGAGCCTGACGCTGACTCTGCCGTCGACGCCGCCGAGTGCCACGTGGTACATCGGGGCGGAAAACCTAAACGCAACCGCGCTGACGATTTCGCCCAATGGCAAACAGATCAACGGCGCTACCAGCTCCATTTCACTCGGGCAATTCCAGCTCACGCAGATCTGGACCGACGGAACGAACTACTTCTCCAGCCCCGCGCTCGTGGCGGGCTCGAACATCACGTTGACACCGGCAACGACCGGTATCACGATCTCGGGCAACGCCGGAACGGTGACCAGCGTCGGAACCGGCTCCGGCCTCACCGGCGGACCGATCACCGGCACCGGGACAATCTCCGTCGCCACGGGCGGCGTCACCAACTCGATGCTGGCAAACAACTCGGTCACCATCAACACCGCCGGCGGGCTCACCGGCGGCGGCACGGTCGCGCTCGGTGGAACCCTGACGTTGACACAGGGCGCGAGCGCCGTTACCTCCGTCTTCGGCCGCTCGGGCGCGGTCACGGCGGCAACCAACGACTATAACTTCAACCAGCTCGCGGGGAGTCTCGCCTCTACGCAGGACTACGCCACCGGCACCGCGGGCACGTATACGAAGGTCACTACCGATGCGAAGGGCCGCGTCAGCTCGGGGACTTCGGCGGCTTCTTCCGATCTAAGCGACGGGTCGGTCATCGTAAAAGAGACCATCGTGAACACTTTCACCTCGGCCGGGACCCTGGATTTGAGCGCGGCATCGGCCACAGCCGGGCTGCGCGCGCCGGTCGCCGCCGGCGCGGCGCCGACCGTAAACGGCCAGCTCGCCTACGATTCGACCGCCAACGTTTGGGTCGGCGGCACTAACGGCGCGACCGAAAGATTGAGCGGATGGGAATATCTCGGATCGACCTCGTGCGGTTCGAGCTGTGCGACTACTTCGACCATCACGATTCCGGCAAGGGATATGCTGATGATCGTGGTTCGGATTCCCGGCTACGCTTCCGGCGGAGACATCGCCGCGCTCCGTTTCAACGCGGACTCGACGACGACGAATTATCATACGCGGCACATCACCTTCTCGAACGCCGGCACGCCGGTGCTCAGCAGCAACAACTTCACCTCGTCGGGACACATCTTGCTAGGCCCGACACAGATTAACGCGGGCCGGACGGTGGAGGTGCTGTGCTCCAACCGCTCCGCCAACCGGAAAGTGTGCAACATTCGGGAGCAGGAAGAGGCTACCTCGCAGAGTACTTTCGCGCAGATGGATATCGGTTACGGCGAGTGGTTCAATACGTCGGCGCAGATAACCCAGATCCAAATGCGCACCGACGGCGGTGCGAATATGTTCACCGGCTCGGGATTCATGGTCTTCGGGAGAAACTTTTAGTCAGCTGGTTTATTTTCCATTTTTCCGGCTCGTTAAAGGCGGCCTCCGACGGGGCCGCTTTTTTTTGCATAAAGCTCGGGCGAAAACGACGCAAAAATCTGGCGCAAAATCCGCGCCTATGGTATCATGCCGTCCGAACTGAGAAGCTCAGCACCCGATTGCCGCCACGGAAATTTCGGAGACGTATAGCTTGCCTCAGAACGGCCCCGCCCGTTGGAAAAACGCCGCGCTCGCGCTGCTCGTATTCGCTCCAATCGTTTTCAACGCGATTTATCTTTTTCCTGAAATCTCGCTGCCGGTTCCGAGCCTCAACGACGACGCGGTCCATTATCTCTTTATCCAGCGGGCGAGCGAGGCGCTGGCGCGCGGCGAAAACATCCTCGATCACTGGCTGCCGCAGCTCGAGCTCGGATTCCCCTTCTTTTTCTATTACCAGCACCTGCCGCATCTCGCCGTAGTCGCGCTTCACCGCGCGCTGCTCGAGCAGTTCGACCTGCTGACGGTCTTCAATACCGTCCGCTACCTCCTGCTCGTCACTTTTCCTCTCACGGTGTTGTGGTCGATGCGGCGGCTCGGCTTTTCCGTCGTCGCGGCGTCCGTAGGCGCGGCGGCGGCGAGCCTGCTCTCCTCGAACCACCGCTACGGCTTCGAATACGACAGCTACGTCTGGCGCGGCCTCGGCCTGTACACCCAGATTTGGGCGATGCATTTGTCTCTGATCGTGCTCGTCAATCTCAAGCGCCTGATGGAAGACGGCACGGGATATTTTGTCACGGTTTTGTCGTGTGTCGTGCTCGCGGTTTCGCACCTGCTTTATTCGTACATGCTGGGGATCACGGTGTTCGTGATGTATCTCTGCGGCGCCGACCGGCGCAACTGGCGCGCCGGCATCTCCCGCCTCGCGCTCGCCGGCGCTCTGACGCTGGTCGCGTGCTCCTACATGTGGCTGCCGTACATTCTCAACAGCGCTTACTTCGGCTGGAGCCCCTATCTCCAGAGCTGGAAATACGATTCCTTCGGCGCGAGCGAAATTCTGAAATGGCTCGCCAACGGCGATTTTCTCGACTACGACCGCCTGCCGGTCCTGACGGTGCTGCTGGCGCTGGGGATCGCGGCGGCGCTCATGCGCCGCGATCCGTTATCGCGCCTTTCGCTCGCCCTCTTCGCCGTGTGGCTCGCGCTTTATTTCGGCCGTCCGACCTGGGGGCGGCTGATCGATTTTTTGCCGCTCCCGCACGGCATGCTGATCCATCGCTTTTCGGGAGGTCTCGACTTCCCGGTGATTTTCCTGATCGGCCTCGGCGGCGAATGGCTTCATCAGAATGTTGAATTTCTAATTTCGAATTCTAAATTCAAGGTTCAAAACTCAAAATTTAACATTGCCTCGATCGCCGCCGTCGCGCTGCTCGTCGTCTTACTGCTGCCGGCACTCAGCGAGCGGCATCGTTTTTACTCTTTGAACACACAGTGGATCGAGCGGACGCGCACGGCGGTCGCCGAAGACGCCGACGCGCAGGCGATGATCGCGGCAGTGAAAGAGCTGCCGCCCGGCCGCGTCTACGCGGGACTGCGCGCGAACTGGGGCAAGGATCTGGCCTTCGGCGATATTAAATTTTACGACCTGCTGACGTTCAACCGGATCGTCGCCTTCGCGCCGCCCTATTCCGACATGTCGCTGAGCGCCGACCTCATCTGGCATTTCGACGAGCGCAGCAAGGCGCAGTACGATTTCTTCAACGTCCGCTACGTCGTGGCGCCGCGCGGCTGGCCCGCGGCGGATTTTTTAAAGCCGATCAAAGAGACGCCGCGCTACATTCTCTATCGCGCGGAGACGCCCGGCTACGCCGATTTCGTGAGCGTCGCCGATCGCCGCGCGCCCGCGTCGCAGGCGGTGCTGCTGCAGTACAATCTCGACTGGATGAAAAGCGGCGGCCCGGCCGATAAAAGCGTTCTTCGCTACGACTATCCGGCGCGTCGCGGCGCTACGCCGGCGTCGACGGGCGCCGCGCCGGCGGGCTGTCCCGCCGGGAAGATCGTCGAGCGGGCGGTCATGCCGGGAGAATTCGCTTTCGAGACCGATTGTCCCGCCGCGTCGACGGTTATTTTAAAGACGAACTATCATCCCAACTGGAGCATTCTCGTCGACGAGCGCGAGAGCCCGATCTTCATGCTCTCCCCGAGCTTCATCGGCTTCGATATCCCCGCGGGCGCGCATCGCGTGACCGCCGAGTACCGCGCGGCGCCGCTCAAGATGCCGCTGCTCTTTCTCGGCGCCGCGGCGCTCGCCGCGGCTTTCGCGCTGCGCCGCTTCGAGCCGCAGCGCGCGGCGTCGACGGCGGCGGTGACGGCGCCGAGCGCGGCGCGGGAGCGCACATGAGCGTTCAGAGCTTGAAGGTCGCCGTCGTCATTCCGGCCTATCGGGCGGCGGAAACCATTCAACGCGTGCTGGCGGGAATTCCCGCGTGGGTCGACGCGATCTACGTCGTCGAAGACGCCAGCCCGGACGATACCGCGGACAAAACCGCCGCCGTGCGGGACCGGCGCGTCCGTCTGCTGCGCCATCGGGAAAATCGCGGGGTCGGCGGCGCGACGGTCACCGGCTACCTGCAGGCGCTCGCCGACGGCGCGGACATCTGCGTCAAGATGGACTCCGACGGTCAGATGGATCCGGAGTATCTGCCGCAGCTGATTGAGCCGCTCGTCGCCGGCCGGGCGGACTACGCCAAGGGAAACCGCTTTCATGACGCCGCCGCGCTGCGGCGCATGCCCCTCGGGCGGCGCGTGGGCAACGCGGGGCTTTCGTTTCTCATCAAGGCTGCGAGCGGCCAATGGAATATTTTCGATCCGACGAACGGCTACACCGCGATCCACCGCTCGGCGCTCGACGGCCTCGATACCGCGCGGCTGCATCCGCGGTATTTCTTCGAGAGCTCGATGCTGATCCGCCTCCGCGAGATCGGCGCGCTCGTCGAGGACGTGCCGATGCCGGCGCTCTACAACGGCGAGACGAGCCATCTGAGCGCCGGGCGCGCGCTCGTCGAATTCCCCGCGCTGCTCTTGCGCGAGGGGATAAAGCGCGTGCTCTGGCAATACTTCGTCGCCGACTTCAACGCGGTGTCGCTCTTCCTCGTCTGCGGGATTCCGCTCGCGCTCTTCGGCTTCGTGTTCGGCGCTTATCAGTGGATCGTGAACTCCCGCGCCGGCACGTTCGCTTCGACCGGCACGGTCATGCTTGCCGTGCTGCCTTTAATCTTGGGCTTTCAGCTCCTGCTCCAGGCGCTCGTGCTCGACGTGCAGGACACGCCGCGTCGGCCGCTCCAGCTGCGGCGGGCGCCGGAAGTCCTTTCCTGAGCGCGCGCAATTGCGCGCTGCAATCGAGAAATTATTAAGCGGAAGCGGATAACCGGGCTATTTCGGCTGCGAGGTGAGCGCCGCGGCTTTCGTTTCGGCGTCGCGCGCGCGCGCATTGTCGCCGAGGGCGCGGTAGACTTTGATGAGCTCGAAGTACGACGGCGCGTGCTTCGGGTCGAGCGCAACCGCCTGCTCGAGCGCGGCGCGGGCATCCGCCGGCCGCCTGGCGCGCTCGTAAGCGAGGCCCAGGTAGTAATATGCGGAAGCGAATTTGGCGTTTTCACGCAAGGAGTCGTTCAGACGCGCGACAGCCTGATCCGTGTCCCCCAGCTCGTAGAGCGTAATGCCGAGATCGAAGAGCGCCTGCGCGTGGCGCGGCGAAATCCTGAGCGCTTCGCGGAACGTGTCGGCCGCCTCGGCGAAGCGCTGCTCCCGGTACTGCGCGACGCCCAGGTTCACCTGCGCGTCGACGAAGTCGGGCTTCGCCTTGAGCGCGGCACGGTACTCCGCCTGCGCGTCGGCGTATTTCCCCTGTTCGTTCAAGATCTGACCGATATTATAATGCGCGAAGGGGTTCTTCGGCTCGCGCTCGAGCGTCTTGCGGTAAAGCGCGAGCGCCTGATCGTAAGCGCCGACGCCGTGCGCCTCCATGCCGCGCGCGAGCAGGCTGCCGGCCGATTCGTCGCTCGTGACGACGCCGGCGGCGGGATGAATTTTAATCCAATACGAGACGAGCACGGTCCCGACGAGCAGAGCGGGAAAAACGAAGCCCGCC
Source organism: Pseudomonadota bacterium (assembly GCA_021324155.1). Classification (GTDB taxonomy): domain Bacteria; phylum Desulfobacterota; class Binatia; order UBA9968; family UBA9968; genus JAJPJQ01. Next base: position 7,436 of record JAJPJQ010000035.1, read on the forward strand.
AGCGCCGGAGATTTTTTAAACGCCGCTGCGGGTGCGGGCTTGGACGGTTTCGATGCCTTAGCCAAAGCGTTCGATGCGTACTAAAGTCGGCGCATTGTAACCCAGGGGGAAAAAAACGCCACGTTTTCTTCACGCGCCGGCTACTTCAGCTTGCTCACATACCCGGTCTTTCTGATCTCGTCGACGAAGCGGAGATCGACGAAATCCTCCGCTTTCGCCTTCGCGGCGCGCGCATCGGTGAGCGCCTGGATTTCCAGCGTCTGCTTGAGCCCTTCGAGCGTCGGATAGCCGTCGGCGACGATCAGCTCGGCGTTCGACGCCCACGCGCCTTCGAGCACGTCGCGGGCGACGCCGCGCGTGTATTTCTGCATGACGCGGATCGATTCCTCCTTGTGCGTCTTTAAGAAATGCACGGCTTCGGCCATCGCGAAGACGACGCCGCGCGCCTCGTCCGCGTGCTCGCGGATGTATTTCCGCGTCGTCGCCGTGCAGTTGAACTGAAACGGTACTTTGAACTTGGCCATGTCGACGATCGTCTTGAGGCCGTTTTTCTCCGCCTGGATCTTTTCGCCCTCGGTCACGACGGTAAAATCGGTCTGGCCCGTCATCGTCGCGGTGAGGCGCGCGGGGCCGCCGCCGAGCGTCATCGCCTTGATGTCCTTGTAGGCGATGCCGATTTTGTTGAGCGCGAGCCTCAGCGCGAAGTCCGCCGACGTTCCGGGAATGTGCACGGCGGCGGTTCTGCCCTTGAGATCCTCGGGCGACTTGATCTTCGCGCTGCCGACGATGAAGTACGGCAGCGTGTTCATCTGGCTCTGAATGATGGCGACGTCGCCGCCGGCGAGTTTGGCGTTGATCACCGCCGTGCCTACGGCGCCGCTATAGCCCAGATCGCCGGCGAGCAGGCTCTGGATGCCGCGCACGCTGCCGTCGATGAAGATAAGGTCGAGGTCGGCGCCGTGCTTCTTATAAATCGCGCGGTCCTTCGCGAGCCAATAGACGATCGACGAGCTCGTCGAATCGGAGATGTAAGCGATGTAATTCGCCGCTTCGCTACGCGGCGTGAGGATCAGCGTCAAAGCGAGGGCTAAAAGTAATCGGCGCATAGGACCTCCGTGGAGCATCCTTTAGCGCATCGTATCGCGGGCGACAAGCGAAGCGGAAGCCGGGCGCGCGGACGCGCGACCGAAATGAATCGACGGCTAGGGCGAGAGCTGCCGCCGTTTACTTGATGCGGATCATCACTTCGCCGGAGCGCCAGCCCATGGTGCGGCAGATGGCGAGCACGCGGTCGCGCGAGCGGGCGACGATGGTGACGAGAGAGCGAGACGGCATGTGGAGTACGGTCCAGGAACGCATGTTGTTTTCCCTCCTGGCAGGGAGCTAACGCAATTAGCATGCCCGGGTAAAAATGCCCGGCATTGTTACGTTTTTGCCGATGCAGGTAGATGGACGGTCAGATTTATTCCGACTGAAATTGTTCAGGTCGGCCTAAATTGTTCGAAAGCGAGCCGCTCAGGATGCGGCCATGAGCTCGGTGTGTGGCGCGGCCGCGGTTGCGATCGCATCCAGGACATCCCCTTCCGCAGGACCGGCGAGATAGCGCGCCAGCTCGCGCTCGATATATGCCGCGTGGCGTCTCAGGTGATCGAAGACCGAGGCGTCGAAGACGAAGGCTTCGAGCGCCGATGGATTTTTCCGCGCGAGCGCGATCAGCGCCTTCCAGAAATGGCGCCGCAGCGCCGCGTCGGCGATGCCGAAGTAATAGATCTCCTTCGCGATCACCGCGACGACGTCGCGGAAGTTTCGCCGCAGCGCGGCTGCGGGAATGTTTCCGCGCAGATCGAGCAGCGCCGGGAGCGAGCGGCGGAAAAAAGCCTCGGGCGTGTAGAGATCGCGCACCAGCGCCGCGTAGCTCTCCAGGTACTCGCGCTTGGTGAGCGCGCCCTTGGGAATAAAATTGATCCCCTCGCGCGTCGAGATGCCGTCGGCGGCGACCGGCTCGAGCAGCCGCCCCTCGGCGCGGAGCCGCCGCGCGAGCTGCGTGTGCGGGATCGCCTGGAGCAGTCCCACCATCGCGACGCCGATGCCGGACGCCTCGATGAATTTCCGCTGCGCGTCGAAGACGCCGCGCTCCTCGCCGTCGAAGCCGACGATGAAGCCCGCCGTGACGTGAATGCCGCGCGCGCGGATACGCCGGAGTTTCTCCAGCGGATTGCCCGGCACGTTCTGCATCTTCTGCGTCAGCTTGAGCAGCTTGGGGTCGGGCGTCTCGATGCCGATGAAAACGTGGAAGAAGCCCGCCTCCGCCATCGCGCGCATGAGGTCGTCGTCGTCCGCGAGGTTGATCGACGCCTCCGTGTAGTAGCGGAACGGATAACCCTCGGCGCGGTTCCACGCAGCGAGCTGCTCCAGCATCGCTTTCGCCTTGCGCCGGTTGCCGATGAAGTTGTCGTCGACCATGAAGATATAGCCGCGAAAGCCGAGGCGCTTGATCGCGGACAATTCGGCGGTGATCTGCCGCGCGCTTTTCGTGCGCGGCACGCGCCCGTAGATCTCGATGATGTCGCAGAACTCGCAGCGGAACGGGCAGCCGCGCGAGAACTGCACGTCCATCGTGACGTAGTCGTTGATGTCCGGGAGCAGCTCGTAGCGCGGCAGCCGGACCGTCTCCATGTCGGTCGACGCGCCGCCTTGATAATGTTTGCCGCGGCGGCCCGCGCGGAGGTCGTTGACGAGCTCGTCGATCACCGTCTCCGCCTCGCCATAGCAGACCCAGTCGCCGTCGGCCGCGGCCATGTCCGGCAGCGCGTGCGTCAGCGGGCCGCCGACCGCGACGGGCTTACCGCGCCGCTTCGCCGCGGCGACGCAGGCGCGGTAGTCTTCCCGCTGCGCGAGCATCGCGCTCAAAAACACCACGTCCGCCCATTCCCAGTCCGCCTCGCTCTCCTCGCCCACGTTGCGGTCGACGAGCCGGAGCGCGAAATCGTCCGGCAGGTAGCTCGCGATCGTGAGCAGCCCGAGCGGCGGCATGATCGCCGGCCGTCCCCAGAGGCGCTTTACCGAGCGCGCGGTGTTCCAGAAAGTCTCTTCGGGGAATTTGGGATAAAGCAACAGAACGTTCATGGCCGCGGAAAGAATTCTACTTCGTTCCACGCGGCGATGAAAGGCGGCAGCTGTTCGGAATTATAGCAACGGTTTCAGGTTTCGAGTTTCACGTTAACAGGGCCATTGCGTCGCCCCGGCTCCATCCAGCCGATCCGACTTGAAGCCTGAAACATGAAACCAAAGACGTCATTAAACTTCGTCACGGAAAGAGCTTTTTTAGGAAGCCCTCTTTCTCCAGCGCCTCGATATACTGGTTGTCGTAGTACGCCGTCACCGGCGTGCGTCCGGCGGCGCCGGCGTCGACCATCTTGAGGTCGACCATTTTCTCGGCCAGCCCCTTGAGCGCGTCGCCGGGCACGCGCGTGTCCTTGACGAACGCGGCGGCGGCCCATTCGTAGCTGTCGTCGAGCAGCTTGGGATCGGTGATTTTGGTGTATTGCCCGAGGACTTTCATCGCATAGGCGCGGTCGTCGAAGACGCGCTTCAATGCTTCGAGCGAAGCTTTGAGCATGCGCTTCACGAGATCGGGATTCTTGACCGCGAGCGAGCGGCGCACCGCGAGGCCGTTTTCGACGAACGGGATGTTGAGCTCGCGCAATTCTTTCAAGCCCACGAGCTCGCGATAACCCTTATCCTTGAGCATGAGGCTCTGCGGCGGCAGCACCGTCGCGGCCGCGACCGCTCCGGAAGCGACCGCCGCCGCGGACTCCGACACGCCGCCGGTCTGGACGATCGTCACGTCCTTGGCGATGCCGGCCTTCTGTAACACCGCGAGCGCGGTGATATGCGTGACCGCGCCGAAGCGGCTCACGCCGACCTTCTGTCCTTTGAGGTCGGCCAGCGTCTTGATCGAGGGCTGCGAGTAGATCGGGATCGTGAAGGTCTTCACCATCGCCGCGATCTGGATCACATCGCCGCCGGCGATCACGTTCGAGATGATCGCCGGTCCGCCGATCCCGGCGAACTGCGCGTCGCCCGCGAGCATCGCCTGGATGATCTCCGACGACGCGCCCTGGAAGAAGATCTCGGCGTCGATGCCGTATTTATCGTAGTACCCGGCGTCCTTGCCGATGTACCACGCGAGGCTCTCCCAGCCGATCGGCGAGTACGGCAGCCGGACTTTGTCGGCTGCGCGCGCGTCGACGGACAAAAGCGCAAAGGATAAAAAAGCGGCGGCGAGAAGGCGTAGGCGCATGGCGGCTCCTCCTTCGGTACGCCGAAGTCCTAGTATAGAAATCGCCGCAGCGTCAAGTGAAGAAAATAGGTATGGCGAATGAAAGCCGCGGGCGGGAGCTATCTTTTCCTATCGCCCCACATGTCTCTGCCGGTGCGCGCCGCGACCAACTGCTGCTGCGACTGATGCATCGTCAGGCCGTAGCGCTCTTCGCAGCGGCGCGCGCCCGACGCGTCGACATATTCGAAGACGATCTTGCGCTCTTCCTTCACGAGTTTGACGAGGCGGCCGCGCTGCTCGTCGACGACGCCGCCGGCGATGCGCAACGCTTCCGGCAGCGTGCCGGCATCCGGCATCCTGGCCGCGCCGCTCTGATGTTCGCGTCCCCGGCGGTCGAGCTGGGCGACGTCCTCCACCGTGTATCGGCGCTCGAAGTTCGCGCTCTTGCCGTCGCCGGGCTTGACCGCGCGCGTGCCGCGCACGACGTACAGGCCGTCTTGGACGGCGATCTCCAGGCTCAAAAGACGGTCGGCCGCCAGATCCTCGCCGATGGCGCGGAGCGCGGCGGCGTAGCGGAGACCGAGGCGAGCCGACGCCATTTGCAATTTCATGGCGGCGGATTATAGCATAAATCGAATATTTTTCGAGCGAAAGCGGCAGGCTAAACGAAAAAATGCCCGGTCGAATGTAATGATTTGGCGCGCCTTGGAGCGATTTTTTCGACGCATCCGCCGACGCGCTTATAACAACTCGCGGACGAGCCAAACGATTGCGGCGATGGCGCCGACCGCGATGAGCAGCACGACCGCGACGACGCCGACGACGAACAGCCAATCGCCGGGCGACGCGCGCCGGCGCTCGGCCGCGGCGTAGCGCTCCAGCAGCGCCGCGTTCATCGCATTGCTGCGGAACCAGATCGAGAACGCGTCGCCGGCGAACGGCACCGCGCCGATCAGCGCGTTGATCGCCACGTTGAGCCCCATGCGCGCGAGCACGACGCGCGGCACGTTCAATTGCGCGGCGATCACGAGAATCAGCGAGCCCGCGAGATTCGCGAGCAGGTCGCCGACGCCGGGAATCAGGCCGATGATCGGATCGAGGCCGATCCGGATGCCGGTGCCGGGAATCAGAAACCGCTGGTCGAGGAGATCGCCGAGAAAGCGCGCGAACTGGACGGCGCTTTGTCGGTCCAGCCGCGAAGACGACGCGCGCGCGCTGTATTCGTAAGTTGGGGACATGCGTTTAGTTTACCAGACGCCAGCGATGCGACAACATGCGCGCGGATCGACATGGCGGCGGGCACATTTGCCGATTCTCAGCCCGCGGATGGGCAGGAATTAGCTGTGGACCAGCACCTTACACTCGTTGCAAACCTGAGCGGCCGGCGGATAATCGAGCTCGACGTAATCATCGAGCGGCCAGTGCGAACACTACTGGCTGCAATGCCACACCTGACAGCCGGACTTCCTTCGATACGGCAGATTGACGTTCTGGAGGTAGTTGACGCGATGCGGCTGCGCAGAATTCGGGACCGCCTTGCAATACGGACACGGCATTACAGCCACGGCCGCATTGGCGTCGGCGACGGTCACTCGGTTGATGATGAACTCTTTGCCGCAGCTAAAACAAGAAATGTGCGACGTCCATACGACAGGCATCTCATCGTGATATAAGAATCGCGCAGGAAATGTCCAGTAGGTGTTTACCGAGGGCGTGTGAGTGGGATCGAGTAACGGGCAGGCGATGAATTCAGCGCAACTTACAACGACGACGATACGTCGAGGCCGCCGATCTCCTTCAGCGCGCGGCCATAATATTTTTTCATCAGCTCGCCGACGTGGCGGCAGAACGTCGCGTCGTTGAAAAGAACCGCGCCGACGTACTCTTTACCGCGATGCTCCATGAAGAGAAAAATCTGGGATATGCCGCCGTTAAACGGACTGCTACACGAGACGACGGCCTCCATCAGCACGCCTACCTCGCCCGAGATTTTCTCGCCGCCCGCATCCTTGCGCGGCAGCCACTGAGGCGGCCAGTTCGGGACGCCGCGATAGTTCATGAGCGGGTGATCGCGGAGAAACATTTCGGCTCCTTTTTGCCGGAAATGAAAAACCGGTCGTTTTTCATGTCAATAAGGGTATTACCGGAGGAGTGCGCCTGCGTTCCGGCTGCATTTCTGAAACGAGATCGACGGTCTCGACAAGCTGGGACAGCGCGAGAGCGGCGACCACGACGATACTCGTCGCATGACCTCTCAGCCGCCTGCCGACGATGCTCCGGAGACGCGTCGATTCCGGTCGGCATCCGAGCTTCGCGAGCTCGGTGGCGACTGTTCCCTCGCCGCATCCATCGTGAACCCTTAATCTGCAAAGCGCGCTTATTCCCGATGGAGCAAAAGCGCTGCGGTGTCAAGGCGAGAAGCTGCCGCCTATCGTCGCGCCCGACACGACTCACTGGACGATATGGCGCGTGAGGTCGAGATTGGCGGAAAACGCCTCGGCGGGCGGCAGCGGCACGGAGGAGTTATAGATGATCAGCGGAATTCTCGACTCGTGCAGCGAGCCGTGCGAGCGATAGCTCGGCTCCAGCTCCTCCATCGGCGTCTCGAGCTCGCCGAAGACCGTCTCGGCGTCGCCGAAGACGGCGAGCTCGCCGATGCGCTCGGCCATGAGGCCGAACTTCTCGGCGGCCGCGCGCCGCGGCAGCACCGCCTCGATGCCCTTGAGATCCAATAAGGCGTGGGCGACGCGCTCCTCGTCTGCCGGCGACTTGAGCCAGACCCAGGCCGCGCCGCCGAAAGTGCGGTGATGCTTAACGTAGCGGTCCTTCTCCGCCGATAGCGCGAAGCGCACCTCGGCGCCCGACTCGCGGCAGGCTTTGAACAGATCCCAACAGCGGCGTTTGTAATTCATGCCGTGATCGGCCGTGAGCAGGAAGGCCGCGTCCGGCGCGCCGGCGCGCGCTTCGGCGAGCAGGCCGTCGAGCGTCTCCATGTGCTCTTTCGACTCCTCCGCCGCCGGCGCCCACATGTGCATCGGATAATCCGTCGTGTGGACGTAAAGCAGCCCGATGTCGCGGCGGCGCCGCAGGATATCGGCGGCGACCCGCCACAGCCAGTAGTTGATCTCGCGACTGTAAATATCGGCCGGCTTGCCATAGAGCGCGACGAATTCGGGGGGCGGCGCCTCGGCGGCGACCGCGATCGCCGCGCCGCGCCCGAGCAGATGGATGGTTTTCACCTTGCAGGTCAGCAGCGCCGATTTGACGCCGCGCTCGGCAGCGCGCTGGATCACCGTCGGGATGCGGATGAAGTCCGCGCTCTCCATGTAATCGGCTTCGCCGGTGCGCTCGTTGAAATAGGAATTGCCGGTGATGCCGTGGTCCTTCGGCCATGCGCCGCAGCAGATCGAGGCGTTGTTGGCGTTCGTGACCGTGGGAAACACCGCGCTCACGGGCTTGAAAAAACCGTCGCGCGCCATCGAGCGAAAAGCCGGCAGCGGGCTCGCGTTGAAATAGTCCATGCCGAAGCCGTCGTACATGCCGATCACGATGCGCTGTTTGCCGATCAAACTCATGGATGACGATGGTTATAGCGCGGCTCGAGCCCGCTCGCCAGCCCTTTCATGGGCGCAGATTTTATTTTTGCAACCCATTGACGATCCCCTAATTCGTGATACGGCCCGGTATATACCGCGAATTCCGGAGGTGGCGCATGGAGACGGGAATTTGGAAACTCAAGTGCCAGAGCTGCAAAAAGCCCTTCAATCTACACATTACGAGCAACACCCTGATCACGGATTTGATCGGATCGCAGCCCTGCCCGCATTGCTGGAAAAAGCCCGGCGATCACGACGGCCGCGCCGGCTTTGTCGAGGGACATGAGCTGCTCGCCTACGTGCCGCGAGCGAGCGCGAAGCCGCTTCTCGCCTCCGGCAAGAGCGACATCGTCACCGTTTAGCCTCTTGCCGGGCGGCGGCGAACTAAAGAAGCGGCGCGCTTTCAGGTGGGTATCTTCTTCGCGGCGCCGCTGCGGCGGCCGCGCCCGCGCGTAAATAATGAAGCGCTCATTCAAGGAAAGTTTTTAGTGGCTGTTAAGGGCCGCGCGCGACGATGCCGCGGCTCGGAAGGGTCACATCTTCTTGCGCCAACCCTCCCCGTACCCTTCCCGCCTCAGGCGCGCGAGAAAGACCATCAGGCTTTCGTTGGATCGCGGCGCGCGGCCGGCGGCGCGCCAGACGTCGCCCTCGGCGGCGTCGGCGACCGCGAGCCTGGCGCGCTCGAAGGCGACGCGATACTCGGGGTCTTCGCGCAGCCAGCGGGAATGGCTGCTGCCGCCGCCGGCGGTTCGACGCGACCTCGACCAGTCGCCGCGCTCCTGCACGTACGCGGCGAGATAGACCCGCTTGCGCGGGTGGGCGATGTCGGCGAACATCGCGAGATACTCCGGCGCGAGCGCGCCGGGATTCTTCGGCGGGCGCCCGATGTAGCGCGGCGAGCGTCCATGACTGCCCCTCACGGCTTTTCTTTGACACTATCGAAGGTCTGCTGTTCGCCCGCCTGTGTAGAATCCGCGCCGCCGGGAATCGAGATCGTCCGCACGGGCTGCGGCTCCTGCGCGGCCCTTGCTTCGGCCCGCGCCCCGGCGCTCTCTTCCGGCGACAAGATGCGGATCTCCATCGACATCGGTCCCGTCGAGACATCGCCCTCGCCGTCGCGATAGACTCGCGGGCGCATGCCTTTGAGCAGAAACTGCGCGAGCGCGTCGGAGTAGCTCTTGTACCAGCCGGTGATCTTGCCGCCGTGGACGACCGGCTCGTCGTAGCCGACGAACGCGCGCCGGTAGGCCTCCTCCTCGGCCTCATCGGTGAGAATCGTCTTCGCGAGCTGGAAGCGCTCGCGGTAGTCCGCGTCTTTTTTCATCCACTGATAGTGGCACCAGCGCGAGACGTCGGAGAGCTCCTCGGCGCGCTTGAGCCCTTTGCCGGCGACGAAGCCGGCGAGAAAAGCGCGCTGCGCGCGATCGGCGAGATCGGCGAAGAGCGCGTGGAATGCCGCGATCTGTTTGTCGGCCGGCGCAGACGGCGCGGTTTGAATTTCGCTTGGCGATTCGGACATGAAAATACCTCCTGTGGGGGTTGATGGCTAAAAGAAGATTTTCGAGTCATTCCCGCGAACGCCGGAATCCGCTCGTTCGTCTGCAAGAAAGACTTCCCGAAAAAGTCCTTACCGGATGCCAAGAGCGGCCGATCGCGGAACGATTTTCGAATGGAATTTAAATGCCTAGATTCCCGCCCTTCGACTAGCTCAGGACATGCTTGCGCGGGAATGACTTGGGGGACAGTCCGCCGCGCAGCGGTCTAACCTGCGCGGTCGTTTGTTATCATGGACCTTAATCGAAATCGAATCAAGAAAAATGTTCGAGAAAATGTCGCAGAATGTCGCGGTGTGACGCTTAAATTTGCCGAGACGCGTTTTATGGAGAGTCTATGAACAGGCGGGAACGGCGACCTCGAAATAGTCCGCGGCGCCTTCGACCATCACGAGGGCGACGCGCGCGGCGGCGATTCTCTTCGGCGGCATGACGAATCGACGCACCCGGTGGCGATGGCGGCCGGCATGCCGAAGCGGCGAGGGATTTACAGAAGGCCGCTGACGTCCAGCCCGCCGATGTCCGCAAGCGTGCGTCCGTAATGATTCTTTAAAAGCATGCCGACCTGGCGGCAAAAAGTATCGTCGCTGAAAAGGATGGCCGCGACGTAATGGTGGCCGTGATGCTCCATGAAAAGGAAAAGCTGCGCGGATTGATGCGATGACGAGTGATAAGCAACCACTTCGGTCAGCACGCCGGTTTCGCCGGCGGCCGGCGGCGCGACGCCGTCGTCGAGCGCGTGCCACCGAGGCGGCCAGTTGGAAATCCCGCGGTAATTCATCAGCGGGTGATCGCGCAAAAGCATGGTTCCCGCCTTGCAGCGTTTCGCGTTACGCCGCGTCGCGCCGATCGAACCAGCGCAATATCTCCACACGCAGCCGTTTTGCGGACGAGACGTTGAGTCTTTCGGCCGCTTCGAGCGCCGCAACGAAGCGCTCGAGCCGCGTTTCGATGCCCTCGATCCTGGCGCGTGAATTCCTGACGAGAAGCCGCGCGTGCTCGATCAAAACCCGCGAGTCGCTGACGAGCTCGCGCGCGAGCGAATTCTGCTGTGGGCGATTGGCACCGCCGCGTTCGTGCTCCACCGCGCCGCGCGTCCGATGGATGACTCGATCTGACATACTCCGAACACCCGTCGCCGTCCCTCTGGCGGGACGAAACTTACACATTAATTTAGCCGGGGGGGGGCGACAAGCAAGAGGATCCCATACACGTTACCGTTGACAAGGATTATATCCTTGCTAAAGTAAGGAAATGAGCAAGATCACGAGCAAACTTCAAGTTACGCTGCCGAAGGCGATCGCCGAGCTTTTTAACATCAAACCCGGAGATGAAATCGACTGGGAGGCGGCCGGCGAGGCCATCCGAGTGATCCCGGCCTCAAAACGGAAGAGAGCCCGCGCCCAGCCGCGCGACCGGGTGAAGTTTTTCGACCAGGCCACCAAGCGGCAGCGCGAACGCGACACCGCGCGGGGACCGGTTCCTGCGGCGGCGGAGCGCGGCTGGAGCCGCGCGGGACTTTACGATCGTGACGGCGCTGATTGATACGAACGTCTTGGTGTACCGCTACGACCCGCGCTTTCCCGACAAGCAGCGGATCGCGACCGACTTGTTGCGCCGCGGCATCGGCGACGACTCGATCCGCGTTCCGCACCAGGCGATCGTCGAATTCGTCGCCGTGGTTACGCGTCCGCTAATCGCCGGCAGTCCCCTTCTCGCCCCGGAGGAAGCTCGCCGCGAAGCCGAGGAATTCCTAAGCCAATTTTCCGTACTATATCCGACGGAAGGCGTTCTCCGCCTCGCGCTTCGCGGGACCGCGGCGTACAATCTCAGCTGGTTCGATGCGCATCTGTGGGCGTATGCCGAGCATCATAGCCTCGATGAAATTGTTTCCGAGGACTTCCAGCACGAGCGCCTTTACGGCAGCGTTCGCACAATCAATCCATTCCTGTAAAAGCCGCGACGAGACAAAAAAAGCCCGGGCTGTTTCCAGCGCGGGCCTTTTACGAGAAGTCGTTTGACGCGCTCAGCTGCTCGCGACCTGCGCCTTCGCGCGCAGTTTGGCCATCAGGCCGTCGATTGAATCGTTTCTCAATATCCGCGCGAACTGCGAGCGAAAGTTGGAAGTGAGGCTCACGTCGTCGATGACGACGTCGTAGACTTTCCAGTCGGCGCCGACACGGCGCATCATGTAGACGATCGGCGTCGCTTCGCCGCTCGAGCCGACGACCGCGGTGTGCACTTCGGCGGTATCGTTGTCGATGATCTCGCGCCCGTAGATCATCTTCTCGCCGCGGTAGGTGCCGAGCGCGTTGGTATAGGAGGCTTCAGCGAACTGGATGAACGTATCGACGAACTCCTTCTCGCGCCCCGCGAGCCGGCTCCAGTCGGCGCCGAGCGATCGGCGCGCCATTTCGGTAAAGTCGAAGCGCGGAATGATGATCGCGCGCAGCTTGGGCTTGTTGTCGATGAAGTCCTGTTGGCTGTTAAACGTCCGCGTGACCGTTAGGACGCGATCGAGCGTGTCCTGGATCGCGGCCTTCGGCGAGGAAGCGGCATGGACGATGGAAGCGATAAAAAGCGCGGCAAGCGCGACCTTAATGCACACAAACGTACCCTTCATTGCGCAAATCTCCCTTTCACGCGAAATTTCTTCGTATTTTCCTACCGTGACTGGGGATTAGACGCCGGCGGAAGGAAAAAGATGTACAATAAAGCCTAACAGTTTAAGAAAAAAACAAAAGGGCACCGAGGCACATAATCCAGGGCCTTTTAGGACTACCCGCTAGCCAGGCTCCGCGGCTCCCCCGCCGTCCCCAGTCGCAATGGCTGCATGCGCAATCCTTATAGAACGTTTAGAACGACGCTGTTGGACCTTGGTCCAACGCCTTTGGGACAGTCTCGATAGACTCGTGCGCCAATCCGTCGCCGTGAAGGACGGCGGCACGTCTGCAAATCTTATGATTAATGCGCGATTGCGCCGGCGGAACCGCTCGGCCCCGCCGCTCTCGCCGCCAGGCGCGCGGCTACGGCCGGCGATATGGCGGGGTCCACCACGAGGCCCGCGCTCATAGGCGCATTGCCCGTGCGGCCGTACGCGGGTAGATATACGGTTTCGAATGGCACACCCGCTAAGGCGGGATCGATTTCGCCGCGTATGAAGCCGGCGAGAACGGGCGGCGGCTCCTGCTTGCGCACTGGCTGCCAGACGACGACCAGCGCCTGACCCGCTTGCGCTTTGGCCAGGTCGTTCTCGTCGATGCCGGCCACCGCGACGACCGCGTCCGGAAAACGATAGCGGAGATTTCCCGCCATTTGTAGTTTGTCGGTAATCAAAATGGCGCGATCGAGGCGCCGCTCCTCGAGACGCTTTGCGAGCATGCCGAAAGGATAATGCGCGAGGCCGAGACGCGACGCGCCCAAGCCGCTGCGGTAGACGACCAGTCCGAGCGGGATCGTGACGAGGATGGCGCCCGCAACCACGGCGAAGCCTCTCCAGCGCCGGCCGGCGACCTCGTCCGGACGCACGCCGCCGAGAAAGTACAGAGGCGCGGCGAAAAGCGTCGGCGCGAGCCAGTGCTGCTGGATGCCCCAGATGTTCATCGCGATCACGAGGACGGCGACGATCGCGGTCGCGGCGACGAGATACGCGCCGGCGTCGAAGACTTTGCACGCGGATGGGCCGCCGCGCAGGCGCTTGAGCAGGCCGCGCGGCGCAAACCACAGCGCTACGAGCGCGGCCGGCGCGATCAGCTTGAACGTATTGGCGGCGAGCGAGAAAAGCGCGTGCCGATGGTAGGCGTCGAGCTTTCCCGTCTCCGACGCGTGCAGCAGTCCGGGGCGGTGCGCGAGCCACCAGAGCGCGTGCGGCAGCGCAACCGCGAGACCGGCCAAGAATGTCAAAGCGATGCGCCGGTCGAGCACGGCGCGGCGCGAATCGGCCCGGACGAGCGCCGCCACCGCCGCGGCGGCGGCGAAGCAGACGTAATTGTATTTGGACAGAAAGCCCAGGCCGAGCACTATCCCGAGCGCCGCGTAGCACCACGTCGCGCGCTCGCGCACGAGGCGAATCAGCACGTAGAGCGTGGCGGCCCCGACGGCCATCGCCATAATCGTATGGGTTTCGTCGCGCTGCGATTCCCACGCGATTTCCGGGACAAAAAAGAGCGACAGCGCCGCGACGGCCCCCAAGCGGGCGCTCTCGAAATAAACTCGCGCGGCGAGAAAGAAAAACGCGTAGAAGAAAAATAGGACGCCGTTGTTCAAGACGGCGAGCGCCCAAAGATTGCTGCCGAGGGCGCGAAAGAAGACGACCTGCAGCCAGTTGTAAAGCGGCGGGTCCATGTAGTAGCCGAGGCGGAAGCCCGTCGCGATGAACACCTGCTCGGCTTCGTCGTTGCCGAGCGCGTCGCCCGAGAAGGCGCGCAGCAGCGTCTGCGCCGTAAAGTAGGCCGCCAGCACGAACAAAAATAGCAGCGCGGTCCGGCGCTCCTCGCGCGGCCGGCGCTCGGTGGGATTCATCATGGGGCGGAAAACTTCGTCGTGTCTATGCGCGCGCGAGCGCTCAACCTCGAGCCGTTCTGCGCAGCCGCTCCGGCGGACTTTCGACCGCTGCGACGGCGGGCTCGGGCTCCGCGCGCCCGAGGGCCGCGCGGGCGTCTTCTACGCTTCCGAGCAAAGCGCCGAGGTAGGCCAGCAGGAACGAGACGACGCCGAGGATCTTGAAGGATTCCTCGATCACGATTTGCAGCTGCGACTCGTTGCCCAGGTCCAAAACCGACGTCAGCACGAGGAAAATCCCGCCGAGAACGTAATAGATGAGACAGCTCCGGTAGCGCAGGACTTCCTTGCGGAAATAGTAGCAGACGCCTAAGGCGACGAAGCCGTATCCCAGCGTCGACAAGCCGTCGAAGCCGGCGTCGCTGCGCATGCCTTTGGCATGCCCAAGCCATTTGTCTAACCCCTCATGGATCTGAAAGCTCTCATCCAACATGAGGAAGAAAAATCCCATCGCGCAAAGCGGCCAGAAGAAAACCGAAAGGTCTTTCCAGGGATCCCGTTTCAGGAGTTTACGCTGCACAAGATAGGTCGCCCACGCGAGCAGAGCGGTGCCGAAGAGCTGATTCGAAGAAAAGAAAGTCATCGCTTGTTTTTCTTCGAAACGATAGGCGAGTCTGCCGTGGTGAAAGCCGCTGATGATGCTCGAGCCGATGGCGATAAGATTGACTAAAAAGAAGATCAACGCGATCCTATGGAGCGTATGCTTCATGCCTGGAACCCCCCGGTTTTGTGATGTGACGGAATCTTTAGGAATGCGTCACGCAAATATAATAATTGCCGGGGCGTTTTGACAAGCGAAAAATTGCCGATCCCAGCGGCGGCGCCAATTTTCCCTGCGTTTTCGCACAGATACCACGCATCAGGCATCCGTCAGCGACGGATCGAGACGACACTCGGCGCCCGCCGGCCGCAGGTAAAAATCGCCCGATATGCGTCGAGCATGCCGCGAGGGCGAGACGGATTGTTACGAATCGGAATAACGGCGGCGGCCGAACGTTGATTGCGAGGACTCGTCTACGGCCGCGACGGTTGTAGTGCCGCGCTCAAACAAACCCCTGAATGCCATTATTGGTTTGAACTCGTCATGGAAGAACGGCGAAACGCGGCAAAGCCTGCGTGCGGCGATGCGCTTCCGCGTCAGCTCGCGATGACGCTTTTCAGCTCAAGGTTGGAAAATTCCTGGTCGTCGATGCCGAGGCTTTCGATCTCGCGCGCGGCCTTTTGCAGACGCCGCGCGACTTTCGCGCGCTCCTCCGACCGCAATAAACGCGCCGGAAAAATGCACGACAGCGCCATCGCGGGCCTCCCGCCTCGGTCGTGCACGGGAACGGCGATCGCGAATACGCCGGGATTGCTCTCTTCGTCGTTGACGGCGTAGCCGCGGCTCCGGACGAGACGGATGTCGGCGAGCAGCTTCTCCACCGAAACGTGGGTCTTTTCCGTCTGCCGCTTGAAGCGCACGCCGCGGTAGCGGCGCAGGATCTCTTCGTCCGGCAAACCGGCGAGAATCGCCTTCCCCGAGGAGCTGGAATAGGCGACGCGCACCGATCCGATGTTGACGGTCACGCGGATCCGCGCCTTGCCGTCGACGCGCGCGATGTAGAGCACGGTAACTCCGCGCAGCACGCTGAGCGTGATCGTGTGCCCGTAATCCGCCGCGAGGTCGGTCATGATGCGGCGGATATGCTCCGCGCGCTTGGGTATCGGCTGGAAGCAGCTGCCGACGACGAAGGCGTTCGCGCCGATGCGGTATTTCTGCGCTTCGTCTTTCTCGACGAACTGGAAAAGCTCGAGCGTCGCGAGCAGGCGGTAGAGCGTCGGCTTTTTGATGCCGACGAGCCGGCTCATCTCGCTCAAGCCCACCGGCTGGGTGAAGTCCTTGAGCTTGAGCAGGATCGTCAGGCCCTTGGAGAGCGAGGTGAGCGGCAGCGCGCCGCGCGGCGTCTTTTTATTTCCGTTATTCCGCCCGGTCACGGCGGCGCCGCTCCTCAGTTCGCGTTCAAGCGAAAAAACTCGACGCAGTTGCCCGTTTCCATCAAGCGCCGCTCCGGCTCGGGGACGCCGCGCATCATTTTTTCCAGCACCGCGCGCGAGCGCGGCCACTCGGACTCCTGGTGCGGGAAATCGGTCGACCACATGATGCGATCGACGCCGACGTGATGACGCATCTCGACGCCGATGCGGTCGTGCACGATGCCCCAGTAGATGTGGCGCTTGATGTAGTCGCTCGGCAGGCCGTCCTTGAGCGGCTCCCAGCCGAACAGCTCCTGCGCCCAGCGGTAGTGGCGCTCGTAGCGCATGTCGGCGACCTCGAGGAACGACGGGATCCATCCCGCCTGGGTCTCGGCGAAATACACCTTGAGGTTCGGGAAGCGGTCGAACAGCCCGTCGAGAACCATCTGCATCGCGTTGAGCCCGCCGAGCTGATAGAAGCGCGCCACTTGGCGGCCGAAATCGGCGGCCTGCGCGCGCGCGGAGTCCCGGCGCAGCTCGGCCGGCTCCTTGGGATAGATCAGCATGGGGCCGTTGCGCTCGCCCGAGCGGTCGAGCTCGACGTGGATCGACACCGGCATTTCCAGGTCGAGAGATGCGGCCCAGAAGCGGTCGTCCTCGGGCGTGGGCCAGCCTTTATTGCTCGGGAAGGCGCGCAGCGCGACGCTCTTCAGGCCGAGCTTTTTGCAGTGCTCCATCTCGGCGACGGCGTCGGTGACGTTGCTCATCGGCAGCGCGCCCACGCCTATCAGCCGGTCGGGATCGACCGCGCAGTACTCCTCGGCGAGCCAGGCGTTGTAGCCCGCGATGACCGCCTTGTAGGCGTCGTCGTCCTTAATGTTGCGCCACCAGCGCGAGGCGGAGCTTTGAAACAACACTTCGGCGTCGAGCCCGTCCTGGTCCTGCTCGCGGATGCGCTGCTCGGCGGTGCCGGTGCCCGGCGTGTCTTCGTAGCGCTGGCCGAAAGGCGTCCAGCGGTCGTTGTCCGATTGCACACCCTTGCCGGCGTAGAGATCGAGGGGCACCTCGGTCGTGTACTGTCCCTCGACCATCCAGCGGTCGCCGCCGAGCTCGGTCCGCACCATGCGCGGCACGCGGTCGCGATGCTTCTCGGCTACGCGGTCGCGCCAGTATTTCGTGTCGATCTCGAGATGGGAGTCGGCGGAAATCAATTTGTAATCGCGGGCCATCGTTAAGAGCCTCCTGTCGGGTTGATGCTAGTCTAAGCCGAAAAATTTTCTAAAGCCGCTCGGGTCGAGCTTCTCAATTGAGATATTGACGGGGTGGAGCTTGAGCTTCCTGGGATTCAGGCGCTCGGTGACCGGCTCGACGTCGAGCCGCGCAGGGATGCGCTGCTGCTGCTTCAAGAGGTTGGCGCCGTCCGCCGACAAGATGAAATCGATGAATAATTTACCGGCGTTCGGATGCGGCGCGCGCGCGCTCAGCGCGATCGGCTGCGAGATCGCCGGCATCGGATCGATCGTCACCCACTCGAGCGGCGCCCCGCGCGCTTTCAGCTGCTCGGTCGTATGCGCGTACGTGATCGCCAGGGGAAACTCGCCGGCCGCGAGCAGCTGCCCGATCAGCGAGTGCCCCTCGCGAAAGATCGGCTTCTGCTTGCGCAGCCGCTCCATGAACGCCGGCCCTGCGGCCGGCCCGAGGGCCTCGATCATGCCCGCGTACCAGTCATTCAGCCGCGGGTCCATGCAGATTTTTCCGTCCGCCCACTGCGGCGACAAGAGATCCTGCCATTTGCGCGGCGCGCTCGCGGCCGGAACCAGCTTCGTGTTGTAGGCGATCGTATAATAGAGGTCGTAGGTGTCGGTCCAGTATCCGTCGGGATCGAAAAATCCGCGGCCGTAAGCCGATTGATGCGCGGACTTGTACGGCGCGAGCATCCGGCGCTCCTTCAGGCTGATAATGATCGGCGCTTTGATCGAGACGACGTCGAATAGATGCTGGTTCGCGCGCGCCTCGGTGATCATTCGCTGAAAGAGCGGGTCGCTGCCCGCGCGGTAATAGCTCGCTTTGATAAAGGGATACTTTTTCATGAACGCGGCGGAAAGCTGGTTCGCGTCTTCCGCCCGCGTCGACACGTAGAAAAGAACCTCCGCTTCCTTCTTCGCCGCCTCTACGTTCGCCGGCTGCGCCCACAGCGCTTGCGCTTGGAGCGCGACGAGCGTGAGGAAAACGGCGCAGGCGGTTAATCTAATCATACAGGCCGCTTTGCATAGCTGCGTGGAGCCGCGTTCAGCAAGTCCGTGCGAACCGCCGGTCCACTATAGTAAACGGCGATTCGCATCTCGAACTGCGCTACTTTTATGCCGCGGGCGGCGGTCTGTCAAGGAAGGTCTTTGAGGGGCGCATTGGGCCGCCGCCTCACTTCATCAACCCGCTCTTCTCCAGCCGCTGCAGAATCGACAGGTCGACGAGGTCGTCGGGCTTGAGCTGCGCGATCTTGGGATTGCGCGAGCCCATGACCTGTATGGTCGCTTTGACCGCGTCCATGTTGGGATAAGGCCGGCGCTCCACTTTGCCGAGGAGATCGTCGTAGGTTTTGTCGGCGTCTTTCGGGTCGAGGCGAAGATTTTTCGCCAGAATGCTCATCACGCGCGTTTTGTTGGCGGGGTTGAGCATGAACGCGTTGCCCTCGACGAGCGAGCGCACGACCGCCTCGGCCGCGCGCGGGTTTTCTTTGACGAAGCGGCGCGTGCTCACGAGCGCGTTGTTGACGAACGGCACGCCGAGGTCCTGGAGATTGCCCAGGTAGGTGAATCCCTTGTCGCGCAGCGGCCCCGAGACCGACGGGTCGACGATGGTCGAGTCGATGCGGCCGGCGATCAGCGCCTGCGCGCGCGTCGGCTCGTCGCCGACGACGAGAAACGTTATATGGTCGCGCTGCTCGTCGAGCTTGAAATGCTGGAGCATCAGAAAACAGGCGACGTGCGAGGAGCTGCCGAAGCCGCTGATCGCGATGGTCTTCCCGCGCAAGTCTTCGCCGCGCTTGATCTCCGGCTTCGCCCAGACGTCATAGGTGAGGCGGTTGGTGATGCCCGCGACCATGACCGAATCGGCGCCGCCGGCGACGGCGGAGGCGACGAGCACGGCGCCCGTCATGCCGAACGGCGCCGAGCCGGAGAGGATCGCCTGCGTCATGCGCACACCGCCGGTGATGAGGACGATGCTCGGGTCCAGCCCGTTTTTGCGGAAAATGCCCAGCTCCTTCGGCACCCAGAACGCCGCCGTGTCGTTGCGGATGTTGGAATGGCCGATGACGATTTTTTCCAACTCCTGCGCGCGCAGCGCCCGAGGAAAAAACATCATGCACGCAACGGCAAGGATCAAATAAAGCGAGGGCTTCTTCATTTTTCGCCTCGGCGCGCCAATCACGAATTCACGTCCTGCTGGAACCATTCGAGCGGCAGCGGCCGGCCGGCGCCGCGCTCGGCGGCGAGATCGTAGATCAGCTTCGCCATCGCCGCGAACTGGATGCCGTACCCCGGCCCGCCGTCGTGGCCCCAGCCGTGGCCGCCGTTGGCGAAAATCGTGATCTCGTCGTCGCTGTTGCGGCCGGGATCCTTGCCCGAGACGAGGTCGGCGATCTCCGGCGCGTCTTTGAGCAGCTCGTTATGCGGCGGAATGTCGAGCGGGTCTTCTTCCGGACCGCGGTTGAGCGAATAGTCGCGGCCGTGCAGCCGGTTGAAGATGACGATGCGGTCGGCGCGGCGGTAGCAGTCGAGGTCGAACTCGTAGGGCAGCACGCCGGTCAAGTGCATCCCCTTCTCGATCCACGCGCCTTTGCACACCGCCTCGCGCGCGTTCGTCGCCGCCACGACCATGTCGGCGCCGCGCACGGCTTCTTCGGCGGTGCCGCAGTCGCGAATCTCCATATCCTTATATATGCCGCGCATGCGGCGCACGAAATTATCCCGGTTCGCCGCGTTGCGGCTGAAGACGCTCACGGTCTCGATCGGCCGCACGAAGCGCATCGCCTCGATCGCGGCGGTCGCCTGCCACCCCGAGCCGATCAGCGCCATGACGCGGGTATCCTTCTTCGCCATCGTGCGCGCGGCGATCGCGTTGGTCGCCTGCACGCGCATTTTTTGCAGATAGCCGTCGTGGATAACGGCCAAAAGATCGCCGCTATGGATGTCGTAGAGCAGATCGAGCGAGCAGTTGAGCGCGCCGTGAAAATAATTCACGCGCGTGGGATCGACGCGCGGGTCGGGGCGGCTGTGCGTGACGATGCGGATGCTATAGACGCCCTGCCGCGACAGGATGCCTTCGTGCGTATTCGCGAGAAAGCGCCCGTCGCGCGTCGGCGAAAAAGTGAAAGTCCGCGGGCGGTTCGCGGTCTCGCCACGGTCGAGCTCGAGATAGGCGCGGTCGAGCGCCTTGACGGTCGCCTCCATCGTAAGAAGCTTCTCGACGTCGGCATTGTTTAAAAGGAGGACGGAGGACATCTTTAAACCTCGTTGACGTAGCTTATACGGCGAAGCAGCGGATAAAAAAAGGCCCGGGCTCGGAGAGCCCGGACCTTTTTTATCCGTAGTAAATGTCGGGGTCCTTTCGCGAGGGCGCTTACTTTTTCACCACTCTCGCCCTCAGCGTGCCGCTGAAGAGGGCGCCGTCAGGGCAGGAAATATGATTTGCCTGCAAGGTGATGTTGAGCGGCTTGTCGTAGAAATCTCCCGGCGAGTCGGCCTCGGCTTGGTCAATGTCGAGCCACCACACGCCCGAATTGGAGTTCGACGCATTGAACGCGTCGCTGGTCGGGACGATATAAGCCGCCACCAAATTCGCCGCGAAAAAATTCACGATCGGTGCCATCGGGACATGGCCCGTGCAGCCGAAGACCTGCCCGTGCCCTTCGATTTCCAACACGGTGCCGCGCTTGGCCTTGAGAATCGTTCCGTGAAGCTCGGCGATGCTGCCAGCGAACGTGACGTTGCCGGAGGTATAGACATTCGCCACGCCCGGCGAAGTCGTCGTCGTGAAATCCGCGGCCCGAGCCGCCGCCGCGCCGAAACAAAGCAACAAGAATGCTGCAAGAACCCAAAACGTCTTCATCGAACAGCCTCCTAGTCGTCCGCGTAAACGGATATCTGCGGGGTTTACCAAGGGTGGGCGGCGCTGTCAATGAAAAGATTGTTGCGCCGCCACTTTTACATGTCGGCAAGTTGAAAGAAATTCGCAGGTCTGAGCGGCGCTTAGCAGACGGACGGCAGGACAGCAGGCACGATGCCAAGTCTCTTGTAACGTGCTTGAGATTGAAATCAGCCGCTAGACTCGGCGGGGCTGAAGCTTATTATCGCCGGTCGGCTTGCGCGAAGCGGCGCGGGTGAGAATCAAATTCAAAAGGATGCCGACGCCGGCGCCGGCGACTCCGCCGACGATCGGCGCCGCGATGCTGCCAACGGCGATCCCGAGTCCCACGACGGAACCGAGCGCGGCGCCGCCGGCTGCGGCCGTCGCGGCATTTGCGCCGTTGCCCGCGTGATGTTCGTTTTGCGCGCTCATCGGTGTTTCCCTTTTCGATAGCCAGTATAACACAGCCAGATCGAGATCAATAGGAGCGCGAGCGTAACGATGTAGACCGGCGCCCCGGGAGTGAAAGTGGGGTCATGGCGCCAGATCACCATGAAGCTCGCGTAAAGGGTGACGGCCATGGCGTTCAAGATCAAGCCGACGCCGAGCGCCGGATGCTCGCCGAGCTTCGCCCAAAATTCATTGAACGTCGAGCCGATCAGCGTGAGGCTGTAAAACGTCAGAGCCCATGGCGTCACATCGACGGCGATCTCGAGCCTCGGCGTAAACCTCGGATTGCCGGTCGCCCACGCGCCGACTACGACGAGCGAAATAATCACCGGGCCGAGCAGCGGAATGATCACCTGCCAAACGAACCAGGCTTTATCGAGGCTCTTCAAAAATTTCGTCAGCGGTGCCACGGCGAGTTTCTCTGAGGCGCGAATGCCGCCGCAATATCCGTCAGCCCATACATTTTGTCAATATAGGACCGACCGGCATTCGCGAGCGCAGCGAAGCGAGGAAGATAAAGGCGTGCGCGGGAGTCTGTAGCATCATGACAGCGCCGGGGGTCATTTAGCCGCCCGATTCCGCGGCACCTTGACCAGCTCGTATCCCCTCGCCTCCATGCAGCGGTTCCACAGCCGCTGCGAATCGTCGCGCTCGGCCATGCTCGTGCCGACGTCGTTCATCTCGTTCGTAAGCTCGGCAAAACCCGTGCGCGGCTCCGTCTCGCACGCGGCGCTGTCTTTCTTATATTGCGCCGCCGTCGCGCCCTCCGGCCATTTGAGTTGATACGTATACGCGCCGCAGGCGGCAAGGAGAAGGCAGAGGAGGAGAAGCGGTTTCATCTTCCCGTCTGTTAACGCAAGAAGATGGGAGAGTTCAAGTAAGGCACTTAGTCGAGCTTGACGGAAGCTTACGCAGCAAATAGGCTGCGCACAATACGATTGATTGATGAGTCCGAAAGTAGCTACTGATCGTAAGACTTCTTTGAGCGCAGCGTGAGCGGAACGTTCTTAATTCTTCTCATGGGCTTTCTTTCATTTCTCTTCAGTTCTTGCTCCAAAACCCCTTCCACGCCTCCCAAAGGTGTGCTCGGCCCGAGTCCTTGGGGTTTCCATGACCGGTCCTTCGTGATTGGTGACAACAGCTATCGGTTCACTGAGACCGCCTCAGGCGGCAAACTCGATGGACTTATTTCTCTCCAAGACGCAAAGGGCATGACTTTGCTCGTTTTGGATTTTTACTGTTACCTTCGAATACTCGAAGATGGCACAGTTATGTTGTGGAGAGAGGCAGGCGAGAAGTCAGCGAGGCGTATCGTGTTCGACAACTTCTCTCTTTCATCACTACGTCCATTGTCCGACCCGCTCGTAACCGCTGCCAACATGCGCGAGGAGAAAGTTGGACTTGCATCCTTACCTGTGTCGCAGCATTGGGAGCTATCTCCCTACTTGGTGGCGGGAGGACACTCAATATCAATACCATTTGATTGGTCGCGCTTCGAAGAAACGCTCGTGCTGGCGGACCATGCTGATACGGGTAATCCCGACAAAATGGCGCGGGCGATCTTTGCGTTCAATTGGACCGAGCGAAAGGTGGAAGTTTTTCCACAGGATTGGTTCAATAACGGTAAATACGATTTCGGTTACCAGTGGATCACGCGTGTTGAACGACGCAGTGACGGGAGTATTACTGGACAAGGCATCCGGCTCGGAAGATTTGAGCTTGATGAGACGAATCGTCGAGTCAAGAAGTGGGTGATTGAAGATCGTTTCTATGGTTTCAGTGACGATGCGGCGAATTAACTTGGGATGAAGTCTTCTAAGAAAAGCAGCTGAACTTTTTTCCCAAGCATCCGCACCTTGCACGCCGTGGTGTTTGTGATACTGCCTGCGTTATATCCTTTTTAGGAGGTCGGCATGGCAGAGAACATTTCCATCCATCCGAAGATCGATTCCGGCATTCAGCCCGCGGCGAAGAACTTCACCGGCGGCGTCCTCGTCTGCAAATGCGCGACAGAGCCGGTGGAGGTCGCCGTCAAGACGCAGTCCGCGCACAACCACGCCTGCGGCTGCACCAAGTGCTGGAAGCCGAAAGGCGCGTTGTTTTCAATGGTGGCGGTCGTGCCGCGCGACAAGCTGAGCGTCACCGCGAATGCGAATAAGCTCGCGGTGGTGGATTCCAACGCGGCGATTCAACGGCATGCCTGCAAAGCCTGCGGCGCGCATATGTACGGCCGCATCGAGAATCCCAAGCATCCCTTCTACGGCCTCGACTTCATCCATACCGAGCTGTCGCCGCAGTCCGGCTGGTCGCCGCCGGAATTCGCCGCCTTCGTATCGTCGATCATCGAGAGCGGCACGAATCCGGCGCAAATGGGCGCCGTGCGCGCGCGCCTGCGCGAGCTCGGGCTCGAGCCGTACGATTGCCTGTCGCCGGCGCTTATGGATTTCATCGCGACGCACGCCGCGAAAGCTTCCGGCGTATTGCGGGCGTAGAGCCGCGGCCGGATCGGATCAGCCGAGGCCCACAAGTAGCGGCTAGACGGAAATGCGAATTATTTCGCGGAAACCAGGGTCGGCTTGAGGGATCGATACTCATGAGCCGACTCCTGCAGCACCATCCAGGCCGTCCGGAGAAATAGCCAGGCGATCACCGCGCCGACCAGCACGTCGGGCCAGAAAGAATGGAAATAGGCTACGCCCGCAGCCGCCGCCAAGACGGCGGCATTCGCGATGATATCATTGCGCGAACACAGCCACGTGGAGCGCATGTTCACATCATCCGAGCGATGACGCCACAAAAGCAAAAAACAGATTCCGTTTCCCGACAACACCAGCAGTCCGACAATGCCCATCGTCTCCGCGCCGGGCACCACTCCGGCGACAAGCTTGGACGCCGCCTCAACCAACACTCCTAGGCCGAAGACCGCCATGAGAAGACCTTTGACAAACGCAGCCTTCGCCTTCCATTCGGCGCTGCGCCATAGAACGTAAAGGCTAAAAGTGTAGACCAGCGAATCGCCCAGCATGTCGAGCGAGTCGGCGAGGAGCGCGGTCGAATGCGCGACCAACCCGGCCGTCGCCTCGACGACGAAGAGAGCCGCGTTGATAGCCAGCACAATCACGAGAACGTTTCGGTGGTCGGCTCGAAAGGTGCTTATTTCTTCCGCTTTGTGCTCGCAGCAATCGTCCATCGAGTCATATTTTATCAAAGCGCTCGCCGCGGCGCCAGCAGAGCCGCCGGTGAACAGCGGCAGCGGAGCGTCCGAGCGCGCAAGGGCGGCAGCTGAACAGGTCAACAGGAAGAAAATTCACGCGCAGATCGAGGAATCTATTACTGCAAGGCGTGACCCTGAATCTCAGACAGCTTCGCGAATGAGCTGAGAATTAATTTTATGTCGTCGTCGCGGTTCACGAGGCAAAATCTTACGAGGCCGTTCAGGATCGCGGCGATATAAATTCCAGGCTCCAAAACTTTTGCGAATCGCTGTAACGTCGAAGCGGCAGGAAGGGCGTCGAGTTTTCCGAGCAACTGGACCGCCTCGCTATCACTAATGCGATCGTCGGGTGTGCCGACCCGGCGAAAAACGATCCCGCACGTGCCGCAGGGACATGCGTACTCGAAAACCCGCTTGCCGCCGATCGTGATGTGACAGTACCACCGAGAAGTGTCCTTCTCATATTCAGGACCGCTGGTGCGCCACGGCTCGAACGCCACCAGACCTTCGCCGCCTGGATTCGGAAACTCAAACAGCTCCATCGGCATTCCGTCTTTATGTCTTCCGCGTATTCTCCGTGAACAGCCCGTCCACATCGAGGCCCTTCGGCGCGAGGTGCTGCTCCTTGGCGAACTCGACCATGGTCTCGACGTCGTGGCGGTTCGCCTTGAGTCCCTGGACGAACGGGTCGCGGCCGAAGAACGCGCGCTCCTCCTCGACGTAGGCGCGCGCGAAGGCGAAGCTCAGCCGGTGCGGCTGCTGCATGAAGTCGTTGTAAATATTCTTCGCCTTGCAGAACGCCTCGTAGAGGCTAGTCGCCACCCACGGATCGCGGTCGAGAATCTCCTTTTTGACGACGATCGGATGCATGATGGGAAAAATTTTCGTTTCTTGGTAATAGCGCTTCTCTTCGCTCGCGTAATCCGGGAAGAGGCGCTCGACCGGGCTTTTGCCCGCGAGCCAGCCGCGCGGCAGATCGGGCTCGACCTCGGCGTCGATCTCGCCGGCGGCGAGCAAATCTTCTAGCCTGCGCCCGTTCGCGTGCTCGACCTTGATATCGGGCGGCAGCTTGGAGCCGACGAGCTCGCGGTTGACGCACACCCAGGTGACGCCGTCGAGCGGCAGGCCGTAGTTGTGCATCAGCATGCCCTTCACCATGAAGGCGAGCGTGTTCTCGTAGGTGCGGATGCCGAAGCGCCGCCCGCGGAGATCGGCGGGCTTGTGAAATCCCGCGCCGGCGCGGACGAAGCAGAACTTGTGGCCGAACATGCGCCGGCTGAAAAACGGGATCGCCTGGAACCAATCGACGCCGTGGCCGCGCGCGGCGAGATACGAGCACATCGAGAACTCGCACGCGTCGTACTCGCCGTAGTTGTAGAAGCGCTCGTGGCGGATGCCGCTCTCGACCGTGACGAGGTTGAGGTCGATGCCCTCGGGCTCGACCGTGCCGTCGCGCAGCGGCTGGAGATAATCGTATTTATCGAACGCCAGCGTGAGCTTGAGACGCGCCATACTTCCCTTCTTTCTTTTCCCGACCGTGTTCCGATTGAAAAAGTTATGCGGCTTTTTCCCATTTGTCGATATCGACTTCCCAGCCTTTCGTCTGCGAGAGGTCGAGCGCGTTGCCTTCGATGTCGCGGAAGCGCAGCTCCGCGTAGATCCGATTGGAGGGCCGGCGCTCGATTTTCAGCACGGTCGCCAGCTCCGCCATCGTGGCTTCCATATTTTGCACCAGAAAGCCGATGTGGTTGATGCCGAATCTCGCCTCGTGGCCCTCGACCGGACTGTAAAACGGATGAATCGCGAGATTGGTAAAGCCGTCGCCGCCGAAGCGATTGCCGAGGCCCTGCGTGCGGCGCACGTCGCTGGTCGGCAATTCGTGGACGCCGAGCACGCGGCGGTAGAACTGCAGCATCGTCTCGGGATCGAGCGCGTTGTAAGCGACGTGGCGCACGCGCGGAAATCGCTTCTCGGCCTTCGCGTCGACGCCGAAGCCGTCTTCGGAGAGCGCAATCGGATGGCACTCGGGATCGTAAATGCGGATGCGGCCGTGATGGACATCCGCCGGCTCGTCGGCGACGACGCCGCGCGGATTGTATTCGAGGTAGCGCGCTTTGACTTCGTCGATGCTCTCGACCTGAAAGCCGACGTGATGGAGACCGGTCTCCGTGCCGGGCTCCATCAGCGACGGCCGCTTCTTCAGGAAAGTCAAATTATAAAATCCGTCCGTGATCGAAACGTCGCCGTCCGCCGACCGGCCGATCTCTTTCGTGCCGAGAAAGCGGTTGTAAAACGAAGCGATCTTCTCGGGGTCGTCGCTCAAGAACGCAATGTAGCGCAGCGTCGGCATATCGTCTCCTCCATGGGGTCAAATACCGCAGTCATTTCTTCACCTTATATAAGGCGTCGATGAAGCCGCTCTCGTCGAGCTCCTTCACCAGGCTCATGTCCGCGAACTCCTGGGGCTGAGCGGCGCGCGCCTTGGGATCGCCTTCGCTCAGCTCGAGCAGCGCCTCCTTGATGCCGTCGAGCGGCGGATAGGGCTTGGCCGGCACCAGGGGCGCGAAGAACTGATAGCTGTCCTCCAGGACGTCCGGATCGGTGACCTTGATATACTTGGCGTAAACTTTCTTGCTGAACTCTTTTTGCGTTTTGTAAACGTGAATGCCCTCGACCATTGCGCGCATGAATTTGGTCACCGTCTCGCGCCGCTGCTTGATGAAAGAAACGCGCGTCGAGACCGGCGTGGTCGGATAAGCCCCGCCGAAGTCCTCGGGCCGCGCGAGAATATTGAGATTGAATTTGCGCGCGAGATTGGTCACCGGCGGCTGCGCGACCATGCCGTGAATCTGCCTGCTCTGAACCGCCGCGAGCCGCGCCGGCTGGCCGCCGGGGATTTGCAGCACCGCGACGTCGATGTCGGGGCGCAGGCCCCATTTGAGGAGAATCTTGCGCGTCGCGTAGTCGGAGTTCGAGCCGAAGCGGCTGACGGATAATTTTTTCCCCTTGAGGTCCTCCGGCTTTTTGATCTCCGGCACGACGACGAGACTGTAGGCGAGGATGTTGGTGAGCCCCGCGATGATCGTCACGTCCGCGCCGCGGAGCCGCGCGACGATCGGCGCATTGCCGCCGATCTGCGCGATCGGCACGTCGCCCGAGAGCAGCGCCTGCGTCGCCTTCGAGCCGCCGTCGATATAGATCAGCGTCGCGTCCAGCCCGTTTTTCTCGAACAACCCCGCTTCCTTCGTGATCCAGACCGGCGCCTGCGAACCGGCGATCGCGCTCCAGCCGATGATGATTTTTTCCAACGGCGCGCCCGCGCTCCAGGCATTCATCGCGCTCGCGCCGAGCGCCGCGAGCGCGCAGATGGCGGCGGCGGCGCGCCGCATCATTTGTTGAAGACGATCGTTCATGGATGAACGTCCTGCGTGAACCAGTCGAGCGGGAGCTCGCGGCCGGCGCCCTGCGCGCGCGCCGCTTCGTAGACCTTGGCGCCGACCGCCGCGAACTGCGCGCCGACGCCGAGATTATTGACGAAGCCGGTGATCTCAGCGTCGCTCTCCCGGCCCGGCGTGCGCCCGACGATCAAGTCGGGCAGCGTCGGCAGCGCTTTCCAGTCGATGCCGCGCTTGAGCGGATGATCTTTGAGCTCGAAGCCCGGGCGATCGTACTTCCTGAGATTGGAAGACGTCGCGTCGTTCTCGATCAGGTGCGTATGGACGATCAGCGGATCGCAGCGTCTCAGCGCGTCGTCGTTCGCCTCGTCGCGCTGCATGCAGCTCAAGTGCACGCCTTCGCGGAGCGCTTCCGGGCCGAGAAACGGCGCGCGGCTGTTGGTGGACGTGATGACGATGTCGACGTCGCGCACCGCTTCGGCCTGCGAATCGACGGGAACGATCTCGACATTGACAAGACGGCTCGTCTCCGCAGCGAACTTCTCCCGATTGGCGCGCGTGGGGCTGTAGACCTTGATCGTCTTTATCCTGCGCGCCTCGCAGACCGCCATCACCTGCGCGCCGGCCTGCCAGCCGGAGCCGATCAGCCCGACCCGGCTCGCGTCCGCGCGCGCGAGCAATTTCGTCGCGACGCCGTTCGCGCCGCCGACGCGCATGCGCTGGAGCACGCCGTCGTTCATGATCGCCAAGAGCTCGCCGTTGCTCGAGCTGAATAACAGCACGAGCCCGAGCCAGCGGTTGCCCGGCATCGTCGGCAGCTTCTCGCGCCGCATGCCGCCGCCGGCGCTGCGCCAGGCGACGATGTCGGAAGAAAAACGAAGCGCGGCGGTGCCGAAATGCGGCGTCGCGCCGCTCATCGTCTTCAAATAGTGCGCCATCGGCGCTTCCGCCGTCCGCTCCGACGCGGTCTGCGTATGAATGTCCGAGCGCGGCGCGGCCACGGCCTTGCCTTCGCCGAGCTCGCGGTAAAGTATCTCGAGCGCCTCCATGCACGTCTTCATGCTGAGGAGCTGCTCGACATCGTGGTTGTCCAGGAAAAGCGGCATAGGGTCTCCGTAGGATACAAACGGCAGTAAATATCTTTCACTCGGGCTTTGTCAACGCAACTCCGAGGCGCCATCCGCACCTCCCCTCAGGCAGCCGGCGTGAGATTCAAAATCTGACTTTATATTGCGTGGTATCGGTGCCGACGGGGTAATTTGGCGGGGGGCGCTGAGATCTCACGGCGCGGAAATAGATGTAGCCGAAAACGAATCCCGTCACTAATCCGCCGATATGCGCGGCGTTGTCGAGGCCGAGCTGCCAGCCGAGGAAGAGATTGACGCCGATTAGAGTCAGCATGCTCGAGCGCATCTTTTTCGCATAATCTTCCGGGAAAAAATCGGTTGTAGCGACGGCGAGCTCGATGCCGAACAAGCCGAATATCGCGCCGGACGCGCCCGCGCTCACCGAGTTGTCGCTGTGGAACCACAGGCTGACGAGGCTCGCGGCGATGCCCGTTGCGAAGTAGGCGAAGAGATAGCGCCGTCTTCGGAGCAGCGGCTCGAGATACCTTCCGACCTGCAAGAGCGCGTACATGTTGAACGCGAGATGGATCACGCCGAAATGCAGGAACATGGACGTGACGAGGCGCCACCACTGGCCGCTCGTCGTTAATGGCTTATAATTTCCGCCCCAGCGCACGGCATCCCAGCCGGTCGGCTTAAAAAAATCGACGCCGCTCGCAACCATCGCGAGAAACACGGCGATGTTTACGGCCATGAGCGCGAAAGTTACATAGCTGCGCGGGCTGTTTACTGTGAAAGACTCCGCATCGTTCTCTTCTGATGGCGGCGTGTTAGCGGGATCATCCGCGGGGAGCGCCAAGCCGCCGTCGGCCAGATTTGGCATATTCATTCCAAGTCTTTTCCGCTCAATTGCTTTCCACGCCGAACGGCCCCGAGCTCACCGAAGCGCTTCGGAAGAGTTTTTCATTATCGCGCGGGCGCATTTTAGAACTACGAGCGCCCTTTTAACAAGAAGAAAATAGCCGGGATTTGTCATTCTTAGCATAGCGAAGAATCTCTCCGATCTTCATTCACCGGGGAAGTAGAAGCAGCCTGCGCATAATAAAAAGGCCCGGGCTCTTGCGAGCTCCGGGCCTGGCCCTCTTTATCTCCGGCATCAAGCGGAGACACAGAGGGATCGCGGCGGTCACTCGCTAAAAACTATTCGCGGCCTTCTCTTGCTGCATGAGCTTCACGATCACTTCGGCGCAATCCGAGATCGTAATGAGCTTTTGCCAATTCGGCAGCGCGCTCCCCGCCCGGTCGGTGATGATGATGTAGTCGTCGGCGACGTTCCATAGCGCTTCTCTGAGCGGCCCGCTGCGCAGCTCCGGCTCCTGGACCAATTTTTTATAGAGCGCGTCGCTAATCACCTGAGGCGTAAGCGTGACGGCCGGACGGCTGCGCATGCTCCAGCCGACGATCGACAGGATCTGCTCGATCCCGTTCAGATAGCCCAAAACGAATTCCTGGCGCGTAGCGCCGTTATAGCTCATCCAATCCTTGCCGGTGAGCTCCAGCGGCGCGGCTTTGATCGTGCCGGCGCCGAGAACGGTAAGGCAAAGCAATGCCAGGCAAACGATGGCGCTTTTTTTCCTCTTCATGGGAACCCCCAATTCCAAGCGTCCGGGGGCGGAGATAATCACCCGGCCGCTACACCGTCAAGATGACGGGGGTCACGGAATGGGAATGGGGTTGGGACCCGGGGAGGCGAATTATTTCGGCAGAAATATGGAAAGCGCCGCGACGATGGCGAGCATCGCGATCATGTACCAGCGCCAAGAGGCGCGAGCGGTTGGACTTCTCGCGGGAAATCTCACGCAATCGCGCGCGCGGCGGCAGGTTAAAAGCGTCCGGCATGAAGGTTGATTAGCGCGGCGGCGGGAATGTCCAATCAGGAGCGAACGTCAAGATTCAAGACCTGACCTCGAATTTACGACTAAAGCCTTCGAAGAAGTGATTCGTAAATTCGAAAACGAAACTTAACTGTCTACTGTGAATTGAATCTATTATAATTCCCCATCTCGTAGGGACGTCTTAGGGTCAGGCTTGCATAGTAGATGGACGAGACGGAAGCTTTAACGATCATCCTCACTCCCCGCGCCACTCCTCGTCGAAATATTCGAAAGGATCGAAATCGAGGACGACACCTTTCTTCTGCTCGCGCAGCTTGTCGTGGATGAGGCCGCCGATGGCGGCGGCGCCGACGCCCCAGGTGGCGGAGTTTTTGAAGTAGGTGATCTGCGCGTCCTGCGTGCGTCCCTTTCGTTCGCCGCGAATGACCTGGCCCGCGTCGACGATCTTGTCGGCGATGCGCGGCCGGTCGAGCGACATCTCCCAGAAGACCGCGGTCTTGTCGAGCTCCTCCTGGCCCCACGCGTTGGTCATCAAGACGTCGGCGCGCTCGAGCGTCGTATGGTCGATCTCGCGCCGCATCTGCCGCACGTGGCCGCGCTTGAGCAGGCCGATGTTGCTCGACACGATCGAGGTGACGTGCTGCCCCGGCGCGAGCCAGTTGCCGTCGAATACCGGGACGTTGGAATTGGTCGCGCAGAGGATGACGTCGGCCGATTCGACGACTCGCTCGGGGCGATCGACGGCGGTGACTTCGATGCCCATGACGCCGGACATCTCGCGCGCGAATGCTTCGCGGGTCGCCGGCGTCGGACTATAAACCCGCGCTTTCTCGACCGTCGGGCGGATCGAGCGCAGAGCCAATAGATGATGCTTCGCCTGGTCGCCGGCGCCGAACACGCCGGCGGTGCGGCAATCCTTGCGCGCCAGCAGATCGGTGCCGATCATCGAGGCGCAGGCGGTCGGCATCGCGACCACGCTGTTTGCGTCGGGCAATTCTTTCGGATGCATCTCGCCGACGAGGATGAGCTTGAGCGCCGCCGTGTCGGGATCGTAAATCACCAGCACGGGGCGGCCGCGCCGCGGGTAACGCTGCTTGTCGCCGAAGATGCGCACGTGCTCGGCGTGCGTCATGATGCCGGTGGCGCCGTAGGCCGGCGCGCCGCCCTGATGGAGCGTAATGCGCACGTTCTCGGGAGTGTGCGTGCGCCGGCGCAGCTCGCCGACCAGCGGATCGGCGGCCCAGTTGCGAAAGGCCGCGATCATCGCCTTGACGGCCTCCTCCATGGCAAGCAGGCCGCGGTGGTCTTCGGGCCGCGCCAGAATGGCTTTTGCGTTTCTTTCCATGTTGTTCCTCTTCGCTGGACGGCGATCATAGACCGCCGCGCAAATTTTTCAAGGAGGCGCGTCGAGAAAGAGTTTTGGCTTTCGAGTGTTCAACCGCAATCACCGGTCGATCACGAGCAACCCGGAATTCCCGGCGAACCGCTTTAACGAGCCATAAATACCGGCGAGCGGCACGGGTGGAGAGCGGCGCTCGATGCCGGCGCATAATATTCGAGATCGATTAGCTTGATCACCGGCGTCGCCTAGATTGCGTCCAGGGGCCGCGGCTATCTTTCAAAAGCGCCGATATCACACTGGGCGCCCTGCGGGCGCGAGACGCCCCGCTGGTCTTCGGACGGGCACTCGGCATCATTCGGCGCCGCGTCGATTGCAGGGCTGCCGGGTACGAGAGCGTGCGTAAGCGTCGGGTCGCCGTTATCGGCAAGCGGAGCGAGGATCCTGGTGATAGTTATGCCGGCAGCGGGAATAATGTCCGATGCTCCGGGAGAAAAGCCGTTAACGCCAGGATTGCCGTTGGTCCCCCGAGCTGCGGGTAGAGAATTGGGTTTGAAATGCGATGTGGCGAAACAAAACACTAAATTGAATTTTGAATTCGGATTTAAAAAAAAAGGCCCGGGCTCTTGCGAGCTCCGGGCCTTTCGATTTAAATCCGGCGGCGGCCTACTATCCCGTACGGCTACGGCATAGTGCGAATCTATAAACCGGTCGATGGAGTCGAAAAAGATCCCACCCCTTTCGTGTACTCCGTATTAAGGTTCAAGATCTCACGCCGAAGAACTTTCGCTCATCCCGCCTTGCGCTCATACTCGTCGTGGCGCCGCCACCAGAGGCCGGTCTCATTACGACCCTTCGGTGCGCGGTCGAGCCAGTGGTACACGCCGAAAAAGGGGTCTACGCCGCGCGCATAGGTGGAATAGGCGTGATAGACGACGCCGTCTTCGAGCGCGAACGCGCTCATGCCCGGCCTGTCGCGATGGTACGAAGGCACGTCGGTTCCGGACATAGCCGCGAGCTTGGCCTCGACCGAATCGCCGCCGCCCTCCTGACCCGCGCGCCAGCGGAACACGTCACTCGTCGGCGCCTCGCGGTGGTAATTGTACTCGAATCCCTGGCGCTGCTGCTCCTCCGTGAACGACACGTTGAAGTCGAAATTAAAATGGCCGCCGATGGGGGAGGCCCACGGAAACGTCCAGCCCATTCGCCGTTTATAGGCTTGCAGCTTCGCGAGCGGCGCCCGCGACACCGCCCAGAGCATCACGTCGTGGTTGGCGAGGTGTACGACGGAGCCGTTGAAGGCGTCGGCGATCATCGAGCAGGTGGGGCAGCCGGCAGCCCAGTCGGGCCCGAACATGAAGTGGTAGACGAGGAGCTGCGAGCGCCCGCGGAAGAGGTCCGGCAGCGAGGCGCTCCCCTCGTCGGTATCGAATCGATATTCCTTGCCGATGCGGACCCACGGCAGCTCTTGCCGCCGGCGCGCCAGCTCGTCGCCTTGCCGCGTGTAGTCCTTCTCCGCCTTGAGCAGCTCGAGCCGCGCTGCGATCCACTCTTCCCGTGTTCCGGTCTTATGTGTCATCGCTTTGGTCTCCTTCCTTTTTTATGACTTGACGTTTTCCGCAACCCACGCAAAAACGTTAGCAAGCGCGAAGGACCGGCGGTAGAGAGCCAATTCTTGCCATTTGCGCTAGACCAATTTCGGAGCGACAGCGTACAGTGAGCAGCTTATGACTTTTCACGTCAGCCTGGTGGGACGCCAAAACCTCAGGACGGAGATTTACCGTCAGATGCGCGACGCGATATTGAACGGCCTGGTGTCTCCCGGCGATCCGCTGCCGCCCAGCCGCGAGCTTGCACGGACACTGAACGTGTCGCGCATGACTGTAACGGGCGCCTACGATCGGCTCAGAGTCGAAGGCTTCACGAACACTCGCATCGGCGCCGGCACATTCGTTAGCGAGCAAGTTGCTGCTCGCGACCGAAGCACGCGAGATCACCCGGGCATGCTTAAAGCCCGCCGCGTGTGGCGTTCGGTCGAACTTTCTTCCGCGTTCGTCCATACGGCCGCGTATGATTTCCGCACCGGCATTCCCGATGCTTCTATGTTTCCGCACAGTCAGTGGCGCCGGCTGATGACCCGGGCCTTGCGCAGTCATGCCCCGGGCGTTCTCTTGTACGGCCATCCGGCCGGTTGCCCGGAGCTGCGTGCGGCGATCGCGCGTCATATCGGCATCTCGCGTGGCGTTATCGCTTCCGCTGACGACGTGACGGTGACGAATGGAACCCAGCAAGCGCTCGACATTCTCGCCCGCGTGCTGCTTGCGCCGGGCGATCGCATTGTTGTGGAGGATCCCGGCTACCGGCCGCCGCGTCGTTTATTTGAATCGCTCGGCGTGCGCGTCATCGGTGTGCCAGTGGATCGTGAAGGAATCGCGGTCGACAAGATTCCGCGGAATGTCCGCGCGGTGTACGTGACGCCGTCGCATCAGTATCCACTCGGCCTCGCGATGACACTCGCTCGACGGCAAGCGCTGCTGGCCTGGGCGGAACGAAATGCCACAGCCATCATTGAAGACGATTACGATAGCGAATTTCGGTTTGGAGGACGACCTCTGGACCCGCTTTATACCCTCGACAGGTCGGGCAGGGTGATCTACATCGGCTCGTTCTCCAAAACTTTACTTCCAAGCCTGCGGCTCGGCTTCGTCGTCGCGCCTCCATCTTTGCGAGCCGCCGTGCATAAGGCAAAGTTTGTCTGCGATTGGCATTCGCCCTCATTAGCGCAACTGGCGCTGGCCCATTTCTTAAATGACGGCGGATTTGTTCGCCACATCCGAAACGTCAATGCGGTTTACAAGGAGCGGCATGCGATTGTCACCGAGACGCTCAATCGAGACTTTGCCAATCATCTCGAATTGATTCCTGCCAACACCGGTCTGCACGTGACGGCCGTCGCGCGTAAGGCCTCCGCCGATCAAATCGCGGCAGTCGCGCGGCGAGCGGGTGAAGACGGCGTCGTCATTCAAGTACTGTCGTTCTTCGCCGTTGGCAAGGCAGAACTAGCAGGCGTCGTTCTGGGATACGGCGGAGTCGCCACGCATCGAATTGAAGAAGGTCTGCGCCGGCTGCGACGATGCTTCCGAAATTGACTGCCAACCCGCCGCGAATTGAGATCAGACTTTTATACTCCCGACAACCTTGCTTCCCCGACAATCTTCAAGGCCCGGGCTCTTGCGAGCTCCGGGCCTTTTCGATTTTAAATCCGGCGGCGACCTACTTTTGAATTCGGCGCTTCACGGGGATTTCGGGCGCGCATAGCGGAGCATCACGTCGCCGGACTTGAGCGTCTTGGCTTCCAGTAATTCCAATCGCGAGCGCTGCGATACGCCGGCGATCAACGGCCGGCCGCTGCCGAGGAGGACCGGGCAGACTGCGAACTGATACTCGTCGATCAAACCGTGCTGCGTAAGCTGCGCGACGACCGAGCCGCCGAAGACGATGATGTCTTTGCCGGGTTGCTCCTTCAGGCGTTTGATCTCACGCGGGTCGAGCTCGCGGAGGACGCGCGAGTTTCTCCAGTCAACACGGTCGAGGGTCCTGGAGAACACGAGCTTGGTCATCTTATTGAACGCGATCGCAATCGCGCCGTGCTCCGGAGATCTGCGTCCGCAATTGTGCGGGTCCGGCACCGTGCCGGCCTCGTCGACGGCGATGCGGCCCCAGAACGCCGCGAAGATTTCGTAGGTCCGGCGGCCGAAGAGAATCGTGTCCATGCTCGAGACATCGCGCGCCGCCATTTGGGCCTGCTCTTGGTCGGGCACGACCCAGTCCAAGTCGCCGACGGGCCCCGCAAAATATCCGTCAGCCGACAGCCAATTAAACGTAACGATCCGCCGCATCGGCTTCAGTCTAGCATTCGGGCGTCTGAGGGAAAACGGCATAGCAGCATCGGCCGCGGGCGTAAAAAAGGCCCGGGCTCTTGCGAGCCCCGGGCCTTTTCAATTTAAATCCGGCAGCGACCTACTCTCCCGTACGGCAACCGCACAGTACCATCGGCGCTGGAGGGCTTAACGACCGAGTTCGGGATGGGATCGGGTGTGACACCTCCGCTATCGCCACCGGAAAGCGTTTCGACGGCCATAAATGCCCGCCTGCTGCGTTGCGCTCGCCGCGCTCGCTCGACGTACTGGACTTAAGTACGCCTGCGCTCACGCGACGTCGCGCGCCTTGCATGCAGAACATTTCTGACCGTCTCAAAGAGCAAGAGATTCTCTCACAACTGAATACGGGATTCGGAAAAGAATAGAACGTGTACGCGTGAAGTGGGAGTAGTAAATATGGTCAAGCCTCACGACCAATTAGTACCGGTAAGCTTCAATCATTACTGATCTTCCACATCCGGCCTATCAACCTCGTAGTCTACGAGGGGTCTTTAGGGGGCTTGACGCCCCGGGATACCTTATCTCGGGAGAGGCTTCCCGCTTATATGCTTTCAGCGGTTATCCCTTCCGCACATAGCTACCCGGCGATGCCACTGGCGTGACAACCGGAACACTAGCGGTGCGTCCTTCTCGGTCCTCTCGTACTAGAGAAAGCTTCCCTCAAGTATCCTGCGCCCACGGCGGATAGGGACCAAACTGTCTCACGACGTTTTGAACCCAGCTCGCGTGCCACTTTAATCGGCGAACAGCCGAACCCTTGGGACC
>JAJPJQ010000011.1 GCA_021324155.1 Pseudomonadota bacterium
ATCGCCCTCCGAATCGTGAACTCGATATCCATGTAGCTGACCGTCGCGGCGAGCGTGTCGCTAGCATTCGTCGGATCGCGCCCTACTTTAAAAAAGAACGTCTCGCCAGCGGCGCAGCCCGTCGTCGTCACGCCCGTTAGCGTGACGGAGTTACGCGTGTTCGCCGAGGCGTTGTTCGCCTTCGTGATTGTCTGCGCCGTATTGTACGTCGGATTCAGCACGTCCTCGCCGTCGGCCGCGCACACCGTCTGCAGCGTGGTAACGAAATTGTTCGTCGACGTCGACGAGGAGAAGGCTGTCGCCTTGAAGTCGATCGCGCCGCTCCAGTCGGAAGGCAGCACGAAGTGGCCTGCCGCTGTCAGCGCGTTCGCGCCATCGGCCGCGTCGAGCGTTGCGAAGCGATGCGGCGATGTGCCTTGGCAGGTCGCCGCGAGAGCGTTCGATGTCGGGAGATCCAGCGTCGGGCCGGGCGTCGCGTTGTTGCAGCCGGCGAGCGGAATCGTGAACTTGACCGGTACGGTGATGACGTTGTTCGACGCCTCGGCGTCGAGCGTGAGGCCCTGCAGGCCGGAGCTCGTGAATTTCGCTACCGACGATCCACCCGCGCAGATGTCGACCTGGTCGCCGGCGAGCGAGTCGATGCCGGTGTTCGAATCGCCCTGGAAGCTGTACGCCGGCGCCGAGCAGCTCGCCGCCTTGCTCGGCCGGATCGGCCCGCTCTCGAGCTTCTCGATCGCGCACGTGCGCGAATTCAAATCGCCCTGCGTTAGATTGTCCCCGCTCGCCTTGTTCGCCCACGTGTCGAGCGACGACGGATAGGAGCAGCCGGTAGCGGCGTGGGCAGGAGAAATGCTTGACAGCAGCAAAGGAATGACTAGAATCCACGCCATGAAAAAACTTATGGTGGGGATTGTGATTGTTGCTGCCGTTCTAGCTCTCAGCACCTTAAGCTCCTTTGCCGACTCGGAAGTTCTGCAAACGATAAAGAGCATCGACTTCGAACCGACCGGCTCGCAATTCATGGTCATCGGCGAAGCCACGATAACAAATAGTCGCACACGGGTAGTCAGCTATGTTCAGCGACTCTCCCTCCTTTGCACGAATCCTGAATACGAGAAACGAAAAACGGCCGTTGCAAATATCGTTGGCAACATCGACTTTTTTCAGAACACGCTCACGGCGATCCTCGTTGAGACCGAGCCGCCAGTCTCCACGGTTCACTGTGCCCTCCAGATGCTCGAGTTGAGCACGACGAAATCCGGCAAGGGAGAAGCCACCTTCACGGCAGAGAATGTCAATCTGCAAGTCATTCAATGGTAGACATCCTCACGACGGATCAAATTCAATTGACCATCCTCCTATGTTGGCCGAACTCGTGGCTGCGTTATTGACAGTTTTAATCCCTATAAGATCGCCAGCCGCGACCGAAAAACTGTTCGACGTATCGCTTACCGTTTGAGCCGCCCCGTTGGCGGGAATAGTGACGGTTACGGCAGTATCTACGCCATTCTTTCGGATAGTCGCGACCAGGGTGCCGGACGCTGGCTGAGAACCGCTGGTGCGAAAATAAAAATTCTTAAACGTGCCGGCGATAGCCATCGGCGTTTGCGTGCGAACCTCCGATGTCTGACACCCGGCTGTCGGGGAGCCGCTCAAGGCGAAGAAATCCGTCTCGCCATTGAGGCATTGCAGACCCTGCGCGGTTCCGTTGTATGCCATCTTCATCGGCGCCGTCGCCCACTGCGGATTCGCACCCGCGCCGAGCGTCTGCAAAAACTTCCCGCTCGTGCCGGGCGGGAGCGCCGAGAGCACGCCGGCCGAAGAAAAATACAGAATGTTGCCCTGCGCCGTCGCGCTGAAGTCCGCGCCGGTGCCGCCGTACTGCGTCGAGCGGACCGTGCTCTCGAGCTTCTCGACCGCGCAGCGTAGCTGATTGACGTCGGCGACGGTCCAGAAGTCGCCGGCGACTTTGTCGCTCCAGCTGTCGAGGGACGCAGGATAATTGCAGCCGGTGGATGCCATGCCGGCAGCCGGCGCGAGCAGGATTAGAAAACTTATAAGAATTCTAAAAAGTTTAGATTTCATAGCAGTCCCTGCCTCAATTCCCCCAGCTTGAACGTGATCGCGTTGAAGTAGTCCGCGAGCGCGCTGCGCTTCTCGCCGAGGTCGATCGCGATGTCGAGGCCGTTCTCGCTCGGCTGGTAGCCGATCGAATTGATCCGGTATTGATCATCGACCCCCGCTCCATAGGCGCCGTAGCTCCCCGCCAGCGTGAACGGAATGTCGCCGGTAAACGTCTCGCCGCGCAGGACGAAAATCGGCCCGCCGTGAACGCGCAACCGGCCGAGCGGCGGCATCGTTGCGCCGCTGAAGTTTTCGATCCACGCGTCCGTCGCGCCGATGCGCAGCTGCCCCTTTTTCTGCGCCGTGGCGAACTTCGCCGCGTAGCCGAGCGCGTAGAGCGCCGCGTCGCTCGACGTCGCGATCGATGAGACCTGCTCGATGCGTTGCTTCTGATAGCCCGCGGCCGCCGTCGAGAGCTCGATCGCATAGATCACGCCGCCCGCGCCCTGCACATACAGCTTGTTCACGACGTCGTCGCTCGACGTCTCCGGCTGGTAGAATGCGACGCGATCGCCGATCTCCCACGATTGTTTCACCGTCGACGAGCGCGACACAAAATAAAATTCCTTGTCCGCGCGGACGCCCCACTCCGCGCCGCCGGCGATCTCCGCGAGCTGCCGGATCGCGTCGTACACGTTCGTGAAGAAGCGCAGCCCCGTCGCCGAGACGACCACGCCGCAGTCCGGCATGAGGTTCAGCGCGCCGGTGCGTTTGATCTTCGTGTTCGGCACCAGATACGTGTCCACGATCGCGCGCGCGATCGCCGCGACGTCCAGGCTCTGATACGTCACGTCGGGAATGATCGTCGTCGCCGCCTGGCGCACGTAGCCCGCGCACGAGAGCTTGACCATCTCTTCGTCGCGGTCGAGCACCGGCGTGAACTGTCTTATGAATCCCGACCACCTGAGCTCCTTAGACGAGGTAAAGCCGGCGCCGAGCTGAACGTCGAGCTGCGCCGGCAGCGGCGATCCGCCCGGCGAGCCGAGCGTGTCCTCGACGCGCCAGATCTCCACGCCGTACTCAATGCCGAGGTCGCCGTAGTCGTCGAACGGCCGCCGGATCGTGATGTCGCTGGTCGCACAGCCGCCGAGCGCGTCGTAGCGCCACTGGATATTTTTAATCCCTTCGTCGCGCCGCGGCGTGTTGAGCAGCGCGACGAGATCGCCGTTCGTGTTGTAGACGTAGACCTGATAGTTGAAAGCCACACTAGTTCCAGCGCTCCGTCCAGAAGATGTCGATATCCACGCCGGTCGGCCCGGAATATTCGATGTTGTTTGCTCCCGTCAGCAGATCCCAGAAGCTCCCGGTGTAATCCTTGAGCCCGTTCACGCCGCCGTTCGATACGGTATAGGCCGACGAGTCGAACACGAGCGACGAGCCGTTAAGAATCGTGCCCACGTACTGGATATAAATTCCCATCGTCGTGTTCGTGAGCTTGAATGTGCCGGTCTTGTCCGCGCCGACCGCCTTGATTTCCATCCTCGGCGGCGTGGTCGCGCCGCCGTTGTTCGTCGCCGCGAACGTCTCGGGGGAGGCCGCGACGCCGTGGTGCGCTTGGGTCTTTTCGCCGCCGCCGTCGTACCAGAAGGGGTCGGCCGCGACCATCTCGATCCGGCCGCTCGCCCGAGTCGCCGGCATCTCGCTCGCGCGATAGCTGTGCGACCAGACCGTGTTGACGCAGCGAATGAAGCGATTATCGTCGCGGAGGAAAAGCTGCCCCTCGCCCGCCGCCAAAACCGCCCCCAGCGCGTCCAGATAAGCCTTCAGCGCCGCTTCGCTCGCCTTGTCGACCGTGAACACCATCGCGATCGTCTTCTCGGCCTTAAACGGCGTTTTCGGCACAATCGCGCCGTGCCGCCGCGGGAAGCGCTCGATCGAGACGCGCTTGGGCTGCTCCGGCGTGAATTCCGTCACGCCGTCGAGAGCCATGCCTGCGAAGGTTAAATTGTACATCGCCTTAGTTCGGCAGCGTCGCGCCGCTCAGGAAGCGCCCGATACTGTTGCCGAGCGCCTCCGCATCTTCCTCGCCGCTGATGTTGCCGTTGACGGTCACATTGATAATCGTGCCGCCGATCGGTCCGGTCAGCGGCGAGAGCGCGTCTTTGATGTCGATGCCGAACGCGTTCAGCTCCGCGATAAGCGGCTGGAGCAGCTCGACGCGCGACGTGAACGCCTCGACCAGCGGCAGCAGCGCCGCGCGGAACGCCGCGATATCGGGCGGCTGCCCGGTGTCGACCGTGTTTTGAATGAACTGATGGATCAGCTGCTGGATCGGCGCGAGGAATGTCTGGAACTGCGCCGCGTTCGTCAGCGCCTCGGTGATGCCCTGAAATAAAATATCTTTCGCGCCCTCGCCGAGCGACTTGTTGAAATTGAGCATCGCGGTCGACTCGTTCACCGCGTCGAGCGCCGCCATGA
Source organism: Pseudomonadota bacterium (assembly GCA_021324155.1). Lineage (GTDB taxonomy): Bacteria > Desulfobacterota > Binatia > UBA9968 > UBA9968 > JAJPJQ01. The sequence goes on from JAJPJQ010000011.1 coordinate 4,543, forward strand.
TGCCGCGGCCGAAGAGATCGGCGGACTCCTGCAGCGCCTTCTGGAGAAAATCGAGCAGCGGCCCGAACTGCCGCTGGAAGCGGTCGAGCGCCGCCGTCACTTCCGCCGGCGAGCCCGCCGCGAGCACGTTCGCGAAGCCGGCGCCGACGAATTGCTTCTGCTCCTCGGTCATGATCGGCGCGATCGCGCGCAGCTGCTCGGCCATCTCGAAGACTTTCTGCTCGGCGTCCATGACGTCGCTCGTCGCCTGGCCCTGCTCTTTTTTCTTCTGCTGCGAGATGTAGAGCATCATGTTGTCGATGAACTGGCTCGGCAGGTCGGTCGGCTGCCCGATTACCGGCTCGTTTTTTTTCGGCTTTTTGCTCACCGGGATCTCGCTCGGGGTGAAGTCGGGAAACGGCAGGCCGATTTTGTCGAGCTCGAGGCGCAGCGCCTCGATGAGCGGATCGGAGTACGCTGCGAGCAGGCGATAGGTGAGCTGGCCCATGAACTTCTTCACCTTGCCCGCGAACTCGTCGACCGGCGCGGAGATCTTGAACGTGAGCAGCGCCTCGGCCGCCTTGTTCGACGCAGAGATCAGCGGCTCGACCTGTTTTTGAATCTCCTTCGGCAGAATGTTGAGCAGGTCGCCGACGCCGCCGACAACAGTCTCGGCGATCGATTCGGTCTGCGTGCGAATCGCGTTCTGCATCTGCTTCGGCACGTTCGAAGCTTTGACGACCTCCGACACGGCTTGGCCGGCCATGAATCCGTAGGGCGAGAGCGAGAGGCCGTCGAAGGCGGTCTTGATCTTGATCGTCGCCTCGGGCACGGCCGTCTTCATCAGGAACGACAGCAGAATGCCGATGATCGAGCCGATGCCGGGCAGGAGGAAGTCGCCGATCAGCTCGCCGGCGAACCCCGCCGCGGCGGCGCCGCCGAAACCGAGAAACGACGTGCCGCCCGCGGTGAGCAGATCGAAAACGCCGGTCATGATCGATTCACCGATCGCCGTCGAGCTGAGCAGCGAGCCCGCGAGCGAGCCGACCGAGCTCAAGATATTGCCGGTCATGCCGTTGCCGGCGAGACCGCCCGCCGAGAAGCCGCCGATCGCGGCGCCGAGCGGATTGCCCGCGCCGAAGATTTTTCCGAGCGCGCCGACAGCGCTGAGGAGGCCGCTGCCGAGTCCGCCGCCGCCCGAGCTCGAGCCGCCGCCGAAGATCGACGACAGAAATCCGCCGCCGCCCGGCGCGCCGGCGGAGCTCTCGCCGCTCGCGACCGCGGAGTTGATTTGACTCGGCAACCCCTGCACGTTGGACAGCAGCGTCGTCTCGAATGACAGTTTTTTCTTGATAACCTGACTGAAGATGTCCGTGACGATGTTGCCGACAAATCCCGTCGCCGCTTTCACGACGTCGACGCCCTTCAGCGTGCCGGAGATGAGGCCGTCGAAGATCGTCTTCATCGTGTCGGTGACGTGCTGCCCGATGTCGATCGTCACGTCGCCGAGATGCTGCATCTGCGCTTGAGCGACTTCGATTTGCTTCGAGACGAGATTAGGATCGCCGGCGACGCGGCTCGCATTGATATCGTCGAGCCGGTTTTGCAGCGCCTGGATGGTTGCTTGCAGCCGGGCGCGCTGCGCGTCGATCGCGCTGCCGCCGCGCGCTTCGATCAATTGCCCCTCCAGCTCGGCGAGCTGCTTCTCGCGCTCGAAGCGCTTGTCGAGGCCGGCGGTCACGACGTCCTGCAGCTCTTTAAGTTCCTTTTCGACGCCAGCTAAATTCTGCTCCGCGACAGCCGCGCGCTTGGCGTCCTCCGCTAGACTTGCTAGGCCCTTGGACATTTTTTCCCAGTCGGCAATTAGCGGGCGCGTGGTGTCGTTTAACAATCCCTTCTGGGCGGCGTCGATATAAACGATCGACGCGGCAAAGTCAGCCGCGGCGACCGCGCCCTTTTCCTGCATTATGATCTGCTGGGCGACGGCATCTCTTTGCTTTATGAGAGAATCGGTAAAATCTTTGGCGATCTTTGTAGTTGCCGCCGTCTTCATGTCGTCGAACGTGTGATTGAGCTTGTCGACATGATCGGCGTAGAGATTGGCCGCCAGCGCACCGTCGGCGAGCTGCTTCTTCAGCCCCTCGATCGCGAGCGACCGCTGCGTCTCGATTTGCGCGTTCGAGCGCTCTATGTCGTTCGTGGCTCTCAGCGCGTTGAGTTGGCCGTTGACTTGCGTGATCGTCGACGACCATTGCTCGCTCGCGACTTTCGCTTTCTGCGACTGATCCACGAAGTAGGCGATCGCCGCGGCCGCGGCGACGAGCGCCAGCGTCCACGGATTCAGCGCAGCGCCGATACCGGCGGCGAGCGCCGTCATCAAGCCCTGCCCGCCGGCGCGCGCAGCGCCGGCGACGGCGACGAAGCGGTCGAGCGTGCTCACCGCGATCGCGGCGGCCGGCCCGAACTGCTGCTGCAGTAGCGCGGTAAGCTGTCCGCTGACGGCCATGAAGGGAATCATCGCGCCATGCGCTTTGCGAACGGCCTTTTCCTGATTATCGAAACCGCGGTTCGACGCCTCGGTCTGCTGGGTGAGCTTCGCCGTCTCCGTCTGCGCGGCTTTGACCGCGGCGGTGTAATCCTTTTCGTCGCCCGTGATGGATATGGAGATCGTGAACGCCATTTATTTTTTATTCAGCTTCGCCATTTCCTGCCGGTTGCGCTCGCCCTTCACGATCACGAGACCGCGCGTCTCGCGCTCGGTGAGATCCTCGTAGTGAAAAACGATGCCCGCCGCCTGGCATGCTTCGAGGTAAAAGAGATGCGTGAGCCACGGCGACGGCTGCGGTCGATTATCCGAGTTGAGCGCGCATTCCGCGCACGCGTCCGGCGCCGAAACGATCCAGGCACATTTCGGCTGCAAAACATTTCTCGGCTCACCGTTGATCGTCCAGTTGCATTCTTCAGCCCGCGGCTCATTTCCATCGGTGCTCGTGATTTCCGGCGGATCTCCGTAGGGACATTCGCCCTGGAGCTGCGCAGATAAAACTTCTCGCAGCTCCTCTACGAGTTTTTTTCGTCTCCCTCATTAATCGATACTTGCGAGAGGAACGCCGTCGCCGCCTGCTCCTGCACGATGTACGGAACCTTCTTCAAGTCGGGCACGTTGACGCGCTTGTCCCCGTTTTCAACCTCGACCTTCTTGCACCAGTGTTGGAATACCCACAGTCGCGCGCTGAGCGCATCCTCCGTGGCGATCACCTTTTTATTCCTGGCCTGGAAGTTCGCGCTGCGGCGGAGATATTCGAGCCAGTCTTTACGATCGGGGAATTCGAAGGTGCAGATCAGCACGCGATTCCTGAACGTCGTGCTTATCTCCGTAGTGTTATCGAAGAGCTCCTCGAGCAGCTCCTTCTCCGATTTCGTCTGTTCGTTTTCGTTTTCTTCCTGGGACATCAACCTTCTCCTTCGCTGTTTTGCTTTTATGTGGTCACGATAGAAAATTCGTCGGACGCGGTATCGGTCGACGCGCGGACGCGCAGCCCGATGTCGTAAGTGCGTATGCGCTCGCGGTTAGCCCAGTTCGGCCCGTCGTACTGCACCGCCGGCGCGTTGACCGTAACGCGGTTGCCGACCGCGCTGCCGATCACGTTGCTCGCGAGCGCGACGGACGTGCCGGCGAAGAAATCCGCCCAGTATGGATGCGTCGCCTCGGTCACAGCCTCAGGATCGATACGGCCGGTGATCGTGCGCCGGCCCATCTGGTAGTCGATGACGCCGGTCCCGGCGTGCAGGTCCTCGCGGACCGACAGGCCGGTTTCGAGCGTGAGCTCGAGGCTCTTCGCGATCGGCGGATAGCCGCCGAGCGTAAAGCCGAGGCCCTGCATCGGCACGGGAATCGACGGATCGAAGGCCGCGCCGCCGGCGATCGCCGCGTCGATCGGCGCGACGTAGAGCGCGCCCATCTCGACGCTGAACATCGGCAGTTCGTTGACCGCCTGGCGGATCGTGAGCCGCCG